>JAWKJW010000053.1:0-1789 GCA_041393555.1 Tessaracoccus sp. | reverse complement strand
GCAGGTAACGCACCTTGATGCCGTTCTCGGCCAGGTAGTCGGTCAGATCCTCGGCAAGGCGCTTGGTCAGCACGGTCACCAGCACCCGCTCATGCACCTCGATCCGGCGCTTGAGCTCCATCAGCAGGTCGTCCACCTGGGTCAGCGCCGGCCGCACCTCCACCACCGGATCGATCAGCCCGGTCGGGCGCACCACCTGCTCGACCACCTGCCCCTGATGTTCCGCCTCATAGGCGGCAGGCGTCGCGGAGACAAAGATGGTCTGTGGCAGCAGGCGTTCGAACTCGTCGAACTTGAGCGGCCGGTTGTCCATCGCCGAAGGCAGGCGGAAGCCGTACTCGACGAGGTTCTCCTTGCGCGAGCGGTCGCCCTTGTACATCGCCCCGACCTGCCCGATCGACACATGCGACTCGTCGATGAACATCAGCGCATCGGACGGCAGATAGTCGATCAGCGTCGGCGGTGCCTCGCCCGGCCCGCGTCCCGAGAGATGGCGCGAGTAGTTCTCGATGCCCTTGCAGAAACCCAGTTCGTTGAGCATCTCGAGGTCGAAGCGGGTGCGCTGCTCGATGCGCTGCGCCTCCACCAGCTTGCCGCTGCGCTGGTAGTGCTCGATGCGATCGCGCAGCTCCTCCTTGATCCGCTCGATCGCCTCAAGCACGGTGGCACGCGGCGTCACGTAATGACTCGACGGATACACGGTGAAACGCACCAGCTTCTGCTTGAGGTGACCGGTGAGCGGATCGAACAGGGTCAGGTGCTCGATCTCGTCGTCGAACATCTCCACCCGTACCGCAAGCTCCGCGTTCTCCGCCGGGAACACATCGACCACGTCGCCGCGCACCCGAAAGGTCCCACGCCGGAAATCCAGGTCCGCGCGGGTGTATTGCATCGCCACCAGGCGCTGGATCAGCTCGCGATGAGCCACCTTCTCGCCCTCGCGCAGATGCAGCACCATGCTGTGATAATCCACCGGATCGCCGATACCGTAGATGCACGACACGCTCGCCACGATCACCACGTCCCGGCGCTCCATCAGGCTCTTGGTGGCCGACAGGCGCATCTGCTCGATGTGCTCGTTGATCGACGAGTCCTTTTCGATGAACAGGTCACGCGAAGGCACATAGGCCTCGGGCTGGTAGTAGTCGTAGTAGGAAACGAAGTACTCGACCGCGTTCTCGGGCAGGAACTCGCGAAACTCCGCGTAGAGCTGTGCCGCCAGCGTCTTGTTATGGGCCAGCACCAGCGCCGGACGGCCGCAGCGGGCGATGACGTTGGCCATCGTGTAGGTCTTGCCCGAACCGGTCACGCCCAGCAGGGTCTGGAACAACAGGCCGTCGTCGATTCCCTCGACCAGCAGGCGAATCGCCTCGGGCTGGTCGCCGGCCGGCGGGAACGGCTGGTGAAGGCGGAACGGGCTGCCGGGATAGGTGACAATCTGGGGTTCGTCCATGCCTGCTCAGCCCTCGCGGGTTTCAGGTTCCAGGGTCGGCATGAGCGACTGCCATTCGGCCCGCTCGGCGTTTGCCTGCGCGTATCGCCCCGCCTCATCCCCCGTCATTCCGGCAAACGAGGCGATGAGACGTCGCGCATGGCCCGGGTCCGGCAACACCGCACCGAGGTACACCACATGACCGGCGCGTTCGATGAGCAAGGTCGGGAAGGTCTCGACGTCGATGTGCCCGACACGTTCGGCATCGTCCTCGATGTCGAACCAGACGAAGCGCCCGTCGGCGAACTCCGCGGCCAGCGCATCGAACTGCGCGCGGTAGTCGCGGCAGGTACCGCA
>JAWKJW010000052.1:0-1514 GCA_041393555.1 Tessaracoccus sp. | reverse complement strand
CTCGGTCCATGCCTGCTCATCGGGAGACTGATCGGGCGATACCACACTGGTATCATGGATGTATGGCGATGACTCTGCGGCTGACTCCCGACGACGAGAGGGCGCTCGCCCAGTTGGCCGAGGCGCAAGGCGTGAGCAAGCAGGAGGCGACCGTGCGCGCGATTCACGAGGCGGCGTCGCGCCGGCTGCGCCGCGACACGGTCACCGCGCTGTCGGCGTCGGCCCGGGAGCGGTACGCCGACCTGCTTGACCGCCTGGGCCAGTGATCGAATACCTCACCCTGGAAGATGTCCTCAGCCTCATCGAGGATCTGGGCGTCGGCCCGATCCGGGACATCGGACTGCTCGACTCGGCAGTACACCGGCCCCAGGTCAGCGTGTTCGATGACGACGCCTACCGCGGCATCGACGACAAGGCTGCGGTCCTGCTGGAATCGCTTGTCCGCAACCACGCCCTCGTCGACGGGAACGAGCGGATCGGCTGGCTGGCCACGGTGGTGTTCTACGGACTCAACACGGTCACTCTCGAAGCCCCCGACGATGACGCCTACGATTTGGTCATCGCGCTGGCCAGCGGCACCAGTACCTACCAGCGGGCGGCAGAAATCCTCGCGAAATGGCACGAGCCCACCGCGGCAGAGCCGGGTAGTTGAGCGCACCCCTGGACCAGGCGCGACGCGCCACTTCCTCAGCGGCAGAGAGACAACAAGACGAACCACACGGGCGGCGGCATGTCCGGATGTCGCGCGGCGCAAGACCGGGGTCTACTTCCAGCCCTTCTCGAACCCTCTCGGGACGACCCGTGTCTTGCCTTACCGGCCGTTCGGCGGCGCAGACGAGCGTAGCGATCTGCGGCAGATCAGTTCGTTCGTGGCACGAGATGGATCTCGGCGCTGTGGCCGCGGCTTGCGAGTTTGGCATCGCAAGTGACCAAGGGCACCTGCAGGGCTTCGGCAAGGGCGAGGTAGCTCGCGTCGTAGGCAGTGAACTGGTGACGCAACTGCCAGATACGCTCGGCCAGCGGTTCCGTCTCGTGCCTGGTGATGGTGAACGCGAAGTAGTCCCGCTGGGCGCTCACCGCGTCGACCGGATCGAGCTTCCCGCCCAGGACGAGTCCACGCAGCACCGACAGCACCTCGACATCCAACAGGTGCGGCGCGTCAATATCGCCGGCCAGCGCGGTGAGCAGGTCATCATCGCTGTCGCGCCCCACCAGCGCCTCAACCATGGCTGAGGCGTCCACGACGATCACCGACGGCCGGCCTCGACCGCGGCCACGATCTCGTCGGCGCTCGGCCCCGTCGAGCGGTCCCTGGCACGCAGCCGCGCCGCAACCTCCTCATTGGTCGGACGTGCGGCAATCCTGGCCAACTCCGCCCCGACATAGGCAGACAGCGACTTGCCCTGCGCAGCGGCCCGCTCCTTCAGCGTCTGCGCCACCGACTCGGGCACCTCACGGATGTACAGGGTCGTCATATACCGATGCTAGCACTGTGCAAGCATGAGTCCGGGTGC
>JAWKJW010000051.1:0-25905 GCA_041393555.1 Tessaracoccus sp. | reverse complement strand
AGCTGAGCGATGAGCACCCTGTCGATCACCGTCGCGTCGAGAGCGGTCGGTTCAGGCAGGGTGGCCGCCCGAGTGCGGGCTGCCTGCAGATCGCGGACGACCCGCGCCCGTTGCGCCAGCCGGTCGGCGACGACGTGCCGGGTGATACCGACCAGCCAGCCCGGGGCGGACCCCCGTGCCGGGTCGATCGTGTGTCGGCTGCGCCACGCGGCCACGAACACCCGCTGGGTGACCTCTTCAGCCTCGTGGTGGTCGCCCAGCAGCCTCAACGCCAGGGTGTGCACCAAGGTGGCGTGCTGGTGGAACAGCTCTGCGAGAGCGGCTTGATCGCCGTCCTTCAGCCTCGGGAGAAGGTCTGCGGCCGCAGCCTCGCCCGATTCGCCCGACACGCGGTCAGTATATTGCGGCTGGTGATGCGACGGGCTCCCCCGACCGGGGGAAACCAGGGGGAACCCGTCACGTGCGGTGGTCAGAGATCCAGCGGCCGCAGCACCAGCACGATGCCGTGTGCGACCTGCTTGTTGCCCTTGTTGATGTCGAACGCCAACGGGTTGATCAGGGGGTTGAGGTCGTTGGGGTCCTGGTCCTTCAGCACGATCAGCTTCAGCCACTTGCTCTTCACGTCGACGGTGATGGACGCCCCGGGCAGTGCGGTCGCCAGTTTGGCACCGTCGGCCTTCAGCGCGTCCTTGGCCACGATGGTCGCCCCGGGCACCACGTGATACAGCAGGACGCTCTCGACGGCGTCGACCCCGACTGCCGCCACGAGCTTGTTGAACACCGTCTTCTCAGAGCTGTACCGCTTTCCACTCAGGTCGTGCACCAGCACTTGAAAGGCGCGGTCGTTGGGAATGAACGCCGTCAGCGGCACCGAGCCGTCGGTGAGCACCTTGACCGGGCTGTCGGGCTTGGCCGCGAGGACCGCGAGCACCGCCTCGGTGACGATGTCGTAGTCGTACCAGTTGCGGTCGAACCGGTTGCCGTCGGAGGTGAGGACGGCCGCGAGGCTGCGGTCGCCCAGTTCGGCGGCGTGCGCCGTGGTCGGGCCGAGAATGACGCCTGCGGTGCACGTGACGACGCCGGCAGCGATGGCGGCGATGGTGCGTCGGAGTTGCATGGTGGTCCCTTCGGTCGAGAGCTGCGCGATACGCAGTTCCACCCCTATTTCTTCGCGAGCAGCGCGTTTGGATGCAGCGAGCGCGTGTCGAATCAGCCATTCAGCGACAGGCGCGGCACCGCGGCCTGCGCCCGAACCAGTGGTTTGCATTCCGGCATGCCCCTCAACCCGGCAGTCCGGTGCCTGCCCGTCATCGCGGCATGCCCCTCAGCCCGGCAGCCCGGCGCCATGGGTCGCCAGGCCGCGACGGCCGGCTCGGCGAGGCGCGCGCACCAGTACCGACAGCCTGGCAGCGCGACCCCGGACCCAGAGATCCCGGCATCCGCCGGGATGACGGGCGTGGGGCGGGGCCGGGATCAAGGATGGTCGCGACCGCGGTGGACCTCCGTAGCAGCTTCTCAAACCCCCGGAAGCCGCTCGGATCGCTGATTTCCCGCGTTCTACGGGGTTCGCGGGCTCGTCGGCCGCGCACTCGGGGTGCTCAGATCGCCGATGAGCGCGGTCCGGTGCGTGAGAATTCGCGTCAGTCTCAAACCCGTTTGAGCGTCTCCAATCGAGCCGAGCTGATCGCCGGGTACGCCGATGGTGTGCCCGTGCGGGAGCTGGCGACGCGGTTCAACGTGCACCGCGGCACCGTGCGGGAGATAGCCCGGCAGGCGGGCCTGGCAGCGCGCCGACCGGAGTTGCCGGACGCGACCCGACAGGACGCCGCCCAGCTCTATGCGGGTGGGCTGACGCTCGCTCAGGTCGCCGCACGACTCGCAGTCAGCACCGAGGCCGTGCGCTCGGCGGTGATCGCAAGCGGTGGAACGATCCGTGCTGGCGGTCGTCGCCGGGTCGGTGCCTGAGTTCTCACACTTCACCGGACACCTATCGCGTCCACCGCGGCGCGCTCTTCGGCATCGTCTGCTTCGGAACGCAAGCTGGCGCGCTCACGACGGGCGGTGACGGTCTCGCGGACATGGGCGCGGATCAGGAGCACAGCGCTGACCGGCCCGATCCAGAGCATCTTGAGCATGTTCCAGATCGCCCACAGCACTACAAGGTGGAGCCATCCGGGGCCACCCTGCTCGACAAGTTCGACGCAGACGTTCGCGATCAGCAGGTACGGGATCGCGAGCAGCATCGCGGGGATACCCCACTTCAAGCCGCGTCGGCGGGTGCGGATCGCATCCAGCAGGATGTTGGTGGGCATATAGCGCCGCAGGAAGTAGCGGGTGTGGACGCTGACGGTCCAGATCAGACGGATCATGGTCTTGTTCCTCTCCATCGCACAGTGCATCTGGTGAGGCAGTGCGTTGGAGAGTGACCCGGGGGTCTGCCGCGAGCGGCGCGCTACAGAGGAGAAATCCACCTCAACGCCGAGTATACGCCCGGGCCGGACAGGACGGAAGGGACCGGCGAACTCGCGCCGAGCGCGGGTCGATCGCCGGTAGCGGGATCGCGGTTAGCGGTAGGAGCTGGCTGTGTTGGCCCACTTGGCGCGAGCGCGTTCCATGACCTTGCGGGCGCCGCTGTGGTTCATCCTCCAGCGGGCGACTGCGAGGCTGACGTCGTAGGCATCTGCTGCCTCCTCGTCGGTGGCGTTCGCTCGGGCGAGCCGGAATGCTCCGTCGTTGGGGATCAGCATCTCCCCTGAGAGCCAGTCGGCTTCGGCTTCTTGGTCGCCGCCGAGCCCGCACTTCCTCTCGTCGGAAAGAGAGACGCCGAACTTGTGCTCCAGGACGACGTGGGCGAGTTCGTGGCACATGGTGGTGCGACGACGGGTCAGTGGCTGAGCGTCGTTCTCCAGGATGACCACGCCGCTCCCGTTCGGGATCAGCGCCCCGGACAGTGCGCTTCCGTCCGCTCGCAGGAAGTGGTCACGCGCGCCACCATCGAGGTCGCTGAGTTGGACGACGGGGATGCCGTACTCAGAAGCGAAGGTGTAGGGGTCGAAAGGCGCGTGGGCGTCGAGACCGATCTCGGCTCGTAGCTCCAGTGCGAGGCTCTTCGCCTCGGTCTTGAATCCTCGACGCACGAGTCATCCCTGTGCCCGTGCACGTTCGATGGTCGCGCCGATGACCTGTTGCAGGTACTTGACGTCGGTCTCGCTGAGGTCCTTCCGGGCGCGCAGGAGCGGCGCGAGCTGCGCCATGAGGTCGGGTTCACGGTCGTCGTTGGCGTCACGTTCTCCCTCGTGCTCGAAGAAGTCCTCGGCCGGGAGTCGGAGCCAGGCGATGATCGTGGCGAAACCGTCGGTGTCCGGCTTGAGGCCGTTGCCGAGCCGAGACAGCAACGAGGGGCTCACGCCGATCTCGCCGGCGAGTGCCCGCCAGGAGATTTGCCGCTCCTGACGCGCGGCGTCGAGGGCGGAGTGGAGCGCGGCCGTGTTGATCGTGGTCTTGGCCATGCACCCAGTGTGTCACATCTGCGACACCTCGTCGCCTCCGAAACGGAGTGTGTTAGAATTGAAACGTAGCATCGAGTGTGGAACGCAAAGGAGGTGAGGAGCATGGCAGGCAAGCGAGGGCGTAGCGCGGTCACCGGGCGGTTCGTGAAGCAGTCCACGGTGAAGCGTCACCCGAAGACCACGACCAACGAGAGCAACGGCAGGCGAGGCAAGAAGAAGTAGGCAGCGAGCCTGCCCTGCCCCGCGCAGCAATGTCGGTGGCAGTAACTACGGTGATCGAACAGACGGACCAATCAGGAGAACGATTATGAGTGTGACTGACGCCTTCAAGACCTTTCAGGACGTCGTGAATGCCGACATCACACACGTCCGCGAAGCACGCACTCGCCGCGATCTCTTCAAGGGCGCCTTCGGCACCGAGGACGATGTGAAGGAAGTCATTGCGTCCGGATCGCTCGCGCGAGGGACACACAAGGACCCGATCCATGACGTCGATGTGATCGTCGTCTTTGATCAGGATGAGCATCCTGAGTGGGGCTCGCCGGGAAGCTCCGCCGCGGACGCTCTCGATCACACCCGCGAGCGCGTCAACACGCTGCTCGGGGCAACGAACGGCACATACGACCAGGCGGTCCGCCTGGCCCGGTGGCGCAACCATGCCGTCAAGTGCTTCCTGGATGACCCTGATGATCCTCACGCGTTCACGGTCGACGCCATGCCCGCGCTTCGCCGCGATGGGCGACTCCTCATTCCTGAAGCACTCTCAGAAGATTGGGTCGCTTGCGACCCCGAGTTCCTAATCGCCGAGGTCGCGGATCGACACGCGCAGTGGAACAAGTTCGCCGGCACTGTTCGGATGCTCAAGTGGTGGGCCGCCGAGCAAGACACCAAGATCAAGTCTCTCGTCATGGAGGTCCTCGCACTCGACTTCCTGCCTACGGACGTCAACCAGGCGGCTGCGATCAAGCAGTTCTTCGTAAGCGCCTGCTACCACATCGAGGGCGGGAACGACGTCGCCGATCCCGCTGGACTCTGCGGACCGATTCAGCCTGACATCGACTACGACGCGTTCGCCGACGCCCTGCGGTCCGCGCGAGACAACGCCATCAAGGCGTTCCAGGCACAGGCGAACAATGACGCTGCGGCTGCGATCAATCACTGGGGTGAGGTCTTTGGGGACGACTTCCCGAAGCCTCCTGCCTCCACTGGCAATCCGGCGCCCGCGGTCGTGCCCGCGGCGCCCCGTCCGGTGAAGGACACTCCGCAGGGATGACTCGCGCAAAAGGTCCAGATCGCGGTGTGGGCACCACGGCGCTCAACCCCGTCCTCTGGACTGAGCGCGAACCTGTGCGACTGGCGCGCGATCAGAATGAGGTCCAGGCGTTCGCGCCATTGCTCGAATACCAGAGCCCCGCAGACGACGGCTTGCCGCACGGCGGATGGATCGGCGTCCTCCCCCGCTGGCCGTTCGAGCGGCCACAGCCCGATGCTCTCGATGAGCTGCTCGGGGACCAAGAACTGCGAGTGCTCGTCATCTACTCCGCAGCGCACCCGATGGTTCCGCCGACCATCTACTCCCTCGATCCGGAGCCGTCGATCTGGGAACAGACACAGTCCGCATGGCACGTTGCCCCAGGAGGATCGCTCTGTCTGCTCCAGAGCGATGGCGGCTGGCAGCCCGAGGCCAGCCTCACCGAGCTTCTGGCGAAGGCATCGGGGTGGCGGATCGAGTACGCCCTCATGAAGGCGGGAGTCATCAATGAGATGTCGGTCAATGGCATCGTCTCTGACCCCTCGCACGACCACCTGATTGACCGAGCGATTCAGCGAGCAGCTCCAACACCGGACCCGACCGAGGCGGGAGACACAGGTGTCTCCTCGTAACCCCTACATCGTGATGCCCAGAGACGCGGTCACCAAGATCGCAAGCTCCAACCTCTCGGGCGGAGCGCTGGTACTCCGCCGCGTTCCCGCGGACGATATGTACGTCGTCCAGGCCGTGGAAACCGGCAAAGACATCCGTCTTCCAGCCGACGTCCCACGCGAGTACGCCGCGCTTCGTTCAGGCGACCCCCACCATGCAGCTCAGTGGATCAGGGTGGCACCGAACGACGCCCATCTTCACCATCTCTTCTTGTCCAGGCGCCCCGATATCTCCATAGGCTTCAAGGATTTCAGGGAGCTGGTGCCGGGCGTTGCCGACCCCGGCAACAACCTTGGCGTGGTCGTCACTCACGACCCCGATCTTCCACCAGAACTGGTGGAGGCCGGTGCCTCGGAGTTTGCGGGCTGGGCCGTCCGGCGCGATGGTGTGGAACCGCTCGCTATCGAGATCGAGCCAGAAGTTGTTGGCCTGGCACAGTTGGCTGGCAAGTGGCCGATCGAGCAGCTCGCCGCCAACAGCATCATGGTCGTGGGCTGCGGCAGCATCGGTAGCGCCGCAGCAGAGGCGCTCGCAGGATACGGAGTCGGACGCGTGGAACTTGTCGACCCGGACCGATTCCTCTGGCACAACATGCTCCGCCACACTCTCGGAGCCGAAAGCGTCGGGCGATACAAGGTGACGGCCATGAAAGATCACCTGGCCCAGCACTGGCCGCAACAGACAGTGGTCGCCCACCGACGCGACCTGGTTGCCGAGGCCCACTACATCCGGCCCATCGTCGACCGCGTCGATCTGGTGCTGTGTGCCGCAGACGGTATTGCTCCCAGGCGTGTCGTCAGCCACCTCTCCAGACGCGCACAGAAGGCGGCGATCTTGGCGTGCGTGCTCGACAATGGCTCGATCGGAGAAGTCATCAGGCTGCGACCAACGCCCCGGTTCGGATGTCTCCTCTGTCTACGGCAGCAGCTTGCAGATCAGGGAGCGATGGACGCTGAGGCGGATCAGGAGTTGGATTACGGCACCGGGCGCGTCCATCAGCCTATGACGGCTGTGCCGCCCGATCTCCGATACGTCGGCACGTTCGCCGCGAAAGTAGCGATCGCGACACTGCTGGAATCGCTTCACGGCGACCACACCCAGCAGGTTCCCGGCGAACACGCCATCATCGGTCTTCGACCAACGGGTGACCTCGCAGCCCCGTTCGACCTCAGCCAAGCCGGCGATGTTCGGTGGTCGTCCATCCCCAGACCTCGCGCATCGTGTCCGACCTGCTCGCCAGGATGACAGCGCGGCGAGAGGTGACTCCGGTGACGATCACTGACGTCGCACTCAGCGCAATCGCGCGCGAGGCGTTGCGGTCCGTCGACGGACTCGAAACTGGCGGCATCTTGCTCGGGGACGACGCGACTGATGGGATCGTCATCCGACACGCCGGCGGACCTGGACCCAAAGCCACCCGCGGCGAACGCACCTTCATGCGCGACCTCGACCATGCCCGGCGTCTCGCGGACTCCGCCTGGTCGGAGGACCGTAGCCAGTGGATAGGCGAATGGCACACCCACCCGACCGGAGGACTCTCCCCGAGCGAGGTTGATCTCCACTCCTACATGCGCCATCTGCACGACCCCGAACTGGGGTTCGACAAGTTCGTCGCGATCATCGCTGGATTCGATTCATCGGCACGCGTGGTCGTTGCAACTTGGCTCGTAGAACGGGACCGCATCGTGGCAGTGGTACCCGAGACGCTTCCTACGGCGCCTGCCGTAAACAGCCCGTACGCCAGTGATGCGGTGAGGCACGCCGCCTTCGTAGCTGATGAACACAAGGAGACGCCATGACATCCGATTCCGCCGCCCCTGACCCAGCAGACCCTGTCTTCATCTCGTACCGACAGAAGGACGGTACTGGTGTTGCTGGGGAGCTCGCCTGGCTCCTGCGGGCTGCCGGCATCCCTGTCTGGCGGGACCGAGACGATCTGCCGCCAGGCGACACCGAGGCCCGACTCAAGCAAGCGATAGCGGGCGGCATCTCCGGCGGCGTTCTTGTGACGACGCCGGACGTGGTGAACAGCAGAGTCGTGAAGACGCTGGAAGCACCTCAACTCCTTGAACTACACCGCGACCACGAAGTGTTTGCGCTCGGCATCGTCAACTCGGTGAAGACAGAGGACGGCGGAACAGATTACGACGCTCCTGACCGGCTCCTAGAGATTCGTCCCGGCACCTTGAGCGGTGTAGATCAGCGATCCGCCGAGCGCGATGGTCTGCTGGCATTGATCCGCGGTTTGGTCTGGCACCGGATCGCGTCTCTTCGCAAGCGAATCGAGGCAACCGACCCGACGTTCCGCCTGAGCCTCCAGACCAGGAACACGCCACAGGTCTATGACCGAACCGGTGACGAACTGGACATCCGGCTCAGGCCCTCCGATCACGAACGGCTTCCGAGCACCGAGGGGCTCCGAGATCTCAAGGACACCATTGGCCTCCTCCCCGATGCCGTGACCCGTTCCGGGGCACATCGCCTGCGTGTCGCTGGAGGGGCTCATCTCTCCGTGGCCTTCGCAATCGGGGCGGCTTTGCCTTCGTCTCGAATCGGGCACATGGACGTGATCGACCAACAGGGCGCCACCTGGGCGAGCGATGGCGAAGCGCGGTTCATCGAACAGCCGCAAGTACAGATCGCAGATCAAGGCGGCGACCCATCTGCCATCACGACCGGCCGCCCCTCCGTAGCCGTGTATGTCGATCTCCTGCCCCAACGCAGTGACACCGCCTTCACCCGCTATATCGAAGACCATAGGCCGTTTCTTGCGGCCTGGCGTCATCTCACAGGTGCGAGCGGCACGCTCCTCGACCCCGCTGATGCAGGCCTGATCGCTGCCGACGTCGCCGCGCACATCCGTGCCCTGTCGAACGACAACGCCAACGCCGAGGTGCACCTCCTGCTGCGGTGCCCGTTCCCACTTGCGCTTCTCATCGGGCGATTGACCAACACCCTGCGCGTAGTAGTCCATGAATGGGACGACTCCGACCCCATCGACGGTGAAGACTACCGCGCAAGGTACGTGCCCACGCTGCGTGTACGTACATCTGCAAGCTCCGGTGTCATCGAAGATGTGCTCCTCCCGGATGCGTCGTGACTGCGCCAACCGACCTTGCGGCCGCCCGTAACACCATGTTGAGCGTCACTCTCACGCGGAGGATTCGCTCAACGTTGAGACAACGGCGATCCGAAGGACACGGGCGTCTATGAGCTTCTCGCGCGATCCGAGCTTGTCCTACTCGGCATTCACTCAAGCGTGCCGCGCCTTCAAACCCAGCGAGCTGATCCCGGCGATCGCGCAAGCCTCGGCATCGCTCGGCGAACCGCCGTATCCAGATGCTGTGAAACATCGGATGCCGCCGTGGGGATTGGCTGCGGCCGCGCGAGATTCGCTTCTCTACGGCAATGAGTATCGCTCGAAGGTCGTCGATGAGGAGGCGCTGCGGAAGCTGATGCACAAGTTCCAGATCGCGATGGACATCGACGATGCCGATGTGGGGTCCGAGGACTTCCTCGTCAGACTGATGACTCGGGTCACGTACGAGCAGTTCCCCTACCAGGAGTCGATGTTCGAGGAACTTGCTCGCTCCCACGCCTGGATGGTCGAGGGCCTGCCCGATGTCGAGACCCGAGTGATCACAGAGGACTCGCTGGCGGCCATGCTCGACGGAGTTCCGTTCCGCGAGGCGATCGGCGCGACGTTCTTCCTCCAAGTGGGTGCCTTCCAGAACGGTGGAGCATATAAGCCTGGCTGGCTGGATCAGCCAAACTTCGCTGAGGTGCTGAAGCTCTATCCGCGGAGGAACATAGAGACGATCGCCTCTAGGCTCACCACGACACCCGCAGCCTTTCGGACTGCCTTCAACGACCACTCCGTCGGAACAGCCACAGCGGCCCGATTCGATTACAACCCGTTGATGGCGACGCCGTTCGTGGACATGGGCGACGGGGAGCCGGTTGCTCCAGCGACGCGTCTGATCATGCGGACGGTCACGCCGGGAGGCTTGTACTACGCCGGGATGGCCAAGCACGGCAAGGCTTTCGCGGATGATCTCGGAGGCCTGTTCGAGCACTACATTGGTCGACAACTCAGACTGATCGAGGACGCGGAGGTCGAACCCGAGATTGTCTTCGGCAAGGGTGGCGGTCACAAGAGCGTTGACTGGTTTGTGATCCTGCCCCATCTGGTCATCTTGGTTGAGGTCAAGTCTCGCCGCCTCGGCCCGGCAGCACGCGCCGGCGATGCGACGCTGATGAACTCGCTCAGCGAGACCCTGGGCGGCGCACGGAAGCAGTTGACCCGGACCGTCAGCCATCTTGCTGACAATCACCCGGCGTTCACGCACATCCCAACGGACCGCCCCATGTTGGGGTTGATCGTCACGGCGGAGCCGTTCTATACCGGGGCCGCATACCTTCTCGACCATGACGTTGCGGCCATCCCCGGCGGGAGGCTCCCAGATGTTCCTGTAACCGCGGCGAGCGCGCGTGAAGTCGAGTGGCTCGTGACGCACGGCAAAGACGTTGAGCCGCTGCTCCTCGCAGAGATGGCGAAGAGTGCAGGAGGTGTCGTCAGCCTGCGTGACATCGGTAAGAAGACTGATACCGAAAATCCGATTCTGTTGAACGCTTGGAATGCGTATCCCTGGCCGACCCGCAAAGGACGTGGCGATGGACAATCATCAGCGACGCCGACCGGCAATGGCTGACCCTCACAGTCAGACCAAGTCGATTGCAAGCTTCGGAAATGCCGAAATCGCGCCACGCTTACAACGAGCGCTCGACGTCCTCGCGTCCCGGTGAATGCTGCGGTACATCGCTCGCTTGGACGATGAAGCCACGTGCTCGATCGAGAGCAGTTCGTGCACGAGCGGCGTCGATGCTCTGCGCCGTGGACTGCGGCGGCGATCCCAGCGGTCGGTCATCCGTGACGCCGTATCTGTCGCGGTAGGCCGCGACAGTGCGCCCATAACGTCGCCACGCAGCGGCTTGGCGCTGACCGCGGGGTGGCTCGCCAAGATGCTGCACCCACGCTTCGCCGGTCTCACGTGCGGTGTCGAGCACGGCATCAGTGCGAGCTTCGATCATCTCGCGCCGCTCATCGAGTGCCTGCCGCATATCGCTTGCCATCGGGCCGTCCGCAGCCGGGATGAGTCCGGCGATCAGCCGCGGCGTCTTGCGAGCACGACCCGAGCCAGCCGGGCATGCTGTGGCGCGCGAAACGCGGTAGTGCAGCACAGAGGAGATGTCGTCGGCATCGGTGAACCCGCGGGCTGCCACGAGTCGCGGGAACAGAGTGTCGAGGTCGTGGTGGTTGGCCTCGGCACGGCGCAGCTCCGCGGTGAGCGCACCGAACGCCTCGGACTCGATCGCGGCGTCCGCCTGGTCGGCTGTCAAGCCCGAGGACTTGATCAAGGTGGCCCAGCGGTCTCGTTGGGCGGCGGCAGCAATCGTCTCGTACTCCGCGGCGAGCTGGGCGATCGACCCCCACTGCTCCTGTTCGGTAGTGATGGTCTCGTGCGCGGACAGCTCGGCTCCAACGTGTTGCAGGACGCCGTAGAGGACGGAGCGGGCCGTGGCGTCGGGGTTGTCGCCTGGGTGCGGGTGGGCGTGCTCGTTGGCCCGGTCGAGGATCACGTAGGCGTGGTTGGCGTGCTTGCCGCGGGTCATTGCGACGTAGAAGTTCTCCCGTGTGGTGGTCGGTTCCACCAGGACGTGTGCGGTGTCGACGGTGACGCCCTGCGCTCTGTGGGCGGTGATCGCATAACCCAGATCGACATGATCGGTCACATACGCGGCCGGGAGGACGATGGAGCCGCCGAACCGGCGGCCGGTCCTGCGGATCGTGATCGACCCGTCGTCGCGGACGCCGGTGATGGTCCAGGTGTCACCGTTGCGTACCCAGTCCTTCCCGGCTCGTAGGCGGCGGTCGTTGCGGCGGGTGACGACCGTGTCCCCCACCCCGGCAGTGGTGCCGTCATCCAACTCGACCTCCCGGCCCGGTTTCAGGCTGCCGTCGAGGATCAGGTCGGCACGTGCCCGCTGGTTGAGGGCGCTCACGTGGTCGCGGGTCTCGGCGACCAGCACCGACACCAACCCTCGCTGCCGGTCGGCGCGCCAGGCGATGTAGGCGGTGTCGCTCATCGCCTCGCCATCGCCCTCGTGGATGCGGTCGTGGTCGAGGTAGGTGTCGATCACCTGCGTACGACCGTGGCGCAGAGCGAGGGAGGCGGTCTTCTCCCAGGTGTTCACGAAGCGGTGCACGTCGACCAGCTCGGGCGCGTCGTCGTCGCGGTCGTTCACGAGGAGCCCGAACGCACCACCGGCGTCGACGGATTGGAGCTGGGCGAAGTCGCCCACGAGTAGCACCTTGGCACCGGCTCGTTCAGCCCGGTGCGTGATCCGATCCAACGACAGGGTGCCAGCGAGAGAGGCTTCATCGATGATGACGAGCTGACCGGCCTCGAAGTCGGTGCCGTACATGAGGTGGTTCTGCCACCACTTCGCCGTGTTCTCCGTCGCAATCCCCAAGTCCTCAGCGAGAACCTGCGCGGCCACCGCGGACAGCGCCAGCCCGACCACGGAGCCCTCGCCGTGCGCCTTCTCCCACGCACGCCGCAACGCCGACATAGCCGTCGTCTTCCCGGCCCCGGCCGGGCCCACCAGCACATCAAGGACACGGCCGGAGACCGCGATCTTCATGAGCGCGTCGGCCTGATCCTCGCCGAGCATCCGACCCTCCGCATCGGGACGAGCGGTGATCTTCTCGACCGTCGCCAGCGGCACGGTCGGCCCGGTCGTGGTGCGGGAGCGGTCGAGCAGTCGGTCTTCGGCGGCCAGGAGCAGCTCGGAGGAGAACACGGTCGAGTGCTTGGGCCTGAACACGCTGGTGCCGTCCACCCGCCGGAACGCGACGGGTGAGGTGGCGAGGTCGGGCGGCGTCAGCCGGAGCGAGGCTTGCTCGGCGGCGTCGGCAATCATCGCGACGACCGCTTCGCGGTCGTGCATGGTCGCGAAGCGCCAGCCCATCGTCTGCCGGGATGCCTCGGCCATGAGGTTCCAGCGCCGCCAGGTGGACCGTTTCTCGCCCACCACCTCGACCACGGTCTGGCCGAGTTCGCCGATGGCATCGAGCGGTACGTCGTCGGCGCGCAGCAGCATCGGCTTGTCGTTGTCGGTGATCGTGCGTGCCCAGTCGGTGGCGTCCTGGCCGAGTACCCCGGTGGCGCGGGTGCGCCACTCGGCCGTCAGGTCGGCCAGCGACCGCACCTGCTTCTCCGGGCGTGTGGCGAGGGTGGCTTGGGCGCGCAGCTTGATGATCGTGGCTGTGGAGGGTTGGCGGCCGTGCTTGGCGACGTACTCGGCGATGAGCCTGTTCTTCTCGGCGTCGATGTGCCGGGCACGGGTGGAGAACTCCTGGACCAGCTCTTCTGGCACCGTGCTGATCGCCCAGGCCGGGTTGCGGTCTCGGCCCATGTCGCGGGCTTCCCATTCGACGCCGAAGGTGCGGGTCATGTGGTCGGCGAACACCGCCTCGTGCAGCTCCGACAGGGCGACCACGGCGGCGTGCATCGGCCGACCATCCAGGGACCGCCACTTGCCGTCGAACGCGGTCTGGACCTTGTTGGAGATGACGACGTGGGTGTGCAGGTGGGGGTCGCCGGCGCGGGAGTCGAAGTGATCGAACGCCGTCGCCACCAACCCGGTGACATCGACCTGCGCAACGGCACCGTCGCCGGCGGTTGCGCCCGACCGGGTGGCTGCAACCTCACGCTCCATGAACGCAACCACCTCCGCAACCGCCGCATGATGCGCCTCACCGATCAGGGCTTGGGTCCCGGCGTCGGCGACCGCCCACAGTGCCGAGGCCGACTTCGGGATCGAGAAGGTGAAGTCGAACCCGGCCACCGCGCGACGCTTCCCACGCTCGGCCTCCTCAGCCTCAATTCGCGCGACCGCCTCACCTTTCGCGCCCGGACTCAGCGATGGGTCGAGATCGGCGATCCGGGCCTCGATCCGCTCCGGGACCGACTTGTAGGCGGGGAACGCGAGGCCGAGCGCGTCGCCGGTGATCGGATCACGACCCATCCCCATCACGAGCTGGAGCTGGGCCTCCGAAACCCGGTCCCCGACCGCGAGCTGGCCCTTGCCGAGTGAGGCGACGCCGGAGCCGAGCCACTGCCCGGGTGGGGTGCCCGCCTCCACGTAATACCTCGTCAACGGCGTCGAGAGAGTCCGATCGCCGTCTGCGGCCGCGACCGTACGCAGGAGGTACTTGTAGCCGTCTCCAGCGCTCATCACCCGCATCGAGACCGTCACGAGACCACCGCCTTTTCGGCAGTCAGGTGAGCAGCAGACGCCCGTGACCTCCGCCCCGGAAATGCCCGCTGGTGCGGCCGGCCGCGACATCCGGCATCCACTGCTTGGCTCCGTCAGTTCGACACGTCGACGCTGACATACATCTCCGGAATTCGGGTGCTGGGAGACTAGTGGGGTGAATCTCGACGAGTTGCTACAGGTGATGGATCGCGCCGCGGCAAACCTTGCCAAGCTCCAAGCGATCTGGGACCGCGCGGAGCCGATGATCCCGTCGAGCCCTCAGCGGGGTACGAATCGGGAGTATGAGGATCTGCGTCGGGCGTGGACGCCGCTGCTCGCGGGGCTGCCCCCGATCGACGGGTTCACAGTCACCGAGGAGCTGCCCGACATCGACGAGGCGGGGCAATCTTTCATCGATTACTTCGAGATCGGCGAGCCTGCTTTCGCTCTCATGAACGAGTTGGAGAAGCCGGGCCAACAGCTCGACGAGTACAGATTCAAACTTGCTCAAGCGCGTCGCCGGGCGATTCACGAGCGCCTCGACGATCTCGTGTCGACGATCAACGCGACCCTTGGTCAGATCACTGATTCCGTTGCGCGGGACTCGTCCGATCGCGTGGACGATCTCAGAACGAAGGCGGTGGAGGAGTCGATCAGCGAGATCGAGCGGTTGCTCGGCGACACCACTGACCGAAAGGGACGATGGGGCGATCTTCACCGGCATCTCCGTTTCAGTCAGGGGCACGATTGGCACGACATCGCCGAGATGGATTGGCCGTCTGTCCGGGCTGACATTGAGGCCGCGAGTCTCTCCGAATCCGACCCTTTGCCGGTGCCAGCGGTCGACCTCGGCGTAGCTGCTTCCGCGAAACCCGCAGGTGGTGCAAGCATCGGGCTCGATTGGGGTGCTCTTGATGACGACGGCTTCGAGCGACTGCTGTTTGACCTTTTACGCGGCTTTCCCAGTTACCAGAACGTCGAGTGGTTGATGAAGACGCGCGCGCCCGATCGGGGCCGCGATCTGTCCGCTGAACGCGTCATAAGGGACGACGGCGGGACGACGCGAACCGAGCGGGTCATCGTGCAGGCCAAGCACTGGACGTCCAAATCTGTCGCACCTGCCGACATCACGAATACCTTGGCGGCGCTGTCGCTCTGGGAGCCGCCGGTCGTTCGGACTTTGGTGATCGCGACGAGCGGTCGCTTCACCACCGACGCGGTGGCGATCGTCGAGAAGCACAACGTCGATGGGAAACTTCCGTTCATCGAGCTTTGGGCAGATAGCCGCCTCGAAACGCAGTTGTCGCAACGACCGGACTTGATCGCGAGCTACGGCCTCCGCTCGTAAGTCCGACGTGAGCGATTCGCGACACTCTACCTCGACCTGCAAGACGCGTGGCAACTCCGATGGCGGGCTGAGCGAGAGACGGATCGGCGGCGGCCTGATCGCCGGGAATGGGTGCGTCTCGTTGTGTCGTTCGGCGAGGCGTCAGCGGCGGTTGAGCAAGGTCGTGCACCTGGCGAGTGACCAGCCCGGCGAAGGGCTCCACGAGAAGTTCGGGTCCGGGGTCACCGAGCCGCCGGAGCCACCATGCGCGACCACACCCCTGCTGGCAGGCGCCGTCTGCGGGTCGGGTCCCTGTTCTCCGGATACGTGGTCTTGCCTGCCATATGAAGGTCTGCTTTGAGCGATCCTCGCGACCCTCTGGTCACCGCGTAGCGGATATCCTCAGGGCAGGAATACATCGCCGTTCTTCATGGCCTGCCCATCTCCGGAGTCCGCTGGACGAAACCTCGCCTGAGACTCGATCGTCCAGCGCACAGCAACTACTAGTGGACGTGGGCATGGCTCTCGATCTCGGCTCGCACTTGCACCATATCGAGGGCCCGTACCTGCGTGATCAGGTCGTCAAGCGCGGGCCTCGGGAGCGCCCCGGCCTGGAAGAACACCCTGATCGAGTCGCGGTAGACCGCGATTGTTGGTAGCGCGCGGATTCCGAGTGACTCAGACAACTGGTGCGCCGCCTCGGTGTCGACCTTGCCGAAGAGGATATCCGGGTGGTTCTCAGAGGCTGCCTCGTAGACTGGTGCAAACGCCTTGCACGCACCGCACCAGGTGGCCCAGAAGTCGAGGATCGCGATCCCTTCCCGCTCGGTCACTTCGCGGAAGTTCTTGTCTGTCACATCAACCGTTGCCATCTTCCGTCCAATCGCTCGGTGAGCTAACAATGGACCCCAGGGTCCACTCTCATGATTGCCGATCTTCGCGAGCGGCGCAAGCGCCATGGGCCTTAAGCCAAAGGGCTGCCGGGAGAGCGCAGCGCCTTCCCTACGCGTTCGACTTGAACGTGTTCTGGACCCTCAAGTCCACAGATTCTAGGAGCCGGGCGAATCTCAGGGTCGCTGCGCTGGCCGAGCGGGGTGGGGCGCAGTCACGCAGAGTTGCTCTCCGTCGAGTACGCCCGCACCTGTGCGATGGCCATGTCGAGGACCACCCGCATGGGACGGACGTCTCGGGCCGTCTTAGCGAGTAGGTAACCTCCTTGGAGAGCAGCCAACAGCCCAGTGGCCAACGCGTGCGCCTCGGCGCTCGGGATTAGCACGCCGCGCTTCTTCAGCTCTTCAATCGCATCAGTCAAGAGTTGGAGCCAGGCGTCAAAATGAGCAGCAATGACTTTCCGTGTGTCTTCGTCATGATCAGCGATCTCATTCGCCAGCGCTCCTAGTGGGCACCCATAGGCGCCGTTTCGGAGCGCATTGCGTTCAACTAGCTCATCGCGCCAGAGTTCGAGTCCGCGCAGCGACTCGACCCTCGCAAGGCGACGGCGCTGCTGTGACAGCAGTGCCTCTGCACGTGCCTCAATGACTTCTTTCACCAGTGCGTCCTTCTCAGCGAAGTGCTGATAGAGCTGCGACTTCGACGTCCCACTCGATGCACGGACGTCGGCCAGAGTCGTCGAGGCAACGCCGCGCTCGTACATCAACTGATCGGCTGCCTCGATAATCCGTGCCTTCGTTGCGGCGCCGCGCGCCGTCAAGCGGCGCGGGCGGGGGCCGCTGGCGCTGTCAGTCATACCCCAAGGCTAATCGCCTCGGGTTGGGCGGTCTCTCGCCCGCACTCAGGTGCCAACGACCATCGGCGTGGACCACCCTTGCGAGCAGCCGACGAGAGCCTCATGTCGTACTTCAGGATCGGGGCCCTCGCGGTTGGGCATGGCTGTGCAGTCGTCAACCGTCACCGGACCCTTCGGGGGCGGCGAGGCGGATCTCGACCCCAGATGCCCGGGCCCAAACCTCAGAACCTTGCTATGTTGCCACGCTGGGCGAACTCCGCTCCGGTAGTACCCAGCCGTCGCGGGGGAAGTGGCACGTGTAGCCGTTCGGATACTTCTCCAGGTAGTCCTGGTGCTCGGGCTCCGCCTCCCAGAACGGACCGACCGGCTCGATACTGGTAACTGCCTTACCCGGCCACAGACCCGATGCGTTCACATCCGCGATCGTGTCGCGGGCGATCCGCTCCTGCTCCGGCGTCACCGGGAAGATCGCGGAGCGGTAACTCGTCCCTCGGTCGTTCCCCTGACGGTTCAGCGTCGAGGGATCGTGGATCTGGAAGAACAGCGCCAGGATGTCCCGATAGCTCGTCTTCGAAGGGTCGAAGACGACCTCGATCGCCTCCGCATGGCCTGGGTGGTCGCGGTACGTCGGGTGTTCGTTCTGCCCACCCGTGTACCCGACGCGGGTTCCTAAGATGCCCGGCTGGCGACGGATTAGGTCCTGCATGCCCCAGAAGCACCCGCCAGCCAGAACGGCTGTCTCCGCTCCCGAGACCTGCGCGATCGCTCCGCTGTCGTTGGTCCCGCTGGTCATGCGGTGGCTCCCTTCGTAGAGTCCTGGTCGGTGTCGAACAGTGCACTGAACTGGCCGTAGCCCTCCTCGACGAGCTTGGAGGCAGGAACGAAGCGCATCGCGGCCGAGTTCATGCAGTACCTCTGGCCCCCGGCGGCGGCGGGTCCGTCGTGGAATAGGTGCCCGAGATGGCTGTCGGCGCCCGCCGAGCGCACCTCGGTGCGGATCATGCCGTGCGTCCGGTCCGCCTTGGTCGTGACAGCGTCGGCGGCGATGGGCGCCGTGAAGCTCGGCCATCCCGTGCCGCTGTCGTACTTGTCGGTGGACGAGAACAGCGGCTGACCCGAGACGATGTCGACGTAGATGCCAGGCTCGTGATTGTCCCAGTACTCGTTCCGATAGGCCGGCTCTGTGCCGTCCTGCTGCGTCACCCGATGCTGCTCGTCGCTCAGGCGGCTGAGCAACTCAGGGGTCCTGCGGTAGTCGTTGGTGGTCACTTTGGCTCCTCCTAGCAGGTGACGCGCGGCCGCGCCATCACGTGCTGTAACGGACCGGGCGGTCCAACTATTCCACATGTCCTGCGTTAGAGTCGAGGCCAGACGATGCGTCGCCCCCGAGGCGGGGCGGCTGGTCTCGCGACGACCGACAAGACCGATGTCACGCGGCTGCTAGGGTCAAACCAAGACTCCTCGGCGATGCAGGTCCGGCGACAGAGGTTGGAGAGGAAACGGCATGAACGAACCCGAGGACCTGGGTCAGGTGACAGGAAGTATGGACCCACAGGACCAGAATCAGGCTGGTGGCGCCTTCACGGACACAGGCGCACGGCATGACGAGCCCGATGCCAGGTCGACGAACCTCGAGGACGGCACGTCGTTCTCGATCGCAGTGGATGCTCAGGCCAGCGCCTTCGTCGCAACCAAGGATGGCGTCGAATTCGGAGCCGTCCCGTTCGCGGACAAGAACGGCAGAGTGACGCTGTTGGCGACCTCGATCCTGCCGGACTACCGAGGACAGGGCTTGGCGACCGAACTCACCCGCAGGGTGCTGGACAGCATCCGCGCGGAGGGCAAGAGCGCGACCGTGAGGTGCCCCGTGTTCCGGTCCTTCATCGAGCGCAACCCCGAGTACGCCGCCATGGTGGACATTCCGGGCACTGGACGGGACGGTCGCGACGATGCCTGAGCCCGGCACCGAAGACCCGAAACCGGTACTCGGGAGTCTCCGGTTCGAGAACACTCGCTTCGACCCAGACATCACCCCGTTCCACGAACTTGCCAAGGACATGGCCGCACAGTTCGGGTACGCCGCAGAGCTGTCGGCGGACCGTGTCCTGCTACAACTCCTTCGTCTGCGCGTCGCACAGCTCAACCCCTGCTCCTACTGCCTGATTCTCCACGCCGAGGTGGCGGCCAGGATCGGGATCCGGTCCGAGCAGACCGCACACCTGGCGTCGTGGCGCGAGAGCGCCATGTACTCGCCCGGGCAGAGAGTCGCGCTCGCCTACTGCGAAGGTCTCACCTTGTTCCGTCACGAGGAGATTCCGGCCCTGCACAAAGAACTGCGGCTCCACTTCACGGAGCGCGAAGTCGCCGAGATCGCCGCGGTCGTCATCAACATGAACGTGTGGACCCGCCTAAAGCTGGCTCAGGGTGCCACTCCGAGCCTGGCGTCGTCCGGAACACCTACCCAACATCGCTCCCTCGTGAGCGACGCCGACCGTTCGCGCGGGCCACAGTAGAGAGTTCCCGGAGGAAGGGGTAGCCATGACAGTGATCAACAGCGGTTTCGGAGGACGAGGTGGCTCCAGTGACCCGCGACTGCCTCCTGGGCAGACCCACGTCTACGACTGGCCGGTGCTCTCGACGGGACCCACGCCCAATGTCGACGAGAGCCGATGGAGCTTCACGATCACGACCGAGGACCAGGTCGCGCACCGATGGAACTGGAGTGAGCTTCAGGAGGTGGGCGTCGAAGACATCGTCACCGATATCCACTGCGTCACCCACTGGTCGAAGCTGGACATGGCTTGGCGTGGCGTGCCCATAGACCGGCTGTTCGAGGATGTCGAGACCAGTTACGACTATGTGATGGTCCGTAGTTACGGCGGATACACCACCAACCTCCCTCTCGAGGATCTGCTCGATGGTCAGGCATGGGTAGCCACCGAAGCGGAGGGCGAGCCTCTCAGGCCCGAGCACGGAGGTCCTGCTCGACTTCTCGTGCCTCACCTCTACTTCTGGAAGAGCGCGAAGTGGGTTCGCGGGATGGAGATGATGCCCTCGGACGACCCGGGGTTCTGGGAACAGAACGGCTATCACCTCCGTGGCGACCCGTGGCGGGAGGAGCGCTACTGGTGATCACCTCTAACCGAGTCCGGTGGCACCTCGGGCGGGTGATCAGTCGGCAGTTTGAGACCGGCTCGGCCGTGCGTCTTGAACTGGCTGTGCCGACCTGGCCTGGAAACGACGCCGGAGCTCATCTCGACATCCGGCTCACGGCACCGGGCGGGTACCAGGCGTCCCGGTCTTACTCGCTGGCGTCTTCGGGTGAGTCGACACGGGTCGTGCTGGTGGTCCAGGAGCTACCCGGGGGCGAGGTGTCGCCGTTTCTTGTGCGTCAGCTCGCGGAAGGTGAAGAAGTCGAGGTACAAGGACCGCTCGGACGCTTCTTCGTCTGGATCCCCGCTGAGCCCGAGCAGTCACCGGTTCAGCTCATCGCGGGCGGCTCAGGGGTTGTGCCCTTGTTCTCGATGGCCTCGGCGCGTGAACGTGAGTTGAAAGGTGCTGAGTTTCGGCTGCTGTACTCGGTCCGCAGTCCGCGCGATGAGTTCTTCGCTGACGAACTGGCAGAGCTCTCACGAACCGTCGTCGAGATTGTCTACACGCGCGAGTCAGCACCTGGAGCGGGCCGGCCACCTGGACGGCTGACGCGTGAGGCGCTCGCAGCGTCGACCTTTCCCGCGTCGCTGTCGCCACGCATCTTCGTCTGCGGACCGACATCGTTCGTTGAGGCCGTCGCCGGTTGGCTTGTCGAACTGGGCCACGACCCCACGCAGATTCGTACGGAACGATTTGGAGGCAGTCGATGACTCACGTCGACGGAAACGCCCTCGCGGGTGCGTTCGCGACTGCTCTCGGTATCGAGATCACTGTGACGGTCGGCAGGTGCCGGGGCTGCGGCAGCTCTTTCAACCTCGCCTGCGCGCATGTCTTCATCACGGCCATGGGTGCAGTCATGCGATGCGGCCATTGTCAGGCGGTCCTGGGCGTCATCGTCCGCGGTTTCCGAGAGACGCTAGTGAACCTCTCGGGCCTGGACTACATCAGGGTGCCCCGCCTATGACTGGTCCGCTCGTCGCGATCGCGGCTTCTACCAGGCAGGAGGCTGCGGACTGATGCTTCGCATCTACGACAGTGCTGTCCGGGAGCTACGTAGCTTCGTCCCGCTGACCCCAGGACGAGTCTCCATCTATGTGTGCGGGCCGACCGTGCAGTCCGCGCCGCACATCGGGCACCTTCGTAGCGCCCTCGTCTACGATCTCTGGCGACGCTGGCTCACCCACCGCGGCTACGCGGTCACCCTCGTTCGCAACGTCACCGACGTCGACGACAAGGTTCTGGACCTAGCAACCGAGACTGAACCATGGTGGGCACGCGCCTACCGTGTCGAGACGGAGTTCGCGCGCTCGTACACCGCGTTGGGTGTTCTCCCGCCAACCCATGAACCCCGAACCTCCGGTCACATCCCGCAAGCACTGACCCTGATCGAACGACTCCTTCGCCGCGGACACGCCTACGTCGCCGGCGACGGCTCCGGCGACGTCTACTTCGATGTCAGCAGCTGGCAGGCATACGGCACGCTCACCCGGCAGACCCCCGACGCCGTGGTGGACCCTGACGAAGGGCCTGGCGGGGCAAAGACCGATCCCCGCGACTTCGCGCTTTGGAAGGGAGCCAAGCCCAGCGACCCAGCATCCGCTCGTTGGCGCTCACCATGGGGAACCGGCAGGCCGGGATGGCACATACAGTGCTCGGCGATGTCCAGGCACTACCTCGGCCGTGCATTCGACATCCACGGAGGTGGCCTCGACCTGCGGTTCCCGCACCATGAGAACGAGCTTGCCCAGTCCACCGCAGCAGGCGAGGAGTTCGCCAAGTACTGGGTGCACAACGGCCTCGTCACCGTCGGCGGTCAGAAGATGGCCAAGTCGCTAGACAACTCTCTGTATGCCGACGAACTCCTCCGCCGCGTCGGCCCGGCGACCCTGCGTTACTACCTGCTCAGCGCGCACTACCGCAGCGCCTTGGACTATCACCAGGAAGCCCTCGCGCACACCGAAGCTGCGGTCACGAGAATCGCGACCTTCCAGCGCCGCGCACGAACACAGCTCGCGAACACAGCATCCGACGTCCCGAAGCCGCCCATTGCCTTTGCGGCCGCGCTCGACGACGATCTGAATGTTCCAGCGGCGCTCGCGGTATTACACGACCACGTGCGCGCGGGCAACATCGCTCTGGATAACGGCGATGCAGCTGCCGTCATGTCCGCGTACGAATCGGTGCTCGCGATGACCGAAGTGTTAGGAGCCGAGCCCGGCGGCTTCACGACCGCCCCGCGAGCCGACGTGCAGAGCAGCACGATCTCTACCCTCGTCGAGGTCCTGCTCGCGAATCGCTCTCATGCGCGAGACGCAGGAGACTTCTCCACAGCCGACCGCATCCGGAACGAACTGGCTAGTGCTGGGATCGCCATCCAGGACCACACCTCCGGCACCACCTGGACGCAGGCGTAGCCAGCTCGTGCACGATGGCCGAATATTCCCAGTCCGGGGTGATCCGATCAGAGCAGGAGACCGAGTGAAGCGTCCGCCAGACGTCGAACCGTCATAGAGGCAGAGCTGTCTCGCTTGTCCGCCACAGTGTCGGTACCAAGCGAGGCGTCAACCCACGCCTGCACAATGGTAACCGCGGCCGGAGCGTCCAGGTCGGCGGCTAGTGCCGATAGCACGGCCTGCACGACCGGTGCTGCCGGCGCCCCGCTACCGAGCGCCAGGGCACGCCGCCACTGCTTCAACGTGACGAGTGCGGCAGGGAGTTCGGCGTCTGTCCACTGCCAGCTTGATCGGTAGTGGTGCCGCATGAGGGCGAGGCGGATGGCCACAGGGTCCACTCCTTGCTTTCGCAGAGAGGAGACGAAGACCAGGTTTCCGCGCGACTTCGACATCTTCTGGCCGTCGTAGGCAACCATCCCGGCATGGACGAAGGTCTGCGCGAACCGATGCTGTGGATGAATGACATGACCGAGTCCTGCGGACATCTCGTGGTGCGGGAATGCCAGGTCTCGTCCTCCACCCTGTACGTCGAAGGATGGTCCCAGATATTCCTGGGCGATTGTGGTGCATCCGATGTGCCATCCGGGTCGTCCCGGCCCCCACGGACTGGGCCAGAACGGCTCCCCTGGCCGCTCGCCGCGCCAAACCAGACAGTCGAGCGGATCGCGCTTGCCTTTCCGGTCGGGGTCACCACCACGCTCGGCGAAGTCCTTCAGCATCACGTCGCGGTCGAGTGACGATATACGGCCGAAGGATGGGTCGGCAGACACCTCGAAGTAGAGGTCGATCCCCACTCGGTAGATGGAGCCGCGTTCTTTCAACATCTCGATGCGAGAGATGATCTTGGTGACGGTCTCGGCAACCCCGATGTAATGCGCGGGTGGCAGCACGCGTAAGGCTGTCATGTCCTGCCGGAATCGCTCGATCTCGCGTTGTGCGAGATCACTCCAGGGAATGCCTCGCGCGTGGGCGCGTTCCAGCAGCGGGTCATCGACGTCGGTCACGTTCTGGACATAGATGACATCGCGCCCAGCGTTTCGAAGGGCGCGGTTAAGCAGATCGAAGCCGACGTAGGTGGCCGCATGGCCGAGATGAGTGGAGTCGTACGGTGTGATACCACAGACGTACATCCGCGCGGCGTCGTCCGGCCGCAACGTCACCAACGATCGCTTCTCAGTGTCATAGACCGAGACTGCGGGCCCGTGCACATCCAGGCGTGGAATCTCTAAACGGGGCCATGCCAACATGTCGTGGTCCTCGTAGTCGATGAAGCCACACCAGAGGATTCGGCGTGGATTCCTGATCCTGCTGACAGAGTGTCGCGAGGGGTCATGCGGGCGTCCACCCGCGCAGGAATGCCAGCACCTTGGCTTCGGATACCTCACAGGGCCGTAGGTGCTCTGCTTTGCGAGTGCGGTACACGTTGGCGCTGATCAGGTCTTCGCCTCCTAGCTCTTCGGCCGAGATGCTGATGCTCTGGCCCTGCACTCGCGTGGTCCGGGTCAATCCGTATGAGCGACCTTCGTATGCGACGACGGTCCAGCCTTCAGGAACCCGGTCGACCATTGCCCGCAAGCTGGCCGTGGCCTGACTCGCACCATCATGCTCGGGAGGCATCGAGTGGAGAGAGCTCGAACTGTGAAAGGCCGGGGCAGAACTCCTCCTCACGGCATGGCTCGTGGAATCGTCCGCGGGCTCTGGGACTCGTGCCTCAGAAGGCATGTGCTCTCCTCCGCAGTTCACTCTGCGGCGCTCAGCGCGACGCGGATGGAGTCGAGAGCCATGTCGAGCGCGATTGCCATGCTGCGCTCGTCCCGTGTGGTCTTGACGAGGAGGTACCCGCCTTGGACAGCCGCCATCAGACCGACGGCGAGTTCCTCAGCATCTGCGTCCGGCCGTAGCTCGCCTGAGTCCTGCATGCGCTCCAGTCCGAGACGGAACCAGTGCTGCCAGACGCTGAATCCTCGCTGGAGATTCTCACGCGCAGTCTCAGACCGGCCAGCGATTTCGCTCGCCAGCGACCCCATCGGACAGCCGTGAGCACCTCGCCAACCACGCACTCCTACCACGATCGCATCCCGCCAACGCTCGAAGCCGCGCATCGTGCGCAGGTCGTCGAGGAATGGTGCCTGCTCGCCAAGCACCCGCTCAATCTGGGCCCTCACGACTGCCTCAACCAACTCGGTCTTGTCCGAGAAGTAGTGGTAAACCTGAGACTTGCCCGTTCCACTGGCCTCTATGACATCGTCAACGCTGGTGGCCTCGACGCCCTGCGAGTACATGAGATCGGCGGCTGCCGCGACGATACGCAGGCGAGTGGCCTCGCCCTTGGCGGTCAGCCGTCGCGGCTTCTTCTCACTCACCGTGCTCCCGATCTGGACTGAACCCGCCAGCCTCGGAGGTCACGATGAGTCCTGCGATCGAGTGGCTCCCGTCCGCGGTTTCTCAGCCGTACCGCCACCTCCCGGTACGTCAACGGCACCTGACGACCGGTCGCGTTCCCACTGCTCAAGAACCGAGTTGATGGCATGACTGATCGAGTGCAGATCGGCTTCGGTGTTCTGAGAGATGTGGAACGTCTCGATGTCTCGCGCACGGTCCCGGTCCGACTCCCGTCGCTGAGTGAGCAGAATCAGCGGTCCCTGCAGAGCCGCGACGATCGCCAGAGCCGTTCCTAGATAGTCCAGCATGGCCGTCGGGTGGGGATAAAAGAGCGGCAGGATAGTGTTCACGACAAACCACGCGAGAATCGCCACCACCAGGATTAGCAGGAACGGCCATGAGCCCGCGACGCTCGCCACCCAGGCAGCGGCCTTGTCTCCGGGGCTCGACCGCGCTTCTCTGAACATGCTGAGTTGGTGCCCGCAGTGCGGGCAAGCGAACATCTCGCGGCCAACGCTGTCGTTGGAGTGGTCGCCCGCCTCCGGCTCGGCGTGGTGTCGAGAAGCGCTGCGGGAGCCAGGGCTATCTCCCGTTCCAGCGTCTGGTGATGGTTCTGTCCGCTCGTCGCGTCCCGGCTCGGTCATCGCTCTCGCTCTCCCCGGGCGCTCTCCCCGGCACTGGCGCGTTCCTGCGCGATTTGCTCACGGAAGCGCGCGTCCTCCTGTTTCACCGCTGTCGCACCGAGTAGGACCTCGTCGATCTCCGCGCCGGGGATGATGACCGCCCCCGATCCGTCGGCGAGAACGTAGTCGCCCGGCATGATGCCGACACCATCCAGCACCACGGGAACGTTCGCCTGGTGTGGAGTGATCAGCGCACCGCCAGCCTCGACCGCTTCCCCGGCGCAGTACGCGGTGAACCCGTACGTTCGAAGCTCGGCGTAGTCCCGGAGCCGGCCATCTGTCAGCACCCCGTCGAGCCCGTAGTGGTGAACGCGGCCAAGCTTCGTTCCACCACCGACCGAGACGCCTGGATGGCCGTTGGTCGCGAGCACGAGGACCTTTCCCTCGGCGTCGTCGCCAACCGCC
>JAWKJW010000050.1:0-1645 GCA_041393555.1 Tessaracoccus sp. | reverse complement strand
CTCGTCGACGCTGCGCCCCATGGCGATCAACACCTCCGAGGGCTGGTGTACCCCGGCGCGGCACGCGGAGCCGACGGAGGCATAGATCGAGCGCTGGTCAAGCAGGAACAGCACGTCATCGGCCCTGGCCTTGGGGAAGGTCACGTTGACGATGTGCGGCGCGTGCGGCGCCTCGTGGGAGTTGATCCTGCCCCCCAGGGCGCGACACAGTTCCGCGACGCGATCCCCCCATGCCGCCCACTGCGCCGCGTGCCGCTGCTGCTCGCTCACGGCGTGGGCCGCCGCGGCGGCAAACGACGCGGCCAGCGCAACCGGCAAGGTACCGGAGCGCACAAACCGCTCCTGGCCGCCGCCCAGCCCGATGGGTTGCACCGTCACCTCTCTGCGGGCCAGCAGCGCGCCGATCCCCACCGGAGCCCCGACCTTGTGCCCGGAGAGGCTCATCAGGTCGACCCCGCTCTCCCGGAAAGACAGTGGCGTGTGTCCGAGCGCTTGGACCGCATCGGAATGCATCCAGGCCCCCGCCTCGTGGGCACGACGGCGAAGCTCTTCGACCGGCTGGATCACGCCGGTCTCGTTGTTGACGGCCATCACGGAGACCACGGCCACGCGCTCGTCGAGCATCTCGGCCAGCACCGCGGGGTCGACCGAACCAACGGGGGCAACCGGAATCACCTCGGCCCCGCGCTCGGCGGCCCCCAGCACCGCGGGATGCTCGATGGCGGATACCAAGACCCGGTCGCGCCCAGGCCGGGCGTGCCAGCCGCCCAGGACGGCCAGCGAGTCCGCCTCGGATCCCCCGGAGGTGAAGACCACCTCGCTGGGGTGAGCGTCGAGTGCGGCCGCCAGTTCCTCGCGTGCCTCTTCCAGACGCGCCTTCGCCCGTTGCCCCGCGCGATGCAAGGCGGAGGCGTTGCCGCACACCCGGCTGGCCTCGACGAAGGCGTCGGCGGCCTCCGGGACGAGGGGGCTCGTCGCCGCGTGATCTAGGTATATGGTCTCGGTAGCCATGATCGATCCAGGCTACCGAGAGGCCGCCGCACTGGAGGCACAAACGTGCATAGCGAACTTTCTTTCATGCACGGTATTGCATGGGGATGCCTGGGAAGGCAGTATGACGCAAACTTTCCAAAGCAATGCCACAATTGAGTGCTCGTAACCGAGCACCGGGCACGGGGACGAGCAACACCAAGGTTATGAACGAGTATCTCTCTGCTGACACGACGCCGAAGGCCCAGCCGCAAAGGCTGGGAGCCGAAGTCGCAGACGACGGCACCCATTTCCGGATCTGGGCTCCCAAGGCCACCGCCGTCGACCTCACCTTGGTAGAACGCAATGGCAGCCTCGCGCAGCAAGACGTGCGCATGGCCAGGGGCGATGACGGCGTCTGGTCGGTCTTCGTCGAGGGCATCGGCAACGGACAACTCTACGGATTCCGCGTGGATGGCCCCTGGGATCCTCACAACGGCCTGCGGTTCAATCGCAACCTGCTCCTCGTCGACCCGTACGCCCGCGCCGTGTTCGGCGGCATCGACTACGAGGGCCCCATCTACGACCACGTGCCCGAGAACCGGTGGAAGAAGTCCCCCGCCGATTCCATCGGCAGCGTGCCCCTCAGCGTCGTGGTCGCGGATACCCCGCCCCC
>JAWKJW010000049.1:0-1699 GCA_041393555.1 Tessaracoccus sp. | reverse complement strand
CCTCCAGCGCTGACGGCCCGTGAGATCGCCCGGATGTGGCACGGCACGCTGACCCGTCCGCTGCTCATCGACGAGGTGCTGGAGGCCGTCGACCTCCATGACCGGGCTGACGTCGAATCGACCAAGCTATCCGGCGGAGAACGTCGCCGCCTGGACATCGCACTGGCCGCGATGGGGCGTCCCGAGGTCCTGATCCTCGATGAGCCCACCACGGGCCTGGATCCCGAATCGCGGCGCAACATCTGGACGCTGATCGAGTCGCTCGTCGGCCAAGGCACGTCGCTGCTGCTCACCACCCACTATCTGGAGGAAGCCGAGCGGTTGGCCGACCGGATCGCGATCATGCACCGCGGTCTCATCGCCCGCGAAGGCACTCTGGCCGAGATCGTCGCCGACGCGCCGGCTCGCATCAGCTTCGCCCGCCCCACCTCTCTCGAACTATCCGAGCTCGAGGTGCCAGGCGCACGCGTCACAGCGTCCGACGAGGTGACCATCGAAACCCCGGCTCTCCAAGACACCCTGCGCCGCGTGCTCGACTGGGCCGGTCCCACCGAGCTGGTGGGCCTCGATGCCCGTTCAGCCACGCTCGAGCAGGTCTTCCTGTCCATCGCCGACACCCACTGACCATCCCGTAATCCTCAAGGAGACCGCCATGACCACCCTCGCCCTCACCCCCACCGCGGCCCCTACCCAGGGCTCCCGGCTGCGTCGCTTCGTGTCCTTGGTGCGCGCCGAGACCACCATCCTGCTGCGCAACCGGACCGCCATCTTCACCGCCGTCGCCCTCCCGCTCGTGATGGCCTTCGCCTTCTCCAGCTTCTCCATCGACGGCATGAGCCTCGGCGCGGTGCTCACCATGATGCTGATCTGCACATCGTTGCTCTTCGTCGTCTACTTCACCCTGGTCACCTCGCTGGTGGCGCGACGCGAGCAGCACACCCTCAAGCGCCTCTTCGCCGGGGAACCCACCCCGCTGGAGATCTTGCTCGCCCCGGCCGTCCCGCTATGGGGGCTCCTGGTCATCCAGTCGCTGCTCGGCGTGGTCGGGGCCGTCCTGCTGGGCACCAGCATCGCCCATCCCGCCGCTCTCGTCCTCGCCGTCGTCGGTGGCACCACCGCGTGGACCGCACTCGCCGTGATCAGCGCCTCCTGGACCCGCACCGTCGAGTCGGCACAGCTGACCACCATGCCGCTGATGATGGTCTCGATCCTGTTCTCCGGCTTCTCCATCCCGCTGGAGTTCCTGCCCGAAATGCTGCAGACGGTGGCTCATTGGCTTCCCATGACCCCTGTTATCGATCTGGTCACCCTGGCCTATGCGTGCACCGGCATCGACGGCACCGCCGTGGTCGGCATCGCTGGGTTTGGCGCTGCCGCGCTGCAGATGCTGCTTCCGCTCGCGTTCTGGACCGCGGCAGCGATGTGGCTGGGCCTGCGAACCTTCCGCTGGGACGCCCGCTCCTGAGCGTCTAGTCGCTAATCTCAAGCAATCCGAGGAGGAATCATGAGCAGCACGCACCTGGGCATCAAACGATCCGAAGGCTACCTGTACGGCGCGTTGCATCAGGGCTTCGCCGCACTGCCGGCTGTGATCCTGCTGGTAATCCTCGATGGCCGTACCACGCCATGGAGCTGGCTGATCGGTTGGGCACTGCTGGTATTCGTCGCCGCCTGCGCCGGGCTCTCTGTCCTGCACACC
>JAWKJW010000048.1:0-1903 GCA_041393555.1 Tessaracoccus sp. | reverse complement strand
ACGGAGTTCTTCTCACCCACCTTCTTCAGCGCCCCCAGCGAATCGCGCAGCAGCGCGGCGCGCTCGAAGTTCAGCTCCGCCGAGGCCTGAAACATCTCGTTTTCGACCTTGCCGATCATGTCGTCGGTGTTGCCCGCCATGAAGGAGCAGAAATCAGCCACGATCTGGCGGTGCTCCTCCGGGCTGACCCGCCCCACGCACGGCGCCGCACACTTGCCGATATCCCCCAGCAGGCAGGCCCGCCCCGACGATTGTGCACGGTTGAACACGCCTTTGGTGCACGACCGCATGGGGAAGACCCGCAGCAGCAGGTCCACCGTGTCGCGGATGGCCCACGCCTGCCCGAAGGGACCGAAGTAGCGAGTGCCGCGCTGCTTCGCTCCCCGACCGACGAAGACCCGCGGGAACTTCTCCGACCACGTGATCGCCAGCCAGGGATAAGACTTGTCGTCGCGGTACTTGACGTTGAACCGAGGATCGAACTGCTGGATCCAGGTGTATTCGAGCTGCAGCGCCTCCAGTTCGTTGGCCACCACCGTCCAATCCACGCGGGCGGCAGTACGCACCATGGTCTGGGTGCGGAAATGCAGCGCCGACGGATCGGCGAAGTAGGAGTTGAGGCGCTGGCGCAGGTTCTTCGCCTTGCCCACGTAGAGCACGGTGCCGAACGCATCGAAGAACCGGTAGACGCCGGGATCCGTGGGGATGGACCCCTGCGCGGGACGGTACGTCGAAGGATCGGCCATGGCTCCGATGATAGGCCCGACGTCAGACAGCACGTCCGCACCGGAAGGTAAGGTCGGATCATGAGCCCCCACAGCGACGAGCGAGAGGCCCGCCAGTCAGCGGCCGCGGACTACCGCGCTCAGCTGCGCGAGTTCGCACGACGCGGCAAGATCGCCCTCGCCGTACGCATCGTCACCAGCATCGTGGCGGTGGTGATGATCGGCATCGGTGCGGTCTTCGTGCTCAGTTCCATCACCAACGTGCCCGGATCCCATCTGGCCCAGCGTTACATTCCGGGCGTCGACGGCTCGATCAGCATTCAGGTGGACGGCACCTACGCCGTCACCAACACGGATGGTCCCTTGCCTCAGTGCACGGTCACAGACCGCGACGGCACGACGCTCCCCCTCACCAGGGTCACCGTCGAGGGCAACCCTCCCCTGGCCGCGGATCTCTTCGACGCCACGGCCGGAAACCACCTGGTGACGTGCGAGGGCGGCTCTCAACAGGTGACGGTCTACGCCTACGAATCGATAGACATCGTGCAGTACCGCTACCTTCGCCTGATCCTGCAGGCACTGCCCTTCCTCCTCGCCGGAGCGGTTTCGTTCTGGGGAGGCAAGTACGCGGCAAAGCGCATCCGCCCCGAGTCGATGCGGCCGGTGATACCGGGCTGAGCCTGGAAGGGCGTTGGCTACAACCCTGGGCACAGACCCTGCGAATGCTTACGTTTAACGCCCTTCGAGGCTCCTTCGTCGCACCTCAGGGACCGGACAATGGGTTTGCCCACGCTCACTTTCGCATCAGGGACCACCCTTCGAGGCTCCTTCGTCGCACCTCAGGGACCCCCTTCGAGGCTCGTACCTCGCACCTCAGCAACCGGGCTGCTTCGCCGCCACCATGAGGTGGGAAAGTAGCGATACTTTCGCATCAGGGACCACCTCGAAGAGCGCATCAAGAATCTGACAACGACTCATGGACCTGAGAACAGAAGCACTCTTCTAGGAGGTTCAGGATGGGCTCAGGACAGCTTTTCCAGGATCAACTGGCGGACCTTGGCGGCGTCGGCCTGTCCGCGCATCGCCTTCATCACCTGGCCGATGAGGGCGCCCGCAGCCTGTACCTTGCCGTCGCGGATCTTGGCGGCGATATCGGGATTGGCGGCGATCACGTCGTC
>JAWKJW010000047.1:0-2069 GCA_041393555.1 Tessaracoccus sp. | reverse complement strand
CCGGACCCAGATGGGCAACAACAACCCGTATTGCCAGGACAACGAGATCAGCTGGTTCGACTGGACGCTGCCCGACAGGTACGCCGACATCAAGCGGTTCGTGCGCGGGCTGATCGACGTCCGGCTCGAACTCGACATGACCAGGGTCATGCACGGTCTGACGCTGCGGGAGTTCCTGACCCGTTCGGTGGTCGAGTTCCACGGCGTCCACCTGCACCAGCCGGACTGGTCGCCGGACTCGCACGCGCTGGCGCTGACCGTGCGCAGCGTGATCGGCACCCGCATGGTGCACGCGATCCTCAACAGCTGGATGCATCCCCTGGACTTCGAACTACCGCCGCTGTCCAGCCCGGCGCTGCCCTGGCGCCGCATCGTCGACACCGCACTCGATCCGCCCGACGACATCTCAGACCTGGAGAACGGCCCACCGCTGCAGGGGCTGACCTACCGTGCCGACGCGCACTCGGTCGTGCTGCTCTGCGCCGATCTTCGCTAGTTCAGCTCCAGCGGCCGAGGATCTCGCGCGAGCGCGCCGACAGGGCGGCCTGCCAGAACGGGCCGAAGCTGATCCGTGCCACCCCCAACGGACCGAACGAGGCCGGGTCGTCGGACTCGGGCAGCGCGATCGCGTTGATCGGCAACGGCAGTTCGGTGGCCAGCCGGCGCAAGGTCTGCCGATCGTGCCTGCCGACGGGATAGAGGACGTCGGCACCAGCCCGCGCAGCTTCGGTGAGCCGCGCGACGGCGCGCTCCACTCGGTCGGCCGCGTCACCGTCGTTGCGGAGGAACAGATCGGTGCGCGCATTGACCACCACGTGCACACCCGCGGCGTCGGCCGCTGCACGCAGCGCCCCGACGAGTTCGGCGTGCTCGGCCGACGACCGCAGCCGGCGGCCCTCGCTGTGCACGGTGTCTTCGATGTTGAGGCCCACCGCTCCGACGTCGAGCAGGCCGTCGATCAGACGCGAGCCGGGCAGTTGGTAACCCGACTCGATGTCGACCGAGATCGGGACGTCGACCGCCGCAGTGATCTGGGCGACCCGGGTCAGCAGGTCGTCGAACGACATGCCCTCGCCATCCGGCTTGCCGACCGAGTCGGCGACCGGGTGGCTGCCGACGGTCAGTGCGGGGAAGCCCGCGTCGACCGCCAGCTTGGCCGACCACGCGTCCCACACCGTCGGCAGAATGACCGGGTTCCCGGGCTGATGAAGAGCCAACAACGTCTGGGCGCGCTGGGCGAGGATGTTCTGGCTGGACACGGCATCACTCCTGTCTGCTGCGGACTCAGCTTCTGGTGGTGCAAAACAGCCGTCCCGAGACTCCTACCAGACGTGACATCCCTCACGTTTGGTGACGGGCCTGGCTAGCATCGGGTCACGTAGTGTGATCCATAACACCTTCAGCCCCGAGGAGGTCTGTTGTCCAGCACACCCGAACTGACCGAACTTCACCACCTGATCGGCGGGCTGCAACGCTGCGTGACGGCTCTGAAGGCCAAGTACGGCGACGCCCCGGCAATGCGCCGAATTGTCAACGACGCCGAGCGAATCCTCAATGACGTGGAGCTTCTCGATATCGACGCCCACGAGCTCGAGTTGGCGCAGCAAACGATTGTGTTCTCCGGCGAGAAGATCCCGATCCCGGACACGCCATACGACACCGCCTTCTGGCGCGACGTCGACGACGAAGGCGTCGGCGGGCACAACCGTCGCTGACCCGCTTAACACCGGGTGCCGTGATCTAGGTACCCTCCGATCAGTTGATGCGAAGGGGATCACAGTAGATGAGCGCACCTGCGGCCAACCGCCCTAAGACCGGCGTCTTCTCACCCGGCCGTGCCCAGATACCGCAGCGCACGCTGCGCACGGACAACTGGCTGAAGTCGCCCATCGTGGTCGACCTCGGTTTTGCCGCTTTCCTCATCTACGCGACCGTGCGGGCGTTCCAGCGTGACCACTTCTTCGTGCCGCAGTACCACTACCTCACGCCGTTCTACTCGCCGTGCCTGAGCAAGTCGTGCGGCGAGGCCAGTGACTTCTGGCCGCAGATCCTGCCCACTTCGGGCTTGC
>JAWKJW010000046.1:0-2086 GCA_041393555.1 Tessaracoccus sp. | reverse complement strand
GGCTGTGGCTTCGGCGCCGACCTCCTCGGATGTCGCCGTGGGTCTGAGGTTCCCCCGAGGCCGTGGAGGCATCAGCTATAAGGAGTAGCGATGTCAGAGAAGCGGAGGAAGTACGACCGGGCGTTTCGTGAGGGCGCCGTGCGGATCGTGCGGGAGACGGGTAAATCGATCGCCCAGGTCGCTCGGGATCTGGGGGTCCATGAGGGCACGCTGGGCAACTGGGTGACCAAGGATCGCGAGGCCCGCGAGGGTCGCGGGGAGTTGACCCGCGATGACATCGAGGAGCTCAAGCGCCTGCGCAGCGAGAACGCCGAGCTGCGGATGGAGCGTGATGTCCTCAAGCGATCCGTGGTCCTGTGGGTGAAGGAGGCGACGAAGTGAGCGTGGCACGCTTCGTGGCCGACCAGAGGACCAAATACCGAGTGCCGCATACCGTCACCTGCGCTCTGCTGGGAGTCAGCCTGTCCTGGTTCTACAAGTGGATCGCGCGGGTGGACGACCCTGAGGGGATGCACACTGACCCGTCCCGGCGTTTCCGGAGGCTCCCGATCTTGGGAGGATCTGAGTTATGGGACGTGTCAGCAAGTATCCCGATGAGCTTCGGGAGCGGGCGGTACGGATGGTCGCTGAGGTGCGCCCGCAGTACCCGTCGCAGTGGGCGGCGATCACGGCGGTAGCGGGGATGTTGGGGATCGGCACTCCGGAAACTTTGCGGACCTGGATCCGCCGCTCTGAGGTCGACGCCGGCGCCCGCCCAGGGGTGACGTCGCAGATGGCCGAAGAGAACAAGGCGCTGAGGCGAGAGATCGCCGAGTTGCGTCGGGCCAACGAGATCTTGAAAGCAGCGGCGATTTTCTTCGGGGCCGAGCTCGACCGGCCCGGGAGACGGTGATCGCGTTCATCACCGAACACAAGGACCATCAGGTGGCTGGCCCCGACGGTGGGGCGGGGCTGCGCTGGGGTGTCGAGCCCATGTGTGCCGTGCTCTCCGAGCACGGTGTCCCGATCAGCCCGTCGACGTACTACGAGTGGATCGCCAAGAGCCCGACCCGCCGCCAGGTCCGTGACGGTGAGCTGGTCGAGATCATCACCGCAGCCCGCGAGGACACCAAGACCGGCAAGTTCGTCCAGACACTGGGATCGCGCAAGCTGTGGATCTGGCTACGCGGACAAGGCCATGATGTCGCTCGCTGCACCGTGGAGCGGATCATGCGCGAAAATGGTTGGGAGGGTGCGCGATACGGCTCCAAGCACAAGACCACTGTGGCCGCCGACACCCATGTGCGCCATCCGGACCTGGTCGACCGCCGATTCCACGCGCCAGCGCCGAACCGGCTCTGGGTAGCCGACTTCACCTATATCGCGACATGGTGCGGGTTCGTCTACGTGGCCTTCGTGATCGACGCCTACAGCCGCCGCATTGTCGGCTGGCGAGCAGCCCGGTCGATGACCACCGACCTGGTCCTGGACGCTCTTGAGCATGCGTTCTTCACCCGCGCCCAGGAAGGCAACACCGACCTGCGGGGGCTGATCGCCCACAGCGACGCCGGCGCCCAGTACACCTCGGTGGCCTTCACCCAGCGGCTCATCGACCAAGGCGTGGACCCCTCGGTCGGCTCGGTCGGTGACGCGCTGGATAACGCGTTGGCAGAGACCACCGTGGGGTCGTTCAAGAACGAGCTCATCCGCCGGCAAGGTCCTTGGCGCGACGTCAACCACGTCGAGATCGCCACTGCCGAATGGGTGCAGTGGTTCAACACCGAACGCCCCCATGAATACCTCGACGACTTCACCCCCGAGGCCGCCGAGAAGCTCCATTACGATCTCAGAGGCACCCCAACCATGGCGGGGTGACTCAACAAGTGCAGCCTCCGGACTCACCGGGATGGGTCACACCGACACCGACCGGCGCCGCCGGGAACTCGATGCCGCGGTCAAAGCGGCGTTCGAACAGGCCAGGGGGTTGCACGGTTCCCCGCGGCTCCACGCGGATCTTGTTGAGGCCGGCTGGGTGGTCGCGGAGAAGACCGTCGCGGAGTCGATGCGCCGGCAGGGACTCGTGGCACGCCAGATCAAGCGCCGCAGG
>JAWKJW010000045.1:0-2338 GCA_041393555.1 Tessaracoccus sp. | reverse complement strand
GGCTAGGACGAATCCGGCGGTTCCTCGTGGTGAGAGGTGGTAGATGAAGTGCTGTACCCAGGCGAAGTTGGCGTTGCCTTCGGGCGGTGTGCCGTGGGCCCAGCGGGGGTCGTCGGCGAGTTTCGGGTCCCACCAGTTGGACACGTTGAATGGTGGGTTGGCCAGGATGTAGTCGGCGCGGAGGTCGGGGTGCAGATCGGAGGTGAAGGAGTCGGCGGAGCGGTCGCCGAGGTCGGCTTCGATTCCTCGCAGGGCGAGGTTCATTTTGGCCAGCCGCCAGGTGGTGTCGGTGAATTCTTGGCCGTAGACGCTGATGGTGTTGGGGTTGCCGCCGTGGGCTTTGACGAACTTGGCGGATTCCACGAACATCCCGCCGGAGCCGCAGGCGGGGTCGTAGACGCGTCCTTCGTAGGGTTCGAGCATTTCGACGAGGGTGTGGACGACGCTGCGCGGGGTGTAGAAAGCGCCGGCGTCTTTGCCGGTTTCCTTGCCGGCAAATTGGCCGAGGAAGTACTCGTAGACCCGGCCGAGGACGTCGTCGGAGCCGTGGTCGTCGGTCTCGGTAAACCCGATGGATCCGATCAGGTCGACGAGTTGGCCTAGGCGGCCTTTGTCCAGGCCTTCGCGTCCGTAGTTGCGGGGGAGCACGCCGCGGATGACCGGGTTCTCCTTCTCGATCAGGTCCATGGCGTGGTCGATGTCGGTACCGATGGTGGGCAGTTTCGCCTTGGCCTGGATGGTGGCCCAGCGGGCGTCGGCGGGTACCCAGAACACGTTGTGTGAGGCGTACTCGTCGCGGGCCTCGAGGAAGTCGGCGAGCCGGTCCGCCGGCATGCCGTCGCCGATGAGTTCGGCTTCGAGCTGGGCGCGGCGGGCTTCGAACCCGTCGGAGATGTATTTGAGGAAGACCAGGCCGAGGACGACGTGCTTGTACTCGCTGGGTTCCTGGTTGCCGCGCAGCGCGTCGGCGGCCTCCCACAAGCGCTGCTCCAGGGACTTCGGTTGAGCGGTCATCTTGGCGGCGCGAGCCATGATTCGTTCCTCCCGTCTGGTCCCCGTGTTCTGAGGCGACTGTATCGCCAGCCTGGTCCGTCGAGTTGGTCATGCAGTCCCCGGTGCGGCACGTTGTGGGTGGCGTATGCCGGCGTGAGTTGACTCCACTCAGACGGGAGGGTATGTCGGTGACGGTCGGGTGTCACAACCTCGACGTACCGTCTGGGTATGTCCGTGTCCGGTGTTCCCGAGCTGGAAGTCCGTCACGCGCGGATTCACTGGTGTCTGTCGGATGCGGGCACTTCAGGGGTGCACCGTGTCTCCTGACGGTCAGGTGATGACACTTCTTATCTCCGAGCGCGGTCCGTTCGAATCGTTGGCGAATCTGGCGGACGGATGTCGCGAGCTGGTGCGTGAAGAGTTCATTCAAGCGGCGCACCCTCGCGCACGAGAGCCGCTCGGACGGCTCGACTGGCGCGGTGTGTACATCGAATCGACCTTTCAGAGGTGGAGGATTCCGGATGCGGTGCCCAGGCTCGTGCTGACCTGCCCGGAGTTCGACCAGGAGGTATCAACGATCACTGAAGACGATCGGATCGCTCTGGGCGCTGTGCTGCGATCGATCGAGGACGGCGAAGATCTCACCCCGTTGCTGTCAAAGTGGGCCAGCCGAGTACACGCCAAACGTCGCGATCGGTTTCTTGCTGACTGGCAACTGCATCACATCCATCTACGGCCTGGCAGCGGCGACCTTCTGTTCATTCACTTCACTCGCCAGAGCGCTTATGTTGTGGCGCTGAGGCCACACGACTCCTGGGCCGAGCTCGAACTGGCGCACAGAATTCAGCGTAACTGGCCGGGTCTGATCTTCGTGGGAACGCTCGGGGGTTTCCGGCCGACGCACACTGCGACCGATCAGGAGCTCAAGGCGCTACAGCAGGCGGGCGTTCTTTGGATTCTCGCTGATGAGCAGGGCATGGCCATGATCGGTAGGGGGCTCACCCCGTCAGGTCAGCCGCTGGATCTCATCGACGCTGCCAACGACCTAGAGCACGCCCTCTGGGCTCTGGAACGGGGCGAGGTTCTTGAAGTCGAAGACCCGCAGACATGGCTCCCGTGTCTCACAGATGACCTGCGGTTCCTTGGGCTCTGGAACTCGGGCAACGAGGAGATTCATTTGCTTGCAGCACTCTGGCCGTTCCCAGCGTGACGGTCTTGAGGGTCGCATGTTGACCGACACGCCTTGGTACCCGTCGATGGCCGTGCCCGCGGGCGCCAGCCGTGAACGGTCGGGGTTCGTCTGCAAGGGCATAAGCGTCCGGCTGCAGCGGACCTTCCGAGGGCT
>JAWKJW010000044.1:0-2650 GCA_041393555.1 Tessaracoccus sp. | reverse complement strand
TCGTGATTCAGGGCGCGGCCGGCGCGGGCAAAACCACGATGCTCGAAGCGGCCGCCGAATCGCTCAACGAGCAGGGCCGGCGGCTCGTGGTCGTCTCCCCGACCAAGCGCGGCGCGTTGGAGGCCGGCGACGTGCTCGGCGTCGACGGCGAGAGCGTCCACGCGCTGCTGTACCGCGCCGGCGCCGAGGTCGACGACGCCGGGCGCTGGCAGCTCCCCGAACGGTGGCGGTCGCAGCCGGCAGGCTGGCGACTCGACGAACACACGGTGCTCGTGGTCGATGAGGCCGGGATTCTCGACCAAGACACCGCCGCAGCGTTGCACCAGTACGTCGACGACATGCGGCTCGGGTCGCTCGTGCTCTCCGGCGATGCGGCGCAGCTCGCCGCCGTCGGCCGAGGCGGTTACCTCGCCCGCGCCTCGCAGCTCTCAGGCGTCTCCCTCGACCTCACCGACGTTCGACGGTTCCGCACCCCAGACGGCGGGATCGACGAAGCCTATGCCGAGCTGTCGCTGAGGATGCGCGACCGCGACGACCCCGGCCAGATATTCGACGAGCTGCACGAACGCGGCCTGATTCAGACCGGCACCCCCGGCGAGGTGCTCGAGCGGCTTTCCGAAACCATCGCGCTCGAGCAGCAGGCCGGCCGCAGCACCATCGCCGTCACGTCGACGAACGCGGCCGCGCAGCAGATCAACCACGCCGTGTACGAGCGTCTGGTCGACGCCGGCGTGATCGACCCCGCCACCGTGACGCACGGGCGCGACGGCGACCCCATCGCCGCAGGCGCGCAGGTAGCGACCCGCGAGAACGACCGCGAGCTCGGCGTCGCCAACCGGCAGACGTGGACGGTACGGGGCGTGAACGCTGACGGCCGGATCACCGTTGCCGACCCGACGACGGGGCATCACCGCACCCTCGACGCCGACTACGTGGCCGAGCATGTGCAGCTCGCCTACGCCGTCACCGGGCACGGTGCGCAGGGCATGACCGTCGACACCGCGCACGCGGTGCTCTCCGACGAGATGGATGCCGCCGGCGTCTACGTCGGCATGACGCGCGGCCGCGACGCGAACGTGCTGCACGTCGTCGCCGTCGACGAGCAAGATGCCCGCGAGCAGTTCGTCGAGGCGTTCACCCGCGACAGCTCAGACCGTGGCCTCGACGAAGCCCGAAAGCAAGCCGAGCGCGACATGCACGGCATCATCGCCGGCGACGCCGCGACCGTGGCCGAAGAGGTCGACCAGCTCACCCGCGAAGCTGCACACGCCGAGCAGCAGGCCGCCGTCTGGAACGATGCAGCCGGGCAGTTCGCCAGGTTGTGCGAGCAGCAGACCGCCGAGCTGCACCAGCTCGAACAGGTCGCGGAGACGACGCAGGCCACCGCGCAGCAGGCGCACACCGAAGCCCTCGCCCCGCTGCACACCGAAGCTCAGACCGCCGGGGCCGAGGTCGCTGTGCTGCGCGAGCGCGCGACGCAGGCGCAGCAGGAAGCGCGCAGCGCCGGCCGGTTCAGTCGCCGGCGTGCCGAGCGCGACGCCCAGGCTGCTACGAGCGAGTGGGAGCAGGCGCGCGGCCGCGTTGAGCAGCGCTGGGGCAGCGCCCCGTGGGGGCCGCACGAGGTCGAGAGCTGGGTCGAGCGCGTCAGCCAGCAGCGCGCCGGCCAAAACCCCCAGGTGCGCGACGCGAGCAAAGCCGCAACCGCCGCGAAGATCGAGCTGGGCACCGCGCGCGAGCGGCACCCGCTCGAAGCGTCCGGCCTCGCCCGCCGAGTATTCCGAAACGACCCCGCCGCGCATGTGATGACGGCCGAGAGCGGGGAGCGCCGTGCAACTCGGTACGCGCAAGAATGGCGCGCCCGTGCCACCGATGCACGAGCCGAGGCCGTCGAGCTACGCCAGCTTCCCACCGCTCAAGCCGCCGAACGAGTGCAGACGAAGCACCAGGCCGCAGCAGAGCACGCGGCACGCGAAAAGCAGCTCGCGCGCGAACGCGCTGAACGACTCCGGCAGCACGACCCCTACCGCCCAACTCGCCACCATCCGGGCCAATACCGAGGCGGCCCCAGCCTCGGCCGGTAACTACTTAATCCTCGGTGAGTAAGAGTTTCACCACGTCGAGGCGATCTGAGGGTTAGCCAGACTGTTCGATGATAAGCATGTCGTTGGCATCAAACTTCCAATCGTCGGCGTAGGCAACTTCCCAGTAGTAGCCGTCCGGGTCGCGGAAGTAGCCGCTGTATCCGCCCCAGAAGACCAGTTCGGGGGCCTTGGCGATGGTGCCTCCAATGCTTTCGATCTTTGCGAAGATCGCGTCGACTTCCTCTTTCGTTTTCGCGTTATAGGCGAGGGTGATGCCGTTGAAGGCTGCGGCGGGGTCTGAGGTAGTGGGCGGGCTGTCTCCACCGATGTCTGCGGCCAGTTCTTCTCTCTGGAAGAGTTCGAGTTTGGTGCCTCCGTTGTCGAAGAACACGATTTCGGGTTTCTCTTCGTTGTTGGGAGTTTCGAAGCCGAGGCCATCGCGGTAGAAAGCTCGGGAGCGGATGAGGTCAGCCACACCCAGGCAGATCAGGTTGATGCGGTTGAGTTTGGGGTTCGACGCTGAATCACTCATGTAGCCACGATACTTGAGGGCAAGGCCGCGCAGCGGG
>JAWKJW010000043.1:0-2986 GCA_041393555.1 Tessaracoccus sp. | reverse complement strand
CGGCGGCGTCGAGGAGCAACGCCCTCGCTGGAAGCGCGGCATCGCCTTCGTCGAAGGGGTGATGGGCGAAGCCATCGGCAAGATCTACGTCGAGCGGCATTTCCAGCCCGAAGCCAAGATCGCCATGGACATCCTGGTGGCCAACCTGCTCAAGGCGTACGAGAACTCGATCCAGAAGCTCTCCTGGATGTCGGAGGCCACGCGTGCGGAAGCTCTGGACAAGCTGTCCAAGTTCCGTCCCAAGATCGGCTACCCCGAGCAGTGGCGCAGCTTCGACGACCTCACCGTCACTCCGGGTGATCTGGTGGCCAGCGTGCTCGCATCCAACTCCTTCGACGCCGACTATTCGCTGAGCAAGGTGGGCGGCCCCGTCGACCCCAACGAGTGGCTGATGTACCCTCAGACGGTCAATGCGTACTACCACCCGCTGCGCAACGAAATCGTCTTCCCCGCCGCCATCCTCCAACCGCCGTTCTTCAACCCGGACGCCGACGACGCCGTCAACTACGGCGGCATCGGCTCGGTGATCGGCCACGAGATCGGTCACGGCTTCGACGACAAGGGATCGACGTGCGACGGCGACGGGCGGCTCCGGGATTGGTGGACCGAGGAGGACCGCGAGGCCTTCGAGGAGCTGACCGCCGGCCTCGTGAAGCAGTTCGAGGTGCTCTCCCCCGAGGGCACCGACGGCCAGAAGGTCAACGGCGAACTCACCCTGGGCGAGAACATCGGCGACCTCGGTGGTTTGAGCATCGCCTACGAGGCCTGGCTCCTGGCCGGCGGCGATCCCGATGGCGAGCCGATCGACGGCCTGACTCCCGCGCAGCGGTTCTTCTACGGCTGGGCTCAGGTGTGGCGCACCAAGCGTCGCCCGGAGAATGCCAAGATGCTGCTCGCCGTCGACCCGCACTCCCCCGCCGAGTTCCGCTGCAACCAGATCGTGCGCAACCTGGACGCCTTCCACGCGGCCTTCGGCACCGAGAACGGCGATGGACTTTGGCTGCCTGAGGAGGAGCGCATCGTCATCTGGTGACGACGTCGCTATATGGCACGCAGACTGTTGCGCAGCACAGCAAGGGCGAGGTCGTCATCGATAGTGCGCAACAAACCAGCGGCGAACAGTACATAGTCTTGATCGACGTACAGGGACGACTCTGAAGGAAGCAGCACGTCGGGCTCTGCATCATGGTCGCTCAGCGCACCCCGGAGGATCTTTCCGGGATCCTCGCTGTTGACGATAACGCCACCGGTTCCTAATGAGGCTTTGCCTCTGACCGCCGAGCCGGGGCTGGTCTCGGCGGGTGGGTATGGCTCATGCTGGGGTATGGGTAGCGTGACAGTCAATGATCTGCTGGACGGGCATGTCGTTTTGGACGTGGAGTGTTTGGATCGGGTGTATCTGAACGGCTACGTGCCGAACTTGCAGGTCGGCGGGCAGGTGGTGTCGTTCATGACCCAGCATCTTGGCCAGCCGATCCCGTCTCCAGCGATCCTGGAGAAGATGGGTACCCGGTTCCGCCGAGCGGTCACCGCGTTCGCTGAAGCGAGCCATGTTCCGGTGGTGCGGTTCGGGAAGCACGACCGCAAGATCGACGTGATGCGGCGTCATATCGTCGCGCAAGCCAAGACCGGGAACTCGGGCGTGGCCGCGATCGGTATCGCGCAAGAGTTCCAGAACGTGTGGTCATCGAACCGGCGTGAGGGCCACAACGGTATCCCGTGGTTCTCGTTCTCCAAGGCCGATCGTCGGGTGACCTGCTATTACTTCTACCTGTGGGATACCGACTTCGGGCCGGGTTTCATCAAGGTGTGCGCGTACTTCCCTTATCCGGTCAAGGTATGGGTCAACGGTCACGAGTGGGCCAAACGCCAAGCCACGAAGGCGGGGATCGGGTTCACTGAGTTGTCCAACGGGTTCGCCAGCTGCGCCGATCCCGCAGCGCTCCAGGATATCTGTGATCGGCTCGCCCCGGACACGATCACCGGCTTCTTCGACCGTTGGATGAGTATCCTGCCGCTGCCACTAACCGATGCTGATCGGGTCGCGGGCTATTGGTGGGAGTTGTCGATGCGACAGGTCGAGGTATCCCGCACGATCGTGTTCGACGCGCCCCGACGCGCCAGGTCGTTCTTCGAAGCGCTCGTTGCTGACAACCTTGATATCGGACGGCCCGACACGGTGGAGTTGATCTTCCACGGCCCCCGCCATAGGGGTCGTCCGATTAAGAACGACCGGACCCCGAAGACAGCGATTGTCAGCCGGGATACCGATGTCACCATCAACGCGTTCTTCAAGCACTCCCGGATCAAGCAGTACCTCAAAGACGGGCGGGCGCTGCGGATCGAGACCGTCATCAACGCACCCAACGACTTGCAATGTCACCGACGGCTGCCCAACCTGACCGAATTGCAGGACAAAGCACGTGCCGTCAACACTCGCCTGCTCGATACTGAACGTGTCGGGCAGGGTTGTGTCCTTGCGAGCCCAGCCTTTGAGCGGGTCGCGCAGTCCAACGTCACCGACGATGGCAGGAGGTCGCCCGCGCTACGGTTCGGAGATCCTCGGGTCATGGCCCTGCTCGGCGCCCTCTGCATCGGTTTGAACGCCCTCGGATTCACCAACCGGAGCCTACGAGCCCAGGTGTCCCATCTGCTCGGCGTCAACGCGGACGAGTACACAACCAACCAGATGAGCTACGACCTTGCCCGTCTCCGCTCCAACGGCCTGATCAAACGCCGAGACGGCACCAACACCTACGACCTCACCCCCGACGGCCTGCGGATCGCGATCTTCTACACCAAAGTCCACGACCGGCTCCTACGACCACTGATCGCAGCCGACCAGCCACCCGCACCCCCCGAGCTACGCCACGCCCTGACCACCATCGAGCGCCACATCCACGCCTACACAGACCAAGCCCGCCTCGGAAACGCCGCCTGAAAACCCAAGACAAATCCACGAGTTCTAGACACCAAGGAAACCTAG
>JAWKJW010000042.1:0-3009 GCA_041393555.1 Tessaracoccus sp. | reverse complement strand
CGTAAACGCCGAATCCCTAAACAGGCTCTTCGGACATTCGGTGGGGGTCATGGGGTGAGTCCGCCGGCGGCGAGGAGCATGCGGAGCCGGTAGTTGTCGCGGTTGCGGAAGCCGCGGGCGAGGCGGCGGTGCAGTTCGATGATCCCGTTCACGGCCTCAGTGCCGCCGTTCGATGATCGTCCGGTCGTGAAGTAGGCCAGGAACGCGGCTCGCCAGCGGCGGAGGGTGCGGCCGAGGCGGGCGATCTCGGGGATCGGGCAGGTGTGGAATGTGTCGACGACCTTCTCGGCGATCCGCCGCCCCTCGGCGAGGTCCTTCTGGTGGTAGGCGGAACGCAGTTGCTGGGCGCACTGCCATGCGACGAACACCTCGTCGTGCGCGGGGTCGGCCTCGATCGCTGCCGCGAGCCTGGTCCGCTGCTTCTCGGTGAGGTTCTCGGCGCCGGCGCGGAGGATGGTCTGGATCCCGTAGAGCGGGTCGCCGGTCCGACCGCGATGCCCGAGGGTGTCTTGCTGGACGCGGCGGCGGACCTCGTCGACGGCGGCGGTGCCGAGCTTGACGACGTGGAACGCGTCCAGCACGGCCGTGGCGTCTTCGAGCTTGTCGTCGATCGCGGTCTTGTAGCCGGCGAACGGGTCAAGAGCTGCGACCTTCACGTTCTGCCGGAACGCTTCGCCGCGTTCGGCGAGCCAGGACGCGTAGGCCTTCCCGGAGCGGCCGGGCACGAGGTCGAGCAGCCTGGCCCGCGTCTTTCCGGTGCTGTCGCGGCTGAGATCGACCATCCCGGTCAGCTCCTTCGGGCCGCGCTTTCGGGGGTCGACGTGATGCCAGATGTGCTCATCGACGCCGAGGGTGGTGACGTTCTCGAACCGGGACTCGTCCTCAGCCAGTTTGACCAGCTCGGGCTCGACGGCCCGCCACACCGTCTTCCACGACGTTCCGAGCTGACGGGCGATACCGTGCACGGTGGCGTGCTCGCGGCGCAGCTGCCCGATCGCCCAGCCGACGGCGCGCGTGGTGATCGACCCGCGCCGGGACACCAGACCCGGGAGCTGCTCCACGAACGTCCGTCGCACGCATCCCACCTCGTCGCACCGCCAGACCCGCTGCCGCCACACGATCCGCACCCGCGTCACGCCGGGCACATCATGAAGCACCCGTCGGCGACGTCCGCGGCCGGTCGCGACGACCCCGCACGACGGGCAGCCGGTCGGTGCCGCCGGGCTCGAGACGGTCACGATCAGCAGCCCGTCACGGCGGTCAACGTCCTCGACATGGACCCCATCGAGGCCGAGCAGCAAGTCGCAGCGGGAACACGGGCAGGCGGCAGAGCACGCGTCAGCGCACCCCGAACTATCGTGAGACACGTCGAGGTCCTCGGTTGGAGCAGCAGTTGGCGCTACTGATCCTCGGGGACCTCGACCCCTACCCGCCGAACCTCACCCGGCGAGCCTCACCCCCACCGAAGGTCCGAAGAGCCCCCAAAGCGTTACGGGAGCAGCCGACGCTGTTTGATACGTGGCGATTCCACGCATTCTTCACCACCGTCCCCGCAGACAAGCTCGATACTGTCACTGTCGATCAGACGCACCGGCATCACGCGATCATTGAGCAGGTCAATGCTGACCTCAAAGCGAGCGCGCTCGCACATCTTCCCTCGGGGAAGTACGCGGCGAACGCGGCCTGGCTGGTACTTGGGCTGTGTCAAGTTTTGTAGACACTCTCTTTGTGGATCAGGCCGCGACTGCGACCCGAGGATCTCTTCCGCGCTCGTACTCACGACGCACTTCGACAGGGGTGCGATAGCCAAGAGTCGAGTGGAGCCTGCCTCTGTTGTAGAACACCTCGATGTACTCCATCACCGCGAACCTCGCCCGACTGCGCGTGACGAACTTCTGCCGGTAATACATCTCGTTCTTCAACATCGAGAAGAACGACTCCGCGACCGCGTTATCCCAGCACACCCCGGTCCTACCAACCGAGAGCTGCACCCCGTACCGCTCGGCGAGCTCAGCATAGGCCGCAGAGGTGTAGACCGAGCCGCGGTCTGAGTGGAACACGGCCCCCACACCGATCCGGCCATGAGTGTGCGCCATGGTGAGCGCGTCAGAGACGAGTTCGACACGCATATGCTCGGCCATCGACCAGCCCACGACCTCACGATTGAATAGATCGATCACGGTCGCGAGATACAGCCACCCCTCACCAGTGCGGAGGTAGGTGAGATCTCCCACAAATCGTTGCCCCGGCTCGGCCGCGGTGAAGTCACGGCGCAACCAGTCGGGGCGGTCAGCAGCGTCACGGGCGGGAATCGTGGTCCGCTTCGAGGCACGCGGCTGTACCCCGTGCACGCCAAGCTCGCCCATCAGCTTCCGCACCAGCCCCGCCGACGCTTCATGCCCCCGACGGTGCAGCTCGGCGAGTATCCGCCGAAACCCATACGTCTGCTTCTTGTCGTTATCAACCTTCGCGATCATTTTCCGAAGCTCGTCTCGTCGTTGCGCCGCAGGAGAGCGAACGCCTTGCCGCTTGACCCACGCATAGTAGCCGGCGCGTGACACCTCCAAGAGGCCAGTCATGAGCCCGATCGAATAGTGGGCCTTCTCCGCGTGGATCAGCTGGAACTTCTCGCTCACCGCTGTTCCTTCGCGAAGAAGGCCGCGGCTTTTTTCAGAAACGCGTTCTCCTCTGCCAGTCGCCGGTTCTCTGCTTCGAGCCGCGCGACCCTGGCCGCATCGACCGGGGTCGGCGCGACCGTCGGATCGGGGTGTGCTTGCCGGTAGTTCTTCACCCAGTACCCGAGAGATGACTCGTTGATCTCGAGCTCTCGGGCGACTTGCGCGATCGGCCGGTCGGACTGCACGACGAGTTGCACGGCATCGGCTTTGAACTCGTCAGTGAACTGGCGTTTGCGAGGTTTCTCAGTGGTCATGTCGTTGAATCATCTTCCTGGTAACGACTGTCTACAGAGATTGTCACACCCCACTGCCCAGTTTTGGGGAGGTTCCT
>JAWKJW010000041.1:0-3827 GCA_041393555.1 Tessaracoccus sp. | reverse complement strand
ACGATCCGACAACCCCCATCGAGGGACGGATTCCGTCAGCGGCGAGCCGCTCGCTGTAGGCCACAGAGGTGTACTGGCTGCCGTGGTCGTGATGCTGGACCACCCCGGCCACCGGCCGGCCCTCCCGCTGCCGTGTCCACACAGCATGGTCGATGGCGTCCAACACCAGCTGAGAGGTCATCGATGTCGACGACCTCCAGCCAATGATCCGACGCGCGTAGGCATCGATCACGAACGCCACGTAGACCCAGCCGGCCCACGTCGACACGTAGGTGAAGTCGGCCACCCATAGCCGGTCCGGCGCGGTCAAGCCCCAAGTAGTGGTGTAACTCGTTGTTGATCCTTCGGTGGTGGTCAGGCTGGTATTTGCATCAGGTCATCGGTGGTCACCTCCGTCGTCGAGTCGGTGTTTGTGTCGGTGGTCAGGGTCAGCCTGCAGCGGCTCAGGACTTCGAGGCCGAGGTATCGGCGGCCTTCGGCCCATTCGTCGGTCTGCTCGGCCAGGACGGCGCCGATGAGCCTGATGATCGCGTCTCGGTTGGGGAAGATCCCCACGACGTCGGTGCGGCGTCGTATCTCACGGTTGAGGCGTTCGGTGGGGTTGTTGGACCAGATCTGACGCCATACGTCGTCGGGGAACGCGGTGAAGGCCAGCAGGTCCTCGCGGGCATCGTCGAGGTGGTCGGCGACCTCGGGCAGCCTGTCTTCGGTGTACTCCAGGAGCCGGTCGAACTGCTCATGCACCGCGGTGGCGGTGGGCTGGTCGTAGACGCTGTGCAGCATGGCTTTCACGGCCGGCCACATGCTCTTGGGGCAGGTGGCCATGAGGTTGGCGGCGTAGTGGGTGCGGCAGCGCTGCCAGGCGGCGCCGGGCAGGTTCGCCGCGATCGCCTCGACCAGTCCGGCGTGGGCATCGGAGGTCACCAACCGGACTCCGTCCAGGCCGCGGGCCACCAGGTCGGCGAAGAAGGTGTTCCATGAGGCCTTGGTCTCACTGGTGGCCACCTGCATCCCGAGGACTTCGCGGTGGCCGTCGCCGTTGACGCCGGTGGCCAGCAGCACTGAAGCCTTGACGACCTGCTTGTTCTCGCGGACCTTGATCGTCAACGCATCGGCGGTGACGAAGGTGAACGGGCCGGCCTCGTCCAGGCGGCGGTGTCGGAAGGCGGCGACCTGCTCGTCCAGTTCGGTGGCCATGCGGGAGACCTGGGATTTGGACAGTGAGTCGATGCCCAGCGTCTTGACCAGTTTGTCCATCCGGCGGGTCGATACTCCGGCAAGGTAGCAGTCCGCCACGACGGTGATCAGGGCGGATTCGGCCCGCTTGCGGCGCTCGAGCAGCCACTCGGGGAAGTACGAACCCGAGCGCAGTTTCGGGACGGCGACATCGACGGTTCCGACGCGGGTATCCAGGGGCCGGTGGCGGTAGCCGTTTCGGTAGTTGGTGCGCTCAGCCGAGCGGGCGTTCCACTCGGCGCCGCAGACAGCGTCGGCATCGGCGGAAAGCAGGGCGTTGATGATGGTTTGCAGCAGCTCGCGCATCAGATCCGGTGACGCGTCGGCGAGGGCTTGGCCAAGCAGGCCTGCAGGGTCGACAATATGAGGTGCGGTCATCGTGATGACTCCGTTCGAGGATTCTTTAGACGGTTGACTCGAAGGATCACACGGTGGCCGCTCTACGTCCGTCCCGACACGAAGTCGGAGACGATCTCGGCCACCGAGTTACACCACCTTATGGGGCACTACTTCCGGCGCCAACGGCGCGAACTGACGTCCCACGAGGTCACCGGGATGCTTCGCCTTCGGATCAGCGATCGTCGTGCGCTTGACCTTGCCCCGGATCGCGCCACGAAGACCGAGGTCGCTCATCAGCCGTTCCACCGTGCACCTAGCGATCGGCTCGGCATCAGCGGTGCGCTCCCGGTTGAGCTGAAGCCAAACCTTCCGGGCTCCGTAGACGCCGTAGTTCTCGGCATGAACCTTGGCCACCTTCGGCCTCAACTCCTCATCCCGCACTTCACGCTTGGACGGCTTGTGGGAGCGGTGCTCGTAGTAGGTCGCGGGGGCGATCTTGGCGCCCAGCTCGGTGAGCTGGTCACAGATCGACTCGACACCCCATCGCAGACCTTCCTCGTGCTGGTCACCGACGTGCTCGTCGATATACCGCACGATCAGCGCTGTGGCCGGTCGAGTTCGGCCGCGAAGAAAGCCGATGCGCTCTTGAGGATCGCGTTGGCCCGCTTGAGCTCGGCATTCTCGCGCTTCAACCGCTTCAGCTCCGCTGACTCCTCACTCGTCGTCCCAACCCGCTGCCCGGCATCAACCTCGGCCTGACGACACCACTTCCTCACCGTCTCAGGCGTCCCGATCCCGAGCAGCGTCGCGACCTGCCTCATCGCCGCCCAGTCCGACTCGTGGTCGGCCCGGATCTCGCCAACCATCCTGACCGCCCGCTCACGCAGCTCGGCCGTGTACCTCTTCGACGTACTCCCTGCCATGACTCCATCCTTCCCAAGGAACGGAGTCTCCGGACATGCCGGGGCGGTTCATTCATCCCGATGCTGGTCCGCAAGGGCCAGCGCCGTCTGGACGGTCTGGACGCGATGATCGTCTCGCTCTACGCCGGCGGGATGACGATCCGCGATATCCAGCACCATCTGGCCTCCACGATCGGCACGGACCTGTCGCACGAGACGATCTCGAAAATCACCGAAGAGGTCGCCGACGAGGTGATCAAGTGGCAGCAACGTGACCTCGAACCGCTGTACCCGGTGATGTACCTCGACGCGATCGTGGTCAAGGTCCGTGACGGCGGGCACGTGATCAACAAGTCCGCGCACCTGGCCGTCGGTGTCGACGTGGACGGTATCAAGCACGTCCTGGGGATCTGGATCGCGCAGACCGAGGGCGCCAAATTCTGGGCGTCGGTGTGCGCTGAACTCCGTAATCGCGGCGTGCAGGACGTGCTGATCGTGTGCTGTGACGGGCTGACCGGGTTCGCCGACGCGGTCGAGGCGACCTGGCCGCAGGCTACCGTGCAGACGTGCGTGGTCCACCTGATCCGGGCGTCGATGCGGTTCGTGTCCTACGGTGACCGCAAAGCCGTCGCCGCCGCCCTCAAACCGGTCTACCAGGCCTCCAGCGCCGACGCTGCTCTCCAGGCCCTGGAGGAGTTCGACGCCTCCGAACTCGGGCGCCGCTACCAGTCGACGGTGCGCAGTTTCCGCGACGCCTGGGAACGGTTCACCCCGTTCCTGGCGTTCCCGCCGGAGCTGCGCCGGGTGATCTACACGACCAACAGCATCGAATCGTTGAACTACCAGTTGCGCAAGGTCATCAAGAACCGCGGGCACTTCCCGAACGACGCAGCCGCCGTGAAGCTGCTGTGGATGGCGATCGGCAACATCGAGGACAAACGCGCCCGTGAACGCGAGAAGGAGAAAGGACTACCCGCCGATCAACGCCGAGCCCCCGGCCGACTCGTCGAAGGCCAAGTCACCACGAACTGGAAACGAGCATTGGAACAACTCTCCCTGATCTACCCCGAACGAATCAACCATCACCTCTAACCCGAACACCCGAACGACATACACAGAAAACTTGACAGGCTCTCGATCGGCTCCGTGGGCGATGCGCTCGACAACGCGCTGATGGAGTCGACGATCGGCTTGTACAAGACCGAGCTGATCGACGTTGAACGGTCCCGGTCTTGGACCGGCCGTGCCGAGGTGGAACGTGAGACCGCTGCCTGGGTGCACTGGTACAACACCGAGCGTCTGCACTCGTCGATCGGCTATACCTCGCCGACTGACCATGAGGAGCGCTAC
>JAWKJW010000040.1:0-4051 GCA_041393555.1 Tessaracoccus sp. | reverse complement strand
ACTTCTCGGCGCTCACCGAGAAGTTCGCGCTGGTCACGATCAGCACCTGATGATCCAAGGCAATGAACTTGGCATGGTTGCGCACCGCTTTGCCACCCACCGGGCGGGTCTGAAAGACGCGCGCCCCCGCCAGTTGGGTCGCCACTTCGGCCGCTGTGGGCAACGTGGCGGCCTTGGCGTCGAGGTACACGGTGACGTCGACCGTGCCGCGTCCGGCCACCTCGGCGAGTGCCGCCCACAGGGCCGACGACTTCTGAAAGTTGTACGTCGAGCAGACCACCGATGCACGAGCCGACAGCACCAGGTTCTTCACCGACGAGGTCAGGTGTCCGTAGCCCGATTTGACGGCTCATCCGGATCCAGAGTGTGTTGGGGGTCCCGGCAGCGCAACTTCTTGAGCTTCTTACAGAAGTCTTGATGGGACGGCCACCCCTTCCGGGGCCGACAGTCGGTCGGTCCGCGCCGGGCGACGCGCACGGTGGGCCGAACTCGGATCCAGTGGAGGCAGGAGAGATAGGCACACCAGGCGGCCTGACGGAGGCCGACGATGCTTCAACGATCGCCGCTCTGCTGCACTGTCCCTCGCGCTACCGCATTCCGCGCGAGCCGTATATGGATCCGGACTTCGCTGAGCCGCTCATGAGTCGACGGTGCAGCCGACCCCTTAACCTCGATCTTTGATCTGTCCGGGCTCGCGATCGCCGCATGCGGAGTCCGCTCCGCAGCCAGCCGCCTGATCAGTGCCCAGTCCTCCATAGTGATCACCCCTCCGATCGTGGCCAACGTGTTCACTTTTCACCGTCGAAACCGTCCAGTTTTCGCCCGTCGTCGAGACCCGGGTCGAGTAGGTCGCCTCGTCGTTTGCGACGCGCTCGGCGAGGTTCAGTGATCCCAAAGGCTCCGCATCGGCAGCACATGCAGCCAGCCGTGAAGGTGTGCGACCTGAGTACCCCCGTGAAGGACGATCCCCGTGGTCTTCCGGTCTGGGTATCGGTTGCGGAAGCGCTCCAGCGCCGACCAGGACTGCTCCGTGACCGTTCGCCTGCTCTTCACCTCAATAGCCAGCAGTTGACCGTCCGGGAACTCAGCGACGATGTCGACCTCTAAGCCGTCGAGGTCACGGTAGCGGTACAGCTGGAACGGCTGCTGAGTCCAGGCGGACTGCTTTGGCAAAAGCAGCGCGACGCACTGCTCGGCAAGGGCCCGAAGTACTCGCGTCCCCCCACAGTGCCGGCTGCGGCGCTGGTGAAACCCGTGAGATGGGCTGACAGGCCAGTGTCGTTCAGGCGACCTTGGGACGGCGCGCGATGCGACCGCGCGGCGACCTCGGGCATGGAGGAAGGAGGGACCACAAGCCGGCTCAACGCTGCCCGAGAAACTTGCAGATTTGAGCAACGAAGCTTGCGGATTTGAGGTGCTGAACCTGAAGGTTCGCGCGCTCCCCAACGTGAGTCGGTCAGTTGCCGCCAAAGCGCTGTTGCACCGCCAGACGGGTCGTGTCCAGCGCGGACGCGATCACCGTCCACGAGTCGCCGGCGTCCCGCGCGGCCTTCACCGCGTCGCGCAACTCCTGCTCCGCATCCGCGATCCCCTGTCGGGCCGCCAGGATGCGCCGGGAGTGCACAGCATCGCGGGCCGGGTGCACCGCCGGGTCGAGCTGATCCGGGCCGGCCACGTCGTTCTCGGCGCTGCTCCTCTGCAGTTCCAGTAGCGCCTATCGGCCGCCTGTGAGCAGCGCGAGGATCTGGTGGACCTGATCGACCTGGCCGAGCGGGTAAGGCGCGCGGTCAACGCGGGTGACGCGGTCAATAGACATCGACTTGACCTGTTCGCACATCGCCACGGTGGTTGCCGAATCGCGGGACGTGAGCTTCACGTGCGTGGACCATCCCCGGTCGGTGTGCGTCAGCGGCACCGCGATGAGCAGGCCGCGGGCGCGATGGAGCGCCGGCTCGGACAACACCAGCCAAGGCCGGTGCTTGGCCTGCTCGCGGCCGATGGTCGGGTCCATGCTCGCCCAGACGACATCGCCACGGGCAATCTGCTGGATCACTCGCCCGCTTCGAACCGGGCAATGGACTCCTCGGCGTCGCCGGCAAATGCCGCGTCTGCCTCGGCAAGGTCGTCCAGATACTCCTGGTCGGGGGTCTCGGCTTCGAGCGCAGCCCAGAACTCAGCCTTGCGCCTCTCTTCAAGCATCTCCTCGATGAGCTGGGCCTGGGTCAGGTGCGCCGCTCGGGCAGCGTCGCGCACGCGGTCACGCACCACGCGAGGAACCTTGATGGTAGCCACATCAGTCATACCCAAATGATACCTCTCCGGGATGCCCTAGTGGTGTGGCGCGCAAATGGGTGTCTACTTGGGTGTAGAATGAGGTATGCCGTCTCCTGCTGCTGCACCGTTGAGGGTGTCGCCTGTTCAGCGTGAGGTTCTTGAGAAGGTGGCCCGCTCGGCGACGGCGGCCCATCGTGAAGTGGTCCGGGCACGGGTGCTGCTCGATTCGGCTGACGGATGCGCGAACCTGGCGATCGCCCAGTGGCACGGGGTGACCGCGGTGACGGTGCGGTCCTGGCGTGCCGCGTTCGAGGCTGACGGGTTGGCGAACTGGGGCAAGGTCGCCAAGGGGCGTGGCCGGAAGGCGAGCGTGAGCGAGGAGCAGGTCGCCGAGATCGTGGAACTCACCACCAAGACCAAGCCTGCCGGTGCGACGCACTGGTCGACGCGGACGATGGCTGAGCGTGCCGGGGTGAGCAAGGACACGGTGCGGCGGATCTGGAACCGACTCCCGGTTTGCAGCCTCACCGGGTGGACACGTTCAAGCTGTCCAACGATCCGGCGTTCACCGAGAAGCTCATCGACGTTGTCGGGCTGTATCTGGACCCGCCGGAGAAGGCGATCGTGTTGTGCATGGACGAGAAGTCCCAGATCCAGGCACTGGACCGGACCCAGGCCTCGTTGCCGATGGTGCCGGGCCGGGCCGGCACGATGACCCATGACTACAAGCGCAACGGCACCACCACCTTGTTCGCCGCCCTCGACGTCCTGACCGGCACGGTCATCGGCCAGTGCCTGCCCCGACACCGCCACGAGGAGTTCCTGGCGTTCCTGAAGACCATCGACCGCGAGGTTCCCCAGCACCTGCAGGTCCACCTGATCCTGGACAACTACGCCACCCACAAGCACGAGAGCGTCGAACGGTGGCTCAAACGACACAAGCGGTTCCACCTGCACTTCACCCCGACCTCGTCGTCATGGCTCAACCAGGTCGAACGCTGGTTCCGCGATCTCACCGAGAAGAACCTACGGCGCGGCGTCTTCGCCTCCGTGCCCGACCTGATCGACAGCATCCAGGAATACCTCGACGCCAGCAACGACAACCCCAAGCCCTACACCTGGACCGCCACCGCCGAATCCATCCTCGCCAAAGTCACCCGCGCACGAGCAGCCCTTGACCAAGCAGTCAGCTAAAACCGCGCCAGACCACTAGTTCTGGGCTCAACTGAGCCAGAACGGACGCAGCATGGGCGTCGGCGTCCTCGGGGCGTACGCGGAGGATGCGCCGTCCGCTGGAGGAGACCGGGAGTTGGCCGGACGCGATCCGGCGTCGCAGGGTCTTCCGGCTGATCCCGGGCCGCTCCGCCGCCTGGGCCAGGGACTCATAGCGCTGCTGTTCCCTGGTGAACTCCTTCCGCAGCCTTAAGCCTCAGAAAGGGCCCGATCCGGACACCGGAGGACCGAGCGATGTGAAGTTCTCTTCTGGGTGCAGGTCGCCTGTCGCCCTGCGGCGTTTTGCCTAGTCAACCAGGCATAACGCCTAGTCGGGGTGGGGCTCCCGCTCCCCCCGTCTCGTCCGGCTACACCGGCTTCCACGCCTTGGCGAACGAAGCCAATGACGCGCTCGGCTGGGACTTGGGCGCCGAAGGTTCATTGCCCGGGCCCTGGGGCAACCGGATGGGCGACCTGATCGAGGACCACAACAAGCGGCTGGCGGTGCTCATCGACCCGCAGACGGCGCTTTCAGCGGTGAAGGCCGACAACGGCAAGTGCCAAG
>JAWKJW010000039.1:0-7545 GCA_041393555.1 Tessaracoccus sp. | reverse complement strand
CGGGGCGTCGTTGTGCATGGCGGGCACGTCACCGCCAACGACGATCCCGAGAAGGGCTTCGAGAACTGGCGCAAGTGCATCGACGGCCTGAAGATCGAGGTGCCGCTGCTGATCGAGAACACCGCCGGCGGCAACAAGGCGATGGCGCGTTATGAGGAGTCGATCGCGCAGCTGTGGGATGCCATCTCCGGCTCGCCCAACATCGATCAGGTGGGCTTCTGCCTGGACACCTGCCACGCTCACGCCGCGGGCCTCGACCTGGTGGGCATCGCGGAGCGGATCAAGGCCATCACCGGCCGGATCGATCTGATCCACTGCAACGACTCCCGCGACGCCGCCAACAGCGGCCGCGACCGTCACGCCAACCTAGGGCAGGGTTTCGCCGACGTCGACGCGATCGCCGAGTTGGTCAAGACCGCCGGAGCCCCCGTCGTCCTGGAAACCCCGGGTGGGGTCGAAGACCGCCTGGCCGACCTGGCTTGGCTCCGCGACCGCCTGTAACTCCCCCACCTTCCCCTCCCCACCAATCCAGCCGATCCAGGCCAACCCAGGCCAATCCCGGCCGGTCCAGGCCGGTCCAGGCCAATCCAGGAAAATCGACCAATGGCCGATTTTCCTGAGTAGACACCGAAAAATGGGCCACTACCCTCGCAATGCGAGGGTGCCGCCCCGTAGCGACGCGCGAGCAGTGGTCGCTTTTTCGGAGTAGACGCCGAAGAATCGGCCATTGGCCGATTTTCGGAGCCCCTGGGACGAGGGGGCACAAGTCACGGCGGGCTAGAATGCCCGGGTGCTGACCATGCAAGACGCTCTGCGACGACTCTCCGACTACTGGACCTCCAAGGGCTGCCTCACCTGGCAACCGTTCAACACGGAGGTGGGTGCGGGAACGATGAACCCCGCGACGGTGTTGCGGGTGCTCGGGCCGGAGCCGTGGGACGTGGCCTACGTCGAGCCGTCGGTGCGCCCGGACGACTCCCGCTACGGCGAGAACCCCAACCGCCTGCAGACCCACACCCAGTTCCAGGTGATCCTGAAGCCCGAGCCCGGTGACCCGCAGGAGCTGTATCTTGGCTCGCTCGAGGCGCTCGGCATCGACCTCGCCAAGCACGACGTGCGCTTCGTCGAGGACAACTGGCAGCAGCCGGCCATCGGCGCGTGGGGCCTCGGCTGGGAGGTGTGGCTGGACGGCATGGAGATCACCCAGTTCACCTACTTCCAGCAGGTGGGCGGGCAGAACCTCGATCCGATCCCCGTCGAGCTCACCTACGGCGTCGAGCGCATCCTGATGGCACAGCAGGGCGTGACGCACTTCAAGGACATCGTCTACTCCATCGCCTCCGACGGTCGCCCCGTCACCTATGGCGAGGCCTTCGGCCAGCAGGAGTACGAGATGAGCCGCTACTACCTGGACGACGCCGATGTCGACGCCAACCGTCGGCTGTACGAGACCTACGTCGGCGAGGCGACGCGGATGGTGGAGCAGCGCCTGCCGGTGCCGGCGCACCAGTACATCCTGAAGTCGAGCCATGCGTTCAACGTGATGGACGCGCGCGGCGCCATCTCCACCACCGAGCGTGCCAAGGCCTTCGCGACGATGCGCCGCCTGATGCGCGACACTGCCGCCCTCTGGATCGAGCGACGCGAGGAGCTGGGCTTCCCGCTGAACCGGGAAGCCACCGCCGACGCACCACCCACAGCTGCCCCAGCAGCTCCCAGCGCAACCACAACGGTCCCTGAGGTGCGAGCGTCAGCGAGCCTCGAAGGGCAGACCCTCGCCCTGGAGATCGGCGTCGAGGAGCTGCCCCCGCACGTCGTGCCCCAGACCGTCGAGGCCGTGCGCGCCGCCCTCACCGAGAAGCTGGGCGCCACCCGTCTGGCCCACGGCGCGATCACCGTCGACGGCACCCCGCGGCGCATCGTCGCGGTGATCGAGGACGTGGCGGTCGGCGAGCCCGACGCCACCCAGCTGCGCAAGGGCCCCAAGTGGGCCGCGGCGTTCGACGGCGACGGCAACCCCACCAAGCCGCTGCAGGGCTTCATGCGCGGCCAAGGCGTGACCGTCGAGCAGGTCGTGAAGGCCGAGTTCGGTGGCAACGAGCATGCGGCCGTCGAGCTGAAGGTCGAGGGCAGGCACGTGCTGGACGTGGCGGGCGAGATCTTCGCCTCCGTCGTGGCCGGGCTGCGCGCCGAGAAGAACATGCGCTGGAACGACGCCAACTTGTCGTTCTCGCGGGCCATCCGCTGGCTGGTGGCGCTGTGGGGCGAGGCCGTGGTGCCCGTCTCCGTATCCGGCCTGAACGCCGGCCGCACCACCTACCTGCAGCGTCCTGTTGCGGGTGAGGAGTCGGGTCGTCGCTCCGACGGGGCCCTCGTCGGCCACGTCGAGGTGCCGTCTGCTGCCGAGCTGCTGCCGACCATCGCCGCCGGCTCGATCGAGTTGTTCACCGAGCAGCGCCGCTCACACGTCGTCGAGCAGGCCACCGCGCTGGCCGCCGGTGTGGGCGGCACGATCGCGTTCGAGGCCGAGGCGGCCGTCGTCGACGAGATCACCAACCTCGTCGAGGATCCGCACGGCGTGCTGGGCAACTTCGACGAGCGCTACCTCGACCTGCCCGAGCGCATCCTGACCACCGTAATGCGCAAGCACCAGCGCTACCTGCCGGTGTACCGCGACGGGAAGCTGGCACCGCACTTCGTCACCATGGCCAACGGCCTCTGCGACGATGAGGTGGTGCGTGCCGGCAACGAATCGGTGATCCGCGCCCGCTACGAGGACGCGCTGTTCTTCTGGAACGCCGATCTGCAGACCCCGAAGGCCGACGAGTTCGTGCCCGGGCTCGACAAGCTGACCTTCGAGGACCGGCTGGGCTCCGTCGGGATGCGCGCCCGTCGCATCGCCGACGTGGCGCTGCGGCTGGGCGAGCGCGTGGGCGTTTCCGGCGAGGAACTGACGACGCTGACGCGGGCCGGCAAGCTGGCCAAATTCGACCTGGCCACCCAGATGGTGGTGGAGATGAGCTCGCTGGCCGGCTTCATCGCGCGCGAGTACGCCGTCCGCATGGGCGAGACTGAGAATGTGGCCGACGCGCTGTTCGAGATGGAGCAGCCGCACACCTCCGCCGATCCCGTGCCCGCCTCCGTCCCGGGCGCCCTGCTGGCCCTCGGCGACCGCTTCGACCTGCTGGCCGCGATGTTCGCGTTGGGCGCCAAACCCACCGGCTCGTCCGACCCGTTCGGCCTGCGCCGCGCGGCGCTGGGCGTGGTGCGGATCCTGCGCGAGTCGGCGGGCACCCCGCTGGAGTCGCTAACCATCCGCGCCGGCCTCGAGGACGCCGTCGCGCGCCTCGCCGAGCAGGGCGTGGACGTGGCCGCCGACGCGGTGGACGCCGCTCTGGAGTTCACCATCGGCCGCTTCGCCCAGCTGCTCCGCGACGAAGGCACGTCTGCTGATCTGGTGAACGCCATCCTCCCGGCCGCCAACGCCCCGGGCCGCGCCTCGCGCCTGCTGTCGGAGCTATCGGCGTCGTCCGACGACCAGCGTCTCCGCGACCTCGTCGCCACCCTGGTGCGCATCACCCGCATCCTGCCGACGATCCCCGAGGCCGGATACGACGCGACCAAGCTGACGGAAGCTGCGGAGGTCGCCCTGCGGGAGGCCGTCGAGACGGTCTCCGCTGGCACTTCCGGCGAGCCCATCGCCACGATCCTCGACCGCACCGTTGACGTCGTCACCAAGGCCTCGACCTTCTTCGACGAGATCCTGGTCAACGCGGAGGACGCCGACGTGCGCACCGCCCGCCACGGCCTGCTCGCCTCGATCCTGGCCCTGGCCCCCGCCGACATCGACTGGAAGGCCGTCGACACCGCCCTCGGGTGACAAACTGACGGAAGTGCGGCTTAGAGCGAGCCATTGCCCTTAGGGCGCCGCGAAACCGTCCTGATCGTATTTTTCCGTCGGGACCGACTCCTCCTATCGCGCCGGCCTAGGATGCCGAGTGCCTGCTTAAGTAGGACCGAGCTGCAAACTAGAGCAAACAACGATCTTGGCCGAAGGCCTTGTCAACGGCACTTTGTTGGATGATGGGCGCAGGATCCGCAATCCAGTGCAAATAACGGGAAACAGGGCGACCAAGCATCCGTCTTACTCTGGCCCCCAACCCGACGGACCGTCCGACAGCCCGGCCCAGAACGGAACATACGCCATCGCTCGCTTGCCAGCGTCTCGATCATGTGGCGCAAGCCATCCTTGCTCGACAGCTTCAGCGAGCAGACGCGACGCCGCAGAAGCTTGCTTCGCTTCGAGACCAAAACGCTCACGCACTGAAGTGTTGGTGGTCTGCTCGCCCCGGAGGTAGCGAAGTGTGGCGTGCAGATAAACTGCCCGGACCTTTTCGTCCCTCGTCAGCGACTGGAACGCCTTATAGCCATACACGGCAACTCGGGTGTGCGCGTCAGTGGTCTCGATCGTGGGCGCTGGCAACTGGTTGACCTCAACTTCCACCGCGATCTTGTCCCAGCCACTACCACGCTCCTCGCAGATGCCCATCTGGCGCAGCGCCCTCGCCAGCTTCTCGTTTCGAGATAGCGGCGGGCTGTCGACGAAGCGGGTTTTGTCGATGAGGGGGATCCCCGGGTTCGTGATCTCAAGACGGTTCTCGAACAGCTCGACCATCGGCCCCGATCCAGGAACGCTAAAATCCTGATGGACGAGCATGTTGGCGAGCAGCTCACGAACAGCCAACCCAGGATACTTGGGTCGGCTCTCCCGAAGGCCGGTGTCATAGGTTTCGGTCTTCGGCACGAGGCCCATCACGTACTCGTACAGTCCCTCGAACCCGTTGGCATACCCCCGTCTGCCTACCTGCTCGTTAAGTGCCTGCAAGCGCAGTTGGTCTCGATACTGCACTACACGCGCGGCCTTGCGCGAGAGTGTAGGGAACTGGGCGAGGTCTCTGGCAATCAGAAGTGCACCAAGGTTCGTGACACTCCACTCATCGGCGATGTCCCATCGAACCAGCTCCGCGCCCCTCAGTTGGGTGAGGATCTCGCCAGAATCCTCCGGTTGACGGTGCTCGATCAGGCGGAAGTACGACTCATAATCGAGAAGATCGAGTACATCACTGTCAGACAAGTGGCTGAGCGCAGCCAGCGACTCGAAGGCGAGTGAGTCGAAGGTCCGCCAAAGCCGACGCTCGTGATCGTGAAAGTCCTTCAGCCTCTTATTGTAGGACTCGATTCGGATCCATTCATCTCCATCGAACTGGGTCGGACGCATCCGCGCAGCTTCAATCCGGAGCAAAACGATATGACACCCATCAACCTGAAACTCATCAAACGCGAAGTCTATCTTGGGCGAGAGTCCCCGGGTCAGCCAAGGGATCAGGTCCTCACCACCCCGCTTTTCCTTCGTCGGACGGAAGGTCGTGCCGATCACTCGATGTGTACCGTCCTCAACGCCCCACACCAGGTAGCCATGGCTCTTCATGTCGAGCGCCGCGGAGTTCGACAACGCCGACAGATACTCGCCGATCACGTTTGGTTCCGCCTGGTTGCGCTTGAACTCCACCCAAGGGGTTTCCTTGGGAAGCGCGACGAGGCGAGAGAACAAGCCGATTGGTTCCCGACCCGACGAAATCGCTATCGCGTTGTCGTCAGGCATCGGTTGCCTGACTATCCATGCCGACAAGCCCGTTCACCTCGGTGGCGATCACCGCGGAGCGCTGCTCAGTGAAGCCCTCAGTTCCTCAGCCAAGGCTCCACCTCCTCCCAATGCCTGACCAGAGCATAAACGTCTTCGCCATAGATCGAAGGCGTCAGTCACGATGAGGCTACGCAACAATGTCTCCGTTCGGGGCACCTGTGCGCTCCAACTGCTGCGCGCGCTGACGCGAGACCCCGAGGACTGTAGCCGAATCGGCCTGACTCAGCCGACCACTGGTGCGCAGTTGGTGGACCACACGGCGCCGCAGAGCAGTTGCTTCTTCGAGGGCTGCCCGGCCGGCAGCGTCCAGCTCGCGAGCCCGAGCGAGATCTGCGTTCACATCATCCGGAAGAGAAGAAACCATCTCGATGTCAACATCGGCCTCGTCGACATTCAGCCACAGGACCACGAGACGTCGAGCCTCATCCGAGATCTCAGCGGCCGCCCGAGTTTGGACCGTCGCGACGATCCGATGGTGCCCACCACGTAGCGACGGAGAAGTCAGCTCGGGGATCTCAAACACCCACCACTTGCCATCGCGATAGGCGACAACGTCATAGCTGGTGCTCATCGTCACTACCTCCATCCCTTTGGAGCATCGGGAAACTCCCGCACGATCTGCCGGATGACACCAGCACCGACTTCGCCGTGAGAAGGAACACTGATGCATGCCCCTTGCCCCAAATCTCGTGCGAGCCCTTGCCGGAGGGAAGACATCTCCATCCTTGAGACCTCAGTAACCTGGTCACATCGCGGCACTTCTAAGACTTGACCATCACCCTACGACACCCCTCTTGCTCTCCAAGAGCAAGCCCCTCTAGCAAGCGTGGATGCGTGCTTCTGACATATGCTCGACCCGATTCAGACTTGCCACTCCACGATGATGCAACGCGATTCGGTACGACGAAACCGCTCAACTAGAAGCTGTGGACCGATCAGCGGCACCCTGAGTTCTGCATACTTGCTACAAGTGAATGTTGGCTGGCAACCGTGGTGTGGTCATCAACACATGCTATTAGCGCCGCTCTACTGTGTACGCATGGATACCCCTCCGATTCTCACTTGGACCCTCCAACAGGAGATCCCGATCCCGCATGACGTGAATGCACTCTTGGTACAGGGGGAACAGCCTGTCGCGTCGTTCAGGACGTTCAGAGACTCCGCAACCTTCACAACTAAACGGCTGATCGTCCGCGATGCACAAGGCATCACCGGCAAGAAGGTGGAGATTTACTCGCTCCCGTATAGTGCGATCAATATGTGGTCCTCAGAGAACGCAGGGACACTCGATTGGAACGCCGAGATCGAGCTCTGGACACGAGCGGGACACATCAAGGTGAAGTTAGGGAAAGGGGCGGACATTCGTCGTATCGATAGCCTGCTTGCCTGGGCGGTTCTCAACTCTCACTAGGCGTTCCACACTGGCACCGCCGACGTCGTCGCCAAGGCCTCGACCTTCTTCGACGAGATCCTGGTCAACGCGGAGGACGCCGACGTGCGCACCGCCCGCCATGGCCTGCTCGCCTCGATCCTGGCCCTGGCCCCCGCCGACATCGAATGGAAAGCCGTCGACACCGCCCTGGGGTGATGTCGGAGAGTGTCTGAAATGAGCTACTCCCTCCAGGGCTACCCGAGTGGTACATTCGAAACATGGGTACCACATTCTACGCTCCCCTGGGAGACAGGGGGCGCCTCGTGGTTCCCGCGGAGTTGCGCACGCGTCAAGGGTGGGAGCAAGGCACCCCGCTCCTCTTCATCGAGACGTCCCACGGCGTCATACTCATGACTCGAGAGCAGGCAAAGCGCTCCCTCCGCGAGCAGCTCACAGGCGCGAGCCTGGT
>JAWKJW010000038.1:0-8236 GCA_041393555.1 Tessaracoccus sp. | reverse complement strand
TCTGCTGGCGATCACCGTCCGGGCGCCGGTCGACGGGAGCCGCGCCGGCTACACCTTCACCGGGGTCGTGGCGGCCGTCGGCATCATCTTGTCGTGGCAACTGCTGCACACCGGTTTCGCGCAGATCTACGAGAGCATGCAACACCGCCACCCCCGGCAACCGGGCCTCGAATTCCCCCGAACCGATACGCCAGGCCTCGCTGACTACCTCTACTTCTCATTCACCGTCGGAACCTCGTTCGCGACCTCAGACACATCCGTGACCACCGTGCGCACCCGATGGGTCGTTCTCCTGCACAGCGTCGTGAGCTTCTTCTACAACGCCCTCGTCGTCGCCGTCGCCATCCAGATCATCCAGCAGATTGCCGGCGCATAGGTTCATCACCGCGGGCCGAGTAGGCCGAAAACGATCGTTTCGGGCACGACCGCCGAGCGCTCGGCTGCGATGTCGACACGCCGTGCCTGTGAGTCGCAGGGCTAAATGGCCTGGTTTTCGCAGCGCTCTATGTCTCACATGCCCGGTAGCGGATGGGCTAGCGAGCGGCTTCCCACGCCTCAGTTGAGGTAACGGACGGCTTGGGGTGCTGCGGTCAGATCACCGTCGGCGAAGTCGCGGAGCGCGTCGCGAACGGGCGAGCCGGGTTCAGCGCAGTAGGTCACGAGTTGTTGGCCGGTGTCGCCAATGCGGAGCATTTGGCAGTCAAAGAAAAATTCTCCCCGATTGGGGATGGTCAGTTTCTTTTGTACGGCTGGGACCGCATCGGGCTTTCGTTCCCAGAGGTCGTGGAACATCGGCGACACAGAGTTCAGCTCGGCGGTCAGAAGGTTGATCTCAGCGAAGTGCGGGTACCGGAGGAAAGACGACCGAAGGTCCGTGGCGACGATCTGCGCGAACGCGTGCGAGGACGGAGTGGACCAGTGGGGGTGGTCAGCTGGGGCTCGAAACATCCATCGGGCGAGGTTCCGGTCAGTGGGGGGCATGCGGGTGAGTTCACCGATGAAGTACTCGGCCAGGTCGTTCCACGCCAGCACATTCCATGCCGCGTCAACGACGTACGCCGGCACCTCGGGCATGTTTTCGATCAGGAATCTGACCGAGGACGACACGGAGGTCGATGGTCCGGTCGAGTGCGGGGCGGTGTCGCCGGCGAGGTGAAAGAGGTAATCGCGTTCGTCCTGGGTGAGTAGGAGCGCTCGCGCCAGAGCGGAGAGCACCTGAGCGGAGGGGGTGGCTCCGCGACCCTGTTCGAGTTTGATGTAGTAATCGATCGAGATACCGGCGAGCTGGGCAACCTCCTGCCGGCGAAGACCGGGCGTGCGACGGTGCGCCGTCGACGGCAGGCCCACCTCGTGCGGGGTTAGGCCGTGGCGCTGCTCGCGAAGGAACGCACTGAAACCGGTCTTGTCGATCACCACATCATTGTCTCTCCCCGCGCCACGGCCGTGGGTGGTACGGCCTGTGCCAGTGTCGACTAGGTCTTCCTCGTCTTCGCTACCGAAGCGAGGCTCTGGGCATGAAGAAAATTGCTCTCATCACGGGTGCCAACAAGGGCATCGGCCTGGAAACCGCTCGCCAACTTGCAACCTCGGGAATGACCGTTCTCATCGGCTCTCGAGACCTAGGCCGCGGTGAGACTGCCGCTGAGGCCCTGCGTGCGGAGGGCTTGGACGCCACCGCCGTCGCTCTGGATGTTGCAGATGACGCCTCCATCACCCAGGCTGCGGCCACGGTCGACGACAAATTCGATCACCTCGATGTCTTGGTCAACAACGCCGGCATCTACGCGGCCGGCTCGGCCAGCAACACCACCCGCAACAGCCTCCGCGAACTGTTCGAGACGAACGTCTTCGGAGTCGTCTCCGTGACGAACGCATTTCTGCCGCTGCTGCGGAAGGCAGAGGCTGCGCGAATCGTGAACGTCTCCAGCGAGGTCGCCTCTCTTGGCGTTATCACCGACCCCACGACGTATATGTCGGGCATGCAGGACCTCGCATATCAGGCCTCCAAGGGCGCGGTGAACTGGGTGACCATCATGTTCGCCAAGGAACTCGCCGACACCCCGATCAAGGTCAACGCCGCGATCCCTGGCTATGTCAGTACCGACCTCAACGGCAACACCGGCTACATAACCGCCGCCCAAGGTGCCGAGGCGTCCGTCGCTCTTGCCAACCTCCCTGATGATGGTCCGACCGGCACCTTCTGGGGAACCCTCACTTCCACCGACACGGCTGAGAAGACCGTCGCCCCCTGGTGACGAGTGCCCGTCACTGGCGGGGCACCCGCATCACCGAAAACGATCGGAGGCCCGACCAACATGGGCGACCCGCAACTCGAAACGCTCCTGGCGGGCCTACACGCCACACCACCATCACCCCTGCCGTTCATGGCAGGTGTCGACCTCCGTTCCTTTGTGCTGGACACAGAGCAAGGCCCAGTCGTCATCTACAACACCCCAGGGATAGACAAAGCACAGGAGGAAATCACCTCTCGCGGGATACCCCGACGCCTCCTGATCAATCACTGGCACGAGGGCATGTCCGGGACACCGGCGCTGAATATCCCCACCTTCGTCCACGCCCGGGACCGGAGCCAGCTCGAATCCTCTATGCCCGTCACCGGCACCTTCGATCGGCACGACCGCATCGGAGACGACCTCGAAGTCATTCCAAGCCTTGCCCACACACCAGGGACCACCTTCTACCTCTGGAACAGCGGCGAGCACAAAGTGCTCTTCGTCGGTGACAGCTTCTGGGTCGAAGACGGCATCTGGAAGGCCGTCTTCCTCGGAGAGAGCGACAGGAAGAGGTTCCTCGAAACCCTCGAACACATGCGCGACCTCGACTTCGACGTCCTCGCACCGTGGCCTGCTCAACGAGGACTCTCAGCGATCGACGTCGTCACACCACAGCAAAAACGCGATCAGGTCGACGCTCTGCTCGCTCGACTACGAGCCGGAGCCAGCGGACCCAGCGCCTAAGTATGTAGAGGAAAACAGCTGGAGGACGTGACGGCCGACGTCCGGAAACGATCGTCTCCGGCGCGCGTCGAATCACGTGCCCGGTGGAGTACCGAAATCTAGGACCGGTTTGAAACCTCGTTTTGGGACAGAACGTTTCGGTAGGGGGTTTCGGCATGGCTGGTTCGGTGCGCGGGTTCCTTCAATTCCATGCGGAGCGACGCAGTAGCCGGAGCCCGTTGAGGGCGACGATCACGGTCGACCCTTCGTGGCCGGCGACAGCCAAGGGGAGGGGCAGTGTGCCGATGAGGTCCCAGAGCACGAGGGTTGTGATGAACGTGCCGGCGATGATGAGGTTGGCGATTACGAACCGGCGCGCGCGGCGGGAGAGTGTGATGACGTTCGGAATCGCGCTCAGGTCGTCGCGAATGATGACGGCATCGGCGGTGTCGAGGGCGAGGTCCGAACCGTGCCGGCCCATCGCGACGCCGATGGTCGCGGTCGCGAGTGCGGGTGCGTCGTTCACGCCGTCACCGACGACCATCACCGCTGTTCCGTCGGCTTCGAGCTGACGCACCACGTCGGCTTTGGCCTCCGGCAGCAGCCGGGCGTGAACCTGCTCGATACCGGTCTGGGCGGCCACCGCTCGGGCGGTGGCGTCGTTGTCGCCCGTCAACAGGTGCACCCGGCCGCTCGTGACGTGCGAGAGGCGTTCCACGACGGATGCGGCGTTCTGCCGGAGGGCGTCTTCGAGAACGATCGTGCCGGCGGGGTCGCCGTCGACGGTCACGGTAACGACCGTGCCGACGCGATCGGCGTGCTCTTCGGCATCCTGGATCACGCGCACCAGGTGATCGCCTACCCAGCCCTCGACACCGGCGCCGGGGATCGCGCGGAAGTCGCGAGCGGACGGAACGTCGAGGTCCGCGGCGGCGCGCACGATCGCGCGGCCCAGGGGGTGCTCGCTTTGCTGCTCGACGGCGGCCGCGAGCCGCAGGATCTCGTCAGCGTCCCGCGTGCCGGTGGGCTCGACCGACCGGACGAGCGGTGCGCCTTCGGTGAGGGTGCCGGTCTTGTCGAACGCGACCAGTTGGGTGCGTCCGATCTGTTCCATCACTGTGGCGGATTTCACGAGCACGCCGTGCCGGCCGGCGTTCGCGATCGACGCCAGCAGCGGCGGCATCGTCGACAGCACGACTGCGCAGGGGGACGCGACGATCATGAAGGTGATCGCCCGCAGCAGTGCGGCTTGGAAATCCTCACCCAGCGCGAGGGGGAGGAAGAACACGACCAGGGTGGCCACGACGACGCCGATCGAGTACCGCTGCTCGATCTTCTCAATGAACAGCTGCGTCTTTGCCTTGGTCGCAGAGGCGTTCTCGACCAGCTGCACCACGCGCGCGATCACCGACTCCGATGCGGGCTTGCCGACTCGCACCCGCAGCGCGCCGGTGCCGTTCACGGTGCCGGAGAGCACTGCGTCGCCCGGCCCGCGACGCACGGGCACGGACTCGCCGGTCATCGCCGCTTGGTCGACGTCGGAGACACCTTCGATCACATCGCCGTCCGCGCCGATGCGCTCACCGGGACGTACGAGGATCACATCACCGACCGCGAGGTCGGCGGTGTAGACCGTCTCGAACTCATCCGAGCCGGGATCACCCACGACACGGGTTGCTCTCTCGGGCGCGAGGGTCAGCAGCGATGACACCGAGTCGGCGGTGCGCTGCGTCACGAGGGCTTCCAGTGCCCCGGAGGTGGCGAAGATCACGATGAGGAGCGCCCCGTCGAAGACCTGCCCGATGGAGGCGGCCGCGATCGCGGCCACGATCATCAGCAGATCGACGTCGAGAGTTTTCTCCCGGAGAGCCTGGATGCCCGCCCACGCCGGCTCCCAGCCGCCTGCGAGGTAGCAGGCGAGGTACAGCCCCCACCACGTCCAGTCCGGTGCGCCCGCGAGTTGCAACGGCCACGCGATCAAGAAGAGCAGCAAGGCCAGAGCGGCCCACCGCACCTCGGGGAGACGGGCACCTGTGCGGAAGATCGACGGCGGCTTAGCCAGAACCCGGCCGCCCGTGCGGATCGGGGCGTCGGTCAGTGTGCTCGTCATGATTCGACCACCGACGTACGCGACACATCCGCGTCACGGTGGTGGTGCGGCGTGCCGCCAAGGGAGTGCTCGGCCTGGAAGATCGCATCTGCGACAAGCTGTTGGGCATGCTCGTTCGCGAGGCGGTAGAAAACTCGCGTACCGTCCTGACGCGTCGACACGATCCGCGCAAGCCGCATCTTCGCCAGATGCTGCGAGACCGCCGCGGGGGACTTATCCACGATGTCCGCGAGGTGGTTCACCGACAACTCCTCGGCATCCCGCAGCGCCATGATGATCCGTACGCGGGTCGCATCAGCCAGCATCGCGAACACCTCGACCGCGAGCTCGACGTACTCACTTTCCGGCAACCGACCACACCTATTAGAATCTGCATGCATACGCAGATTATTGCACGGTCACATTATGGTCGGACGGAGGATGCAAGATGTCAGGTGTGCTCAGCCTGCGCCGCGTCGTCTTGATCGTTGCGCTCCTCAACCTCGCCTACTTCGGGGTGGAGTTCACCGTCGCACTCTCCATCGGGTCGGTGTCCCTCTTCGCTGACAGCGTGGACTTCCTTGAAGACGCGGCGATCAACGTTCTGATCTTCGCGGCCCTCCCGTGGGCGGCCGCGCGCCGCCGAGTCGTCGGGTCGATCCTGGCGTTCGTCATCCTGGTCCCTGCCCTCGCAACAATCTGGGCTGCTGTGAGCAAGATCCTCGACCCCTACCCGCCGGCCCCCGTTCCCTTGGCCGTCACGGCGCTGGGGGCGCTCGTCGTGAATCTGGCGTGCGCGGCGCTCCTCGTGCGCCACCGCCACCACCGCGGCAGCTTGACGAAAGCCGCCTGGCTCTCCGCTCGAAACGACGCTCTCGCCAACGTCGCCATCATCGCCGTGGCCGTGCTCACCGTTTGGTTCTCCACCGGGTGGCTCGACATCCTTGTGGGCATCGCAATCGGTGTCCTCAACGCCGACGCCGCGCGCGCCGTCTGGACCGCTGCCCGACGTGAAGTTGACCCGGTCCCCTGAATCTCATCTCTGACCTATCGGCGACCTTGGAGGGCTTCACGGGGTAGTGACACTGCTTGTTGGTTCGTCTTGTGGGCGCGTCAGTTTTTGCTAAGAGCATCCTGGATTGCAGATTCGAGGTCGCCCCACCGCTCGATCGGGAGCGGTTCCCCGTCAACGAAGAACGTCGGAGTACTGCTCACGCCTAGCGTCCGCCCCTCGTCGAAGTCGACGCGCACGCGCTGCTCGGTTGCGGGGTCAGCGACAGCAGCGTCGTAGGCGGCCATGTCGAGCCCTAGCTGCTTGGCATAGTCACGGAACAGCTCGGCTCGGGATTCTTGACCCTCGCCCCACTCGCTCTGCGTCTCGAACAGCCGGTGATACATGTCCTCGAAGCGCCCTTGCTGTGCGGCCGCTTCGGCCGCCACCGCAGCGTTGGTGGAGTTGAAGTGGCCGGGGAGCGGGAAGTAGCGCACGGCGTACGTGATCTGCCCGGCGTACTTGTCGCGCAGCTCCTCGACCACCGGGTAGTAGGCGCCGCACGCCTCGCATTCAAAATCCAGGAACTCCACGACGGTCACCGCGTCAGCGCCGCCATCGTCGAGCACGTGCGTATCCGACCGGAGGATACTGGCGGACGCGGGATCAGGTCTTTGCGCACGCTCGACGAGGAAATAGATCAGGGCGGCGAGGGCGAGAGCGACGAGAACGGCAGCCGCTGCGACTAGCGGCTTAGCGGCGGTCTTCACGGATCAGTGCTCGTGGTGGTCGTGATCGTCGTCGTGCTCGTCTTCCAGGAGCATCCCGACCGATGTGGCGCAGGCGTCGCCGCGCCATGCCTCGATGCCCTCGCGGATCGCGAAGGCCGCGATGACGAGGCCGGCGATCGCATCGGCCCACCACCAGCCAAACAGGCTGTTGACGACCAGGCCCACCAGCACGGCCGCGGAAAGGTACGTGCAGATGAGGGTCTGCTTCGAGTCCGCAACCGCCGTAGCCGATCCCAGCTCGCGGCCGGCCCGACGCTCAGCGAGCGAGAGGAACGGCATGATGACCACACTGAGAGCGGTGATGACGATACCGAGCGTGGAGTGCTCGACGTCGACCTGGCCGATAAGAGCGAGCACAGACGTCACCGTGACGTACGCAGCGAGGGCGAAGAACGCGACCGCGATCACGCGGAGGGTGCCCTTCTCCCAGCGCTCGGGATCGCGGCGTGTGAACTGCCAGGCGACCGCGGCCGCCGACAGAACCTCAATGGTCGAGTCCAGACCGAACCCGATCAGCGCGGCCGACGACGCCACCGTTCCAGCGGTGATTGCGGTCACGGCCTCAACCAGGTTGTAGGCGATCGTCGCGGTGACGATCCATCGGATACGGCGTTGAAGAACGAGCCGGCGGTCGTCAGCGAGGCGTGGAGCAGTGGTGGTCATGCGCAGGTGCAGCTCTCTCCGGCGCAGCAGCCGGGCTCAACGTAAAGGACGACGCGCAGCAGCTCGTCGAGGGCGGGGGCAAGGTGAGCGTCAGCGAGCCGATACCAGGTGCGCCGCCCATCGGGCACGGCCTCAACGAGGCCACAGCCGCGTAGGCACGCGAGCTGGTTCGACATGACCTGACGGGACACACCGAGCGCGTCGGCCAGGTCAGAGGGGTAGGCGGGCGCCTCCCGCAGCGCCAGCAACACGCCAGCTCGCGTGGAGTCGGAGAGCGCGTGGCCGAGTCGGGCAAGTGCCGCGGTGTGCGTTGCGGTCGCGGTGGTGGTGGCGGTCGACATGAGGCAACGGTACAGCGATTGGTGAATCAACGAAAACCTGTAGTAATTGGCCCGTTGTAGATTCCCTCAATCGCTCGAAACTGATCGTTTCCGGGACAGCTCGGCCGACGCCGGCGCCGACCCTCGTGTGGCTATGACGGACCGGCGCGACCTGGCGTGAGGTCCTTGTGCACTCGCTGCCGACCCCCAGTGGGAGTGACGCGCGTGCTCAGTCTTCGTGTGGGAAGCCAAGACGATCCCGGGGCCTGACCTCTAGGGTTGGCCATTCGCCGACGCGAATCGGGTAGAGCACGGTAACGCGAACAGATCCGTTCTCGAAGATCGTGTGGTTGCGCGGCACGCAGTCCTACTCGCGCCGAGCTTCTCGGTGGCCGAGCGCGACTATCGGTTGTGCCCGTGCGTTC
>JAWKJW010000037.1:0-12234 GCA_041393555.1 Tessaracoccus sp. | reverse complement strand
TGAGTCGTTGTGATGCCTTGAGGATCAGCATCTGGGGTGGATTCTTGCAGCTGGGTACGACAATCGGGCCTGTTGTCGCGCGGGCGGGGCGGGATTTCCACATATCCGGGTGATGCGAGGGATCGTCGGGGCGGTTGGCAGCCGGGTCAGGTGGGTGCGGTGAGGACGGTGAGCCGGGCCAGTGCTTGAGTGGCGAGGTTGCTCCAGGGGGCATGGACTGCGAGGCGGAGCCGGGTTCTACGTCCGGTGCGGATGAGGGTGGCTGGGATGGTGAACAGCCGCAGCCGCAAGCGTTTGGGTTCCCAGCGGCGGGCCTCGGTGTCGGTCAGGGCGAGGAGTTGGCACCAGGCGGTCAGGTCCAGGGCGAGCTCGATCAGGGCGCACCACAGCTGGTTTTGGGCGAACCCGTGCAGGGGCAGGTTGGTCAGCCCGGTGTCCTTGGCGATCCGGATCCGGTCCTCGGCGCGGGCCCGGCGGCGGTGCCGCAACTCCAGCTCGGCCAACTGGCCGCGGACCGTGTTGGTGGCGAAGGCGGTGATCCGGTGCCCATCGACATCGGTCAACCGCAGCTGCGCACCGGGATGAGGCCGTTCTTTGCGGGCGATCACCCGCATCCCCGGCGGCCAGCCCGACAGGTCGAGCAGACCGGTGAGCTCGGCCACCCAGGCCCCGTCACGCACCTCGCCGTCGGCGTCCAGCGCCGGGACCCACACCTGCTCGGGGATCTTCTCCAGCAACTCGGCAGTGTGGAACGGCAGCGTAAAACCCAGCGAGTACGACAGCCGCTGACCGGTGAGCCACTGCACGACTTGATGGGTGCAGCCGGCCGCGTCGGTGCGGATCAAGATCTTGCGGCCCGGCCGGGTGCCGGGCCGGTGCCCTGGCAGTTGGGCCAAGGCCTGTTTGATCACCGTCAGATGATCGGCGGCGGTGTTGGAGCCGGCATTCCCAGCCCGCAACAGGATCGCCAGCGGTTCCCCGGTGCCCGCCGCGCCGTGATCGACAAACGCGCACAACGGATGAAAGCCAAACCCCTTCTTGAACGTGGCCGCAGCCTGCTCCTTCTCCGAATGAGCCGTGACCAGCGTGGCGTCCAGATCGATCACCACCGGTTGCCTCGCGGAGGCGCGTGGTCAGACGCCTGCTCCCCAGCCAAAGCCCACACCTGTGCCCGGGCGCTGGCCCGGGCCCGGTGAATCGCCGCCAGCGCGTCCGGATCCGCGGCCAGCGCGGCGATCATCCGCGAGATCGTCGGGTCCGAGCCCACCAATCCATAGACTCCCGGCTCGCCGCGCAGGAGAGCGACATCGGCCAGGCAGTCCCCGCCCAGCGCCAGCGTGACCGCCAGGTCGAGGACCACTTTGGCCGGGGTGTGCACCGCCAACGGCTTGCGCCACGGTCCCAGGCTCCCGCGCCAGCGCGGCTCTGACCAGGAGACCGCGATCGTCCGGGTAAGAAGCACCCCACCGGCCTGGCCGACCGCGCGACACGGCCCGGAGTCGACATGAACCCGCGGATACAGACTCGATGTAGGCTTCACTCTGCGAGTGCTCCTCGGTTAGGTCGGATCGGATCTAGGCAATCCACATCCTCCCAAGCCAGGAGCACTTTCTACGTCAACCCGCCGTCCTCACCCACCCGCGCCATGAAAGCCCCGGGCTAACCGATCTCGGTCCGATCATCGTCACGGAGCCTCGCGTGCAAGCTGCGGTAGGAGTTGCTTCGTTCGTCGGAGGCGTGATGTCTGGCGCGAGGCGGGTTGGCCCTGGCGCTACCCGTTGGCTACCAAGTGTCCGGCGATCGAAACCACGACGAAGCGTGCGAGCTCATCTACGTCACCGACGGAACGATGATCAACTGGCTCCGAGAGGGCCGACTGAGCCGTATCGGCACAGTGATCGTTGATGAGGCCCACGAGCGCAGCACCAACATCGACTTCATCATAGGCTACCTGAAGCGTGAGAACTTCCTCGATACCCACATCTCCGCGTGATCGTTACGTCAGCAACGTTCAACACCGATTTCTATCTTGAGTACTTCGGCGGACAGGCCAACGCCAACGTCATGGACGTTCCCCCGAAAAAACATTCGGATACGGAATGCCATTCTTCCCTAATCTGGATGCTCCGGAGGACGGCGAAGATGAGGTACTTGAGCGATGGTCGGACCCCGATCTGCCTTTGGTCGCTCAGTTGCCGCGCGACGAGTCGACTTTCGTGAAGACCCATTGGAAGTCACAGTTCGCCGAAGCTCTTTCCTTCCCGGACGACGTCGCCGACAAGGCAGACGACGGTTTCGTGGAGGACGTTTGGGAGACGACGCGTCTAGTCTCTGGTCTGCGGTTCGATGGCAAGATCCCTGCTGAGGAATGGCAGGAGCGGATGCCAGGCGAGATGGCCAAGTTCGTCATCAGGCTCGCTCGCGGCCTTGACGAGGCGGGAATCTTCGGTGACATTCTTGGTTTCCTCCCAACCAAACGGACCATAGAACCTGTTTGTGAGGAGATCGAGCGGGCACTGGGACGCACCTACAAGGACCAAGTGTTTCCGTTAATCTCAAGCTTGCCGAAGGATCGACAGAGGCGAGCCCTTGCAAAGCGCAGGATGGGAGATCCGCGCAAGATTGTCATCTCAACGAACCTGGCCGAAACGTCCTTGACGGTTGAAGGCGTCCGGTTCGTCGTTGACAGCGGGATCATCGCTCAATCCGAATGGGACCCAGAGTTGGCCAAAGGCAGCATCCCAACAAAGCCACACAGCCAGGCGGGAGTCAAGCAGCGGTGGGGCCGAGTCGGGCGCAAGGCGCCCGGATGGGTGTTCCCCCTGTATACAAAGGCTCAGTTCCTCAACCTCGCCGAAGACACTCCGCCCGGATCGACGCGAGACAACCTCGAAGCCCTCGTCATGACCGCAAAGATGGGCGGCATCGACGACGTACTCGGCTTCGACTGGCCGGCCGCATTTCAGCCGACGACGGTGGAACTCGACGAAAAGGCCCAGGAAGCGCGCGGCATCTTTGTAAAGGAACTCCGCCGGGCAGACTACGCGCTCCGGTCGGGCGGTGCCGTCGACAGCGACGGTCACCCGACATCGTTTGGTAAGGAACTCGTGCGGTTCCAGGGCCTCGGCTCGACGGCGAGCGCGCTGGCAATCATGTACGCCGATCGGCTGGCGTGTGTTCCAGAGGTTGTGACTGCCATTGCGTTACTGGAGGACACGCGACTTATCGGACCGCGCGGCCTCCTGATGGACGACTTTGATTGGCCGGACGACTGGCGGCTGGAGGCGGCAGAACGCCATCGCGGACTGGCTACCCTCTGTGCCGACGAAGCGGAACTGGTACTGCTGACTACCGCAGTTTGGGAGTGGTCCGACCCAGATCGTGCACCGTGGAGGACTCCCTAAACGGCAAGACTGGGCACGCCAATGGTGGGTAAATCATTCTGTGCTCTTGGAAGCGGCCGGCGGCAGGAGGTGCTTGCTGCTCTAGCCCCAGCTATGAAAGAGGAAGTGAAGCGCTTTGTCGAACCGGCCCTCATCGGCCGCACTCGCGGGGTCCTGACGCGCGCGATGGCGGCAAACAGCTCAACGCAGATGAGGTGTAGCGCTGGCTGGCTGATCTGGCCGGGGACGGGTCGAGGTCCCCCAGGATGGGAGTTCTCACTCTGAGGTGTTCTCACCAGCGTGATCGTCGGGTCCCGCGTTGAAGGTTGAGCAGCACGAGTGCCGCGGCGGTGATCTCGGTGATGCGGGCGGGGTCGAGGGTGATCATCTGCAGGGTGGGCCAGGTCTTCTTCAGCAGCGCGTTGCCGCGCTCGGCGATCGTCCGCAGTCCGGTGAGGAGCTTGTTGCAGGTCACGTCGTCGGGGTGGGGTTGGCGGGCAGGCGCCTGGGGTGCGGATCCCGATCAGCACCCTGGTAGCCCCTGTCGGTCAGCGTGGGCAGGCCGGCGGCCGCGGGGTAGAGCAAGGGCAGCACGAACGCTCTCGCGGCGGTGATGTCGTGTGTCGATCCGGGCGAGACCGGAGAGACCAGACCGGGTAGCCGGTCGGGTCGCACAGCACCTGGATGTTGCCCCCGTGGCGGAGGTGTTTGCCGGAGTACCAGGACTCAGCACCCGAGGGATTCCTTGGCCCGTGCAGCTGCATCGTCGGCACGAGGGTGCCGTCCAGGCACACGAACGGCCAGTCCTCCTGGCGTGCCGTGGCCAGCACCTCGCCCAGGTCCGGGGCGCGGGAGGCGATCACGTCGATGGCTTCGTGCAGGTACCGGTAGGCCGTCGCGGTCGAGATCCCCGCGTCGCGGGCGAGCAGATGCACGCGGGTGGCGTCCTTGAACCAGCGCAGCACCAGCAGCGCCTGCGCCCTCGCGGTGGCGGCGCGTTGCCAGGGAGGCCGGATGTCGTGGGCGCGGCGAGTGGGCGATGATCAGCGGTCACCACGCTCCAGGTGTGGGTGGGCACGTCGAGGGTGGCACGATAGGTGATCAAGCAGGGTCCCAGTCGTCCGGTTTGTGTGTTTGGCGACTTGCATCCTGGTCCTGGGACCCTGCTGCTGCCAAACCACCCGCCGGACGAACCTGCAGGTCAGCGGTCGTCGCGCCGATCAAATCACTGGCCCTGGTGAGACCACCCTCGGGAGTTGACGTATGCGTCGCAGGCATTCCGGTACCGCTTTCGCCCGCGACGTCTCAGGCGCACCTCTGGTATCCTCGAACTCACCGTTCCGGACACCTGTGTTCCTGGCAGGCACCGGGACCGCTGCTCCTCGGTGGGCACTCATGCAAACCTCGGCACCGAAGCACGGGAGGCTGTACAATGGCGGCAAGCAATGGCAGGGGCCCAGGGCGATCGTCCTCTCGATCCACACGTAAACGGCAGGACGCAGAATCAGGCGAAGAACGCCGGGAAGATCACCATCTTTGGGCTGGCGACCCTCAACATCGTGGCGGTCGTGAGCCTGCGCGGTCTGCCAGCGGAGGCGGAGTATGGGCTCAGTTCGATCTTCTACTACGTTTTCGCGGCGGTGTTCTTCCTTGTCCCCGTCTCGCTGGTGGCCGCGGAGCTCGCGACGGGCTGGCCGGAGAAGGGCGGTGTGTTCCGCTGGGTCGGCGAGGCCTTCGGCGGACGGTGGGCGCTGCTCGCGATGTTCATGCTGTTCCTGGAGGTGACCATCTGGTTCCCTACGGCGTTGACTTTCGGTGCGGTGTCCCTCGCGTACACGGGACCCGACAAGAGCTTCGACGCGCAACTCTCGGGGAACAAGGTCTTCGTGCTCGTCGTCGTGCTTGCGGTCTACTGGCTTGCGACGGCCATTGCCTTACGCGGCGTGCAGTCCTTCACGCGCATCGCGAAGTGGGGCGGCATCATCGGCACGATCATTCCAGCGGTGATTCTGATCGTCCTGGGCTTCGCTTACCTCATCTCGGGGGAGAAGTCCCAGATCGATCTGGCCTGGGGGGACGTCCTGCCGGACTTCTCGACGTTCGGGAACGTGGTTCTGGCGGCGAGCATCTTCCTGTTCTACGCCGGCATGGAGATGAACGCGATCCACGTCAAGGACGTCAAGAACCCGACCAGGAACTACCCGATCGCAGTCATGATCGCGGCCCTCGGGACCGTCATCATCTTCGTACTCGGCACCCTCGCGATCGCATTCGTCGTCCCGCACGCCGACATCAACCTGACGCAGAGCCTGCTCACCGCATACAACGACATGTTCGCGTGGGCCGGGATCCCCTGGGCCGCGCCGATCATGGCGGTGGCGCTTGCCATCGGCGTCTTCGCGGGGATCGTGACGTGGGTCGGTGGTCCGTCCTCGGGACTGTTGGTCGTCGCGAAGGCCGGGTACCTCCCGCGGTTCTTCCAGAAGACCAACAAGAACGGCATGGCGACCCACATCCTGCTCATCCAGGCCTTTGCCGTCACCATGCTCTCCGTGCTATTCGTCGTCCTGCCGTCGGTCCAGGCCGCCTACCAAATCCTCAGCCAGCTCACCGTGATCATGTACCTGATCATGTACATGCTGATGTTCGCCGCGGCGATCTACCTGAGATTCAGCCAGCCTGCACGCCCCCGGCCCTACCGGCTGCCCGGAGGAACGACCGGGATGTGGATCATCGGTGGGGCGGGCTTCATCGGATCGCTTCTGGCGTTCGTGTTCAGCTTCATCCCACCGGACCAGATCTCTGTCGGCAGCCCCGCGCTGTACGTCAGCATCTTGGTCGTCCTCGCCATCATCTTCGTCGGCATCCCCTTCCTGGTCTACCGCGCGCGCAAGCCGCACTGGCGAGACCCTGACAGCGACTTCGCGCCGTTCACGTGGCAGGCCGAAGGGGGGCACCCCGGCATCCCGTCGACCTCGTCGACCCCGACGAGCAACGCCGTGACGCAGGCCCCCCCGGACCGCCCGGCTGACGCCCCGAAGCAACCCATCTAAGGCGGTCTGTGATGACTCTAGAAATAGGTCGAATCTCCGATGCCGTCCAGTCAGCCCACCGCGACAACGGGCACCTGGCGGGCGGGACGAACGCGAGCTACATCCCGTTTCTCGCGTCGGTCGACCCGAGCCTATTCGGCGTCGCGGTGATGACCGTGGACGGCCAGGTCGTCGAGGCGGGAGACACGGGGTTCGAGTTTGCGATCGAGTCCATCTCGAAGGTCTTCACGATGGGGCTCGCGATGGAGCACGTGGGCGCGGACGCGTTCCACGCGAAGGTCGGTGCCGACCCGACGGGCCTGCCCTTCAACTCGGTCATGGCGCTCGAGCTGCACAATGACCTGCCCATGTCGCCGCTCGTCAATGCGGGTGCCATGTCCTCGACGAGCCTGGTCCCCGCAGTCGGCGCCGAGGATCGGTGGCGCAAGATCCTGGCGATCCAGAGCGCGTTCGCGGGCCGCGAGATCGTCCTGAGCGACGAGGTCAACGCTTCCGAGCAGAGCACCAACTTCCACAACCGCGCCATCGCCTGGCTGCTCTACGGGGGCGGCGCCATGTACTCGGACCCCATGGAGGCATGCGACGTCTACACCCGGCAGTGCTCGACCCTCATCACGGCCAAGGACCTCGCGGTCATGGGTGCGACGCTGGCCGCGGGCGGCATCAACCCGCTCACGAAGGAGCGCGTCGTAGCGGCGGCCAACGTCCCGCATATGCTCGCCGAGATGACCATGGAGGGCCTCTACACGGCGTCGGGGGACTGGGCGTACACCGTCGGGCTGCCGGGCAAGAGCGGAGTGGGAGGTGGCCTGATCGCGGTCGCCCCCGGGCAGCTCGCGATCGCGGCCTTCTCACCGCCGCTCGACCCAGCAGGCAACAGCGTTCGCGGGCAGGCCGCCGTGGCTCAGGTCGCGAACGCGCTCGGACTGGGGCTCTACCGCACCCCCGGGGCCTAGTGCCCCGACCGTAAGCAGGCCCGACGTCCCCGACGGCGGGCCGAGGACCGTTCGACGAAGAGGAGAGAACATGTCTGGATCCAACCGAGGCGCCGAGTCCGAGGAGCGCGACGTCGTCGCGGTCAACCCGCTCTTCGCCCGTCCGGGAGAAGCGACCGTGCTGCCCCGCAACGTGCTCCCTGCGGGGGAGTCGCTTCCGGAGACCGCGTACCAGATCGTCCATGACGAGGCGATGCTCGACGGTAACGCCCGGCTGAACCTGGCGACGTTCGTCGGGACGTGGATGGACCCGTACGCGCAGCGGCTGTACGAGGAGACCGCCGACAAGAACATGATCGACAAGGACGAGTATCCGGCGACGGCCGCGATCGAGACGCGCTGCTGGAAGATGCTGGGCGCCCTGTGGAACGCCCCGGACGCGGAGAACACGATCGGGACGTCGACCATCGGTTCCTCCGAGGCCGCGATGCTCGGCGGGCTCGCGCTCAAGCGCCGCTGGCAGCACGCGCGTCGCGCCGCCGGGAAGCCTGCCGATCGCCCCAACCTGGTCCTGTCGAGCGCGGTGCAGGTGTGCTGGGAGAAGTTCTGCAACTACTGGGACGTCGAGGCGCGCTACGTCCCCATCTCGCTCGAGCACAAGGTGCTCGACGGGTTCGAGCTCGAGAAGTACGTGGACGAGAACACGATCGGCGTGGTGGCGATCCTCGGGGTCACGTACACCGGGATGTACGAGCCCGTCACGGAGATCGCCGCCGCCCTGAACCGCATCCAGGCCTCGACGGGGCTCGACGTCCCCATCCACGTGGACGGGGCGTCGGGGGCCATGATCGCTCCGTTCATCCAGCCCGAGCTCGAGTGGGACTTCCGGGTCCCGCGGGTCGTGTCGATCAACACGTCGGGGCACAAGTACGGGCTCGTCTACCCCGGGCTCGGGTGGGTCGTGTGGCGGGACGTCGCCTCGCTGCCCGAGGACCTGGTCTTCCGCGTCAGCTACCTGGGTGGCGACATGCCCACGTTCGCCCTCAACTTCTCGCGGCCGGGAGCACAGGTGCTGCTCCAGTACTACCTGTTCCTGCGACTCGGGTTCGACGGCTATCGCAAGGTGCAGCAGGCCTCCCAGGACGTCGCCCTCTACCTCTCGGGCGAGATCGCGAAGATGCCGCAGTTCGACCTGTGGAACGACGGGAGCGACATCCCCGTCTTCGCGTGGAGCATCGCGCAGGGGCACGGCAAGCACTGGAACCTCTACCACCTTCGGACCGCCTGCGGCTCAAGGGCTGGCTGGTCCCTGCGTACCCGATGCCCGCAGACCTCGAGACCCTGACGGTCCAGCGCATCGTGGTGCGCAACGGGCTCAGCATGGACCTCGCGCACAGCCTGATCGACGACCTGCGCACCGAGGTCGACTACCTCGAGGCGCTCTCGGGACCCATGCCCGTCGAGAGACAGCACCCGGGCTTCCATCACTAGCGGATAGTCAACTGAAGCTGTTCAACCGGCTCACGCGGCACTGCTACCAGCTCCCTTAAGCGCTGCCACCACCGAATCCGGGCAGGACCGACTGTCCAGGCATCGACTCCACGGCCAAACACCGACCCTGTCGCACCTAAGAGCCTGACGAGGCCCCTGAGAGGTGTTCTCACCAGGGCCAGTGATTTGATCGGCGCGACGACGCGCTGACCTGCAGGTTCGTCCGGCGGGTGGTTTGGCAGCAGCAGGGTCCCAGGACCAGGATGCAAGTCGCCAAACACACAAACCGGACGACTGGGACCCTGCTTGATCACCTATCGTGCCACCCTCGACGTGCCCACCCACACCTGGAGCGTGGTGACCCGCTGGATCACCGCCCACCGCCGCGCCCACGACATCCGGCCCTGGCAACGCGCCGCCACCGCGAGGGCGCAGGCGCTGCTGGTGCTGCGCTGGTTCAAGGACGCCACCCGCGTGCATCTGCTCGCCCGCGACGCGGGGATCTCGACCGCGACGGCCTACCGGTACCTGCACGAAGCCATCGACGTGATCGCCTCCCGCGCCCCGGACCTGGGCGAGGTGCTGGCCACGGCACGCCAGGAGGACTGGCCGTTCGTGTGCCTGGACGGCACCCTCGTGCCGACGATGCAGCTGCACGGGCCAAGGAATCCCTCGGGTGCTGAGTCCTGGTACTCCGGCAAACACCACCGCCACGGGGGCAACATCCAGGTGCTGTGCGACCCGACCGGCTACCCGGTCTGGGTCTCTCCGGTCTCGCCCGGATCGACACACGACATCACCGCCGCGAGAGCGTTCGTGCTGCCCTTGCTCTACCCCGCCGCGGCCGCCGGCCTGCCCACGCTGACCGACAGGGGCTACCAGGGTGCTGGGATCGGGATCCGGCACCCCAGGCGCCTGCCCGCCAACCCCCACCCCGACGACGTGACCTGCAACAAGCTCCTCACCGGACTGCGGACGATCGCCGAGCGCGGCAACGCGCTGCTGAAGAAGACCTGGCCCACCCTGCAGATGATCACCCTCGACCCCGCCCGCATCACCGAGATCACCGCCGCGGCACTCGTGCTGCTCAACCTTCAACGCGGGACCCGACGATCACGCTGGTGAGAACACCTCTCTGCCCATCCGGAAGACCTCGACGTGGACGACGCTACCTTCTGCACACCTGACCTGACGACGTTCTGCCGCCTGGACGAGCTCGGTCTCGTCGTGGTCGGGCAGCATCTGGAGCCTGACCGGGCGGTGCTCGAGTGCCGCGTGGTCGCGCGCGATGACGACGCGTTCTGCAGACAGTGCGGGGCCGAGGGCACGCCGCGTGGGACGGTGTCTCGGCGGCTGGCGCACGAACCGTTCGGGTGGCGGCCGACGACGCTGCTGGTCCGGGTGCGCCGCTACCGCTGCGAGAGCTGCGGGCGGGTGTGGCGGCAGGACACCACGGCGGCTGCGGATCCGCGGGCGAAGCTGTCGCGCGCGGCGGTGCGCTGGGCCCTGGTCGGGATCGTGGTTCAGCACCTGACAGTGGCGCGGGTGGCCGAGGCCCTCGCGATCGCGTGGCACACCGCCAACGACGCTGTCCTGGCCGAAGGTCGGCGGGTGCTGATCGACGACGAGGCCCGCTTCGACGGCGTCGCCGTCATCGGAGTCGACGAGCACGTGTGGCGGCACACCCGCCGCGGCGAGAAGTACGTCACCGTGGTCATCGACCTGACCCCGATCCGCGACGGCACCGGATCCGCCCGGTTGCTCGACATGGTCGAGGGGCGCTCCAAGCAGGCCTTCAAGCAGTGGCTCGCCACCCGCCCGAAGACCTGGCGAGATCAGGTGGAGGTCGTCGCGATGGACGGCTTCACCGGGTTCAAGACCGCCACTGCCGAAGAGCTGCCCGACGCGACCGCGGTGATGGACCCGTTCCACGTCGTCCGCTTGGCCGGTGATGCCCTGGACCGCTGCCGCCGCCGAGTCCAACTCGACTTGCACGGCCACCGCGGCCGCGCCAAGGACCCGCTCTACCGCGCACGACGGACCCTGCACACCGGCGCCGACCTGCTCACCGACAAGCAGACGACCAGGATCGAGGCCCTGTTCGCGATCGAGGAGCACGTCGAGGTCGAGGCGACCTGGGGCATCTATCAACGCATGATCACCGCCTACCGCCACCCCGACCGCGCCCAGGGCCGTGCTCTCATGACCGCGGTGATCGACTCGGTGGCCCGCGGCGTTCCGGCGGCCCTGAGCGAGCTCGTCACGCTCGGGCGGACGTTGAAGAAGCGCGCCGCCGACGTGCTGGCGTTCTTCGACCTACCAGGCTCGAGCAACGGACCGACGGAGGCGATCAACGGCCGACTCGAACACCTCCGAGGCTCCGCCCTCGGCTTCCGGAACCTGACCCACTACATCGCCCGATCACTCCTCGAAGCCGGCGGCTTCAGACTCCGGCTACACCCTCATCTGCGTTGAGCCGGCAAACATCTTTGTTCGCCGCGCAGAGAACGACTATGCGCCAGCGAGCCCCGTGCCGTCCACACCACAGAAGCTATCCAGTGATGCTGCCGAATCGGCTGATCCGACCCTGCATGCCAACGATGGCTCCGGTACGTCACGTGCTCAAACGTCGACGCCCCGACCGTTCGCGCTCGAAGACGACTCGTTGATCAAGCCTCAGTCAGAGCAGGTTGTTGCCCTGAGGCGTCGTGAATCGAAGCTCGACAACCGAATCTCATCCCTTGTGGTTGCACAGGAATGGGCGATGACAAACCCGGAAGCGAGCCAGCCGTCGAGCACCGTTGACGCCATGCAGATGCTGGTGTCCGCATCAAAGTACGCAAAGGCCGACGCGGCCAAGAACGAAGCTCTGCAATACATCGCGGCTTGGCCAGTTGGTCAGCGAGTCCAACTCGAACTATCAAGTGCTGACGGGGTGATTACGGCCAGAACTCTCTCGGCACCAATTGCGCCCTTCCCTCGACCGTGGTCACGGGAAGAGCGGGGCGACGAGACGAGACGAGGTCGACCTGCGCGCTCTCGCCGGCGTGCACCTCAGGAAGAGGAATTCGGCTCGACAGAGGACCTTGCGACAGAGCTCCGTCTAGACCAACGCCGCGGCTACGACGACGAGGGCAATGAACGAGTTGAGCTCCTTGGTGCTGACCAGGACAGCGGGCTGCTACAAGCTTGCGGTCAGTGCTTTCCTTGCCGGGACGACCGACCGGAGGACTGCGAGCGGCCCGGAAGTCCGAGCGAGCCGGGCAGGAGAGAAGACCTCCTGGCCCAGTGGCGGCACCAAGCATCAAGCGGCACCGACGTGTCAACTCCACGGGTCGAGATTGAGCCGCACTCGATCGACTCCAATGGTTG
>JAWKJW010000036.1:0-13123 GCA_041393555.1 Tessaracoccus sp. | reverse complement strand
CTTGCCCTTCAGCATGTCGGAGATCGACTTCAGCGGGCGGTTGCCCGGGCCCGTGACGGGGCGTCCACGACGACCGTTGTCGAACAGCGAGTCGACGGCCTCCTGCAGCATGCGCTTCTCGTTGTTCACGATGATCTCGGGGGCACCGAGATCCAGCAGGCGCTTCAGGCGGTTGTTGCGGTTGATCACGCGACGGTACAGATCGTTCAGGTCGGAGGTCGCGAAGCGGCCACCGTCGAGCTGCACCATGGGGCGCAGGTCCGGCGGGATGACGGGAACGGCGTCGAGCACCATGGCGGCCGGGTGGTTCTCACCGCTGCGGAAGGCGTTGACCACCTTGAGCCGCTTAAGGGCACGCGTCTTGCGCTGGCCCTTGCCGGTCTCGATGATCTCGCGCAGGTTCTGCTCTTCGGCGTCGAGGTCGAAGGTCTGGAGGCGCTTCTGGATCGCCTCGGCGCCCATGTAGCCCTCGAAGTACTTGCCGTAGCGCTTCTTCATCTCGCGGTAGAGCATCTCATCGCCCTCGAGGTCCTGGACCTTGAGGGTCTTGAAGCGCTGCCACACCTCGTCGATGCGATCCAGCTGACGCTGCGTGCGGCTGCGGAGGAGGCCGGTCTCCTTCTCCGCCGCCTCGCGCACCTTGCGCTTGACGTCGGCCTTGGCGCCCTCTTCCTCCAGCTGGGCGAGATCCTCTTCCAGCTTGCGCATGCGCGCCTCGATGTCGGCGTCGCGCCGGGCGGCGACCTGCTTGGTCTCCACCTCGTGACGCGCCTGCAGCGAGGCCAGATCGCGGTGACGGGCATCCTCGTCGACCGCGGTGATCATGTGCGCGGCGAAGTAGATGACCTTCTCCAGGTCCTTCGGGGCCACGTCCAGCAGGTAACCCAGCCGGCTCGGCACGCCCTTGAAGTACCAGATGTGGGTGACGGGAGCGGCCAGCTCGATATGACCCATGCGCTCGCGGCGCACGTTGCTGCGGGTCACCTCGACGCCACAGCGCTCGCAGATGATGCCCTTGAAGCGCACCCGCTTGTACTTGCCGCAGTAGCACTCCCAGTCGCGGGTAGGCCCGAAGATCTTCTCGCAGAAGAGACCGTCGCGCTCGGGCTTGAGCGTGCGGTAGTTGATGGTCTCCGGCTTCTTGACCTCGCCGTAGGACCACTCACGAATCTGCTCGGCGCTCGCCAGGCCGATGCGCAGCTCGTCGTAGAAGTTCACGTCCAGCACGTTGCTTCTCTTTCCCCTACTGATCTGTAGGTGATGGGTTCGTCTGAGTTTGTTCCTTGATGACTGAGTGCCGGCCCGCTCTCGCGGGCCGACGCTAACTCAGACTTCGCCGACGTCCATGAAACGGTCGCCGCCGGGACGGCGCCCGAGGTCGATGCCGAAATCCTCAGCGGAGCGGATGTCGTCCTCCGACTCGCGCAGGTCGATGATCTTGCCGTCACCGGTGAGCACCTCGACGTTCAGGCAGAGCGACTTCATCTCCTTGACGAGAACCTTGAACGACTCCGGGATGCCCGGCTCGGGGATGTTCTCGCCCTTGACGATCGCCTCGTAGACCTTCACTCGGCCCGGAACGTCGTCGGACTTGATGGTGAGCAGCTCCTGAAGGGCCCAGGCCGCGCCGTAGGCCTCGAGGGCCCACACTTCCATCTCACCGAAGCGCTGGCCGCCGAACTGGGCCTTACCGCCCAGCGGCTGCTGGGTGATCATCGAGTACGGGCCGGTGGAGCGCGCGTGGATCTTGTCGTCGACGAGGTGGTGCAGCTTCAGCATGTACATGTAGCCCACGCCGATCTTCTCCGGGTACGGCTCGCCGGAGCGGCCGTCGAAGAGACGCGCCTTACCGGACGCGTCGATCAGGCGATCGCCGTCGCGGGTGACCAGAGAGTTCTCCAGCAGGCCGGCGATCTCGCGCTCGTCGGCACCGTCGAAGACCGGGGTGGCGACGCGGGAATCCGACTCGACGCGACCGAGACCCACCTCGCGCAGGCGCTCGGCCCACTCGTCCTGGATACCGGTGATGTCCCAGCCGGTCTTGGCGATCCACCCGAGGTGGTTCTCCAGAACCTGGCCGACGTTCATTCGCGAGGGCACGCCCAGCGGGTTCAGCACGATGTCGACGGGGGTGCCGTCCTCGAGGAACGGCATGTCCTCCACCGGCAGGATCTTCGAGATGACGCCCTTGTTACCGTGGCGGCCGGCGAGCTTGTCGCCGTCGGAGATCTTGCGCTTCTGGGCCACGTGCACGCGCACCAGCTGGTTCACGCCCAGGGGCGAGGCTCGTCGTCGTCCTCGCGGTTGAACACGCGCACGCCGATGACGGTGCCGGACTCGCCGTGGGGCACCTTCAGCGAGGTGTCGCGCACCTCGCGGGCCTTCTCACCGAAGATGGCGCGCAGCAGGCGCTCCTCGGGGGTCAGCTCGGTTTCGCCCTTCGGGGTGACCTTGCCCACCAGGATGTCGCCCGCGCCCACCTCGGCGCCGATGCGCACGATGCCGCGCTCGTCGAGGTCGGCCAGCATCTCGTCGGAGACGTTGGGGATGTCGCGGGTGATCTCCTCGGCGCCCAGCTTGGTGTCGCGGGCGTCGACCTCATGCTCCTCGATGTGGATCGAGGTGAGCACGTCGTCCTGGACGATGCGCTGGCTGAGGATGATGGCGTCCTCGTAGTTCAGGCCCTCCCAGGGCATGAAGGCCACGAGCAGGTTCTTGCCCAGCGCCAGCTCGCCCTGATCGGTGCAGGGACCGTCGGCCAGCGGGGTGCCCACCTCGACGCGATCCCCCGTGTCGACCAGCGGACGCTGGTTGATGCAGGTACCGGCGTTGGAGCGCACGAACTTGTCCAGCTTGTACGACGAGTAGGTGCCGTCGTCGTTGGCGATCTCGAGGATGTCACCCGAGACGGAGGTGACGACGCCCGGCTTCTTGGCCAGGGTGACGTCGCCCACATCGACGGCGGCGCGGTACTCCATGCCGGTGCCCACGAAGGGAGCCTCGTTGCGGATCAGCGGAACCGCCTGGCGCTGCATGTTGGCGCCCATCAACGCACGCGACGCATCGTCGTGCTCGAGGAACGGGATCAGCGCGGTGGCGATGGAGACCATCTGACGCGGCGACACGTCCATGTACTCCACCTCGGAGACCGGAACCTCGTCGGCGTCGCCGTGCTTGATGCGCACCAGCACGCGCTCGTCGGTCAGGGTACCGTCCTGATCGACGTGGGCGTTGGCCTGCGCGATCGTGTAGCGGTCCTCCTCGTCGGCGGTGAGGTAATCGATCTGATCGGTCACCTTGCCGTCGACGACGCGACGATACGGGGTCTCGATGAAACCGAAGGGGTTCACACGGGCGAAGGACGCCAGCGAGCCGATCAGGCCGATGTTGGGGCCTTCAGGGGTCTCGATGGGGCACATGCGGCCGTAGTGCGACGGGTGGACGTCGCGGACCTCCATGCCGGCGCGGTCGCGGGACAGACCACCCGGGCCGAGCGCGGACAGACGACGCTTGTGGGTCAGGCCGGCCAGCGGATTGTTCTGATCCATGAACTGCGACAGCTGCGAGGTTCCGAAGAACTCCTTCAGCGCGGCGGTCACCGGACGGATGTTGATCAGGGTCTGCGGCGTGATCGCCTCGATGTCCTGGGTGGTCATCCGGTCGCGAACGACGCGCTCCATGCGGCCGAGGCCGGTGCGCAGCTGGTTCTGGATCAGCTCGCCCACGGTGCGCAGACGGCGGTTTCCGAAGTGGTCGATGTCGTCGGCCTCGACGGGCGTGCCGTCGATGTCCTCGCGGTGCTCGTGCAGCGCGCAGATGTAGCTGATGGCGGCAACGATGTCCTCGGTGGTGAGGACCTGCTGATCGAACGGCAGCTCAAGACCCAGCTTCTTGTTGATCTTGTAGCGGCCCACCTTGGCCAGGTCGTAGCGACGAGGCTGGAAGTAGTAGTTCTCCAGAAGGGCCTGCGCCGCGTCGCGCGCCGGCGGTTCGCCCGGGCGCAGCTTGCGGTAGATGTCGAGCAGGGCCTCGTCCTGGGTCTTGACGGTGTCCTTCTCCAGGGTGAGGCGCATCGACTCGAAGTCGCCGAACTCCTCCATGATGCGGTCCTCGGTCCAGCCGAGGGCCTTGAGCAACACGGTGGCGTTCTGCTTGCGCTTGCGGTCGAGGCGCACGGAAACCATGTCGCGCTTGTCGATCTCGACCTCCAGCCACGCGCCGCGCGACGGGATCACCTTGCAGGAGAAGACGTCCTTGTCGGAGGTCTTGTCCGGGGTCTGCTCGAAGTAGACGCCGGGCGAACGCACCAGCTGCGACACGACCACGCGCTCGGTGCCGTTGATGATGAAGGTGCCCTTGTCGGTCATCAGCGGGAAATCCCCGATGAAGACGGTCTGGGACTTGATCTCGCCGGTGTCGTTGTTGACGAACTCAGCGGTGACGAAGAGCGGCGCGGCGTAGGTGACGTCGCGGTCCTTGCATTCTTCGATGCTGTACTTCGGCTCCTCGAAGCGATGGTCGCGGAAAGACAGCGACATCGTCTCGTTGAAGTCTTCGATCGGGGAGATCTCGGCGAAGATCTCCTCTAGTCCGGACCGGGTGTTGACGTCGGTGCGACCGGCCGCGAGCTTCGCCGCAACCTGGTCCTTCCACGTCTGGTTCCCGATCAGCCAGTTGTAGGAGTCAATCTGCAGGTCGAGGAGGTTGGGCACCTCCAGCGGCTCATGAATCTTCGCAAAGGAGATCCGCCCGGTGGGCGAGACGACATTGGTGTTCTTCAACGCAGAGCGCGAGGCGGCCAAGATTCGGTCCTTCCAAGAACGCTTGAAGCTTCTTCTCTGCATGACGAAGGACCCGAGTCAAGTGAAACGGGGACAACGCATGGCAGGGCAAATAAGCACTCTATACCAAGCTCACCAACATGGCAAATGGTCCGCGTCCCCGAGGGCACACGGATTCTCGATCCGATCACCTTTGATCTCACCGATGATGATACCGCCACCGCACGACGGCGCAACCCCCACCCCTGGCGGGTCTCATTCCCCCGAAAACAATCGTGGCCCGCCCCGAGGGGCGGGCCACGAAAGTGGATCGGTTCCTAGGTCACTTGACCTCGACGGAACCACCGGCGGCCTCGATGGCCTCCTTCGCCTTAGCGGCGGTGTCCTTGTCGACCTGCTCGAGGACAGGCTTGGGGGCGCCCTCGACGAGGTCCTTGGCCTCCTTCAGGCCGAGGGAGGTCAGAGCGCGCACCTCCTTGATGACGGCGATCTTCTTGCTGCCGCCGGAGGTCAGGATGACGTCGACCTTGTCGGAGCCGGCCTCTTCCTCAGCAGCCTCGGCAGCCGCGGGGGCGGCAGCAGCGGCAACCGCAACCGGGGCGGCGGCGGTGACGTCGAAGGTCTCTTCGAACAGCTTCACGAACTCGGACAGTTCGATCAGGGTCATCTCCTTGAAGGCATCAAGGAGCTCTTCGTTGGTGAGCTTCGCCATAGTTGGCGTCCTTTCTCAAGTTTCGCTGCAGCACACGCTGCGACGGATCACTGCGCAGCGTCTGCTGCTTCGGGTGCCGCTTCCGCGGCGGGGGTCTCTTCGGCCACGGCGGCCGGCGCGGAGCCGGCACCACCGATGAGGGCGGGATCGTCCTGCGCCTTGGTCTCGAGCGCACCCACAACGCGGGCGAGCTTCGAGGCCGGAGCGGCGAAGGCAAAAGCAGCCTTGGACAGGTTCGCCTTGAGCGCACCTGCCAGCTTGGCCAGCAGCACCTCGCGAGATTCGAGGTCGGCCAGCTTCAGCACGGTCTTGGCGTCGAGGATCTTTCCATCCATGACGCCGCCCTTGATGGCCAGAGACGGATTGGCCTTTGCGAAGTCACGCAGTCCCTTGGTGACGGTTGCCACGTCACCCGAGATGAACGCGATGGCGGTGGGGCCGGTGAGGGTCTCGTCGAGACCCTCGATTCCAGCGTCCTTGGCGGCCAGCGCGGTCAGGGTGTTCTTCGCAACGGCGTAGGTGGCGTCCTCACCGAGGGATCGACGCAGAGTCTGCAGATCCTTCACGGTGAGACCGCGGTACTCGGTGAGAACTGCTGCCGCCGAGTTGCTGAACTTGTCAGACAGCTCCGCGACCTTCGCAGCCTTTTCCGGCCTCGCCATTGGGTCTCCTTCCGGTTCATCAACCTGAGATCCACCCATCGGGGGTGAACCCAGGGCCTCGGACCCGAACCCAACAAAAAAAGCCCCGTGCCGGTGGCGCGGGGCGTCATGACGATAGTCATGCAAGCTCTAGCGTTCACCTGCGCGGGCCCCCATTGCTGGAAGTTATGACCTTGCGGTCACCTGCGGTCTTCGGCTTGGAGAACATTACCCCCTCTCCCCCGCGCCGCCAAATCGCCCTTCGCCCGCGCGAGGTGGCCCCTGAGGTGCGACGAAGGAGCCTCGAAGGGTGGTCCCTGAGGTGCCCTTCGAGGCTCGTTCCTCGCACCTCAGGGACCACGACTGCGAGCCTCGAAGGGTGGTCCCTGATCGAAAGTGTGTGGCGCAATCCCGTTGTCAGGTCCGTGAAGCGAAAGTGCGGGAGGGACCCCCTGGTCAGGTCTCGGGCTGACTCAGGCCACTGTGAGACAGGAAGCGAGCGGAGGAACCCTTGGTCAGGTCCCTGAGGTGTGACGAGGCTCTGCGAGGAACCTCGAAGAGGCGTTGACTAGGGCTTTGGCAAAGATTGTGCCCATACTTACGTTTTTACGCCCTTCGAGGCTCGCTGGCGCTCGCACCTCAGGGACCCGATAGAGGGATCCGCCACACACTTCCGCAAGGCAGTTCTTGAGGAGCGAGGAACGAGTGTCTCGAAGGGCTCGTTCCTCACACCTCAGCTTCCGGGCTGCTTCGCTGCCACCGGGGGCAAGAAAGTGAGAGATACGAGACCCAACCACCGGTCCCTGAGGTGTGACGAGCTCTGCGAGGAACCTCGAAGGGCGTAAACGTGAGCATCCGCAGGGACTGTGCCCAAAGGTTCCGGTTAACGCCCTTCGAGGCTCATTCCTCGCACCTCAGGGACCGGACAACGGGTTTAGCCATGCTCACTTTCGCATCACGGACCTGGATGCAGTAACCCACACATACTTTCGCATCAGGGACCACGAGCTTGCGAGCCTCGAAGAGCACTTCAGGGGCCCACCCTCTTGATTCTTCACCACAACCATGGTTAACTACTTGAGTAATGAACCACTGAACAAGGAGCCGTCGTGATCGAAGAGGGCAGACCGCTGTTCGTGCAGATCGCCGAATCGATCGAGGATTCGATCGTCGACGGTTCACTGGCTGAAGGCGCGAAGGCGCCCTCCACGAACGAGCTGTCCGCGTTCTACCGAATCAATCCCGCCACGGCTGCAAAGGGCATCAACCTGCTGGTGGACAAGCAGGTGCTGATCAAACAGCGAGGCGTCGGCATGTTCGTCACCGACGGCGCCCGCGCACGACTGTTGACCGAACGCCGCGAGGCGTTCACCAAGGACTATCTCGACCCCCTCCTGGCCGAGGCCACACGACTTCAACTCACCCCGGCCGAACTCATCGCGGCACTCCAAGAACGCATGACCGACAACGCAGCACCACATACGGAAGGAACACTCGGATGACCACCGTCGTCGAGGTGCGAGACCTCACCAAGCACTACAAGTCGGTTAAGGCGCTCGACGGCGTCTCACTCCGATTGGAAGAAAACGTCATCTACGGCCTGCTCGGCCGAAACGGCGCGGGCAAGACCACTTTGATGTCGCTGCTCACCGCCCAGAACTTCGCCACCTCCGGATCGATCCGGGTCTTCGGCGAGGAGCCCTACGAGAAGGCCTCGATCCTGTCCCGGATGTGCTTCGTCAGGGAGTCTCAGAAGTACCCCGAGGACGCCACCGCGAGGCACGCTTTCGGCGCGGCCCGGCTGTTCTTCCCTCACTGGGACCAGGACCTGGCGGATGCACTGATCACAGACTTCCAGCTCCCCTTGAAGACCACCATCAAGAAGCTCTCGCGCGGCCAGTTCTCCGCAGTGGGCGTGATCATCGGATTGGCAGCGCGCGCCGAGATCACCTTCTTCGACGAGCCGTACCTGGGCTTGGATGCCGTCGCCCGGCAGATCTTCTACGACCGCCTCCTTGAGGACTATGCCGAGCATCCCCGCACCATCGTCCTCTCGTCGCACCTGATCGACGAGATCGCGAACCTGATCGAACATGTGATCCTGATCGACCAGGGAAGAATCCTGATGGACGAGACCACCGACGAGATCCGCGACAGGTGCGTCAACCTCGTGGGGCCGCGCCCCGCCGTCGAGGCCTTCGTGGCCGGACGCGAGGTGATTCACACCGACTCCCTGGGCCACGTGCTGTCGGCCACGGTGCTCGGACGGCTATCCGGCGTCGAACACGAGCAGCTTCGAGCTGCCGGCGTCGACGTCGCCCCCGTCCCCCTCCAGCAGATGATCGTGCGTGCCACACAGCACGCCACGAAGGACAACCCCCTCAAGGAAGGAGCCCTGCGATGACCCGCGTGCTCAACGTCGTTCGGATGCAGTGGATCAACCGCGCGACCTTCGTCACCATTCCCCTGATCGTGCTGGGCGGGGCCTTCCTGGTCTCGCTGCTGATCTACGCCATGATCCCCGTCGACGGGCCTAAGCATGGCGGTGGAGCCCAGGCGCCCCTCTGGTACTTCCTGGTCATCGGCATCCAGTCATTGACCCTGAGTTTCCCGTTCTCCCAAGCCCTCAGCATCACGCGGCGGGATTTCTTCTTCGGCACCACGCTGACGGCGGCTGCCACGGCGCTCCCCCTCTCGGTGGTCTACGTCATCGGCGGGCTGATCGAGAAGGCCACCGACGGGTGGGGGATGAACGGATGGATGTTCCATCTGCCCTGGCTATGGGCAGACGGCGTCTTCGGAGCATGGCTGTTCTTCTTCATGGCACCCATGGTGTTCTTCATGGTCGGCCTCTTCACAGCCACTGTGTACAAGCGTTTCGGCCAGACCGTCCTGACCGTCGCGCTCATCGGGCTGGCGATTCTGCTGGTGCTCGCCGTCGCGCTGATCACCCGGGTGAACGCCTGGGCGGCCGTCGGGGCCTGGTTTGCCGCGACATCCATCACGGGATGGGGCGGCTACCTGTTCCTCGCTTCGTTGGCGATGGCAGGGTTATCCCTGCTCATGATCCGCAGGGCCGTGCCGTAAGTCACGTTCCTGCGTCGCAGGTCACGATTGAGTTACATCTTCTCCGACAGCGCGTCTGGGCACCCCTCCCACGAGGGTCGCCCGGACGCGTTGCGTTAGTCTGTGAGCGTTTGACACCCCAACTCCTGACTTGAAACGAGGCCTGAAGTGCGCCGCCTGTATGCCGCCGGAATCATCGCCGCCCTGTCCCTGACCGCGTGCGGCGGGGACACCACCCAGCCTGAGCCCGGCTCCCCCACCACCAGCGGAGATCCCAGCGTCGCGGCTGGCGAAGAGCAGACCGATCGCACTTTTGATACTTCCGGTGTGGTCAAGGTCGATGAGATCGCCGCCTTGGTGCCGGCGGAGATCGCGGAGCGCGGCACGCTTCTCATCGGCGCCTCGGCCGACTACGCGCCCGCCGAGTTCCGCGCCGACGACCTCAACACCTACATCGGCTATGACGTCGATCTGGGTCGTGCACTCGGCAACGTGTTAGGCCTTGAGGCTCAGGTGGAAGATGCGGAGTTCGCGTCACTCATCCCCGGCATCGGCAGCAAGTTCGATGTCGGTATCTCCTCGTTCACCATCCGCGAGGATCGCATGGAACAAGCCAACATGATCTCTTACATCACGGTGGGCTCCAGCTACACCGTGCAGACCGGCAACCCGCACGGGCTGGACCCCGACAATGTCTGCGGCCAGAGCATCGCCGTGCAAACCGGCACCTGGCAGGAAGAGGAACTCGGTACGTTCTCCGACGAATGCGCCGCGGCCGGTGAGGATCCCATCGAAATCCTCTCCTACCCGCGTCAGTCGGACGCCACCACCAACGTGGTGGGCGGTAAGGCGATCGCCTTCTACGCCGACTCTACCGTCGCCAGCTACGCCTCCTCTCTGACCGGCGGCCAGCTTGAGGTGGTCGGCGGGATTCGCGACGCGGCCCCTCAGGGCATCGTCGTTTCCAAGGGCGACGAGGCGCTGACCGAGGCGATGCAGAAGGCGATGCAGCACCTCATGGATGACGGCACGTGGGCGGCGATTCTCGACAGCTGGGGCGTCGAGGGCGCTGCGCTGACCACTGCCGAGCTGAACCCGCAGGCCTGAGGCTTTCCACATGCCGCAGCCGCCGGAGTTGATCCAAGCCCGCCCCGTACCCAGGCCTAGTGTCTGGATCTGGGCGGGCATCGTCCTCGTGCTCGCGGCGATGTTCGTCCACGGGCTGCTCACCAACCCGAATTACCGGTGGGATGTCGTCGCCGATCATCTCTTCGATCCCCGGATCCTGAGGAGCATTGGCTGGACGCTTCTGCTGACCGTCGCGGCGATGCTGCTGGGCATCGTCATGGCCGTCACCATGGCGATCATGCGGATGGGCACGAATCCGATCCTGCGCGGCGTCTCCTGGGTCTACATCTGGTTCTTCCGCGGCACTCCCGTCTACACGCAGCTGGTGTTCTGGGGGCTGCTCGGGGTGCTCTACCCCAGGCTCAGCCTGGGTATTCCGGTCGGACCCGAGTTCTACACATTCACCACCTACGACGTGTTCAACGCCGGCGTGGCCGCGGTGCTCGGTTTGGGCCTGAACGAAGGCGCCTATCTCTCCGAGATCGTGCGCTCGGGCCTCAACTCGGTGGACAAGGGCCAATGGGAGGCCTCCACTGCACTCGGGATGAAACGCTCCACCACGCTGCGCCGGATCATCATCCCGCAGGCCATGCGGGTGATCGTGCCGCCCACGGGTAACGAGACCATCTCCATGCTGAAGACCACCTCCCTGGTGCTCGCGGTGCCGTTCTCCCTGGAGCTCACCTACGTCAGCAACGCCATCGGCAACAGGGCGTTCCTGCCCATTCCGCTGCTGCTCGTCGCGGCGATCTGGTATCTGGTGATCACCTCGATCCTGATGGTCGGGCAGATGCGCCTGGAGGCCTACTACGGCAAGGGCTTCGACGAGGACAACCCCAGCAAGAAACCGCGTGGCATGTCCAAGCGCCAGCAGGCGATTCTCGCCTCCCATACCGTCCGCGACGACACGAACCTGGATGTAACCCCATGACCGCGATGGTGGAAGTGCACGGCGTGCACAGCTCTTCGACGACCTGCATGTCCTGAAGGGCGTCGACCTGGTGGTGAAGCGCGGCGAGGTCTGCGTGGTGCTGGGGCCTTCGGGCTCCGGCAAGTCGACCTTGATCCGTTGCATCAACGAGCCTCGAACAGATCAGCGCCGGCCGGATCTTCGTGAACGGCGAGCTGATGGGCATGCGCGAGGTCACCAAGAACGGCAAGACGGTGCTGCACCGCCTGCCGGACAAGGAGATCGCTCGGCAACGTCGTGCCGTGGGCATGGTGTTCCAGCGCTTCAATCTGTTTCCGCACATGACGGCGCTCGGCAACGTGATGGAGGCGCAGCGTCAGGTGCTGGGCCGTTCCAAGGTCGAGGCCGAGGCACGCGCCCGCGAGGAACTCGCCAAGGTGGGCCTCGGCGATCGGATGAGCCATTATCCGGCGCAACTCTCCGGAGGCCAACAGCAGCGGGTCGCCATCGCCAGGGCGCTGGCCATGGACCCGCAGCTGATGCTCTTCGACGAGCCCACCTCGGCCCTCGATCCGGAACTGGTGGGTGAGGTGCTTCAGGTGATGAAGAACCTCGCCGAGTCTGGCATGACGATGATCGTGGTCACCCACGAGGTGGGCTTCGCCCGCGAGGTCGCCGACCAGGTGGTCTTCATGGACGACGGGGTGATCGTCGAGGCAGGACCCCCGTCGCAGGTGATCGATAACCCGCGGGAAGAGCGCACCAAGGACTTCTTCGCCAAGGTGCTGTAGCCCCACGCCACTCCGCTCCTCCACACAGCCACACCCCACTCCCTGCCCGCCCACGGGAAACCCCAATCCAGGAAAATCGGCCAATGGCCGATTTTTCGGTGTCTGATGCCGAAAATCGGCCACTACCCCACCCGACGGCAGACATGGCGCGCCGACGAGCCCGCGAGTAGGGTCAAGCAATGATCTCGGATGCCCAGTTGCGACGGCTTGCCGACGATCTCGCCGCAGTTCCTGGGGTGACTGCCGTTGTTCTGGGAGGCAGCCGTGCCCGCGGCACGCACCGCCCCGATTCCGACGTCGATCTCGGTTTGTACGTGAGTTCCGACGTCGACCGTTCCGTCCTCGCGGCTGTGGCGGGGCGGTGGCACGGATCCGCGCTGAAGGTCGGCGAGCCCGGTTCATGGGGTCTTTGGGTGGACAGCGGTGCATGGATCACGGTGGCTGACACGCCTGTCGACCTCATCCTGCGCGACGTCACCCGCGTCGCCGAGCAGTGCGCGCGTGCGGTTCGAGGAGAGTTTGCGTTCCACCAGCAGCCAGGACACCCTTTCGGATTCCTCGACGTGGCTTATGCGGGCGAAGTCGCGCTGGGTGTCCCTCTCGTCGACCACGAGGGCGTGCACGCTGCCCTCGCCGCGTCGATCAATCCGTACCCCGAGGCGCTGAGTCGCTCGCTGATGGGCAACCTGTGGCAAGTGGATTTCCACCTTGATGGCGCCACAAAGGCTGCGGGCACCAGCGACACCGCCTACGTATCGCTTTGCCTCACGAATGCCGTCATGCTGCTGGCGCACGCGTGGCACGCCGCCTGCAGGGCGTGGGTCATCAATGAGAAGGATCTCGTGCCCGCGGTGAGCAGGCTGCCAGGCGCTCCGGTGTCGTTCAGCTCGGATGCGGCTGCGATCCTCTCCGCGGTTGGGTCGACCCCAGAGGACTTACGCACCTCCATCTCCCGAACTCGGACCCTCCCCCGCCCCGACCACTCCGCGCCCCCAATCCAGGAAAATCGGCCAATGGCCGATTTTTCGGTGTCTGACCCTCTTTGTCAAGCTGGTTGTGAGTCGGTTGGTGAGAGATTGGGAGTTGAGTTAGAT
>JAWKJW010000035.1:0-14877 GCA_041393555.1 Tessaracoccus sp. | reverse complement strand
CTTCCGGGGCGGGCTCGACCGCCAACACCGGAAATGGTCGCGTTCATCGACGCGAACAAGAACGACGTCATCGAGGTCGCCCGCTTGGAGTCGAGCCCATCTGGTATCTTGCAGATAGCTCCGAGCACGTATTACGCCGCGAAGACGTGCCCCGTCGGCGCGGTCGATCAGTGACGCCGTCCTGACCCCTGAGCTTGTCGCTCTCTGGGAAGACAACTATCGCGTCTATGGGGTCCGGAAACTCCTGGAAAGCGGCTCGCCGGGCGAAGGGATTGAGATCGGCCGGGATCAGACGAACCGGCTCGTACGGGCAGCAGGTATCGAGGGCGATCTCCGGTCGAAGCCCGGGTGAAGACGACCGGGCGATCCGACCTCGGCTCGGCATCCTGATCTGTGAAGCGGGAGTTCACCGCATCCGCACCGAACCGGCTCTGGGTTACCGATCGGCGTTCGTTCCACCTGGGCCGGAGTCGCCTACGTCTGCTTCATCGGTGGCGCGTTCGGTCCGGATCGTGGGGTGGCGGTGCGCGTCACATATGCGCACTGAGATGGTTCTCGACGCGATCGAGATGGCCGCGCGGTCAAGGAGGCCGCCATCACGAGGATCTGCGGTGTCACAGCGACGCCGGGTCTCAATTCACGTCGATTCGCTACGGCGAACGCCTCGCTGAGATCGGTGCGACACCATCGATCGGAACCGTCGGGGACAGCTATGACAACGCCCTCGCCGAGACAGTCAATGGCTACTACAAGACCGAACTCGTCCGCGGACCCGCCAGATCCGGTCCGTGGAAGACGGTCGAGGACCTGGAACTGGCGACCCTCGGCTGGGTGCATTGGCACAACACGCAACGCCTGCATGGCTACCTCGGCGACATCCCGCCCGCGGAGTTCGAGGAAGCGTTCTATGCTGGCCCAACAGCCGCCGACCGGCTGCTGGGAATCAAATAACGTCAGTCTCCATCAAACCCAGGGCGGTTCAGGCCTCATCCGCTCCCGAGCTTTCACCGCGATGGCCTCAGCTTCAGAGAAACTCCCAACAACGAAGAGAACCCGAAATCGTGTTCTTCGACAACTTGGAGCACCAAACTCGAACTCTTCCAGAGAGAAGAACTGGCCGCAGACATCGGTGGAGACAGCCCGCCCACTACCTCAGACCCCGCCGCAGCCTTCAACGGCATCACCCTCGCCTATAACGCGAAAACGAAAGAGGAAGTCGACGCGATCTTCGCAAAGATCGAAAGCATTGGAGGCACCATCGCCAAGGCCCCCGAACTGGTCTTCTGGGGCGGATACAGCGGCTACTTCCGCGACCCGGACGGCTACTACTGGGAAGTTGCCTACGCCGACGATTGGAAGTTTGATGCCAACGACATGCTTATCATCGAACAGTCTGGCTAACCCTCAGATCGCCTCGACGTGGTGAAACTCTTACTCACCGAGGATTAAGTAGTTACCGGCCGAGGCTGGGGCCGCCTCGGTATTGGCCCGGATGGTGGCGAGTTGGGCGGTAGGGGTCGTGCTGCCGGAGTCGTTCAGCGCGTTCGCGCGCGAGCTGCTTTTCGCGTGCCGCGTGCTCTGCTGCGGCCTGGTGCTTCGTCTGCACTCGTTCGGCGGCTTGAGCGGTGGGAAGCTGGCGTAGCTCGACGGCCTCGGCTCGTGCATCGGTGGCACGGGCGCGCCATTCTTGCGCGTACCGAGTTGCACGGCGCTCCCCGCTCTCGGCCGTCATCACATGCGCGGCGGGGTCGTTTCGGAATACTCGGCGGGCGAGGCCGGACGCTTCGAGCGGGTGCCGCTCGCGCGCGGACTTGTCGATCTTCACGCGGCGGTTGCGGCTGCTCGCGTCGCGCACCTGGGGGTTTTGGCCGGCGCGCTGCTGGCTGACGCGCTCGACCAGCTCTCGACCTCGTGCGGCCCCCGCGGGGCGCTGCCCCAGCGCTGCTCAGCGCGGCCGCGCGCCTGCTCCCGCGCTCGTAGCAGCCTGGGCGTCGCGCTCGGCACGCCGGCGACTGAACCGGCGGCGCTGCGCGCTTCCTGCTGCGCCTGCGTCGCATGCGCTCGCGCAGCGCAGCGACGGCCCCGGCGGTCTGAGCTTCGGTGGCGCAGCAGGGCGGGCTTCGGTGTCGCCTGCTGCGCGGTGGCCTGCGTCGTCTCCGCGACCTGTTCGAGCTGGTGCAGCTCGGCGGTCTGCTGCTCGCACAACCTGGCGAACTGCCCGGCTGCATCGTTCCAGACGGCGGCCTGCTGCTCGGCGTGTGCAGCTTCGCGGGTGAGCTGGTCGACCTCTTCGGCCACGGTCGCGGCGTCGCCGGCGATGATGCCGTGCGTAACCGGCAGCGCTCGGCCCCGCTTTCGGGCTTCGTCGAGGCCACGGTCTGAGCTGTCGCGGGTGAACGCCTCGACGAACTGCTCGCAGGCATCTTGCTCGTCGACGGCGACGACGTGCAGCACGTTCGCGTCGCGGCCGCGCCGATCATGCCGACGGCGTAGACGCCGGCGGCATCATCTCGTCGGAGAGCACCGCGTGCGCGGTGTGGCGGTCATGCCCTGCGCACCGTGCCCGGTGACGGCGTAGGCGAGCTGCATGCTCGGCCGTAGTCGGCGTCGAGGAGTGCGGTGATGCCCCGTCGTCGGGTCGGCAACGGTGATCCGGCCGTCAGCGTTCACGCCCCGTACCGTCCACGTCTGCCGGTTGGCGACGCCGAGCTCGCGGTCGTTCTCGCGGGTCGCTACCTGCGCGCCTGCGGCGATGGGGTCGCCGTCGCGCCCGTGCGTCACGGTGGCGGGGTCGATCACGCCGGCGTCGACCAGACGCTCGTACACGGCGTGGTTGATCTGCTGCGCGGCCGCGTTCGTCGACGTGACGGCGATGGTGCTGCGGCCGGCCTGCTGCTCGAGCGCGATGGTTTCGGAAGCCGCTCGAGCACCTCGCCAGGGGTGCCGGTCTGAATCAGGCCGCGTTCGTGCAGCTCGTCGAATATCTGGCCGGGGTCGTCGCGGTCGCGCATCCTCAGCGACAGCTCGGCATAGGCTTCGTCGATCCCGCCGTCTGGGGTGCGGAACCGTCGAACGTCGGTGAACGCCACGAGCTGCGAGGCGCGAGCAGAGGTAACCTCGGCCGACGGCGGCTGACTGCGCCGCATCGCCGGAGAGCACCGAGCGACCCGAGCCGCATGTCGTCGACGTACTGGTGCAACGCTGCGCGGCGGTGTCTTGGTCGAGAATCGGCCTCATCGACCACGAGCACCGTGTGTTCGTCGAGTCGCCAGCCTGCCGGCTGCGACCGCCACCGTTGAGGAGCTGCCAGCGCCCGGCGTCGTCGACCTCGGCGCCGGCGCGGTACAGCAGCGTGGACGCTCTCGCCGTCGACGCCGAACGTCGCCGGCCTCCAACGCGCCGCCGCGCTTGGTCGGGGAGACGACCACCGAGCGCGGCCCTGCTCGTTGAGCGATTCGGCGGCCGCTTCGAGCATCGTCGCCGCGCCGGCCTTGAATCACGACAAGCGAGTGTGCCGGCTATCGCTTCGGCCGCCGTCTGCTGCTCGGCCGAGAGGTGAACCCCTCCCGCTGCGCGGCCACGGTGTCGGCCTCGCCCCGGCACCACAACGCCGGGCGGTGAGCGCGTCGATTGACTGCTGATCTGGCAAGCACCTGGTCGCTCGTGTAGTGCCTGACGCCCTCGACGTTCACGCCGGCGTCGAGGAACAGGCGCTGCGCTGCATGGCGGTGTCGATAGCGGCGTCGCGCAGCTCATGCACCCACGTCGCTGATGAGGTACGTCTGTGCAGGCGTCGATTGACGGCACCGCCTGCGTCGGCCAGCGACCACGCCAGACGCTGCCGGCGAGGTCGTCGAGCGCCGGCGCAGTCCGGCAGGATGGGAAGCTTCCTGCCCGTACAGAGTGCGGTCGGTGTTCTGCGGGGTGACCTCGCCCGCAGGCGGGCCAGCCCCTCGAGGGTCAGCTCGGCGTCAGGCTTCTTCGTGGGCCGCTCCTGCGCCCAGGCGTGCGTATCCCACGCCTGCCACTGACGCGGCCCCGGCTCCTGTACCTGGAGTGTGCGATCCGCCACGCCTGCTCAAGCTGTTCACGATTCTGTGCGACCACAGTCCCGGCTTGGGCCGAGTGCTCATTGACGAGCGGCGCTGCTCGGTGACGCGGCCACCGCCCTGCGCCGGCTCCCAGCTCGACCCTCGGCCGCGAGCACCTGTCGCAGCTCCATATCGGTTGAAGACGCGAGGTCGGCGGCCGCGTTCACGCGCGCGAGCCGGTACGGCGTGCGCCCGTCGAGCGCCCGCCATTCGCCGGCGACTTCGCCCACAGGGAGGGATCTGCATGTGCCGGTGGTAATGCGGGTCGCCGGGCCGACTCGTGGTGTGCTGAACACTCGTGAACTCGATACGGTCGAACTTCACTTGCCGCTGCGCACCGCGCGGCCCGATCCAGGTAACCGCGTGCTCTGCGACGGCCTCCGGCCGCCACGGTGCAGGCCCGACTCATCGCCTGTTCGAGCGCGGCCGCAGCCCTCGGGTTCGCGGCGGCCGCCAGGCTCGTCTTGTCGACGCTGATGATGGTTTTCTTGGTAGAGCGGCGTGCCGCCGACTTCAATGCCCTCCGGAGTTGATGAAAGTACGCTGCGGAACGCGCCGCGCACCTGGTCGGTTTCGGGTCGCGGTGCTCCATCCACGCCCGGAACTGCTCGGGCGTGAGCGCACCCATTTCGGTGCCGGCGACGCCGACGGCGCCGTGCTCGACAGAACGCTCTTTGCCCTCGCGGTAGTAGTCGTCGAGGCGGTCCAGGTCGCGTTCGAGCAGGTAGCTCTCAGCGGTCGCCCGGCCATGAAACGCTGAAGCCGCCACTTGCTCACCGGCTCATCCCCTCGTCCCGGGCCGCGAACCGAGGTCGCGGCCCCGTAATCTGTATTGGTAGATTACGTGCTTCAATAATAGCGAGCAGATTGTGAGTGTGGGGCGTGAGTGTGGGGCGTGGGTTGCCGGCGGAGCTGGCAAGGTTCGTAAGGCAAGAGGTCGGGTCGTAGGATGAGGGCATGAGCAAGTGGAGCGGTGAGCGGATTGGGCGGCTGAGCCTGCGGCTCGATGCGGCCTACTGCATAGTGCTCGGCGCAGGCGTTGCGTTCACGGCTCCGTCAATCGCGACAGCTCTGCCGGTGCCTGTGTGGGTGCTCGTGACGGCTGGGGTCGCGGTGGTGCTCTGGGCCGGGCTGATCCTGGTGATGCTCGCCCGATTGCCAATGCGTGCCGCGCTCCGGCTCGTGATGATCGCCAACCTGCTCGCGGCCGCTGCGGTGGCTGCGCTCTCACTCACGAGCGCAGCGGTACTCGTCGTGCTGGCTGTGCTCGCGGTGGCCGTCGATATTGCCCTGTTCGCCGGGAGCCAGGCGTTTGCACTGCGACGGATGCGCAACGCGGTCTGACTCGCGCTCAGTCCTGAACTGCGGCGACAGCTTCAATCTCAACGAGCTGGTCGTCGTAGCCGAGCACGGTAACGCCCATGAGTGTGCTGGGTACGTCGTGCGAACCGAACGCATCGCGCACGACTTCCCACGCGGTTACGAGGTCGGCCTGTTCAGTCGAGGCGACCAGAACGCGGGTGCTTATCACGTCCTCGATGGTTGCGCCAGCCTCGGCCAGAGCGGTGTTCATGTTCTCGATGCACTTTGCCGCTTGCACCGCATAGTCGCTTTTTCCTGCGGTCGTACCGTCCTCGTTGAGCGGGCAAGAGCCGGCAAGGAAGATCAGCCGCGCATCGGCCGGCGCGGTGGCGGCGTAGGCGTACTCGGCGGCATCGGAGAGCGCCTGCGAACGGATGAGGGTGACGGCTCTAGTCATGGTCGCTTTCTGACAGTCGCTTGAGTCGTTCGGCGGCGGTGAGGTACACGTCGAGGCCGCTGCGCTCGCCCACGGCGACGGCCTCGACTGCGACGGCTTCCACCTCGTTCGGGGTGTAGCGGTACACGAGGCGGTAGCGGGGCTTTCCGACGCCGTTGGGGTCGAAGTAGAACTTGTAGCAGTCCGAGAGGTCTCCGGTCTTGACGTGCTGGCCGAGGGGTTCGCCCTGCACCCGTCCGTCGCGGATGAACGCGAGCATGTCGAGCGCCATTTTGCGGGTGCGAGGATCGGGCAGCGCGTACACGTCGCGCTCGAAACCGGGGAGGCTGGTCAGTGCCAGCTTGCGGCGCGCCACTTACTCGTAGTCGGCCGCGTCGAGGCCCAGCTCGGCGGCGAACTCGCTGAGCGGGCGGGCCTGTTCGCCCTGGCGCTCGCGCACGATCTGGGCGATCTCGATTTCCTCGATCGCGGGCAGCAGCGACGTGTACAGCTCGAACGGGATCACCACGGCCTCGGGTCGACGGTGCGAGCCGAACACGACAGGATCGGCCGTCGCACCCTCGGTGCGGAACCGGCGCAGCGCTTTGGGAATCTCGGTGCGAGCTTCCCGGCTGGGGAGAACATGAGCGATAGACATGCCACCAGCATACATGATGCGCCACAAATAGGCGCACAAATGTGTCACGTTCTGCTCGGGCCGGGGGCTTCGCTGGATCGTCTTTGACGCTCTCAAAAGCCTCTTGCCCTGGGAAGAACTACCGGCAACGCACTCGCGTCGCTCCCAGGGCCGTTCTCGTGCGTCTCCGGGGGTGTTCCGTTGTGAGCGTGAGCTGCACCTGACGGTGTATCGTCACCCCATCCGTGGGAAGTACGGGCGTAACCAATCCCTCTGAGGGCAAGGGTTTCGCTTGCGAAACCCGCGGCAGCCCCGAGACGGGCGCGGCTCGTCGAGAACCTGCCGACAACACGGTCTAGTTCGCGCACGCGCGCGGTCTTGAGTTACGTCGGTAAGTAGGTAAAAGAGAGAACTAGGTAAGAAGAGAACTAGGGAACAACGACACCCCAGACGGGAGTAGATCGAGACGCGCGTATTTCCCTACTGAACGACTCACGGTTTCCCTACTGAACGACTCACGGAGCTGGTTATCCACAGGGTTCGGGGCGAGTCGTTCAGTAGGGAAATGACGACTGCTAGGGGTGTGGCGCTCGGTAGGGAAATAGGCTGCTACAGCTCGTCAGCCGGGAGCCTGAGCAGCGGGCTACGCCGGATGATGAGCACGGTTCCCCCACCGCGTCGGCCGGGCACCCGCTCAATGGCGAAGTTTGTCTCGATGCCGTCGCCGTGAATCCGGCGCGTGGCGGCTGCCTCGTCGAGCGCGGCGCGGAACCGGGCACGGAAGTTGTCGAGGCGCTTGTAGCCGTGGGTGAGTTCGTCGTAGAGGTCGGCCCACTCGAAGATGCGCTCGCGCCGGGGGCCGTCCTTGATCGAGAACAGCACTTTCTCAAGCCACGCGGCAACCTGCATCGGGAACGGCCCCGACATGCGCGCGAGCGCGTCGAGGCGCGCCGGCGGGGTCTTGGGATCGAGCGCCAGATCGACGAGGAGCTGCGAGGGCACGATGTACGAGTCGAGGCCGTCGAGCACGTCGCCCCAGCCGGGCACGTAGAGCTGCACGCCGCTCGCAAGTGTCGTCGACTGCTGGCGGTAGCGGCGGCCACCCTCAGCGTCCTCCGGCCCCCACTCGGCCATGTGGAACGTCGAGACGGCGAACCCGGTGACCTGGCGGGTGAGTTCCTGGTGCTGGCGGCCGCCGGTCGATGGGTAGCCGAGGTCGGCCGCGAGAGAGCGCTGCGTCTCTTCAAGGCCGATCCCGTCGAGCGGGTTGCCGCCGGCCTTGACGGTCGAGCGGATCTTCGTTGCGATTGCTGCACCGATCAGCAGCGCCGGTTTCCCCGAGGGCACGGGAGCCTCGACCCATTCACCGTGCTTAGTGAGTACCTTGCCGGCGCTGATCGACCACGATGTGTACGAGTTCTGCCCCTGCCATTCACGGGCGGGTTGCTCGTCCATCGGTGTCAGCGAGAAGTAGCCGTTGCCGAGCACGATGCCGCGACGCTCGTTCGCTTCGCCGTGCTCAACGGCGGTGGCATGGTCGAGCTGCCGACGCATCCAGTCGGGCAAGCTCAGGGGGTCTTGGTTCGGTACGCTCACTAGAGCCTCCTGGTCTGTTCAGGGGGTGTTACGCGCCGGCGGCTCTCGTCGGTGCGGCGAGCCGTTCCCGGTGCCAACGGGGGCGGCTCGTTCTGTTTATCCTACGGCACCATATCGCTGTTGCTTACATGTCTACATTCAGACTTGTTATTTCTAGAAATATCAACGCATTTACAAGTAGACATGTCTACATGTAGACTTGCCTTATGAAGATCGCAGTAGTGAACCTGAAAGGCGGCACGGGGAAAACCTCGACCGTGATGCACCTGGCGGCCGCGCTCAAGACGGCGGGCGACAGCGTGCTCGTGGTCGACGCCGACCCGCAGGGAGACGCGCTCAACTGGGCGAACGCACTGGAATGGGATGTGACCGCGCACCCGAAACCCACGATCCACAAACAGACGTGGCTCGGTGCCTCGCACGATCACGTCGTAATCGACACCCCGCCTGGCGACCTCGGTGTGACGACCTCGGCGCTGCGCGCAGCCGATCTGGTCGTAATCCCGATGCAGCCCACAGGCGGCGACTTCGCGCAGTACGCCGAGACGGTGCAGCTCGTCGAGGAAGTGCAGGCGCTCACTGATGCGACCGCCGTGGTGTTGCTGACTCGCGTGGTGAAGCGCACCGTTGCCGCCGCTCAGGTGCGCGAGGCGCTGGAGCCGTTCGGTATCCCGGTACTCGACACCGAAGTTCCGCAGGCCCAGGCGCTCGCAATGGCCTACGGGCAGAAGATCACCGATGCGGGCGTCTACGCTGACGTGCTCGCGGAGCTGAAAGGACTCGTGAAATGAGCGTCGGCAACGTATTCGATAGCGCACGGAAGAAAACCCCGCCGACGCGGGTGGACGACCTCAAGGCCGGCGGCGCGCTGGCCGAGCCGATGGTGATGCACTCGACCCGCGTGCCGGTATCGCTGAACAAGGCAATCAAGAAACTCGCCGTCGACGAGCAGACCACCTTGCAGGCGCTCACTATCGAGGCACTAGAGACACTGCTGAAACTGCGTGTAGGAACCGCTCGGAGATGTCCACCGGCATCGCGGCTTTCCGCGCAATGGAGTGCCGACTTGTCCAACCCAAGCGGACGCACGTGTGGGATAAGTTGTCCGTTCAGCCCACTGAACCCTCCCGGCCGGCTGGCCGACCGGCCGGCCGGCCGGGCGGGTCCGCGCCGAGATGACGGTGCGACGATGGGCGTGAGGGTGGGTGGAGTCCCTCGGGAGGATGGGGGATGCAGCGTCGTGCCGCCCCGGCTGGGGTGGTGAGAAGGAGGTCACGCCCATGGTCGTCGACAATGGACCGGATCCGAACGCCTTCGACATCGAGCGTGCGACGAAGGAGAATGCGAACTATCGCACCGTCGCGTGGACTGGTCGGTACCTTCAGGTGACGCTGATGTCGATCCCGGTCGGAGGGTCCATCGGACTGGAGCAGCACCCGGAGACCGATCAGTTCCTCCGCCTCGATTCAGGTCAGGGCAGGGTTCTGATGGGATCGGCCCGGGACGCCCTGGACTACCAGCAGGACGTGAGCGATGGCTGGAGCATCCAGGTGCCCGCGGGTACCTGGCACGACATCGTGAACACGGGCGACGTGCCGATGCGCCTCTACGCGGTGTACGCGCCGGTGCACCATGCACCCGGCGTGGTGCAGCCGACGGCATCGGACGCCGCGCGCGATGAGGCCGCCGGTGCGGACGAGCCGCCGTCGTGGAGCGTGCAGCCCCATCCTGAGCAGCCCGATCGACACGGCTGAGCGCAGCCGGCTATTTCACGCGTCCGTCGTCGCGGTCGAGCACGGGACGCTCGGGTGCGTCCTTGCCCGGTCCGATTCCGCCCGCCACGGCTGGGTTGGTTACGCCGACAGCGAGTGTCGAGCGCCCGTCCTATGGCTTCCCCTGAGCGAGCAGCGAAACCCCGATTGCTGTCATCAGGTGAACACGCGCCGCGCCGAACACCTGAGACCGGTCGGCGCGCGGCGAACGATCGTTCGGCAACCATGAACCAGCGCCCGTCGATTCACACCGCGGATGGAACGCCACCCCGCGCCGCTGTTCGGTTCGTGCGGCTCATCGTCGTGCTCTGCGATAGCCCTCGATCGCGCTACCGCCTGCGGCGATCGCGCCGAAGAGCACACCTCCGATGGGCCAGACAATCCAGGAGACACCCCAGGCGTTGCCGATGAAGCTCCAGGCGAGGTAGATAGCGGCAAGAAGCGGCCAGTAGAACGCCGCGAGCACGCCGATGATGCTGTGCTCGTCATCACCGTCGCTTGCAGCTGACCCTGAGTTGCGGCCGAGGTTCTCGGCGACGGTGTACGCCCAGGTCTGGGGCAGCAGAATCCCGAGTCCGGCCGCAACGATCGCGAGGACGAGCACGACGCCGATCACGGTCCAGAAGTCATCCTGGGGTGAGCCGTCCAGCAAGAGGGCAAAAGCGATGAGGGGGATGGGGGCGACTATCCAGAGCGCGATTGCGATCTGGAGGGCACGGATACGTCCGCGCTCATGCTGTGCGACCAGCGCTTCGGCCCAGCGCACGACCCCAGGGTTTGTGCTGATGTGGCCCTCGGTGATGCGCTTGAAGGGGGCTGTCTCACGTGAGGTGCTGACGAGCAGCATCACGCCGACCGCAACCAACACGAGGAGGGTGATGATTCCGATGAGCACGCCCCCGAGGTCCGTCATCGGCACCAGGCCCGCCCCCGCGGCGACGGGCAGTGCGATCAGCACTGCGGGAGACAGCACGAACAACATGATCGCCGTACTGACCCGGAAGCGGATGCGGTGCTGTGCGTCGGCGTAGCCCTGCGCTTCCTCCAGAGTCACCGGCGAGTGCTGAGGCGCCGCCGCGACCGCTGGGGACTCAGCGACGGATGCTGAACTGATGTCAGAGGCGATACCAAGTACCGGTGCGACTTCGTCGAGGTTCCCGAAGTCGCGAATGACCTGCCCGACCGCCTCGTTCTCCGAGCGACCTTCGCCGATGAGGCTTGTGTAGGCGTCCTCCATCATGCCTTGTAGTTCGGCCTTGGCCTCCAGCAAACGCGGCGTCTGAGGGTAGGCGCTGAACATCGCTTCGAGGTAGGCGATGATGACATTCACGGGGTGACTCCTTCGATGAATCGGTCCACAACGGACTTCGTGCTGCGCCACTCCTCGACTTTGAGCTCGAAGTGGGCGAGGCCAGCATCGGTGATGCGGTAGTAAGTGCGCCGCTTACCCGAAGGCGAGACCCCAGCGAACGAGCTGACAAGCCCGCCCGCTTCGAGTCGCTTCGCTGCCGAGTAGAGCGTGGTCTGCTTGATCGCGTAATCGTCACCGCTGATCGATGTGATGCGCTGCGCGAGTTCGTATGCATACGAAGGAGAGGCGCGCAGCAGAGAGAGCACCATGAGGTCCACATAGCCGCGTATGGCGTCGGCACTGATCACGAGGACCCTCCAATCCCGCTCGATACCACCTCTAACATACTACGACTGAAATAGCATACCGTCGCTCTCATCAGCCTTGATCTGACTCCCCTCTCATCGCTCCGGGCCGCGATCTGCGCCCGGCTTCGTCGTGGTGCGCGGCCGCGCGGGCTCCACCTGTGGCGGAACCGGCGAGCCGGTGGTCTTGTTGCGCTGCTCCTCGGCCCGCTGCATCTTGTCGAGTGCTTCCTGCACGGATGCGTCGACAATCGCGGAGCGGTCGACCCTCGGCGCGGTCGTCGTCGCGGTCGACGTCGCAGCCGCGGCCGCCGGCGCGGCTTCGAGCTGACGCCGAACGTTCATCACGCGCTCCCGCACGGCGGCCTCGACGTTCGTTGCCTGCCGGGCCTCCCCACCGGCCTTCGCGGCGTCGTAGACGGCCTGGGAGAGGTTCATGAGCTGGCGCAGCATCGCGAGCTGTGCGGCCGCCCCCTGGCCGCCGCGGGCGACGCTTGCCAGAAGCATCGTCACACCCGACATTGCCACCCGGCCGGCACGCTGCGGCTTCACCGGGCGGCGGTAGGTCTGCGCCGACTTGGCGAGTGCGTCGGATGCCTCGGCCAGGTCGCCGGGTGTCTCCTCAACCGCGTTCGACCAGGCCGCGAACGCGGCCGCGGTCTGACGTGCCACCGTCGACCACGTGTCGCGGTCGAGGTGATGGACCCGTTCCACGTCGTCCAACTCGCCGGCGATGCCCTCGACCGCGCCCGGCAACGCGTCCAGCAGCAGACCCTCGGGCATCGTGGGCATGCCGGCGATCCGCTCTGCGGGGTGCGCCGCGCCCTACACGCAGGAGACGCGCTGTTGACCGACCGGCAGCGCGAGGATCGAGGCAGTGTTCGTCATCGACGAGCATGTCGAGGTCGAAGCGACCTGGGCCGTCACCAGAGCATCAGTCGATCCCCTCGCTCCTCAGCCCAAACGTATCTGCCCGGATGCGTCCGGGGCGCGATAGACCGAAATGTCCGCATATGGACACACCGTGAACATTTCGTCTGCGAAATATGGACAACTTCAAACAAAACCTACACTGCGAGGCGAGCAGCTGACATGTCTACATGTAGACATGTCAGCTTATGTCCGTATTTGTCGGCGGTCACCCGTACCGTCGACAGCAACGAGAACACCGGCTATGGCTATCAACGAACAAGAACGGCAGCTTGAAGTCGCCCGCGAAGCCGAGGAACTGCTGCACACCCTGGCGCACTCGACCCGCGATGTGCCGAACCCGCGCGATTCCTACTCGATGCTTGGAGAGCTGGGCGCGATCATCGACCATGTAGCGCAGGTGCCCCCGCGCGGCCGCCGCCGAACTGACCACTGCCGCCAGCTCACTCCGGCTCGCCTCGAACCACGTTCATCGCGCCCACTCGCACAACGCCGTGGTGCGCTGGTATCCCGAGCCGCAGGAGAGCTGACGATGAGCACCGAGACAAACTTCGAGGAACGCTGGCCGGAGCTGTTTGCCAACCTCACCCCGGCGCAGCACGAGCAGGCCGTGAGCGCGTGTTGGTACGTTCTGAACGATGGTTTCCCCCTCGAACGGGAATCCGTCGAGAGGATCACGACGCTGCTCGTCGACGACCCGCAGCAGTTCGCGGTTCTGTATGGCCCTTACACCGAGGCCGACGACACTCGCTACGCGGAGCTGGCCGACCGTGCAGAGCGCGGTGAGCTGCGCGTTAAGCCCGGTACTGAGCGTCACGGTGCCACGGCATCGGCTGAGGCTCGCCAGCTCTTGGGCGAGGCCGGCGAATCGTAGGCTTGAATCATGAGTGCATTCACCCTCGACGAACTCCGGGCGTGAGGAACGAACTGGTGACAACTGATCGTTAGTGCCGGGAGGCGCTGGCGGGGAGGATGTCATCATGCCCGGTCCCTATCCCAGAGAGTTCCGCGAAGACGTTGTCGCGGTCGCGAGGCGTCGTGAGAGCGGCGTCACCATCAAGCAGATCGCCACCGACTTCGGTATCAGCGAAGCGACGCTGCAGAACTGGCTCCGCCAAGCCGACGTTGAGGACGGCAATCGTCCCGGTCAGACTGCCGCCGATGCTGCCGAGGCTCGGGAGTTGAAGAAGCGGATCCGGCTGCTCGAGCAGGAGAACGAAGTGCTTCGTGCGGCAGCGTATCTATCATAGCGGGCGAATCTGCGCCTCGGTGGCTCCCCAAAATGACGTACCCGGCGTTGCTGAGCTCGCCGACGCGGGGATCCCCGTGACGGTGTCGTGCCGGGTCCTCAAGCTCGCAGACAGCCCTACTATCGGTGGCGCAACGCCCCGGTCCAGGACGCCGATGTGCTCCGCGCGTATCGGATCAACGCGCTGCGCGGCGCGCACCATGATGACCGACGTTCGGCTACCGATACCTCGCCGTGAAGAGCTCGTCGAGCGGGGTGGCGGATGAGCAGGCGGACGGCGTGGAAGCTGTGCTCGCAGGCCGGGATCCTCTCGTCCGCGCAGCGCAGACGGCGTGGGAAGGGGAAGAAGGTCGGCCCGCCCGTGTTCGACGATCACGTTCAACGCGTGTTCCGTGCGGACGCTGAACGACTCTGGCTCACGGACATCACGGAGCATCGCACGAGCGAAGGCAAGGTCTACTGCTGCGCAATCAAGGACGTGTTCTCGAACCGGATCGTCGGGTACTCCATCTCCGGACCGGATGACCGCCAAGCTCGCCGTCGACGCCGTGCGCAACGCTGTCGCCCGCCGCGGCGAGGTCGCCGGCTGCATCCTGCACGCCGACCGAGGCAGCCAGTTCCGGAGCCGGGCGATGGCCCGTGAGCTACGCCGTCACGACATGGTCGAGGATCGATGGGCCGCGTCGGCGCCGCCGGGGACAACGCCGCCATGGAAAGCTTCTGGTCGCTGCTGCAGACGAACGATGCTCGGCTTCAACGGCGGTGGACGACGGCAGGGCTGCGCCTGGCCATCGTGGTCTGGATCGAGCGGAAGTATCACCGACAGCGAGCCCAAGACGCTCTCTGAACCGCCCTGGGTTTGTTGGAGGCTCTTGACCTTGGAAACGAGGATGGAGTCATGGTGTCGAAGCAGGGACCTGGTGGGTCGACGGGGCGTCGGTATTCGCCGGAGGAGAAGGCGTCTGCGGTGCGGATGGTCAGGACGTTGCGAGCGGAGCTCGGGACCGATCACGGGACGGTGCAGCGCGTGGCGACGCAGCTCGGTTACGGGGTCGAGTCCGTCCGCAGCTGGGTCAGCGAAGCAGACGTCGACGACGGTCACGTTGCCGGGGTGACCACGGCCCGGAGGCGCGACGGATGCGAGCTTGAGCAGGAGGTTCGCGGGGGTTACGGCGAGCCAACGAGATTCTGAAGCGGGCGGCGTCTTT
>JAWKJW010000034.1:0-19476 GCA_041393555.1 Tessaracoccus sp. | reverse complement strand
CTTGGCGTTTAACCTGTGTTGTTGTTGATCGTGGTGGTGTTCGGCGTGCCATAGCGTGGCAGTGGCCGCTGTTGGCGATGCTTTTGGTAACCACACCAAATCGTCAGGACAGCGACCACTTCCATGATTATCGACCATGACAGCTCCACGAAGGTAGCCCGGTATCAGGCATTGGGCTTACTCAACGACTTCCGTGCCGGTCTCTACTCGTGTCTGACACGTCGGGCGGATGTTCTTTTCGAACTCACCGACGCGATGTTGTGCGCACCGGGTCGGGTCACCGACCTTGCCCACCTGTGTCTTGAACCCGTGCATCGGCGTGGTCACGGCGCTTTGTATGACGCCTTGAACGCCGGCCGGATAGACACCGCAGAGCTGGGACAGCTCGTGGCAGCAACTCCGCTGCCACGCCTGCCGGGACCAGATGGACGAGACCGGATCGTGCTCGCGGTCGATGTGTCGAACTGGCTGCGACCCGACGCCGCTACCAGCCCCGAGCGATCGTTCTGCCATACCTATCCACGCGGCCGTGGGCACGCGCAAATGATCCCGGGCTGGAGATACCTATGGATCGCCGCACTTGAGCCGGGTACGACCTCCTGGACCGCACTGCTAGAGACCCGCCGACTGCACCCCGACGAAGACGAAACCATGGTGACTGCCAACCGGCTCAAAACGGTCTTCGAACGCCTCCACAACGCGGGGCACTGGAAGATGGGTGACCCGGATCTGTTGGTCGTGATGGACTCCGGCTACGACGTGACCCGGTTGACCTGGCTGCTCAAGGATCTGCCCGTGACCTTGGTGGCACGAGTACGGTCCAACCGGGTGTTCTACGCCCCGGCCGGGAAACGCAAGGGGCCGACCAAGGGCCGTGGCCCACGTCACGGCCATAAGCTCACCCTGGCCGATCCCGAGTCATGGCCGAGGCCCACCGTGACCACGACGAACCAGACCACCAACTACGGTCTCGCGACCGCGATCGCGTTCGACCACCAGCACCAGCGCCTCGAATGCCGCGGCCCCTGGGCAGACCACCACGGTGAGGCACCGATCATCGAGGGCACCCTGATCCAGCTGACCGTGGACCACCTGCCCGGCGACCGCGCCCCTGCACCGGTATGGTTATGGTGCTCGACCACCGGCGCTACCACGGCCGAGGTCGACCATTACTGGTCAGCCTACCTGCGCCGTTTCGACCTCGAGCACACCTTCCGGTTCCTGAAGCAGACCCTGGGCTGGACCCGCCCGATGCTGCGCGATCCCGAGGCTGCCGATCGGTGGACCTGGCTGGTCTTGGCCGCACATACCCAACTCAGGCTCGCACGCCCTCTCGCTGCTGATCATCGGCTGCCCTGGCAACCCCCTCTCCCCACGACCGCGTTGACTCCAGGCAGAGTGCGCCGAAGCTTTCCCCGCGTCCACGCGTCCTGCGTCCAGCCCACGAGAACGCCAATAGCCACACAGGCCGGCCCCGGACGGCCCCCAGGCAGCCGAAACCACCGGAAAGCACCCATCCACCCCATCGGCAAAACCAGCCCAACAGGTTAAACGCCAAGATGAGAGATCACGGAGTCAGGTCCTTTGGCCAGCTGATGGAAGTCATGAGTCGTGGCGAAATCGCGCGTCGCGTCGCCACGGGAGAGCTGGTCAGGGTCAGCCGGGGGTGGTACGCCCTGCCAATCGCGAACGAGCAGGTGATGCGCGCCCTCCGCGCGGGTGGGCGGCTGGGCTGCCTCAACGGTTGTCAGTTCTATGGCGTATGGGTGCCGCCTCACTCGGATCTGCACGTCGCCTATGCCGACGGCACCCGCCCGAGCCCGAAGCCAGGCGTGTCGTTTCACCCCGCCGGCACCTCCTATCCGCAGGGAGCGATGTGGCCGCTCGAAGACTGCCTGGTGCAAGCGTCGCGGCATCACGATTTCGAGACGGCGCTGATCGTCCTGGAAGCGGCACTGAACACGCAGCTCTTGAATCGTCGGCAGGTACAGGATGTCGTCGCCCACCTCCCCGTAAGACGGCGCGAGGTACTGAGGCTGCTGCGGCGCGCCGAGTCGGGCAGCGAGACTCGTGTTCGTTTGTTCTTCCACCAACGGAACGTGCCGGTGCGCTCCCAGGTCGATCTGGAAGGCATCGGACGGGTCGACCTTCTGGTGGGCGATCGGTTGATCGTCGAGTGCGACAGCGACGAGCATCATCGATCGAAGGAAGCACACCAGAACGACCGGCAGCGGGATCTTGCCGCTCGCATCCAAGGATTCGAGACCATTCGCCTCACCTATCACCAGATCTGGCTGGATTGGGAGGCGACCCGGTCAAGTCTGCTCCGCTTACTGCGGGCTCGGAGGCATATTCGCCGGCGATGACGCAGGTTGGCTGCATAAAAATGTCTATTCGGCTGGGCCTGTGAAATAGGTACAGGCCCAGCCAAATAGATAGCTGAATGCGCGAGACCTGCCCGATGCCCGTCACTCAGAGGCCGGTGGACAGTCCTAAGGCCTGTCTTTCAGCACAGCCAAGGCGATACGGTCGACGATCCACACGCCGACGCCCACCACCGCCGGAAAAACGACCCCGGGTATGGCGATCAGCGCCGCAGCCAGGCCCAGAAATAGCGAGGCCTCCACAGCAAGTGCGGCGATAAGGGAGAGGGGAACCGCCGCTTTGGGCGAGAGGAACAACCCCCACACAACGGCGACGAGGACGACGGCCACGATCGCGGCCGGCCATCGCCACCAGCCGGGAACGAGCCACCATGCGAGGTACGCGGTGCCGGCGAGCAACGCCAACTCGAGAAGGAACCGCACCGTCAACGCGATGGCGAGACCAGGAGAGGTGTGACTGAACGGCTGGCTACTCATGGTGGTTGGTGTCATTGTCAACGCCTAAACCCAAGGCTGCTCTATTGCGCGCTGCCCAGGCGGGTTCGCCACTGTAGCGCTGAGGAGGGATGAGGCGTCCGGCTGCCGAGTCTTCGATGAGCTGCGTCATCCGACGATCACGGGTGGTGTGCTGTTTGGCGCTGGCCACCCAGTGCATCGCCACCCGCCGGTAGCTATCCGTCGCCGCGTCCCACCACCGCTGGGCATCTCGGTTGGCCGCCAGCATGGCCTCGTGTCTGGGGGTGAAGGAATGGTCGTCGCGCTCAAAGCTGTAGATGCCGGTCTTGGCGGGATCGCGTTTTTCGAAGGCAGCGAGCCCGGCCGGGGCCATCCGCCCCTCGGTAATCAGCCGCTCCACATGGGCGACGTTGATATTGCTCCAGGTGCTGCCCTTCTTGCGAGGGCTCCACCGTTGACGTCGGGAATCCTCGTCGATGGGCTGCGACACCGAGTCGATCCAGCCGAAGCACAACGCCTCGGGGACGGCCTCGTCCCAGGTGAGGCCGCGGTGCGGGACATGCTTCTTATAGAGGCCCATCCAGAGTTCGGTGGCCGTGGCGTGGTGTGCCTCCAGCCAAGCGCGAAACTCTGCGGCGTCGGCGAAGAAGACCGCAGGTCGCTCCGGAGTGCCCCCAAGGCGTCCGACCATGCCCCTTCCTCCTTTCGATGAGCTACCACTGGGCTCTGCCAAATAGCTTTTGCGTCAGCGTGTCTGCAGAAGTCAGTGTGCCGCACCGTGCGTTCGGGTCTGAGGTGTCTTGGTAACGAAGACATAGGCTGGGGACAGAGCAACGACCCTCATCTGCTCAGGAGCGTCATGGTTTCTCACCGCTCAGCCCACGAGTCCCTCCCAAGTCAGCCGGAATCTACAACCACCCCATCTCCGGCTTACACCAACCGTTGGGTGCTGCCAGTACTCGGCACAGCTGCGGTCATGGTGATCGGCATCATGGTGATCGCAGGCCCCTCTCAGGTGTGGAGTTCAGCGGCTCCGGCGGCAGCGTCGGCGTTGCTGGCGATCGCGGTGCTTTCACCGGTCGCGCTACTGGCTGCACGCGGGCGCATCGGCGCCGCTCGTCCATTGATGCTCGTGATGGGCTTCCTCGTGCTCAGCTACGTCATCCACGCACTGCCTGCGGTTGGTCCCTTCGTGGGGCTCGGCTGGAACTGGCAAGGCAAAACCCTCGAGCTGATCTGGCTCGCCGTACTGCTGTGCGCATTACCCCTATGGGCGCGCGATGAGGTTGGGGTTCGAGGCCCTCAGCCCGGTAGCGGGCGGCCGGCGTGGCTGCTGATCGGTGCGCTCTTCGTGATCTTTGGCGCTTTGAGTCTCGTGGCCTATCTGACCGGGGAACTGCCGACAGACAACGCGCTCAACGCCGAGCGGGTGCTGTTCGATGCTCTGCATCCCAATCTCGTCGAGGAACTGCTCTGGCGCGGGGTGTTGCTCGCCCTGCTCGACCGCGCTCTCGGCACACCGTGGCGGGTGTTCGGAGCGCAGGTCGGTTGGGGCCTGGTGTTGGTGACGGTTGGATTCGGACTCTGCCATGGCCTCCTCATCACCGACGAAGGCCTCTACTTCTCTCCGGGAGAGATCCTGCTGACCGGCTTCCTGGGGCTGCTGATCGGTTGGGTGCGGGCGCGTACCGGCTCTGTGTGGATGGCCTACGTCGCGCATTGTGTGCCGGAACTCGCCATTCATGCCGGGGCGGTCGTCGGAAAGGCTCTGAGCTAGGGGCAGGCTCGCTGCGGTCGTAGCAGTCGCTGACCTCTTCCACGAGCGTGGAACCACTAGACTCCGGGCCATGCCACAAAGCCGAGCTGCCGAGCGGATGCGCCGTCGCCTGATCGACGCGGCTGTTCACCAGCTGGCGGCGCACGGCATGCGCGGGCTCACCCACCGCAAGATGGAGGAGCATGCGGGCGTGGCCCAAGGCAGCGTCAAGTATCACTTCGGATCCCTCGACGGTTTGATCGAGGCGGTGCTGCTTCACATGGTTCAGATCGAGTCTGCTCACGTGATGCAGGTCTCCCCGGAGACAATTGCGGAGGCGCAGGAGACAGGAACGATTCCCCCGGAGCTCTGGGAACAAGCCAAAGTGGCGATGAAGGCGGTGACGGCGAACCCCGAACTGACGCTCGCCCGATTCGAGCTACTCCTGCACGTCGCCAGAAATCCCCGGCTGCAGGGCATCCTGAAGGACGCTCGGAATGAACTGGTCCGCAAGACGGCGGCCTCGATGCACGGGCCGCAGCCGGAGGAAGGCGCACGAATGGTGCTGGCCCTGATCGACGGTGTGCTGCTTCATCAGATCTCCGCACACGAGCCCGTCGTCGACACCATGGCCCCGGCTTTCATCCTCGCCGCATCCAGTGCTGCGCTCCACCTTCCGTCTGCGCCGCCCAGCTGATTTTGCGGGTGCGGATGTCTTGATGGGGCCGTGATGTGAAAGTGGGCGTGGGTAAACCCATAATCCGGTCCCTGAGGCGCGAGCGCCAGCGAGCCTCGAAGGGCGTTAAACGGAACCTTTTGGGCTCAGTCCCTGCGAACGCTCACGTTTACGCCCTTCGAGGCTCCTTCGTCGCACCTCAGGGACCGGACAGAGGGATCTGTCACACACTTTCGCATCAGGGACCGGACAACGGGTTTACCCATGCTTACTTTCACCTCAGCCTTCGGGCTGCGTCGCTGCCACCGTGGGGCAGGAAAGTGAGGGAGACGAGACCCAATCACCGGTCCCTGAGGTGTGACGAGCTCTGCGAGGAGCCTCGAAGGGCGTTAAGCGGAACCTTTGGCAGAGTCTGTGCGAATGCTTGCGTTTTACGCCCTTCGAGGCTCGTAAGCTCGTGGTCCCTGAGGTGCGAGGAACGAGCCCTTCGAGACGCTCGTTCCTCGCTCCTCAGGGACCACCTCGAAGGGCACCTCAGGGACCGGACCAAGGGTTCCCGCCACATACTTTCGCATCAGGGACCGGACAATGGGTTTGCCCGCGCTCACTTTCACATCAGGGACCGGTGATTGGGTCTCGTCTTCCCCGCTTTCCTGCTCCAGGATGGGCGGGGTGGGGTATATTCCACAGTTGTGGAAGAGGAGCGATTGGTGACGTCGCGGACCGGCGATTGGCTCGTTCGGCGGGCAGCGCATGGGTCTGTGCCCAGACTGTGGATGGGCAAGCGGCGGTTGATCTATCTACTGGGGTCGGAGGCCAACGAGATGATCTTCGCCAACGATGACAAGTTCCGGGTGCGCGAAGCCTTCGTGGCGTTGGAGATCGTTGACGGACCGACCTCGGTGGTGCTGTCCGACGGACCCGACCACGCGCGTCGCCGGGCCTTGGTGCGTCCCTCGGTGGCGCCACGCCGGATCGACGGCTACCTGGCCACGATGGCCGAGTCCGCCGACGAAGAACTGGATTCGGCGCCGACGAGGTTCGACGCCTATGCGGCGATGCGTTCGGCGATCCGACGATCGACGCTGCGCACTCTCTTCGGCGAGGCCCTCGGTGCGCGGGCCGACGAGATCGGCGAGATGCTGCAACCGCTGCTCGACCTCGCCGACGTTCTGCCCCAGACCGTCGCCTGGAAACAACGGCTGCGCACCCCCGCGTGGCGTCGCGGGATCTCCGCACGCACGGCGATCAACCAGTTCATCGCGGCAGAGATCGACCGGATCCGTCGTGTCCCTGCCGACGACGCATCGTCGAGCCCGATGCTCCATACCTTGGTGCACGGCCGAGACGGGGCGGGATCCGGGTTGAGTGACGAGGAGATCCGCGATCAGGCCGTCACTATGATCGCGGCCGGCTACGAGACCACCAGCGCCGCCATGGGCTGGGCTGTCTATCTGCTGGGTGCCCACCCCACCTGGCAGCAGCGAGTGCGGGCAGAAATCTCAGATGTGCTCGGAGAGTCCGCGCCAGGCCCGACGGATCTGCCGCGCCTCTCGTTGACTGGCGCCGTGATCACCGAGGCGCTGCGCCTCTATCCGCCGGCGATGATCTCGGCCCGCTTCGTGGTGGAGGGATTCGACTTCCGCGGAACGGCAGTGCGTCCGGGCGATCTGGTGATCTACAGCCCGTACGCCACCCACCGGTATCCGTCCGTCTACGACGACCCCACTCGGTTTCGGCCCGACCGGTGGATCGAGCAGCCGCGCCGACCCATAGGGGAGTACGTGCCCTTCGGCGGTGGCGCGCACCGTTGCCTGGGCTCCCATCTGGCGCTCGCCGAACTGACGGTGATGCTGGCCCGGCTGTTGGCCCGCGGGCCCTTCGAACTGCGCCGGGCACCCAGCCGAGCTCGAGGTTATGCCGCGATGCGTCCGGCCCCGGGAGTGGAGATCGAGTTCGTCTGAAATCCGGCGCCGATCACAGCGGGTAACCGCGCTGGGCCACGAAGATCAGCGCCGAGACGGCGGCAAAGAGCAGGAAGGTTGCGGCGACCCAGGAGCACGCCCACCGACTCGTCGCGTACTCAGATCGTCTGAGCGCCGGCACCATCAGGGCGAGCCCGATCACCTGCACGACGGTGAGCGCCAGGTAGGACCAGTCGCCGAATACCCACGCCAGTGGAATGAAGTGCAATGCCACGCACAACCCGATCCACCAGCCGTACCACCGAGTCTGGTTCCGCCGTGCGAGCACGATGCAGCCTGCACCGATGATCACCGCCTCGGCTAACACCACCAGGCCGAACACCCAGTAGCGTCCCTCCAACGCGGTAGGCGTCGACCAATTGCGCCACACCAGAATCCCGAACGCGATCGCGAGCAGGATGCCGAGAACCGATCCGGCACCCAGCGCACCGCGCAGCTTCGGCTTGGGATCTTCCTGTGCCCATCCGAACCAGCCGGCGGCCATGATGGAAAGCCAAGCGATGGCGAAAGCCTGATCCCGTAAGAACTCCGTCAGCATGACTCTCCCTCGACCTCCGCGCTAGACACCTACCCCCGACGGTAGTCCCGTCAGGGGTCAGGTGCTTGTCAGCGGGACGTCTCGTCTGGGGTTCAGTCCTCCAGGGAAGGCGGGGGAGTGGGTGCGCCAACCGGCGGCGCGACCCGCGGATAGCGGCTCGCGGTTCCGGCCGACGCGCCGGTTCCTCCGTTCCCGCTCGCTGCACTCGATCCCTCGACGGCCGCCGATGTTCCTGCGCCCAGCGGGCCACGGGCGGGAGACGGATCCCAGTCGCGATCGACGACGCGACGCTGCACCAGGATGGCCGAACCCAGCAGCAGAGCACCGACGACGGCCAGGAGAATCACGCCTGGTACCACGCCGGTGCCGGCGCTGTAGCCGATCAGGATGCCGAACCAGCCGAAATCGGTATCGCCGAAGGTGGTGTTGGCCGTGCCGAAGGAGCCCAGCACCGCCAGCAGCAGGGCCGGCAGGAAGGTCACCAGCAAGCCGTTGACGAAACCACCGGCGATGGCGCCACGTCGGCCACCGGTCGCGTTGCCGTACACACCCGCAGCGCCACCGGTGAAGAAGTGCGGCACCAAACCGGGCAGGATGAGCGCCAGGCCGAACACCGGGCCGAGCCAAACCCCTAGGATCAGCAACCCGACCAGACCACCGGAGAAGCTGGACAGGAACCCGATCAGCACAGCGTTTTGCGCGTAGGGGAACACGATCGGCGCGTCCAGCGCGGGGATGGCGCCCGGCACCACCTTTTCCGCGATGCCCTGGAACGCAGGAACGAGCTCGCCCAGGATGGTGCGTACGCCGAACAGGATCACCGCGACGGCGATGCCGAACTGGAGGCCCTGGGTGACGGCCAGCATCAGGTAGTTGCCGACGCCGCTGGCGCCGCCGTCGAAGGCCTCGAAGGCGGTGGCCTCTACCCGCGCGCACCAGGTAGACGATGGCGATCACCAGGTACATCAGCACCATCGACAAGGCGGTGGCAACCATGGAATCGCGGAGGAAGCGCAACGATTCGGGGACCTTGATGTCTTCGGTGGAGCGGCTCTTGCCTTTCGGGTCGACCAGGCGCCCCACCGCACCCGCAGCGATATAGCCGGCGGTTCCGAAGTGTCCGATGGCGATGGAGTTGTCGCCGGAGACGCGACGGGTCCAGGGCTGGGCGAGCGCGGGCAGCGAGACCATGAGGATGCCCAGCAGGATCGCGCCGAGCACGACGACGATCGGCGTGGGCATGCCCGCCGAAGCCATCACGATGGTGATCAAGGTGGCCATGAACAGCAGATGATGGCCGGTGAGGAAGACGTAGCGCAGTGGCGTGAATCGGGCCAGCAGGATCGCCACGACGAAGCCCAGGATCATCAGCCACGACACTCTGGGCACCGAACTCGGCCTGAGCGATACCAGCGATCGCCTCATTGGTGGGCACGACGCCCTGGGCGCCGAGGTGCCTTGGATCATGACGCCCAACGGCGCCAGGGAGGCCGAGACCAGCGTCGCGCCAGCCCCGATGAGAAGGAAGCCGAGGATTGCTTTGACTGCGCCGCCGGCGATCTGCCCGACGGACTTACGAAGGGCGATCAGGCCGACGGCGGTGATGATGCCGATCAGATAAGCGGGAACGCTGAGGATTTCATTGACGAGGAACTGTGCGATTGAGACGACGACGTCCATGATGTGTGCTCCGGATCAGTGGGGGAAGAGGGAGGTGCGTGGGATCAGATGGCGTAAAGGCGTCTGAGCGCCGCGTCAATCTCGGCTTTCGAGGTGAAGTTCTCGATCACCTCGACGGCCACGCCGACGTCTCCAAGCGTCTGCGCGATCGCACCAGAGGTGAGGATGAAGTCGGCATCCTTCGCCTTGCCCTTGGCTGAGATCGTGTCGGTGGCCTCGATGGTGAGATACGACGACCACCCCCAGCGGTCGAGAACCTGCTCCGCGGTGTTCTTCAGGAACAAGCTGGTACCCAGACCGTTACCGCACACCGTGAGGATCAGGTTCTTCGACGGTACGGCATTCGGATCCACCGCCGCGGCCGGCGCTGCGGAGGAGGCCGCGGCGGGAGGTGTGGGCTCCACGCCAGCATCCGGGGTGGCCGCGGCGGTGCCGTCGTCGGCGCCGAGGGCGACCAGCACCTCCTGTGGGGAGGCCGCGGTATCCAACACCGCACGCTGCGCGCTGTTGGCCAGGATGCCGGCGAGACCAGCGAGCGCGGCCCGGTGCGCGGAATCGTCGACGGCGGCCAGCGCCATGACGATGGTCACCGGATCATTGGATTTGTGCCCGAAGGCGACGGGTTCCGCGAGCCGCACGAAGGACATGCCGGTGCGGGCGACGGACTGGTCGGGACGCGCGTGCGCAAGCGCGAAACCCGGGGTGATCACGATGTAGGGGCCGTGCTCGTCGACGGTGCGGATCATCGCTTCCGTGTAGGAGTCTTCTGCGACTCCGCTGGAAACGAGCAGGTCCCCCGAGACGCGGATGGCCTCACGCCAGTCCGCGGCCGGAACGTCAAGGCGAATGGCAGATGGATCGATCAGATCGCTGAGCTGTGACATAACAAAGCCTCGTGTGTATGGAACTGTGGTGCCCCGATTGTATTGCACCGTGGTGGTCATCTCCAGACCCTATCGAGAAAACGAATTGCCTCGCGTTCACTGCCGGGCTTAGGTGTCTACGACTCATTAATATCGACCGTCTGCGGCGCATTCAGCTACTTATTTGGCTGGGTCTGTACGTATTGCACAGGCCCAGCCAAATAAGCATTTGAATGCGCGGGAATGCGCTACCAAGTCTGGAGTTCAGGGCTGACGAGGGCAGTGACACCCTGCTTCTCGGAGATGATTTCCGGGGACGCCCGGGGTCGAAGATGACCACATATTTGTCCTTGGCTCTCCACGACGGGCACGGCTTTCCTCTCGTCGTGGGCGGGCGTCGTGGCCGATCAGCCTTCAGTCTGCCCCGCTTCCAAGTAAGACGTGTCACCCACGGAGTGGACGGTGTATTCATCGTTTGCATGGGTGATCAACGTGACGCTGGAGTTTGCTGGACCGCCCGGGGGAACAGCGTCTTTCGCGCCAAGCTCAGCCGCGATCGTCGAGATGGTCATACCGTGAGAAACCACGAGTACGCTCGAAAGGCACTGCTCCTGCGCGTCCGCGGCAATGCTATCGAGGGCCTCCATTGCACGCTCAGCCACTGTCTCGTAGTTCTCTGCCGGCCAATTTACGCCCGGTTCGAGAGCGGCGGCGTCCATCTGGGCTAGCTGATCCGCGAGTGCTTGAATGGCGTCGACGTAGTTGCCGGCCAGGATCTCTTCGGCCGACTGTTCCAGCCCCGCTGCAGCCTCCGAAATCATCTCCTCGTTCGGCATGCCTTCGAAGGTTCCGAAGTTGTATTCGCGCAGGCGAGGGTCCTGAACCAGTGAATCGATCAAGTCGGCTTGTCCGTTGTTTTCGAGAACGAGCACGGCGGTCTCTATGGCTCGGCCGCTGCTGCTCGAGTACACGGCATCGAAGGAGACATCTGCAGTCCCACGCCCGAGTGCTTCCGCCACCTCGATGCCAGCCGGCGTGAGCGGGGCGTCGATCCAGCCTTGTGAGCGATCAACGGTGTTCAGCATCGTCTTTCCATGGCGGGCAAGATAGATGCTCACCTCGTTATCCGTGGCACATTCCACGACGGCATCATTGCTGGGTGCGGCACTGTCTCCGGTGGTGACAGGTGGTTCTTGTGCGCACCCAGCCAAAGCGAAGGTGGCGGTTGCAGCGACAGCGATGATTCCTCGTGTTTTCATGATCCCTTTCCACTGCGCGGACCGACGATGTCGCGCGCACATCGCCGCAACCCTAACAAGGAATTGCGGTTGCGCGCAGGAACTTTGAGCGACGTCAGGACAGAGATGGCGCTGGGCTTGAGCCGATTACACGATGCAGAATTCGTTACCCTCAGGGTCTTGGAGAACGATCCAGTGGCCGGTGAACTGCTCGTCGAAGACGCGGACTAGGGTTGCTCCGGCGGCGACCAGCTCATCCGTCTTCGCTTGCATGCTGGCTCGGTCCTTCTCCCGTGCGGAAGCCGAGACCCGCACATCCAGGTGGATCCGGTTCTTGGTGGTCTTGGCCTCGGGCACCTTCTGCAGGAAGATCCTGGGGCCTAGTCCATCGGGGTCGACGAGCGCGTTTGCGTCGTTCCATCGTTCCTGTGGTAAACCCCAAGCCGTCAAGGTCTCCTCCCAGGTCTCGTGTGGAGGCGGCGGAGCCTCTCGCACGTAACCGAGGGCAAGCTCCCAGAATTTGCCCAACTCATAAGGGTCGGCGGCGTCGATGGTGACGGAGAACTTCGTACTCATTGACCAACCTTGCTCCTGGCGAGTCCATTCCGGCAAGATTCTTCCCAGGATCTCCCCGACGAGCAGCCGTTACGGCGCTTACCCCACCCCGGGTTAATCCGAGTTTTTCGCAACTACTACGCTTTACGTTGTTCATTCAGCCGATGCCCTGGAACGTCGTCTCAGACGACTTGGACACCAGGGCGTACATACCGGGTCGGCTGTTCGAAGAGAGGAACAACCATGTCTCGTTTGCTGCAATCCACCGAGCCCTCGCGGCGCCGGTACGGCGTCGCCCTGATCGTCGGCCTGATCGCCGGCGTGTTCTCGGCCATCGTGAAGTTCGGCTGGGAGGTGCCCTTCCCTCCCCGTACGCCGGAACGCAACGCCGTGAATCCTCCGCAGACGCTGCTGGAGCAGATCGGCTTCTCCGAGGAGATCTCGCGCGCCACCATCCACTTCAACGGCTGGGATCTGCCCATCTCGTCGTTCATCATCCACTTCGGTTTCGCGATCTTCTTCGGCGTCTTCTACTGCATCGTGGCCGAGCGTTTCCCCGGCATCAAGCTGTGGCAGGGCGTCGCCTTCGGCATCTTCCTGCACGTTTTCTTCCATGAGTTCCTGATGCCGCTGATGGGAACCGTGCCCGCACCGTGGGATCAGCCCTGGCAGGAGCACTTCTCCGAGCTGTTCGGCCACATGATCTGGCTGTGGAGCATTGAAATCGTGCGGCGCGACCTGCGCAACCGCATCACGAAGGAGCCCGATCCCGAGGTTCCCCTGTCGGTCCCCGAGGCAGCGCTGGTTCGCTGAAACCCACGAGGGGCGGCATCCGATGCATCGGATGCCGCCCCTCGTTGTGCGTTTTCGTCACTGTCTCTCACAGAAAACTGGCTATGTGGCGCGGCCTGTACCTATGTCCCACGCCGCGCCATATAGCCATCCCTATGCGACCCACATGGCTCTCGTCTGGCTGTCGGAGCCCTGGGATAGAGTCCACTGGCACGACGAGAACACGCCGCGAGGCCCTGGGCAGCGATGGATGACGGGAGAGCACCGATGCACGAGATCAAATGTCCGCACTGTGGCAAGGCGTTCACCATCGACGAGGCCGGCTACGCCGACATCGTGATGCAGGTGCGCGATAAGGAGTTCGACAAGGCGCTGCACGAACGCCTCGACGCGGCCGAGAAGGAGAAGCAGGCGGCTGTCCAACTCGCGGAGTCGAAGGTGGCGCGCGAGCTGGAGAAGGCGCAGGCCAGCAAAGATGCTGAGTTGGCGCAGCTGAAGGCCGAGCTGCAGGCTGCCGAGACCACGAAGCAGCTCGCGCTGCAGCAGGCCCTCGGCGACGTGGAGAAGCAGCATGTCGAGGCTCAGCGGGTGCTGGAGAAGCAAGCGGTAGAAACCCAGCGGGCGCTCGAGAGGCAGGCCGCCGATGCCGCCGCCGAGTTGGAGAAGCTGCGGGCCGAGCTGAAGTCGTCGGAGATGGCCAAGCAGCTGGCGGTGAAGGATGCGCTGAGCGCCGTCGAGCGGGAGCGCGACGACCTAGCCCGCGCGTTGCAGGCGAAGGAGACCGAGCAGCAGCTGCGCGAGTCGAACCTGCGCGAGCAGCACGGCAAAGAGGTGCAGGTGCTGAACGAGACCATCGCCTCCTACAAAGACTTCAAGGCCAAGCTGTCCACCAAGATGGTGGGGGAGACGCTGGAGCAGCACTGCGAGATCGAGTTCGAGCGGCTGCGCGCCACCGGTTTCCAGAACGCGGAGTTCGGCAAAGACAACGACGCCTCCTCCGGCAGCAAGGGTGACTACATCTTCCGCGAGAAGACAGATGACCGCGTGGAGTTCATCTCGATCATGTTCGAGATGAAGAACGAGAGCGACACCACCTCCACCAAGAAGAGGAACGAAGACTTCTTCAAGCAGCTCGACAAGAACCGCCGGCAGAAGAACTGCGAGTACGCGGTTCTGGTCTCGATGCTGGAGCCGGAGAACGAGCTGTACAACGGCGGCATCGTCGACGTCTCGCATCACTACCCGAAGATGTACGTGGTGCGCCCACAGTTCTTCATCCCCATCATCACGCTGCTGCGCAACGCCGCCGCCAGCACGGTGCGGGTCAAGAGCGAGCTGGCCCGGCTGCAAGAGCAGAACATCGATATTACCGACTTCGAAGCAAAGCTGGTCGACTTCCAGGAGAAGTTCGGCCGCAACTACCGGCTCGCGTCAGAACAGTTCCAGGAGGCGATCAAGCGGATCGACCTGGCCATCGAAGATCTGCAGAAGACCGAGAACCTGCTGAAGTCCGACAACAACTCCTGCGCCTGGCCAACAACAAAGCTGAGGCGTTGTCGGTCAGGAAGCTCACCCGGGGCAACCCGACGATGACCGCCAAGTTCGCCGAGCTGGAGCGCCCCGCTCTCACCGACGGCACGACTGACGAGGACTAGGGGGTCCCGCGGCTAGGCGGCACCCTAGAGATTCCGCAGGCACTTCTAACCGGTATCAGTTGCTAAGGTGCCGCGTGCGAAACAGCGGCAGGAGGTGGGACGTCGTCGACCAGTTCGCGGAGAAGAGCGTCGTCGAGTGGTCGGTTCTCGAGCAGCAGGTAGTTGCGCAGCATTATGGGGCCACCTGCACCCGGACGGGCAAGATCGCGTCGGCGGAGATCCGCCACGTTCTGCGGCCCGCCGCAGAACGTTGGTGATCAGCGCGTTGCTGCGGCCCTGGGATCGGACTGGCAGCCCGCCGCGGCCGCCGGGGCGAGGCTTCCGCTGACGCTGCGTAGCGCTTCACCGGCAGGGCCGCTGAGTGCGTGCGTGATCGGCGGAGCACCTCAAGCAGGTCACCGCGGAGGTCACCGGTATCGGGGATCTGCTCCGGTAGCGGTGCCAGGGCGTATGCGGCATCCATGGCCAGTTCGGCTGGCCTTCCCACCGTCGATACAACGACGCCTTGCTGGTCTCGCTGCGCGACGGACTCCAGCGTGGTCAGCCCCGCATACCCCTTTTCGCGGAGTTCCTCGATAGCGGCATCCAGGATGGCGCTGACGAGGGTCTCCCCCGACGCGCCGCTTCCGATGGTCGTCAGGCGCACTCATAGGAGTACCCAACCACAGGTGCGTGGGGAAGAGAGGCCTGCGTCAGCGGCCTCCGTCCGGGACGGTGATGCAGCGCGCCGCGGGTGCCGTCGACGGTGATCAACCGGCCGTCGGCGATCGTGGTGGTGCCGGTGCGGGTGCCCATCACCGCGGATGCTGTATTCGCGGGCGACGATCGCCGCGGGGTGCGGGAGGCGATGGCTCCGGTATCCACGACAACGGCGGAGGCCTGCTGGAACAGCGGAGTCCAGGCGGGGTTGGTACGTGGGCACACCGCAACCTCGCCGTCGCCCAGGCGATGGAAGCGCGCCCGGTCCACCGACGATGCGGGCGACGGCGGTGACCGTGCCGGCGCACGCGGGGTCCCCGTCGCGAGGGCCTCGCCATCGTCTTTAGTGGGAAATACCCGGGCCAGGCCGATATGGGGACGCGGGCTAACTCGGCGCGCACGGTCGCTCTCCGCCGGATCAACGCTCTCAGCTTCCTCGACCTCACGCGGGAGGCAAAACCCTCGGGTCCCGGATGCCCTTGATCTCCTCCCAGCGAAGGTGGAAGACATCGAACCTCCTGCAGAAGCCCGGCCTGAGCTGCCGATCTCGGAGAAGAGATCGACGAAGGAGGGCAAGAGTGCGGAGAACGCCACGTGGGTGTCCTCGCGGAAGGCGATTCCCTCCCGGGCCGCCTGCACCCAGCGTCGTATACGTTGCCGACGACGAGGCCCGCGGAGCAGTGGATGCTGCAAGAGCCGTTCCAAAGCCCTCGCCGACCGCGGACGAGACTCTTTGTCCCGCTCGGCCCCCTGAGCCAGCGTGGCCACGAGCCCGACGACGATCTCCGGCGACTCTGCCAAGGTGGGAGTGCTCACCAGCAGCGGGGAGGCGGTCTCCTTCCGGCCGAATCCCTTCAGGAAGGCTTGGATTTTCGCGAAGAAATCGGCGTGACCAGGGTTCGTCGAAAGCTCAGCCAGCACGTCGTCGGCATCCCGATCAGCGAAGAGCTGCCGCAGCGACGCCGTACGCCGGACCTCATCGGCAAGCTCGGCGAGCGCCTCGTTGTAGGCCTCCGTGATGGTGGCGGCGCCGCCGACGAGGTCGGTGAGCAGCTCACGCCGCCTGAGCACGACGGTGAGCACCGCCACGCGAAGGATGGCCAGCAACGCTCCGGGGAGGTAGTCGATGCGGAGATCTCGGCAGTAGTCGAGCGTTGCCAGGACGCGGTCGGGGACCCGCAGAAGGTAGGGCCAGGGCATCGTCTCCAGATCCAACGCCTCTACCCGGTCGAGTTCCTGGAGGAACTCCTTCTGGCGCGGGTCGTCGGCCCAGTCCACGGGGCGGAAGCGGCGGGCTTTGAGGCCGAGCCGGATGGGATTGAGCAGCGCCTTCGGCGTGGGGCGAATCGGACGTGGCCTGAACTCCACCATCACCCCGTCCTGCTCGCGGAGGACCAGCTCGAATGCCCCCTTCACACCGAAATGGCTGGTGATCTGATTCATCATCTGAACCGGGCCACGGGCGAGCGTGGTCGTCATGTCCAGTGGGTACGGTCTGAGAGGAAGGAACTCGGTGAGCACCGAGGCCTGCAGCCGCTGCGAAAAACTGAGTGGGCCGGTCTCAGGTGGCAGTGCGGTCATCGGTCTGGATTGCGTGATCCAGACCCCTCCTTCGGCGAGCGCCCACTCGATGTCTTGCGGCCGTCCGAAGTGGTCGGCCAGATTCCTGGCGTGCTCCGCCAAGGTTGCCAGGGTCTCGTCGTTCAGAAGCCGCCGGCCTTCTTCCGAGGCGGGAGCGGCGTCGTGCGTCACCCCACCGCCCTGGACGGGCCTGATCGTCACTTCGGCTCGGCCGGGCGTCCATCCCAGGAGGGCTCCATTCTGGTCCAGCACGTAGTGATCCGGCGTGACCACACCGGAAACCACGGCCTCACCCAGACCCTCCGCGGCGTCGACGACGATCCGGTCGCGCGCGCCGCTCACCGGCTCCGCGGTGAACATCACACCTGCATACTCCGAATCGACCATCGCCTGCACGACGACGGCGATGCTGATCTCCGAGGCGTCGATCCCGAGGTCTCGCCGATAGGCAACGGCGCGGTCGGTCCACAGCGATGCCCAGCACCGTCGTACGGCATCGACCACCGCGTCGGCGCCCATCACGTTCAGGTAGGTGTCCTGCTGTCCGGCGAAGGCTGCACCAGGCAGGTCCTCCGCGGTGGCGCTGGAGCGCACCGCCACCGCAGCGTTTTCTCCCAGGCTGCGGTAGGCCTCCGTGATCTGCTCGTGAAGGTCGGCGGGCACGTCGATCGCCAGGAGCGCATCGCGCAGCTCGGCGGAGGAGACCTCGGCTCGGCCGAGCAGATCGCTTACCCCCGCACGCTCGGCCGCCGCTTCATAGGCCTTCGTGGTGATGACGAAGCCTGGCGGGACGGGCAGACCCGCACGCCGCATCTCCCCAAGGTTCGCGGCCTTCCCGCCCACCATGCTGATGTCGGCAGCGCCGAAGCTCTCCAGTGGCGCGATGGACCCGGTGGGCGTGGTGCTGTTCATGGCGTCTCCTTGAGGGATTCGATCTCCTGCTTGGTACGCAGGGGGAGAGCGGGCAGGGCGAGGGCGAGGCAGAACGAGACCGCCAGCAGCGGCGTGACCGTGAGGATCGCGGCAGGCACCGCGCCCCCGAAAGCCTCGGCAACAAGCGCTGCGAGATTCGGGGGCAGCGCGGCGATCTCGTCGGGCGTCATGGTGGCCGCCTCGGGAAGCTGGGGGAGCCGGGAAGCAAAGGAACTGGTGACGAGCGCCCCCACCACACCGGCGCCGACGCTGGCCCCGATCTGGCGGACGAACAGCACGCCCGAGGTCACCACGCCGATCGCCAACGGATCGGCTGCGTTTTGCGCGACGAGCATCATCACCTGCATCACCATGCCGATGCCCAGACCGATGACGAACAGCACGACGAGTAACGTCGTTATGGTGAGACGCGTGCCCAGCAGGCCCAGCGTCAACGCCCCCAGGAACATGAGAGCCGTGCCCATGATCGGGAACCGGCGATAGGTGCCGTGCTTGGTGATCAGCCGGCCGCTGACGGTCATGGTGATGATCGCCCCGCCCATCATCGAGGTGACCACCAGGCCGGCTTGCACCCCGGACATGCCGAATCCGATGCGGGCCAGGGCGGGCACATAGCTCACCGTGCCGAAGAGCGCGAAGCCGACGGTGATGCTGAGCAGCATCGGTATCAGAACCCCGCGTCGGCCGAAGGTGGCGGCGAGGCGTCCGGTGTCGTCTTCGGGCGTGGGCGCGTCGGGTCTCGACGGCAGGTGCAGAGTGAGAGCGAGAGTGACAAGGGCGATCACCCCCAACGGCACGTGGATGGCGAAGATCCAGCGCCACGACGCCACTTCCACCAATAGCCCGCCCACCAGCGGACCGGCGACGGCGGGCACCACATAGGCGACGCCGAACAGCCCCAGGTAGCGGCCGCGTTCACGGGGACTGATCAAGTCACCCAACGTTGCTTGTGCGCCCACCATCAGCCCGCCGCCACCCAGGCCCTGCACCACTCGCGCCGCCACGAAGATCCCGAGCGACGGAGCGAAGGCGCACGCGAGAGCGCCGGCGACGAACAAGACGATCGCGGTCATCAGCACTGGCTTGCGGCCGCGCCGATCACTGAGCACGCCGTAGACCGGCATGGCCACCGTCACCGCCACCACATAGGCGGTCACCACCATCGGCATCTGCCGGATCCCGCCCAGATCACCGGCGATCTCGGGCAGTGCCGGAGCAATGGCCGTCTGGTCCAGAGGAACCAGGACCATGACCAGCAGCAAGCCAGGAAGCGCGCGGAGCGGGGGTCGTGTGGGCATCAGTGCTTTCCTTCGGCCAGAAAAGTTAAGAAACTCTTCGTTCTCTATGCTAGACCTGCTTGTTAGGAAACGCAACGTTTTCTATGGATCTATACTGATGTGTTGCAGTGCGCCCGAGCGTCCCCACCCTTCCGGCCGTCGTGGACCCCGTTGCCGACTCCCTGACGCGAAAGTAAGTACGAGTAAACCCGGTGTCAGGTATCCGAGGTGGGACGGAATCACACTCAGCCTCCCGGCCGGTTCCGGTCACCACAGGACGGGAAAGTGAGAAGACGTGTCCCAATCACCGGTCTCTGATGCGAAAGTATGTGCGGATTCCTGTTGTCAGGTCCCTGATGCGAAAGTGTGGGAGGGATATCCCATTGTCAGGTCCCTGAGGTGCGACGA
>JAWKJW010000033.1:0-21646 GCA_041393555.1 Tessaracoccus sp. | reverse complement strand
GGCTCTGCTCGAAGAGGGCTACACCTTGTGGCGGGACGGGATCGCCGGCTTGGACGACGAGGCGCTGCTGCGTCCGCTCGGGCCTCGGGGTGGTCCCTTCGCCGATGACTCGATGGCCGCCTTGGCCATGCACCTGAACCGCGAGACCATGGCCCACGGCGCCGAGATCTGCCTGTTGCGCGACCTCTATCGCGAGAAGGTCGAGCACGGCGACCCCCTGGTGCGGGCGGCCTACACCGGACAGACCTGGGATGTGGAGCGACGACTGCGTTGGAGGGGCGTCGGTCAGATCACGAAGTACCACCCGTCGCTGCTCGCCGACGTGGCCGCGCTGCACCACTGGGATGTGGTGAAGGCGCTCGTCGAACACGGATTCCCGTTGACCAGCAGCACCCAGAACGGCGTCACCGCCCTGCATTACGCGGCGGCGGTGGGGAGTCTGGAGGTGGTGACCTTCCTGGTTGAGCAGGGAGCGGATCCGGCTGCCGTCGAGAACAGCTTCGGCTTCGATCCCGCCGGATGGGCGGAGCATTTCGGCCACCCCGATGTGGCCGCCTACCTCAGAACCCTCACCGATCCCAGCCGTAGTGGGGTAGGAAAATAAGGCCGTGACCATAGGTCCCTGGTGCGGAAGTGAGCGTGGGTAAACCCGTTTTCAGGTCCCTGATACGGAAGTGCCTGACGGTATCCGATGGTCCGGTCCCTGAGGTGCCCTTCGAGGCTCGTTCCTCGCACCTCAGGGACCACGAGCTAGCGAGCCTCGAAGGGCGTATAACGCGAGCATGGGCACAGACTCCGTCAAAGGTTTAGTTGACGCCCTTCGAGGCTCCTCGCAGAGCTCGTCACACCTCAGGGACCTGACAAAAGGGATCCCTCCACTCACTTTCCTGCCCCACGGTGGCAGCGAAGCAGCCCGGAAGCTGATGCGAAGGTGTAGGAGGGATCCCATGGTCCGGTCCCTGATGCGAAAGTGAGTGGCGGAATCCGGTTGTCCGGTCCCTGATGTGCGAAGAAGGAGCCTCGAAGGGCGTATAACGCGAGCATGGGCACAGACTCCGTCAAAGGTTTAGTTGACGCCCTTCGAGGTTCCTCGCAGAGCTCGTCACACCTCAGGGGCCTGACCAGAGGTTTCCTCCGCTCACTTTTCTGCACTAGGCCAGGGCGAAGGGCACCTCAGGGACCGGACAAAAGGTTCCTTCGCCTCGCTTTCCTGCCCCACGGTGGCAGCCGGCCCTCGTGGTCGTCCCTCCCTACTCGTTGCGGAAGAAGATGCCCGACAGCACGCGGGCGCCGAGGGTGAAGGCGAGGAACAGCAGGGTCACGCCCAAGAAGGGCCACAGGGGGAGGTCTTCCACCAGCACGGGACCGCCGTCTTGTGTGAGCAGGAACAATCCTCCGACGCCGAGGACGCTCCCCAGCAAGGTCAACGTGAGCTGATCGCTGAGGCTCGCCACGTAGGCTCGGTCCGATGTGTGCCGCAGCGTGCGGACGTTGACGGAGAAGCTGCCGTCTTCCAGTTGCTCCGTGATCCGAGACAACCGCCGGGGTAGCCGGGCCAGGATCGGCAGCACCGTCGCCAGCTGATGTTCGATCTGCGCTTGCACGGCCTCACGCCCCAGCATGGATTGGGCCAGTTCCGCACCCTGGACCTTCGCGATCGCAATCATGTCGACGTCGGGATCGAGCAGTCGAAGAGTGCCATCGAGCGTGCTCAGGGTACGAAATACCGCCGCGAGCTGGGGCGGCACCCGGAACCCATGCCCGACGATCAGGTCGATCAGTTCGGTGAACATCGACGCGGCTCCCCCGGCGGGTAAACCGCCGCCGTACTGCAGCAGCAAGGACCCCACTTCGCGTTCCAGCGCGCGATCGTCGAGTTCGACGGGCCGATCCATCAGATCCAGCAAGGTATCGGTGGCAGCGATCGGATCCTGCCTCTCGACGGCGTAGAGCAACAGGATCAGCGCGTTGCGGGTGGGGCGGTCCAGGCGCCCCACCGACCCGAAATCAAGCAGCGCGAGATCCCCGTCGCTGGTGTAGATCACGTTTCCGGGATGGAGGTCGGCATGGAAGGTTCCGGTCACGAAGATCTGGCGCAGCACCCCGCTGAGCAGTCGATCGGCGAGCGTCGCGCGCTGCTCAGCGGGCAGTTCGGCCAGCTCCGCCTGGGCTGAAGAGAGCGGCTTGCCGTCGATGCGGGTCATCACGATCACCCGCTCGGAGCAGAGCTGCTGGATCGGCTTCGGGACCAGCAGGTCGCTGGCGGCATCCACCGCCAACATGTTGCGCATCTCGACGGTGTAATCGAGTTCCTCGTGTAGAGACCGGGCGAATCCGTCTGCCAGGGCGACCGCCCCGAGGCTCCTCCCCCAAGAGGTGCGGTGCTCGAGCCGCGTCGCGAGCCGGTGAAGGATATCGAGGTCCGCCGTCACCTGGGCTCGGGCTTTCGGACGCTGCACCTTGACCACCACGTCGGTGCCGTCAGCGAGCCGGGCAGCATGGATCTGCGCCACCGAGGCGGCTGCCATCGGCTGCTCATCGAGTTCGGCGAAAACCTCGTCGAGCGGTCGATCGAATCCTTCGACGACGACGGGCCTGACGGCATCCCACGGCTCTGCCGCGACGTTGCTGTGCAGTTTCGAGAGCTCACGGATGAAGGGCGCGGGCAAGAGGTCGGCGCGGGTGGCCAGCATCTGCCCGAACTTCACGAAGGTGACGCCGGCGTCACTCATCGCCAGGCGCAAGGAGCGCGCCACCCGGGTCGATTCCACATCCGCGTTCCGCGTCGGGCTCAGATAGGCGGTCAAGCCTCGTCGCATCAGGATCCACCAGATGGCGAGATAGCGACGCAGCCGTCGCGCGGCGGCAGGAATACCCGCGATCACGCTGATGGGGCTGGGCATACTTCGCGTCGGAACGATGACTTCCATCACCGTCAACACGATGAGCTCCAACGCGATGACGCAGCCCAGCAGCACCGCCGAGACCAGCAGGATGGGCAGCGGCGGCGAGGCCACCGAGATCCCGAAGAACGCGAAGACTTCGACGATCCCCAGCGACGCCGTCGACGCGGCGATGGCGCTGACGACGATCAGTCGCCCCCACCCCACGGGCACGCCGAGAAGACGGCGAGCGATCCACGCCAGGATGAGGACATTGATCGCGAATCCAAGGACCTGCATGCGTGCTCCTGGGTGGTGGATGCGAGGCTACGACACCTCTGGCGTCGGCTCCTCGATAGAGAGCGAGAGCTGGGGGCAGTCCTTCCAGAGCCGCTCCAGGTTGTAGAGGGTACGCTCTTCGTCGTGCTGCACATGCACCACGAAATCCAGGTAGTCGAGCAGCACCCAGCGGTTCTCGCGATCTCCCTCGCGGCGCACCGGCTTGCGTTGAATCTTCAGCAGCGCTTCCTCGACGCCGTCGACGATCGCACCCACTTGGCGCTCGTTGGACGCGCTGGCGATCAGGAATACGTCCGTGATCGCGAGTTGTTCGGAGACGTCGAAGGCGACGATCTGTTCGCCCTTCTTGTCCGCAGCGGCTTGTGCGGCCACCTCGACCGCCTGCATCACTTCGTCAGTGGTTGCCACGTGTCAGTTACCTTCCTCAGCGGGATAGAGCCCCCGCTTGGCGATGTATTGGACGATGCCGTCGGGCACCAGGTACCAGATGGGTTGTTGCGCACGCACTCTGATGCGGCAGTCGGTGGAAGAGATGGCCAGCGCGGGCACCTCGAGCAAGGTGACCCGGTCTTTGGGCAGATGCGCAAGATCGGCGCTCGTCATCGGCACCCCTGGCCTGGTGACCCCGACGAAGTTCGCCAGGTCGAAGAGCTGATCGGCGCCATGCCAGGTGAGGATCTGACGCACCGCATCCGCGCCGGTGATGAAGAACAGTTCCACGTCGTCACCCCGCTCCGCGCGGAGGTCCTTGAGCGTATCGACGGTGTAGGTGTTCCCGGCCCGCTCGATGTCCACCCGGGACACCGAGAACCGCGGGTTCGACGCCGTCGCGATCACGGTCATGAGGTAGCGATCCTCCGCCGAGGACACCTGCCGGTGCGATTTCTGCCACGGCACGCCGGTGGGCACGAAGACCACCTCGTCAAGGTGAAACTTCGCCGCCACCTCGGATGCGGCCACCAAGTGGCCATGGTGGATGGGGTCGAACGTGCCGCCCATCACGCCGAGGCGATACGGCCGCTCCAGCCCTGCGCGGGATGAAGCGAGAGCTGTCGAGGTCACTTGGAATGCGGCCGCCCTGAGCCCATGCCGATGACCCAGATCAGCGGCACCAGCAACAGCACCAAGGCGATGACACCCATGTACATGGGATTCAGGCCCTCAGAGGCCTCAAGCAGAACGGAAAGCATGGCGGGGATATTACCAAAGAGCGGCGTCGTACGACGCTACTCGCGGACCTGCCCATCGCCTTCCACCACATACTTCGACGATGTCATTTCCGCGAGCCCCATGGGGCCACGGGCGTGCAGCTTCTGCGTCGAGATCCCGATCTCCGCGCCGAAGCCGAACTCTCCGCCGTCGACGAACCGGCTGGAGGCGTTGACCAGCACCGCGGCGGCATCCACTTCGGTGACGAACCGCTCGGAGGAGCGCTTGTTCCCGGTGACGATGGTCTCGGAATGGCCAGTGGTGTGCCGGCGGATGTGGTCGATGGCCTCGTCGAGGCTGTCGACGACCTTGGCCGCCAGGTCGAGCGAAAGGTATTCGGCGTCGTACTCGTTGTCGCCGGCGGCGACGATGGCCTCGGAGTAGCCCTGGATGGATTCGTCGCCGTGCACCGTGACGCCGCTCTCCTGGAGCACCGTGAGGGCGCGGGGCACGAAGACGTCGGCGATGTCGCGGTGCACCAGGAGCGTCTCCAGCGCGTTGCATACGCTGGGGCGCTGGGTCTTGGCGTTGACCATGATCGTCAGTGCCTGCTCCACGTCAGCATCCGCATCCACGAAGAGATGGCAGTTGCCGGTGCCGGTCTCGATCACGGGCACCGTGGAGCCGTCGACGACAGCCTGGATCAACCCGGCTCCGCCGCGCGGAATGAGCACGTCGACGAGCCCGCGAGCGGTCATCATCTCGGTGGTCACCTCGCGTCCGCCCTCGACGAGGTTCACCGCATCGGGGTTCACGCCCACGGATTCCAGGCCGGCCCGTAGCGCCGCGACGGTTGCCCGGTTGGAGTTGATCGCGCTGCTGGAGCCCCGCAGCAAAGATGCGTTGCCCGACTTCAGCGCGATACCGGCCGCGTCGGCGGTGACATTGGGGCGCGCCTCGTAGATGATGCCGACGACGCCGAAGGGAACCCGGATCTGGCGCACTGATACGCCGTTGGGCAGCTTCCATCCCCGCAGCACATCGCCCACCGGGTCAGGCAGGGCGGCCAGATCGCGCAAGCCCTGCACCATCCCGGCCACCCGCGACGGGTTCAAGCTCAGCCGGTCCAGGATCGATTCCGGGGTGCCCCCAGCCCGTGCGGTGTCGACGTCGATCGCGTTGGCGGCCAGCAGGTCCGCCTCCGCGGCGGCGAGCTGATCGGCCATGGCGTGAAGCGCGCGGTCCTTAGCCCCCCGGTTCATCGAGACCAGCTCGGTGCTGGCCTGTCGGGCGCGTGCTGCCTGAGTCTGGAAATCCATGAGCACACCCTACCGATTAGCGACGCGATACGGCGCGCCGCTCAGCGCAGAGGAAAGATCCAGGGCGACGAACGGAGGCCCGGGAGGTGCTCAGCGATCGGTCGCGAGCACCATCCGGTCGCGGTGCACCACGGCGCGCCGCCGTCGACGCCCCGGCTCGGCGTCGGTGCGATCGATCTCTGCGACGAGGTCGGCGCTGGAATAGTCGGTGAAACCCCGCCCCAGCACTTCACCATCGAGACAGACGATCTCGATGGGCTCCCCCTTCGCGAACGTCCCCTCCACCGCTTTCACCCCGGCAGCCAGCAGCGACGCACCGCCGGACCGCAATGCGGCCTCGGCGCCGTCATCGACGGTGACCGTGCCTCGCGGTTCGGCCGCGAAGGCCAGCCACAGCAGCCGACGGGGCCGGCGCTTCCTCGTGGGGGCGAAATAGGTGCCCACGTCGTCACCAGCCAGGGCGCGCTCGAGGAGATCCGCGTGGGTGAGAACGACGCTGATCCCTGCTTGGGTGGCGATGTCCGCCGCCTGAAGTTTTGTATGCATCCCCCCGGTGCCCACCTTCGAACCAACCCGCGAGGTGTCGACCGTCAGCGCAGAAACGTCGTCGACGCGGGTGATCAGTTCCGCACCCGGCTCCTCGGGGTGCGCGGTATAGAGCCCCTTGACATCGCTGAAGAGCAGGAGCACGTCGGCGCGAATCAGGTGCGCGATCAGGGCGGCCAACCGGTCGTTGTCTCCGAAGCGGATCTCATGCGTGGCCACGGTGTCGTTCTCGTTGACGATCGGCACCACACCCAGGCGGAAAAGCCGCGAAATCGTGTTGAGCGCGTTGCGATAGGTCTTGGGTCGAAGCACGTCGTCGACGGTGAGCAGCAGCTGAGCAACGGTCTGCCCGTGTGTGGCGAACGCATCGGAGTAGGCCCGCAACAGCTGGCTCTGCCCCACCGCCGCGGCTGCCTGCTGGGTTTCCAGGTCGCGCGGGCGGCGACGCAGCCTCAGCGGCCCCAGGCCGGCGGCGATGGCGCCGGAGGTGACCAGCACCACCTTCTTGCCGTGCCGCCGGAGCCCGGAGATCGCGTCGGCCAGTTGGGTGACCCGGTCATAATCCAGGTGCCCATTGGGATGAGTCAACGACGACGAGCCCACCTTCACGACGATGCGCTCGGCGTCGACGATCTCAGCTCTCATCAGCGGCGGCCTCCTTGGCAGCGTGATATTCGGCGTCGAGCTGGCGGCGTCGCTCCACCGCGGGGCGGACGGTGTCGAAGCGCTGATCCTCGCCGCGGCGGCTGAGGATCTCCGCGCCGGTGTCGAGCTGCGGCTCGAAATCGAAGACGACGGCGTTCTCGCCGCCGATCGCCACCGCATCGCCGGCGCGCGCGCCCATCTGCAGCAGCTTGTCCTCGACGCCCAGACGGTTGAGCCGATCGGCGAGGAAGCCCACGGCCTCCGCGTTGTTGAAGTCGGTCTGACGAATCCAGCGCTCGGGCTTGGTGCCGCGCACGCGCCACAACGGACCGCCCTCGCCGTCGCTCTGCTGCGCGATGGTGAACTCGTTCTCCGCGGCCTTCGTCCGTCCGACGGGCGTGGGGCGGATGATCTGCCGCGGCTCAGCGGCGGGCTCGGCAGCGCGTCGGGCCCGCACGATGTCGGCCATGGCGAACTTGAGGGGGCCTAGGCCCTCACCGGTCTTCGTGGAGATCTCGAAGATGCGGTATCCCTTGGCCTCGAGATCCGGACGCACGATCTCCGCCAGGTCCTTCGCGTCGGGGAGATCGATCTTGTTCAAGGCGACGAGGCGCACGCGATCCTCGAGCCCGCCGTGCGCGCTCAGCTCGCCTTCGATGATCTCGAGGTCGGTGAGGGGGTCGCGTCCGGGCTCGTAGGTGCCCAGGTCGATGACGTGCACGATGGCCTGGCAGCGCTCGATGTGGCGCAGGAAGTCGAAGCCCAGGCCCTTGCCCAGGGATGCCCCCTCGATCAGGCCGGGCACATCGGCGACGGTGAAGATCACATCGCCCGCCAGCACCACGCCCAGGTTGGGCACCAGGGTGGTGAACGGGTAGTCGGCCACCTTGGGCCGTGCTCGAGAAATGGCGGCGATCAGCGATGACTTGCCCGCCGACGGGAAGCCCACCAGGCCGATATCGGCCACCACTTTGAGTTCCAGCTGGATGTCCCGGCTCTCGCCTTCCTCCCCCAGCAAAGCGAAGCCAGGGGCCTTCCTCGTCGACGAGGCCAGCGCGGCGTTGCCGAGGCCGCCCTTACCGCCCTGAGCGACGACGAACTCCTCCCCCACCTGCGTGAGGTCGGTCAGCACCCGTCCACTGTGCTGGAGGGTGACGACGGTGCCGGGCGGCACCGGCAGCACGAGGTCTTCGCCGCGCGCACCGTGCTGATGGTCGCCCTTGCCAGGCTGGCCGTTGGTGGCCTTGCGGATGGAGTGGCGATGGTAATCGATGAGCGTGGTGAGGTTGTCGTCGACCCGCAGGATGATGGAGCCACCGTCGCCGCCGTTGCCACCATCGGGACCACCCAAGGGCTTGAACTTCTCGCGCTTGACGGAGGCGCAGCCATGCCCGCCGTTACCGGCCTGGACCGTCAGCTGCACGCGGTCTACGAACGAGGGAATGGCCATGGATGAAACCCTATCGGCTGGAAATGTAAGCGAATAAGCAAAGAGCGGCCCGTAGCGGGCCGCTCTTTGTGAGAAGGGTGGTGAAGGACTTCGAATCAGCCCTGCACGATGTTGACGACGCGACGTCCGCGCTTCACACCGAACTCCACGGCGCCGGGAACCAGCGCGAAGAGGGTGTCGTCGCCACCGCGGCCGACACCGTCGCCCGGGTGGAAGTGGGTGCCACGCTGGCGCACGATGATCTCGCCCGCGCCAACCTGCTGACCGCCGTAGCGCTTCACGCCAAGGCGCTGCGCGTTGGAGTCACGACCGTTACGCGTCGAGGACGCGCCCTTCTTATGTGCCATTGTTCAGCCCCTTCAGCTCTCGATACCGGTGATCTTCACCTGGGTGTACCGCTGACGGTGACCCTGGCGCTTCTTGTAGCCGGTCTTGTTCTTGTACTTGAGGATCTTGATCTTGGGACCCTTGACCTCGCCGAGCACCTCGGCGTTGACGGAGACCTTCTCCAAACCCTTGGCGTCGAGGGTGATCTTCTCACCGTCAACGAGCATCAGGGGCTGCAGGTTGACGGTACCGCCGACCTCTTCGGACACCAGATCGATGTCCAGGATGTCACCCACAGCCACCTTGTGCTGGCGTCCGCCGTTGCGCACGATCGCGTACACGCCTGACCTACCTTACGTATTTCTTCAAAACTGAACCGATGCGTCCTGGCCTGGATAGGCGCCAGGGGACAAAGCACCGATGGACTACTGTACGCGGCAGCCTCTACTCGGTCAACCTGACCACGCCGCGGTCACGACGCTGCAGGCTGTCTTCGTACGGTGGCAGAATACCGCCCATGCGTGTCTACAACTTCTCCGCTGGTCCCGCGATGCTCCCCACCACCGTTCTCGAGCAAGCTCAGTCCGAACTGCTGAACTGGCAGGGATCGGGAAGCTCCGTGATGGAGGTCTCCCATCGCAGCAAGGCGTTCGTCGCCTGCGCCGACCAGGCCGAGGCCTCGATGCGCGAGGTGCTGGCAGTTCCCGACAACTACAAGGTGCTCTTCCTGCAGGGCGGCGCCAGCGCCCAGTTCGACGCCATCCCGATGAACCTGACGGCCGCCGGCGACACCGTCGGCCTCCTGAAGACCGGCCAGTGGTCTGCCAAGGCCATCAAGGGCGCTCAGCGCCAGGGCCTGACGGTCGACGTACTGGCCGACGAGGCCGCCTCGAACTACACCACCGTGCCCGAGGCGGGCAGCTTCGAGGTGGCCCCCACCCTGAAGTATCTGCACTACACGCCCAACGAGACCATCGGCGGCGTCGAGTTTCCTTACATCCCCGACAGCGGCGATGTGCCGCTGGTGGCCGACTTCTCCTCGACCATCCTCTCCCGGCCCATCGACGTCTCGAAGTACGGCCTGATCTACGCGGGTGCGCAGAAGAACATGGGCCCGTCCGGTCTGTGCGTGGTGATCGTGCGCGACGACCTGCTCGACCGCGCGCGCTCACACACGCCGTCGGTGCTGCAGTACGCGGAGATGGCGGCCAGCGACTCGATGCTGAACACCCCGCCCACTTTCAGCCTCTACCTGCTGGGACTCATCCTGGAATGGGTGAAGAACACCGGCGACCTGACCGCGATGGCTGAGCGCAATCAGGCCAAGGCCACCGCGCTGTACGGCGCCATCGACGCCTCGCCGTTCTACTCCAACCCGGTGGCACCGAACGCGCGCTCCTGGATGAACGTTCCTTTCCTGGTCGCCAAGCCCGAACTCGAGAAGACCTTCGTCGCGGAGGCCGCCGAGGCCGGATTGACCACGCTGGCCGGACACCGCTCGGTGGGCGGCATGCGCGCCAGCATCTACAACGCCATGCCGATGGAGGGCGTCCAAGCCCTGATCGACTTCATGGCCGACTTCGAACGTCGCAACGGATAGGAAACATGGTTTTCAAGATTCGCACGCTGAACGCAATCAGCAACGCAGGCCTCGGCCAGCTCCCGAAGGACATCTACGAGGTGGGCGCGCAGGTCACGGAACCCGACGCGCTGATCCTGCGCTCCGCCAACCTGCACGGTGTGGCCATCCCCGATTCGGTGAAGGCGGTGGCCCGGGCAGGCGCCGGCACCAACAACATCCCCATCGCCGATTACTCGGCCCGCGGCATCCCCGTCTTCAACACCCCCGGCTCCAACGCCAACGCGGTGAAGGAACTGGTGATCGCCGCGATCTTCCTGGCCGCTCGCAACATCATCGACGCCGCAGCCTTCGCTCACCGTCTCCGGGGCGACGCCGAGTTCATGGACAAAGAGGTGGAGGCGAACAAGAAGAAGTACGCCGGCTTCGAGCTGCCCGGTCGCACGCTCGGTGTGATCGGGCTGGGCGCGATCGGCGTCGAGGTGGCCAACGCCGCCATCGGGCTGGGAATGCGCGTGATGGGCTACGACCCAGGAATCACCGTCAAGCACGCCTGGAAGCTCTCGAGCAACGTCGAGCACGTCACCAACCTCGACCATCTGCTCAAGCGAGCCGACATCCTCACGGTCCACGTCCCGCTGGTGCCGGCCACCCGCGGCCTGATCGGGCGCGAGCAGTTCGCGAAGATGAAGAAGTCGGCCGTGCTGGTCAACTTCGCCAGGGCTCCCATCGTCGATCTCGATGCCGTGGTGGAGGCTCTGGAGACCAACGAGTTGCGCGGCTACGTGTGCGATTTCCCCGTCCCCGAGCTCAACACTCGTCCACACGCCGTCACGCTGCCCCACCTGGGTGCCTCGACCCATGAGGCCGAGGAGAACTCCGCGCGGATGGCGGCCAATGAGCTACGGGCCTATCTGGAGGATGGGATCATCACCAACTCGGTGAACTTCCCAGACGCGGTGCTACCCCGCAATGGCTCCACGCGGATCGCGATCACCAATTCCAACGTGCCCAACATGGTGGGCCAGATCTCCACCCTGCTGGCCGAGGCGGGGCTGAACATCGCCGACTTGCTCAACAAGTCGCGCGGCGAGCTGGCCTACACCCTGGTCGACGTGGATGGAAACGTGCCCGACGACCTCCTTCAGCGGATCACCAGCATCGACGGCGTCCTCAACGCCCGCCTGATCTAGGTCTAGTCCCTGCCCGTTCTCGCGCTGGGTCTTTTCGAGGCCTCGCTCCGCTCGCACGTCACAGGCCGCCGCCTCACGGTCTGTGAGGTGTGACGAGCTCTGCGCGCAGCCTCGACGGGTCGGGAATGCGACCAGTCAATCTCTCCGGCACCCTTCGTCAGTGAGTGCCCAGCCGGGTGCTCATTCCGCGCAGGCGTGACGGCGCCACGTGGTAGGTGCGCTTGAACCACCGGGTCAGGTGCGAGCTGTCGGTGAAGCCGCACTCATAGGCGATCTGGGTGATCGAGCGGTTGCTGTTGAGGACCAGCCAGTGGGCGGCCTTCAGCCGGATCCGTCGCCAGTAGAGCGCAGGTGAGACGCGCAGATGCTGGTTGAACAGGCGGGTCAGTTCCCTCTCCGAGACGCCGACCGCCCGGGCGATCTCGGCGACAGTCCCGGTCTCGTAGACGCGCTGGCGCATCAGGCCTACGGCGTTGGTCAGGCGCTGATCCGGGAGGTTCAGGCCCATCTCGAGGTCGTCCCTGAGCGCCTGCATCTCGTCGAAGCCGCGATCGGCCATCAGGTAGTGCAAGGTCTTGTCCGAGCGCACACGGCCGCAATGCTCGGTGACCAGCTGCATGGCGAGGTTGATCGAGGCCAGACCGCCGGGGCAGGTGATGAATCCGCCGTCGCGTACCACGGGCTGATCGGTGACCGGGATCACCATCGGGTGCAGTTCCTGCAGCGCCGAGGCGAGGGAGAAGTGCACGGCGCAGCGCAGGCCGTCGAGCAGGCCCAGATGGGCCAGCACAAACTGGCCGGTGCACAACCCGACGATGGGCACGCCGGCGCTCACCGCCGCCTGGATGAACTCGATGAGGGCGCTGGGAACGGGCTTGTCGCTATGCAGGAGACCGCCGTGCACCACGACGTAGTCGTAGTCCCGCGGGTCGCCGAAGTGCCGGGTCGGGGTGAGCGGGAATCCGCAGCTCGCGGAGATCGGCTCGTCGTTGTGGGAGAGCAGGTCCCAGGCGCAGAACACCTGCCGGCCGTAGTCCCGCTCATCCGCGGACAGCCGGAGGAACTCGACGAAGCACGATAGCGACATCAAGGTGAAGTCGGGGGTGGGGGCGATGCCCACCTTGAGCGGGGTATCGATCTGCGGGGCGGGTCTGGAGGGGCCCAGATGAACCAGGTCGGGCTGCATGACGTCTCCGTCGAGGTCTAGATATACCGAAATCTGACTTGAACGTACTATTCCGGACCCGAAACCGGGAAATACGGTGGTGCTGAGATCTCAGAGAACATCAACGTCAATGCACTTCCGAGGAGGGAGCAACTCATGAAAATCATCAGCATCGCCATCTATCAGGTCGACCTGCCACTGAAAGAGGGCTCTTACAGCTGGTCCAACCAGAGCTTCGCAGCCTTCGACAGCACCGTGCTGATCATCGAGACCGACAGCGGCCTGACCGGCGTGGGAGAGGTCTGCCCGCTGGGACCGTCCTACCTGGCCGCCTACGCCGAGGGAGCCAGGGCTGGGCTCCAACTGCTGGCCCACGGCCTCGTCGGCGAGGATCCGCTGCAGCTGGATCGGATCCATCAGCACATGGACCAGCTTCTCAAGGGGCACCCGTACGTCAAGTCCGCCGTCGACATGGCCTGCTGGGATCTGCTGGGTAAGGCCACCGGACAACCGGTCTACAACCTGCTGGGCGGCCTGATGCAGGACAAGGTCAACCTGTTCAAGGTGGTCACCCGGCAGGATCCCGAGGCCATGGCGAAGAAGATGGTCGACTACCAGGAGCAGGGATTCCACCAGTTCCAGATGAAGGTCGGAGCCGGTGTCGATCAGGACATCGAGCGGATCTTCGCGGTCTCCGAGGTGCTGCGTACCGGCAGCATCCTGGGCGCGGATGCCAACACGGGGTGGAAGCAGCACGAGGCGATCCGCGTGGTCAAGGCGGTCAAGGACGTCGACGTCTACCTCGAACAGCCGTGCCTCAGCTACGAGGAGTGCCTCGCGGTGCGCCGGCATACAGATCACCCGTTCATTCTCGACGAGTGCATGGACGACCTGCGCGTGCTGATGCGCGGCTACCGAGACAGCGCCATGGACGTGATCAACCTGAAGATCAACCGGGTGGGCGGCCTTACCCGTGCCCGCCAGTACCGAGATCTCTGCATCGCCCTCGGCATCAACATGACCATCGAGGACTCGTGGGGCGGAGAGATCGCCACGGCCGCGATCGCCCACCTGGCCCACGCCACGCCCAAGGAATGCCATTTCCAGTCGTCCGCGTTTCACGAGTATCACGATCTGAGGATCGCGGACGGCGGCCCGGTCATCGAAGATGGCTACATGATCGCGTCGTCGGAGCCCGGCCTCGGCGTGAGGCCGATAATGCAGGTACTTGGCGACCCAGTGTGGGTCATCGGTAAGTAGTTTCGGGGGCAACGAGGACGGGGGTCAAGAGATGCAAATTATCTCGGCGGGGCAGATCCGAGCGGCACTGGACTGGGAGGGAGTGCTGCAGGCCCTGCACGAGGCGCATCTCGGCCCCGCCCTCTGGGCGACAGCTATTTCATCGGCGATGCGGACTACGCGCTGTTCAGCCGGGGGGTGATCCTTCCCGAACGGGGCGCGGGCCTGAAGCTCGCGTCGATTCACCCCGCTAATGCCGGCGCGACCCCGCCGCTGCCCGTCGAGCAGGCCGCCTTCCTGGTGATCGATCAGGACACCAAAGCGGTCGCGGCGATCCTCGACGGCCCGGCGATCACGGCCTGCAAGACCGCCGCGGACTCCGCCCTCGCCGCACGCCGCCTGAGCCGGCAGGACAGCGAAGTGCTGCTGGTCCTGGGAGCCGGGCCGGTGGCCCGTGCTCTGACGGAGGCCTATTTGCACATCCGTCCCGCGATCAGCCGGGTGCTGCTGTGGAACCGGTCGCCGCGCAAGGTGGAGCAGGCCTGCACCGAGCTTCGCTCCCAGGGACTGGACGCGGTCGTCGTCGACGATCTCGATAAGGCGGTGGCGGAGGCTGACATCATCAGTTCCGCCACCAGCACTACCACGCCGCTGATCCGAGGGATCCGGCTGCGGCCGGGAACTCATGTCGATCTGGTCGGGGGCTTCCGGCCCGATATGAGGGAGGCCGACGACGAGGTGATGCGTAACGCCCGGATCTTCGTCGATGATCGAGGCTCGGCCACCGTGTCAGGGGACATCCTTGCTCCTCTGGAGTCTGGCGTGATCGATGAGAGCTGCATCGAGGGCGACCTCTTCGACCTGGTCCCACGAACCGACCTGGAGCGCCGCACGGACGAGATCACGGTGTACAAGAACGCGGGCGGAGCGTATCTGGACCTGGTCATTAGCCCGTACGTCCTCAGTCGCCTGGAGTGAGATCTGCCTGAGCGAAGCGGGCAGGTCTCCGCTTCCTGATGCGAAAGTATGTGGGACCACGAGCTTGCGAGCCTCGAAGGGCGTAAACGTGAGCATTCGCAGGGACTGAGCGCAAAGGTTCCGTTTAACGCCCTTCGAGGCTCCTCGCAGAGCTCGTCACACCTCAGGGACCTGACAAAAGGTTCCTTCAGCTCACTTTCCTGCCCCACGGCGACAGCGAAGCAGCCCAGAAGCTGAGGTGCTTCGAGCTCTGTGACGAGAGGCTTTGAAGAGGTCCGGCCGGCGGTCGGAGAACCGGCCTAAGCCGGAGGGCGTAGGTAGGCGTATGTGTGATGCTCCGCGTAACCCTCGGAGGCGTATAGCGCCCGCGCCGCGGCATTGCCCTCTTCCACTTGGAGCGCCAGGTAGCGGGCGCCCAGGTGGACAGCTTCTGCAGCGAGGGCGCGCGTCACCGCCTTGCCCAGGCCTTGGCCACGCGCATCGGGCGCGACCTCGACGCACGAGATCACGCCCCAGCTGCGCGCCAGAGCGAGCCGGCCGACGGCGTGTTCCCCCAGACGCAGATAGCGCCCGGGGGCGGCGCACATCTCGGCGATCCGGTCGTCGTCACCCTCACCGCCGCGGAACACCCGTAACCACGCCGGGTCGGGGGCATCAGCCACGACGAAGAGCCTACTTCCAACCTCATGCGCGACAGCAGAAGCCTCAGCAACCATGACCACGCTCGGCGAGGCCATCTCCCAGCCCATAGCCAGGGCCTCGTCAGCCTCCCTGCTCCCAAGCACCACCTGCACGGGCAGGCTCTCGCCCGCCCATTCTTCGGCGAGGGCATAGGCCTCCGCGAAGGGCAGCCCCGGCTCCCCCACCGCCAGCACGGAGTTGGCCCGCTGCGTCTTGCCGTGGGCACCGCGGATCACCCAGCCACCCAATCGGGCACGCCTGAGACCCGGCCACGTCAGGTCCAGCATGCGCTCCAGGGCCGCGGCCGGCGATATCGGCAATGGAACGCGTTCCGGGACCCGGCGAATGGCTTGCACCTCGGAGCGCGGAACCCAGTCGGCACCCCGATCCTCCGGGAGCACGACCAGCCATTCGTCATTGGCCGCCACCAGATGCCCGACCACATCCATCAACGCCCCTGAGGGCCGCCGGCGCCGCAGGCTCACCCGCGTGGCATCCAGGCTCGGCGCCGGAATCAATGGGCGATGCGGCGCCTGCCGTGCCTCGGGATCAGAGGAACTCACGTGGTGACGACGACGGGGACGATCATGGGGCGGCGACGCAGACGGCGCGAGACCCACGACCCGATCACCCGTCGCGTGACCTGCTGCAGCTTGCGGCTGTCGTCGACGCCGTCGCGCATGGCGGCGACGATGGCGTCGGCGATCTCCTCACGCACCGACGCGAACACGGAGTCCTCCTCCGCGAAACCGCGGGCGGTGATCTCGGGACCGCTCAGGATGGCGCGCTGGTCCACGTCGACGACGGTGACGATGGAGATGAAGCCCTCCTCCCCCAGGATCTTGCGGTCGCTGATGGAATCGGTGATGTCGCCCACCGTCTTGCCATCGACGAAGATGTAGGGGGCCTCGATCTGCCCGACGACGCGCGCCTGGCCCTTGGCGAGGTCGATCACCGCCCCGTCCTCGACCACCAAGGTGTTCTCGGCGGGAATACCGGTGGACTGTGCAAGCTTGGCGTTGGCGATCAGGTGACGGATCTCACCGTGCACCGGAAGCACGTTGCGCGGCTTCAGGATGTTGTAGCAGTAGAGCAGTTCTCCGGCTGAGGCATGGCCAGAGACGTGCACCATGGCGTTGCCCTTGTGCACCACCGTGGCTCCGAGCCGCGAGAGCCCGTTGATCACCCGATACACGGAGTTCTCGTTACCCGGGATCAGCGAGCTGGCGAGCAGCACGGTATCGCCCTCCCCCACCTCGATCACCGGGTGTTCCTGGTTGGCGATCCGCGAGAGCGCGGCCAAGGGTTCGCCCTGAGAGCCGGTGGAGACGATGACCACCTTGTCCTCGGGGTATTTGTCGATGTCCTTCAGGCTCGATCAGCGTGCCGGCAGGAACCTTCAGGTATCCCAGGTCGCGGGCGGTGGACATGTTGCGCACCATGGAACGCCCCACGTAGACCACCTTGCGGTCGTGGCGCACCGCCGCATCCATGACCTGCTGCACGCGATGGATGTGGGAGGCGAAGCACGCGACGATCAACTTCTTCTTGGCGCCCTCGAACACCCGGGTGATCGCGGGCTCGATATTGCGTTCGTGGGTGGTGAACCCTGGGGTCTCCGCGTTGGTGGAGTCCACCAGGAACAGATCGACACCCTCTTCGCCAAGCCGCGCGAAACCGCGCAGGTCGGTGATCCGGCCGTCGAGGGGAAGCTGGTCCATCTTGAAGTCGCCGGTATGCAGCACCATGCCGGCCTTGGTGCGGATGGCGACCGCCAGCGCGTCCGGGATCGAGTGGTTCACCGCCAGGAACTCGAACTGATAGTTGCCTACCTCAACACGGTCGCCTTCGCTCACATCGAGCAGCTGGAACTCGCGGATGCGGTGCTCGCGCAGCTTGGCCGCCACGAAGGCCAGCGTCAGCTTGGAGCCGTAGACCGGAATGTCGCTGCGCATCTTCAGCAGGTACGGCACCGCGCCGATGTGGTCTTCGTGACCGTGGTCAGCACCAGGGCCACGACGTCGTCGAGGCGATCGCGCAGATACTGAGTGCAGGCAGGATCAGGTCGACGCCAGGGTGTTCTTCCTCGGGAAAGAGCACGCCGCAGTCGACCAGGGCGATCTGCCCGTCGATCTCGAAGGCCGTCATGTTGCGGCCGACGTCACCCAGTCCACCCAGAGGAATGACCCGCAAGGTTCCACGGGGCAGTTTTCGGGGCGTCTTGAGCTCTGTCATGGCCCTTAGGTTAGTAGAGCCCAGCGACCGTGGCATCCGGAGATCGCGCAGGTTTGTGCTGCTCGCCGTAGATTCCCCTCCGGTTTGGCCGATCCCTGAGTCGCTCTCATGCCCAGTAGGCTGGATTCATGTCTGTCAGCGATACCGTCCGTCTAGCCATGCCCGCCGAGGCGGTCGACATCGCCCGCATCCAGCGCCGGGCGTGGGGCGAACACCCGTTGCTCGCGGAGGGCGCATCCAGCATTCGTTCCGACGAGGCGGTGCAGAGCTGGCACGAAGCGATCGCCAAGCCGCCCCTGGCGCATTGCCGCGTGCTCGTCGCGATCGGCGAGTCGGAACAGGTTGCGGGCTTCGCGGTGACCGGACCCAGCGGGGATCCCGACGCAGACGTGACCGATGCCGAGATCGCGGAGTTCGTCATCGACACCGCCCAGCGCGGGCGGGGACATGGCTCTCGCCTCATCAATGCCGCCGTCGACACGCTGCGCGCCGACGGCTTCGAAGTGGCGCGAATCTGGGTGCCGACAGCCAACGACGCACTCCGGGCTTTCCTGACCGGCTGCGGATTCGCCGCCGACGGCGCCCATCAGGAGATCGCCATGGCGGAGGGCGCACCAGGTCTTAAGCTGGTACGCCTCCACACGGCTATCTCTGCCTGATCACTCCAGGCCCAGCACCGATTCGATGCCCAGCGTGAGGCCGGGGTTCGAAACGACGTAGCGCGCCGCAGCCACCACGCCGGGCATGAAGGAGATGCGGTCGAAGGAATCGTGCCGGATGGTCAGCGTCTCGCCCTCGGCTCCCAGCAGCACCTCCTGGTGCGCCACCAGGCCTTGGAGACGCACGCCGTGTACGTGAATGCCCTCGACCACCGCACCCCGCGCACCGTCCGGATCGTGCACGGTGGCATCGGGAACGGGCGCCATCTGGGCCGCTTCGCGCGCCGCAGCGATCTTCTGGGCGGTCGTCGTGGCGGTGCCCGACGGGGCGTCGGCCTTACCCGGGTGGTGCAGTTCGACGATCTCCACCGACGGGTAGAACGGCGCCGCCTTGGCGGCGAACTGCATCATGAGCACCGCGCCGATGGAGAAGTTGGAAGCGATCAGCACACCCACACCCGGGTTGGCGTCCACCAACTCGCGCACCCTATCCAGGCGCTCGGCGGTAAAACCAGTGGTGCCCACCACGGCGTTCTTGCCGTGGGTGATGGCCCATTCCAGGTTGCCCATCACCGCGTCGGGGTGAGTGAAATCCACCACCACCTGGGCCGCATCCAGTGCCGCAAGGTCATCACCCAGATCGACGCCGCCCGCGTAGCTGAGATTCTCGTCGCGCTCGACGGCGCGTTTCACCTCCGCACCCATCTTGCCGCCGACGCCGAAGACACCCACTGGGATCGCGCTCACTGCTTCTCCTTGCCTTAGATCCACGTGTATTGAGGGACACGCTACTAGGGCGGGGCCGTGCCGCGACGCTAGTAGGCTGCCCAGCATGTCCGATTCTTCGTATGTCTGGCGCCAGCTCTCCCCCCGCACGTATCTCACCACCGTAGATCCCCACGGGGTGAACGTGGGCCTCGTCGTGGGGGACGAGAGCGCGGCACTGATCGACGCGGGCAACGATGCCGATCAGGGCGCGGCCTTGCTCTCCTCGGCGTGGAAGAAGGCCGGGGTGCCGGTGGTGCACGTCGTGATCACCCATCATCACGACGACCACTGGGCGGGGCTGGCCGGCATGAACGGCGTGGAGTCCTACGGGCACGCCTCCTTGCTGGACCTCCAGGGACCCGCCCCTTCCGATACCTTTCATCTGGCAAAGATCGTCGATCTCGGAGGCGTGCGGCTCGAGCTCCTGCACCTGGGGGACGCTCACACGCGCAGCGACATCACCGTCGTGGTCGCGGACGAGAACGTGATCTTCACCGGTGATCTCCTGGAGTCCTCCGGGGATCCGCAGTTCGATGAGACCTCATCGGTGCAGAACTGGCCCACCGTGCTCGACGGCGCCCTGGGTGTGAGCAACCAGGACACGCTGTTCGTGCCCGGTCACGGGGAGCCCGTCGATCGCGACTTCGCTTTCCGGCAGCGCGCGGAGATCTCGATGATCTATTCCACCGCCGAGATGTATGTGCAGCAGGGCGTGCCGTTGGCGGACGCCTACGACAAGACCGAGTGGCCGTTCGGGCGCGAGACCCTGGAGACGGCGCTCCCGCTGGTCTACGACGCGCTCGCTGCCAAAGGCATCAAGCCCCGCACCCAGCTGCCCATCCTCGGTGGCGGATTCGGCTCTCGCTCCGAAGACCGGTCGTCCTGATGGTGAAGGCGACAATGCCTCCCCGGATTCCGGTGTGAGGAAGACGACACCCCGGACTCCCTGATGGAATCAGCACCCGGAGTTGACGTGTTTCCGGCCGTGTCTGCGTGCCGCGCATTGGTCGATCAAATCGCTTGCAGGCTCTCAGGGACAGGGGCGACAGCTAGCCCACGGGCAGGAAGCCAGCCCTCGCAGCCACAAACCTGCGGCCGGGAGCATCCGACCGGCGGTAATCGGCGAGCTTGTGATTGGCCATCACACTCTCACGATCTGGATCTCAACACCACCCACCGCAGCGAGGTGTTCAAGATCGCCCACGTCGGATGTGTAAACCACGTCGCCATCGACGCTGAGCGCAATGAGGGCGGCATCAACAACGTCGGCGGTCGCTGCGCTGCGCATCAGTTCACCAGCGGCCCGCCCCAGCCTCTCATCAAGAGCGACGACATCGAGGCCCGGCAGTGCCCGGGCCAGCCTGGCCTGCCGGGGACCACCGCGCCAGACCTGGCCGATGACACCGCCGTGGGTCACCGGTGGTCGGCGATCACCCCTGGTGGCCACTGCCCAGCGACGCCACATCTCCGGTTCTCCCCGCTCAAGCGCGATCAGCGCACCGGCGTCAAACACGAGTCTCATGAGGCGTGCGCCACTCTGGCGCGTCGAACCTGCACGGCGTTTGCACGGTCGTGCTCGATCTGGGCGCACGCCTCTTCTTCGCTGATCGAACCGAACTCGGATTCGTACTCAGCGAGAGCATCTTCCATTGCCTTGAGCTTGACCGCCGCATCCACCTTCGCGGCAATCGCGTCAGCCACCCAGGCGCTCAACGAGACCTCCCCGGCCGCCGCCTCGCGCGCCGCATCCATCAAAGAATCGTCAATCGTCACCGTGACCCGTGTCTTGCCCATGGTTCAGGATACCTCGCTACGCATACGTTCCGCATACGCCTCGGGGCCTCACACGCCCAAACCAAACGGCTAGCCAACTGGCAGGAAGCCTGCCCGCGCAGCCACGAACCCCCGCCCACTGCTGTCGTCGAGACATTCGATCCCGCTGGGCCTTGAAGCGCAACTCACCCCATGCACACGGAGTTGCTCGCCGTACTGCAGGACTTGTCTATCGTCAGACACGAATGCGCCGTCCGAGATGCAATACGCCTCAGCAGCCTTACCTCGGTGGAAGTCGATTGCCGGTGAGCTGGTCACCATCGGATCGTCACACTCTGGCAGGTTGTCAACCAGGATCCACCCTTGGCATCCGGCTATCGGCCCGTCCTCGCTCCCGAAGATCGCGCACTCCAGGTTTCCACTGGGAGAGACGAATGCATACCTGTCGTCAGACCACTCCGATCGGAACCGATCGCTATCAACCTCGCGCGGTTCTTCCTCTGCGGGTGTGCTCGGATCATCGTCCCCCGCAGTTGGTTCTAAGGTCGAGCCCTCGGTTGGTTGGGCAGTGACAGTCGTTTCTACAGTCACCGTTACGGTAGGTACAGCGACCGGCGTACTGGGACTATCTGGCGTGGCGGAGCAACCCACCAGTGCCATGGCCGTCACCAAACTCGACGACAGAGCCCGCAGTCTCCCGTATGTCAGCCGCATAGCGTCATTGTTCCATGGTCAACAGCACCGGCGCCGCGAGCAGG
>JAWKJW010000032.1:0-34059 GCA_041393555.1 Tessaracoccus sp. | reverse complement strand
AAACCCGAACAACATAGCTCGAATCCGAATCAATGAACACTCAAAAGAAAACCACAACACACAACCAAAAAAAGCTATGCGCCGTAGACAGAAACCACACAAACAACAAACTATATTACAAGTAATGATGAATGCATGAAAAAATCATTGACCATCAAAAAACACGCTGTTGAGTTCTCAAAAATCAACCACACACGTTCATCGGACTTGATAGTCAAGGCCATCCGAACGAAGCAGCCAAACTTTTCAGTTTTCGTTGCCGAGGCAACTCGCAGAACATTACTGCACACGATCCGGCTCGTCAAATCGAAGATTTCTTCGAGCCGCATGAGATACGAGTAAGAAATGCGGCCCCTTTAACAGTTCGAAAACCATTTATCAGGGGTTCGTCGCGTTTAAGCGAACGAGGATTAACATTACCCAGGATATCTCGCGGTGTCAACTCGGGCGAACCTGCTGGTTGCCGTTTATGACCCGATCGTGCGCTGTGAAGTTTTGCCACCGCCCTCTCAGGCAGCTCGGAAAACATTACCCCCACCCAAGCGGCCTGTCAAACCGGGCCGTCGCCGGGGGTTCCTACCCGATTCGGATGTCCCAGCATGCTGACGCCGGTGGGCAAGTAGGCTCATGTCTGGCAGAAGCAGGAAGGGAGCTGTCGATGGGATCGTCACGCGAGCCACGCAGGGCGTTGCCCTCCACCGAGGAGATTGGGGAGCCTCACGGTTACGACGCGGATCACCCCCGCGAGGACGGTCTCTTGGCGGAGTTCGGCGAGCCTGTTCCGGATCCGGAGGACGCCGCGCGGAGGGGGCGCGTCGATGAAGGGCACGACACCGTCGAGCCTGGCAACGATGACGTTCCGCGACGCGGGGTTCAGGGCTCATCCGGAGGGCCGGCAGGCATCATTACGCAACTTCTGGAACGACGCCCGCTATTCATCGCACTCAGCGTCGTCGTGGCGCTGGCGGTGTTGGCGGCCGCTGTTCTTCTCATCAGAGGTCTGCAGAACACAGAGGAACCCGGCGCAACCCAGAGCTCCACGACGGAGAGCGTCACTGCGGAGGCGCCGTCTCCGCCGGCTGAGACCGACGATACGGCTGTCCCTTCACCCTTGGAGCAGCCAGAGAACGCGCGGCTCGCCCTGGATGATACGAGCGTCACCATCCCCGAGGGGTGGGAACTCTACGCCGACGAGAGCGTTGACGAGTCCCGTCGGCTGGTGAGATTGCGCGATCCTGACAGTGATATCAGGGTTCAGGTGGTCACGCTGACGGCAGTGGGAGAAGATCTGAGCGCGGCCTGCCAAGCTCTCGTCGACGACCAGAGCACGGCCTACACCAACGTGACCCCCGTGCTGCCGTCGCCGATCGGGCTCAACAGCACCGAAGGCACGGGGGTCGTCTGCGGCTTCGGCGGCACCCGGATCAGCGATACAGACGACAACAGCGTCACCTTCACGCTCCTCCAGCGCACGAGCGACGCGCACAGCCTGATCCTGCGTTCCACCATTCCGGCGTCGGTGCCGACCGATTCGCCCGGCCGCGCCGCGCTCTTCGGTCTCACCTGCGAGGCGAGCTCTGGTTTCGGTCCCCCACTGCCGTTGTGCTGAGACGAGATAGAAATCGCGCCCTCGGTGGGTGGCACGACGGCCGCACACCGAGGGCGCGATGTTCTGCTTATTCCTGTCCGGGGCGCCGGCTGAGCTGATCGAACACCGGCTGCAGGCGCAGCCACCACTGGTTACGGGGCCGCTGGTTATCCCAATCCATATCTTCCAGGACGTGGCGCAGCGGCGCGAGCAGAGTGGGGTCATTCGACGACGCCGCCGCATACTCCGCGTTGCCCCGTTCCAGCTGATCGTCCAGATAAGCAACAGCTTGCGACGCGAGGCGCGTGGCGTTGATCCGGTCGAACGGCGTCGGTATCCCGCCTTGCTGGGCGTGCCCGATGACCATCTGCCGCACCGTGTAGCGACCCTTACCTTCCGCCTCGAACATGCGCATGATCATCTCGCAGGTGTAATGCTCGCTGGCGCCTTCACCCATCACCGTGAGATAGAAGCTGCGCCCCGAGTTGAAGGCATCCACCAAGGCCGGAATATCCCGGTTGAGCTGCTCCAGGGTGATTCCCGTCTCCGGCAAGTAGGCCTTTTCTGCGCCACCGGCAACGCCGCCGACGAGGGGCAGGAACCCGCAGGTGCGCCCCATGGTCTCAACCACGAACGCGCGCTTGCTCGCGGATGCCGACATCCGCACCATGTCGATATCTTCCACCACCGTGTTCAGCGCGGTGTCGGATCCCACCGCCATCTCCCAACCGGGAAGGTTGTTGTCGATCGATGCCGGCAGCAGGGCGATCGGGATATTGAACGCGGGGTAGCGGCGACGTTCGCTCTCCATCAACGCCACCGTGGCGTAGGCGTGATATCCGCCGGAGATGAGCAGCGCGTCCACCTTGTGGTCTTCGAGCTGGCGCGCCATGGAATACAGATCGACCTCGGTGGCGATGTAGCGGCGAGTTCCGAAATCGGCCCCACCGGTGCTCGCCATCCCCTCGACCGAACTCCAGTCGAGTTCCCGCAGGTTGCCCTCCATGAGGCCGGGCACGCCGCCGATCACGGCGAGCATGTCGAAGCCCCGGTCGATGCCGGTGCGCACCGCAACCCGCGCGAGCTGATTCATGCCAGGCGCGAGCGCTCCGATGTTCATGATCGCGATCCGCTTGCCGCGCTGCTCCAAAGCGCTGGGGCGGGCCTCGTTGAGCGTGCGGTAGATCTTGATCATCGACTCGAAGCCGTGCCCGCGCGATGCGATCGCGTCTTCGTATCGGCCGTCGGCGATGAGCTGTGCGATCGCGCGGGTGCGCTCCACCGCCGGTAGCAACGGCTCGGTATGCACCGCGTTGCGCCTTACGCCGACGAGCACGGGCTCCGCGTCGTAATCGGCGTTCAGGACCTGGCTCACCGCCTCTACCCCACAGGCCGTAGCCATCCAGCGGTCGTAGGCCGACGGCTTTCCACCTCGCTGCACATGCCCGAGGATCGTGATGCGCGCGTTGTCACCGGTGCGGGTCTCCAACTCGTGGTGGATCCGCTCGGCCGTGATCGATTCACCTTGTCGATCCTTGGCGCCCTCGGCGACGATGAGAATCGAATCGCGGCGGCCCGCGGCTCGCGCGCGCCCGAGAACCTCCACCATCCGGTCCTCCCAGCCATCGCGGGGCGGCGATTCCGGAAGGAAGACGTAATCGGCGCCACCGGCGATCGCGCTCATCAAAGCCAGGTAGCCGCAGTTGCGACCCATCACCTCGACGATGAAGGTGCGCCGGTGAGATTCCGCGGTCGAGGAGATCGCGTCGATGGCCTCTGTGATGCGGTGCAGGGCAGAATCGGTGCCGATGGTCATATCGGTGCCGACCATGTCGTTGTCGATGGAGCCGACGAGGCCCGCCATCCTCAACGTGGGATGGGCCTTCGCCTGCTCTTCGCTGATTTCGCCGCGTTCTACCAGTTCTCCCAGGTAGCGCTGCCACTCGAGGCTCAGCACCCGGGCTCCGGTGAGCGAGCCATCGCCGCCGATGACGATGAGCCTGTCGATGCCATGGGCGACGAGGTTGCGCACCACCTGACGCTGGCCGTCTTCCGTGCGCATCGCTTGCGATCGGGCGGTACCGATCACGGTGCCACCCTTGTTGAGGATCCCGGATACCGTGCTCCAGGTCATGCGGCGGATGTGTTCGCCGCCCTCGTATGCGCCCTGCCAGCCCTCGCCAATGGCGAAGACCTCTGCGCCCGCGTGGATGCCTGAGCGCACGATCGCGCGCACGGCGGCGTTCATCCCTTGGGCGTCGCCGCCCGACGTCATAATGCCGATTCGCGGTTTCGCCCCGTTGTTCATCGTCTATTTCCCTTAGATCGCACCACTTTGGATGCCTGCCAATCAGCAGCCACCGAAATTGTAGAGGTGAGGGCGAGACCAGCGATCGTCACTCCCTCTGCCACGGTTGCCGCGCTGATGTAGCCGGGTCTGCCCACCTTCGGCGTCAACAACCAGATGTAGCCGGCATCGGAGAGATCAGGAAGCGCGTCGACGAGCCCGTCGACCACATCCCCGTCGTCTTCCCGCCACCAGAGAATCACCACGTCCACTGCCTCGACGGCGTCCTCGACCATCTCGGCATCCAGGATGTCCATGATGGACTCGCGCAGTTCCTCGTCGACATCGTCGTCCCAGCCGAGTTCCTGGACCAACATTCCTTCTTCCAGCCCGAGGAGTTCAGCTCCCGAATTTCCCTCGCTGAAGTCGTTTGCGTTAGACACATCTCAAGACTGCCAGAAAGAACACGACATTCGCACCCCTGGCAATAATGTGGGCCGCCCGGGAATCCCGGGCGGCCCACGGTCACGCGGACCTCAGAGGCTCCGCGATTGCTTCTTAGGCGTCACCGCCCACCGCACCGGAGGTGCCTGCGTTGACGTCCCACAGCTGGTACTTCTCCGCCGCATCGAGGGCCCACTGCAGGGGCGCCTCGCCCTGGGCCGCGAGCTGCTGCAAGACACCCACCGCGATGGAGGGACCGTCGATCTTGTAGAAGCGACGCGACGCAGCCCGGGTGTCGGAGAAGCCGAAGCCGTCGGCGCCCAGCACCGCGTACTGCCGCGGCACCCACGGCCGGATCTGATCGGGAACGGCCTTCATGTAATCGGAGACCGCCACGATCGGGCCCTGGGTATCGCGCAGCTTCGCCTCCACCCACGTCGGAGCATGCTCCTCGGCAGGGTTGTCGAACTTGGCCTGATCGTGCGCCAGTCCGTCCCGGCGCAACTCGCCCCAGGAGGTGACGCTCCAGATATCGGCCACCACGCCGAAGTCGCGCTTCAGCAGTTCCTGGGCCTCGTAGGCCCACGGCACCGCCACGCCCGACGCCAGGATCTGGGCGCGCTTCGCGTTGGCATCCAACCCTTCGGAGGAGCCCTGGCTCAGCAGGTACATGCCCTTGAGCAGGCCTTCGACGTCCAGGTTCTCGGGTTCCCGTGGCTGTACGAGAGGCTCGTTGTAGACGGTCAGGTAGTAAATCAGGTTCTCCGGCTGCTCGCCGTACATGCGTCGCAGGCCGTCGCGCACGATGTGCCCGATCTCGTAACCGTAGGCGGGGTCGTAGCTAACGATGCCCGTGTTAGTGGATGCGATCACCGGCGACTGGCCGTCCATGTGCTGCAGGCCCTCGCCGGTGAGCGTGGTCTTGCCCGCCGTCGCACCGATCAGGAAGCCACGGGCAAGCTGATCGGATGCCGCCCAGATGCTGTCGGCCGTGCGCTGGAAGCCGAACATCGAGTAGAACACGTAGATCGGCACCATCGGCTCGCCGTGCGTAGCGTAGGAGGAGCCGGCAGCGGCGAACGCCGAGACGGAGCCTGCCTCGTTGATGCCGGTGTGCAGGATCTGGCCGTTCTTCGCCTCACGGTAGCTGAGGAACAGATCAGCATCCACCGGGGTGTAGTTCTGCCCATGGGGGTTGTAGATCTTGATCGTCGGGAAGAAGGCATCCATGCCGAAGGTGCGAGCCTCATCGGGGATGATCGGCACCACGCGAGGTGCGAACTCCTTGTCGCGCATGAGGTCCTTGAGCAGCCGGACGAACGCCATGGTGGTGGCGATCTGCTGGTTGCCCGACCCCTTCTTCGCCCCCGTGTACGCCTTGTCTCCGGGAAGCGAGATGAACTTGCGGTCGCCGCGACGCTCGGGCACTCCCCCGCCCAGTTGACGGCGACGCTCCGCGAGATACTGCATCCGCGGATCCGAGACCTCGGGACGGATGTACGGCGGATGGTACGGATCCGCCTCGAGCTGCTCGTCGCTCACGGGTACCTTGACGCGGTCGCGGAACTCCTTGAGGTCGTCGAGAGCCAGCTTCTTCATCTGGTGGGTCGCATTGCGTCCCGCGAAGTGCTTTCCCAGGAAGTAGCCCTTGATGGTGTGCGCCAGGATCACGGTGGGAGCACCGGTGAACTCGGTGGCCGCCTTGTAGGCCGCGTACACCTTCTTGTAGTCGTGGCCGCCGCGGGTGAGGCGCCAGATGTCCTCGTCGCTCCAGTCCTTGACCATCGCTGCCGTGCGCGGGTCGCGGCCGAAGAACTTCTCCCGCACGAACGATCCGTCATTGGCCCTGAACGACTGGTAATCGCCGTCGGTGACGGAATTCATCAGGTTGAGCAGGGCGCCGTCCTTGTCGTTGGCGAGCAGCGGGTCCCACCCACGTCCCCAGACCACCTTGATCACGTTCCAGCCGGCGCCTCGGAAGAAGGCCTCCAACTCCTGCATGATCTTGCCGTTGCCGCGCACCGGGCCGTCGAGACGCTGCAGGTTGCAGTTGATCACGAAGGTGAGGTTGTCGAGTTCATCGTTGGCGGCCAGCTGCAGAGCACCGCGCGACTCGACCTCATCCATCTCGCCGTCGCCGAGGAAGGCCCACACCTGCTGCTGTGAGGTGTCCTTGATGCCACGATTGTGCAGGTAGCGGTTGAACTGCGCCTGGTAGATCGCGCCGATCGGGCCGATACCCATGGAAACCGTGGGAAACTCCCAGAAGGTGGGCATCTGGCGCGGGTGCGGATAACTCGGCAGGGCGCGCAGTTCGCCGTCCACCCAGTGCGAGTGCTCCTGGCGGAAGCCGTCGAGATCGACCTCGTCGAGGCGCCCTTCGAGGAACGCGCGGGCGTACATGCCCGGCGAGGCGTGGCCCTGGAAGAAGATCTGGTCGCCGCCACCGGGATGGTCCTTGCCACGGAAGAAGTGGTTAAATCCCACTTCGTACAGCGTGGCCGACGAGGCGTACGACGAAATATGGCCGCCCACGCCGATGCCGGGGCGCTGGGCGCGGTGCACCATGACGGCGGCGTTCCAGCGCAGCAGGCGACGAATACCGCGCTCCTGCTCCTCGTCGCCCGGATATGAGGGCTCGGATGAGACCGGAATGGTGTTGACGTAGTCGGTACCCGTCAGCGACGGCACGCCGATCTGTCGCTCGCGCGCACGCTCAAGCATCTTCAGCATCAAATACCGGGCACGGTTGCGTCCCCCGGCCTCGATCACGCCATCGAGTGACTCGATCCATTCGGCGGTCTCACTGGGGTCGGTATCCGGAAGATTGGTGGGCAATCCGTTGAGGATCGGTCCAGCCTCGTTCTGAGTCACGTGTGTCCTCTCGTTGGTGAGCGGCAGACCCCGGCGCCGGGGTCATCATGCGGCAACACTACCCCTTTCGGGGTGCCTGGTCGGGCTCGTTCATGGCAGCGCTTGGCCCGACGACCTCTCTGGCCTGTGGGACACAACTGATCATGACCGCGGCTCGGGACACTAATGTGTGAGGAATGGAGACCAAAGCCGCTCGTGTGCCCCGCCCTGGTACGGCACCCGCTCAATTCTCTTCGGCACGAGCCCGGACCGGAGTCATCAAGCGTTTACAGGCCGCCAGCTCCGCCATGAACACCGCCACCTTGGCCGCGTTGGAAGCAAACCACAGCTGGTTCGAATCGCTGGATGCGGAGTCGCGGTCGTGGATCTCCGTGCTCGCTCGCTCAGGCATCGACGGCTTCGTCAAGTGGTTCTCCGGCGAGGAATTCGAGCCGGAGACCGTCTTCGACGCCGCACCGCGCGCCATGACGCAACGTATTTCGCTGCAGCAAACCGTCGACCTCGTGCGCACCACCACCGAGGTGGTGGAACAGCAGATCCAGACCCAACTGCCGCGGGGGGATCGTCAGGCCCTCCAGCTGGGAATCATGCACTACTCTCGCGAGATCGCGTTCGCGGCAGCGGGGGTCTACGCCCGGGCTGCCGAGGCGAGAGGCGCGTGGGATTCTCGGATCGAGGCCACCGTCGTGGATGCCGTGGTCCGCGCGGAAACCGACGAGGCCGTGCTCTCCCGCGCCTCGACCCTGGGGTGGCACGCCGAATCCAAGGTGGTGGTGGCCATCGGTGGCGCCGCCGACGCATCAGCCATACATGCGCTGCGCCGGGCCGCCGCGAAGCTGGGGCTCGATCTGCTGTTGGCCCCGCAAGGCGACCGCCTGGTGTGCATCTTCGGGGGAACCGCCATCACCACGGAACTGCACACCTACGAGTTGGTGGCCCAGTTGCACGACCACTTCGCGGATGGCCCCGTGGTGATGGGACCGATCGCCGACAGTCTGGCAGGAGCTCACGAATCCGCGCGTTCGGCCGCCTCGGGATACCGCGCCGCGCGAGCATGGCCGGAAGGCCCCGCGACGCTGCTTTCTGCCGATCTCCTCCCCGAGCGCGCCCTCGCCGGCGACGGGCACGCGCGTCGCATCTTGGCCACCGAGCTCTACCCTCGGCTGGCCGCAAACAAGGAACTCCTAGAGACCTGCGTGGGATATCTGGATGCCGGTTGCTCCATGGAGGCCACGGCCAGAGCGCTGTACGTGCATCCCAATACGGTGCGCTACCGTCTCAAACGAATCCAGGAGATCACCGGCTACAACCCCTCCGACGCCCGGGAGGGTTACGTGCTCCGGATGGCCATCACGCTAGGACGGCTGCACTCCTGAATCACACGGCTGCCATTCATGGTTTCTGACAAGCGCGATCCCGATCGTTTGTACCGGTGCGCGGGGAAGGCGTCGCTGCTCGCCTCGGGGTTTGTAGGGACCCGACAATCGCCACCGATCGTTTTTCGTGCCAATCATGCCGCCTATTGGCGGCACGGGTAGGGCAGAGTTGATCTCGTGCTAGCTATCGTTGCGCCCGGACAAGGCGCTCAAACCCCTGGATTCCTCGCCCCTTGGCTTGAGGATTCCGCCCTCTCCCAACAGCTAGAAGCGCTATCGGAGGTTTCCGAGATCGACTTGGCGCACTACGGCACCGAGGCGGACGCGGAGACGATTCGCGACACTGCCATCGCGCAGCCGTTGCTGGTGGCCTCCGCCCTCTTGACCGGGCGCGCTCTGCTGGGCGGCGACGTCAGCCAGGTCGGCGCCTTCGCCGGACATTCCGTCGGGGAGCTCGCCGCGATGGCACTCGCGGGAGTGATCTCCGACGACGACGCCCTGGTGCTCGTTCGTGAGCGCGGGCGGGCCATGGCGGAAGCCTCGGCGCTGCGTCCCACCTCGATGACCGCGGTGCTCGCCGGCAGGCCGGAGGAGGTGCTCGCCGCCATCGACGAAGCCGGGCTCACCCCAGCCAACAACAACGGCGCCGGGCAGATTGTGGCCGCCGGCACCGTGGAACAGCTCGCGGCCTTCGCCGAGAATCCCCCGCGACGGGCACGACTCGTGCCGCTCAGCGTCGCGGGTGCCTTCCACACCGTGCACATGGAGCCGGCCGTGGCGCACCTCACCGAGGTGGCCAACGGCGTCGAGACCCACATCCCCGTCGTGCGTCTGCTGTCCAATGCCGATGGCGCCGTCGTCGGCACCGGCGAGGATGCGCTGGCCCGGATGGTGAACCAGGTGGCCAACCCGGTGCGCTGGGATCTCTGCATGAACACACTGGCGTCCCTGGGCGTGACCGGTCTGCTGGAACTCGCCCCGGCCGGTACGCTCACCAAGATCGCCCAGCGAAACCTGAAGGGCGTGGAGTCGTTCAACCTGAACACCCCCGACCAATTGGACGAGGCGCGCGCGTTCGTCGCGTCCCATGCCGCTGCACCGCAGCCAGAACAGGAGTGAGGTCACCGTGCCACTGAAGTCTTCCGTGGGAGTCGAGTACGCCCGCTTGATGTCCGTGGGTGGTGCACGCGGCAGCCGCGTCGTCACCAACGAAGAGATGTGCACCATGATCGACTCCACCCCGGAGTGGATCCAGCAGCGCACCGGTATCACCGAGCGCCGTTGGGTGGCCGAAGGTGAGAACGCCGAGACCCTCGGGATCGAGGCCGCCACCAAGGCCATCGAGCGCGCGGGCCTTCAACCGTCCGACATCGACGCGATCCTCGTCTCGACGGTCTCCCACTTCCAGCAGACCCCGTCGCTGGCCTGCATCCTGGCCGAACGGCTCGGCCTCGGCGATCCTGCTGCCTTCGACATCTCCGCCGCCTGCGCCGGTTTCTGCTACGGCGTCGGCGTGGCTGAATCCATGGTGCGCGCCGGATCCGCCAAGCACGTGCTGGTCGTCGGCGTCGAGACCCTCTCGCAGTACACCGACATCACCGACCGCTCCACCGCGTTCCTCTTCTCCGACGGAGCGGGAGCGGTCGTCATCGGCCCGTCCGATCAGCCAGCGATCGGCCCCACCGTCTGGGGATCAAGCCCGAGGCTCACGCCGTCATCGAGATCGACGACTGGCGAGAGGTGGAGCCCGAGAAGAAGGGCCCGTTCATCCACATGGAGGGACGCGAGGTCTTCAAGTGGGCCACCACCGCTATCGTCGGCAAGGCCGTCGAGACGCTCGAGCGCTCGGGCCTCACCCCGGATGAGCCTCGACTGCTTCATCCCCCATCAGGCTAACAACCGGATCACCGATTCGATGTTGCGCCACCTCAAGCTGCCCGAGGATGTCGTGGTTGCCCGCGATATCATCCGCATGGGCAATTCGTCAGCGGCCTCGATTCCGCTGGCGATGGAGGAACTGCTCGAATCAGGGCAGGCCACCAGTGGGCAGACCGCCCTGATCATCGGCTTCGGCGCTGGCCTGGCATTCGCCGGTCAGACCGTCGTCCTGCCCTGATCGCTCAACACCCCTTTCCGAAGAACCAATCAGAAAAGGAGCCACCATGGCTAGCACCGAAGAAATCCGCTCCGATCTCGCCGAGATCGTCAACGACATCGCCGGCGTCGCGGTCGAGGACGTCCAGCTCGACAAGTCCTTCGTGGACGATCTGGGCGTCGACTCGCTGTCGATGGTCGAGATCATCTACGCCTGCGAGGACAAGTTCGGCGTGTCCATCCCCGACGAGGACGCCAAGAACCTCAAGACCGTGGGCGACGCCGTCGCCTACATCGAGCGCGCCAGCAGCTGACGCCTGAGGATGTGTGGTGGTCCGATCCGGGCCACCACACCTCTCCCCACCTTTCACCCGCCCGTCCTTCCACGACAGAGGAGCCCCTATGTCCCGCACCGTCGTTATCACCGGTTTCGGAGCCTTCACCCCGCTCGGCACCGATGCCCCCTCCACGTGGGAGGCCATGCTGGCCGGGCGCACCGGTGTCCATGCCTTGTCTCAGGACTGGGCCGCAGATCTGCCCGTGCGCTTCGCCGCCGAAGCCGCCGGCGACCCCGTCTCGAAGATCGACCGCGTAGCCGCGCGCCGTCTGGATCGCTCCTCGCAGCTCGCGATGGCCGCAGGCCTGGAGGCCTGGGCCGACGCCGGTCTGGGCTTGGGCGAAGACAATCCCATCGACCCGGAGCGCCTCATCGTGAGCGTCGGCACCGGCATCGGCGGTCTCACGACGCTGCTCGGCCAGTGGGATGTGCAGAAGGAGAAGGGGCTGCGTCGCGTCTCCCCTTTCACCATCCCGATGCTGATGTCGAACGCGCCCGCTGCCAACCTGGGCCTGAAGCTGGGTGCCGCCGCCGCGGTGCACGCCCCGGTGAGCGCCTGCGCATCCTCCAACGAGGCCATCTCGCTTGGTCTCGACCAGATCCTGCTGGGCCGCTGCGACATCGCCGTGGTGGGCGGCACCGAGGGCACCATTCACCCGCTGCCGCTCAACGCGTTCGCGCAGATGCAGGCGCTGAGCCGCCGCAACGGTGACCCCGAGCATGCCTCGCGTCCCTGGGACACCGGACGTGATGGCTTCGTGCTAGGCGAGGGCGCTGCGGTGATGGTGATCGAGACGCTCGAACACGCGCAGGCTCGAGGGGCCAAGATCTACGGCACCCTGCGTGGCACCGGCATCAGCAACGACAATCACGACATCGTGCAGCCCGAGCCGACCGGTCGTGGCCAGGCGGCCGCGATGTCGAAGGCCTTGACCTCCGCCGGCCTCAGCGCCTCCGACATCAAGCACGTCAACGCTCATGGCACCTCCACCCCACAGGGCGACGTGACCGAGGCCGGTTCCATCGCCGCTGCGCTGGGCTCCGCCGTCGACGGCTGTATCGTGACCTCGACCAAGTCGATGACGGGTCACCTGCTCGGCGGCGCCGGTGCCCTGGAGACCTTCGCCACGGTGATGGCGCTGAAGACCCGCACGGTTCCGCCGACGATCAACATCGAGAACCTCGAACCGGGCTTGCCCATCGATGTGGCCGCCAACGAGCCCCGAACCCTTCCCCAGGGCGATCTCGCAGCGGTGAACAACTCCTTCGGCTTCGGCGGCGCCAACGTCGCCGTCGCGGTGAGCAACGAGAACGTCACCGCCTGATCAGCGCAGACGAAAGAGGTGGAGCCGGGAGATGATCCCGGCCCCACCTCTTTTGTTCTTGCGTCGCTGTACGCACGCGTCTTCGCGGTGTCGCCGCGGCATCCGGAGGGGATGGATGTTGCGGAATGTCCTGCGAGGATAAGGATCCGTCTCAGATCACCTGGTGCAACCAGCGCACGGGAGCCTCTTCGCCGGCGTAGCGGAAGACCTCCAGCTCGTCGTCCCAGGGCACGCCCAGCATCCGCTCCATCGCCTTGTAGATGGTCTCTCCCCCGAGAGCCTCCTCCGCGATCACGCGCTTGACGGCGTCTTCGCGAAGAAGCACGTCGCCATGCACGCCGATGGTGGCGGTGAAGGGGCCTAGGGCCGGGGTGTAGCAGAACCGCTGACCGTCAGAACCGGGGCTGGCTTCCTCGACGACCTCGAAGCGCAGCTGACCGAAATCGGCCAGGGCCGACGCGATCGCCGAACCCGTGCCCTGAGCGCCGACCCACGACAGTTCTGCTCTCTTTTTGCCGCGTTCGGCTTGCTGTTCCGTCCACCCGAGAGAGGTCTTGGAATTCAGCACAGATCCCACAGCCCACTCGATATGCGGGCACAGCGCTGCCGGCGTCGAGTGGATGAAGATCATGCCACGCGCCGCCGGCTGTCTCACCGCGGTGAGTCGATGATTCATGAGTCCCTCCCTGATCAGGCCCGATTGCCTTCCCCTGCTATCGCGTCGATCATTGAGGTCACCCAATTGTGTTACACCTTAGCCGCTCTGACAAGCGCTTCCGCAAACCTTGCATCGACGGCATGGGCAACAATAGGGATATGACTGCACCGTTGCCCCTCGATTTCGTGCTCGCCCGCCGCGACTCCCTCTCCCAGGTGAAGGCCTCTTCCCATGGCTTGTACTGGTTGGCCAGTATCGCGGCGGAGGACGGCAGAGTGACGGTGCGTCACCAGGGCACGGATGGGATGATCCGCGATCTGACCTCTGGGGCATCGGTTCGATCTCGCGTGATGGAGTACGGCGGTGGCGCCTACGACGTGGCCGACGATGTGCTGGTCTATGTGGACGACCACACGAGGCGCCTCTGGGTGCAGGAGGGTGAACACCTCCGCACGCTCACGCCCGACCAGGAGCGTTACCTCTACGGCGGACTGGCGGTGCACCTGCCGTCGCGCCGGGTCTTGGCGGTACGCGAGGATCACGAAGCCACTCCCGAGCCCAAAACGGAGATCGTCGCCTTGAGCTTGGACGACGAGAATCTGGACGGGGGTGAGGTTCTGGTCACCGGGGCCGACTTCTATGCGAGCATCGCGGTGCACGGCGCCCGCTTCGCCTGGTGCCAGTGGATGCACCCGCATATGTCGTGGGACGAGGCCTCGGTGTGGATAGCACCCCTCGACGATCCTCAGAACGCCGAGCCCGTATGCGCCGGTGAGAACGTCTCGGCCCTATATCCGTTGTGGCTGGACTCCGAACGCCTGGCCTACGTCAGCGACGAATCGGGTTACTGGAACTGGACGGTGGCGGGAACCGGCCAGAACCAGAGGCTCCGCAGGGACGCTGACGGCGCCGGACCGCTGTGGGTCTGTGACGCCCCGGCGGCGGCCACCGACGGCAGCCGCCTCGCCTTCGTCGAGTATCGCGACGGGTGGGGCACGCTGACGGTGTGGGACCCGGCCTCTGGGGCGATCACGCAGCCCCTGCCGGGAACCGCGGATGTCGAGTCCGTCTGCTGGCGGGAGGGCGAGCTGCACGCCGTCGTGGCCTGGCCCGATCGGACGGCCTCCCTGGTGCGGCTGACGGGCACTGGTGAGGTGACGGACGTGGTGGGAGCACCCGCGCTCGACGGCGCCGTCGTTCCTCAGCCTCGCTGGGCCGATGGGCCAGCGGGCCCGGTGCAGTTCTGGGCCTATCTCCCCGAAGGGGTGGAGAATCCGCCGCTGCTGGTCAAGACACACGGCGGCCCCACGGCCATGGCGAGCGCGTCCTTCGACGAGGAGATCCAGTTCTGGGTATCGCGCGGCTTCGCCTTCGCCGACATCAACTACGGCGGCTCCACCGGATTCGGCCGAGAGTATCGCAACCGCCTGCGGGGCCAGTGGGGCGTGCTCGACGTCGCCGACGTGGTGGCGGCGGTCCGGGAGCTGGTGGACGCCGGGCTCGTGGATGGCGCCCGGGTGGCCATCAAGGGCGGGAGCGCGGGCGGGTACACCACCTTGCAGTCGCTGGTCAGCACCGATGTTTTTGCCGCTGGGATGAGCCGGTATGGCATCGGCGATCTGGGGGCGCTGGCGACCGACACCCACAAGGCCGAATCGCGCTACACCTTCGGGCTGGTGGGTCCCTGGCCCGAGGCCGAGGAGGTCTACCGCGAGCGCTCTCCCCTGTTCCATCTCGACCGGCTGTCGACGCCGATGCTGATCCTCCAGGGCTTGCAAGACAAGGTGGTGCCGCCCAACCAGGCCTTCGCCATGGCCGACGCGGTGCGCGCGGCCGGCAAGCCCTGGCTTTGATCACCTTCGACGAGGAAGGCCACGGCTTCCGCCGACTCAAGTCGCGACGGATCGCTTTGGAGGCCGAACTGAGTTTCTTGGAGCAGGTCTTCGACCTCCTTCTCAGCCCAGACGTACCGAAGTTGGAGATCGAGAACCTGTAGACCTCTCCCACCAGCTCCGGCTCCTTTGCGTAGGAAAGTGTGGCGGGATCCCTTGGTCGTGCCTCTGACGGGGAAGTGCGCGTGGGGAAACCTGTTTTCAGTTCCCTGAGGGGGAAGTGTGGCGAGAGTCCCTTTTCAGGCCCCTGACGCGAAAGTAAGCGCGGGGAAACCCGTTGTCAGGTCTCTGAGGTGTGACGAGCTCTGCGAGGAGCCTCGACGGGCGTTAACTAGAGCCTTTGGCAGAGTCTGTGCCGATGCTTGCGTTTTACGCCCTTCGAGGCTCACAAGCTCGTGGTCCCTGAGGAGCGAGGAACGAGCGTCTCGAAGGGCACCTCAGGGACCTGACAATGGGATCCTTCACACACTTTCTCATTAGCCTCCGGGTTGCGTCGCTGCCACCATGGGGCAGGAAAGCGAGGCGAAGGTACCCGACCACCGGTCCCTGAGGTGTGACGAGCTCTGCGAGGAGCCTCGACGGGCGTTGACTAGGGCTTCGGCAGAGTCTGTGCCCACGCTTACGTTTTACGCCCTTCGAGGCTCCTTCGTCGCGCCTCAGGGACCTGACAAAAGGATTCCGCCAAGCACTTTCGCATCAGGGACCTGAACGCACTTCGCATCAGGGACCGGACAACGGGATGCCTCTCACGCAGGGACCTGGAACGGGTTTACCCTCAGTCAGCTTTGTGCACGCTGGACCAATGAAGGGGTCGTTTAGGGCCAGCGGGCGGCGAGGGAGATCACCCCGATCGCCGCGAGGGCGGCGAAGCCGAGGGCGAGGCCGGCGTAGCGGTCGGTGATCTCCGCGGGCACGGCCTCATAACCGACCGACTGGCGGATCGCGTCGTAGACCTCGTTGAGTTCCGACGACGTCTCGGCGGAGAACTTCTTGCCACCCGACGCCTTGGCCACCTCGGTCATCTCGTAGTGGTCCACGGGCACTCGCTGGAACATGCCGTCTTGTTCGACGTAGCCATCCTGTGTGCCGTAGGCGATGGTGTAGACGGGCACGCCCATCTCCCCCGCCACTTCGGCCGCGCCCGTGGACGAGCGCCCCATGTTCGTCGCGCCATCAGAGAGCAGCACCACGGCCGCGGGCGCCACCGCATCAGGGTCATCCGGATCCGGCGGAACCAGCACCAGGGAATCCAGCGACGAGTAGATGCCTTCCCCCACCGCCGTCGACGGCGCCAGTTCCAGCGCATCGATGGCCCGGGCCACCGCCCCCCTGTCGACGGTAGGCGGCACGACGATGGCGGGAGTACCGGCGAAACTCACCAATGCCACGTTGAACCGCGGTGGGAGGGACTCCAGGAAGCCCTTGGCGGAGTCCTGCGCGGCGGCGATCCGGGTGGGCCGCACATCGTCGGCCTCCATCGACCAGGACACGTCCATGGCCACCACGATCGTGGCGCGATCGCGCGGTTCGAGCACGTAGGCCTTGGGAGTGGCCCAGGCGACCACCAGTGAGGCCAGGGAGAGAAGAGCCAGCAGCACCGCGCCGTGGCGTTTCCATGCCGCATCCTTCGGCATCACGGCGCGCAAGCGATTCGACTGCCGGCGGGAGCGCTTGGATGTGTATCCCGCCGCCAGCACATAGGCGAGCCCGATCAACGGGATCAGCCCCAGGGCCCAGAGCCTCTCCGGGCGCATGAACTCCAACGCGAGCAGGATCGTCATCGGGGCCACCTCGCGGCCATCATCACGGCACCCAAGGCGGCCACGATCGCAAAACCGAGCGCGAAGAAGGCATAACGAGCCGTGATCGGCTTCTTGACCTCTTCGTAGCCCACGGCGGAGCCGATCTCTTGGTAGGCCTTATCGAGTTCCCCGACAGAGGCCGCCGTGACGGCGCGTCCGCCGGTGGCCTCGGCGATCTCGGCCATGATCTCCGGATTGGGCGCCACGTTCTCGCGTACCCCGTCGAGATCGACGAAGCCGTTCTCGGTGCCGTAGGCGATGGTGTAGATGGGCACATCCGCGTCCACCGCCTGCTGGATACTCGCCGCGGGGTCCGGTCCGTCGGTGTTCGTGCCATCCGAGAGCAGGACGATCATGGCGGGAGCCGGTTCTTCGTCGTCCCCGTAGGGAGCTTGTTCGATCGCCTTCAACGCCACCTCAAGAGCACTGCCGATCGCCGTGCCATCCTCGAAGTCCAGCGCCATCAAGGCTCGCTCCAACGCCCCGCGATCGGTCGATGGCGGCATCTTGATCGCAGGGGTCGCCGACAGGTTCACCAAGGCCACATTGAACCCGGGTGGCAGCGATTCGACGTACTGCCGGGCCTCGTCCTTGGCCGCGGTGAGCCGGTCCGGCTCCACGTCGGAGGCGGCCATGGAGCGTGAGGTATCGACCATGAGCACGACGGTGGCACGCTCGCGGGGCTCCTTGGTGACGCCGAGCGGCTGCGCCCAGGCCATACCCAGCGCCAACAGCGAGCACAACGACATCGCGACCGCCAGGTGGCGCGTCCACTGACGTTGAGAACCGACGACGCGTCCCAGCATCCCGGTATTGGTGTAGCGGATGGACACACGGCCCTTCAGCCGCAGCACCACCAGGTAGGCGATGATCAGAAGCGGCAGGATCGAGAGCGACCAGAGACGCTCCGGGTTCAGGAACTCAGGCCACCAGCTCACTTGCTCACCCCCCGCGGGGGCTGGTGCAGGATGCCGGCCGTGCGCCGGTAGTTGAGCACGAAGCGCGCGATGTCGGCCACCCAGTCACGATCGGTGCGCAACTGGATATGACCCGCCCCTGCACGCCGCAGCGCGATGCGCACCCGATCCCGCTGGGCCTTGGCGGCCTCGTCCATGCGCTGGCGCGCGACGGGATCGCTGGTATTGATGTACCGCGAGAAGGTGGTCTCGGGGTCTCGGATGAGCATCTCGCCCACGTCCGGCAACTCCATCTCGTGGCGGTCGACCACTTCGACGCAGAGCACCTGGTTGCGAACCCCCAGACGACGCAGGGCGCGTTCCCAGCTCGGTGGCACTTCGGGGTCGAGCTCGGAATCCCCCGCCGTCAGGAAATCGGAGACGACGACGCGCATGCCGCGTCGGCGCTGCGAGCGGGCGAGTTGCTCGATGCCGTCGGCGAGTTCGTAGCTCGCCGGAGCATGGTCGGGCACGATCGGATCGGTCAGCATGGTGCGCAGCAGGCCGTACAGCGCGGTACGCCCAGACCTGGCGGGAATCCGGCGGATGGAGTCGGGGCGCATCATCATTCCCCCGAAGCGGTCCCCCATCCGTTGGCTCAGGAAGCCGATGGTGGCCATCGCGGCGATGCCGAGATCGCGTTTGGTGATGCCCTCCGTGCCCCAGTTCATCGACGGGGTGACGTCGAGCAGCCCCCATACCTCCAGCTCACGATCGGCGACGGTGTCGCGAACGTGGGTCTCCCCGGTACGGGCCGTCACCGCCCAGTCGATCTTGCGCACATCATCTTGGCCGGGGTGATAGATGCGGGCGTCGTTGCTCTCACTGCCCGGTCCCGGCAAAAGGCCCAGGTGGTCTCCTTGCAGGAAGCCCTCGAGCCGGCGCACCACAGCCAGTTCGAGCCTCCGGAGGGCCGCCTCGGGAGCCAGCCTGTTGAGCGGCACCGTAGGCCCGGTCGGCGAGGTGAGCACCGACATGGCCGCGTCGGCCTGCGGCGTCGGCGGAATCGGCGCGGCGCCGCTGGGTGGCTGGAAGGAGACGTCCACGTGCCTGATCAGAGCCGGCCGGGCTGATGGGAATGCTGGGTATGACGCTGCTGGCGCTGCTGGTCGTTCCACACCGGGGTGGGCGCCGGCACCATCGCGACGATGCGCTCCACCACATCGATGGGATCGATGTTGTCGGCCACCGCATCGAAGCCCAGCACGATGCGGTGCGCCATCACGTCCTTGGCCACGGCCTGCACGTCGGTGGGCAAGACGTAGTCGCGGCCGTTGATCAACGCGAGCGCACGGGACGCGGCAACCAGGCCCAGCGTCGCACGCGGCGAACACCCGATCTGGATCACCGATTCCAAGTCGGGCATGTCGAATTCCGACGGGGTTCGCGAGGCCAGCACCAGGCGCACGATGTACTCGGCCACGAGATTGTGCACGAACACGCCGGAGGCCAACTGCTGCAGGTGACGCACCACCTCAGGGTTGAGGACCCGCTCGGCGGTCGGCGGGGTGACGCTCATCCTGCGCAGGATGTCGAGTTCCTCGTTGCCTCGCGGGTAGGGCACGTCCACCTTCACCAGGAAGCGGTCGCGCTGGGCCTCTGGCAGCGGATACACGCCCTCCGATTCGACGGGGTTCTGCGTGGCGATCACGATGAACGGATCCGGCACGGGATAGGTCTTGCCGCCGATCGAGACCTGCTTCTCGGCCATCAGCTCGAGCATCGCCGACTGCACCTTGGCAGGAGCGCGGTTGATCTCGTCGGCCAGCACGAAGTTGGCGAAGACGGGGCCGAGCTCGATGGCGAAGCTCTCCGTCTTCGCGGAGTAGATGCGGGTGCCGACGATGTCGGACGGCACCAGGTCGGGGGTGAACTGCACGCGGGCGAAGTCGCCGCCGACGACGGTGGCGAAGGAGCGCACCGCCAGCGTCTTCGCCACGCCGGGCACGCCCTCGAGCAGGCAGTGGCCCTTCGCGAGCAGCGCGACCATCAGCTGCTGCACCATGTGCTCCTGGCCGACGATGACGCGCTGCACCTGGCTGATTGCCTGGCCGAGCAGGGTGGCTGCTTCCGACACGCTCTGAGGCCGATCGATCTGCTCGGTCACGTGGGCCGCTCCTTGGGTGTGGTCAAGACGAACGGCGTCCACGATACCGGGTCCACGTGCGGGGGCCTAAGGACCAGCGGCTGCACCTCTCTGGCCTGATGTGGTGTGATTGGGTGCGATGACTTCCCCGGACGAGATCCCCGACACTCCGCCGGCCGACCATCCCGGTCGCGCCGAGCAGGAGCCGATGTCGCCTCCCCTCGCCCAGCACCATCCCCTGCACGGCGACGATCCCTCCAAAGTTGGCGCCTTCTGGTTGCGCTCTCGACTCGCGCAGACGCCCGCGGGAACGGTGTATGGCGCGTTCGAGGACAGCGGCGATCCCGTGATGCTCCTTCTCCTCTCCCAGGGCGCGGCCGCCGATCACGCCGCCCGGGCACGGTTTTCCGGCGAGATCAACGCGATGCATATCGATACCGTCGTCGCGCGCGGCGGGCAGGGCCAGGATGAAGGCCGGATGGCGGTGCGCTTCCGCGACGAGGACGACGACCCGCAGCTCAGCGGCGTGGAACCTCTGGCCCCGTGGGTCGCGCTGGCTTTCGACGGCACCGTCAATGCGGTCTTCGAAGCGGTAAGGGTGCTGCGCGCGGTGGATCTCGCGACGGCACCGTCATTGACCAAGCCCACCGGACCCGACTATCGCCTGCATTGGATCGACGAGGCCGCTCCCGGCACGGCCCGCACTTGGGCGTTGCCGTGGCCCGGCCGCAACGATCGGGCGGGGTGGGTCACGGTCTTGGTGTCGTGGCTGCTCATGCTGCTGCTCGCGGCGCTCGGCCTCCTCCTGGCGATCCTGGTGTTCCAGAACGCCCCTCTGGTCAACCCCCCGCCGCCCGTGCCCACTCAGGCCAGCGGGGAGGGTTCCGGGGAACCGCAGTCCGGCGAACCGCAATCTGGCGAGCCCCAGTCTCAGGAACCGCAGTCCGGTGAGCCCCAGTCTCAAGAACCGCAGTCGGGTGAACCGACTGACCTCGACGGTTCTCCGTCGCCTGGGGAAGAACCGCCCAGCGATCTTGGTTCCCCGACGATGAGCGATCCTTCGGGCGACGCGTCAGGTCCCGGCGATCCGATGCCGAACCGGCGCCTTTGAGCGTGAAGACAATCAGGGCAGAACAATGAGTGTCAGTGTGGGAATCGTCGCTCTGGCGATCGTGCTGGGCGTCGCCGGTGGTTTCGTGCAGGGCGTGATCGGCTTCGGGATGGGCGTGCTGGCCGTTCCGATCCTCGCCCTCGTCGACCCGTCGCTCGTGCCCGTGGCCACTCTGCTGGCCGGCGCCGGGCTCCCCGTGATGACGCTGCTCCAGGAACACCAGCATCTGGACAAGAAAGCCCTGGGGTGGGTGCTGCTCGGCCAAACCCCGACGACGGCGCTGGGCGTGCTGCTCGTCGCCCTTCTTCCGCTGAACGGGCTGAAAGCGGTGATCGCGGTTCTCGTCCTGATGATGGTGCTACTCACCGTGGTCCGGGTTCGCGTTCCGCTGACCCCGGTGACTCTCACCGGGGCCGGTGCGATCTCAGGCGTCTCCGGCACGGCGGCAGGCATCGGCGGGCCTCCGATCGCGATCGTGATGGCCAACATGTCGCCAGCTGCCGTGCGCGCGACGCTGGCCGCCACCTTCCTGGTGGGCACTGCCGTCTCGCTCGGCGGGCTCGCGATGGGCGGCGTCGTCGAGGGCCGAGCGCTGCTCATCGGAATCGTGATGCTGCCGGCCACCTTGTTCGGCATGGCCACCTCTCGACGCGCACGCAACCACCTGACCCCGAAGGGCTTCCGCATCGGCATGCTGAGCCTCTCGACGGTCTCCGCCACCATCCTGCTCGTCGACGCCCTGCTCTGAGAGGACAACCATGACGCTCCGCGAAGGACTGACCAGACGGATGATGCTGGGCACCACGATGGGCGCTGGTCTCGCCGCAGCGGGGTGCTCGCCGGAACCGGAACCACAGCCCCGTGCCACCACATCCACATCCCTTCCCGCACCAGCTCCGTCCACCAGCTCCTCTCCCCCTGCGTCCCCGTCGGCCATACCGTCGCCGGTGGGACCCGATCCCGCGAACGTGGCAGAACGCTTCGCTGGCGTCACCACCGAGCAGTGGGGCATGGATCTGCCCGGCATCGTGTCGCGCTTGGAGGAGCCGCTCACAGCCGACGGCCGAGCCCGCATCGCCCTGACCTTCGACGCCTGCGGAGGCCGCTCCGGCTCCGGGTACGACGCCGAGCTGATCGAAGGACTGATCGCCGCGCAGGTGCCCGCCACGTTGTTCGTGAATCAGCGCTGGATCGAGGCCAACCCGGCCACGATGGATGCCCTGATCGCCGAGCCCCTGTTCGAGCTCGGCAACCACGGCACCCGGCATGTGCCGCTCTCTGTGACCGGACGCGAGGCCTACGGCATCGCCGGATCGGCCAGTGCTCAGGAGGCGGTGGACGAGGTGTGGACCTGCCACGAACGACTATCGGCCCTGACCGGAACGCCTCCGCGTTTCTTCCGTTCGGGCACCGCGCACTACGACGATGTCGGCGTCGCTATCGCCACCGCGCTCGGCGAGATTCCCGTCGGGTTCAGCATCAACGGTGACGCGGGCGCCACCTACCCGGCCTCGACGGTGCGTTCCGAGGTGGCGGCTAGCGGACCAGGCAGCATCGTGATCGCCCATTTCAACCGTCCCGACGGCGACACCGCGGAAGGCATGCTGGCGGCCGTCGGTGAGCTCCTGGACGCAGGAGCGGTTTTCGTCCACCTCTGAGAGGACCCGGCAGCGAAGCTTCTACGGCGCGACGCCGGGATCAGTGCCGACCGAAGAGCGACAGAATCGCACCGATCACCCGAACGACCTGCAGGATGATGGAGAGCACCTGGAGCACCACCACGATGCCCCGGAAGGTGTTGCCGAGCGTGCGCATGTTCTGCGCGATATCGATAGGGCCGCCCAGGTGCTCGAACTCTTGCTGCCATTGGCGTTCCTGCGCGAACAAGATCGCGTAGGGCAACAGCCGCTCGGTGAGCACGAAACGGTCCAGCTGGGACTGAGCCACCGGATCCCCCACGCTGGGACGCGGCGTCAGCCCGAGCGCCACACCGCCAGGGGTGAGCGCCCCCGCCGGGCTGCGAAGGGCACCTTGCGGCGACTGTAGATACCGGAGCCGGTCTTGCTCCGCCATCCGCATGTAGTCGCGCAGGCCCGAGAGATGCGTGCGCAGCTCCTGACCACGCTCCGTGAACCGAAGCAAAGGCGGCGGAGCGAGGGTCAGTACCCAGAAACCGCGACGATGTCGACGAGTACGACGAACCCGCCCAGCCACTCACCATTCATCACGGCGCCGAGGATGAGAAGCAACCCCAGGAGAGTCGAGGCCAGGAACACCAGCGACAGCAACACCAGGTGCACAGAGTTGGCGGTGCGGCGGGTGAACCCGTCAGCGGTCATCCGGGCACGCGTCGCGTCGAAGAACTCCGTCAAGTGTCGACGCCGGTGGCCGCGGAAGGCGGCGCGTCCGCGCAGGAAGAGCACGTGGGGCGCATCGTTGATGTCTGTGACCGAGATTCCGAGGTCGTCCAGCGCGCGCAAGTAGCGGCGTTCCTGTCGCGGGCTCATTCGCTCCGGCTGGAAGGCGCGAAGGAAGAGATGCTCTTCTTCCGTAAGCGACGCCCCGGAGACCACCTCGATCGCGACCGGGCGTCGACGTTCGCCCTTGGTGAGCACACGCACTCGTCCCCGTACTGCGAGATCGACGATCGCCGTGGTCAGCACCCTCCGATCGGCCCGGAGCGCGAGACCATGCTCGAAGATGCTCCCGGTCGACGGAGGCAGATACTGCACCACGATGGAGCGAGGAAGACGGCGCTTGGCCAGCCTCGAGATGCCGATGATCAGCAGACCGAACAGCACCAACGCGACCCCGATGATGAGGAAGCCGAGGATTATGGATGGATCTGTCACCGCTCCACACTAGGGCCTGCCCACCTGGCGCTCCAGCGGGTGCAAGGGGACAGAAGACGGCGTCAGCCGGCCCACTCCCCGGGCTTCGGCAGCACGATGGCGTCCAGATCCACTCCGCCCTTGCCCACCTCGGCCACGCAGATCAGCAGCGACATGGTGGGAATGCCATAGGGCCGGTTGTCGCGGATGATCGCTCGGTCGTCCAGCGCCCCCAACTCAGTGCTGGTCCGCAGAACCTGCAGCCAGCTCTCCCGCCACGTCGAGCGCGGTGAACCGGCCAAAGCGGAGAACTCGGGAAGCCAGCGGCGGATCCGGGCTGTGCGGAGATCGTCGACGTCGTCGTGGGCGATCATGTGCACCCCAGGTGCGAGTTCCTCACGGCTCAGTCGATCTCCGTCCCAGCTGGTCACCCGGCTTCGGCCGCCGTCGACCTCGATCAGGTTGAAGCCCTCGGTGCGCGGGCGTCCGGGCAACGGCTCACCGGCGATCGCGGCCAGCGGCAAGAACCCTCGCGACTCAGATGCGTCAGCAGGGTCGAGCGGCGGCGTCGCGCGGTTGACCAAAACCGCGAGCGTTCCGCGGGCGGGGGCGTAGGCCAGCCATGCGCCACCGGCGCGCCGATCTCGCACGCCGAGCAGATCTGGATGGGTGTCCGGCCACCAGCGCTCCGGCGGATCCCAGGGACGAAGCGGATCCTCGTCGCGCACCGCCAGCACCCGCGTCGGTTGATCCGGACGATCGGGAACCTCCACCACCACCGTGCACATCGCCATTCGCCCCTTCCTCCAGGTGCCGAGAGTCTGACAGGCGGCAGATCAGGATGCAAGGATGGGGAGATGATGATCGTGCTCGGGGTCAGCGGCGGCATCGCCGCGTACAAGGCGGTGGCGCTGGCGAGGCTGCTGGTAGAGGACGGGCACGACGTGCATGTCGTGCCCACCGACGACGCCCTGCGCTTCGTCGGGACGCCCACCTGGGAGGCGATCAGCCGCAACACGGTCACGACCTCCGTGCATGACGAGGTGGCCGAGGTGCGCCACGTTGCACTGGGACAGCGCGCGGATCTGGTGATCGTCGCCCCGGCGACCGCGAACACCCTGGCCAAGATGGCGACGGGCCTGGCCGACAACCTGCTGGGCACCACCCTGCTCGCCACCAAGGCGCCCGTGCTGGTGGCGCCGGCGATGCATACCGAGATGTGGCTGCATCCCGCCACCCAACAGAACATGGCCACCTTGCGTTCGCGCGGAGTGCGCGTGGTGGGGCCGGACACCGGGCGCCTGACCGGCCAAGACAGCGGGCCCGGAAGGATGAGCGAGCCCTCGACCATCGCTGCCGAAGCACGTCGGCTGCTCTCCCCTGGCGATCTGGCGGGACTGCAGGTAGTGGTCTCGGCGGGCGGCACGCGGGAGCCGATCGACCCGGTGCGCTTCCTCGGCAACCGCTCGAGCGGGAGGCAGGGCGTCGCGGTAGCGGCTGCGGCGGCGGATCGCGGGGCCGACGTCGTGCTGGTGGCGGCCAACATCGACGCCTCGGTGCTGAGCGACATCGCCGGTCGCGCCTCAGTGCGTATCGAGAAGGCTGGCAGCGCGGCAGAGCTTCAGCGCATCGTCGAGGCCGAGGCCGTCGGCGCCGATGTCGTGGTGATGGCCGCAGCGGTGGCCGACTATCGCGTGGCAGAGGTTGCCGACGGCAAGCTGCGCAAGGAGGCCTCCGATGGTCCTCCGGTGCTGCACTTGGTGGAGAACCCCGACATCCTGGCTGGCCTCGTCACGCGTCGTCCCGCCGGCCAGATCGTGGTCGGTTTTGCCGCGGAAACGGCGGACAGCGAGGATGAACTGCTGGACTACGGCCGCCGCAAGCGCCGCCGCAAGGGCGTCGACTTGCTGGCCGTGAACCGCGTCGGCTGGAACGCCGGCTTCGAGACCGCGACCAACACCTTGTACCTGATCGATGCTGCGGACGAGGTGATCGGTCGCGCCGAAGGCAGCAAACGTGAGGCCGCCGACGGTCTGTGGGACGCCGCGCTCACCCTACGCAACGGCGTCGGCTAGGCACTGGCGACGACGCCGTTCTGTCAGACTCGCGTGGGATGCTTCGTCTGTGTCCCCCTCATCAGCTCAGCCCATCTGTTTGACCGCATCCGAGGAAGTTCTCGTCACGCGCCAATGCGAGGTACTTGGACTGGAGTCTGCCCTTCCGCTGGCCAAGCTGACCGAAGGGCGCTCCGGATCACTCGTCGTTCGGCTTCAGCTCGACGACGAGGAGGTTGTCCTTAAAGTGACAACAGATCCGGCTCGATTGACCAGGGCGCGACGGGAGGCTGTGCTAATCGCCAACGCTTCTCACGGTCTCGAGAGTGTCGTACCTGATTTCGTAGCCGGCACCTCGAACGACACCAGCGTTAGTCTCGTCACCCGACAGCACCACCCGCTTCCTCCGCCCACGGGCTTGGATCATGCAGAGTGGCGTGACCTGGCACGCGGCCTCGGCGCGATGCACGGTGCGGCCGAAGCCATGCTTCTGGATGACCTTCCGACAAGCTCGGCACCTGACGAACAGGCGATCGCAGAAGCCGCGCGCGCGTGGCGAGACCTCGGCGAGGAGGAACTCGCAGGCCAAGGACTCAGCAGGCTGCGGGACGACCTGGGGCGGGCGCTCTGTGTTCCAGTACGCACCACCCTTGAGCATGGGGACTGCCACACCGAGAATATCGTGCGGGATGACCATGGCAGGTTCCGCTGGATCGATTGGCAAGAAGCACATCTCGGTACCGGACTCGGAGACCTCATCTTCCTGTGGCAGCGAGCTGAATTCGCTGGCGCCACCCCTCCACGCCCTGCGATGACGCACGCTTACGCTGAGGCCCGCGCCCTTGACGCTCGTTATCTACAGCCTGCACTCGACATGATAGAACTGCGCATGCTCTTCGTTCTCTGGCCGCCATTCCTGCCCTACGGACACCCGGACAACCAGCGCATGATGAGCTCCCGTCTCCGCTACCTCCTTTCCACTCGCCGCATTGGAGGTTGAGAAGCATGACCGTTCATCTACTCTGCGTCGATCTCCAAAACGAGTTTGCGTCACCCGGGGGGCGGCTGCACCGTCCGCGTCCATGCGTGCCGTTTCTGATGGATGTCGTTTTCCCCACCGCCCCTCTTCGTGGCTGGTCGATCCATGAGATTCGGTCCGACTATCGCGACCCGGCAAAGGAGCAAGCGGCTTGGACGTGCGCTCCCGGCACCTGGGCCGGAACCTCACTCATCCCGCCCCACATGCTCAGTTCCAAGCCTTGGCTCAAGGCAACACCGTCGCCAGCGTGGACACGTGACGGAGCAGGAGAGCCGAGCACCCCTCCCGGGCAGGTCAAGCCGGCTCCCAAGGCATTCACCACCTGGCTCTGGGCAGCGGTGGGGCCACCGAAGCAGGAGACAACCATCGTTGTTGTCGGACTCATGCTCGAGATCTGTGTCATCAGCACCATCCAAGAGCTTTTCTACCGAGGGTATCGACCCCACATCCTCCTTGAAGGGGTCGATACCTTTGCCGGCACACCCCAGCAGAAGCAAGAGCTTGCCGAGGCACTCTTCCCTTACTGGGCTACTCCTGTGACCTGGGAGGAACTGCGCAACGTTCGCTAGCCCCGTTGCATGTGACCAGGCTGATCAGTGAATCGGCGGTCTCCTCAAGGGTATGCAGCGAGGTATCGATCTCGATGTGATCGTCGTTCCAGGGATCGTACTCGACACGACGTCGCTGCACGTCCACCCATGTCGGTTCGGAAACGTGAGAGAACCCACGCCTCCTCCCGACGAGCCTCCGCCTGTGGGTCCCCTCGTCCGAGAACACGAGGTGCACAAAGACAAGCTCTACGTCTACCGCATCCGCAGCAGATCGCCATGTCTGCCGAGCCTCTTCGCTGTCATTGACCGCATCGACCACTACAAGTCGACCAAGCCGCAGGTTCAGTTCTGCCGTCACGCGCGCCGCTTCGTAGGCGGCAACGCCTACCCTCCTGGTGGAAGGGAGGCCGCAGCCGAGAAGTGCCTCTTCAACTGCATCGATCGACAAATGCACTGCCCGCATGCGACTGGCGATCGCGGCAGCAACGCTGGTCTTCCCGACACCAGGGAGGCCAGATACGACAATCAAGCGACCGACCTGCTCGCTTTCGCTCCGAGTTCCCATCAGCTCTCACCTACCTCACAGACCTCGACGTCCAGACTCACAATCCGCGTGACCATCGCAGCTTTCATATCAGGCGAACGAACAGAACGGTCCACGACCTTCACCGGTCCACAACGCACGGAGTATCCCTCACGCCCAAACCTACGCCGCGACCGTTCGAGCTCCCAGCACGATCAACACGGCGCCGCCGATCCGGTTGATGTAGGTGCCAAAGCGAGGTGATTTGACCAGGCGCTTGCTCCGCGCCAACGCGCCCGCCCAGATCCCCAGCCAGAGCGACATCATCGCGACGTGAATACTCGCCATGATCAGCATCGGCCAAATGGATACCTGCGCGGCAGTGAGGAACTGCGGGGCCAGCGTGAGATAGACGGCGGCCGCCTTCGGATTGAGGACGTTCGCGAGGAAAGCCTGCACATACAGACCCCTCTTCTCGGCCGGAGCCGGATTGTGCGACGGTTCCGGCGCAGGGCGACGCGGCCCGCGCGTGGTCCAGATCATCCAGGCGCCGAGCGCAATCAGATAACATCCACCGACCATCTTCACCACCGTGAACGCCACCGCAGAGCTCATCACGATGGCCGAGAGGCCTGCGGCAGCGAGCACGGCATGGAGGTAAATACCAGTCGCCGTGCCCCCGATCACCCAGCCGGCAGCACGGGGTTGCCCGGTCAGGGTATGCTGGGTGGTGAGGGTGAAGCTCGCACCGGGCGTCAGCACCAAGGGCAAGACGGCAACCAAGAAACCAACGGCCGCGAGCGCACTCATACCTGCACCCTAACGGTCGCGCTACACCGCTAGTGCGCCCCTGAATGACCGAAAACGATCGTTCCCGACTAGTTCTGCGGTCGCTCGTTGAACTGAAGCTTATGGCCGTCGGGAGCATCGACTGTGGCGTAGACGCCCCACGGCTCTCGGTTCACGTCTGAGGTGATTGCTCCACGGGCGCGAAGCTCCGCGACGGTGGCGTCAACGTCATCTGCCATAAAGGTCAGGTAGGCACCTTCACCCACCTGCTTACCGAATCCCTGAGCCGAAGCCAGCACGAGCGAGGTTTGTGCCCCCGTAGGCTTCACTTCAAGCCAACGTGAACCTTCGCCCATGTCCGCGTCCATCACCACTTCGAAGCCGAGTGTGTCGCGGTAGAAGGTGAGCGCTTCGTCTTGGTCACTGACATACAGCACGGCTGAGGCGATTGAAGTGATCATGGCTCGATGGTAGAACCCAGACATGAAATACCTGGAGCCCTACGCGGAGGCGTACCACGGCTGGCTACGAGACGCGGCCGAGGTGATCGACACCACTCGTCTCACCCCCACTGAAGCTGCGCACCAGATCGCAACGGCCGCACGGGCCTAATCAACAACGATCACTTCCCGGCACAGAGCCAGACCCGCTGGAGGAAGAACCATTAGAGCCAACCAAGCTATATACGCTTCTGCGTATACCCTCGGCGAATCGGCCCCGCACTAGCGAACTCGGGCGACGTCGCTCCCGTTGTTGTTCGCAGCGGACTCGATGAGGATCAAGCCAGCCGAATTCTCTGAGTCGGCCTCTCGCGATGCGGCTTGGACAGCGCCACGTACGACGCGGGCGACATGGGCTTTCACCCAAACGGCATCGAGTGAGTGGGTTCGGAGAAACCAGCAATGGAAGATCGGGCCGACGAACGCCTCGGCCGCGCCTTCTGGGTCAGGAACATCCGCGAGCTGAAAACGCTGGGAGATAGCGTCGAGCTGGGGGCTCAGCAGCAGCTCGCGATACTGTGCCGCCAGAGTCTCATCGGACTGCATCTCGGCCGCCACCGCGCGCAGCAGCGGCTCATGGTTCGGCTCGGTCAGTTCCGCGATGGTCGCGGCCGCCAACTCTTCTAGATCAGCGATGAGGTTGTCCGAAGTCGGCACGATGACCATTCCCGCCTCGTCCGTGCTGCGAGCTAGGAGCGCGTCGAAGAACACGGCCCCTGTCGAGGACCAGGTGCGGTAGAGCGTCTGCTTGCTGATGTGTGCACGTGCAGCGATACCCTCCATCGTGATCTTCCCGACTGGGGTATCGCGGGCCAGAGACAGTACGGCTTCGTGTACTTTACTGCGGGTTCGCTGACGTGCCATGGCCGAATCATATCCCTGAAACGAGACGGAGTGTCTAGTTTTGGATAGGGTGAGGAAATGATCGCACCACAGACATGGATGATCACCGGAGGCAATCGCGGCCTGGGGCGAGCACTTACCCTCGCGGCTCTCGAAGCCGGGCACGAAGTAGTTGCGACTGTGCGCGGCGAGCACACACTACCCGAGCACGAGCGCCTGACCGTGCACACTCTCGACGTGCGCGACCGCCAGGCGGCGCGCGAAACTGTTGAGGCGGTAGCCGAGCGTCTCGGTCGACTGGACGTGCTCGTGAACAATGCGGGCTATGGCCTGATCGGCGCTATTGAAGAAGTCTCAGAGGACGAAGCGCGTTTGATCCTCGACACCAATCTGCTCGGCCCGCTGTGGCTGAGCCAGAGCGCTATTCCGATCATGCGCCGCCAGGGTGCCGGGCACATCGTTCAGATTTCGACCATTGGCGCAGTCGGAACGATGCCAACGCTCGGCCTCTACAACACCTCGAAGTGGGGGCTGGAAGCGTTCAGTGAAGCTTTGGCGGCCGAGGTACGCCAGTTCGGCATCCGTGTCTCGCTGATCGAGCCAGGCTCACTCGATACGGATTGGGCGGGTGGAAGTATGCGGTTCAGCTCCCCCAACTCTGCCTATGACGATCTGCGAACCGAGCTGTTCGGCACCGCCGAGGTTCCCTGGCCCCAGGGCGAGCCGATGGGCGGAACCTCACCGGCCGATGCCGCGACCGCGATCCTGGCTCACATCGCTTCGCAGGATGACCACCGGCTTCGCGTGCTCATTGGCAACGACGCACCCGAGCAGGTACGCGCTGCACTCGAGCTGCGCCACCAGGACTACGCCCAAGACCCGCGCTTTCCCACACCCTCAGTCGAGATGCAGACCGAATAGGGATATGCAGCACCGCACAAGCGACCTCGGCCAGGGTGACCGGGCTGCTGGATCGCCTCGGTCGCGGTCATGCGATGGCCCGCGTTCACGTCATCCGGTTACGGGGTTTGGCGAAGTCGCTCCGCGAGCATCGTCAGCCAGGCTGCCACCCCGTCGGGTCCCTCACACAGCACATCCGCGTGTTCGGCGATCGCCCTCTGCTCCTCGGAGCCGCTCACCAGGGCGCACGTCACGGCGCCGTGGTCGCGCAGCTCTTCAAGCGCCTCGAAGGCAGCCAGGTCGCCGAGATCGTCTCCTGCCATCAGTACCCGAGTGGGCTGGTACTCGTCGACGAGTTCCCGCAGGGCATCTCCCTTGTCCAGCACGGTGGAGCGCAGCTCCCACACCAGCTTGCCCGGCTCGACGACGAGATCGTGCCGGCGCGCGATGGCAGCGACGGGCTCGCGCAGCGCCTCGAAGGCGCCCAGCGGATCCTCGGCGCGACGAGTGTGGACCGCGACGGCCCTGCCCTTGTCCTCCAGGTACGCGCCCGGCCAAGACGCCAGAAGTTCACCGACGTCCTTGGCCGCCGCCGACACCGCGGCCGGCACCGGCGGATCGCGCCGTTCTCCCGTCGCGACGTTCCACCGCTCGACCCCGTATTGACCGAAAACGATGGCCTTGTCGAGCCCCGGACGTTGGTTCGGTTGGACCAACCGTTCGATGGTAGCCACGGGACGGCCGGTGATGATGGCGATCTGGCCCACCATGCCGGCCAACTCCTCGAACGCGGCGGCCGCTGCGGGGGCCAGCCGAGAGTCTTCCGGATTAGGCACGATATGGGCCAGGGTGCCGTCGAAGTCGAAGGCCAAGACGGTGCGGTCCGGCTCCCCCGCCACCAGCGCGGGAAAGTCACGGCCTGAGTCGGTACGCGGCTTCCAGGATCGATCGCTCATAGCCCCAGTCTCCCACGACGCTGTCAGAGGCATCCTCTAGGCTGACAATGTCTACGGGACAAGGAGATGTAGTCAGATGAACCCCACACCCAGCACCGACGCCAGCTTCGTGGTGGTCGCCAACCGGCTGCCCGTCGATCGGCATATCACTGACGATGGCGAGGTCACCTGGCGCACCTCCCCGGGCGGACTGGTGACCGCCCTCGAGCCGGTGATGCGCAAGCTCGGCGGAGCATGGGTGGGCTGGCATGGCGCTCCCGATGAGGAACTCGAGCCCTTCGAGCACGACGGCTACGAGGTGGTTCCTGTGCCGCTGAGCTCCCAGGAACAAGAGGAGTACTACGAGGGCTTCTCCAACGCCACGCTGTGGCCGCTCTATCACGACACCGTCGAGAAGCCCGCCTTCCATCGCGAGTGGTGGGACGCCTACCAGCGCGTCAACCAGCGTTTCGCGCAGGCCACAGCCGAGGTCGCCGGCCCCGGCGCGACGGTGTGGGTGCAGGACTACCAGCTCCAGCTGGTACCGGCGCTGCTGCGCGAGCTGCGTCCGGATCTGCGCATCGGCTTCTTCCTGCACATTCCGTTCCCTCCCGTAGAACTGTTCCAGCAGATCCCGTGGCGTCGTCAGCTGATCGAGGGGCTGCTCGGAGCCGACCTCGTCGGCTTCCAGGTTCCCACTCAGGCCGCCAACTTCCTGCGCTTGGTGCGCCAGCGCACCGCGCACAAGGTGGAGCGCGACCGGGTGCGGGTCGGGGAACATAGCTGTGTCGCACGCGCCTACCCCATCTCCATCGACGTCACCGGGTTCCAGGAGCTGGCCAATTCGCCCGAGGCAATCAGGGAGGCGGAGAACCTTCTGGAGGAGCTGGGGCACCCAAAGAAGGTGCTGCTCGGCGTCGACCGGCTGGATTACACCAAGGGTCTTCGCCAACGCATCCGCGCCATCGGCGAGCTCTTCGCCGAAGGCAAGCTGGATCCGGATGAAGTGGTGTTCATGCAAGTGGCAACCCCATCCCGGGAGAACGTCGACGAGTATCGCAGGCTCCGCGACGACATCGACCTCCTGGTGGGACGCATCAACTCCAGCGTGGGCGGCGTAGGCCGCCCCGCCATCGTGTACAGGCACGCCGGCTTCCCCCGTCAGACGATGGCGGCGATGTACCGCATCGCCGATGTGATGGTGGTCACCCCGCTGGCAGACGGGATGAACCTGGTGGCCAAGGAGTACGTGGCCTGCCATCCCGGCGCCAACGGGGCTTTGGTGCTCAGCGAGTTCGCCGGCGCCGCGCGGGAGCTGCGCCGCGCCTATCTCGTCAATCCTCACGACCTCGACGGGATGAAGGAGGTCGTCATGCACGCGGTCAACGCTCCCTACCGCGAGCGCTCCGCACGGATGCGTAGCCTCCAGCGTCAGGTCCGCAACAACCCCATCGAGGTCTGGGCCAACAAGTTCCTTGGCGACCTGGCTGGCATCAGGGCTCTCGGCGACGACGAGGACGAGCAGCAAAATTCCTAGTCAGAGCAGCTTGATCAACTATTTTTTCCATACCGTATGGATGGGCTAATCGACAGAATTACGCGGTAGATTCGGCTGCTTCCAACAGCTTGGAAGCCGGCTCGAGATGAATACGGCGTGTCAGCGTCACTTGCGCATCGCTGCGAGCTTGGCTCGAATCTGCGCGTGTACTTTCGTCCGCATCAAGCCGACCTTGCACTCTCGATGTCGTCCTCCAGTCCCTGATGCGAAAGTGCGTGGCGCAATCCCGTTGTCCGGTCCCTGAGGTGCGACGAAGGAGCCTCGAAGGGCGTAAAACGCAAGCATTCGCACAGACTCTGCCAAAGCCCTAGTCAACGCCCTTCGAGGCTCCTCGCAGAGCTCGTCACACCTCAGGGACCTGAACATGGGTTCACCATGCCTACTTTCGCTTCAGGGGCCGGACAAGGGGTTTGCCACGTTCACCTTCGCATCAGCTGCGTTCATGCCGGTATCGCGGAGACCGCACCGGAAGCGACGCGCCAGCGTCCCAGCGCTGGCGACCTTTTCGACCGCGCCTGACCAGGGAAAACAAAAGATCGCCCGCGATGTCGAAACTCCGTGAGGATGGCGTTGCGTCGACCCGGGGACCTTCCGATTTTGGGACAAAAAATGCCCGGATCCCTAAGGATCCGGGCCTTTCGCTCCCCCGGCTGGACTCGAACCAGCAACCCTTCGATTAACAGTCGAATGCTCTGCCAATTGAGCT
>JAWKJW010000031.1:0-35880 GCA_041393555.1 Tessaracoccus sp. | reverse complement strand
GCATCGCGAGGCCCTGGCCCCACAAGACCCCACCCCCATATGGTCTGAGGCGCGAGGAACGAGCCTCGAAGGGTGGTCCCTGAGGTGCGAGGGACGAGCCTCGAAGGGAACCTCAGGCGCCCTCCTCGGGGGCCACGGGTGCTACAGGGCGCCGATGCTGTCGAGGTAGGCGGACCTGACCTCGGGTTCGGCGGTGACAGTCACGTCGGCGTCGCGGCCGCTGAAGTGCAGCAGGAGTTCGCTGGGAAGACCGGCGACGTGAACGGTGGTGCGGCCCTTGCCGAAGACGCGACGCTCAGCGGTGCCGAGCGGCGTGACGGCCAGCCGGTAGGGCTTGCGCAGTTGGGCTTTGCGGGCGAGCAGCTGGACGATCTTCCACAACGAGCGCTGCTCGTCAGGGTTGATGTCTTGCGATCGGTCGTTGGCGCGCAGGACATCTTCGTGGTGGATGAAGTACTCGGCGCCGTCCATCAGCGGTGACACCGGGCGACGCCAGACGGGTGTGCTGTGGAGATCGGCGACGAGCTTCGGGTAGCCCCACCGATGGAGGGCCTCTTTCTGGACCCGCTCGGTGTGGCCGGCGAACTGCTTCAACCCGATGCCGGGGAGGGCGTCGGGACGGTGTTCACGAACCCAGAGGTGGGTGGCCAGGTCGCCGGTGTTCCAGCCCTCGCATCGCGTGGGCGCGAACGGTCCCAGCTCTTCGAGGAGCGCGGTCAGGGCGGCACGTTGACGATCGGCGAAGCTCATGGATAGAACCTACCGGGTTGTTACCACCCATCCGGTCGAGCGGTATCGGTAATCGTGAGGAAAAGGTGAGGAAAGGCGCAGTATGCGCCGGTCGAGGAGGGCGATGACGTGGCCGGATGGAGCCGTATCAGCAATCGAGAGGGAAGGCCCTGGTCGAGATGGATGACGTCGTGGTCGGGTAAGCGGTATCGGTAATCGTGGGGAAAGGCGTAGCCTTCCTCAAGTGAATATTCGAGTCTCTGCGGTTGTGCTGCGTGATGCGCATGGACGAATCCTGATGGTGCGCAAGCGCGGCACTACGATGTGGATGAATCCCGGCGGCAAGCCAGAGCCCGGTGAATCGGCGGCCGAGTGTGCGGCGCGTGAGGTTGGCGAAGAATTAGGCCTGCGGCTCGATCCCCATCACCTGCTGCCGCTGGGCGAATTCGCCGCTCCCGCCGCGAACGAGGCTGGCTTCACCGTCGTCGCCGATGTTTTCGACTAGCCTGAGAGCGTGCCCTCGCGGGTGAGGCCGACGGCGGAGATCGAGGAAGTGCGCTGGGTTACCGCCGACGACCTGGGCGATGACACGCTCGCGCCCCTGTTCCTCGACCACATCGTTCCCGCACTCGGCGAGGCGCCTGCGCGCTGATTTCTCCAGAGCGCCTCGTTGCGCCTGGGAGGGTTCCCTGATCCGGGGAAGTGAGCATCCGATGCGTACCCATCAGCAGAGTTGTGGCTGGTGTGCCGGGCGTCCCGTGTGTGGCCTGGGTAGGAGGAAGGCGGGTTGGGGAAGTAGCTCGACACGCGGTCTGCGAGGCCTGATCAGGACCGGCTTGCGCGTTTGTGGGTGGAAGCCAACCTGCCAGCGGCTGGTGGGGTCGTCTCCGGTGCGGGAGGGTTCGATGTGCCCGTGATGGTGGGGGCAGGCGAGGACGAGGTTGTGCAGTGAGGTGTGACCTCCCTGCCACCAGGGGATCACGTGGTGGGCATCGCATTCTGCGTCGGCGGCGGTGCAGCCGGGAAAGACGCATCCTCCGTCGCGAACGGACAGTGCGCGTCGGATCGCGGGGGTGACGAAGCGACGAGCAGTGCCCACGTCGAGGATCTCCGAGTTGCCGCCGAGCACAACCGGCAGGATGCCTGCATCGCATAGCAGCCTGCGCAGGGTGGCGGTGGGGATCTTCTGCCCGGAGGACAGGATGCCGGCGGCATGGGCTTTGCTGCGGAGGTCTTCCTCCTTGATGGTGACGATGACGGTGGCCTTCCCGTAACCGTTACCGCGGCCGTCAGGCTGTTGGGCGAAGCCGGGTGAGAGCGTCGGCGTAACGCTGTTCGCGCGTGATCTCGGGTGCGGGTGTGCCGGCCGGGCGGTCGTGTTCGGCCCGTTTGGTGTTGGCGACGATGCGGGTGGTGTTGATCAGGGGTTCTGCTTCGAGGTGGGAGGAAACCACGGAACCAGGTTGAGCCTTCGCCGTCGTCACCGTAGGTGAAGGAGCGGCGGCGTAGCGCGATGCGGCGTTGTTCGGCGAGTTTGCGGTCTTCGTCGTCCGGGCTGGGCACCGGGCTCGGGTGCAACCTGCTGCAGGGCCTCTTTGGCCTTGGCAGAGTTCGCTGGGGGTGGAGGCGGTGGCGTCGGCGTCACCAGCAGCCCAGTGATCTGCTCCGCTTGGGCCCGGGTGACGCCCTGCGGAAGCTCGGCCATCGCCTTGACGACACCGCGAGCGTGATCTGTGGAGATCGTGCGCTTCGAGCACAGCCTTGCTCACCGCGGCGTTCCGGGTGAGGTCCCTGCCTTGGAATACGGCCCGGTTGGCGTCCTTGCCGTCGCGATGCTCGGTCTGTGCGATCAATGTGTTCAACGGTGTTCTGGTGACCAAGATCGCCGCATTCCTGCGTTCCACGGTGGCGGTGAGCATGGCGGCCATGCCGGTCATGCGATCCGCGAGGAGCTTGCGGCCCTGCCACATCAGCTTCAGCAATTCCGGCTCGGGAAGCTGTTCCCACTCGGTGGGGGTCGACGGCAGCAAGCCATCCGCTTTGATAGCTTTGAGGGCCTCAGCGTGGGGGTGCGTGCCGTGCTCTCCATACCTCTAACGGTAGAGGAAGGGTCTGACAAAACCGATCAGAAGAACGATTCGGACAACACCTTCCCAGTATCGGACAACACCTCGATATCTCGGATGCTGGCGATGACGGAAAGTGGTGTAGAAATAAGCTGTCTGAGGCAGAGTGAAAAGGGCTCTTCACAATTGGGGGTGTAGTTGGGGTCTGAAGCCGCCGGTTTCGAGGAGCGCGCGGGCGACGTAGTGGGTGAGGTTCCGAAACCCCAGCGCGGAGCGCGGAGGGTGTTCAGGCGGCCGTTGATGGCTTCGGTGGGGCCGTTGCTCGTGCCGACACGCGGTCGAAGTAGGCCAGCACGTCGGTGGCGCGTCGTTTCAGGGTCCGGCCGAGCGTGATCAGCTCTGACAGTGCTCGGGGGACGCCGGTGGTGAGGGAGGCGATGAGTTCTTCCATCAGGCTCGTCTTGTTTCGGGTCGTCGTGACGGTAGGCAGCGATCATCGAGTACACCGCCCAGGTCACTTCGACCTCAGCATGGTTCTCGTCAGCGAACAGCTTTGTCAGCCGGGCCTGCTGTTTCGGCGTCAGCAGGTCGGTGCCGGTCGACAGGGTTCGCCGGGCTCCGTAGAGCGGATCGCCTTTGCGGCCCCGATGCCCGTGGACCTGTTGTTGGACACGGCGACGGCACTTGTCCAATGCCTCACCCGCGAGGCGGACGACGTGGAACGGGTCGAGCACCGCGACCGCGTCGGGAAGCTCTTCTGCGGTGGCTGTTTTGAAGCCGGTGAACCCGTCCATCGCGACCACTTCCACTCCATCCCGCCAGGTCTTGGGACGGGCGGCGAGCCAGGTCTTGAACGTGTGTTTCGAGCAGCCCTCGACCATGTCCAACAAGCGGGAAACCCCGGTGCCGTCGCGGATCGGAGTCAGATCGATGATCACGGTGACGTAGCGGTCCCCGTGGCGGGTATGTCGCCACACACGTGCTCGTCGACACCGATTACCCGCACCTGTCAGTCGAACCTGCCGGGGTCGTTGATCAGTACCCTCTGGCCTTCGGCCAGGACGGCGGTGTTGGCGGTGTTCCAGGACACGCCCAGGCCTTCGGCGACACGGGCCATGGTGAGGTGCTGAACCACGATCCCTTCCAATGCCCACCGCAGCCCCCGCCGCGATAGCTTCGCTCGCGGTTCGGCCGCCGCACGGGTGTCTTGCCGCCACACCCGGCCACAGCCGACACATTTGTAGCGGCGCACCACGACCTCAAGGATCGTGGGTCGCCACCCCAGCGGCTCGTGAGCCAGTTCCCGGGTCACGGTGTCACGCACCACACCCCGGCAGCCACACTCCCGGCACCAGTCATCCGGTGCGACGACCCGGCACGCGATCACTGCCCGCCGAGCGGTGACATGTTGGCCCAGGGCTTCGAGACCGAGCTCGTCAAGACGGCAGAACGTGGTCAGATCAGGGGCAGTGAAGGTAGCGTTGCGCACAGTCGAGGTCTTCTTGATGGACAGCGTAAGGAACTTCCATCCTGGAGGCCTCGACCTCTACCTCACCAGCGACACGCCCTCAGCTGCTGCGCGAGCTATCCACACCCTCGATTGTGAAGAGCCGTGAAAAGATCGTTATCCGGCGTGAAGGGGTCGTGTGTGGAGGGCGGAGGGTTTCGTTCCTCGCAGAGCGCCTTCTTGCAGGTAGCCGCCCACGGAATCGAGAACCTTCTGACAACGTGTTGTCAATGTTGTGGGATCTGATCCTCCCTCGTCGATCCACGCGGCAAGACCAAAGTCATCACCACTCCGGCGTAGTTCGCGAAGGAGCCATTTTCCGGTGCCCAGCCAGCGGTTCTGGGACATAAGGGCCAGCTCTGAGGCCTCTCGCCAAGCGGTGGCCATCACGACGATCTGTTCACCGGGACTGACTGTTTCGGTGACATCATCGATCAGTGCAGACAAGGAGTACCGTCGCGCCAGTAGCTGGTCGGGATCGGGAGCTGATGGTCCGGCTGCCAGCGCTTCGGAAGACTCTTTCACCAGCATTTCTGCCAGGTCACTTTGGATAAGAACGATACCTTCCGCGATTAAGCGATCCAGCACCGGACGTGAAGCCGAGCGCCCCTTTTCACGCCATTGGTGGAGACCAGAAGTGCCATAGACGAAGGCTTCGACGAGCTGGCCCTGATGCCGCGTGGTCTCGACGAACGCCACTTGTTCCCATTCCCCAGGAAGCATAACGAGTATGTCGAGATCAGAGGTGTGCGTGGCGGATCCCGATGCGGTGCTTCCTCCCAGAAAAGCTGCCTTCGCAGACGGATAGTTCGTTCGCACAAAGTCGGTCGCTCTATCCTGGAATTCGTTCATGGTGTCCCTCCTTCCAGAGGCGCGGCATTCTTGACGTCGATATGGAGGGGTTCTAGAAGGGGTCCGGAGCGAAACCCCGAGGGATGATTACTGCTGCCATTCCTGACGGAGGATGCCGAAGATCTTGGAGTCACACCACCGGTCACGTCTCTCCGCTGTCGACGCTGATGCCCATGTCCGGACTATATCGGCCGCCTCCCCGTCGGAGATGGTTCGTCCTGGCACCCGGCCGTTCGCGCATGGTGAGGCGGAACGGCTGAATGGGTCTCTCGTGGCGGGGTTCGGGGCGGTGCGCAAGAATGGGCGCCATGGATCGACCCATCGCGTACAACGACGCCGGCCTCGTGCCGGCCATCGCGCAGGACGCCGGCACCGGTGAGGTGCTGATGCTCGCGTGGATGAACGAAGAGGCGCTACGGCGCACCATCGAGACGCGGCGTGCCACCTACTGGTCGCGGTCCCGGCAGGAGTACTGGGTCAAAGGCGAGACCTCCGGGCATACCCAAGAGGTGGTGTCTCTTCACCTCGACTGCGACGGCGACGCCATCGTGATGCGGGTCAACCAGACCGGCGCGGCCTGCCACACCGGCAATCGCACCTGCTTCTACACCGATCTCCTGGAAGGCGAGTCCGCATGATCGCCATTTTGCCGTCCTTGGAGGAGTTTCAGGAGGATCGCCTCGAGTCGTCGCGTGATCAGCGTCACGCCAAGATCCTGGCCGACGATCTCACTCCCGTCGCGCTCTACCGCGCTATGCGGCACTCAGGGAGGGCACCTATCTCCTCGAATCGGCGGATGCCGGGGTCTTCTCGCTACTCGATCGTCGGGGTACGGGCCGAGGCGACGCTCACGGAGGTGGACGGCCGTGCCGTGTGGCTGGGCCGGGAACTCGTGGGTATCGAGGACGGCGACCCGCTGGAGGAGTGCTGCGCCGCACCCTCGACGAGCTGGCCACGCCGGCCGACATACTCCCACCGTTCCACGCCGGTATGGTGGGATATCTGGGCTACGACGTGGTCAGGCGCCTGGAACGCCTGCCGGAGACCACCGTCGAGCGACCTGCATCACTCCCGGAACTCACCCTCCTGCTGGCCTCGGAGGCTCGCGGTGCTGGACCACCACAAGGGCGAACTCTGGCTGATCGCCAACGCCATCAACTACGACGGCACGGACGAGGGCGTCGAGCGAGCCTACGGTCGCGCCGTCGCCGCCATCCAGGCCATGGCCGATGAACTGGCCAAGCCCCGGGCGTCGCTGGCCGGCCCCGTCACCGATGCGGAGCTGCCCGAGATCCGGCGCCAGCGCACCAGCGAGGAATACGGCGCCATGGTGGAAGCAGCAAAGGAGCAGATCCGGGCGGGTGAGGCCTTCCAGATCGTCGTCTCCCAGCGTTTTGACGTGCCCACCCAGGCCGACGCCCTCGACGTGTACCGCGCGCTGCGACTCACGAATCCCAGCCCGTATCTGTACCTGATGAGGCTGCCCGGCTTCGCGGTGATCGGTTCCTCCCCGGAGGCCCTGGTCACCGTCAAGGACGGATTGGCCACCACGCGCCCCATCGCGGGATCGCGTCCCGGGGCGCAACCCCGGAGGAAGACTCGGTGCTGGCGGCCGAACTCCTGGCCGACCCCAAGGGAGCGCGCCGAACACATCATGCTGGTGGATCTCGGCCGCAACGACCTGGGCCGCATCTCCGAACCCGGCAGCGTCTGGTGCACGGTTCATGAACATCCACCGCTACAGCCACATCATGCATCTGGAAGCCGCCGTCAGCGGGCGCGTCGCGGAGGGTCGCACTGCGCTGGACGCAACCCTGGCCTGTTTCCCGGCAGGCACGCTGTCGGGTGCGCCCAAGGTTCGGGCCATGGAGATCATCGACGAGCTGGAGCTCAGTCGTCGCGGCCTCTATGGCGGCGTGGTGGGCTACTTCGATTTCGCCGGCAACTCCGATGTGGCCATCGCCATCCGCACGGCGGTGCTGCGCGACGGCATCGCTCACGTCCAAGCCGGCGCCGGCATCGTCGCGGATTCCGTGCCCGAATCCGAGGACGCCGAATGCCAGCACAAGGCCCGCGCGGTGATCACCGCCATCGGGCGCGCGGAAGCGATGGGACGCCTGTGACCCGCGCCCGCGCTGTGCTCCTCGGCCTCGCCGGGGCGGCGCTGGGTGGCTTCGTCGGACGGTCGGCCTCGGACGCGTTGGGCATGATCGCGCTCGCGATCGCCGCCGGCTTCGGCCTCAGCCTTATGCTGCGCGGGGTAGGGCTTCGCCTGATCGGGATAGCGATGGTGCTGCTTGGCGGCCTCGGCGCTGGGCTCAGCGTCTACGCCGCCGTGATGGAGCAGCCGCTGGCGTGGGCGGCGTTGGCGGGATTCTTGATCGTCGTCTTCTCCGGTGTCGTCTTCGTCCGTTCGGGACCCACTTGGGTGGCGTTGGCCGCCGATCGCCCCGCTCAACCCAAGGATCTGTGGAAGCAGATCGACGAGGGAATCGATCCGACTGAGGAGGAGATCGATCCCACACGCGACGAGGAGATGCCCCCTGGCGGGGATTCGCGGTAGTCTCGGGCGAAACCAATCGACTTGAGAGGGCGAAGCACCATGGCGGCTACTTCGAAGTACTACCACCACGGCCGGAGCCCCGCGGCGTGGGCGGGTTCCATCACCGCGGCGATCGGATTCGTCATTGCCGCAATCGGCGCCATCGGACCGATGTGGACCATCCTGTGGATCGGCGTGGCGATCATCGCCATCGCAGGCATCGGCACCATGATCCTCAAGGCGATGGGATACGGGCAGCCCTGATGTCGGTCCTCGACGACATCGTCGCCGGGGTACGTATCGACTTGGAGGAGCGTCGGGGGCGGGTGCCCCTGGCCGATGTCGAGCGTGCGGCTCTCAAAGCCGACCCGGCGTTGGATCCCATGCCTCGGTTCCGTGCCTCCCAGCTCGCGGTGATCTCGGAGGTCAAGCGTCGGTCCCCGTCAAAGGGGGATCTGGCGCCCATCGCCGATCCCGCAGGGTTGGCCGCCAGCTATGCCGAGGGTGGCGCCGCAGCGATCTCCGTGCTGACGGAACAGCGACGCTTCCAGGGCACCCTGGCTGACCTCGACGCGGTGCGCGCGCGGGTATCGACCCCGGTGCTGCGCAAGGACTTCATGGTCGACGACTACCAGTTCTTCGAGGCCCGCGCTCACGGCGCGGATCTGGTGCTGCTCATCGTCGCGTCGCTGACGGATCAGGAACTGGCTCGATTCCTCGATCTCTCCCGCCAGCTGGGGATGACCCCGCTGGTGGAGACACACACCGCCGAAGAAGTGGATCGCGCCCTGGACTCCGGGGCCGAGCTGATCGGCGTGAACAATCGAAACCTGAAAACCCTCGACGTCGACCTCGCGACCTTCGCGCCGCTCGCCGAGCGGATCGGCGACCGGGCGGTGCGCGTGGCCGAGTCCGGCATCTTCACCCCCACGGACGCGGCTCGAGTGGCCGCCGAGGGCGCCGATGTCATCCTGGTGGGCGAGGCTCTCGTCCGTCACGGCAATCCCGTCGCGGCCATCGGCGATTTCATGGCCGCGGCAGAAAGCAACTGAAAACACATGACACTCCCTGATTTTGCCGGCCATTTCGGCCGGTTCGGCGGTCGTTTCGTGCCGGAGGCGCTCCAAGCGGCGCTCACCCAGCTGGACGACGAGTTCCGTAAGGCGCAAGCCGATCCCGAGTTCCACGCCGAACTCTCCCGGCTGCAACGCGATTACTCGGGCCGCCCCACCCCGATCACCGTCGCGTCTAATTTCTCTCAGCTCTGCGGCAATGCCACCATCCTGCTCAAGCGGGAGGACCTGAACCACACCGGCGCGCACAAGATCAACAACGTGCTGGGCCAGGCGCTGCTCACCAAGCGCATGGGCAAGACCCGGGTGATCGCGGAAACCGGCGCTGGCCAGCACGGTGTGGCCACCGCCACAGCGGCGGCCCTGCTCGGCCTCGAATGCCGGGTCTACATGGGTGAGGTGGATACCAAGCGCCAGGCCTTGAACGTCGCCCGGATGCAGCTGCTGGGCGCTGAGGTGGTGGCCGTGGCCAACGGCTCGCGCACCCTCAAGGACGCCATGAACGAGGCCATGCGCGACTGGGTGACCACCGTCGACAACACTCACTACCTGATCGGCACCGTCGGCGGGCCGCACCCCTTCCCGTACCTGGTGCGCGAGCTGCAGCGGGTCATCTCGACGGAGGCGCGTGCTCAGATGATCGACGAGCACGGTGGGCTGCCGGATATCGTCGCGGCCTGCGTGGGCGGTGGCTCCAACGCCATCGGCATGTTCGCCGACTTCATCCCCGACGAGACGGTGAAGCTCCATGGCTTCGAGGCCGAGGGCGAGGGCATCTCGACCGGCCGCCACGCAGCGACGATCACTGCCGGGCACCCCGGTGTGCTGCACGGGGCACGAACCTTCGTGCTGCAGGACGAAGATGGACAGACCATCGAGTCGCACTCCATCTCCGCAGGCCTCGATTACCCCGGCGTCGGCCCCGAGCACGCCTGGCTGGCCGAGACCGGCCGCGCCGTCTACGAGCCCATCACGGACGCCGAGTCGATGGAAGCCTTCAAGCTGCTCACCCAGACCGAGGGCATCATCCCGGCGATCGAATCCGCCCACGCCGTCGCCGGCGCGATGCGGCTGGGCCAGCGTCTCGCCGAGGAGGATCCCGACGCACGGCCCACCATCTTGGTGTGCCTGTCCGGGCGCGGCGACAAGGACGTGGCGACGGCCTTCGAATGGTTCGGTCTCAAGGGCGAACCCGACTACGTGGTGGGAGGCCAGTGATGCAGCAGTTCACGGATGAGGCTCGACTGGGCCGCTCCGGCGCCGTGGTCGCGGAATGCCTCGTGCAGGGACGCCCCGCCTTGGTCGGCTACTACCCGGTGGGATACCCGACGGTCGCCGGGTCCATCGCGGCGGTGGAGGCCATCGTCGACGGCATTGATGGACGTGGCGCCGACATCGTCGAGATCGGTATCCCGTATTCGGATCCGCTCATGGACGGTCCTGTCATCCAGCACGCCACCGGCATCGCCCGGAACCGCGGCGTGCGGACCAAGGACACCTTCGCTGCCGTGGAGGCCGTGGCCAAGGCCGGAGCCATGCCGATGGTGATGACCTACTGGAACCTGATCGAGGCCTACGGCGTCGATGCCTTCGCCCGCGACCTTTCCGCCGCTGGCGGAGGCGGAGTGATCACCCCCGATCTGCCGCCGGACGAATGCCCCGAGTGGTTCGCCGCCACCGACGCGCACGGCTTGGATCGAGTGTTCTTGATCGCCCCGTCTTCGGTGGACGAGCGGATCAAGCTCACCATGGAGTCCTGTCGCGGCTGGGTGTACGCCACCTCGGTGATGGGCGTCACGGGCGCCCGTGACGCTACCTCCGACGCCGCGCCGGTGATCGTCGAGCGTGCACGTGCGATCGACCCGACGCTACCCATCGGCATCGGTTTGGGTGTGTCGAACGGGCAGCAGGCCGCGGAGATCGGCGCGTACGCCGACCTGGTGATCGTCGGCTCCGCCTTGCTGAAGACGATGACCAGCGACGGCGTCGATCTCGACGGCGACCTGCGCAACCTGCGGACCCTGATCGCCGACCTGGCTCTGGGAACAGAGCGGGCCCGTCAGTAGGGGCGCCGCGATGATCTCTCGCCGAGTGATCCTGGGCGGCGCGGGCGCGGCGCTGCTGCTTTCCGGATGTGCGGACGGCTCCGACGAGCCGGTGGTGTATCTGGGCGAGGGTGACGGTTTCCACGGCACCCGCGTGGAGGAGGGCCCTGCCTTACCCGAGGTGGCGCTGACCGATCAGCATGGCCAGGAGTTCAACCTGGCATCCTCTCCCACCACGCCGGTGGTGATGGTGTTCTTCGGCTACACCAACTGCCCCGACGTCTGCCCTGGAATCCTGGCTGACATGGCCACCGCGCGCCGCCGCCTCGACCCGGCCGATGCGGAGAAGGTGAGCCTGATCCTGGTCACCACGGACCCGGCGCGCGATACCGCCGAGGTGCTGGGGGAGTACCTGGTGCGGGTCGATGAGAACTTCATCGGGCTGACCGGTGATCTGGAGCAGATCATCGCGGCGGGCCAGCAGCTGGGCATCGCCATCGATGAGGGCAAGGAACTGCCCAGCGGGGGCTACGAGGTGGACCACTCCAGCCAGATCCTGGCCTTCGACGACCAGCGTCGGATGGCGATGGTGTGGAGCCAGCCGTCGATCGCCGACATGCGCGACGACCTGGAGCGCCTGATCAGCTGACCGCGACGGCTACGTTCCTGCGAGCGACGATGCGGTTCAGCCATTCGGACATCACCAGCATGAGGGCAACCAGGAGGCCGGCGTAAAGCGGGAACAGCCACATGCCCAGCCAGCCCGACAGGGCGCCGAACAGGGGCGGCATTAGCGTCATGCCCAGGTATGCGCTGGCCATCTGGATGCCGATCACGGCCTGCGAGTTCTCCCGGCCAAAGTTAGTGGGGGTCGAGTGGATGATGGCCGGGTAGATCGGGGCGCTGCCGAGGCCCGCGATGACGAGGCCCGCCAGAGCGGGGACGTCGTTGTTCAACGGCAGGGCGAGGAGGACCACGCCGAGGATCACCGTCGAGATGCCGATCCTGATCAGTTGTCGATCGCCCAGGTGGTCGGCGACGAAGCCGCCGAGGAAGCGACCGACGGTGATGCCGAGCAGGTAGAGCGAGGCGAACGCGGCCGCGGTCGCGGGCAGGACCTCTCGCTCCTGCACGAGGAAGGTTGCCGACCACAGGATGAAGGTGCCCTCGAGCGCGCAGTAGCCGAAGAACGCGATCAGCAGCATGGGGGCGCCGGGGAGGCGCAGGGTGCCGGCGAGGCCGAGCGGCGTGGTGCGTTCGCCGTCAGCGTCCGCGACCGCATGCTCCGGGTGGGTCTGGTCGACCTTGCGCCAGAGCGGCAGGGTCAGGAAGAGCAGTGCGACGAGGACCACCTGGACGATACCAACGATGCCGTAGCCGCCCGGCCAGCCCAGCCCGCCGCTTAGCGCGTGGCTCATGATGAACGGGCTGATGGAAGCGCCGACCCCCCAGAAACAGTGCAGCCAGCTCATGTGCTTCGAGGAGTAGTGCAGGGCCACGTAGTTGTTCAGCGCGGCGTCGACCGCGCCGGCCCCCAGGCCGTAGGGGAGGGCCAGGACGCACAGCAGCCAGAATGAGCCGGAGAACGAGAAGCCGAGGAGCGCCACCGCGGTCAGACCGACGCTGGTGGCAGTGACCAGCCCGGCGCCGAAGCGTCGGGTGAGCCGGTCCGACTGGAGGCTGGACACGATCGTGCCGGCGGCGATGATCATGGTGAGCAGGCCGGCGTAGGACACAGGGACGCCCAGGGCGGCATGCATGACGGGCCAACCGGCGCCCGTCAGCGAGTCCGGCAGTCCGAGGCTGATGAAGGCCACGTAGATGATCGCGAGGAGGAGGGAGTACACGACGGAAAGGCTACACCGTTAATGTACGGACGTACATATAAGGGGTATGGTGGTGTCACCCAGGACGCGGAGAGAGCCTGTCGCTCGGCGAGCGCCATCGGAGACGACCGCCAGCGAACCCTTCGAGACGCTCGTTCGCCACCTCGAAGGGCGTTAAACGGAACCTTTGGGCACAGACTCTGCCAAAGCCTTAGTCAACGCCCTTCGAGGCTCCTCGCAGAGCTCGTCACACCTCAGGGACCTGACAACGGGTTCCCCCGCTCACTTTCTTGCCCCGCGGTGGCGGCGAAGCGGCCCGGAAGCTGAGGTGCGAGGAGCGAGCCTCGAAGGGTGGTCCCTGATGCGAAAGTAGGCGTGGGCAAACCCATTGTCCGGTCCCTGAGGTGCGAGCGCTAGCGAGCCTCGAAGGGCGTTAAACGCATGCGTGGGCACAGTCTCTGCTAAGGGTTCCAGTCACACGCCCTTCGAGGCTCCTCGCAGAGCTCGTCACACCTCAGGGACCTGAAAAAGGGTTCCCCCGCTCACTTTCCTGCCCCGCGGTGTCAGCTAAGCAGCCCGGAAGCTGAGGTGCCCTTCGAGGCTCGCAAGCTCGTGGTCCCTGAGGTGCGAGGAACGAGCCTCGAAGGGCACCTCAGGGACCACCCTTCGAGGCGACTTCGTCGCACCTCAGGGACCACCCCGCGCACGTCTCGAAGGGAGAAGGCTCGGGTGGCGGTTAGCAGAGCAGGGGTTGTCGTCTTGGCAGGTTGGTCAGCCTCCGGTGCTGTCTCAGATGCGCGTAGCTGGAGCAAGCGAGACAGCCGCGCGTTCTCCGGCCGTAGCCGGATCACCTCGCGCGTGAGCTCGCTCTCCTCATCCAGGTGCCCATTCTCGTCGCACTCGACACCGGAGGGCCCGGCACCCCAGTTAGTCGAGCTGTTCGAACTTCCTGGACCAGGCGGAGCGGATCGGGTTGGCGTCGGCGACCAGCACGTCGAAGCGGCGGTCGGCGATATTCGCCACCTCTCCCACGGCCCGGCGCAGTTCTCGCTTCGGGGAGGCCTCGGCGCGACGCCAGCTGTCGGAGAGGATCTGGTCCAGCGTCGTGGTGGCGGAGATCGCGTGCAGCAGGGGCAGGCCGAACTTGTCCTGGTAGGCGGCCGAGACGGTCATCAGGCTGTCGCGGTCGACGTCGTCCATCCGGTCCGCGGCCAAGGTTCCGGTCTCGGTTAGCGCGGCGATGTCGTCGGGGGTGCTGCCCTCCTCCTCGTTCAGCAGCAGGTCGGCGATGTCGTGGTAGCGCAAGATGAGCTCGCGCTGCTCCTGCTCGTCGGCGGAGATCACGGCGCCCTGGAAGGCGGCGCGGAGCTCCGCGGCGCTAGTGAACGGTCGCTCGGCATAAGCACGCCGGATCGGCCAGGTCACGCCCTGGGGATACAGCGAGGCGAAGGTCTGCACGAAACGATCCTCGTCCATGGCATTGATGTCTTTGAGGCTCAGATTGCGTGCGCCGATGCTCGCCACGGCCGGACCCGCCTGGTTACCGACGTGGAAGAACAAGAGGTTGAGCACGATGGCGGTGAGTGCACCGATGGTCACGCCGGAGCCGAAGAAGATCTCCGCCCAGCCAGGAACGGCCTGCGCGATCCCCGGCTGCAGGGTGACCAGGAGCGCCAAGGCGACGGAGGTGGACACGATCACCTGGTTGCGATTGTCGTGCAGATCCGCCTTCATCAGCGTCTGGATGCCCACGAAGGCGACGTTGGCGAACATCGCCAGCGACGCACCGCCCAAGACCGGTCCTGGGATCGCGGCGACGATGGCACCGGCCTTGGGGATCAAGCCGAGGACGATCATGAACACGCCCGCCATGGCCACCACCCAGCGCGACTTCACCCGGGTGAGGCGCACCAAGCCGACGTTCTGGGCGAAGCAGGTGTAGGGGAAGGAATTGAGCACGCCACCCAGCGCGGTGGAGAGCCCGTCGGCGCGCAACGCGCCCGCGATGTGCTTGGGCGTGATGCGCTTGCCCACCACCTCGCCGGTGGCGAAGACGTCGCCGGTGGTCTCGACGGCGGTGATCGCCATCACGATCAGCATGGAGACGATCGCGGCGAAGGTGAACTTCGGCCACCCGAAGTAGAACGGTGTGGTCACTCCGAGCCAGGCGGAACCGCCGACCTCGCCGAAGTTGGTGTCGCCCAACGTCAACGCGACGCCGGTGCCGACGACGAGACCGATCAGCACCGCGATGGTGGCCATGAAGCCTTTGAAGAAGCGCTGCATCAGCACGATGATCGCCAGCGTGCCGAGGGCGTAGAGCAGGTTGCGGCTCATCTCGGGACCAGCGGCGGTCTCGCCGGTGGCGCCGCGCACGATGTCGCCCGCCGAGACCCCGATCAGCGTGGTGCCCATGATCGTCAGCAGCGTGCCGGTGACCACAGGAGGGAAGAACCTGATCAGCCGTGAGAAATAAGGAGCGATGAAGAAGGTCGCGAGGCCGGCGACGATGATGGAGCCGTAGATCTCCGGCAGCCCCTGGGTACCCCCGCCGGCGGCGAGGCCGATCGCGATGATGGGGGAGACCGCGGTGAACGTCACACCCTGGATCAGGGGAAGCCGCACACCGACCTTCCAGAACCCCACCGACTGGATGATCGTCGCGATGCCGCAGGTGAAGAGGTCGGCGTTGATGAGGTGGATGAGGTCCTGGGTGGAGAGGTCCAAGGCACCGGCGATGACGATCGGCACGATCACTGCGCCGGCGTAGAACGCGAGTACGTGCTGCAGGCCGAGCACCGCGAGTTTGGGCGCGGGGGGCACCTGATCGACGGGATCGATGCGAGCCGGATTCGCCACAGACATGACTCTTGCCTCCTGGGGGTGAAAGAGGTACCGCACACGGACCACCGCACAACTTACTGCCTTCTCGTGTGTAACAGATATTCGCGTGTTCCGGATAGGCCTCACGCGTGGCCTGTTTCAGTTGCGTAACAGGTTTTTTACGACTTCTCGCTCTACCCCGAACGGGATTGTTTCGGGGGTTTGTGCGCGCTTATCGTCGTCCCTGCCACGGCCGCTGGTCGTGTGTGACAGAAGGGACGATCCATGGCACCCAGTGTGTTTCCGCAACGTGAAAAGGTTGGCCTCTACGATCCCGCCTACGAGCATGACGCCTGCGGTGTGGCCTTCGTCGCCCACTTGGACGGCGCTCCCCGGCATGACATCGTCGAGAAGGGGCTGGAGGCCCTGCGCAATCTGGACCACCGCGGAGCCACCGGAGCCGACGAGGCGGCCGGCGATGGCGCGGGCATCCTGATCCAGGTTCCCGATCGCTTCCTTCGCGATGTCGTCGACGTGAAGCTGCCGGAAGAGGGCAACTACGCCGTCGGCATGGCCTTCCTGCCCACGGACGAGGAGCGTCGCGCGGAGGCCAAGGCCGCCATCGAGCAGATCGCCGACGAGGAGGACCTCGACGTGCTCGCCTGGCGTGAGGTGCCCGTCGAGACCTCGACCCTGTCTCCCATCTCGATCGGCGCCATGCCGCACTTCGAGCAGCTGATCGTGGCCGGCCGTGCCGACCAGGGTGGCATCGACCTGGATCGTTACACCTTCGTGCTGCGCCGCCGCGTCCAGCATGAGGTGAACGTGTATTTCTCCTCGCTGTCGGCGCGCACCCTCGTCTACAAGGGCATGCTCACCACCAGCCAGCTCGAAGAGGTCTTCCCGGAACTTCATGACGAGCGTGTCGAGTCGGCGCTGGCCCTGGTGCACTCGCGCTTCTCCACCAACACCTTCCCGGCATGGGAGCTGGCGCACCCGTACCGTTTGATCGCGCACAACGGCGAGATCAACACCGTGCGCGGCAACCGCAACTGGATGCGCGCGAGGGAGGCGCTGCTCACCTCTAACAAGATCCCCGGCAACCTGGAGCGGTTGTTCCCCATCTGCACCCCGACGGGCTCCGACTCCGCCTCCTTCGACGAGGTGCTGGAGCTGCTGCATCTGGGTGGACGCTCGCTGCCGCATGCGGTGCTGATGATGATCCCCGAGGCCTGGGAGTCGCATCAGGAGATGGATCCCAAGCGCCGCGCCTTCTACGAGTACCACTCGCTGATCATGGAGCCCTGGGACGGCCCGGCCTGCATGACCTTCACCGACGGCGCGATGATCGGCGCCTGCCTCGACCGCAATGGCCTGCGCCCGGGCCGCTACTGGGAGACCAGGGACGGGCTGGTGGTCTTCGCCTCCGAGGCGGGCGTGCTGCCCATCCCCGCCGAGGACGTGGTGCGTAAGGGCCGCCTGCAGCCGGGCCGGATGCTGCTGCTCGACCTGGAACGCCACAAGATCCTCTCCGACGACGAGGTGAAGGGCGAACTGGCCGACGCTCACCCCTACGGCGAGTGGGTGGAGTCCAACCGGATCGAGCTGGACAAGCTTCCCGGCCGCGCGCACATCGTGCACTCGCATGCATCGGTCACCCGCCGTCAGCAGGTCTTCGGTTACACCGAAGAAGACCTGCGCCTCATCGTGGCCCCCATGGCGAACTCGGGCGCGGAACCGATCGGCTCGATGGGTACCGACTCACCCATCGCGGTGCTCTCCAACCGCCCCCGGATGCTGTTCGACTACTTCAAGCAGCTCTTCGCCCAGGTGACCAACCCGCCGCTGGACGCGATCCGGGAGGAGCTCGTCACCTCGCTGACCGCCACCTTGGGTGCGGAGCGCAACCTGCTGGAGCCGTCGGCGGATTCGGCGCGCGTGATCACCATGGCCAAGCCCATCCTGGATTCCGAGCAGCTGGCGAAGATCGTCCGCCTCGGCGAGGACGGCAACCTGCCCGGCTACCACACCCACGTCATCAAGGGCCACTACAAGGTGGCCGGTGGGGGGAAGGCCCTCACCTCGAAGATCGATGAGCTGTGCCAGGAAGTCTCTGCCGCCATCCGTGGCGGCGCGAAGGCCATCGTGCTCTCCGACCGGCATTCCACCCCGGAGCAGGCGCCCATCCCGTCGCTGCTGCTGACCGCCGCCATCCACCACCACCTGGTGCGGGAGAAGAGCCGCACCCAGGCTGCGTTGATCGTCGAGGCCGGCGACGTGCGCGAGGTGCATCACGTCGCCCTCCTGCTGGGCTTCGGCGCCTCGGCCGTGAACCCGTACCTCGTCTTCGAGTCTGCGGAAGACCTGGCGCGCCGTGAGATGTACGTGCACGTCACCCCGGAGCAGGCCATCACCAACCTCGCCAAGGCGCTGGCCAAGGGCGTTCTCAAGGTGATGAGCAAGATGGGCGTCTCCACCGTCGCCTCCTACACGGGCGCACAGATCTTCGAGGCGATCGGTCTTTCGGAGGAGCTGGTGGCTAGGTACTTCACCGGAACCACGTCGCGGCTGGGCGGCATCGGCATCGAGGAGGTGGCCCAGGAGATCCGGCAGCGCCATCTCACCGCTTACCCCGCGGACGGCATCCCCCTGGCACACCGGAGCCTGCCCATCGGCGGCGAGTACCAGTGGCGCCGGGAGGGCGAGCCCCACCTGTTCGATCCGGAGACGGTGTTCCGGCTCCAGCACGCCACCCGGACCGGCTCGTACGACACCTTCAAGAAGTACACCTCACTGGTGAACTCTAACCCGAACGGATCATGACACGGCTGCGCTCGATGATGCAGTTCGCCCCACAGAACGAGCCCATCCCGATCGACGAAGTGGAATCCATCGAGTCCATCGTCAAGCGGTTCTCCACCGGCGCGATGAGCTACGGCCTGATCTCGATGGAGGCGCATCAGACGCTGGCCATCGCGATGAACCAGATCGGCGGCAAGTCGAACACGGGCGAGGGCGGCGAGGACCCGGAGCGACTGCACGATCCGCGCTGCCGCTCCGCGATCAAGCAGGTGGCCTCGGCCGCTTCGGCGTGACGTCGGAGTACCTCACTTACTCCGATGACATCCAGATCAAGATGGCTCCAGGGCGCCAAGCCCGGCGAGGGCGGTCAGCTGCCCGGCCCCAAGGTCTACCCTGGGTGGCCAAGACTCCGGCATCTTCCGACGCCCGGCGTCGGCCTGATCTCGCCGCCGCCGCACCACGACATCTACTCGATCGAGGATCTGAAGCAGCTGATCCACGACCTGAAGTGTGGCCAACCCGTCGGCCCGCGTCCACGTGAAGCTGGTCTCCGAGGTGGTGCGGGCACCGTCGCGGGCCGGGGCGTTCCAAGGCGAAGGCCGATGTGGTGCTGATCTCCGGCCACGACGGCGGCACCGGCGCGGCGCCGCTGACCTCCGTCAAGCACGCCGGCGCACCGTGGGAGCTCGGCCTGGCAGAGACCCAGCAGACGCTGCTGCTGAACGGGCCGCGCGACCGCATCGTCGTGCAGGCCGACGGCCAAGACCGGCCGCGACGTGTTGATCGCCGCCCTTGGGTGCCGAGGAGGCCGGCTTCGCCACCGCGCCGCTGGTGGTCACCGGCTGCATCATGATGCGGGTGTCACAAGGACACCTGCCCGGTGGGCGTCGCGACGCAGAACCCGGATCTGCGTGCCCGCTTCAACGGCGATCCGCAGCACGTGATCAACTTCTTCCGCTTCCCTGCCCAGGAGGTCCGCGAGCCTGCTGGCCGAACTCGGCCTGCGGAGCTCGACGAGGCCATCGGCCGGGTGGACCTGCTCGACGTGTCGCAGGCCGTCGGCCACTGGAAGACCCAGGGCCTCGACCTGGCGCCGATCCTCACCAAGATCGATCTCCCGGAGGACGGCACCCTCAAGAGCATCGTCGCGCAGGATCATGGCCTGGCCGAGAAGTTGGATCGTCGAACTGATCCGCTTGGCGGAGCCGGCGCTGACGCGGGGCGAGAAGGTGGCGCACACCCTCGCCGTGCGCAACGTCGACTGCACTGTCGGCACGATGCTCGGCCACGAGGTCACCAAAGCCACCGGACGGGCGCGGCCTCGATCCGGGAACCATCGAGTTCACTATGCACGGCACCGGCGGTCAGAGTTTCGGGGCCTTCCTGCCCCGCGGCGTGACCCTGCGCCTGGTGGGCGAGACTCGAACGACTTCGGCAAAGGGCCTCTCCGGTGGCCGACTGATCGTGGCGCCACCCCCGGATGGCTCGACGCCGCCGAGCAGATCGTGGCCTGCAATGTCATCGCCTACGGCGCGACCTCGGGCCAGCTGTTCCTGCGCGGCCGCGTCGGTGAGCGGTTCTGCGTGCGCAACTCGGGCGCGACCGCCGTCGTCGAGGGCGTGGGCGATCACGGCTGTGAGTACATGACCGGTGGCGAGGTGCTGGTGCTCGGACGAACCGGGCGCAACTCGCCGGGGATGTCGGGCGGTACCGCATGGGTGCTCGACCTCAACCGCAAGCGCCTCAACACCGAGTCAAGGGACGCGCTGCGGCCGAGCGAGAAGGGACTTGACGCGGATTCGCGAACTACTCACCGAGCACAGCTATGAGACGGCCTCCTCCGGTGGCGAGCTCTCTGCTCCAGCTGAGCGACGAGAGCTGGCCCAGCGGTTCACCTCCGTGGTGCCGCGCGACTACGCCCGGATCATGACGGTGGCGGCCCAGTCCGCCGCGGATGGCCTGAGTGAAGAAGAGATGACCAAGATGATGATGGAGGCGGCTCATGGCTGATCCGAAGGGTTTCACGACCACCCGCAAGGTCGCCGAGCGGCGGCCCGTCGTGGAGGAGCGGGTGGAGGACTGGCGAGGTGTACCCGGGCAGCCCGGGACGCGCCTTGCTGCCGATCATCACCAAGCAGGCCGGACGCTGTATGGATTGCGGTATATCCCGTTCTGCCACAACGGCTTGCCCGGGCAACTCATTCCGGAGTGGAACGACCTGGTCTGGCGAAGTGACGAATGGCAGCCCGCCTTGGAGCGCCTGCACGCCACGAACAACTTCCCGGAGTTCACGGGCCGGTTGTGCCCCGCGCCCTGCGAGACGGCCTCGTCGTGGCTACATCAACCGCGATGCGGTGACCCGGTCACCAAGAACGTCGAGGTCTCCATCATCGATAAAGCCTGGGACGATTCCCGCGTAGTGCCCCAGCAGCCAGCATGGCACACGGCAAAGACGGTGGCGGTCATCGGTTCGGGCCCTCGGGCTTGGCCGTGGCGCAGCAGCTCACCTGGGCCGGGCCTACCGTCGTCGTCTACGCCGGCCGATCGGTGGCCTGCTGGTAGCCATGGCATCCCCGAGTTCAAGATGGAGAAGGCCGTCCTCAACCGCCGCCTGAAGCAGATGGTGTTGGAGGGCACGCAGTTCAAGACGAGCGTGAACATCGGCGTTGACATCACCGGCCCCGAACTGGTCGAGATGTACGAGGCCGTGGTTCTGGCCATCGGCTCCACCGTGCCACGCGATCTCCCGGTGCCTGGACGTGACGAGCTGAGCGGCATCCATCAGGCGATGGAGTACCTGCCGCAGGCGAACCGCGTGGCCGTGGGCCAGGAGGTCGAGAACCAGATCCTCGCCACGGACAAGGACGTGGTGATCATCGGTGGCGGCGACACCGGCGCCGACTGCCTGGGCACCGCCATCCGCCAGGGTGCGCGTTCCATCACCCAGTTGGAGATCATGCCCACCCCGCCGGAGATCCGCCCTGCCGGGCAGCCCTGGCCCACCTACCCGATGACCTTCAAGGTCACCTCGGCCCACGAGGAGGGCGGCGATCGCGTCTACGCCGTCTCGACGGTGCGCTTCATCGGCGACGACGAAGGAAGCGTCGCGGGCCTGGACATCGTCGAGGTCAAGTTCGAAGGTGGGCGTTTCGTTGCGCAAGAGGGCACCGAGCGCTACATCCCCGCGCAGTTGGTGCTGCTGGCGATGGGCTTCACCGGCCCGCAGCAGACCGGCCTGGTGGAGCAGCTGGGCCTCGAGCTCGACCCCCGCGGCAACATCACGCGCGACGAGAACTACGCCACCAACGTGGACAAGGTGTTCGCCTGTGGCGACGCCGGCCGCGGCCAGTCGCTCATCGTGTGGGCCATCGCCGAGGGCCGTAGCTGCGCGAAGGGCGTCGACGAGTTCCTCTCCGGCTCCTCGAAGCTACCCCGCCCGATCGGTCCGGAGGTCCGCCAGCTTTTGGCCTAAGGGTCCAGTCAGGTAACCAGATCCTTCTGATGGTTGGTAGACCAACCATCAGAAGGATCTGCCATCTCATAGGCCACTAGGATTCGGGCCATGAGCGAATTTCCGGAGCTTGAGACCTATCGTCGTGGACCGAAGGGCGATATCGACCGGTTTCTGGGGTTCTGGATCGACCTGATCGTCGTGGGTAAGCAGGCCCAGAGCCGGGGGACGGTCAAGCGCGCTCGTCGTGCGGTGAAGGACCTGGTGAGCGTCAGGCCTGTGAGGGCGGCGCTGGAGGGTGGCGGCGAGGAGGCTTTGGCCGATGGTCTGCGGGATGCGGCGAAGGTCTACTTCGAGACCTGCCAGACAGACTCCCAGTACGGGGCCATATTGTTCGGCACCAAGCGCATGAACGGGACTCAGATCATGAATAAGGCCGCTGGCGAGACGGCCGGGGCGATCGCGGTATTGGCCAACAGTGGAGCCCTCGAAGGCTTCGCCACAAGACTGCCTAGGGTGCTCGTCGACGGCTACCTGGGAGCCTTCACCGCCGAAGACGCCGCCGCGGCCTTGCGCGCCGCCGTCGCGCGATCGGAATCTGCGAGCAGCGTCGCTGAGCTGCTCTGGTAGGAGGTTCCTGTTTCAGGAGGTCAAGGGCGTGCCGATGATGTCCTTGAGCTGCTCGATGTAGCTGTTGAACGCCTCGATGCCCTTTTCCGTCACCCGGATGTAGGTCTGGGCGACGCCGCGAGGGGTGAATCCCTTGGTGATCTCCAGATACTCTGCCTGCTGCAAGCGCTTCACGTGGGCAGACAGGTTTCCCGGTGTCATCTCCAGGTGGGCCTGGAGGCGGGCAAAGGTGATGTCGCTGCCGGTGCCCAGCTCCACGAGCACCGACATGATTCTCAACCTCGTCGGCGCATGGATGAGTTCGTCCATCTCCCTGGCAGGCATCACGCCACCTGGTCATGGGGCTTGACGGGAAGAGCCGCGCACACGATGAAGCCCGCTGCCGAGAGCGTTCCGAGGGTGAGCAACATGAGGGGAATACCGAGAGTGCTGCTGAGGATCCCCACGCCGATCAGCCAGAACCCCAGGAAGAGCTCCCGGCGGTTGCTCATGAAGATGCCCGCGCACGAGTACATCAGTCCGATCAGCACACAGGACGTGGCGTAGGCGACCGTCAAGGCGGCGACGTTGCCCTCGCGGTGAGCGTGTGTGACCCCGGGGATGGTCAAAGCACGGTCGTCGGTGGTGGAGACCCTCACCACGGTCGACGCGGTCTGCGAGAGGATCGCGGAGGTGGAGTCGTCTGCGACAACCCGTCCTGCCCGGATCATGACGATCCGATCCGAGAGTCTTGCACTTCCTCGAGGTAATGGCTGGTGAGTAGGATGGTGATCCGCTCTGGGAGCGCTGCCGGATGGCTTCCTACAGATGGTTGCGGGCCATCACATCTAGAACCGGTGGACGGCTCATCGAGCAAGACCAGCCGGGGCCTGCCCGCGAAGGAGAGCGCCATCGAGAGCAGCCGCTGCTGCCCGCCGGAGAGTCCTCCGACGCGCTTCTTGGCGAGATGGTCGATATCGAAGGTGGCCAAGAGTGACATGGGTTCTTCGTGATCCACGAAGTGGCTGGTGATGAACTCCACGAGTTGAAGGGCCGTCATGGTCTTGACGATGCCCGAATGCTGCGGTGTGACTCCCAGGCGAACTCGCGATTCGGGGTCGCGAGGGTTGCGCCCGAAGAGTTCGACGGCGCCCGAGGTGGGTTCCCTCAGCCCCGAGATCAAGCTGAGCATCGTGGTTTTGCCGGAGCCGTTGGGGCCGAGCAGCCCGACGGTGCCTCCTGCGGGGATGGCGAGATCGACGTCGGTCAGCGCGGCGACTGGGCCGAACTGGCGACCTGCGCCCCGCAGTCTCACTGGTACTTCGAAGTCGAGCGGCATCTGACTACTCCTTCACGCCGTTGTATAGAGAACTCTATGATATAGAGTTCTCTATCGCAATAGGTTTGGGAATTTCCTTTCAACTGGGTGAGATGGGTATGACGGTGATCGGTCACCGCGCGAGAAGGTGGTCGCTTGCCTGCGTGAGGCGCACCTGTACGAGGAGCCGGCCTTTCACACCCTGCTCAATGAGGTGAGTTCTTAGCGCCGGGCTAGTAGATGAAGATGGCGAACCAGCCCGGGTTGTGGGCATGGACGATCGCCATGAAGACGATAGCGTCGAAGAGCAGGTGCACCACCAGGACGTAGAGCAGGGAGCCAGTGCGCGCGAAGAGGAAGCCTTGGATGAGTGCGAACGGGATGGTCAGGAGCGGACCCCACTCGCGGTAACCGAGTTCCCAGAGGAACGACACGAAGATGGTGGTTTGCAGGAGGTTGGTCAGCCAGATGGGGAAGTGGCGGCGCAGTAGCGCGAAACAGGTGCAGATGAAGAACAGCTCGTCCCAGGTGCCGACGGCGTTGACGCCGACGAAGAACCGGATGAGTTCGCTGGTGTCGGTGATGTGGGGCCAGTTGAGGTAGGCGCCGGAGCGGATGAAGTAGAACGGCAGGATGGCCCAGCCGAGGAACGGTACTGCGAAGACGTAGATGATCTCGACCTTCGCCCATCGGTGTTCTCCGCGCCAGGGGAACCGGATGGCGCGGCGTCGGTAGACGACGCGGTCGATGAGCAGCGGCACGGTGACGGCGAGGATCAGGACGGTGCCGATGATGACGAAACGGTCCCAGCTGACGTCGGCCTCGACGGATGTGGTGCTGACGATGGCGACGCCGGCGCCGATCAGCAGCAGGTCTTTGCCCAGTTCCCGGTTGCGCAGGAACGCCGCGACGAGGCTGAGCGCCAGGACGAGGTGTCCCCAGCCTGCGAGCTGAAACGCGAAGAGCATGAGCGCGGACACCGATACCCCCGCGGCGGGGAGGAGGTCGGTGACGGTCCATGATGGCGGTGCTGGGGGGCGGGGAGTGTTCGTCGGCGGTGGCGAGCTCATGGTTCAGCATGTCAGAAAAGGAGTGCTCACCAGGCTGGTTGTGCCTGTTCCGCTGATCGGGGCGTTGCTCCTGTCGAGGGGGAGAAGCGAGGTTGTACCACTGAGATATATCGGTTGGTACGATTATTGTATGAATACCACGTACTATGCGCCGCTGGGAGATCGGGGTCGCCTGGTCGTTCCGTCGGAACTCCGAGCACGGCAGGGCTGGAAGCAGGGTGATCCGCTTCTGTTCATCGAGACGCCCGAAGGTGTGGTGCTGATGACGCGGAGCCAGGCGACGGCGTCTCTGCGGAGACAACTCGCTGGCGGGAGTCTCGTCGAGGAACTCCTGGCTGAGCGTCGTGCCGCCGCGGCGCAGGAGGACATCGCGTGATCGTCCTCGATGCGTCGGCCATTCTCGCCTTTCTGCAAGGTGAGCCGGGCGCTGGTCGGGCCGAGGAGGTTCTCGCGGAAGGCGTTGTTGGAGCGGCGAACTGGTCGGAAGCGGCCCAGAAGGTGATAGTGCGGGGAGGCGACTGGGGCCAGGCGAGGGCGATCCTGCTCAGCTATGGCCTTCGAGTCGAGCCCGTTACGGAGTCAGACGCGGAGTACGCAGCCCGGCTGTGGCGCCGCGATTCTGGTCTGTCGCTCGGCGATCGCCTGTGCCTCGCGCTGGGAAGTCGGTTGAACTGCGCGGTGCTGACGGCCGATCGCGCCTGGGGGACCTCCGTCGGCGTCGAGCAACTGCGAGAGTGATCGCTGGCCCGCGTCAGCTGTGGCTAGGCGGTCTTCCTCGCTGCGTCGATTTCCGGAAGGCCGGTGGGGAGGCCGTCGATGCTGACCCGGTTCTTCTCCTGCTGGTAGGCGAGGATCCCGTCGTCGCCCTTCTTCGCGGCCCACTGAGCCATGGTCTTCCTGTCGCCCTGGAAGTCCATGAAGGGAACGCCGAAGCCGCAGGACGTCTGCACGAGATCGATGTCGAGAACGAAGATGTTGCGTGAGCCCTGCATCGGCGGGAACAGCGCGAGCAGTTCGGCCCAGTCGGCGTCTCCCGTGTGGACGGCGCGCGCGGCGCCGTAGAGGCGCAGGATCAGCGGTTTGGCGTCGAAGGAGCAGAACATGATGGTCATGCGCGGGTGGTCCAGCAGATGTGCGGCGGTTTCGTTGCCGCTGCCCGTCCCGTTGAGCCAGGCCACCCGCGTAGGGTCGAGCACTCTGAGCGAGTCGAGGCCCTTCGGTGAGATATTGACCCGGCCGTCGCGCGCCGCCGTTCCGACGAAAAAGACGTGCTGCGCCTCGATGAAGCTCTTCAGCCGGTCCGATATCTCCGAAAACTGCTGTCCCATGAGGTCCATCCTGTCCGGGTGGGGCGCAGTCTGTCGGTGGGTCTCACCTGATGGCTCCTGCTATCGAGACATGACGACGTGGATCACGCCCGACGGTGAGGTGATGCTCTCGACGCGGCTGAAGTTCGCCTCGATGCCCTCCAGCCCGTCCCACAGGTTGACGCCGCGGCCGACGATGATCGGCACGACGACGAAGTGCAGATAGTCGACGAGGTCGGCGGCGAGGAACTCTTTCACCGTCGTCGGCCCGCCGCCGATGCGGATGTCGCCAGGCGCGAGTTCTTTCGCCGCGGCGACGGCCTCGTGAGGCGTCGCATCGAGGAAGTAGAAAGTGGTGTCGCCTACCGCCAGCGCCGGGCGAGGATGGTGGGTGAGGACGATGACCGGCGTATGGAAGGGAGGATTGTCGCCCCACCAGCCCTTCCAGTCGTCGTCGGGCCACGATCCGCGCGACGGCGTGAACTTGTTGCGCCCCATGATCTCGACGCCGATGCCGTCGCCCCAGCCGCGGACGAACGCCGCGTCGATGCCCTCGGCGACGCGGCCTCCGCCGTGGATGGCGCTGCCCATGGGGGTGTCGAAGAACCACTCCATGAGTCGACCGCCGACGTGCCCGAACGGCGCCTCCAAGCTCTGTCCCTCGCCGGTGGCGTAGCCGTCGAGCGAGATCGCGAGGTGATGTACTCGTTGTGCCATGGTGGCCTCCTGTCCGTGAGCGAACCTTCGCTACTGCTCATCTTCGTACGGGGATCGGCATCGCGATAGGGGTGAGCTCTCGCCCCTATCGCTCAATGATCGGACGGACCGCCGCATGAGGCCGGGCGTCTCGGTAGTTTTTCCTTCATGGGCGCCGAGAGTCGCGAACATTCACCTGGGTGGCACGAGGTATTTCCGGACACGCGCTGGCGTGTGGAACGGAAACTGAGCGAGTCGCTGCACAGCCTGAACAACGAAGTGACGGTGCTGACCGACGAGGCCACGGGTGAGCGCTTCGTGGCCCGCCGGCCCAACGGACGCACCGCGGACGCGCTGGGCATCCGGAGGACGAAGGAGGCGATCGCCTTGCGGGCGGCCGGGTTGCATCCGGCACCCCGCGCCATGACGCCCGATGGACTCCTGCTGACGCCGTTCATCGAGTCCGCGGGTGCCTGGACCGGTTCCCGATGGACGGGGTCGCACGCGGCGAAGGGGTACGACCTCGTCCGCCGTCTGCTCGGTTGCCCGGCGCCGGAGGGAGTCCCCAGCACCGTTGAGCGTCTCGGCAGGATGTTGGACTCGGTCGGCGATCCTGGGCGATTCGGGATAGAGCGAGGTCAGATCCAGACGACGCTCGCCGAGATCGGCGCCGAGCGGGCGGAGGATGACAGGTACGAACGCTCCCTCGCGCATCACGACCTCTGGGCGAACAACATCATCGACCACGGCGATCGCCTTTGGCTGGTGGACTTCGAGTTCGCCGGAGGGGCCGATGGATGGTTCGATCTCGCGACCGTGGTCGCGGAGGGTGGATTCGATGAGCGTGGGACAGTCGACTTCCTGCGCGCCGTCGGACGCTCAGGGGACTCAGAAGACCTCCGGGCTCTGCGACAAGGAACCTGGCTCTTTCACGTCTTCGAGATGCTGTGGGGCGCGATCATGGCGGAGCGCCGAGAGGATCGCCGGCTCGGCGGCGAGCGGTTCGACTACGCCGGCCACGCGCGGCGCATCGCCTGTGACCTGGCAGGGTTGCAGCAGAACGTATGATCGCCGATGGATCCCGCCTGATGTACCCGTTTGTACGGTAGTCTCCTGTCCTCGAGCAGACTGTTCATCCTCGTATGGGACCGGCATTGTGATAGGCGTGCTCCTGGCGCCTCTCACGCTGACCAGGCTGCACAGCAGGCTCCTGGTCGATCTCGCGCAGAGACGAGTTTCCTGCGTCAGGTCGGTGTTCCTCCAACGACGACCCGATGACTTCCGTTATCATCAGCCGCGGTGGGGTGCTGTGCGAGGCAGTGCCGAGAAGGGAAACGCAATGTCTGCGGCCAAGTCCGGTGCGCCGTTGTATCCGGCGGCCCGTGGGAGGGTTCGTTCGGTCAAGGGGACCGGTTGGCGAACTGGTGACGCGACAAAGGGGCGCGCGGAGCCCAGCTAGTATGCGGATTATCAACAACGTCAGCGACCTTCTGGGTGACGATCTCAAGGCCGAGATCGCGCCTGGCTCTAAGGTCCGTATCGCCGCATCGACGTTCTCGATCTTCGCGTTTGAAGCGCTTCGCAAGGAGTTGGAGAAGGTCTCCGAGCTGGAGTTCATCTTCACGTCGCCGTCGTTTGTGACCGAGAGAGTGACGGACAAGCTCCGCAGAGAGCGCCGTGAGTTCTTCATCCCCAGCGGGCAGGCCGAGTCGAGCCTGGCGGGATCCGACTTTGAGATCAGGCTGCGGAACAAGCTCACGCAGCGTGCGATCGCACGAGAGTGCGCGGACTGGCTTCGCCGCAAGGTCACCTTCCGCTCGAACGCGACGGGGAACCCGATGCAGCAGTTCGCCGTCATCGACGACAAGGCTGCCTACACCCAGCTTCAGGGGTTCACCACCGCCGATCTCGGCTACGAACGCGGCAACGCCGTGTCGAGCTTCGTGAACCGGCTCGATGAAGCCCCCGAGACCTCGCAGTACATACAGCTGTTCGACCAGATTTGGAACAACCCTGAGCAGGTCAGTGATGTCACCCAGGCCGTCCACGACCACATCGCGAGCGTGTACACCGAGAACTCCCCGGCACGCATCTACTTCCTGATCCTCTACAACCTGTTCGCGGAGTTCCTCGACGACATCAACGAGGACGTGCTGCCGAACGACCGCACCGGGTATCAGGAGACGAAGGTCTGGCAGAGCCTGTACAACTTCCAGCGCGACGCGGCCACGGGCATCATCAACAAGTTGGAGACCTGCAACGGCTGCATCCTCGCCGACTCCGTCGGTCTCGGCAAGACGTTCACCGCGCTCGCGGTCATCAAGTACTACGAGCTGCGCAACAAGTCCGTGCTGGTGCTGTGCCCGAAGAAGCTCGCGGAGAACTGGACGAACTACAACGCCAACCTCACGACCAACATCTTCGCCTCCGACCGGTTCAACTATGACGTGCTCGCCCACACCGATCTCTCCCGCACGAAGGGTGAATCGCTCGGCCTGCGGCTGGTCCGGATCAACTGGGGCAACTACGACCTCGTCGTGATCGACGAGTCCCACAACTTCCGCAACGCTGACTACGCCGAGGAGAAGGAGTCGCGCTACCAGCGCCTCATGCGCCAGGTCATCCGCGAGGGCGTGAAGACCAAGGTGCTGATGCTCTCGGCTACCCCGGTGAACAACAGGTTCAACGACCTCAAGAACCAGCTCCAACTCGCCTACGAAGGGGAGTCGGAGAACCTCGCCCAGCACCTGAGCCTGTCCACGACGGTCGAGAAGGTGTTCTCCGACGCGCAGCGCGTGTTCAACGAGTGGTCCAAGCTCGACCCCGAGCAGCGCACCACCGACCGCATCCTTCAGATGCTCGACTTCGACTTCTTCGAACTACTCGACTCCGTAACGATCGCCCGCTCCCGGAAGCACATCCAAGCGTTCTATGACACCACTGAGATCGGCGCCTTCCCGGAACGACGCCCACCGCTATCCATCCGCGAACCACTCACGGACCTCCCGGACGTGCCCGGCTTCAACGACATCTTCGAGCAACTCCAGGCGCTGACCCTCGCCGTCTACACCCCGCTCGCCTACGTGTTCCCGAGCCGACGCTCCAAGTACGAAGACCTCTACAACGTCACCGCAGGTAGCGCACGATCCAACCTCGGGCAGGCTGGCCGTGAGCAGGGCTTGAAGAAGCTCATGACCGTCAACCTGCTCAAGCGTTTGGAGAGCTCGGTCGATGCCTTCCGTCTCACTCTGGCGAAGATCGAAGGCTCCGTCACCCACACACTCGGGCGTATCAGCAACCACGCGGGCAGCCTCGCCGATCTGAGCCCGGAGCTCGCGGGGCTCGACTTCGATGTCGATGACGAAGACGACGCGAACATCGAGGCGCTGTCCTTCGGCGAGAAGATCAAGATCGACCTCGACGACCTCGATATCGAGTCCTGGCAGCGCGACCTGTGGAACGACCGCGAGACCCTGCGTGAGCTCCTCGACGAGATGCGCAAAGTCACCCCCGACCACGACCTCAAGCTCCGCAGACTCAAGCAACTCATCGAGGACAAGGCCCGGCGCCCGATCAACGACGGCAACCGCAAGGTGCTCGTGTTCTCCGCCTTCGCAGACACCGCCGACTACCTCTACCGCGAACTTGCGCCCACGCTCGCAGCCGCCGGGCTGGACACAGCCGTGATCACCGGCGGCAGCCACGGTGCGAAGACGACCCTCGGTACGGGCTTCGACTTTCAGCAGGTCATGTCGCTGTTCTCGCCTCGCTCCAAGCAGCGCCATCTCACGATGCCGCGCGAGACGCGCGAGCTGGATGTGCTGATCGGCACCGACGTGATCAGTGAGGGCCAGAACCTCCAGGACTGCGACTACCTGATCAACTACGACATCCACTGGAACCCGGTACGCATCATCCAGCGCTTCGGGCGCATCGACCGCATCGGCTCCACCAACAGTCAGATTCAGCTCGTGAACTTCTGGCCCGACATCTCCCTCGATGAGTACATCAACCTCAAGGAGCGCGTCGAGAACCGCATGGTCATCGCCGACCTCGCGAGCACCGCCGACGACAACGTCCTCACCCTCGAAGACTCCGACGCCGCCTTCCGCAAAGAGCAACTCCGCAAGCTCCAAGACGAGGTCATCGAGCTCGAAGATGTCCGCACCGGGGTGTCGATCACCGACCTCGGACTCAACGACTTCCGCATGGACCTGCTCGGCTACATCAAGGAACACGGCGACCTCGATACCGCGCCCCGCGGCCTCCACGCCGTGATCCCAGCCGACCCCGCAAAGGGACTGCGACCCGGCGTCATCTTCGCCCTGCGAAACCTCACCGCAGACGAACACATCAACCGAGGCAACCGCCTCCACCCGCACTACCTCGTCTACCTCGACGACCAGGGCGAGGTCATCGCGAATCACACCGAAGCCAAGCACCTCCTCGACCTGCTCCGCGCCGGCTGCCGCCCCTACGAGGAGCCCGTCGGCGATGTCGTCGGCGTGTTCAACGCCGCGACCGGCGAGGGCGCCCAGATGGGCAAGTACTCGGCGCTGCTCACCGACGCGATCCACTCGATGATCGATGTCACCGAAGAACGCGACATCGACAGCCTCTTCACCGGCGGCAGCACCACGGCCCTCACTCAGACCATCGCCGGTCTCGATGACTTCGAGCTGACCGCGTTCATCGCCGTCGTAGACCCCACCGAAGGCGGTGCCGATGACTGACATCCTCTACCGCTGGCCCGAGGCAGCCAAGTTCGGCAGACGAGTACCCAAGGAGAAGTTCTACGAGCACGGCACCGTCAGCACCGCAGTGCGCGAGAAGTTCATCAACGAAGTCCAACGCATCACCTGGGCCTACAAACTCGCCGAGGCCACGATCAACCTGCCTGGCGCGCCGACCGTGCCGGAGGTGCAGGTCTTCACGATCGACGCCAAGACCGATGACGTGAGCGAAGCCGTCCTGGGCGCCATCGACAAGGCCATCCTGTTCCCGATCATCTTCGAGATAGCGCGCCAGCGCGACGAGCAGCCCGAGGTGCGGACGGTCGCGGCCCACAAGCAGCTCGGCACGGGGGCTCCCAAGCTCAGCGCCTATTACTCGACCGGTTGGCAGCCAGGAGGCATGAGTCGGCAGGCCCTGCCGACGGCGATCACGCTGCCGGCGCTCTACGCAGCGCTCCTGCAGCCGCTGACGCCGATCACTGCCCGCCCGGGCGAGGAAATGTCAGACGTGGCCGACAGACTTGCCACGGTGCGCAAGCTCGAACGCGAGGTCGCGTCCTTGGAGCGCAAGCTCCGTACCGAGCCACAGCTCAACCGCAAGGTCGAGCTCCGCCGCACACTCAAGACGAAGCAACACGAACTGACGGAGTTGATCTGATGAAGGGCAGAAGGTAACCCGTGGAGAGACTACGCATGACATCGCCCGACCTCACGCAGGCCAACATCGACAAGATTGCCGAGCTGTTCCCCAGCGTCATCACGGAGAGTGTCGACGCCGACGGTCACCCCGTGCGAGCGGTCGACTTCGACCTGCTGCGCCAGGAACTCAGCGACCACATCGTCGAGGGTCCACAGGAGCGGTACCGGCTCGACTGGCCCGGCAAGCGCGCCGCCGCCTTCGCTGCCAACGCGCCGATCGCCAAGACGTTGCGTCCCGTGCGGGAGGAGTCGGTTGACTTCGACACCACAAAAAACCTCTTCATCGAAGGCGACAACCTCGACGCCCTCAAGCTGCTCCAGGAGTCGTACCTCGGTAAGGTGAAGTTGATCTACATCGACCCGCCGTACAACACCGGCAACGACTTCGTCTACAGAGACCAGTTCGCGCGTTCCGCGCGAGCCGAGGCTACGGGCCGGGGCGACCTTGACGAGGAGGGTCGATTGGTGCGGAGTGCGGATGATCTGGATCAGTGGACGGGAGAACTTCGCCCGAACCCAGAGTCGAACGGCCGCTTCCACTCGGACTGGCTCAGCATGATGTATCCAAGGCTGAAGCTGGCACGGAACCTCCTAGCCGAGGACGGCCTCATCTTCATCAGCGTTGACTCGCACGAAGTACACAACCTGACAAAGATTTGTGACGAGGTGTTCGGGTCGGGAAGCCACAAGAACACGCTCGCCGTCCGGCGCGGGATCAAGAACGTCCAAGCCCAGTTCGAAGATGTGAGCGCGCTATCGCAAGGACATGAGTATGTACTGATGTACGCGCGTAGTGGAGCGGTCCGTCTGCCGAAGCTGTCCCTTGCTCATGTGGAATTGAAGTCGGGAAAGTGGGACACCTTCTGGCGAGGAACCGACCGCCCCACGATGCGGTACGAACTCTTCGGCTCTACGCCCGCCTCGGGGCAGTGGCGTTGGGAGGAAGGTCGGGCGAAGGAAGCGGTTCAGAACTACGAGACCTACCTCGCTCAACACTCCAACCACATCAGCCTGGATGACTACTACCTCGACCATCTGAATGCGACGAACGTCAAGCTCAACTTCGTACGCCAGAACGGCGATGCTGTGGTCCAGTACTACGTGCCACCGAGTGAGGGAAGGTTGCTCAGCGACAACTGGATGGACCTTACCCTGAGCGGCAACGAGACCGATGAGTTTGATACCGAGAAGAGTGTGGCGCTCCTATCGCGGATCATCGGATGGGCGACCCGTCACGATGACGTCGTGATGGACTTCTTTGCAGGCTCAGGGACTACGGGCCACGCGGTGTTCGCAGTGAATCAAGCCGATGGTGGCCAGCGGCGGTTCATCCTGGTTCAACTACCCGAGCGGATCGCCGGGCAGGAGGGAACCTCGATCTCGGAAGTCACACGCGACCGGTTGAAGAAGGCCGGCGCCCCTCGCGCGGCTCTTGGGGCAGATACTGGATTCCGCGCCTTGTGCGTCGACTTGACGAACATGTATGACACGTCCGCGCATGCGGACGTGCTTGGTCAGGGAGAACTTGACGGTCTGATCAGTAGTGTGAAGCCTGACCGCACAGGCGAAGACCTTCTGTTCCAGGTCCTTCTCGACTGGGGCTTGGAACTCACGATGCCGATCAAGAAGGAGACTATCGATGGCTTCGAGGTGTACGACGTTGAGGAGGGTGCGTTGATCCTGTGCACACGTCCGCGTGAGGCGCGCGACTTCTCTCTCTCTCTCTCGGGCTGCCGCGGCTATCGCGGAGCGAGGGCCGCTTCGTGTCGTGTTCCTCGACGAAGATTTCGCGGACGACGCGGAGCGCATCAACGTCGAGCAGATCTTCCGCGAGAAGTCGCCACACACCGAGGTTAGGACCATCTAGATGCATCGCCGCAGGGTGCTGTGGATGGCTGCGCGAGCTTTGCTCGCGCTGCTGTGTGTCGTCGGCCTCGTCGCTGGTCTTGGCGGCATGATGGAGAAGCGCACCCTGCATACGCCCGACCTCACCGCTCGCAACATCGAGCGGATCGCCGAACTGTTCCCACAGGTCATCACCGAGACGCGAGACACGGAGGGCAACGTGACCCTCGCCATTGACTTCGATCTCCTCCGACAAGAACTCTCCGACCACGTCGTTGACGGGCCGCAAGAGCGGTACCGGCTCGATTGGCCCGGCAAGCGTGCCGCCGCCTTCACTGCCAACGCGCCCATCGCCAAGACCCTTCGCCCCGTTCGCGAGGAGTCGGTGGACTTCGACACCACGAAGAACCTCTTCATCGAAGGCGACAACCTGGATGCGCTCAAGCTACTTCAGGAGTCGTACCTCGGCAAGGTCAAGCTGATCTACATCGACCCGCCCTACAACACGGGAAACGATTTCGTCTACGAGGACGACTTTGCCGAGTCGAGCGCTGACTACCTCGCCCGCTCGGGACAGAAGTCTGAGACGGGCGCCCGCCTCGTTGCGAATACCGAAGCCAACGGGCGGTTCCACTCCGACTGGCTGAGCATGATGTATCCGCGGCTTCGCCTGGCGAGGAACCTTCTGACCGATGACGGAGTCATGATCGTCGCGATCGACGACCACGAGCATGCGAACCTACGGTCGCTGCTCGACATGGTCTTTGGAGCCGATAATTTTCTTGCCGATGTGGTGTGGCAAGGATCGGGTAAGAACGATGCGCGGTTCACGGCAGGCGGCCTTGATTACATGCTCATCTACGCGCGGAGCAAGGCCGCGCTGATCGGACTTGACGTGCGCTTCAAAGGGCCGAAGCGCGGTTACGACGATGTCATGGAGGCGGGACGCAGGGCCTGGGAAGAGTCGGGGCACGATGCTTCACGAGCCACCCGACTGTTTCGCGACTGGTGGCGGACGAAGCCTGACGCTGAGGCTGGCCTGCGGGCCTACAACGAGATCGACGACTCGGGCAGAGCGTTTACGAAGAGTGATCTCGCGAGTCCGAACCCGCGAGCAAACCTCATGTATGACCTTCTGCACCCAACGACGGGAGTGCCGGTCCCGATGCACCCGAACGGGTGGCGGCTGTCCAAAGAGTCCATGGAAGCGAGTATCGCCGAGGGCCGGATCCAGTTCGGCCCCGATCACCACACAACCCCACGTTACAAGCGGTTCCTCGACGAGATGGGACAGCAAGCGATCCGCCCAGTCGTCACCCAGGAGCGTGCCCCAGCGAGCGACGCGTTGACGAGGCTACTTGACGGCAAGATGTTCGACTACCCGAAGGATGTTGGGGTCCTTGGCACCTGGGTCGACGCCGTGACGAGCAGCGACAAGAACGCGATCATTCTCGACTTCTTTGCGGGCTCAGGATCGACCGGGCACGCAGTCATGAGCCTCAACGCCGCAGATCAGGGCAGCCGACGTTTCATCCTTGTGCAGCTCGATGAAGCTCTTGACCCCGGCTCGGTCGTTCGGGAGCGGGGATACGCGACTCTCGCTGATGTTGCCCGTGAGCGACTGCGCCGAGCCGGGGCTCAGGTGAGGGAGGATGCGGGACTCATGGGCTCCAACCTCGATGTCGGCTTCCGTTCTCTGCGGATCGATGGCAGCAACAAGACCGATGTACTGAGAACCGCGGATGACACAGAACAGCTTGATCTCTCTGACCTGGCACCAAGCATCAAGCCGGACCGCTCCGGTGATGACCTGCTGTTCCAAGTCATCCTTGACTGGGGTCTCGACCTGTCGCTACCGATAGCCCGGGAGATAGCCGACGATCGTGA
>JAWKJW010000030.1:0-44480 GCA_041393555.1 Tessaracoccus sp. | reverse complement strand
ACCGAACCGTAGCCGGACGAGCGAGGTCGGACGGTGGGGAGCGCCGAGCCCTCGTACCATGCCGGAAGCGGTCAGGTCATCGGCGATCCGGGACACCGAGGCCAGTAGGGGAACAAGCACCAACTCGAGTGTTCGCAGCGGGCGTCGGACCAAACCCCAGCCTCCGGGTTCGAGACCACGCAGCCGCATGGCGGCGACGACATCGCGCGCTTCAGCGCCGACGATGGGGATGAAGCGCATCATCACCGCAATGGGAATCACCACCGCCGAGGGCACCCTCATCGCACGCAAGGCGGCGATCAAGGTGGCTGGTTTGACGGTGAGCAGGACGAAGGCCGCTGCTCCGAGACTGGTGGCGAAGCGCACGAGGTAGTACAGGACCACCACCGCCGTCGCCGAGATGAAGCCCGTCCAGACCTGCGGCAGAGCAAAGTACAGCGCGAAGGCTGTCGCCATGACCGCGGTATAGGTAAGGGAGACGTGCCAGGGCACGGTGGTCGCCAAAAGCATCGCGACGAGTGTGGTGGCAGAGGCGACCGCCATGACAGGGGTATTGCCCAGTGCAACCACGTTGACTACCACCAACATCAGCAAAGCGGTGCGCGGGTCCAGGCTGATCCTGGTCGTGTGGGCCGGTGCGGCTTCGTGCAGTGGGGTGGGGAGGAGCTCGGCGACGGACAAGGCTCAGGCCGCCAGTCCGGCTCGGGTGAAGTGCTTGGTGAGCAGTTTTGCCCCGAAGAGCCCAGAAAGGAAAGCCACTGCTGCGATGGCCGCCCCGAACACGACGATGATCGTCGGCGTGAAGAGAGCTCGCATTCCGGCGGCGTACTCCGGCCCCATGGATGAGGCGATATCTGCGAAGTAGGCGTCGGCGCTGTAGAAGATGGGGACAAGAGGTACGACGTACCAGAGAGAGAAGAGAGCGTATCCGACGGCAGCGGAGAGTCGGCCTCGAGATCCCGCCTGCACGATGAGGTCGAAGGCCAAGCCAAGCAAGGGCAGGACGATCAACAGACCCCAGAAGTGGCCGGTGAGCACCATCAGGATCGCCACCAGCAGACCGAGTAAGGCCATCGTCCCCACCTTCGCGCAGCGTACGGAGAGGAGAACGAGCACGGGACCGCCGAGCAGGGCACCGATGAAGAACCCCAGGAACATCGCCCACGGCCCGACGATGCCGATGAATCCCGAGGCGAAGATGATGACGAAGTAGACCGCGGTAAAGACGCCGATGTTGATGAGATCGCGAGCGGCGAGCGACTGGGACTGCACTGAGCACTCTTTTCTGGCCGAGGACAAGAAGTTAGGGTTACCTAAATCCACAATACACAAGTAATTTTTTTCCTAAATAGTGGGGTCCGATAGGTGGCAGCGGTGCTTGTCAGCCCCAGTTGGCCTCGGCGAGTGCGTGCGAGGGGAGGTTATTTTCGCTCCCCTCCGCCAGCGGCGCGATCCGGCGGTGGATGCGGTTGGAGGGCGGAGTTCTCGGAGATGAGAGCACTCTCATCGGGCTCTCCCTTGCGCCTCATGACGGGTTGCGAAGCTAGTGGCATCGACACCACGGATTCCGACGGGAGAAGGATCATGAAGAAGAGCACTGTGTGGAAGTGGACCGGAGGCCTTGCGGCCTTCGCCCTGGCCGGAGGTATGGCGGGTTCGCTCGTCGATACCGCGGCCGCCGACGAGCCCCCGGCAGCGGCCGTCACGGGTGTGCACGCAGCCCCGGCCACCGGCCCGGGCGATGGCGTGACGGATCCGACGGAAAGCCCCGCGTCGCCGCTTACCGCGGATACGGCCGCCTCCCCGGACACCGCCGATACCGCCGCCTCGCCCCTCACGCCTGATACGGCTGACTCCCCACCCAGCCCCGCCTCACCGGCAACGGCCGATACGGCGGCGTCGCCGGTGACCCCCGATACCGCGGATTCCCCGCCAAGCCCTGCCTCGCCGCCTAGCGCTGACTGATCCTTTCCGCAGACATCCTGCCCAGCCCACAAGGCCCGGCCATCCATGTGGATGGCCGGGCCTTGCACTGCTCTCGAGTGGGATCGTCAGGCGAGACGGTAGCCCACGCCGCGCACGGTGCGCAGCCGATCGGTGCCGACCTTCTGGCGCACATAACGCACGTACACGTCGACGACGTTGGAGTTGGGATCGAAGTCGTAGCCCCATACCCGCGACAGCAGCTGTTCGCGGGAGAGCACGTGCCCCGGATGGCGCATGAACGTCTCCAGCAAGGCGAACTCCCGGGCGGACAGCTCCACCTCTTTCCCGTCGACGGTGACCCGCCTGGTCTGCGGATCCAGGGTCAGGGCGCCATGGACGAGTTGTGGAGAGCCATCCCCTCCCTGGACCGCGACGCTGCGCAGCCGCAGCCGGATCCTGGCCAGCAACTCCTCGAAGCGGAACGGCTTGGCCATGTAGTCGTCGGCCCCGCCCTCGAGACCCAGCACAGTGTCGTCGACGGAGGTGCGGGCCGTCAGGATGATCACCGGCGTGGTGCAACCTGAACCGCGCAGGCGCTCCAGCACCTCGAACCCGCCGATGTCGGGAAGCCCGATGTCGAGCACGATGATGTCGTAGCCACCCGTCAGGCCATGATCGATGGCGTCGCGGCCTGTGCTCACCGCCGTCGGCTGCATGCCCGCCGCACGCAGACCCTTCGCCACGAAGGAAGCGATCCCGGGCTCGTCCTCCACCACCAGTACTTGCGTCATTCTCGTTCCTCCAAGCTACGGGCGGGAACCCGGATGGTGAAGGTGGAACCCGCACCTAAGAGGGATTCTACGACCACGTCGCCCCCGTGCCCCTTGGCGATGGCTTGCACGATCGTCAGTCCCAGGCCGCTGCCTCCGCGAGAGGCCCCCACCTGGGTGAACCGATCGAAGATCCGCGCCAGGTCCTGGGCCGGGACGCCCCGCCCTTGGTCGGAGACCGCGAAGCAGACCCAAGGTCCTTTCTCGTAGCTGGAGAGCGTGATCCTGGTGTCTGGTTCGGAGAACTTGGCGGCGTTGGCGGCGAGTTGCAGCCACGCCTGGGTGAGCCGGTCGGCGTCGCCGCGGATGGCGCATTGGGCGGTTCCGTCCAGGCTCCAATCGCGATCTCCGAGGTGCTGTGCGTGTTCGAGCACGGTGGTGGTGAGGTCGCCGACGTCCACCTCCCCGAAGCGCAGAAGGTCGGGGGTCTCAGAGCGTGCGAGCAGCACCAGGTCTTCCGTCAGGCGATGCATTCGGTCGAGTTCGGACAAGGCGAGGCTTCTGGTTGCCGACACGTCTTCCGGATCCGTCGGGTCCATCAGTTCGACGTGGCCTCGAACCACGGTGATCGGGGTGCGCAGCTCGTGCCCGGCGTCGTCCAAGAGCTGCCGTTGCGAGGCGAAGACGTTGGTGAGGTGGTCCACCATCTGATTGAAGCTGCGAGACAGCTGCGCGAGATCGTCGTTGCCTCGAACAGGTAAACGGCGTGAGAAATCAGAGTTGGCGATCTCCGTGGACAGGCGGCGCATCTCGGCGACGGGCCGCAGCAGCCGGCCGAGAAGCAGCCAGCCGATCAGCGAGATCAGGCCGAGTGCGGCCGCCGAGATTGCGGCGAAGGTCCACATCATCGCGGTGGCGGGGGCGCGCATGGCGGCGCGATCGATGGCCACCACCAGCGCTCCTGGGGGCTCGTTGCCCACCACCACGGGGGCTATCAGCCAGCGATAATCGGCGGCACCCGTGTTCAGCGACGACACCCTAGCCCGGTCTGTGGGGGCCTGGGCGATGGCGGTGGTCAGGTCGGGATCGATCTCCGTGAGTCCGAGCCCGAGGGCATAACGCACCTGCCCGTCGACGACCGCCAGGGTTGTTTCGTACTCGACGGGCACCTGATAGCTGAGCGCCGCCTGCAGCAACTCGTCGGTGGTCGTGTACGGCTGTCCGGTGGCAGGATCCACCGCCGCGCTGGCGAAGGTGACGAACTCAGCGCCAGCATCGAAGATGTTGCGCGATGTGGCGTCGATGAGCCCGTGGGCTTACCCACAACGTGAAGCCGGCCACCGAGAGCCAGCGTGGTGAGCCCCACCACCACCGACATCATCATCCTGGCCCGGACGCTCAACCCCTTGCGAGGCGAAGGTTCTCGAGGTGGGATGACCGGTTCCGATGGCAAACGTTCCGGCTCGTCATCGTCGTCGAGGTCGTCGTCATCGTCCTCGTCGTCATCATCGTCGTCGATCCCAATCGTCGTCGTCCCGGTCATCATCATCGTCCTCGTCGTCATCGTCGTGGGTGTGCGGAGGCACCGGGATGACGGAGGGCGATGGGGCAGAGTGGGAGAAGAAGGGCTGAGGAGGGCGAAGGGAGAAGGTGTGGGGGAAGGGTCAGGCGAGGCGATGGGCGTCGGCGATACGGATGGAACAGAAGGAGGGGCCCGACGATGACCGGGCCCAGATCCCTATCGGCCGGCTGCGACAGCTGCGTCACCGCGAACACACCCAGCGCGCCAGCAGCGCCGAGCGCGAGCACGGTGAACCCCCGCCATCGCGCGTACTTCCGACCGGTCATGGCCCCAGTATGCCTCCCAGAATATAGGCGCAGATGAGAAACTTGCACGCCTTCGGTGCGGGTAGCCGATGGCCGTGAAAAGGGGCCGTCGGAGACGTCACGGGGAGAAGCTCTTTTCCGGTGCGCCCACGCAGCGTGGGAGAGGACCCCTCATACCGCATGCGGGTTAACGAAAAGGTTTCCTATTGGTTTCTATGAGAATTGACTGAGAATCGATATCAACATAGAGTTCGTCCGGACATAGTCGTCAAATGAAAGGCACTCGTTGTGACAAAGTACTCCCGGCTCCTCCGTGTGGGGGCCATCGCCACTGCAACGGCCCTGACATCCATGAGGTTCTCCGCCACGCTGGCCGCCGCTGATACCGATTCCCCCAAGAACGTCATCTTCATGATCGGCGACGGCATGGGCTACAACTCGGTGGATCTGGCGAATATCTACCAGAAGGGTGAGACCTATTACCAGCTGGAGACCGGAAACGACAACAAGCCGGTTATCGCTGGCTCGAACGCCGCCCCTCCCACCGAGGGCTTCCAGAGCTGGGATCTCTACGGCATGACCTGCCGGTGGCTCGACGGCAGCCCCTACGATCCGAACAAGGCCTGGAGCGACTTCGACTGAACGAAGGAAAACTACACCGACTCTGCCGCCATAGGTGCCGCGATGGCGACGGGACACAAGACCTACAACGCCGGCGTTGGCGTGGACGGCGACGAGAACGTTGTCGAGAATGTCTCCGAGCGCGCGAAGTCGCTGGGCGAGCTGCCGGTGTCGTCTCCAACGTGCCCGTCAACCACGCCACCCCGGCTGCGTTCTCCGTGCACAACGAGTCGCGCAACAACTTGCATGCTCTTCTGGAGTCCCAGATCGAGAGCGACATGGACGTCATCATCGGCGCGGGCCACCAGTTGTACGACGACGACGGCCAGCTCGCCGCTACCCTGATACCAACTATGTCCCGGGTGGAGCAGTACGAGCGCCTGAGCGGCGGTCAGACCGACTGGACGTTCGTCGAGAAAGGCCGATTTTGAGGCGCTTGCCACCGGCGATACTTCGAAGCTGTTCGGCATGGTCCGGGTGACACCACGCTGCAGCGAGCGTACCACCGAGGCGCGCAACGACGTGCCGGAGCTGGCATCGACCCTCACCAGGTGGCCCTGAACGTCCTCGACGAGGACGAGGACGGCTTCATGCTCATGGTCGAGGGCGTTTGTCGACTGGACTGGTCACCAGAACCAGACCCAGCTCGACCCGAGGAGACGGTCGACTTCTTCGCGCTGTCTGGCGCCGCGCCATCCTATGAGCGATGGTCGAGACCAACTCAGCTGGGACGAGACCTGATCTGCCGTCTGCCGGAAACCACGAGATAAACACCTACCTCATGGGCCCCGACGCCCCGCCGTGGACGCCGATGTCGGTGCCGCCGGCCAGCTGCCCAACGTGACCTGGCACTCCGATCAGCACGCAACCAGCTGGTGTAGTTGCTTCGTCAAGGGGCAGGCGCTGAGGAACTCGGTGCGCGAAAAGCGCGCGTCGGTCGCGACCAGGTTCGCGGTCGGTACTTCGACAACACCTTCGCTCAGTGGATTCTGAACGACGCCTGGGTCCAGGGCGACACCCCGCCGAGCACCCCAGCCCGGAGCCTTCCGAGACCCCGGCCCCCGCTCCGTCGGGGCAAGCCGAGCGAGCAGCCCACCTCGAAGCCCAGCCCCACCGCCTGGCAAGCCTGGCCTGCCAGGAAACCGCAGTAACCAGAGGTAAAGAGCCCGCCGATCGCGGCGGTCCTTCATAGATCCGCAAGGCCCCGCCACTTCATCGGAAGTGCGGGGCCCCTTGCATATCCCTTCAGCGAGGCCGTGGATCTCTGCCGGGCCATCTCTGCAGGCCGAAGGTGCCGAGAATCAGTGGACGATGTCGTAGCGGCGCAGCTTGGCCTTGTCGGCCTTCCGCACGGACCCCTGTAGAGCGAGCAACTCGGCATAGATGCCGCCGGTGGTGGCGAGCTCTGCGGGGCTGCCCACTTCGTCGATGCGGCCGTCGCGGAGCGTGACGATCCGGTCGACTGTCGAGATGGTCGAGAGGCGGTGCGCGATGATCAGCGTGGTGCGGCCTTCCATCAGTTCTTCCAATCCCGCCTGCACCGCGCGCTCCGATTTGGTGTCCAACGAGCTGGTGGCCTCGTCGAGGATCAGGATGGGAGCGTCCTTCAGCAGGGCTCGTGCGACGGAGAGCCGCTGCTTCTGCCCGCCCGACAGCTTGATGCCGCGCTCGCCGATCTCTGTGTCGAAGCGTTGGGGGAGTTTCTTGATGAAGGAATCCGCGTTCGCCCGGCGCGCGGCTTCCCACAGCTGTTCCTCGGTGGCGGTTCCGCCGTAGGTCATGTTCTCCCGGATGGTGCCGGAGAACAGACTGGCGTCTTGGAAGACGACGCCGATCTCGTGGCGCAGCGCATCCGTGGGCACGTCGCTCACCGATTGCCCGTGCACCAGCACCTCGCCGGAGTCGACGGAGTACAGCTTCATGATCAAATTGGCCAGCGTGGTCTTGCCGCCACCCGACTCCCCGACGAAGGCGATGCGCTCGCCGCGACGGATGGCGAGGCTGATGTCGCTCAGCACCGGCACGCCGTCGTCGTAGCCGAAGCTGACATCCCGGAACTCCACCACGGGATCCGAACCCCCCGAGCCTCCGAGGGCTGGTCCCTGAGGTGCGACGAAGGAGCCTCGAAGGGTTGGTCCCTGATGCGAAAGTGTGGGAGGGATGCCATTGTCCGGTCCCTGAGGTGCGAGCTTGCGAGCCTCGAAGGGCGTAGACGCAAGCGTGGGCACAGACTCTGCCGAAGCCTTCGTCAACGCCCTTCGAGGTTCCTCGCAGAGCTCGTCACACCTCAGGGACCGGTGGTTTGGTCCTGATGTCTCACTTTCCTGCCCCACGGTGTCAGCGAAGCGGTCCGGTCCCTGAGGTGCGACGAAGGAGCCTCGAAGGGGCATTGACGTAACCTTGCGCACATTCTCATCTGAGGTGTCGGATTCTGCGGTCAAGGAGTTGTGGGGTTCGTCCGCCACGTTCATCACCTTGAAGTACTCCCGCGAACCGACGACGGCGCGCTGGGTCATATCCACCCAGTACGACATCGAGGTGACGGGTTGGCGGGCCATGTTGACCAGCTGGATCAGCAGCACCATCACACCCACGGAATACGCTCCGCGTGCCGTCTGGACGAAGATGATCGCGAAGACGCCGAAGAACACCACGTCGAGGACTGCTCGGCGGATGAGATCCATGCGGTGCCAGAACCGCGATTGCGCCCTGGTGAGGTTGACGGTCTCGTCGTAGTGACCAGAGAACTTGTCCAGTTCGTGGCGTTCGGTGACGAACGACTTCACGACGCGCATCTGGCCCACCACCTCGGCGAACCGGCCTCCGGCCACGTCGTAGTTCTCATTCTTCTTGCTTTCCCAGATCTGCCACTTCTTCGACGTGAGCGCCGTCAGCCAGACGAATGCGGGGTAGATCAGGATGAGCAGCAGAGACAGCCACGGCGAATAGAAGGCCGTGATGCCCAGCACCGCCACCAGCGTGATCATGGTGGGGAAGAAGCCGTTGGAGAAGCCCTGCAGGAAATCGGTGATCGAGGTGATCGAGCGGTTCAACCGGGAGATGACGGTGCCAGTGAGCTCGGAATCGAAGTAGCGCTGGGGCAAACGAAGCAGCTTGTGGAAGTAGCGCTGGGAAAGGATAGAGCGCAGGCGGGTGGACATCACGTCGCCCAGGTAGCCCGAGATGTTCGTCAGGGCGGAGTTGGCCAACGCGATGAGCAGTAGCCAGACGGCCAGCCACATCAGATCGCCGACCTCGCCCTCGCCGCCCTGCACCATCGAGACGACGGTGTCCGTCGCCCGGGCGATGACGAAGGGAGTGAGCAGGGTGGTGGCCGAGGTCAGTACCGCTCCAACCACGATGCCCGTGTACAGCGGCCACAACTCCCGGGCCGTCCCCATGATTCTGATGATGCTTCGCACGAAAACCTCCAGCGCGCGAGGCTACACCCTCTTCCCAAAACTCAGCAGAGCCACCATCGGCTCTCTGTCGTCGCCCGGATCCTCGCCCGCCTCACCGTTTCGGGATTCTCTCGCATAACGCTGGCTATATGGCGCGGCCTGTGCAGGAGGTACAGGCCGCGCCAAATAGCCAGCGTTACGCAGATGCAAGGGGGTGGTCGGGCGTCAGAAGGGCCCCGGTTCCGCGAAACCGGGGCCCTTCTGGTGGCTCAGGGGTGAGCCAGATGTCTCTGTGATCAGCGCTCGTCGATCGGGACGTAGTCGCGACGCGGGGCACCGACGTAGACCTGGCGCGGGCGGCCGATCTTGCGGGCCGGGTCATCCTGCTGCTCACGCCACTGGGCGATCCAGCCGGGCAGGCGGCCCAGCGCGAACAGCGCGGTGAAGTGGCTGGCCGGGAAGCCCATGGCCTCGTAGATCAGACCGGTGTAGAAGTCGACGTTGGGGTAGAGGCGACGAGAGATGAAGTAGTCGTCGTTGAGCGCCGTCTCCTCCAGCTCGAGCGCCATGTCCAGCAGCGCGTTGGAGCCGTTGTTGGCCTTGCGCAGCATCTCGTCGGCGTGGCCCTTGATGATCTTGGCGCGCGGATCGTAGTTCTTGTAGACCCGGTGCCCGAAGCCCATCAGCTTGACGCCAGACTGCTTGTCTTTGACCTGGGCGACGAACTTCTTAATGTCGATGCCCTCTTGGCGGATCTTCGACAGCATCTCCAGCACCGCCTGGTTGGCGCCGCCGTGCAGCGGGCCCGACAGCGCGTTGACGCCGGACGACACCGAGGCGTAGATGCTGGCGTCGGCGGATCCCACCATGCGCACGGTGGAGGTGGAACAGTTCTGCTCGTGATCGGCGTGCAGGATGAACAGCGTCTCGAAGGCGCGCACCACCGATTCGTCGATCTCGTACTCCTCCTGCGGCGTGCCGAAGCTGAGGCGCAGGTAGTTCTCGACGTAGCCCAGCTTCGTCTGGGGGTACATCAGCGGCTGGCCCACCGACGACTTGTACGCGTAGGCGGCGAGCGTGGGCATGGAACCGAGCAGGCGCAGGCTGGCGGCCTCGACCTGATCAGGGTCGTGCGGATCCAGGGTCTCGCGGTTGAAGGCTCCCAACCCCATGACGCCCGCGGCCAGCACCTGCATGGGGTGCGCCCCGCGCGGGAAGGCACGGAACAGTTCGCGCATGCGCTCGTCGATCATCATGCGGCGGGCGATCTTGCCCTCGAAGTGAGCCAGCTGGTCTGCGGTGGGCAGCTCGCCGTAGATGAGCAGGTACGACACCTCGAGGAAGGTGGCCTTGTCGGCCAGCTGCTCGATGGGGTAGCCGCGGTATTCGAGGACCCCCTTGTCGCCGTCGATGAAGGTGATCGCTGACTGGCATGAGGCAGTGTTGACGAAGCCGACATCCAGTGTGGTGTGACCGGTGGTGGCGAGTACCTTGCTCGCATCGAAGGCGCTGTAGCCCTCGGTTGCGGGGATGACGGGTAGCTCTAGTTCGGCGTCGCCATACTTCAGGAGGGCGCTATCGGTCATGCGGTTTCCCTTTCACACTTGACTACCCGACGAGTGCGACGGCATCGTCGGGTGCGGGGTGGCCTGCCTGGCCTCGATATCCCCAAGATAGTGGACAACAACAAATACTGATAGAAGTAGTCCATTCCCCACAAATCGTTTGCATGCACGGCGGTATTAGGTTGTGAGCGTGAGCGAGCGTGAGGAGCCCCGTCCGGGCAGCGACGATTCCCTGGCCGGCGGCGCCCAGGGGGCACTCGGGCACCAGAGCGTGCCGCCGCGGAAAGTGCTGGCCTGGGCGATGTGGGATTGGGGCACGCAACCGTTCGCCACCGTCGTCACCACCTTTGTCTTCTCCGTCTATCTGGTCAGCTCCGTGTTCGGCGACAACGACGAGCTCTCCGTGCAACTGTCTGCAGTGATGGCGGTATCCGGGGTGCTGATCGCGCTGCTGGCACCGGTGCTGGGGCAGGGCTCGGATCGCTCCGGCAAGAGGATGTTCAACCTGCGCTGGCAGACCTGGCTGCTGGCTGCCGTATGCGCCGCGATGTACTTCGTCGCGCCCGAGCCGCAGTACTTCCTGTTGGGCGCGGTGCTGCTCGGCGTGGGCAATATCGTCGCCGAGATCGCCAACGTGAACTACTACGCCTCCATCGACCAGGTCTCGACGCCACGCAACGTCGGACGGGTCTCGGGCATCGGCTGGGGCATGGGGTACCTGGGCGGCATCGTGATCCTGCTGCTGATCATCGCGGTGCGCGGCGCGGAGTTCGGGCCCGACGATGTACGCGTGGCCATGCTGTTCTGCGGAGGGTGGACGCTGCTGTTCACCATCCCCACGTTCCTCTCCATCCGGGACAAGCCCCGCGCGAAGCCTGCCGAGAAGGTGGGGGTCCTCGCTGCGTACCGTGAGCTGTGGTTCTCGCTACGACGGATCTACCGCACCTCGCCCAGCACGCTGCACTTCCTGGTTGCGTCCGCGATCTTCCGCGACGGCCTGGCCGGGGTGTTCCTCTTCGGCGGTGTGCTGGCCGAGGGCACCTTCGGATTCACCTTCTTCGAGGTGGTGGTCTTCGGGGTGGTGGCCAACGTCACGGCCGGGGTCTCGACGATGGCTTTCGGTGCCCTGGACGACAAGATCGGCCCCAAGAACGTGATCATCATCTCGCTGGGCTCGATGGTGGTGCTCGGCCTGCTGATCTTCTTCCTGCACTCCCACGGCACGATCGTGTTCTGGGTGTGCGGCCTGCTGCTCACCCTGTTCGTCGGGCCTGCGCAGTCGGCGAGCCGCTCCTATCTGGCGCGTCTCATTCCCGCCGGCAAATCGGGTGAGGTGTTCGGGCTGTACGCGACGACGGGGCGCGCGGTGTCCTTCCTCTCCCCGATGGCCTTCGGGGGCGCGATCACCGTCGCGGCCTTCATCGGCGGGCCTGGAAAGTGGCAGTTCGCGGGCATCCTCGGCATCGTCGTGATCCTGCTGGTCGGCTTGCTGGTGCTGCTGCCCGTCAAGCCCGACCCCGCCCACCGCTGACGCCGACGAAAACAGTGCGTGGGGGCGACCGGTAGACGGCCACCCCCACGCACTGTTCTTATCTGAGTCTTATCCGAGCGTCCTCGCGGTGACTACTGCGCGCGGCGCGGATGCGTCATTTCGATCGGCACGACCCACTCCGTGAACTGTTCCTCGGTGAGGTAGCCCAGCTCCAGGGCGGCCTCCTTCAGCGAGGTGCCGTCGGCGTGAGCCTTCTTGGCGATCTTGGCCGCCTTGTCGTAGCCGATGTGCGGGTTGAGCGCGGTGACCTGCATGAGGTTGCGGTCGAGATTGTCGGTGATCTTGGCTAGGTTGGGCTGAATGCCGACGGCGCACTGGTCGGTGAAGGCCTCCGCCGTGTCGCCCAGCAGTCGGATGCTCTCCATCACGGCATGGGCCATGACCGGCTTGAACACGTTGAGCTGGAAGTTGCCCTGGCTGCCGGCGAAGCCGACGGTGACGTCGTTGCCGAACACGCGGGCGGCCACCATGGTCATGGCTTCGCACTGGGTGGGGTTGACCTTGCCCGGCATGATCGACGAGCCCGGCTCGTTCTCCGGGATGATGATCTCGCCGATGCCGTTGCGGGGGCCGGAGGCCAGCCAGCGCACGTCGTTGGCGATCTTGAGGAAGGCCCCGGCCAGCACGCGCAGAGAACCGGAGACCGCGACCAGCGCGTCGTGGGCGGCCAGCGCGGCGAAGGTGTTGTCGGCCTGACGGAACTCGTGACCGGTCTCCTCGGAGATCTTCTTCGCCGTCAGCGCGCCGAAGTGCTCGTGGGCGTTGAGGCCGGTGCCCACGGCAGTGCCGCCGATGGCCAGATCCTGGAGGCCGAGCTCGGAGTGCCGCACCTGGGCCAGGGCGAAGTCGAGCTGCGCCACCCAGGAAGAGATCTCCTGGCCGAGCGTGATCGGCGTGGCGTCCTGCAGGTGGGTGCGGCCCACCTTGACGATGTCGGCGAACTCGGTGGACTTGGCATCCAGCACGTCGCGCAACCGCTGCACGCGGTCGTAGAGGAACTCGTGCAGGTCGAGGACGACGGCGATGTGCATCGCGGTGGGGAAGGTGTCGTTGCTGGACTGGCCGCGGTTGACGTGGTCGTTGGGGTGAACGGGGGTCTTGCTGCCCTGCTCACCGCCCAGGATTTCGATGGCGCGGTTGGAGATGACCTCATTGGAGTTCATGTTCGACTGCGTGCCCGAGCCGGTCTGGAACACCACCAGCGGGAAATGGTCGTCGAGATCGCCGCGGATCACCTCGTCGGCGGCCTGCACCAGCGCCTTGGTCTGATCGTCGTCGAGGGGTAGCTCGCCCAACTCGGCGTTGGCCAGCGCGGCGCTCTTCTTGAGGATGCCCAGGGCGCGCACCATCGAGCGGCCCCACACGAACGTATCGCGTCCGATGGGAAAGTTGCCGATGCTGCGCTGCGTCTGCGCTCCCCAGTAGCGGTCTGAAGGCACCTCGATCGTGCCCATGCTGTCGGTTTCATTGCGGAAGGAACCCATGCGGCTCAGCCTATTCGCCCAGGGATCGCTGTGGGCGGTCGGGGTGGGGTTTATGCGCCCCCAGGCATCGTGGCCGTCGACGCCGCGGACAGCCGGGCCGCCGCGTCCCGCAAGACGCCGTCGCTCTTGCAGTGGGCGAAGCGCACCAGGGTCTTCAGGTCGGTGCGTTCGGGCGTGGCGAAGGCGGACAGCGGAATCGCCACGACGCCCGCCCGGGTGGGCAGCTCCCGGCAGAAGCGCGCCCCGTCGGTGGCGCCGACGGGTGCGGCGTCGGCGACGATGAAGTAGCCGGCCTGCGGGAGCGCGACTTCGAAGCCGGCGGCCCGCAGACCTGCGGCGAGCACGTCGCGCCGGGCGCGGAGGTCCGTTGCGATACTGGCGAACCAGTCGTCGGGCAGGCCCAGCCCCACGGCGATCGCGGGCTGGAAGGGGGCGCCGCCCGCGAAGGTGAGGTACTGCTTGACGGCGAGGATGCGCGAGACCAGCCGTGCCGGAGCGGTCAGCCAGCCGATCTTCCATCCCGTCAGCGAGAAGGTCTTTCCGGCCGACGAAATACATACCGTGCGCTCGAAGCCGCCGGGCAGCTGGACGGGGGAGAGGTGCGGCGTATCGAAGGTGAGGTGTTCGTAGACTTCGTCGGTGACGATGAGCGCGTCGTGGCGATGGGCGAGTTCGACGACCAGCTCCAGCGTCTCCCGGCCCAGGACCGTGCCGGTGGGGTTGTGCGGAGTGTTGACCAGGATGATGCGGGTGCGGTCGGTGATGGCGTGCCGCAGGTCGTCGGGGTCGGGCTGGAACTCCGGGAACCGTAGCGGCACCGCGCGAAGCTGTCCGCCGGCCAGCGCGGTGATCGCGGCGTAGGAGTCGTAGTACGGCTCGAGAACCACCACCTCGTCCCCAGGCTCGACGAAGGCCAACAGCGTTGCGGTCAACGCCTCGGTGGCGCCGACGGTGACCAGCACCTCGGTATCGGGATCCACGTGCATGCCGTAGAAGCGGCGTTGATGCGTGGCGATCGCCTCGCACAGCACGGGAAGCCCGCGGGCCGGCGGATACTGATTGACGCCCTCGGTGATGGCCTGGCGGGCGGCCTCGAGCACCTCGGCGGGGCCGTCCTCGTCGGGAAAGCCCTGGCCCAGGTTGAGCGCCCCGGTGGTGGCCGCCAGGGCCGTCATCTCAGCGAAGATGGTGGTGGTCAGCGAGCCGTCGGTGCCCAGCAGCCCCGCCCCCGCGGCCGCCCGGCGCCACGGTTCAGCGGACACCATGGTGCCCTGCTGACAGCGCGATCGTGCCGGAACGGCCGAGGAAAGTCATCGTCATGGCCTCAGATTAGGGCCTTCAGCTCTCGCCGCGCAGGGCGTCGGCGACGGGGGTGTCTCCGTCGTTGAACCGGATGGTGCGGCGGATGGTGGAGTCGTCGGCCACCGTCTGCGCGATCGCCAGGGCCACGTTTCCGCGCGATACTTCGCCGGCGGCAGCGTCCAGGCCGATGCGTCCGGTGGCTTCGCTCAGGGTGAGCCGGCTGGGGCCGAGGATGGTCCAGTCCAGTTCGGTCCGGCGGAGGTGTTCGTCGGCGGCCGCCTTCGCTTCGGCGTAGGCGAAGAAGCTGTTCGACGGGTCGACGCCGTGCTTCGGGCCCGCCCCGAAGTACGACACCATGATGAACCGGCGTGCCCCCACTCGGTCGGCCGCGGTCATAGCGCGGATGGCGGCGTCGCGGTCGACGGCGTAGGTGCGCGTCGGGTTTCCCCCACCGGCGCCGGCCGACCAGATGACGACGTCGTGGCCGTTCAGGAGATCGGTGAGCTGGTCGACGTCGAGCGACTCCACGTCGGCCACCACGGGGGTGGCACCGGTGGCGGCTACGTCGTCGCGATGATCAGGATTGCGGATGACGGCGTCGACCTCGTGTCCGGCGCCAACGAGCAGCGGCTCAGCCAGCAGCGCGACCTTGCCATGTCCTCCAATGATGATGATCTTCATGCCCTCTACCCTACGAGCCCCTTGGGGCAGGCCCCGTAGATCGCTGGGCAGCAGGGGAAGGGCGGCCATCCCGGCTGGTGGCTCTGGAGGGGCCGGCGGGTAGGTTCGTGCCATGGCAACGTGGCGTGAACTGCTGGATGGCGACGAGATCGCCGGCGTCGATTTCTCCGGGGCCGACGAGCATGGGCTGATGGTTCTGGACTCTCGCTTCTCCGGCGCGACCTTCTCCGATGCGCGATTCAGCGGCTGTCGCTTCGTCGACGTGCAGTTCTCGGCGGCGAACGCGCCCGACCTCGGCCTTCCCGATTCCGTTCTCCAAGACGTTGTCGTGTCGGATTCCCGCCTGGGTGGCGTCTCCGCGCCCGCTGGGCTCTGGAGCCGAGTGCGGATCGTCGGGTGCAAGATCAGCTATCTCAATCTGCGGTCGTCGAAGCTGACGGATGTGCGGTTCGAGAACTGCGCCATCGATGAGATTGACCTGGCTGAAGCCCAGCTGAAGAAGGTGCAGTTTCCCGGAAGCACGGTCGGGAGGTTGTCGCTGTCGAACGCTCGCTGCATCGATGTCGATGTGAGGGGCGCTCGGATCGCGGCGCTGGAGTCCAATCCGGAGGGGGTGAGGGGCCTGGTGATGACGGTGGAGCAGACCATGGGCGTGGCGACGGACCTGGCGTCGATCCTCGGGATCCGCGTCGAGTAGCTCGGAGCGCCTCGGCGCTGCTTTGCTCAGCAACCCAAAACGACCGTTATCGGGTTCGCCAAGGATGATCATCGTCCCGCAAACCGATGTCTAGGCTTTGGATCTGCCGAGAGGCCACCCCATCGAAGATTGGGCTCGGCCGAGGACTGTTTAGCTAGTCCCAAAGCCCAGCAACCGGCAACCGCACCGACCCCAATCGAAAACAAGCGCGACCCCGCCACTATCATCGCTACGCCGCTCAGCAGGATGGCTACGCTGACTAGAACCTTGCTATCCAGCAGGGGCCGCCATACCGAACGAGGCACCCTAGCCTGACCAGGGACGAAATCGCTGGCGTGAATTCGATCTACTGAAACTGGAGGCCATGATCATGTCACGCATCTACAGAGCAGCCGTGGCGCTCCTGCTCGTCTTGCTCGGCCTGGTAGTCCTCGCTGCAACCACGACATTCAGTTGCTCAGAAGCCTCCTGTGGTCCGAACTACGCTCCCTCCATCCTCCTCTTCGTCATCGCGACCTTCGTCGTCGGAGGGTTTCTTCTCTTCAGAAGAAGACGTCGCTGACCAGATCGCTTGCAGTTGCGTGCGTTGGTTCGTTGATGGCTCCAGGCTGTGCTGCCCTCAAGTGACACCCACCAACATCCACAAACACACCCGCCGCCCAGCGCACCACAACCCCATCCACGGATCCAGGCTTAGTAGTGATAGCGAGCTTGAAGAATGATCAGGTCATCTCCATCGACGAGATAGACCAGGCGGTGCTCATCGGTGATACGCCGCGACCAAGCCCCTTGTGCGCCGTACTTCAGCTGCTCGGGCTTTCCGATGCCCTCGAACGGTTCGCGTAAGCATGCGTCGATAAGGGTATTGATGCGTTTCAGCACGCGCCTGTCGGCTGTCTGCCAATGCTTGTAATCCTCCCAAGCTGACTTGTCCCAAACGAGACGCATCATTCGCCTTGATCGAGCTCGTGCTCCTCGACCTTGCCGGCCCGTGCCCGCTCATAGGAGTCGAGCAGCCTGCGCGCGTTCGCCGGGGACCGGAACAGGTAGGCCGTCTCCTGCCACGCCGCATACTCGTCGGCAGGCATCAAGACGGCATTGCCCCTACGGGAGACGATCTCCACTGCGTCCCGATCGGCATTGATCCGCTCGATCAATGGGAAGAGCGTCCTACGGGCCTCGCTCGCGCTGATGGACATTGCTGGGACCTCCAATCATTCTGACAACTTGTACCAGATTATTGTACCACTCCTTCCATGTGGAGTCACCGTCTCCGATGCGATACTGGGATGCATGGAACTGCACGTGACCGGCGAACCTGAAGCGGATCGGCTCCTCAGCGAGAACCTGCTCGTGCTATTGATCGGCATGACACTCGACTGACGTTTACCAATCGAGCGAGGCGTCGGACTTCATCTCCGGACACGGATCCCCGATATCGCCGGTGACCTCGAAATGCCACCATTCATTCTCATAGGTGCGGCAGAGCCCGAACTCCTCGGAGCGTTCCTCCAGCCTCTGCGCGCACTGTGCATTTCCCCGCCCCTCTTTGGACTCTTCTCGTAGGTGGTGCTCAGCCTCCCGTGGGGCACGGGAGCACCGCATCAACCTGGCGGTCACAGCCTTCCCGCCCTAGGGCTGAGGGCAGGGCGTCTCGGGGCGGCCTAGAGTGGGCGGGTGACCGTCGACCGTTCGTCCCGCACGCCTCGCTCAGGTGTGGTGTGGGACGTCGCGATCGGACTGACCGTCGGCGCGGGCGGCGGGGTGGTGCTTGCCCTGCTGGCGGGCACTGACTGGTGGTATCCGTACCCGCAGGTCTTACGGGGATACCAACTGGCCTTGGCCACACTGGGGGCGGTCTTGGCTCTTCGCCGGCGGGCGCCCATGCTGGGGGCATTGGTTGCTCTCCTGCTCTATCCGCTCGTGCAGAACCACTGGCCGGTGGCGTTGATCCATCAGCTTCCGATCGTGTTGGCAGCGTTCGTTCTTGTCAGGTCGGGGCGGTTGCATGGGGCGAAGACCCTGGTGTGGGCGCTCCTCTCGACGCTGCTGTTGTTTTCCCACAGCCTCCAGGTGCCCCTGGGACTGGTGGTGGGATTGACGGGGCTCGACCGGTTCTTCGGCGTGCCTGGCTGGGGTGTCTTGGGGTCGATCGACCTTTCGGAGATGGTGCAGCAGATGGCGGTGGCTGTGTTCGCCGTGGTGCTCGGCCAGACGATGAGGCACCTGGCCGAAACCCGCAGCGAACTCGAGCAGCGCAATGCGGAGCTGCTGGCCCTTCAGGGGGTTGAGGCGGAGCGCGCCGTCACGGCCGAGCGCAACCGCATCTCCCGCGATCTGCACGACATCGTCGCGCATCACGTCACCGCCATCGTGGTTCGCGCGCAGGCGGTGCTCCACATCAGCAGCGCCAAGCCGGAAGCCGCGCGCGATGCGCTGTCGTGGATCGTCGACGAGGGCAAGCAGTCGCTCGCGGCCATGCGGGAGATGGTGGCCGTCCTGCGGGCCGACGCAGAGGGTGGAGACCTCGACGAGTCGTTGCGCAAGGTGGCTGACCGTCTGCGCGGCGGAGGGCTCGACGTGCAGCTCGAGATCCAGGGTTCCTTGCCCCGAATCCCCGCCGCGGTGCACGAGGCCGCGTTGCGCATCGCGCAGGAGGCCCTCACCAACGTCGCCCTGCATTCCGGCGCCGACGCGGCGAGCCTGGTGGTTCAGGCGGCCCCGGGAACACTGACGATCACGGTGACCGATCCCGGCCCGGCTGTCGTTCCCGAGGACGAGGACGAGGACGAGGAGAGGGAAGGCAACGGCCTGCGTCACATGCGCGAACGCGCGGAAGGCGTCGGAGGAACGCTGCGGGCGGGTCAGCTGGGCGATGGATGGCGGGTGGCTGCGCACCTGCCGATCGGGCAAGGGAAGATAGAGACATGACAGTGGAGCGCCCGCTAAGCTTGCGATTAAACCTTGGGGTCGAGTTCGGGGTGTTCGAGGATCAGTGCGGTGGCCTTGTCTGCTGTGTGTCGCATCTGGTTGATGATGGCGCGTAGTCGCCGGTCGTTGTCAATCCATTGTTGGTAGCGCTGGGCCTGCTCAGGGGTGAGTCTTTTGGTGACGGTCTTGCCGCTGACCTTAGCGGTCCATTGCCAGTAGGGGCCGTGGGGCTGGTCGGCGTGGCAGCGACAGTTCGGGTTGGCGCAACGGGTGTGTCGGCAAGTGATGGATCCCGAAGCGATGAGGCCAACCTCGGCGAGTTGGTCGGCCAGTTCCTGGTAGCGGCGCTGGTAGCTGGCCAGCCGCTGCTGGGGTGAGCACGGCATCTGGTTCTCCTTGCGGGCGTACTGGGCGTGGCGTGTCGATTTTCCCGCCATCATGACAGACAGTATTACTACTGTCTGTTACGAGGATGGTCATCATGGAGCAAACACAACCTGTGATAACTCCCCGGCAGCACCGACTCGCTCCACGCGCTGCGCAACTTCCGCGCCGGTTTCCACCGCTGCTGGACCGGGTGGGCCGATGCCGGGTTCGAGTTGTGCGAGGCGATGTTGTCGTTCCCGGGGTCGGTGTCCTCGATGCCGATGTTGAGCACCGAGCCATGCTTTAGACGTTCCCATGGCAGCCTCTACAAGGCCCTGCACCACGGTCATATCGACGCCACGGCGATGAAGGACCTGCTGGCCGCGCACCGACCGGCCGACTGGCCGCTGGTCTTCGCCGTCGATGAGTCCACCTGGGCTCGTTGTGACGCCGAGACATCTCCCGGCCGCGGGTTCTACTACTCCGCTTCCAAGCATTCGGCCGGCCAGCCGATCGTGGCCGGCTGGTCCTATCAGTGGATCACCCAGCTGGACTGGGCAAACGATTCCTGGACCGCGCCGATGGACGCGGCGCGGATCGGCCCGGCAGCTGACAAGGTGATAGCAACCGCGACCCAGGTACGTGAGTTCCTCACCCGACTCCACGACCCGCAGCGCTTGGTCCACACCATGCCGCTATTCGTCTTCGACGCCGGCTACGACCCGATCGCGTTGACCCACGAACTAGCTGGCCAAGCCGCGACCTTAGTGGTGCGCATCCGTGACGATCGGGTCTTCTACGCCAGGGCGGCACCAGCCGAGCCAGGCACGGTCGGACGACCCAGGCGCCACGGGAACCGGTTCAGCTGCGCCGACCCCAGCACCTGGCCGTCCCCTGACCACGAGTCGGTCACCAACGATGATCGCTACGGAACCGTGCAGGTCCATGCCTGGCATCACCTACACCCCAGACTCGGGTGCCGTGGCCGCTGGCGCAGCTTCGCTCAACCACCCATCGTGTCCGGCACCGTGGTCCGCGTCCACGTGCAACACCTACCCAAACCCACCAGCCGGACCAAGAAGACCCTCTGGCTATGGGTCGCCGCTGGTACCGATGATGAGACCGACATCGAGGTGTGCTGGCGCGCCTACCTGCGCCGCTTCGACATCGAACACACCTTCCGGTTCGTCAAGAACACCCTGGGCTGGAACACCCCCGGCTAAGCACACCAGACCAGGCCGACCGCTGGACCTGGGTGATCATCGCCGCCTACACCCAACTACGCCTGGCCCGCGATCTCGTCGAAGACCAACGACTGCCCTGGGAACGCCGCCTCCCATCCACACGCCTCACCCCAGCACGAGTCCGACGAGGATTTCGCCGCACCACACCAACCCTGGGCACCCCGCCAGCCCACCAAAACCCAGCCGAGCCGGTCCAGGACGCCCCAAAGGCAGCCGCACCGGACCACGAACCCGCTACCCCGCCATCAAGAAAACAGCCTGAACCCGCACAGTCAAGGTTTAATCGCAAGCTAAGGAAACGCTGATTTATTGACCGCGTGGGGCGCTGCTGGCTGGGAGAATCGGGGTATGCCTGGTCGTGATGTGCAGCAGCCGAGTTTCGTGGATGTGGAGTACGGGAAACCGTCGTCGTCGGACCCGGCGGGATGAGTTCTTGGCGATGATGGATCAGGTGATCCCGTGGGATGAGTGGACTGGGTTGATCGTGCCGTTCTATCCCACGACCGGGCGTAGGGTCGGCAACCGGTCCCGGTGGAAACGATGTTGCGGATGTACTTGCTGCAGGTGTGGTTCTCTTTGTCGGATGAGGGCACCGAGGACGCGATCTACGACTCGTACGCGTTCCGCACGTTCCTGGGGCTCGACTTCACCACCGCCCAGGTCCCGGACGCGACCACGTTGTTGCATTTCCGGCACTTGATCGAAGCCCACGACCTGGGACGAGAGTTCCTGGACGCCCAAACCCGCTTCTTCGAGTCCAACGGGTGGATTATGCGCGGCGGGTCGGTGATCGACGCGACGATCATCAAAGCTCCCAGGCTCGACGAAAAACGTTGCCGGGGCGCGGGACCCGCAAATGCACCAGACGGCCAAGGGGAACCAGTGGTACTTCGGGATGAAAGCGCACACCGGCGTCGACGCCGGAACCGGATACGTGCACACCGTCACGGTGACGGCCGCGAATGCTGGCGACATCACGCAGGCGGCGAACCTGATGCGCCCGGACGACGAGGTCGGGTACGCCGATTCCGGGTACCAGGGCGTGCACAAGCGACCCGAGATCACCGGTGACCCCGACTTGGCGAAGATCCAGTGGCGGGTCGCGGCACGTAAGTCGATGTTGAAAGCGATGCCCGCGTTTGACCAGCACCTGGAGTCCAGGAAGGCGTCGGTGCGGGCGAAGGTCGAGCACCCGTACCTGATCGTCAAACGTGACTTCGGGTTCACCAAGACCCGGTACCGCGGGCTGGCCAAGAACAGCAATCTGCTTCATGTGCTGTTCAGCAGCGCGAACCGCTGATGCGTGCCCGAGCGGTCCGGATAACCGGGTGCCTGGGCGGTAGCCTGCCCAAAACCGGGCCGAACGGTCTGCGAAACCCGGGTCACCGGCCAAAACCAGGCAGTATCAGCATGATTCAACGCTGACCGATCGAGTGACATCGCACCCCTGCACCGACGTTGCCGTTAGATCAGCGCTTCCCTAAGGGTGGTGATCGCCGACGACCAGTCCATGATCCGCTACGGCCTGCGGCTCGTCGTCGACGACGCGGACGACATGAAGGTGGTGGGCGAGGCCGAGGACGGCCGTGCCGCAGTGCAGGTGGCCCGGCGCACCAATCCCGACGTCGTGCTCATGGACGTGCGCATGCCGCACATGGACGGGATCGAGGCGATCGCGGCCATCGAGGCGGATCCAGCGCTCAGCGTAACCACCTGCCTGGTGCTGACCACCTTCGACGACGAGGACTACCTCGCCGGAGCGCTGGCGGCCGGCGCCGCGGGTTTCCTGCTCAAGGACGTGGAACCCAGCGTCCTGCTGGGCGCCATCCGGCGGGTGGCCAACGGCGACTCGGTGCTGGATCCCGCCGTGACGTCGCGCGTCGTCTCCGGGTACGTGGCGCAACGTGGCAGGCGGGACGACAGGATCGGGCTGCTGACCGCCCGCGAACTGGAGGTCTTGCAAGGCATCACCGAGGGCTTGTCCAACCTGGAGATCGGGCAGCGGCTGTACTGCTCCGAGCCCACCGTGAAGAGCCACGTGCGATCCATGCTCGCCAAACTCGCCCTGAGCAACCGCGTGCAGCTGGTGATCTTCGCCTACGAGTCGCGGTTCGTCAGCCCGTAGCCGCTACGCGGTGGTGCGCGTCACCAACCGGGATAGGGGTGACGCAGCGCGGCGGCGAGGCTTGCCTTGTCGGCGCCGCGCCTGACCCAGAGCTCCGGATCGGGCGGGAACGCGCCGAGTGGCAGCGTCGCCGCGCCCGGTACCAGGAGGCGCACGGCGAGGCCCGGACTCTCCGGTGGGCCGAGGGATACGCACCACGCGTCTCCCTGGGGGAGACGGGAAAGGGGCGACGCCACCTCCGGGGCGCCGGCAGGAGCGTGGGCATCCACGTCGTCGAGGTGTTCCCGCACCCGGGACCGCATGGCCGGGTCGAGCGCGAGTTGCAGGTGCGCCAGCGGATCCTGCAGCCTCCTTCTGGCCGCGAGGGTCCGAGGAACATAATGACGGTCTGGGCGATGCGGAGCCAGGCCGGCCACCCCCATCGCATGGAGAGTATCCTCGGGCCGGTCCAGCGCGCGGGCGAGCGCCAGCTGCCACAATGCCCGCGCGACGGCGAGGCGCTCGGCGTCAGGGGCTGGACCGTGAGCCGCCCCCAGCGTCACCACCGAACCGTCGTCGACGGCAGCCAGGATCGCGGTGCCGCCCAACGGCGTGGGAAGCAGGCGCCACTGGAACTCGAGGTCGGCGTCGGCGAGAAGCCGTGTGGTTTCGGTGGCCGGTGTCCAGGGGCGGGGACGAGCGAGACCCACCCACCACGTCTGCAACCCGTCCTCGGCGCAGAGGCTCGCCCATGCGTCGTCGAGAGAACCCTCGGCGCCCTCTCCGCCGCCGATGCCGGCGAGGAATGGGGGGTGGGTCAGCGGTTCGTCGGGGCGGGTGTCGTGGGCGCGGGGAAACGCGAGCGAGTAGGGCACCCACCCGGTGCTGATCTCCCCGCCAAGGCGGTGGACGGTGGCCGGCACCCAGCCGTGCGGCCGGTCCGGGCTGACGGGGGATAGCGGGCATCCTGGGAGTGAGAGCACGGCCGGGTCGATGAGCTCCAGTCGGTGCACCTCCAGATAGCGCTCTCCGGAGTCATCCAGCTCACGGGGCGAAGCGACGCGGACGGGGAGCTGGCCATGATCCGCCGACCACCAGTGGCGCCGCACCGTGGAGGCGAGGAGACCAGGGTCGTCGTCCTCGGAGAGATCGACGGCCACCGCGTGGGCATCCACCCCGGCGGCTGAGGGCAGTGCGATCTGGACGTGGCGGAAGGCCGCGGGGAACGGAGGGCCGTGGGTCAGCCTCCGGGGCCGGGCCACCAGCATCTCGCCGACCATGGGCTCGTCAGGCATGGGGAAGCGGGAAGTAGTTGAGCTCGTCTTCGTCCAGCGCCGTCTCGCGCCACCCCAACTCGACGGGGATACGGCGAACGCGGTCGCGGCCCAGGAAGGGGAATGCCGCCGGGGCATTGCCCACCGTGCCCGGCGCGATCACGCGCACCACGCGGAGCCCGGCCGACGCGATGTCAGGGGTGGTGATGTCGATGACGATCGGCTCGATTCCCGCCCGGCCGAGTGCACCCACGAGCGTCTCGCAGTCTCGGGACGGAAGACTCGGGAGATCCGCGCCATCGCGTGCGGAGGCCGGCTCGAGGAGGTGCCGCATGCGAACCCCCGCGCGGGGGTCGAGGTAGACCTGTTGCTGCACCATGAGGTCGTCGCAGTCGCGCATGTCGTCGCGGAAATCGTCGAGATAGCGACGATCGGCGCGCCACGGCTTGAACGCCCGGCCGTTGAGTTCCCCGTCCGTCATCACCTTCCAATGCAGGCCGTCGGCGCGGAGCAGGTCGCGCGAGCCCTCCTGAAGGGTGAACGCCTCCGTGAGCGCCTTGGCCGCCGCATCCTCGAAGGTGGGACGTGCGGAGAAGCCGATGTTGACCAGCCCGCTCTCGTCGTCGTGGACGACGGCTGCCGCCACGGGGACGCCGAACTCGTTGTCCAGATGCAGGAAGGCCGCGCGATTCGGGGCAGTGACGCGGGGTGCGGAGACCGGTTCTCTGCGAGGCAGCGGGTGGCCGTTGAGCCACCACACCATGGTGGCGTGCCGCTCGATGATCTCCTCGATCGCGCTGGCCGCCGCGAAGTCCAGGCTGGGGCCCGCCGCGATGCCCGCGAAGGCGCAGAAGTTCGTCGGTGCCGCGGCGGCGAAACCGGCGGAATACCAGTTGACGTAGACGAGAGACGCTGGCACCAGAACGCGGCGGTCGTCGACGAGCGAGCGCCCCTCCACCCAGTGGACTCTCAGGTCTCGGGTGAGCGGGACGAAGGGGAAGCCGGGCGCGCGGTATTGCGCCTCGCTGTACAAGACGAGTTCCGCCGGATCGAGAACCGGGACGTGCTTTCGTCGCAGCTCGTCATAGGAGCCCCAGGTGATCGGCACGGTGTCGAGGATGTTGCCGCAGTACCGCTCCACCGATTCGCCCAGCGCGGCGAGCGTGGCCGAGTGCGCGTCGTCGAAGGCCGAGCCCTGACACAGGATGTTGTTGGCCCACGCCGTCACGGCGCGAATGTCGCTCACGTCGGCCTGCCGGGTCACCAGATCGGCCGGTACGCGCGGATCGTGCACCACGTCGCGGATGCGCAGCACCACGCCGGTGCGCTCGTCGATCAGGTCGTGCGGGCTGTGGGGGCGGTGCTGCGTGGTGCGGGTGGGTAGCGGCAGAACCACGTGCTGACGTCTGACGATGGTTTCGCCGGCGGCATCGTTGGTTGCGTCTCCGTGCTCCGGCATCGTCCATTCGTGGAGCACGTCCCCGGGCGCCCCGGAAGGCCCCGTGTCGCGGAGCGCCTCGTGAGCTTCTGCGGGGAAGGCCCAGAATGCGTCCAGCAGCGCGGGGACGGTGGATGGGGCGGGGCCTTGGTCCCCGCCAGGAGAGGGAGTGCGCACCACGCGGTGGACGGCGGCGTCGCGTGCGGCAGCCAAGCGGCGGGCCGCCGCATCTTCGTATGAGGCGCCTAAACCGGGGGTGACCAGCGGCCCCGTCCACAGGCGTCCCCGCGTCCATTCGACGGGCAGCCAGTTCACTCGCATGTCGTGACAGGTTCGGTCGACCGCGATGAGATCGCTCTCCCTCGGGCCCCGCATCGCCACGACGAGCAGCGTGTCGCTCGCAAACGCCATGTTGACGGCGGTACGCAGCTCGGCGAATGCCACGGTAGCGACATCGTCGTCGTCCTGGAGCCGCGCGACGAGCGCCTCCACCATGTCGGGGTCGCCGGTCAGTACCGCGCGCACCGGTGCTCGCGTCGGGACGGGGGTGCCGCCTTCGGAGGGCGGGGGTTCGGGATCTTCGATCGCCGGGCGGATGAACTCCTTGAGGGGTGCGACGGCGCGGGCCAGCTCGGGAGAGACGAGGTCGTCGCGACCCTGTCCCCACGCGGTCGCGAGCACCTGAGCGGTGGCCGCGGGAAGATCGACGATGTAGTGCGCCTCGCCGCGCGTGATCACGCAGCGTTGCTCGTCGAGTGGCCGGATCTCGATGCCGAGGGCTGGGGCCTGCAGCTGAGTCAGAAGGGCGGTCTGAGCCATCGCTTCTCCATGTGTCGTTGAGCGCGCCGGTCTGGCGCTGATGATCCGATCGGGGCAGGGCGTGGGCCCGGCGTGCGCCAGGCCCACACCGTGAGCGTGCTGATCGACGGTGAGAGGTGCCGCCTATCCGCGGGGCCTCTTAACACCCAGTGCAGGAGTGATCAGCACGTTCGTCATCCACACCTCACGTCCAGGAGAACGCGGTCGCCACGTGTCCGTGATGGTTCGAGTTCGGGGCGAGCACCGACTCAGCGGCGCGCTGCTCCTCGACGGCAACGATCGTGATTTCCGACATAGTTTTCACCTCCTTCTTCATCTCGACAGTTCAGGGTCTTCGTCGTCGCCGGCGCCGGCGAGCACGCGTCGGTAACGCTCGTCCGTCGCGCTCAGCGTGGCGTGGTGGCCCGTGGCTGCGATGCGGCCGTCGTCGATGAGCACGATGCGGTCTGCAACTGCAAGACGGCGAGCCGGTGGCTCACCAGGATGGTGGTGCGCCCGCGCCGCGCCTGGGCGATGGCAGCCAGGAAATCCGCCTCCGTCCGCGTGTCGAGGCCCGCGGTCGGCTCGTCGAGAACGAGCACCGTCGCGTCGCGCAGTAACCCGCGCGCCAGCCCTAGGAGCCTGCTGAATAATCCGCGCGGCGTGGTGCGCTGATCGGTGGGTCTTGAGATCCTGTGGGTGTGCAGGGTGAGGCTGATCGGCAGCGTGAGTTGCTGGATGTGGAGTCGGTGGCCGGGCATCTGCTTGAGCCGGGCAGTGTGTATGCGCTGTTGGCCGGGCATCGTGATCGGTTGTTTCCGGGTGAGTTGTTCGCCGACTTGTTCCCTCGGGACGGGGCGGCCTCGATCCCGGGTGAGGTGGTCGCCTCGGTGATCGTGCTCCAGGTGTTGTACGGGCACTCGGACCGTGAAGCGGTCGATGCGCTCACTTTCGATCTGCGGTGGAAGGCGGCGTGCGGGTATGCGATCGACGCGAAGGGTTTCCATCCCTCGACGTTGACGTACTGGCGGCTCGGCTGGCTGCCAGCGACCGGCCGCAGCGGATCTTCGATGTGGTCCGCGAGGTGATCGTCGAGACCGGCGCGGTGGCGGCAAGACTCGCGCACTGGATTCCACGTCGATGACGCGGCGCCCGTCAGGACACTGTGACCCAGCTGATCGCCCAGATTCGCCGGGTTGCCGAGAGGTGCTTGGCGCGAAGGATCTCATCACCGCTGTGTGTACCCGACTTGAGGCGTTGACCGGGCAAGGCTACGACTCTGCGGGGAAGCCGCAGATCGCGTGGAACGATCAGGCAGCCCGCGATGAGCCTCGTCTCGGCGCTGGTCGGTGACGCCTGGCGTTGCTTGCCGCGCTGGATGTCGAGGCGATCACTGAGGCGGGTGGAAGCCTGCCGAAGCCATCGCCTTGTTGGCGCTGGTGGCCGGTCAGGATGTTGAGCCGGCCGAGGACTCGATGGCACTGACGGCCGGTGGAGGATCGCGCCAATACCGCTCCAGACCGGGTTATCTCGACCGTGGATCCCGACGCCCGGCACGCGCACAAGACCCGCCAACGCCGCCAGGACGGGTTCAAGGCCCATGTGGTGGTCGAGCCTGACACCGGACTGGCCACTGAATGAGGCTACCAAGGCTGCTGGTGCGGCCAACGGGACGCAGCGGTCGGTCGAGACTGGTGACACAAGATGTCACGATCGTCGAGAGCGAGTCCGTCGAGGTACTGGCCGACTCGGCCTACGGCACCGGCGAGATGCTCCAGATCTCGATCAGAAGGGTCACGTCCCGGTGATTAAGCCCTGGCCTACGACCCGCTGTTCCTGATGGGTTCACTCTCGATGACTTCATCCGTGACACCGATGCGGAACCGTGACCTGCCCGGCCGGGAATCCGCCCAGTGAGTCCGAACAACACGGTCTCTTTCGAAACGGTCTGCACGGGCTGCCCACTCCGAGCACGATGCACTACCGCGAAGAGGACGCAAACTGGTGCTTCACGAGCACGATCTGCTTCACCGAGAGCACCGCCAACGAGCTACCGACAAGGCCTTTATAGCCGTCTACCGCCAGTACCGCCCGATGGTCGAACGCACCATCGCCTGGCTCACCGGGGCGCCCGCCGCGTTCCCTACCGCGGTGTCAAGAAGAACAACCAGTGGCTCCACCACCGTGTCGCGGCCCTCAACCTGCGTCGACTGCTCGCTATGGGCCTCACCATCCAGAACGGAGCCTGGGCCATCGCCTGAACGGGTCCAGCTACCGGCCCGCACCGCCTGCCAGCCGACCGCAAGGCAGTCACCGACAGGCAGACCAACCCCACGGCCGTGCTCACGAATATTGACTCAACCACACCCTCGAGGGCCTTAATCGTTTCCCCGGCCAGTCACACCATCACACCCGCCAGACCACGCCTTATTCAGCACCCTCCTAGCCGTTGCCGTTCTCCGCCAGACCATGTGGCGCCCTGCTCGGACAGGACGGTGTCGAGCCCATCGGGCAGCTCGGCGACGTGATCCGCGAGGCGCGCCGCCTGCAGGGCGGCCCACAGCTCGGAGTTGCTCGCGTGCGGGGCGAGCAGGTTCTCTCTCACGCTGGCCCGGAAGACGTGGGGGCGCTGGGCGACCAGAACGATGCGTTCGCGGGTGCGATCCGGGTCTTCGGTGGCGGCGTCCACGCCGTCGAGAAGAATGCGTCCCGCCTCGGGGGCGATCATGCGCGCCAGGGCGAGTGCGAGGGTCGTCTTGCCCGCTCCGGATGGCCCGGCGATCGCCATGATCTCGCCTGGGGAGATGTCCAGGTCGACGTCCTTGAGGGCGGGGGTGCTCGTATCGGGGTAACGCACCCGCAGCCCGGTCGTCCGCGCACTGCCGGGTTCGCTGGGCTTCGTCACAACCGCGTCGGGCGGCGCGACGGGCCGGGTGGATGGTGCGTCGAAGAGTTCCCCCACCGTTGCGCGGCCTGCGAGGTCTCGCCGATCCTGGCCAGCGCGCCGGCGATGGCGGAGGCTGGGGTGAGCGAGGCGCTGGCGAGGATGACGGCGACGGGAACGAGCGTCGCGTCGAGGTCTCCCATCGCCGCAGCTCTGGCGGCGAAGACCACCGCGAAGATCGTCACGGACACCGCGATCGCTTCCGAACACGCCTGTTCTCCGCCCATGCGCACGGCCAGCGCGCGGCGGGCGCGCTGCACCCGATGGGTGTCGTCGGCGATGGCGTCGCCCACGGCGTCTACCCGTCCCAGCAGCACCGTGTCGCGTGCGCTGCGACGTGCGGCCAGCGCGTCGGCCGAGAGCCGCGCCAGTGCACCGCGCAGGCGATGGCCCTGGCGCGCGGCCAAGGGGAGCAGGGCGAAGGGAATGGCGATGAGCAGGACCTGCCCGACGAGCGCGACGAGGGCCGCGGGGCCGAACTGGATGAGCAAGACGACATCGATCGTGACGCAGGCCAGCGCCCCCGCTGCGACCTGGGAGACGGTGTGGGCGTAGAACCATTCGAGGCTCTCGACATCGCCCATCGCCGTCGCGATGGTGTCTCCGGCGCGGCGACGGGCCAGGCCCAGCGGCGACAGCCTGGCCACGGCCCGGTGCACCCGCACCCGCAGGGCGTCGATCACCCGATAGGCCAGGACGTGCGCGAACCACTGCTCCAGCCATGCCGCCACGCCCGAGGCGACGACGCCTGCCACCAGCGCGATGAGAAGAGTCGGCAGCCCGCTGGCCTCCGCGACGATGGCGGAAGCGATGCCGACGGATAGCGCGGCGGTGGCGATGGCGGCCAGCATCCCGATCCAGACCACCACGGTCACGCCGACGAAAAGAGCCCGCCGCTCGCGGAGATAGGGCCACAAGGTGAGCAACGGGCGCGCGATGGCGCGGGGCGTCGTGGCGTTCGGTGCGGCGATGACGGGGGAGGCGTGGGCGGTCATCGCACCGCCGTCCGTTCGGCGTGGACGAGGGCGGCGAAGGCCCCGGCGCGCTCGAGCAGTTCGGAAGGGGCGCCGTCCTCGACGATCCGCCCGCCGTCGACCACGATGACGTGATCGGCGCGCCTGGCGATGCTGAGGCGGTGGGTGATGGCGACCACCGCGTCGCGGGGCCTCGCGTCGCAGATGGCGCCGACGATCTGTGCCTCGCTCTCCGGGTCGAGCGCGGAGGTGGCCTCGTCGAGCACCAGGATGCGTCGTCCCTGTAGGTCGCCCCTGGCGATCGCCACCCGCTGTCGTTGTCCACCGGAGAGCACGGCGCCGTCATCGCCCAGCGGGGTCTGCAGGGTGAGGAGGTCTCCGTCGCGCCCGATGCCGACGCGAGCGGCCGCGGCGTGGATGAGGGTTGCGTCGTGGGGTCGCGGCATGGCGAGAACGATCTCCTCGCCGATCGTCGCGGAGAAGAGCGTGGGATCCTGCGCGACCAGGGTGACCTGCCGGGAAAGCGTGCCGGGCGTGACGGGTGTGTGCCCCAAGAGGATGCGGCCGGATTCGGCGGGAAGTAGGCCCACCAGGACGGCGGCGAGCGTCGACTTGCCGGAACCGGTTGTGCCCACCACCACCGTGAGGCCGGCGTCGATGCGCACGGTGACGTCGCGGAGGGTCGGTTCCTCGGTGCCGGGGTAGCGCGCGCTCACGTGCTCGAACTGCACCGGCAGCGGGGAGTCGACGTTCGCCATGGCGGCGGGCTCCTCCCTGCGACGCGCGTCGTCCGACGAAAGGAGATCCATCACGAGCGGGCCCGAGTAGGTTCCCAGGTAGCCGGCGTGCCATTGCGCTGCCAGGTCGCGGAGCGGGCGCACCAGCTCGATCGATAGGAGTACGAGCGCGAAGACCGCGAAGGCATCCAGGTCTGCGTGCCGGACGGCGATGACGATGAGGATCAGCGCCGGCACCGCGGCCAAGGCGAACTGGGACAGCCCCGACTCCACCAAGGACAGGCGCAGCTGGCGCAGCGTCCGGCTCAACAGGCGCTCCGAGGCGTTGGTCAGCTCGCGTTCGCGGTGGTTCACCTGGCCGAAGGCGACCAGCGTCGGCATCCCGTGCATCGAGTCGACGAATTCGGCGTGCATCTCCTGGTAGGCGTCCCAGTGGTCGCTGCCGCGGGCCGCGAGGGCGCGGTCCCAGAGACGGGGGAGCAGGGGGAAGGCGGCTGTGGCCACCACCGCGATCACGCCGGTCACCGGGTCGAATCCGATCATCACGCCTCCGGCAACGACGGTGACCACTCCGGTGACGACCAGCTGGGGAACGTAACCGGACAGATAGGCGTCCAGGTTCTCGATGCCGTCGACGACGACGGCGTGATCGCGTCCGCTGCGTCCTTTGCCCGGCTCCATGGTGCTGCGCCTCACGTAGGCCACGATGGCGCGGGCGCGCAGGTCGCTCTTGATCCGGGTCATCGCCCACTGGGAGACGAGCTGGCGCAGCAGAACGAGAAGGGGGCGGGCGAGGAGGACGCCGACGAGCGCCGCGATGATGATCGCGGTGGTTCCGGCGAGGGGCGATTCTCCGGCGAGAAGGCGCGCGAACAGCTGCGACGTGAGGAGGGCCTGCGCCACCCACGTCGTCGCGATAGCGAGCCCGATCGCGACGAGCAGGGTCAGGATGCCCGCTCGCCCTCGCCACAAACCGAGGAGCCTGATGTGTTGCATGGCTATGCGACCCTGCCGATTTCCCTTAAACTAATGAGAATGATTATCATTAAGGCGTGATGCTAGACACTGCACCTGCCTCCGTCAAGCCGGCGATCACGGCGAGACCTCGCATCGTGCGCGTCGTGATCGTCGCGCTCATCGTGGCGACGCCGCTCGTGCTGCTCACGAGCATCGGGATCGGCCAGCTCTCCGCGACTCCGGGCGAGACCCTCGTCGTAATCTGGCACCGGTTGTTCGGCGTCCCGATGGACTCGATGCTCGACACCGTGGTGTGGCAGCTTCGCGCGCCGCGGGTGCTGCTGGGATTTCTGGTCGGGGCGATCCTCGCCTCCTCTGGCGCGGCGCTGCAGGCCATCGTGCGCAACGACCTCGCCGATCCCTATCTGCTGGGCGTCTCCTCCGGGGCGTCGCTCGGTGCCGCCGTCGTACTCGCGCTGGGTGCCGCGGCGGGGGGAGCGCTCTCCGGGACGGTTGGTGCGTTCGTCGGAGCGATGGGTTCGCTATTGCTCATCCTCAGCCTCGTGGGACGGCGTGAGCTGAGTTCCTCGCGCCTCGTGCTCGCGGGGCTCACCGTCGGATATTTCCTGACCGCGGCCACCAATCTCGTCGTGGTGCTCACCGACAACCGGGATGCGATCAGGGCGATCACGTTCTGGATGCTGGGCTCCTTGGGGAAGGCCTCCTGGGCGGACCTGCCGCTCGTGGCCTGTTTCGGGATTGCCGCCATCGCGATCTTCACCGTGTGGGGGCGGCGGCTCGACGCCATCGGCCTGGGCGACGATGCGGCGCGCAGCCTCGGCACCGATCCCCATCGTCTGCGCCGGGCGGTAGCCGTGATCGCGGCGCTGGGCATCGCCGCCGCGGTGGCCGTCAGCGGGGCGATCGGCTTCGTCGGCCTGGTGGTGCCGCACCTCGCCAGGGGAATGGTCGGAGCCACCCATCGCGCGCTGATCCCCGTCTCGGCCCTGACCGGCGGTGTGCTCCTCGTTGCCGCCGACGCCCTCACCCGCACGGTGCTCGCGCCTCGCGAGATCCCGCTGGGCATTCTCACCGCGCTGGTTGGAACCCCCTTGCTCATGAGCATCATCCGCAGGGCCAAACACGAACGCATCTAGGTGAGCCCGTCGTGGCAGAGCCGTGCGTTTCCCAGAAATCTCCCTCCATCGAAAGGAACAATGCAGTGACCACCACTCCACCGATCCGACGCGGCCTTGCGCTCGTCGCGACGATGACGTTGTCCGGCCTCGGGCTCGTCGCCTGCGCCGCCCCCACCGACTCCGTCGACCCCGCCGAGCTCACCGCTGCGACGAACGAGACCTCGGCCTTCCCCTTGACCGTGGACGACTGCGGTGCGACCGTCGAGCTCGAGGCTCGCCCGGAGCGCATCCTCACCGTGGGCACGGCGGCCGTCGAACTGCTCGACGCGGCGGGAGCGAGCCAGTACATCGCCGCGCGCACGGGAGAGTTCGGGGCCGGCCTGCCGGAGGGGCTCTCGTCGCCCCCGTCGGATGATCTCATCGTCGATCCGGCCGACCCAACCACGGAACAGATCATCACCAGCGATCCGGACCTGATCTATGGCTACGGGCTTTTCAACGCCGATGTCGAGCAGATCCGCGATGCCGGCATCCCGGTTTTGACCGTGCAGGGCGAGTGCGGGCATGACGCCACCACGGAGGTCGGTGAGCGGGGATGGCTTTCGATCACCGATGATATCCGTCGCTTGGGTGCGATCTTCGGGACACAAAGCGCGGCGGAGGCTGCGGCCCAGGAGCTCGAGGATCGGATCGTGGCCGTTGAACGTCCGGCCACTGGTGAGACCGTGGCGTGGGTCTACTACTTCTCCTCCGAGGATGCGGTGTCGGCCTACGGTGGCACTGGTCTTCCTGCCACCGTGCTCGAAAGCACCGGGCTGGAGAACGTCTACGGCGATCAGAGCGAGACCTATCTGACCGTCTCCACCGAAAGCCTTCTGGAGGCGCAACCCGATTGGATCGTGCTCACCTATGGCCTCTACGGCGAGACCGAGGAGCAGGCCAAGGAGAAGTTCCTCTCGGAGCCCGGCATCTCTGCCTTGAAGGCGGTGGCCGAGGACCGGATCGTTCTCGTTCCCGCGGGTACCTCGAGTCCGTCCCCGCGGACCATCGAAGGATTGGAGAAGATCGTCGCGGAGACCAATGGCTGACGTGGCATCCCGTCAGCGGGAAGGGGGCTCGGCGCTCGAGGATGAGTCGCCGGGCCCTCCCGTGCTCGCCGCCCGGGACCTCTCCGTGGCCCGGGGGCGCCGGGTTGTGGCCTCGGGCGTGTCGCTGACCGTTCGCCCCGGAGAGGTGATCGCCGTTGTCGGGGCGAACGGCTCGGGCAAAACCACGCTCCTGCGGGTGCTCGCGGGCATCGCTCGCCCCGCGGGTGGCAGCGTGCAACTCGCCGGTAAGGACCTCGCGGCCTACTCCGATCGGGAGCGAGCCCGCACCGTCGCCTACGTCGCACAGGATGAGCGCACCGATCTGCCGTACACCGCCCAGGATGTGCTCCTGTTGGGACATACGGCGGGGCGGAGTGATTGGCGCCCCTATCGCGAGGACGACAGGAGGGCCGTCGTCGAGCTCGCGCGGGAGTGGGATGTGGAGGATCTGCTGCATCGCCGGCTGCAGGAGATGTCCGGCGGCGAGCGTCGCCGGGTGCTGATCGCACGGGCTTTTGCGCAGCAGGCCTCGCTGCTGGTGCTCGACGAGCCGACCAATCACCTGGACCTGCGCTACCAGCACGACCTGCTTCGTCGGATCAGGAACGGGCGCGCGACGTGTCTCATGGCGATGCACGACCTCGACCTCGCAGCTCGGTACAGCACGCGGGTCTTTGTTCTGGACGGTGGGACGATGGTTGCCAACGACGCACCCGGCCGGGCGCTCACGCCTGCGCTTATCAAGAAGGTGTACGGGGTGGATGCCGTCACCGTAGACGTCGATGGGCACGCGCGCATCATCGTGCGGTGAGGTCTCCGGTGGTTTGCGGGAACGGGATGCTGGATGAGCTCCCCGATCCTCAGGCGGTCAGGTGGGCGGCGTGGATGGCGCCGAGAATGCCGGCGCGGTTCCCGTTGCGGCAGGCCCGCACCTCGGGGGCGGCGACGAGGGTGGTGTCGGCGATTCGTTCGGCGAGCCGGGCCTGCACCTGGGCCACGAAACCCTCGCGTTCGCTGAGCCCGCCGCCGATGAGGATGCGTTCGGGGTCGAGCGTGGCGGTGGTGTTGATGAGCAGGATGGTGAGATGCTCGAAGAACTCCTCGACGCTTGCTGCGGCGATCGCGTCGCCCTCTTCTGCTCTGCGGAGGATCTCCCACGTGTCGGTGAGCCACGTCGACGGTTCGATCAGGCCCAGCGCTCGGCTGTAGATGCGGCTCAGGCCGAGGATTCCTCCGCAGAGGTGAGAGGCGCTAGCAGGGATCTTCTCACCGGGGAGCGGGGGACCCATCCTGATCATCGAAAGTTCCCCGGCGGCGCCGCGAAAGCCGCGGTACAGCGCGCCGTTGATGAAGATCGCGCCGCCCACGGCGGTGCCGATGGTGATGCAGATGAAGTGGGCGCAGTCTTGCCCTTCGCCGGTCCAGTGCTCGGCCAGTCCGGCGGCATGGGCGTCGTTGACGACGGTGACCGGCAGCCCGGTGGCTGCTTCCAACTCGGCCTTCACCTGGCATCCCTCCAACCCCAGGATGGAGCCGGAGGTGATCAACTGCCCGGCGGGGAAACGATGCCGGGGATGCTGACGCCAACCCGTTCGGCGCCCTTTTCAGCCCGGATCAGGGCCGAGATCTTCTCGATCACACGATCGGGGTGCTGACGCTCAGTGGGGATCCGGTCGAACTGGAGAATCTGGCCGGACCGATTCGTTCTGCCCCACTTGATGAACGATCCGCCCACGTCGATCCCGACGATTTCCTCCATTGGCCACACATCTTTCGTCTTGCCCACGATGGCGTTAACAGATGATCGGATCCTAGACGGTGCGCTGATGAGCGGGGAGTTCTGCAGCTTGGTCGAGGGTGCTCGGTGCTTGTGCTGGGTTGCGAGGCCCGCGTGACGTTGATCCCGCTCTCTCCGCAGCAGATCTAGTCGGTGCGTGGGAGTAGAAAATGCGGATGACGAAACGTGTGTTCCTGTCCGTCATAGCGAATCAAGGTAGAAATAGATGCAGACGATACTCACAGAGAGGTGAACGCCTTGACCAGACTGACCCTTGATTCCCTGACCTCGAAGGTTTGCGACGGAGAGTTTGCGCTCGCTCGCATCACCACGTCCTACCAACCAGCCGGTGGTCCCGGCTCGAAGGTGTTTCCCCCAACTTTCCCGACCACACCGAATGACCCTTGCCCGTATCTGATTGAGCCCCGCGTGAAGGATGGTCAACCTCGGAACGCTGCGGTGCTTGACCAGGTGCCGTCGCAAGCCAACCGAGGTGAAGAGGCACTGCGCTTAGCCTGGGCTGATGGTTCGGTGCAGATGCCGATGCTCCGCCTCACCCACGTAGGAGCCGCGACCGCGGTGATCACCGGTCTTGATGCTCCTCACCGAGCCTTCGACGCGTATTGGCGTGACTCTTTGCTCGACGGTGTGAAGTTCGACAAGACGGACATGGGCAAGGCCCTTCAGGCCGCCGAGTTGACTAACGGGAGCGCGCTGCTCAAGCATGATCCGGGCACCCTGGTCTATGGAGGCTGGAACAGTCATCGTAAGGGCCGCCAAGCCAAGTTCCCACGGGTCTACGCGAGCGAAGTCGTCGGCTGGGACCCCGTCGAGGGCAAACGTAAAGCGGGCCGCATGGATCCCTTGAACCTCGTCGGAAGCCGCTCCGGGGAAGGGGATGAGTGGTCCTACTCCACTAGCCCTCAGAAGGGAGCCAAAGCCCGGCTCAGCGAGATCGGGCATGGCAACATCGCGCCGAACCCCGCTCATGGCGGAGTCACGATCACGAGCGCCACCCGGTTTGCCACGCTGAGCCTGACGGCGCTCAACCGCATCGGGTTTGGTGGAGCCAATCCCGATCAGGTTCTCGCAGCTCGCGTCTTCCTGGCGGCGTTCGCCCTGCTTGCTGATCGGTTGGCCTTTGGTGGCCCCGGCATCTGGCTGCGCAGCGGCTGCGAGTTGGTGGTCGAGGAGGAAAGCCTGGAGTGGATCGGTCGCGGAGGGGTGGCGGAGTCATTCACGCTGTCGCCGGGGCAAGCCATTGAACTCTATTGCGCGGCTCTCGACGCGGCGCTAGCGGTCAGCGTCGAGTTTGAGCTGGACCCTGTCGAACTGACGCCGTCTGGTGATCTGGCCAAGGCTATCGACTACAGCCTCACCAAGGCCGAGTCAGCAGGAGAGTGACGTGGCGATCTGCCTGGATCTGTTCTTGGCCGCTGATCGTTACGACGCCGGGGGCGGGCAGGACCCTCGCTCCGGTGAGTGGCCACCGCATCCCGGGAGGGTGCAGGCCGCGCTTCGGTCGGTGGCAACCGACGATGACATGCCGACGCTCAGGGCACTTGAGTGCCTTCCGCCACCGACGGTTCACGCGTCCGGCCTAGCGGGTGAAGGTCGCAGTCGTTCCTATGTTGTCACCAACCGCCGTGAGGGTAAAGGGAAACATCAGATTCACCCTGGACGCACGAGCGGGCTCCGAGAACGGTGTTCGGTCTTTCCGTTGAATCCTCGAGTTCAGATGGTCTGGAAGGATGATGACGCCTTCGCCGACGATGACATCATCCGACTCGATGCCCTGGCGCGTCGGATTCCTTACCTCGGCAGGTCTACGTCACCGGTACTGATGGGGTTTCAACGTGCCTCCTCCGTCCGACTACCTGTCGGGCTAGAGGCGTATGAACCGCGTGATGAGGGGGAACTGCTGTTACGAGTGGCCTATCCCGGCTATACCGATGAGTTGAACGCCCTGTTCGAGATGGGTTTGTCAGCGTGGCAAGCTAGCGACGGGACACGGGCGCAGCAGCCATATCAGAAGGTGGGGACGCTTCCGCCCGAGAGAGTTGCGGTATTCCCATCGCCCTACCGGGATCTTCTTGCACTCCGGTTCATAGATCATCGTCCGTCCGCCAGGGAGACTGCGAGGTTCGCCGCAGCGCTGCGATCGATGGTGATGAGCAATACGACAGAGCCACTTCCGCCCGCCCTCCACGGTCATGGTTACGACGGCAACCCCCACGTTGCTTACCTCGGCCTACCGGTGTGTGGGGGGCCTCATTCCGATGGACGCCTCGTCGCTCTTGGCGTCGCGATTCCCGGCATGGATGAGGATGAGCGCAGGCGTGTGCTGCGAGGAGTGCTCGGCTCAGAGGTGGACGGCATCGCACAGCTCACTGTGCCCGGATACCGGGAGCCCTTCGCGTTGGAGTACCGCCCCGACGAGCGCTTGCCAAAGAGCGCAACCGCATGGCATTGGGTACGGCAGTCGCAGCGATGGGTCACTGTGACCCCCATCGTGCTGGATCGCTATCCAAAGAATGGCGACCTTGCTCATGCCGTTTGGCAGAGTGTTGTGAATGCGGGACTCCCGGAGCCGACTCTCGTAGAGGTGAGTACCGAAGCCATGACCACCGGCGCGGCACGACTATCGCCGCGTGAGCTGCCCCGGCGTGCACGAGGACGGTTGTACTGTCATGCCCGAGTCACCTTCGAGCAGCCCGTTACCGGCCCTGTGCTTGTGGGCGCTGGACGTTACTTCGGTGTCGGTCTTCTCCAGCCCGAACGTTTTGGGGAGGGTGACGGCGATGCGTCCTGAAGATTTCTCTGAGTTTTACCGCGAGATTCATGGTCACGACCCCTTCCCTTGGCAGCGTGACCTTCCTCGGCAGATCCTTGATGAAGGAAGCTGGCCTGCTCTGATTGATGTTCCAACGGGTCTCGGCAAGACCTCACTCCTTGATGTCTGGGCCTTCATGACGGCGCTTGATGCCGACAGGGCCGCAGGGGGGCGTCTCGGTCGCCGGAGGGTCTTCTTTGTGGTTGATCGTCGCATCGTTGTTGACCAGGCAGAGCAGCATGCCAAGCAGATTGCGGATCGCATCGCCAACGCTGAGGATGGCAGCGTTGCGGCAGAAGTCGCAGCACGGTTTCGCCTACTGGGAGCCGGAGCAGGGGGCGACGCCCTGCTTCCGGTGGTGAAGATGCGAGGCGGCGCGTCGTGGGATGCCTCTTGGCTGGATCGGCCAGATCTGCCTGGCATCGTCACCGGCACCGTCGATCAAGTGGGCAGCCGGCTGTTCTTCCGTGGCTATGGTGTGGGTGTCCGTCGCCGGCCTATTGACGCTGCCTTGGTGGGCGCAGACTCGCTCATCCTGGTGGATGAGGCCCACCTGGCTACTGTGCTGACAACGACGCTGGGATCGGCGCTGAGCTATGACACCTCCGCGCAAGTTTTGGGGCTTGCGAGACCCGTCGTGACTCGCTTGACCGCTACGTCCGATGGCGCTGAGGGAGGCTGGGTTCCACCGTTTGATGAGGAGGCGCACCTGGCAGACCCGGTGGCGGCGAGACGGCTCACCGCCAACAAACGGCTGCGAATGGAGTCGGTCGGTAAAGCTGCGGCAGTCAAGACAGTGGCGGGGCTCGCTGCAAGGAAGCTGCCCACCCGGCGCTCGCGTGCTGGTGGTGTGCAACACGATCGACCGAGCGCGGGACGTACACTCCCACCTGGTTAAGTCCCTTCCGAAGGGCAGCGATCCGCTATTGCTTATCGGACGCAGCCGTCAGTACGAGCGCGAGGCGATTGTCGAGCGGGTGCTCGGCCTCTTCGGCGCTGATCGCGCCGAGTCCAGTGATACGGCCGTCCTCGTCGCTACGCAGACCGTTGAGGTTGGCATCGATCTGGATGCCACGACGCTGGTCACAGAGAGTGCGTCCTGGGATGCTCTGGTTCAGCGCCTCGGAAGGGTGGATCGGCGCGGAAACAGCGGCGGAACGGTGATCGTTGTTGACGACGACGATCCGAAACCTCCGGTTTATGGCGAATCTCGGAAAGCCACCGCGAACTATCTGAGAACACTCCTTGCCTGCTCCGAAGATGGGCTCGATGTCTCGCCTTTGGCGCTGCGTCAGTTGGTCCCGCCAGGAGAAGCATTCGTGGAACGGGCCGCTGTCCATATCTTCTCCCGGCTCACCTGGATGCCTGGGTGCGCACAAACCCGGCGCCGGTGAACGACGCGCCGTTGGATGCCTATCTTCACGGCATCGACCGTGGTGTTGCCCCGGTGTCATTGGCGTGGAGAGACGGGCTACTTCTCGCCGATGGTGACTCGGCCTTACCGCTGCCGAAGCCAGCACAGTGATAGAGGCGGTTCCGGTCCGGGCCGAAGAGACCGTCGATGTTCCGCTGGGTGCCGTTCGTCGATGGTTGGTTGGAGACCGTACCAAAGCCCTGAGTGACTGGGACGATGAGGATGACGACTGGGCTGCCTTCAGCGACGCCGCAAACTCAGATGAGGTTCTACGTAGAGAAACCCGCGCAGACGGGACCACTGCATGGGCTTGGGTACAGGCCCGTGCGATTCGGCCAGGCGACACCCTGGTTGTGCCGGCGGAGCGAGGTGGGCTCGACCAGTACGGCTGGGCTCCAAAGAGCAAAGACCCCGTCCAGGATGTCGCCGAGATCGCGGCGTTAGACCGTGGCCGGCCCGTACTGCGTGTTGACAAAGGGCTCTCGCAGAGGCTTGCGATCGATCCGCCTGATGAGAAGTTCTGGGAAAAGCTTCACTCATGTTGGTCTTCGGACGATCCCGATGGACAGAAGTCCTTGGCCGCGCAGTGTGAAGAGACGATCAGGCGGTGGCTGGCTGAGGGGACTCCAACTAAAGAAAGCCCCTGGGGGCGTGGGGACCAAGGTCAGGGGTCGCGCTGGGAGCGTCTGCTCAGGGCTATGAATGACGCCACACTTCAGGCGCCGCCCCAGGGAGAGAGCCGTCATGCTGGGCGTGTGCGGCAGATCCTGCCCGTCGCCATCATGCAGCTACCGAAGGGTGTTCCGGCGGCCTGGCGCGATGCGTCGGAGGATATGACCGATGGAACCGCTCATCTGGAACAGCCCGTCGTGCTCGTCAAGCACGGTGAGGCGGTCGGGGCGCGGGCGATCGAGATCGCACGGAACCTCGGGCTGCCTAATGACCTTATGCAAGCCGTAGGAGATGCGGCGCGATGGCACGACGTGGGCAAGGTTGACCGCCGTTTCCAGGCAATGCTCTTCGATGGTGACCCGGTACGTGCAGCCATCGCTGACGAGCCGCTCGCAAAATCGGGAATGCCTCCGGGGGAGCTGCAGCGCCATCGCGACGCTCGTCGCCGCAGCGGCATGCCGCGAGGTGCCCGACACGAAGCATGGTCTCATTCTCTTGTTGCCGAGTATTTGGCAGGCCAGCCGGAGTCTTATGGAGGCGATACCGAGCTGGTGTTGCACTTGATCGCGAGTCACCACGGTCACGCGAGGCCGCTGCTTCCGGCGATCATCGACACCGCTGATCATCAGTTGACTGCGGTGATCGATGGGGTACTCACGGCGGCTCCGCTACCCAAGAAGGTGGATGTTAACCACGCGCAGAGATTCCAGGACCTGAATGCGCGTTATGGCCGATGGGGGCTCGCGCTGCTTGAGGCCATTGTTCGTTGTGCCGATATGACGGTGTCAGGAGAAGGATCATGAGCGAAGTTCGACTGCCCGCGCTAACGGGAGACTCACCGTTGGGCATCCTCGCGGCAATCGGCGTGCTCCGGTTGCTGTCCGATTTCACTGACGACAAACCACAACTGAGTTGGACACCGAGAGGCTATACCGCGGTACTGCACAGCCATCACTTGACAGTTGACCACGTGGTCGCTGATCTGCGAGCGGTAGTTGATGGCATCTCCGACGGATCGGTGCTGCCTGGTGTCGGCGCAGGATTTCCTCCCCCAGGAGCGGCGCCCGATAGACTTCGAATGCCTCAGACCAGACTGAGGGAAGCCAGCGAATCGCTGCTCAGCCACATGGCCGAGAACGAGCAATCAGAGGTACGAAGATGGTTGGCGAGCCTGGTGACAGATCTGGCCGCGGACGATAAGGGTCGCGCGGCTATCAGTCAGTTCACGGCCCCATCCGGCAAGCAGTCCATGGCCACGATGCTCACCTCTCCTTTGACCGATGTGCGCAAACAATCCGATTACCTTCGTCAAGCTCTCGTCGGCTGGCGCAGGGTCCCAGGAACGACCGGAGAGTATCTCGACCACCGTGCAATGTGGGATGCCGCTGAGGATGGTGCTGGATCAGCCAACATGCGCGGCGTACCGGGGGCAACGTGGCTTGCACTCATGAGTTATCCGTTACTACGTACGACGGCGAGCCCGCGGCGTCGGCCGCTCAGTAGTGGATGGCACACGGTCTCGGCCGGACGACGCTCGTACAACGAACTACGTCTCCCCGTCTGGGACCATCCGCTAACGCCGTCGGCAGTGGCCGTCCTCATTGAGCATCCAGCGCTCGCGGATTGCGTCGATCGTCAAACTGGAAAGCTCACGATCACCTCGGAACTCAGGGCGCTCGGCGTGGTGCATGTGTGCCGGGCCAGGCGCTATCAAGCGCCTGGCGGTCAGTCTGCCGGTGTGCTGAAGACGGTTTTGTCATGATGTCGGTTCGGCCTGATCTGCCGGGGCTCCCGGATACCGTCCCCGCGCGGATGGTCAACGAGTTCGTCTACTGTCCTCGCTTGTTCCACCTGGAGTGGGTGCAGTCGCAGTTCGCCACCAATGACGACGTTGAGGAAGGCCTCTACGTCCATCGCGTCGTAGACACGCGAGCCGGTGACCTGCCTGACAAAGAGGAAGCATGGGATGGGCGTCGAGCTACGTCCGTGTGGCTGACCTCTCAGGATCTGGGTCTTTCCGCAAAGCTCGACTTAGTCGAGGGAGGGGGCGAAGGAAAGGTAATCCCGGTCGACTACAAGAAAGGCAGACCATCCGATGATGGCGGAGCCTGGCCGAGTGACCGGATTCAGTTGCTAATTCAGGCTCTTTTGCTACGCGAGTCTGGATATCAGGTGGAGCATGCCGAAGTCTGGTACGCGGAGGTCCGGCGTCGAGTCAAGATCGAGGTGGATGACGCAGCGATTGCGGAGGTCGAGAGCATCTTGGGTCGGCTATGGCAAACGGCTAGCTCTGTTGAAGCACCGCCGCCTCTTGTCGATAGCCCGAAGTGCCCTCGGTGCTCATTGGTCGGCATTTGTCTTCCGGATGAGACGCAAGCATTGAGCATTCGAGCACGTGAGCGGAAGCCGTTGCGTCGTGTGATGGCGCCTGATCGGCAGTCTCGCCCTGTGTATGTGACGACCCAAGGCGCGACGCTCGGGGTGCGACGTGGACGCTTGGAAGTGTTTCATGAGGGAGAGGTCAAGGCATCGCTCAGGCTTATCGATGTGTCGCAGGTCTGTGTGTTCGGCAACGTCTCTGTCTCTGCGCAGGCGATGCGAACGTTGATGGCTCAGGATGCACCGGTGCTGTGGTTCACCTACGGAGGCTGGTTCAATGGCATGGCAGAGGGCCTACCCTCCCGAAACGTCGAACTGCGTCGGGCCCAGTACGGCGCTTCTGCCGAGACGGCGCTGAATATTGCCAGGAACATGATCGCGGGGAAGATTCGTAACACCCGGACGCTTTTGCGACGAAACTCGCGTGGTGACGTTGCGGCCGTTGTGGAGCAGCTGAAGAACCTCTCTGGTTCTGCGCGACTCGCAGGTTCTGCGGAGAGCCTGCTGGGATTCGAAGGCACGGCCGCCAGGCTCTACTTCGGTAAGTTCACGACGATGGTTGCGGATGGCGCCAAGGTCGACGTGTCGCAGTTCGAGTCGAATGGGCGCGCTCGCCGGCCACCACCGGACCCCTTGAACGCTGTGCTGTCCTTCACCTACGCGCTTCTTGTGAAGGACCTGACCGTCACCCTTCACTCGGTGGGGCTCGATCCCTACTGCGGGTTCCTTCACCGCCCTCGCTTCGGGCGGCCGGCGCTTGCCCTCGACCTGGCGGAGGAGTTTCGTCCGCTCGTCGCGGAAAGCGTGGTCTTGCAGGTGCTGAACAATGGTGAGGTGCGGGAGAGTAGCTTCCTGAGCCGAGCAGGTGGATGCCAACTTGAAGCTGACGGACGTAAGGCCGTGCTACGCGCTTACGAACGGCGACTTGATCATGAGATCACGCACCCTCACTTCGGCTACAGGGTGACCTATCGACGTGCCATGGAGGTGCAGGCTCGAATGCTGGCGGCTCATATCTTGGGCGAGCTTCCCGACTACACGCCATTCGTGACGAGGTGACCGATGCCGCGTCGACGACATCTCATCGCTTACGATATCCGAGAACCTGCTCGGCTGAGACGTATCTGCAAACTGATGGAGGCGCATGGAGAGCGCCTCCAGTACTCGGTGTTCGTGTGTGACCTGACGAGAACAGAACTCACTCACCTGCGCCTCGACGCAGAGCGGATCATGAAACTGGCAGTGGACTCAGTTGTGATCATCGACTTAGGTAACGTAGATGCTGCACGCTTCACCTTCGTGGGGAAGCGTCAGGAACTGCCTCAGCAAGGAGACCAGATCATATGACGAGCGCTCGGATGCGTAGGGCGCGACGCGTAAGCGCTCGCGTCCTAGTCAGAGGCGCTTTTGGCTTGGAAGGACATGACGATCCTCACTTGGCTCGTGCCCTGCGAGAGCAGCGCTCGGACGAGCGTGCAAAACCCCTTGTCACAGGCTACAATTTCAGCGAGCCCTATTCCTGACCTATACGGTCAGGCTCCATTGAGGCTAGCGCGTGACCTGTCCCGCCGCTGCATCCCACCAA
>JAWKJW010000029.1:0-46610 GCA_041393555.1 Tessaracoccus sp. | reverse complement strand
GAACAGCAAAGCATCGCTGGTGAGCGTGCCTCGCTGCAGGGGGAGCTTGCTCAGCAAGAGCTGAACCGCGAGCAGATTCATGTCGCGTTCGATCGGGTATGCGGACTCCTCGAGCACTCTCATGCGCAGTACCTGTCCGCGACGGACCAGTCGAGGCGTGATCTGAATCAGGCCGTTTTTGAGGCGATCTATATCGAGGATGATGACGTTGCTGGCTATGACCTGCAGCAGGTTTTCCGTCCGATGTTGGCTGACGATCCTCAGGTGATGTTGAGAGAAGATGGTAAGGAGGGCCTATCCGGGACGGGTGGTGTCATGCCTGTGGAGGATTTTGGGCAGACGGGTCATGTCGGTAAACGAAAGAACCGGCGGCCTTCTCAGGTCGCCGGTTCTAACGTTCATCTTTTAGTAGCGGGGACAGGATTTGAACCTGTGACCTCTGGGTTATGAGCCCAGCGAGCTACCGAGCTGCTCCACCCCGCGTCGCGATCTCTAACTATAGTCACCCGTCGCCACAAGGGCAAATCGACGATCTTCGGGAGGTTCCTGTCCCGGATCGATGCGGCTCGACCCTGCCGGATGACCGACGTAGACGGGAAGACTGGGGGAGTGGAGATGACAGAGATCAGGGAGATCGCGCGACGGGCGCATGCGGGCCAGGTAGACCGGGCGGGGCGGGACTACTTCGACGCGCACTTGATCCCGATTGCGGAAGCGGCCTCGCTCTTCGGCTGGGACGCCGAGGCGGCGGGTTGGTTGCACGATGTCATCGAAGACACGAAGGTCACGTTGCCCCAATTGAGTCGGTGGGGAGTGAGGGACACTGTGGTCGGGGCGATCGATTCGGTCACGCGTCGTTCGGATGAGAGCTACGACGAACTGATCACCAGGGCCGCCGCACATCCGCTGGGAAGACTGGTCAAGCTCGCGGACAATGCCTGGAATATCACCTCCAATCCTGGGCTCGCGGCCATCGATCCCGGGAAAGCCGCCTCCCTCTTGGAAGAGCGCTACTTTCCTGCACGGGAGAGGTTGCTCTCGGCGGCCGGCTTCACCGAGACCTCCGACGAGATCCTGAGGCTGCAGCACATTCTCGATCGCCATCACCAGCGCTTGCTCCTGGAGTAATCAGAACGGGAGCCCAACGGACGGTGGGTACCGCTGATCATCCATCCGCAGACCTCGACTGCCTCGACCGCTAGTCTGCCGTTATGTCCAACGAGGCGTTCTTCTCTTATGACGGCGGCGTCACCATGGTCGGCTCTCGCACCGGGCATGGGCCGAAGACATTCGTGCTGGTGCATGGCATCGGCATGGGGCGACGGGTATTCCAGGGACTCGCGGAGTTGCTGGGCGAAGCGGGCCAAGTGGTCACGCTGGACCTTCCCGGCTTCGGCGACTCGCCTGAGCCGGAGAAGGCGCGCACGATCCCGGAAACGGCAGAACTGGTGGCCGGTTTCATCCGGCGACTGGAGGCGCCGGATGTTGTGCTGATCGGGCATTCGATGGGAACCCAGGTGGTGGCGGAGGTCGCCGTCCAGCATCCCGAACTGATTTCCCAACTCGTCCTGATCGCCCCGACGGTGAATACCGCCGAACGCACGGCCGTGCGGCAGGCGTGGCGGATGGTGCAGGACCTGTGGGGAGAATCGCTGAGAGTGCTCATTCTCGGCGGGTGGCAGTACGCGAAAGCGGGGATCCCGTGGTTCGTCCGGAAGCTTCGTATCATGCTGGACCACCCCGTCGAGGAGACCTACCCCAAGATCCAGGTGGAGACGCTCGTGCTCCGCGGCGAGACAGACAAGGTGTGTCCGCGTGTCTGGGTGGAGGAGGTTGCCGAACTCATCCCCGGTGCACGCTATGACGAGGTGCCGGGCCACGGACACGAGGCCATGATTCGCGACCCCGAGGATGCCGCGCGAATCATCCTGGCCTTTGCGAGTGAGAAATCGGGCTAGCCCACTCTACTAAGCCCCGGTGTTGCATCGGTCTTGGCCCCGGCGCCTGACGAGAAGGTATCGTCCCCTATGGTGTGACGGTGATCACCGTAGCCGCGATGAACGAGCCGCAGCCTGAAACAAGGGCAGCGCTTACGCCCGAGATCTGTAAATCCCTAGCAAGGTTGGGATGTCGAGTCCTGATTGAATCAGGTGCCGGGAACATAGCCGGCCATCCTGACGCCCAGTACGTTGCTGCCGGAGCCGAGATCTCCACCTCGATTCCACTCGCCGATGTGGACATTTTGGCTCACGTCCTGCCGTTGAGTAACGAGCTGATCGGGGCTCTCAATCCCGGAACGGTCAGCATCGGCATGGCGGGTCCGCATGATCCCGGCCGCGTTGAAGCGTTGGCTGCGGCCAAGATCAGCGCTATGAGCTTTGAGCGTCTGCCGCGGACGTCGCGTGCCCAGTCGATGGATGCGCTGAGTTCCCAGGCTCTGACCGCGGGCTACCGCGCGGTGCTGGAGGCGGCGATCCGGCTTCCCCGGTTTTTCCCACTCGCCATGACCGCCGCCGGCACAGTACCGCCCGCCAAGGTAGTCGTTCTGGGCATCGGCGTAGCCGGGCTCCAAGCCATTGCCACCGCCAAACGCCTCGGCGCCACCGTCGCGGCCAACGACATCCGCCCCAGCTCCGCCGAAGAGGCGCGCTCAGTGGGTGCCACCTTCATCGAGGTGGGACTCGGCACGGAAGAGGGCGCCGGAACCGGGGGATATGCGCGGGCCCTCGGACAAGACTCTGCCGCCCGGCAGCGTGAGGCACTCGCGCCGCACATCGCCGATGCCGACGTGTTGATCACGACGGCGGCTGTGCCGGGGCGTGCGGCACCGCGCCTAGTCACCGCGGAGATGGTGCAGGCGATGCGGCCAGGATCCGTCGCGGTCGACCTCGCGGCCCCCACTGGAGGCAATATCGAGGGCAGCCTTCCGGGCGAAGACGTGAAGGTGCCGTCTTCCCAGGGCGACGGACACATCACGATTGTCGGGCTCGCGTCCGCTCCGTCAGATCTGCCCGCCGACGCCTCCCGGCTCTACGCCAAGAATGTCGAGAACGTGATCAAGCTGATTGTCTCCGACGGCGCCGTCGTTATCGACTTCGACGATGACATCGTCGAAGGTATGACCATTACCCATGACGGCGTGAACCGTCTCGCTCAGCCTAAGGAGGCATGACCGTGGATCTCGTCATCGCGCTCACCCTGCTCGTGCTCTCAGGTGTGGTGGGCGTCGAGGTCATCTCGAAGGTGACCTCCACCTTGCACACCCCTTTGATGAGCGGCACCAACGCCATTTCGGGAATGGTTCTGGTCGGTGCCGTCCTCGTTACCGCCCATACCGACTCCACACTCGGGCTGGTAGCCGGCCTGTTGGCAATCGTGTTGTCCGCGGTCAACCTCGTGGGAGGCTTCCTCGTCACTGACCGCATGTTGCAGATGTTCACGACCAGGAAGGAGATCGAGAAATGAGCCTTCTTCCCGACACCGTCTCCGGACTGCTCTATCTCATTTCGGCGGCCTGCTTTATCTTCGCTCTGAAGGGTATGTCGCGCCCGCCGACAGCAAGGCGAGGTAACGCGATTGGTGCGGCGGGCGCAGTGCTCGCGGTGGCGACCGTGCTTCTGTCTACCGATATCGGTGTCACGAAGGTGCTTCTCATCCTGGCCGCTCTCGTGCTCGGGGCGGGTATTTCCGTGCCGATTGCCCTCAAAGTCCCGATGACGAGCATGCCCCAGCTGGTCGCCATTTTGAATGGCGTGGGAGGCCTCGGCTCCGTCCTTGTCGGCGTGGTGGAAATCAGTCTGGATCATGGCGAAGCGAGTTACGTCGCCAGGGTTGCAGTGGCTTTTGCCGTGTTGGTCGGAGCGGTCGCATTCACAGGATCGCTGCTGACCTATTTCAAACTGCAGGGAATCATGTCAGCGCGGCCGATCATCATTCCACTCGCGCCCGCGATCATGGTCGTGACATTGATTCTGTCTGCTGTTGCGGCCGTCTTCGTCGTGGTTACAGGCTCCCTCCTCTGGGCTTTGGCGCTCTCGGTCCTCGGCATGCTGCTCGGAATACTGGTGTTGCTGCCGATCGGCGGTGCAGATGCGCCCGTCACGATCGCACTGTTGAACGCTTTCACGGGGCTATCCGTGGCTGCCTCCGGAGTGGCGCTAGACAATACGGTGCTGCTGATCTCGGGCATGTTGGTCGGTTGCTCCGGCCTCATCCTGACCCTGGTGATGGCGGACGGTATGGGACGCAGCGTGGCTGGCATCTTGCTCGGCTCGCTCAAGGGCGGTTCCACCGCAGGGTCCACTCAAGAGTCGGATAGGCCGGTACGACGTGCCAGCCCCGATGATGTGGCTGTAGCCCTGGCATACGCGAGCAAGGTGGTTGTGGTGCCCGGATATGGGCTGGCGGTCGCACAGGCGCAGAACGTGCTGGCCGAGCTGGTCACCGCGCTGCGGGATCGCGGGGTGGAGGTCTCTTACGGCATCCATCCCGTCGCGGGACGCATGCCGGGGCACATGAACGTGCTGCTGGCCGAGGCGAATGTGGGATACGAGTTGCTGGTGGAGGCTGACGATGTCAATCCGCAGCTGCCGGCCACGGATATCGTTTTGGTGGTGGGGGCCAACGATGTGGTCAATCCCGCAGCCCGCGACGATCCGGGAAGCTCGATCTACGGCATGCCCATCATCAACGCCGACCACGCCCGGCAGATCTTCTTCCTCAAGCGCTCCATGCGTCCGGGGTTCGCGGGGATCGAGAACGAGCTGTTGTTCAACGCGAAGACCCAGTTGCTCTTCGGTGACGCCAAGGACTCCTTGGGCGGCGTGGTCTCGGCCCTCAAGGAGGTCTAGAAGCCTAGGAGATCCCGCCGGATCTCTTGACCGCACGGGGCACGCCAGAACCGGCGTGCCCCGTGCCATGTTCTGCCCGGCATGCCACGATGGGAATATGGCAGTGGAAGATCCGGTTGACGGCAGGCAGCGCTACCCCGGGGCCTCGACGGTGGAGGAGTTCCGGCGTAATCTCGCGGAGGTTCGTGCGCGCGTCGACGCGGCGGCCGAGCGCTCAGGGCGGGCGCCCTCGGAGGTGCGCCTGCTGCCCGTCAGCAAGACCGTTCCCGGCGAACGAATCCGTAACGCCGTGGCCGCTGGCTGCACGGAGCTGGGCGAGAACAAGGTGCAGGAAGCCAAACGCAAGCATGCCGAACTGGCGGATCTCGACGTGTCGTGGTCGGTGATCGGCCACCTGCAGACCAACAAGGCCAAGGACGTGGCCGCGTTCGCCTCCGAGTTCCAGGCCTCGACAGCCTGCGCGTGGCGGAGGCGCTGGACCGGCGCCTCCAGGCCGCGGGCCGGGGCCTCGAGGTCTTCGTCCAGGTCAACACCTCCGACGAGGAGTCGAAATACGGTCTTCCGCCGGAGGAACTGCTCGGCGTGCTGCGCCACATGCGTCACTACTCGTCGCTGCGGGTGCGCGGGTTGATGACGCTGGCGATCTTCAGTGCCGACGAGCAGCGCGTGCGACGGTGTTTCGCGTTGCTTCGCGCGCTTCGGGATCAGGCGCGCGACGAACAACTGGTCGGCGACGGTGGGCTGTCGATGGGGATGTCCGGCGATTTCGAGATCGCCATCGAGGAAGGGGCGACCTGCGTGCGCGTCGGCCAGGCGATCTTCGGTGCTCGATCGACGCCCGACAGCCAGTGGTGGCCCGGAGAACCCGGACTTTCGTGAACCGTCAGCGAACGCTCACCAGATCTTCTTGGGGGGCGCTGGTGGCGACGGGTGCCAACGCGGCGCGAGAGGTGGCCAGCATCAGAGTGAAGAGGATGCCGACCGCCAGCAGCGAATAGACGGTGGCCAGGCCCGCCGAGATGCCCGAGCTGAGGAGCACGAACCCCAGACCTGCCTCGATGATCAGGAGGCCGAGGGCTAGCGCCCAGAGGCCACGTCGGGTGATGGCCATCCAGGCGATCCCGATGGCCAGAAGCCCTGCGAGTACCCACCGTGCCACCTGGCCGGCGGCGTGACCGTCGTAGCTGAGCAGCGCCAGCAGCGGCCACCCCATGCAACGGGTGTAGGACTCGACCCCGGCCACGAGGATTCCCAGCACGTGCAACAGCATCGTGCCGCCGACCAGGGCGCTGCCCACCGTCGAGCTGCTCCGCCATCGCCAGGGAGCGGAGCCGTGGTTCAGGGCCACGGTAGCGGCGGTGATCGCGAAGAGGGCGGTCATCGCGGCGAAGAGGTCGAGAGCCGCCAAAGGCGCGGGCAGGCCCCAGAAGATGATTGACATGCCGAAGACGGCGGCAGCGACCGCGCCGGCGACGGCGGCCCACGGCAGCCAGCGCACCAGCGGCCGGTCTTTATGGCTCTTCCACACGCTGATCCCCGACATGGTCAGCAAGATCAGACACGCCCCGGAGATGGCGCGATGGGTGAACTCGATCCACGACGGCAAGGAGAAGCTGGGGAAGGGCTGGCCGGGATAGCAGCCCGGCCAGGTGGGACAGGCCATGCCGGATTCGGTGGCGCAGACCATCGCGCCCATCATGACGGTCACCAGCGTGGTGAGGGTGGCGAGGCGGAAGGTCGTCTGCGTGGTCTTCTGCGGTGAGGCCATGTGCCTCACCCTAACGAGCCTCGATCCGTCCCTGACCGCGGGGCCGGATAAGCGAGGCGCCACTTGTCTTATACCCCCTAGGGGTATAAAGTTCGTGGAGATAGATACCCTTATGGGGTATGAGGAAGGAAGAAGCATGAGCACCACCTCTCCGCTCCCGGTCAAGGAGTTCGAACTCGAGATCGGCGGCATGACCTGCGCATCCTGTGCGGCTCGGATCGAGAAGAAGCTCAACAAGCTCGATGGTGTCGAGGCCGCGGTGAACTACGCGACGGAGAAGGCCCGCGTCGTCGTCTCGAGCGACCTCGGCGCCGAGCAGCTGATCGCCGAGGTCGAGAAGACCGGCTATACCGCCGCGCTGCCCGAGCCGCCCGTGCAGGAGAGCGACGAGCCGTCGACCGATGACGATCCGGAGCTCACAGCGCTGCGGCACCGGCTGATCGGGTCTCTCGTGCTGTCTATCCCCGTCATCGCCATGGCGATGATTCCGCCGCTCCAGTTCACCTACTGGCAGTGGTTGTCCCTCACGCTGGCGGCCCCCGTCGTGGTGTGGGCGGGGTGGCCCTTCCACAAAGCGGCTTGGACCAACCTTCGGCACGGCGCCGCCACCATGGACACGCTGATATCGATGGGCACCATCGCCGCGTTCCTGTGGTCGTTGTACGCACTGTTCCTCGGCCACGCCGGCATGCCCGGGATGACCCACCCCTTCGAGTTGACCATCCAGCCCAGCGACGGCGCCGGCAACATCTACCTGGAGGTGGCGGCGGGCGTCACCACCTTCGTGCTGGCCGGGCGCTACTTCGAGAAGCGCGCCAAACGGCAGGCAGGTGCAGCCCTGAGGGCCTTGCTGGAACTGGGGGCCAAGGAGGTCTCGGTTCTGCGCGACGGCAAAGAGATCAAGATTCCCACGGAACAACTGAGCGTCGGCGACGAGTTCGTGGTGCGGCCGGGGGAGAAGATCGCCACGGACGGTGTGATCGTCTCCGGGAACTCGGCGGTGGATGTCTCGATGCTCACCGGCGAATCGGTTCCCGTCGAGGTGACCCCAGGCGATGCCGTCACCGGCGCGACGGTCAATGCGAGTGGGCGACTCGTCGTGCGCGCTACCCGCGTGGGATCGGACACCCAGCTGGCGCAGATGGCCAAGCTCGTCGAGGACGCCCAGTCGGGCAAGGCCGCGGTGCAGCGTCTCGCCGATCGGATCTCCGGCATCTTCGTGCCGATCGTGATCGTGGTTGCGCTCGCCACGCTGGTGACCTGGTTGCCTCTGGGATACCCGGCGTCGGCCGCCTTCACCGCTGCCGTGGCCGTGCTGATCATCGCGTGCCCCTGTGCGCTGGGCTTGGCCACCCCCACCGCGCTGCTCGTCGGCACCGGCCGCGGTGCTCAGATGGGCATCCTGATCAAGGGGCCCGAGGTGTTGGAATCCACGCGCAAGGTGGACACCGTCGTGCTCGACAAGACCGGAACGGTGACCACCGGCAAGATGGCGCTGATCGATGTGGTTGCGGCATCCGGAGAGGACGCCGACGAGGTGCTGCGGCTGGCCGGTGCGCTGGAGGACAACTCCGAGCATCCCATCGCTCAGGCGATCGCGAAGGGCGCCACCGAACGCCTGGGCGCGTTGCCGTCGGCAGAGGAGTTCGCCAACGTGGAGGGCAGGGGCGTGCGCGGGGTCATCGGCGGCCATCGGGTGGTCGCCGGGCGCGGAACCCTGCTGGCCGAACACGACGCGGCGCTTACGGCCGAGCTGGAAGAGGCCATGTCCGTGGCGCAATCCGCGGGACGCACGGCCATCGCTGTGGGCTGGGATGGTCGCGCGCGGGGTGTGCTCGTGGTGGCGGATACGGTCAAGCCCACCAGCGCGGAGGCGGTTGCCGAGTTCACGCGGCTCGGGCTGACCCCGGTGCTGCTGACCGGCGACAACGAGACTGTGGCAAGGCAGATCGCCGCGGAAGTGGGCATCGAGCGCGTGATCGCCGAGGTGTTGCCTGAGGACAAGGTCGATGTGGTGCGCTCCCTCCAGGAGGAGGGCAAGGTGGTGGCCATGGTGGGCGACGGCGTCAACGACGCCCCGGCTCTCGCGCAGGCCGATCTCGGCCTGGCCATGGGTACCGGCACCGACGTGGCCATCGAGGCCTCCGACCTCACGCTGGTGCGGGGCGACCTGCGCAGCGCGGCCGACGCGATCCGGCTGTCGCGTCGCACGCTGGGTACGATCAAGGGCAACCTGTTCTGGGCCTTCGCCTACAACACCGCAGCCATTCCGCTGGCCGCCCTGGGCCTGCTCAACCCCATGCTTGCGGGCGCCGCGATGGCCTTCTCCAGCGTGTTCGTCGTCGGCAACAGCCTGCGCCTGCGGAGGTTCCGGTAGCGAGTGCGTCCCACCGACATCCCCGGATGTCGGTGGGACGGTTTAAGGTCTAGCCCATGCCCACCCTCAACCGCACCTGGAGCTTCGAACTGGACGGGATCCTCGTCGCCGTCACGGTGAAATCCGTCAAGTATCTCCGGTTACGCGTGGTTCCTCCGCAGGGCGAAGTGAGGGTCTCCGCGCCTTTGGGCGTTTCCCAGGCCGAGGTGCGCCAATTCGTCCAAGAACGCAGGGAATGGTTGTTGCATGCACGCCGAGAAGTGGTCGCGCGGGCAGAGATTCGCCGGCCGGTAACCAGCTCGGGAGTGGCGTGGCTCTGGGGAGTGAAATACCGAGCGACGCTCACCATCGGCAGGTGGGAATCAGCGCATCGCATCGGCGATGAGATCCACATCGTGGCCTCGGAGCCCGGTCGGGCAGATCTTGTTCTCGATACGTTGTATCGCCGCGAACTGGACATAGCGCTCGAGCCGATGCTCGATCGTTGGCAAGAACGGGTGGGCAGGAACGTCAAGACGCTGCGGTTTCGCCGGATGACGAGCAGGTGGGGGAGCTGCAACTCCCGTACCGCGAGCATCACGCTCAACCTGGCGCTGGCCCAGTTCCGCCCGGAGTTCCTGGAATACGTGCTGGTGCACGAGCTGGTTCATCTGTGGGAACACGGTCACGGCGCCGGTTTTCAAGCGCGAATGACGGCCTTGTTGCCGCATTGGCGGCAGCGGCGTCGTGAGCTCAAGGAGATGCAGCCCTGACGCTGCCTGGAGGCAGATGAACTACGTGCCCTCGACGGGTAGCGCCTGGATGGCGTTGTTGCCCCGCGGGCCGGCCAAGACGATGGTCGAGTCGGCGTTGGGCATGGGAAGCCGCAAGGTGCCGGTGGCGGGTTGTTCGGGAGAGGCCGAGACGATGGGGTCCCCCTCGGGGAGGAAGGACTCTCGGGAGGCGTTGGTGTAGGCGAAGAAGCTGAACTCGCTGACCTGATCCACCTCGATCCGGAAGTCCACCTCCAGCCCGTCCTCGGTCCACCGTGTCGCCGTGAGTTCGAAGACGCCGGTGGCCGCCCCGTCGAACGGCTTGAAGTTACCGGTGCGGGTGGCCGTGGGCTGAGTGGGTACTGGGCGCTCGGAGAGGGTGTCCTCATCGGGGTCGACGCCGATGAAGAACTGCAGCGATACCAGAACCAGCGCGACGACGGCGACGGCAGCGGCGATGGCGATCCAGATCCGCGGGGAGGGGCCTTTGGGCGTGAACAAATTCGGATCCGGCGGGGACGGCTGCTGGCCGAACGGCACCCTGGGGTCGCGGCCCGCCGCGTCTTGGAACTGCGGCGGCCGCCAGTTGGGATCTTGCCGGGCCCAGGGGTTTCCTTGGTTGCCCGGGTTTCCCTGTGGCCACTGTCCGTTGCTCATGATGGGCACAGCCTACCTTCGCGCGCGAAGAATCCAGGTTGTCCACAGGTGGGCAGCCCGCCGGGAAATCCGGGATCTTTTCGCCAATCATGCGGCATGACCACTACCGAGACGCTCACCATCCATCAGTTCAAAGACCTGGTTGCCGCCCCCAGCTTGCTGCTGGGGTTTCATCCGCAGGATTCCTGCGTCGTCATGGCCGCGCGTACCGACGGATCGGGGCGCCGGGAGGTGCTGTTCTGCGCCCGGGTGGATCTGGATTGGTACCTCACCTGTTTCGATCAGGTGGTGGAACAGCTGCTGGCCGTCGAGGCTCAGGTGGGGTTTTGCGAATGGATCCTGGTGGGGTACGCGGCGAGTGAGGACGATGCGGTGCTCTGCATGGAGGAACTGCAGGAGGTACTCGGCAGGGAGACGGTTCTGGAATGCCTGGTGTGCGACGGCAAGAAGTACTGGCCGTTGGGTATGGCCGGCCAGGCGCTCGACTACTGCTTCGAAAGTTCCGCACTCGCGGCGCAGGCCGTGTACAAGGGGATCTCCATCGCCCGCACCCGCCACGCCACCGTCGCGCAGGTTGAATCGGGCGTGGTGTGCCCGAAACGCTGGGAGGAAGCCGTGTCCTTCGCGGAGGAATTGCCCTTGGACGCCAAGCTCGCCGAGCTTCAGAGATTGATCGGCGAGCCGCGCCCGGGGGAGTCAGCAGCCACACGCATCGCCGCCCTGCTCCGGGACGAGGATTGTTTCGCCGCCGTGCTGGTGGAGCTGAGCACCAGCAATGCCGAGCAGCATTTTGACCCGCTCGCCCGCGCGAGACGCGCCTGCCCGGAGGATGCGGTGGCCAACGTCTTGGCATTGCTCGCCCTCACCTGCTGGCTGGCCGGACGTGCCGCTCAGCACACCTCTTGCCTGGAGCAATTGGCGCGCCTCGCTCCCGAGCATCCGCTGCTCGGTGTCTTGTTGCGGATGCATCGCCACGCGATCCCGCCGAAGCGATGGGACGAAACGTAAATGGTCCATATCAGGACGGCGCCGGACAGTAGAGTGCCTTCATGCGTTTTGTGGTGTGCGGTGAGGCACTGATTGACATGCTGCCCGGTGACGAGCGGAGTTCTGCGGAAAGCGCCTGGCGTGCGCTGTCGGGGGGCGGGCCCATGAACACGGCTGTCGCGCTCGGCAGGCTTGGCCAGGACAGCCATTTCCTGGGCCGAGTAAGTTCCGATGCCTTCGGCCGTCAGCTGGCGGAACACATCGAGGGCAACGATGTGCAGCTGGACCTCGCGATCACCACGGACGATCCCACCTCGTTGGCCATCGTCTCGCTCGATAACGAGGGTAAGGCCGTTTATACCTTCCATTTTCACGGCACCTCCAATTTCAACTGGAGCGACGAGGAGTTCCCCGTCCTGTCGGAGGGTGACTGGTTGCACTTCGGCTCGATTGGGGCAGTGACCGATCCCGGCTATTCGCCGATGCTGCGTTTCATTGCCGGTACCAACGCCGCGGTCAGCTTCGACATCAACGTGCGTCCTACCGTGATTCCCGATCGTTCCGAGTACAACGAGAAGGTTGCCAGCTTCCTTCGCGTAGTGGGTGAACAGGACGGCGTGGCCAAGGCCTCCGACGACGATCTGCTGTGGCTCACCGATGGGGCCGACCCCGTCGAGACCGCGGTTCAGTGGCTGAACGAGTTTGGGCTGTCCCTGTTCATCGTCACCCTGGGCTCCGATGGCGTGGCAGCGGTGCAGCCGGATGGTTCCGTGGTGCGCGTGCCCGGGCGTCGGGTCGAGGTGGCCGACACGGTGGGCGCCGGCGACACCTTCATGGCCGGATTCCTCTCCTCCTATGCGGAAGATCCGGACGCGTTGGACGCCGCACTCGAACGCGGCGTCGCCGCAGCGGCACTGGTTTGCACCCGCCAGGGTGCCAAGCCGCCCACGGCGGAAGAGGTAGATGCCTTCCTCGCGCTAGACTGAGGCGGCCGATCGGCCACGACCGACGGCTCTTCACATCCAAGCAGGAGTATGAGTTCGTGAGCCAAGACGAGGTTCAGCACAAGACCTACGACAGGGTGCATGCCCAAGACAAGTGGCAGCGGTTCTGGGAAGAGGATCAAACCTTCCGCGCCCTCGATGACGGCAGCCGTGAGCGCCGCTATGTGCTCGATATGTTCCCGTATCCATCGGGCGATCTGCACATGGGGCATGCCGAGGCATACGCCATGGGCGACGTGGTGGCACGATACTGGCGGATGCAGGGCTACGACGTCCTGCATCCGATCGGCTGGGATTCTTTCGGCCTGCCCGCGGAGAACGCCGCCATCAAGGCCGACGCCCATCCGTCGACGTGGACCTACAACAACATCGATACCCAGGTGCGCTCGTTCAAGCGCTACGGCCTGAGCCTCGACTGGACGCGTCGGCTGCACACCTCCGATGAGGCGTACTACCGCTGGACCCAGTGGCTGTTCCTCCGCTTCTTCGAGAGGGGCCTGGCGTACCGCAAGGACTCCTACGTCAACTGGTGCCCCCAAGACCAGACCGTGCTCGCCAACGAGCAGGTGGTCGCGGGCAAGTGCGAGCGCTGCCACGCCGATGTCACCAAGCGCCAGCTGAACCAGTGGTATTTCAAGATCACCGACTACGCCCAGCAGCTGCTCGACGACATGTCTCAGCTGGAGGGCGGGTGGCCCGATCACGTGCTGACCATGCAGCGCAACTGGATCGGCCGTTCCGAGGGCGCCAACGTCGATTTCCGGGTCGAGGGCCGTGAGGAACCGATCACGGTGTTCACCACGCGTCCCGACACGCTGTTCGGTGCCACCTTCATGGTGGTCGCTCCCGACGCCGCGCTGGCGGCGGAACTGGTGACCGATGAGCAGCGCCCGGCCTTCGAGGCCTACCTAGATCAGGTCAAGCGCATGACCGAGATCGAGCGCCAGTCCACCGAGCACGAGAAGACGGGCGTGTGGCTGGGTATCTCCGCCACCAACCCGGTCAATGGCGAGCAGGTCCCGATCTGGGCCGCCGACTATGTGCTCGCCGACTACGGCACCGGCGCCATCATGGCGGTGCCCGCGCACGATCAGCGCGACCTGGACTTCGCCCGCAAGTTCGGCCTGCCGGTGCGCACCGTGCTCGATGTGGACGGCACCGACCCTGCGGAAACCGGGGTGGCTACCGTCGGTGACGGCGCCTACCTGAACTCGGGCCTGCTCAACGGCCTGGCCGACAAGGCTTCCGGCGTGGCGAAGATCACCGAGCAGCTCGAGGCCGACGGCCTGGGCACCGGCACCGTGCAGTTCCGGCTGCGTGATTGGCTGCTGTCCCGCCAGCGGTTCTGGGGTTGCCCCATCCCGATCGTGCACTGCGCCGCCTGCGGTGAGGTTCCTGTCCCCGACGATCAGCTGCCCGTGCGGTTGCCCGACCTGCGGGGCGCCGCGCTGGCACCCAAGGGCACCTCGCCGTTGGCGTCGGCCACCGAGTGGGTCAACACCACCTGCCCGTCGTGCGGCGGTGCGGCCCAGCGTGATACCGACACCATGGACACCTTCGTGGACTCTTCCTGGTACTTCCTGCGCTATTGCTCGCCCGAGTTCACTGACGGGCCCTTCGACCCGGAGGCGGTGCGTCGCTGGATGCCCGTCGACCAGTACGTCGGCGGAGTGGAGCACGCCATCCTCCACCTGCTCTACATGCGCTTCTTCTCCAAGGTGCTGCGTGATCTGGGCATGCTCGACTTCGACGAGCCCATGCGGCGCCTGCTCAACCAGGGCCAGGTGATCAACCAGGGCAAGGCCATGAGCAAGTCGCTGGGCAACGGCGTCGACCTGGGCAAGCAGATCGACGAGTTCGGCGTCGACGCGGTGCGGCTCACCGTCGTCTTTGCCGGCCCGCCCGAGGACGACATCGACTGGGCCGACGTATCGCCGGCCTCGTCGTTGAAGTTCCTGCAGCGCGCCTACCGGATCGCCTCCGAGGTGACCTCCCCCGTGGGGGCCGACTTCTCCACTGGCGATGCGGGCCTGCGCAAGGCGACCCACAAGGCCATCGCCGAGATCTCCACCCTGATCGACTCCGGCCGGTTCAACGTGGCCGTCGCCCGGGTGATGGAGCTGGTCAACGCGGCACGCAAGGCCATCGATACCGGGGCAGGCCCGGCGGATCCTGCGGTGCGAGAGGCCGCCGGGTTCATCGCCCAAGCCTTGAGCCTCGTCGCACCCTATGTGGCCGAGGAGATGTGGGAGGCGCTGGGCTACGAGCCGTCGGTGGCCAACAGCACCTGGCCCACCGCCGACGAGTCGCTGATGCGCGAGGAGGCGGTCACCATGGTGGTCCAGATCCAAGGCAAGATTCGCGCCAAGCTGGAGGTCTCGCCCGACGTGACCGAGGACACCGCGTTGGAGCTGGCGCTCGCCGATGCGGGTGTGCAGCGAAGCCTCGCGGGCCGCGAGGTGATCAAGGTGATCGCCAGGCTGCCCAAGATGCTGAGCCTGGTGCCAGGAAAGTAGACGCTGTTTTCCACAGGAAGCCGGTTCGACGGGAAGTCGGGCCGGCTTTCTTCTATCACGGGGTATGCGATCCACCCCTGAAACCACCGACGAACTGGTGCGTGCCCGCTTGGCTTATGTCAGCGTGGGGCACGCGCCACTGGGCGGTCCTCGCCGTGCGGTGGGCTCGGACGAACCGGACGAAGAAGGCTCCTCGTCTGCCGACGACGGCCCCGCGGAATCCACGCCCCCGCCGCCATCGCTGCTTGCTCGCTTGGAACTCACCCGCAGACACCTGATCGCCGCAGCCATACTGGTGGCATGCGGCGTCGTGTTGGCATTGATGGCGATCCTGCGCACCCAAGCCACGGAGGTCGAACTCCTCGAGCCGGTGCCAATCGAACAGACGACGGTTTCCAGTCCGCCACCCACTCCCGAACCCGTGCCCACGATGCGCGTCCACGTGTTGGGAGGCGTGACCGAGCCAGGGGTGGTCACCGTCGACGAGGGAGCCATCGTCGCCGACGCCATCGCCGCCGCGGGGGGATTCACCAGCGACGCCAGGCCGGGGGAACTCAACCTGGCTGCGGCTGTTACCGACGGCATGCAGGTACTGGTGGGGGTCGAGGGCCAGGAGAGCGCAGTCACCGACGCAGGCCCTCCGGCAGGCCAGGCGGATGGAGGCAGCGTCAACCTGAATACGGCCAGCCAGGCCCAACTGGAGGACCTACCCGGCGTCGGTCCCGTCACGGCCACCGCGATCATCGACTGGCGCGAGCGTAACGGGGGATTCTCCACCGTGTCCCAGCTCCAAGAAGTTGATGGGATCGGCCCGAAGACCTTTGCCAAGCTGGAACCGCTGGTCACCACGTGAGCGATCACGATTGGCGATTGGTGCCATCCGCGGTGGGAGCGTGGATTGCGGCATGGCTAGGCGTGGGCGGCTACCATGCCGTCGCCATCTGGCTGGGTGTGCTCTGCGCGGCGACAGCGATCCTGGTCCGGCGGCGGTGGGTGCGCCTGATGTGCGTGGTGGTCATCGGTGTTGCCGCGCTCTCCGTGACGGCGTCGGCGCTACGCCATGATGGTCCCATCTCCCACTACGCCGAAACGGGGACCGGTGTGGTGGCGCAGGTACGGGTCACCGCTGAACCCCGGATTTATACGACCGATCAGCGTCCTCCCTTCGTCGTCGCGGCAGTGAAGCTGGAGTGGTTTGACGCCAGGGGACAGGCATACCGGCAAGCCGTTCCGGTGGCTCTGATCGCTAGCGGAGACAGGGCTGAACAGATCAGGAACCTGCAGCCCGGCGCCTCCTATCTCTTCCGAGCCATACCGGCCGTCGAAGACACCAGCAGCGGCAATGCCGCGGTGCTCAGGCCGCTGGAGGAGCCGCGCCTGCTGCGCGCGCCCGGGCCGCTGCATCGCGTCGCGGCCGCCGCGCGGCAAGGGCTGCGCGATGCTACGGCGTCGCTCGCACCGGATAGGGCGGCTCTGGTGCCATCGCTGGTGGTGGGGGACACCTCTCGGGTCACAAGCGACATGGAGGATCAATTCAAGGCGACGGCGCTCACCCATTTGATGGCCGTCTCGGGTGCGAATCTGACGCTGATGCTCGGCGTCATGCTCGCTCTGGTTCGTGGCGTCGGGGGTCGCGGCTGGCTGGTGCGAGTGGTGGCGGCATGCGGGGTGGGCATGTTCATTCTGGTCTGCGGTCCCGAGCCATCGGTGCTGCGGGCGGCGGTGATGGGATTGATTGCTCTGGCGGCAACGGGCCTCGGCAAGGGCAGACGCACCGTGCGCGTGCTGGCGCTCTGCGTGATCGTGCTTCTCCTGATCGATCCGTGGCTGTCTCGCAGTTTTGGTTTCGCGCTCTCGGTGTCCGCCTGTGCCGGCATCGTCGTGCTGACGCCGGGGTGGATCGAGGCCATGACACGGTGGTCGCCACGATGGCTGGCTGAAGCGTTGAGCGTCCCGCTCGCCGCCCAACTAGCCACCACGCCGCTGATCATCCTATTGAGCAACCAGATCTCGGTGGTGGGCGTGCTGAGCAACCTGCTCGCGGCACCATTCGTCGGGCCCACCACGGTGCTCGGATTCATGGCGGCGTCGCTTTCCTGGTGGCCGCAGTGCGCCGCTCTGTGGGGATGGGCTGCGGGCTGGGCAGGGCAGCCCATCCTCTGGATCGCGACGTGGACGGCAGCCCTACCGGGTTCCTCGGTGGCATGGCCGCCGGGATGGCTGGGATTGACCATCGCGATCGTCGCCTGCGTGTGCATGGCCTTGCTGGTGAAGCCGGTGGTGGCGCGCTGGTGGTGTGCCGGCCTGCTGGTGGCTGTGCTCGGGGCGGCATCGCTGCTGCGCATGCCCGTTCTGGGATGGCCGATGGACGACTGGCGAGTGGTGTTCTGTGCAGTGGGCCAGGGTGACGCCACTGTGCTGCGGGCATCGCAGAACGAGGCGGTGCTCGTGGATGCGGGGCCTGAGCCTGGACCGGTTCTGGGGTGTCTCGATGCGCTGGGCGTACGGCAGGTGCCTTTGGTGGTGCTCACTCACTACCACTCCGATCACATCTCAGGTTTCGCCAGGATCGCGGAGCGCTATCGACCCCAGGTCGTGGTGGTGAGCGCCTTGCCATCGCCCGTTCGCGCTGCGGCGGAGGTGCGAGCTCACGCCGCTGCGGTGGGTGCCGAGGTGAGGGTGGCCGTGCCCGGCGAACGGATTCAGGTTGGCGATGTGTTGTGGGTGACGGTGGCAGCCGGGCGTGATGCCCCTCCCTCGGTCCCAGAGGCGCAAGAGCAGGCTGGGGAGTCCGGCGCCGAGAACGATGCCTCGGTCGTCGGTATCGCATCCGTTCGGGAACTCCGGGTGATCTTGCCCGGTGATGTCGAGCCCTCGGGCCAGCGGTCGGCGCTGGTGTACGCAGAGAGCTCAGGGATCTCCTTAGAGGCGGAGATCTTGAAGTTGCCCCACCACGGCTCGTCGCGACAGGAGCGTGACTTCTTCGCCGCAACGGGCGCCCGGATCGCCGTCGCAAGCTCAGGCGTCGATAACGCCTACGGACACCCGAGTGCCGCTGTGCTCAGGCTTTCCGCAGAACTCGGGATGGAGGTATGGCGCACGGATCAGGACGGGTCTCTCGCGTTCGCCCCGGGTGAGGGAACCATCCGGGTGAGCGCCTCGGGGCGGCAATTCGCCACCGCTGGCAGATGATCGACGCACCGTGTCTGAGCCGTCTGGCAAGCTTGGGCTCGTGAACGATTCGGCCTTTGGGAAAACGCTTCTGGTCACCGGTTCCGACGAACTGTTGGGCGAACGTGCCGTGTCGGCCTGCAGGACGCGGGCCCTCAAGGAACGTCCGGACGCGCAGGTCAATGAGCTGATGGCCGAGCAACTCGAAACCACCATGTTGAGCGAGATGATCGGCGAATCGTTGTTCGCCAGCGAGACCATCGCGATCATCGATGATCTGGGATCCTGTCCTTCGGCGGCAGCAGAACAGCTGCTGGCCGTGGCCAAGGATCCAGGAGAAGATCTCTGCCTGATCCTGCGACACCGTGGCGGGGTGAAAGGTAAGGGTCTGCTCGACAAGCTGAAGAAGGCCAAGGTCCCCACGGAAGCGGTGGTTGCACCCAAGGCGTGGGAGTTGCCCAAGTTCATCACTGCGGAGGCTCGGCGACACAAGGTCTCGCTGTCGCAGGATGCAGCAGAGGCGCTGCGGCCGCCGTGGGCACGATCTGCGGGCGCTGGTGGGAGCCGTGGCGCAGCTGGCTGCCGATTCCCCCACATCGGAGATCGATGCCGGCACGATAAGGAAGTATCATGGGCAGGGCCGAGGTGACGTCGTTCGCCGTTGCCGATGCCGTTCTCGCGGGCAATGCGTCGCTCGCCGTGGAGAGGCTGCGGTGGGCCCTGAACACCGGCCGCCGCGCCGGTGCTGGTCACCAGCGCTTTGGCCAACTCGCTGCGAGGGATGGGCAAGTTTCGATGCGGAGTCCAGCCGTATGCCGGGAGGCGAACTGGCCCGTCACATTGGTGTGCCGCCATGGAAATTGAAGGACTTCTCGCGTAACTCGCGGCTGTGGGGTTCAGCCGGAATAGCCACTGCCATTCGGCTCGTCGCGCAGACCGATGCCGATGTGAAGGGTGCAGCGGTGGACGCGCAGTACGCACTTGAGGCCATGGTGCTGGGGGTCCTCAACCAGCGACGCCGCTGAAGGTTTCCTGAATCAACTCCAGGTTCCTGATGCGAAAGTATGCGGATTCCTGTACTCGGGTTCCTGATAGAAAGTATGTGTGGGTTCCTGTGTTCAGGTCCCTGATGCGAAAGTGTGTGACGGGTCCCATGGTCAGGTCCCTGAGGTGCCCTTCGAGGCTCGTTCCTCGCACCTCAGGGACCACGAGCTTGCGAGCCTCGAAGGGCGTAAAACGTGAGGTATCCGCAGGGATCGTGCCAAAGGTTTCCGTTTAACGCCCTTCGAGGTTCCTCGCAGAGCTCGTCACACCTCAGGGACCGGACAAAAGGGTTCCCTTCACTCACTTTCCTGCACCACGGCGGCCCGAAGGCTGAGGTATGAGCAAGTTACGCAACCACCGGTCCCTGAGGTGCGAGGAACGAGCCTCGAAGGGCGTGAAACGCAAGCATGGGCACAGACTCTGCCAAAGGTCTCAGCTAACGCCCTCGAGGCTCGCAAGCTGCACCTCAGGGACCTGACAAAGGGATCCTTGGCTCACCTTCGAATCAGGTCCTGTGGGTTTGTGCTCCTCGAGTAGAGCTTTGGCAGGGCTCCCTCAAATCTCGCTTGGAGATGCCCCTTATGAAGCACGCAAAACAGCGTCTCGACCACCGAGTGGGTCGAGACGCTCGGTTTTGCTCAGCGTGCTCCGAGAGCGGCTTCAGCGGCAGTGCCGCTCAAGCACTCAGGCAGCGAGCTGGTTGACAGCGCGCGAGATGGAGGACTTGCGGTTCGCTGCCTGGTTCTTGTGGATGACGCCCTTGCTCACGGCCTTGTCGAGGGCGCGGTTGGCGGCCTGGGACAGCACGACGGCCTGCTCGTTGTCGCCAGCCTCCACGGCGGCGCGGAACTTGCGGATGTGCGTGCGCAGCTCCGACTTGATGGCCTTGTTGCGCAGACGAGCCTTCTCGTTGGTCTTGATGCGCTTCTGCTGGGACTTGATGTTCGCCACTTGGCAAGCCTCTGAATCTTGTTGACTACTCGGTAAGGGCGCCCGTTCGGACGCGACGACCTAGATTACACCGGCGTCATGGTTGGTCTCAAATCGATACCCTCGTCGAGACGGGGGAGCCGCGCTGATGTGGCCTGCTGGGCGGTGTCGTGGGACAATGACACGATTGTTTGTCACCCTTGACCCGCATTCCGAGGAACACTGCATGCCCGCACCCCGCCCAGGACGTACCCGCCCGGACGTTATCCGCAACTTCTGCATCATCGCGCACATCGACCATGGCAAGTCAACCCTGGCCGATCGGATGCTGCAACTGACCGAGGTGGTCGACGCCCGGCAGATGCGTGCCCAGTACCTGGACCGGATGGACATCGAGCGTGAACGCGGTATCACCATCAAGTCGCAGGCCGTGCGGATGCCGTGGACGGTCGGCGACGAAACCTATGTGTTGAACATGATCGACACCCCGGGCCACGTCGACTTCACGTACGAGGTGTCCCGCTCGCTGCAGGCATGCGAAGGAGCCATTCTGCTCGTCGATGCGGCTCAGGGCATCGAGGCACAGACGTTGGCAAACCTGTATCTCGCGCTCGAAGCCGACCTCACCATCATTCCGGTGCTCAACAAGATCGACCTGCCTAGCGCGCAGCCGGAGAAGTATGCGGCCGAGTTGGCCGGCATCATCGGCTGCGATCCCTCAGAGGTGCTGCAGGTATCGGGCAAGACCGGCATGGGCGTGGTGGAACTTCTCAACGCCGTGGTGGCGCAGATCCCGGCTCCGACGGGCGACGCATCGGCCCCGGCGCGCGCGCTGATCTTCGACTCCGTCTACGACACCTACCGCGGCGTGGTCACGTACGTGCGGGTCGTGGATGGCGAGCTCAAGCATCGCGAGCGGATCTTGATGATGTCGACCGGAGCGGTGCACGAGCTGCTCGAGGTGGGGGTTATTGCTCCGGAGCCGACGAAGGCCGATTCTGTCGGCGTTGGCGAGGTGGGGTACCTGATCACCGGCGTGAAGGATGTGCGGCAGTCGCGAGTGGGCGACACGGTCACCATCAGCGCCCGTCCGGCGGAGACCGACCTGGGCGGATACCAGCATCCCAACCCCATGGTCTATGCCGGCCTCTACCCGATCGACGGCGACGACTTCAGTGAACTGCGCGAGGCGTTGGAGAAGCTGCAGCTCAACGACGCCGCACTGACCTACGAGCCGGAGACCTCCGGGGCGCTGGGCTTCGGCTTCCGCGTCGGCTTCCTAGGCCTGCTGCATATGGAGATCGTGCGTGAGCGCTTGGAGCGGGAGTTCAATCTCGACCTGATCTCCACCGCGCCCAACGTGGTCTACCGCGTGGAGATGGAAGACAAGTCCGAGCACATCGTGACCAACCCGTCGGAATACCCGACGGGCAAGATCGCGACGGTCTACGAACCGGTGGTGCGCGCCACTATCCTCGCGCCGGCGGAGTACATCGGCACCATCCTGGAGCTGTGCCAGACGCGGCGCGGTATCCAACGTGGACTCGACTACCTGTCGGAAGATCGCGTCGAAATCCGCTACACGCTTCCGCTGGCAGAGATCGTCTTCGACTTCTTCGATGCGCTGAAGTCGCGCACCAAGGGCTACGCGTCGCTGGATTACGAGGCTGACGGCGAGGAGGCCTCGGAGCTGGTGAAGGTGGACATCTTGCTGCATGGCGACCCCGTCGACGCCTTCTCCGCCATCGTGCACAAGGACAAGGCATACTCCTACGGGTTGCTGATGGCCTCGAAGCTCAAGGAACTCATCCCGCGGCAGCAATTCGAGGTGCCGATCCAGGCCGCCATCGGGTCGAGGGTGATCGCCCGCGAGACGATCCGCGCCATCCGCAAGGACGTGCTGGCCAAGTGCTACGGCGGCGACATCTCCCGCAAGCGCAAGCTGCTGGAGAAGCAGAAGGAAGGCAAGAAGCGGATGAAGATGGTTGGCCGCGTCGAGGTGCCGCAAGAGGCCTTCGTCGCTGCGCTGTCCACCTCGGAATCCAGCAAGAAGTAGTCTCCCGGAGGCGTCGGAAAGGCGCTGACAAGGGCGTGTCAAACTCGCGTGCTGTCGGTGGCGCGTACTAATGTCGCGGACCTATGCGTGTTGCGGCCTTCGATCAGATCTCGCCCGCCTTTCCCGGGCGGGCGGCGTGGGGAACAGCCGGCAGCCTGCGCGAATGGCAGGCGGCGGCCTTCGAGCAGTACGTCGCGGAGAACCCGAAAGATTTCCTCTGCGTCGCCACCCCCGGTGCGGGTAAGACCACCTTCGCCCTGCGCATCGCTCACCACCTCCTCACCACCGATGTGGTGCAGCGCATCGTGGTGGTGACGCCCACGGAGCACCTCAAAGTGCAGTGGGCGGACGCGGCGGCTCGAGTGGGCATTCATCTGGATCCGGGAACCAACCGCTCCGCCAAGCGTGGGCGCTCGCGGCAGTTCGACGGCTCGGCCGTCACCTACGCCGGCGTGGCGATGAGACCTTGGTCTTACGACGCACTCTGCCACGCCGTCGACACGCTGGTGATCTTCGACGAGATCCACCACGCCGGCGACACCCTTAGCTGGGGCGAGGCCGTGCTGGAGGCCTTCGGTCCCGCGACGCGCCGCCTGGCGTTGACGGGTACCCCCTTCCGTTCCGACGAGAGCCCCATCCCGTTCGTTACCTACGAGGAGACCGCGCCGGGTGTGCGCACATCGCGCGCCGACTACACCTACGGTTCGCCGAAGCTCTCGCCGACCACGTGGTGCGGCCCGTCATGTTCATGAACTATGGCGGCGCCATGCGGTGGCGCACCAAGGCCGGCGACGAGCTCGCGGCGGACCTCGGCTCTCCGCTCACCAAGGATCTCACCGCGCAAGCCTGGCGCACCGCGCTGTCCCCGACGGGGGAGTGGATCCAGTCGGTATTGCGGGCCGCCGACGCCCGCCTCACCCAGGTGCGCCGGCACCTCCCCGATGCCGGCGGACTCGTGATCGCCACCAACCAGAGCCTCGCTCGCGCATACGCCAAGGTGTTGAAGGAGATCACCGGCGAGGCGGTCACCGTCGTGCTCTCCGACGATGCCAAGGCCAGCGGCAAGATCGACGAGTTCTCCGCCTCCGAAGACCGGTGGATGGTTGCGGTGCGGATGGTCTCCGAGGGCGTCGACGTGCCCCGGCTGGCCGTCGGGGTCTACGCGACGGCCACCTCCACCCCGCTGTTCTTCGCGCAGGCCGTCGGGCGTTTCGTGCGTTCCCGGCGACGCGGCGAGGTGGCCACCGTGTTCCTGCCCACCGTGCCGATCCTGCTCTCCCACGCCTCCGCGCTCGAGCGGCAGCGCGATCACGTGCTGGGCACACCGAAGCAGGACGATGGGCTGTGGGACGAGTCCGAGGCGCTGATGGCCGAGGCCAACTCGAAGGATGCTGCCTCCGATGACTTGCTGGGTCAGTACGAGGCGCTCGAATCGCAAGCCACCTTCGATCACGTGCTCTACGGCAAGCAGGCCTACGGTATGCATGCCGAGCCGATGTCTACCGATGAGCAGGACTATCTGGGACTGCCCGGGCTTCTCGATCCCGATCAAGTCAGCACGCTGCTGCGGGAGAGACAGGCCCGCCAGGTGCGACGTCGCGAGCGCCGCACGCCGAGGGCCGAGCAGGACGTCGTTGCGTTGCACCGCGCGCTCGAGGCCCGACGTAAGGAACTGAACTCTCTGGTGTCGCAATATGCTGCGCGGGAGGGCATGCCGCACAGTCACGTGCACGCGGCGCTTCGTCGGGAATGCGGTGGCGGAAAGCTGGCCGAGGCGACGACGGAGCAGGTCGAGGAACGCATCGCGGCGATCAGGCGCTGGCTTCGGTAAAAAGGATCCTCCGGGAAAATAGAGGGGCATCTTTTCATTCTCCCGTATCCGAACGCCCCGTATCTGCCACGTGTTAGGCTCAGCGCGCTGATTGCTTCAGCGGTCCCGATCCAACGAAGGAGAGACCTTTGAGAACACAACGTCGAACTGTTCGTGGCGTGGCGATCACAGCCGCGTTCGCCCTGGCCGCCACCTTGGCGGGCTGCTCATCGCCAGATAGCGGTACGGATCCCAGCGCACCTCCTACGCCCGATGACACGGCACCGGTCACGTCATCCGAGGTGTCTTTCGATCTGATCGCAAAGGTGCTCGACGGCGGTGAACAGGTGGTCTCCGTTGCGTTGGATACCTCGGAGCTTCCGGACATCGACTCAGCGTCGATCGATACAGACACCTTCACCGTGCATGCCTCGTCCACGAGCCCCATCGAGGGCCTGCAGATCGGCAGCCTCTACGACGGTGAGCGCACGGTCACGGGGGTCCGGGTGGAGGACGGTCGCGTCCTCCTCGACCTGGAGAATGGCTTCGACGTGGAGGGCGCCAACACCCTCGGCTACGCCGCTCTCGAGCCCAGCTTCCTCGAAGGTGACGGCCGCAACCTGATGATGAATCTGGAGTACACGATCACCCAGAACGCGCCGTTTGCGGCCGGTGGCGAAGAGGTTTCGATCGACGATTTCTCTCAGGGCGACCTCGTGAGCCCGGAGCCCGACGCGTTCGATGCCGCGGTGTCAGCCGATGGCTTGAATTACCGCCTCTACTCGCCGGAGGGCGCCGGAGGGCGATGTCCCGTTGGTGATGTGGCTGCACGGCAACGGTGAGGGAAGCGGATTCAATGAGACGAGAACACGGTGCTGACCGCGGCGGCATCGCCTTCGCGACGCCCGAGGCCTAGCGGAAGCGGGCGCTCGCCGAGCCCTCCAGGTTCTCGACAGCCGGTTCGAGAATCCGGAGAAGTTGTACCACGCGATCGCTTGAATGCGCCTCGCCTACGAGGTCACGCGCACCCGGATTGATCCGAACCGCATCTACGTCGTCGGAACCTCCGCGGGTTACATGTCGATCCGCTGATTCGCCGGGGAGCACCCCGGTCGCCGCGGTTGTCACCATCGCCCCGGCGCGGATCACCAGTAACGAGGAGCGGACGGGCCACGGAGGATATGTCCTGAAGACTCAGCGACATTCCCACGTTCATCCACGCCCGCAATGACGACGTCGTGATTGAGAAGTCGACGGTGTGGGCCTACGACCTGCTGAGCCCCAGCGGCAACGTAGAGCTCACCAGTTACGACGACGTGGTGTGGAACGGTATGTGGAATACCCCGGACACTTCCAGCTGGACCAGACCGCGCGCAACGATCCGGCTCTGGACGACGGCACGCACCTATGGGAGTGGCTGGAGCCAGCAGAGCAAGTAGCGACGACCTGCTGACGATCGGGCTTGGCCACCACCTGGTGACCAAGCCCGATCTTTCTTCTCGACTTCTCGAAAGCCCCTTGTAAGTGTGTGTGGTGTTACGCTCAAAATTCGTTTAGCACCGCCAGACCACGCCTTATTCAGCACCCTCCTAGGGCTTGGTGCGCAGATGGTCCCGGTCCAATGAAGGAGAGACCCTTGAGACAACAATCCCGATTCTTCCGTGGTGCCGCAGCGGTCTTAGCGCTTGCGGTAGCCGGCTCCCTGGCGGCGTGCTCCTCGCCGGAGACCGGCGCGGACGATAGCGCGCCGCCCACACCCGACCAGACGGCGCCGGACGTGCCGTCAGAGGTGTCTTTCGATCTGATCGCCGAGGTGCTCGATGGCGGCGAGCAGGTGGTCTCCGTCGCGCTGGACACCTCCGCGATTCCCGATATCGACCCGGCGTCGATCGATGCCGACACCTTCACGGTGCATGTGGCGTCGACGAGCCCGATTGAGGGTTTGGGAGAAGGGGAGATCGGTAGCCTCTACGACGGTGATCGTGTCGTCACGGGCGCCGAGGTCGAGGATGGCCGGGTCGTCATCGACCTGGAGCACGGCTTCGATGTGCAGGGTGCCAACACCCTCGGGTTCGTCTCGTTCGACGACGGAACCGGCCGCAACGTGATGATGGATCTGGCATACACCGTCACCCAGAACGCGCCCTTCACCGCCGGCGGTGCAGACGTATCGATCGAGCAGTTCTCGCAGGGCAATCTCGTCAGCCCCGAGGTCGACGCATTCGATGCCGCCGTGTCGGCCGAAGGCCTGAACTACCGGCTCTACGCGCCGGAGGACGTTGAAGGCGCGATGTCGTTGGTGATGTGGCTGCACGGCAACGGTGAGGGCGGAATCGACGAGGACGAATACAACAACGAGTCGCAGCTGCGCGCCAATCGTGGTGGCCTCGGCTTCGCCACGCCCGAGGCGCAGGAGGCACTGGCCGGTGCCTACGTGCTCGCTCCGCAGGTCCCCGATACCTGGTACGAGAACCCGGAGCAGCTGTACCACGATCGCTTGAATGCACTCATCGACGAGGTCATCGCCGCACACCCCGATATCGATCCGAATCGGATCTACGTGGTTGGCGCCTCCGCGGGCGGCTTCATGTCGGTGCGGTTCGCCGGTGAGCATCCCGACAAGGTTGCCGCGGTGGTGCCGATCGCGCCGGCACTGTGGATCAACCGAAACGACGCCTACTCCGTCACAGAGGAGGAAGTTCTCAAGATCAAGATCTTCCCAGCTGGTTCATCCACGCCCGCAACGACGACGTCATCGACTACGAGAAGTCGACGGTATGGGCCTACGACCACCTGCTGAGCCCCAGCGGCAACGTCGAACTCACCAGTTACGACGACGTGGTGCGAGAAGGAGTGGAGTTCCCAGGACACTTCAGTTGGATCTGGGCGGCACGCAACGATCCGGCTCTGGAAGACGGCACCCACCTGTGGGAGTGGCTCGGGCAGCAGAGTAAGTAGCTCCGAGACTTCGAGTTCGGGGTGTGGCCGTCGACGGGCGGCTGCACCCCGTTCTCCCTGCCTGGGGCAGTATCAGCGCAGACCGGATGTAGTGAATCCCTGTACTAGGTAGCGCTGCAGGAATAAGAACACCACCAGCATGGGCAGGATGGCGACGAGGGACCCCATGAACAACTCCGGCATCTTCACCCCCTGGCTGGTCATGAACTGGCTGATTGCTACTTGCACCGTGCGACGCTCGTCGCGGCCCACCAAACTGGGCCAGAGGAACGCGTTCCAGGAACCGATCAAGGTGATTGCTCCAACCGCTGCGATGATGCCCGTGGAGTTGGGAACGACGATTCGCCAGAACGAGGTCCATGGGTTGCAACCGTCGATGAGAGCGGCGTCTTCGAGCTCGACCGGGAAGTCCAAGAAGAACTGCCGGAACAGATACGTCGCGAAGGCCGAGAACATGCCGGGGATCACCAGGCCCCGGAAGGTATCGATCCACCCGAGCGAGGCCGTCATAATGAACATCGGCAGGAACGTGGTGGCTGCGGGAACCATCAGGGTGAAGACCGTGAGTGCCAATAAGGCCCGTGCCACCCGATGGGTGTAACGGGCCAGCGCGTAGCCCGCGAGCAGGCTCACCACCAGCGTGCCGACGGTTTGAAGCGTGGCCATTCCCGCCGAATTCAACATGCTGCGCCCGATTCCGATGCTGTCGTTGGCCAGCATGGAGGCGAAGTTGGTGAGGTTGAATTGATCGGGCAGCCAGTTCCAGGTAGGTGCGGTGATATTGGCCTGCGTGGAGAAGGCGTTGCGCACGATGATGTAGAACGGCAGCAGGAAGAACAGCGCCAACGCGGTCAGTACGCCGTAGCGGAGCGCGGTCAGAGCAGGAGACTGTTTCATCGGGCCACCGCCTTGCGCTCCTTGCGTTCGCTACGGCCGAGTACCCAGTTCTGGGTGACGCCGAAGATCACGATGATGGCCGTTAGGATCATCGTCCCCGCGCCGCCGACGCCCAGATCCTGCTGTCCTCCGCCGAGAGAAATCAGGTAGAGGTGCACCAAGGGCGGGCGGGCATAGGGTGGATAGCTGCCGATGGAGCCCAGCATGTTGTAGAACTCGTCGAACGCTTGGAACGCGTTGATCAGCAGCAGCATCAACACCGCGACGCTGGTGGCACGCAATTGAGGAAGGGTGATCCAGCGGAACATCCGCCACCCGGAAGCCCCGTCGAGGGCGGCGGCCTCGTAGGTATCTTGCGGGATGCGCTGGAGACCCGCGATGAACAGGATCATGTAGAAGCCCACCTGCAGCCAGAGCCGTACGGATACCAGGGCAACCCAGTACAGGTTGTTCCCACCGCCGAGCCAACTGATCGGCTCAAGGCCGAAGCTGCGCAGTACCTGATTGACCAGACCGAACCGCGCCCCGTGGAAGAAGCTCATCCGCCAGATCACGGCAGCGACCACGTAGGACACCGCGGTGGGAATGAAGAACACCGAACGGAAGAAGGCCTGCCCACGTCTCACGTTGTTGAGTAGCAGCGCTAGCCCCAGGGAGCCGGCGAAGGTGAGCGGCACGATGAATACCGCGAACGCGACGAAAACAGCGAGCGAGTTGAGGAACAGCTGGTCGGATAAGAGGTACTGATAGTTGGCCAGTCCGACGAACCGTGTTGGCGTCACCGTATTGCGAGCCTGGAAGAAGCTCAAATACGCGCTCCAGATGATGGGAATGTAGACGAAGATCGCCAGGCCGATAAAAAACGGTGCGACGAACGCCAGAAACCACAGATTTGCTCCCTGGCGTCCGCGCAGCCGTTTCCACATCGTCGGTGTTCTCCCTGTTCTCAGGAGTTGAGGTTCTTGAGCTCTGCTATTACCTGCTCGCCGAAGGGCTCGAAGGTCGCTTTCGGATCAGCTCCATCGCGGATGACGGCGCTGAGCGCGGCGTTGAAAGCTTCGCCGAGCGCTCCCGACCACATGATGTCGTTGGCGAAGCCGTGATCGGCGACGTAGCGGGCCGCATCGGCACCGGGTCCGTCCGCCAGCTTGCTGGCCTGAGGAACCAACGCGTCCTTGGCGGGGATATGGGTGCCGTACGAATCGGAGAAATCCACTTGGTACTCCTCCTGGTCGATCCACAGCCACTTGACGAAGTCTTTGGCAGCTTCCACGTTGGAACCGTCGGCGGCGACACAAGCGCCGTAGGCGCCGAACGGCACCGCCGGGCGACCGCTGGGTCCGATCGCGGGGAACGGCAGCGCCGCGATGTCGTCGCCCAGAGCGGCCTGGATGTCGGGAAGCGACCAGAGGCCACCCCATTGGAAGACGGTCTCGCCGTTGGCGATGGCGTCCGGGGAGTACCACTCGGCAGACGCGGCCGAAAGGATGCCCCCTGACTGCGACAGCTCACGGTAGGCGATCAGTGCATTGTAAAAGTCGTCCGTGAGGAAGGCGGCCTCGGTGCGATCCTCATTGAGCTGTTCGTGGCCGGAGGCCCAGATCAGCAAGGTGCCAAGCAGGGTGATGTCATTGCCGTCGTTGCCTGCGAACAGACCGCCGATATCGGAGGATTTGGTTGCGTCGATGGCGGCGACGAGTTGGTCGAAGGTGGTCGGAGGCTCGACGCCGGCGGCCTGCAGGAGGGAGGGCCGGTAGTACAGCATCTGCATGTCGATGGTTTGCGGGATACCGTGAACCTTGCCTTCGAAGGTGAAGCGGTTCATCACGGCTTCGTTGAAGTCAGCGCGGTGAGGCTCGATCAGGTCGGTAAGGTCGGCCAGCTGCCCCGCGCGGATCATGTCGAGCGAGCCGCCTTGCTCCACCTCGAAGACGTCGGGAACCTCGTTGGTGAGCAATTGTGCTGCCAAGATGCTGCCGTAGTCGCCGGCGACCCAGTTGACGGTGACCGTGGCGCCGTCGAATCCCGCGGCATAGCGTTCCACCGCCTCGCGAACGCCGGCTTCGCCGTACTCGTGATACCACTGCGAGAGCTGGGGAAGGTCGCCGTCGGCAGGCGCGGATCCAGTGGAGGAGGGATCTTCGGACGGGGAGGCGAGCGGGTTGTTGTTACCGCAAGCGGCAAGGGTGGCGGTGGCTGCGAGTCCGCCTCCGCCGAGAAGGATTGAGCGTCGCGTGAGTTGCATGGCCATACTCTGGCACCAGTGGGAGGCCCAAGGGGCCGTTTTCGGCTGGGTTTCTCCGAAAGGGGAAGCATGAGAGTTCCGATGGGGGAGCCGTAGGATGGGGGTAATGAGCCCCCACCTTCCCGACGGCGATGCCGCACCCATCGATGGCTCGTTGCCGGCCTCGGCGCTGGCTTCGCTCTCGGCCACGCCCTTCTCCGCATACGTGCACGTTCCCTTCTGCCGTGTGCGCTGCGGGTATTGCGACTTCAACACCTACACCCCGCAAGAACTCGGAGGGCTCGCACCGAGTACCTATGTGGACGCCGCGATCGGGGAGATCCGGCTGGCCCGGACGGTGCTGGGCGATGGTGTGCCTGCGTTGGAGACCGTCTTCTTCGGTGGAGGCACGCCGACGATGCTGCCACCCTCAGAGCTGGGCAGGCTGCTGGGTGCGCTGCGCGACGCGTTCGGCCTCGCCTCGGACGCCGAGGTGACCACCGAGGCAAACCCTGAAACCGTCGATCCTGCGTATTTCGTGTCTCTACGGGAGGCCGGGTTCAGCCGGATCTCGCTGGGCCTGCAATCGGTGGTGCCGCACGTGCTGCGGGTGCTGGAGCGCGCACACACACCTCGTCGGGGACTGGATGCCGCCCGATGGGCTGTCGAGGCAGGGTTCGAGCACGTGTCTCTCGATCTCATCTACGGCACGCCGGGGGAGAGCATGGACGATTGGCGCCGCAGCCTCGACGTGGTGCTCTCGGCTCCCGTCGACCACGTCAGCGCGTACTCGCTGATCGTCGAGGAAGGCACGCGCCTGGCGGTGCAGGTGCGCCGCGGCGAGGTGGGCATGCCGGACGACGATGACTTGGCCGATAAATATCTGCTGGCGGACGAGACGCTCACCGCACTCGGTTTCGCGAATTACGAGGTATCCAACTGGGCCAGGCCCGGGGGTGAATGCCGGCACAACCTGGCCTACTGGCGCGGGGCGAACTGGTGGGGGATCGGGCCCGGTGCGCATTCGCATGTCGGCGGTGTGCGGTTCTGGAACAGGAAACACCCCCGCAGCTACGCGGCGGAACTCGCCGAAGGTCGCTCCCCGGTACTGGCGCGCGAGGTGTTGACCCCTGAGGAGCAGCGCATCGAGGAGGTGCTTTTGCGCCTGCGGCTTCGCGAGGGCATGCCGGTGGAGCTCCTCACCGCATCCGAACGCTCCCGGATCCCGGGCTTCGTCGCTCAAGGCTTGGCTGTGGACGACGGCCAGGTGCTGCGACTCACCCGCGATGGGCGCCTCCTCGCCGACGGCGTCGTCCGCGATCTTCTCGACGATTGAGTGTGATCACAGGCCCGCAACCGCGTCGGGTGGCGGTGCCACGGACTCGCGTACGGTGAGCCTCGGCGTCAAGATCACATGCTCGGTGGTCTGACCGTTGGCCAGTTGTGAGAGGAGAAGATCGGCGGCGCGTCGACCCTTCTCTAGTACGTCCTGGCGCACTGATGTCAGAGGTGGTGAAACCATCTCTGCGAGAAAGATGTCATCGAAGCCTATGACGGAAAAATCTCTTGGCACATTCAGTCCCTGGCCTTGTACCGCCCTCATCAGACCAACGGCGATGGTGTCAGCCGTGGCGACGGCGGCTGTGAAGGCGCGCTGATCGGTGAGCACCTGATCAGCGGTCTGGCGAGCGAACGTGAATTCGGTATCGGAGTAGAAGGTTGCCGCGACGGCCCCTGGCACTTCTGCCATCGCTTGTTCGAAACCTGCGCAACGGTCTTGCACCACCTGGCGACGGGGGTCCAAGGGGCCTACGAAGGCGATACGCCGGTGGCCGGCATCAAGCAGGTGCTTTGTGGACAGATAGCCGCCTAACTTGTCGTCGATTCCTACAGTGGCGGTGGGCCTGGGACCCACGGCATCGACGAAGACCATCGGCACGTTGTGCGAGGCGCGAAGTTTCGGTACTTCGTCGGCCAGGACGCCGTAGAAGATGGCTCCCTCCGCATTCCATGAACCGATCGCGCGGGCCGTGGTGGATACATCGTTCGCAGAGGAGCGCACCATGAGATGTCTGCCTGCTCCGGAGATGCGTTGTTCGATGGCGTGAAGGAGAAGGGAGTCATGGGGATTGCCAAAGCCGAACTGCTTCGAATCGGGTCCTGGATAGACGAACACGACGATGCCGGACTTTGCCGCAGAAAGTGCACGCGCCGCCGCATTTCCTTCGTAACGGAGTTTTTTGACGGCCTCCATGACCCGTCGGCTGGTTTCTTCAGAGACCTGTCCGCTACGGCCATTGAGGACGTTGGACACGGTCATCTTCGATACGCCCGCGACTCGAGCCACATCCTTCAGTGTCACCACGCACTCATAGTAGGCGGCAGATGAGTGCTGACGCGTGTGAGGTGCGGGCTGCTTCGGTGGGTGGTTGCCCGTCGTGACGATCACGATTTGATAACAAAAGCGCCTCGGGTAGACAGACCTATACCGGTAAACGTAGATTGCACTTTACCGGTATAGGTCCGGCCAGGGTGCCCTGGGGTCAGGGTGCCGATCAAGACGAGGAGGTCTCAGATGAGAACGAAGCGCTCCCGGTTGCTCACGGGTGTGAGTGTCCTAGCCAGCGCCGCGCTGCTGCTTACGGCATGTGGAGGAGACGGCGGTGGCGGTGGCGGCAGTGGTGTCGTCGACGAGAACGCGGACAAGGGTTTGCCCGTGGTGGGCGAGAACGTCACCTACGATCCGAACACTCTGGTCAACGAGGGTCAGCCCGTGGCCCTCGAATGGTGGGCGTGGGACTTCGTGGAGAAGTGGCAGGAAATCGCTGATGCCTACGAAGAGATTCATCCCAATGTCACCATCACGGTGGTGAACCAGCCGTGGGACGACTACTGGACGAAGCTTCCTCTGGAACTGCAGGGCAGCGGCGGTCCCACAATGTTCAATGTGCATAACAGCCACCATGAGAACCTGATCAACTACATGGATCCCTACGACATTCCCGTCGAGGAGCTCGATGCTGATTTCGTCGGTGCAGCATCGCACGTCATCGACGGTGAGGTGCATTACGTCGACTTCGGGCTGATGTCAGGCGCTATTTACTACAACACCGATATGTGGGAAGCCGCAGGCCTCACCGATGCCGATATTCCGGAGACCTGGGAGCAGTTCAGAGAGGTTGCCCAGAAGCTGACGATTCGCGAGGGGGACAGGTTCACCCAGGCGGGCTTCAACATGAACGGCGCTTCTCACCACCTGCAGCTCGGCATGCCCTATCAGTTGGGCCAAAACCTGTTCGAGGCGGACCAGGCTACCCCGGCCGTCGACACGCAGGCCGGTCTCGACACCATGAACACGCTGCTGGAGATCTATGCCGATGGATCGGGTGATCCGAACTTCGGGCCCGACTTCCTGGAGAGCTTCGGCCAGGGCCAAAGCGCCATGGTCTACGCGTGGGGACATTTCGCCGGCACCTTGAACCGGGATTACCCCGGTCTCAACTGGTCGACCTTCCGGACGCCGGTTCCGGTGGCTGGTGAAACCCCGTATGCCTTCGATCGGTACAACGGTGAGGCGACCTTCGGCATCAACACCGCGGCTAGCGATGCCCAGAAGGAAGCGGCGCAAGACTTCTTGCGTTACTTCCTGACCGACGCAGAGTCGCAGAAAGCCCTCGCCCTGAACTATGGCGTCTACCCCGCGTACCGGCTGATTGCCGACGACCCGGCCTTCGCAGACGCGCCCGCCCAGTCCGCGTTCGGCGATATCGAACGCTACATCTGGCCTGGCCCCATGCCGGCGACCTTCGAGAACTCCCTGGATCGCGCCTGGCAGGACGTGCTGTACAACGGGGTCGATCCCGCGGCGGCACTCGCCTCAGCGCAATCGAGCATCGAGCAAGACCTTGAGGGCAGGGGCTTCGTCGCGGTGGAGAACCTCTACTCCTTCTTCGACGAGTCGAACTGATCTGAGCGGAAGGAGGAGTCCTTGGTGGCCGAGCTCCTGTTCGGCTGCCAAGGGCGCTGAGACCCATGACAGATATCTCTCCCAGCCGTAAGAGACGGCGCCCCAGCGGCGAGGTCGTGCTGCGCAACACCACGGTTGGCGTCATCATGGCGTTCATCCTGGTGTTGCTGATCGTGCCGATCTTTATCGCGTTACGCGGCAGCTTCCATAACTGGAATCCGCTGAACAACACCTTCGAGTGGGTTGGTCTAGCCAACTACTCGCGTCTTCTGAATGACGCGACCTTCTGGACCGCGTCGATCAACACGGTGATCTTCGGCGTATTCGCCATCGTGGGCCGCATCGCACTCGGCCTCTTAGTGGCATACGCGTTGTTCTCCAAGCTGACGAGATGGCGCAGTTTTTTCCGCGCCGTCTTCTACGTTCCCACGGTGACACCGTTGGTAGCCGTGGCCTATGTGTGGCAGTTGATGTACCACCCCCAGTTCGGCGTCATCAATTCCGTCTTCGGGCTGGATATCAACTGGCTCTACGACAGCCGTTTCGCCATGCCCGCGGTGATCGTGATGACGATCTGGAAAGATTTCGGCTACGCCGTGATCCTGTTCCTCGCCGGGCTGTACGCCATTCCTGAAGACGTCATCGAGGCGGCACAAGTGGATGGTGCCACGGCGTGGAAGCGTTTCCTCTACGTGACCCTTCCCCTGCTGAGGCCGATGATGGTCTTTGTGGTCATCACGTCGATGATCGCCTACCTGCAGGCCTTCATCCAGATCCTCGTCATGACCGATGGTGGTCCCGGAACCTCGACCCAGATCATCTCGTTCATGATCTATGAGCAGGCCTTCGTGAACTATAACTTCGGCTACGCCTCCGCCATCGCCTTCATCCTGCTGGTATTCACCGCGGTGCTCACGGCGATCTCATGGAAGATCCAGGGCAGCGACGGGCCGGCTGCCGAAATCCGACGCATGCGTCGGCGCAAGCCTGCAAAGCAGAAGGAGGTGGCGTCAGCATGAAGCGCCTGAATGTGGTCCTGCTCAATGTGGGCCTGCTCCTTGGCGGCCTGGTCACCGTTTTCCCCTTCGTATGGATGGTGCTCTCGGCCTTCAAGACCAATGCCGAGATCGCCAGCCTGGACCAGTCGTTATGGCCGCGTGAGTGGACGTTCGGCAACTTCATCAACATCCAAGACCGGCTCAACTTCTTCCGGTTGTTCTTCAACAGCGTGTTCCTGTCGGTGAGCATCACCGCGCTGGCTGTCTACACCAGCCTGGTCGGCGGTTTCGTGTTCGCGAAGTACCGGTTCCGGGGTCGTGGCGCACTGTTCGCGGTCATCCTTTCGACGATGATGATCACGTGGGCGGTTGTCATCATTCCGCGCTACACCATGTTCCGCGGTGCAGGGCTGAGTGACAGCTACGCGTCGGTGATCATTCCTGCCGCGATCAGCGCCTTCGGGGTGTTCATGATGAGGCAGTCCATGGATGGTATCCCCGACGCGGTGCTGGAGGCAGCGCGCATCGATGGTGCCTCTGAGGTGTACATCCTGCATCGGATCGTCGCTCCGATGAGCGTCAATGCTATCTCTGCGCTGGCGATCTTCCAGTTCCTCTGGGCCTGGGAGGACTACCTGTGGCCCTACTTGATGATCACGACGCAGAACAAGCAGGTGCTGGCGGTGGGCCTGACCACCTTCAGCGGACAGTACGCCACTGACTACGGTGGCCTCTTTGCCGCCACGACGATCTCTATCCTGCCCGTGTTGATCGTCTATGTCCTGCTGCAGAAGCGTTTCGTGGCGGGTGCCGCGAGCGCTGCTGTCAAGGGCTGAGCGTATATAGGGTGACCATATATCGGGTCGTCGCCCCGCCTTACCCACGGCGAGGCGGCGACCCCCTATTCTTTAATTCATTGATCCAACCAAAGGGGTTAAGAGTGATTTCCATGTCGGATGGGCGCCCGGCGCCCGCGCATCCCGATGCCGTCGTCGCCGGCGACACCTACCGTTTCACGGTGCTGAGTCCGAGGCTGATCCGCATGGAGTGGCACGAGAGCGGCCAGTTCATCGACGAACGAACCCAGCTCGTCGTCGCCCGCGACTTCGAGGTTCCACGCTTCACCGTTGCTCATTTGCCAGGCGGCGGCCTGGAGATCGTGACCGACTACCTTCAGCTGCACTACGACGGTAAGGAGTTCTCCGACGCGGGCCTCACCGTCACGCTGCTCAAGGGGGCCACCGATCCGCACTACGCCACATGGCGCTATGGCTTCGAGTATCCGCAGCAGCCGCCCTTCCGCGGCAACCTGTTGGGCACGGCCCGCACGCTCGACGAGGTGGACGGTGCCACCGAGTTGGAGTACGGCATCCTGGCTACCTACGGCTTCGCCCTCGTCGATGACTCGCACACCGCGCTGCTCTCCGAGGACGGATGGATTGCGGCCAGGCCCGATGCGGGGCCGCGGGGACGAAAGGACCTCTACCTCTTCGCTCATGGCCGTGACTTCCACGCGGCGTTGACGGACTTCTATCGGCTGACCGGCCCCAATCCGCTGGTGCCGCGTTATGTGTTGGGCAACTGGTGGAGCCGCTACTGGCCCTACAGCGAGGACGAGTACCTCGCGCTGATGGACCGCTTCGAGGAGGAGCGGATCCCGTTGTCGGTCTCGGTGATCGACATGGATTGGCACCTGGTCAATATCGATCCCGACATTGGTACTGGCTGGACGGGCTACACCTGGAACCGCGAGCTCTTCCCGGACCCGCAGCGCTTCCTGCGCGAACTGCATGATCGCGGGTTGGCCGTCACGCTGAATGTGCATCCGGCCGACGGCGTGAGGCGGCACGAGGAGGCCTATCCTCAGATGGCAGAGGCCGTGGGGATCGACCCCGACAGCGGCTTGCCCGTGGCCTTCGACGTCACGTCGAGGCAGTTCGTTGACGCGTACCTGCGATTCCTCCACCATCCATTGGAGGAGCAAGGGGTCGATTTCTGGTGGCTCGACTGGCAATCGGGCGGCGCCACCAACGTGCCCGGCCTCGATCCCTTGTGGATGCTGAACCATATTCACTTCCATGACTCCGGCCGAGAGGGCAAGCGCCCGCTTACCTTCTCTCGCTACGCGGGCATAGGTTCGCATCGCTACCCGGTGGGTTTCTCGGGAGACACGATCACCACCTGGGAATCGCTCGATTTCCAGCCGTACTTCACCAACACTGCGGCCAACGTCGGTTACACCTGGTGGTCTCACGACATCGGCGGCCATATGTTCGGGGCCAAGGACGTGGAGCTCACCGTGCGATGGTTCCAGTACGGCGTCTTCTCGCCCATCAACCGCCTGCACTCGTCGATGAGTAACTTCACCACGAAGGAACCCTGGGCCTTCGGTGCGCGAGCCTTCGACATCATGGCGCGCTTCATGCGGCTGCGTCACCGGCTGATTCCTGTGCTGTACACAGCCGCGTGGCGCGCACACACCGACGCCGTCGCCGTCGTGCGACCGATGTTTCACGACGCGCCGATGGCCAAGCAGGCCTACACCGTGCCGAACCAGGCAATGCTGGGAGAGCACCTGCTCGTCGCCCCGATCACGGCACCGGAAGATCCCGACGCGAAGCTGGCCGCCGTGCGTGCATGGCTGCCCGAAGGTGGATGGTTCGATATCTTCACCGGACACCGCTACGAAGGCGGTAGCCATCTGATGCTGCATCGAGGGCTCGAGCAGATGCCGGTCCTCGCACGAGCAGGAGCGGTGCTTCCGCTGGCTGACGCCATGGCCCCTGTGGTGGACGCCCCCGAGGTACTGACTGTGAGGGTGTTCCCAGGCGATGGCGTCTCGCACCTGATCGAGGATCATGGTGAAGGAACTCCCAACCCCGATGATCGCAACGTCACGCGCATCGTGCAGTCGCTCACCGTGCGCGAAGACGGTCTAGCGGACCTGAGGGTGATCATCGAACCCACCACTGGGCCCGATCCGCTCGCCGAACGAGGGATCGTGCTCGAAATCGTCGGCTCGTCCGCGGCGGGCGACCTCGACGGAGCGCGCGTCGTCGCCGACGAGACCCTGTCGCCGGCGTTGCGTATCGATCTTGGTCGCGTGGATATGACCGCCGGCATCGACGTCACGGTGGCCGGGCTGGTTCCTGCCCCGGTTGATGCGGTGGGGGAGAGCTTCGCACTCCTGGATGCCGCCGAGATCGCATTTACGACGAAGGAGCAGGCCTGGAGCGCGGTCAAGCGCCTCGACGGGCTCGCTCTGGCGCAGGAACTGGCGACACTCGATCTCCCAGATCTGCTTCGCGACGCGATCTTGGAACGTGCCGCCGCCGCCAAGCCTTGGTGATGGTGGCATGAGCCACCCTCGGCGAGAGCAGCGTCGCATCCTCCGTGAAGCGGAGGGAAACGACGCTGCTCTTGATCGAGGGATCGGAAAGAGGAGCTAGTGGGACGGGCCTTCGGCTCCGGTGGACGGTAGGCCAGGCCGATTTCCGGAACTGGACTCACTAGGTGCCGGCTCCGAAGGACGAACTGGGCTGTCTCCACCTGGGGTGGGAGTCGGTTCGGGAGTAGGCGCCGGGCTCCCCGGATCTGTCAGGCCTGGGGATGGAGTTCCGGTTCCCAGAGATGCCCATGCATTCCAGTTGTCCCAGTTCTCGCCGTCGAAGTCGAGGCGTCCGAGTTGATCGGCGCTCCAGTTCTCTCCGGCCTTCTCGATGGCGGTTCCGCCGACCGTGTAGTTTTCGAGCTTGATACCGCGAGAGTCGTGGGTCTCGTTTCCCAGGGTCACAGGCTCACCGTCCGCGTTGGTGTAGCGCTTGAGGTGGCTGACCTGAGAGCTGGCATCCAGACCGTTCCAGCCATCGATGCTCAGGTTCTTGATGTGAATGTTCTCGGTGTTGGCTAGCGCGTAGATCCTCAAAGCACAGTTGGTGTCCCCTTCCACGGTGATGTTCTCAAAACGCATGTTCTTCACCGTCGCCTCGGGGTTGGCCGTGGTCGTGGACTCCATGTCCTCCCAATGAGACGAGGAGTTCAGAATGCATGTGTTGTACTTCACGTCTTTCCAGTACATCCGGTTGTGGATGATATGGGTGTTGGTGACGAGAACGTTGTCGATCTCTCGAGGAGTCCACCCCCACTGGATAACCGGGCCGTTCTCGTTCTTCCAGATGACGGTGTTATCGATTCTGACATCCGAGTGGTACATCTTGAGCACGTCGTCGTTGGCATGGAAGAACGTGTTGTTCATCGTACCGCCGGCGTAGAGTTCGATACCGTCGGTTTGCCAGTACCAGGAGCCTACCTGCTTGTAGTTGCGCACATTCATCGTGAAGGTCTGCTCGTTGCCGTAGACGACGAAGGAATGATAAGGCGGTTCGTTGATGGTTATGCCCTGCAGATCTAGGTGCTGGGGCGCATCCTTCGAAGCGAATTGCAGCATCTTGACGCAGTCCGCATGACAGTCGGTTGCTTCCGTGCGATGGTTGTATGCCTCGCGGGTGTCGGCCTCATACACGTACTGTTCTCCGGAAAGAACGCCGTAGCCGGTGACCTTGTACTCGTCTTGCACATCACTCGGGAAGCGGAAAGCGCCCTTGACGTAAGCGCCAGGAGCGAGGTAGACCCACTTCACCTGTTCGGGCAGCAGCGCGTGATAGTCGTTGCCCATGTAATAGGTTCCCGGCCGGAAGTAGAGGATCTCCGCATCCGTGGCGTGGAGGTCTCGGACTTCGCCCGGATCGGGGTAGTGGATGGTTCCGGACGTGCTGTCTGGTATCAGCTCATCGCGCTCAGCGCCTTTGAGTATCGGCTCGGCGAAAACCAGCACGGAGTTACCCGGCTCGGTGTGGATGGGGCGTGCATCCGGCCCTGGTTCGGTGGTGAGCACCCCGCTGGTGCCCGTCATGTCGTTGTAGGCGGTGATCAGTTGTGGATCGAATTCGACGGAGAACCGGTAGCCGTCTTCGCTGTAGGGCACCTTGATCCGCACGGTGGCCTTGTCCACCAGCGCCGTCTCGAAATCGAGGGAGCGGGGGCGGATGGTCACCTGATCAGCGGAGTCGATCGTCTCGCCCGTGCGGAGGGTGACATCCACCCACACATCGGTGTCGTACTCGAAACTGGACCAGCTCATGGAAAGATCATGATCTGCGGAGAACTCGGCTCCGTCTTCCTTGGTGTAGCCGACCTTTTCTTTGCCGCTACGGGGTATGGACATGTAGGTGAAAGAGTCGTAACGGTTCTCGGCGGCCTGGGCCGAGGCCACCTTGACGTCGTAATAGGGTGAGCGCCTTACTGCTTCCGCTTCTACTGGACCCGTCGAGTTCAACTCGTAGTTATCGTGCCACCAGGTATTCAGGTCTTCATGGTCTGCGGTGGTGGGCTGGTTGGTTGTCGGCGGCTCCGGATCGGCGAGCGGGTCGGGCGGCTCCGCGGCGGCGGAGACGGTGAACGCGAGACATACGCCGATGAAGGCGCTCGTCAACGTGGCGATGCGGCCTCGTCGACGACTCCGAGTTAGGCTCATGACGGTGTAACTCCTTGGGCTAAGGCAGTGCACTCTGGCCCGGCTCCCGCGCGATGGGAGTCGGGCCCCGCTCAGGGGCGGACAATCCGGCGACGCGGCACTGCAGGGGGTGTCGCCGGTGGTATTTGGGTGAGGGGCTTCAAAGCCGAGGGAGTTTCGCCAGGACGGTGCGTTGGATAGCCACTGCTGAGGCTCCGCGTGCCCACCGTTGAGGATCGTCTTCCAGGATGCGTACATCCAGGGCGGATGCGTCGGGCTGTCGAGATTGAGCAATACCCGCCCAGAGATAGTCATGGCCGACGCGGGCCAGACGGATGCCTTCTCCTGACAGCAGGATGCGTTGGGGCTGAGCGATGTTGGCGATGGCTGCGATCAAGGTTCCGAATGCATAGGCGCTGCGTCCCACAATCTTCGATGCCAAGGGATCGCCCGAGGCTGCCAGGTCGAGAACTTCTTCGTAGGTGACGTAACGCCCGAGCAGTATGGTTGCTTGAGCAAGGATCGAACTCGTCGACAACATCACATCTGCGCAGCCGCGGTGCCCGAGTGCGCACTGCGGGCCGAGCGGATCCAGGGGAAAGTGTCCGAGGGGGCCGATGCCCGAGTCGGGTCCGGTGACGAGGCGATCGTGGATCACCAATCCGCTGCCGACGGCGGTGCCTATCGTCAGTTGGGCAAAGCTCTGTACGCCGCGCCCTGCCCCGAACCAGTGTTCCGCCTCGGTCAAAGCATCCAGGTCGTTGGAGACCACCACCGGCAATCCACAATGCTGGGTGAAGAGTCGGCCCAGATTGATGTCGTGCCAGTCCAGGAACGGCGCGCGCCGCACGAGCGTGAAATCCTTCACATCGCCACCCAGGGCGACTCCGATCGCGGCCGGATGGTGTGCTGGTGCAAGGGTGCCCACAAGGCTGGTGAGTGCCTCGATGATAGAGGCGGGGTCTCGGGCGTCGATCCTGACGGTCGCGGTGCTCACGATATCGGCACGCAGGGTGGTCAGCACGCCGTATGCTTCGTCTGCGGCCAGCTTTATGCCCACGAACTGCTGGGCATCCGAATCCACTTCGAGGGGTTGCAGTGGTCTTCCTCCCCCGTGCGCAGGACTGTTCTGGAGTTCGTGTAACAAGCCCCCATCAAGCAGGGGCTTGGTGAGCCGCGTGAGGCTGGCGGCGGAAAGGTCGAGGCGTTCGGCAAGCTCGGTGCGGGCAAGGGGACCATGGCGCAGCACCTCGAGCGCCAATCGGCGTGAACTGTCTGACAGGCTCTCCCAGGGCGATCGTCGCGGGATCATGGCGCTCCTCGATGAGTTGACCAGTTATTTTCGATGCAATAGTACGTCTTCGGCTACCCCGAAGCAATAGGCGCTTGTGGCTAGCTATTTAGTTCTATCTACGGGTAGATGATTCTATCGATATGAAAATTATCTCAGGTGACGTGGTTCGGCCCGGTCTGCTCGGGGTAAAAACTGTATTACTGACTTGACACAGCGACACGGCGTCGGTACTGTATTACGTACCTAATACAGCGAGACAGGAGGGGCGGGGTGAAGTTCGACACAGAGCGGCCGATCTGGCTGCAACTCGTTGCCGAATTCGAACGCAGAATCCTCATCGGCGATTGGCCGCCAGGGGAGAAGATCCCCGGCGTACGCGACCTCGCGGTGGAGTTGGGGGTCAATCCCAACACCGTGCAGCGGGCTTTCGCCGAACTGGAGCGACGAGAACTGGCGCGCACGGAGCGCACCGCCGGGCGGTTCGTCACTGATCAGACCGACCGGATCGAGAAACTGCGCACCGCGGGGGCCGCCGATGCTGCCGACGAGTATGTGCGCGAGGCGAAGCGGCTCGGCATGGGCAGCAATCGGCGGTCGATCTTCTGGTCGACCGTTGGGCAGAAACGGGAAGGGGCATGATGAACTTCCCACGCGGTCCTTGAGATCAAGGACCTGAACAAGTACTACGGCAAACTGAAGGCACTCGACTCACTGACCCTGGCGCTTCCCAGCGGCCGCGTGATCGGCTTATTGGGCGAGAACGGTTGCGGCAAGACCACCTTGTTCAAGGTGCTGGCGGGTGTCACGTCCAACTACGACGGCGAGGTGTGGGTCGCAGGACATTCCGTCGGCCCCGAATCGAAGGCAGTGGTCTCGTTCCTGCCGGACGTCAGCTTCCTCACCGATTCCTGGCGGATCAGCTACTGCGCGCGGATGTATGCCGACTTCTTCGCTGATTTCAACAGGGCGAAGTTCGACGAACTCATCCAGTTCTTCCAGCTGGACCCGAACGCCAAACTCTCGGAGCTCAGCAAGGGCATGCGGGAGAAGGTTCAGGTGGCGTTGGCCATGTCGCGCAACGCCCAGGTGTTCCTGCTCGACGAGCCGATCTCCGGCGTCGATCCAGCGGCCCGCGACGTGATCCTGCGCGCCATCGTGCGCGACCTGCATCCCGAGTCGCTGGTGCTGATCTCGACCCATCTGATTCACGACTTGGAGCCCATCCTCGACGGTGCGGTCTTCATGCGGCATGGCCGCGTGCTGCTGGCCGGTGACGTCGACGATCTGCGCGCCGAGCATGGCAAGAGCATTGACGAACTATTCCGGGAGGTATACCGATGGTCGCCACGTTGATCACACACGATTTCCTTCGTACCCGAGGACTGCTGTTCGGCGCTGCGGGTATCGCGCTCGCCCTCGGGGCGTTCCTGTTCGGGACCAGCTGGCTGCTCGGCGGGGTGCTGGGCCAGCTCACCTGGGTGCTCGGCATGGTTCTCGCCTTCGGCTTCTTGCCTCTTGCGCAGCTCTGGCTGGCCGTCGATCTGTACATCTCGTCGTTCTCCAAGCGCGGCTATTTCGTCCAGACCTTGCCCATGTCGGGTTCGGCGATCCTGACGGCGAAGTACCTCTGGGGACTCTTAGTGACCGTGTTCGCCGGGGTGGTCTCTCTCATCCTCGGGACGTTCACGGCAGCTACAGCGGCACAGTTCATGGGGGCGGGCCTGCGGGAGGTATGGGCCGCGCTGCTTGAGATGCTGCGCATGATGAACCTTTCCCCGAGCATATGGACGCTGGTCATCGGCTTGTTCGTGCTCTACCTGGTGCAGAGCATCATCACCTACTACTTCTGCGTGACCTTGGGCAGCGAGGCATGGATCAACAAGCTCGGTGGGGCCGGCCCCATCCTGGTATGGGTGGGCTTCTACGTCGTGATGCAGATCGTGGCGCTGATCTCGCTCCTGCTTCCTGGCACCTTGGTCTTCACCGGCACCGGGTTCGCCTGGTCCTGGGACAGCTTCTTCAGTCCGCTCTTCGCGGGGATGGAGATGGACCCGGATACCGCGGGCTTCCCGGTGATGACGATCCTGGTGATCGTCCTGATGCTCGCCGTGCTGGTGTGGCGCAGCTACGTATCGGTGTCGCGGAAGATCGACCTCCGATAAGAAACGAATGGCAAAAGGTCCGGGCTGAGGTGAGTCTCGGCGCCGGGCCTTTCGCCTGTGACGGTAGTCTCGCTGGGCGTGGATCGATACTCGCGTGACGTGCTTGCCCCGGGATGGCAACGAGCTCATCTGACGCAAACCAAGGACATGGCGGTCGAACTCGACATGGTCGTCGAGTGCGGCGACTTCTGCGGCGCCGTCGTGGGCTGGGAGAACGGCGTGGTTCTGCTGGAGGACCGCAAGGGCACACGCAGAGGATTCCCGTTCGGGCCGGGTTTCCTCCTCGACGGGAAACCGGTGGCGCTGAAACCGCCGCTTCGTGGTGGAGCGGGCCGGACCGCCTACACGGCCTCGGGGTCCCGCGCGTCGACATCCCCGGAACCCGCGAAGGTCGCCCTGCCCAGCCGGATCTACGTCGAAGGCCGTCATGATGCGGAGCTCGTGGAGAAGGTGTGGGGCGCGGACCTGCGGCATGTGGGCGTGGTGGTCGAGTACCTCGGGGGCATCGACGATCTCCCTTCCATCGTCGCCGAGTTCGGGCCCGAGCCCGGACGTCGGCTGGGCGTCCTGGTGGACCACTTGGTGCCGGGCAGCAAGGAATCGCGGATCGCGAAGCAGGTGTACCAGGCCGGCTATCGCGATACCGTGCTGATCGCGGGCCACGAGTTCATCGACGTGTGGCAGGCCGTCAAACCCGAACGCATCGGGCGCAAGGCATGGCCGAGCGTGCCGCGGGACGTCGACTTCAAGAAAGGCACCCTGGCGGCGCTCAACCTGCCTCACGAGGACCAGAAAGACATCGCGCGCGGATGGCAGGCCATCCTCAAGCGGGTGCGCAACTACCGCGACCTCGATGCCAACTTCAACCGCACCGTCGAGATGCTGATCGATTTCGTCACTCAAGATCATTCCTGAGTGTCCCCGAGCGTGAGCATCGCACCGCAGACGGCGCCACATCGGTAGGGTGGAGGCCGTGGAGAGCGAGCAGATTCTCGAACTGTTGAAGCAGACCGCCACCGAGGTCATCACCCCTCGATTCCGGTCGCTGTCCGAAGGCGACATCGATGAAAAGTCGCCGGGCGATTACGTCACCGTCGCCGATCGCGAGGCCGAGGCCTATCTCACCAGGCTGCTCCAGCAGGTGTACCCCTCGGCCGTCGTGGTGGGGGAGGAGACGGCCTTCGCCGATCCGCAGACGTTGCGGCGCGTTCCCAATGCCGAACATGCCTTCGTGATCGACCCCATCGACGGCACCGGCAACTTCGTTCGGGGCAAGGACGAGCACGGCGTGATTCTCGCTGAGCTTCGTGGTGGCGTGACCACCCGGGGATGGATCTGGCAGCCCCAAACAGGCCGAGGCTACGTGGTGGAGCGCGGTGCGGGCGTTCGTCTCAACGGTCAGGAGATCGTGCGGCAGCGCAGTGATCGTCTGCCGCTTGGTGCCTCGTCGAAGAAGAAGCTGCTGGGATTCACCGCTGACGGGCGACTCAGCCCCGTGGTGCCCAGCTACTACGCTGCCTGTTTCGACTATCCCGCGCTGCTGGCCGGCGAGATCGATTTCATGTACTACCAGTCCTCCTTCCCCTGGGATCATCTGGCCGGCGGACTGATGGTCACCGAGCAAGGCGGCGTCTGCCGCACCATGGACGGCGTGGCCTACAGCATCCTGTCGCCCAACCAAGGCCTGCTCGTCGCCGGCGACCCGGTCAGCTGGATGACCGCACAGCTCACCTGGCCGGTCAAGGACTGAGGCTCACCCGGCACGAGGGCCTACACCTCCCGATGTAGGGCATGGTGAAGACGAGCGTATACCTCGACGAAGAACAGAAGGCGCGGCTTGATGAGGCGTCCGCTGTGTCTGGGCTGTCTCAAGCCAGTCTGATCCGTCAGGGCATTGAGCAGGTCATCCAGGATCACTTGCGGGTTCGTCCGAAGATGAAGGCCCGCGCGCATGCTCCGGAGATTATGGGCTGCGTTGATGAGTTGTTGGCCGATCTGGGGAGCGAAGTCACGTCGTGAGGGTCGTGGCGGACTCAGGTGGCATCATCGCCGCCATCAACTCCGCAGAGCCGGATCATGATGCGTACTTGCTGGTCCTCGAGTCGGCAGCCACCGCATTCGTCACCCCCCTCGTCGTTACTGAGGTGCATCACCTGTTGATGGCTGCTGGCCTCGCGGCCGCTGCGGATGGTTTTCTGGAAGACGTGATCGGCGGCTTCTACGAGTTAGTGAATCCGACGGTCGCCGACGTCGAGGTAGCCGGTGAGCTTGTCCGGCGTTACCGCGGGTCCATGCAGAGCAAGCCGGGATCTTTGGATCTGGCGGACGCGATGAACATTGTGGTCGCGGGGGCCAAAGCAACGAACCTGATCGTGGCGACAGATCAGGACTATCGCCGAGTTGTCCCGCTATCGGGGCATCCCGCCTTCGCGCTGCTACCGCAGGATCTGGCGTCACACGCGCCACGTTGACCCAGTGAGGTCACAGTGCGCGGAGGTCGGGTCTCACAGAGAACTGAAGCTGCCGCCGAAGATGGGCAGTTGGGTGCGGGGCATGATGCCTTTGGCCGCGAGTGCGTTGTAGACCAGTGGCAGAGCGGTCTCGAGGGTCTCGCGGGAGAACGGCCAGTCGGTCTTGTCGTAGGCGTCGGCCGGGGCGATGCCCTTCGGATTGCTC
>JAWKJW010000028.1:0-47615 GCA_041393555.1 Tessaracoccus sp. | reverse complement strand
TGATCACTCAGGTGCTGGATGATGCTGATGTGCTGGATTCGTCTGTCGTGAGCGTGACGCTGGGAATTCCCGCACCTGTGAACAGGTCGGGTGAAGTGCCTATCAGAAACACCTTCTGGGCCACTATGCATGCCGGCTTGCCGCAGCGTCTCCGAGAGAGATTCGATGCCCCCGTTCATGTTGAGAACGACGCCAATCTTGCTGCGCTCGCCGAACTCGCGCATTGGCGATTGCCGGGCGACGGGTCGGAAGTGCGGAATCTGCTCGCCGTGTTGTCGGGATGGCGCTCCCAGAGCGGAATCATCGCCGAAGGGCAACTGATCAGAGGGTGGCGGGGCCGGGCTGGTGAATCCAGCGGTTTGTCGCTCGTCAAGGGTGTCGGTAACACCATCGGCGCTTACCAGTGGGTTGCAGAAGAGGCGCGAATCCAGCTTCGGGAGACGGCGACGCCAAGCCTTCTTCGGAGCCAGGTCCTCGATGAGATCACGAGCGCGGAGGTGATCCGGTTAAGCAAGCAATCTGATCTTGTGGCATCCAAAGCAGTGAAACGGTGCGGCCAGCGATTGGGCAAAATCATCGCCTCGCTGGTGTCGGTTCTCGATCCTGAGGTCGTCGTCATATGTGGCAGCGCGGTTCATCTCGCGAGGGAAACGATGCAGGTGATCCAGGCTGAGGTCGCCCGGGTGGTGGATACCGACAACGTTCCTTCGATCGAATGCTCCTCGCTCGGAGAACAGGTGGTGTTGGTCGGTGGGATCGCGCGCAGTCTGGATCATGTTCGGGCAGACTGTGAGCGAATCTCCCTCGTTCGCCGCGGCGGCTAGGGATCAAGGAGATCCCATCGTCTCCCCAGTAGCGAGTTGGCTTGTTTGTTGCTACGTGCGGCGCGACTCTACCGATAGCAACGGCTGCGCAGAGAGTGGGTACTTCCTTAGCTGGGACTCCCTGAGGTCAGCGGAGGGCTATAAATCCGCAGTGAGAGCATCGACCATATCGAGTTGCTGACGATCTAGTTGCACATCCGCCGCCGAAGCGTTGGCATGGACTTCGTCGGGGGTTTCGGCCCCGACGATGACGGATGCCACAGTGGGGCGATCGAGCAGCCAGGCCAGAGCGAGCTGCTGCATGCCCAGTCCCCACTCTGTGGCGAGCCGGTGTAGTTCTTTCGCCACCGCAATCTCCGATTCAGAGTAGCCGGGGCCGCCATAGCGTCGGGCTCCCGCGATCGGACGCTTCAAGACCGACAGATCGGCCAGGAGACCGCCGTGTAGTGGTGTGTATGCGACGATCGAGAGCCCGAACTGCGCGCACGCGGCCGCTAGTTCCGTCTCGGGGGACCGATTGAGCAGGTTGTACATCACTTGTGCCGCGATGGGAGCAGCGACCAGGCGACGATCGTCGGCGATCCAGAGGGACTGCGCGACCTGCCAGGCAGGGTGGTTGGACAAGGCAACGTGGCGCAATTTTCCTTGCCTGATGAGGTCGTCGTAGGCAGTGAGTGTCTGCTCTAGCGGGGTGTTCGGGTCGGGAAAGTGCGCGTAGTAGATATCGACGTAGTCGGTTTGCAGTCGCCGCAGGCTCTGCTCAACTTGTCGGATGATGTACCGACGGGATAGCCCAGCGTCCGGATCGAAACGACGCTCACCACACTTGGTGGCCAACACCACCTCATCACGACGGCCGGCCAATGAGCGGCCGAGAATTTCTTCGGCGGACTCTCGATCCGTAGCAGGGGGCGATCCCGGACGGTCGAAGGTCGAGGTTGATCCGTAGACGTCGGCGGTGTCAAAGAAATTTATGCCAATGTCTAGCGCTGCCGCCACGACCGCGTCTGCGTCCTGCGAACTGGGGGCGACACCGAAGGTAGCGGTGCCGAGGCAGATCCGGGATACCCGGACCCCGCTGGGGCCGATGATGGAGTACTTCATTGCTGTCCCTCTCGTAGTGCGGAATGTGATGCGCGGGGAATCAAAGACCTCTACGCCGTTGTCTAGTTAGGCGCCGTGTGCGGCGACGGCCGCGTCTTGCCAATGCTCCCAGGTAGCGATCCGCTCCGCATACGCTTCCTTGGCGACGTCGAACGGGTACTCACCGAGGAAGAGTCGCAAGGGCGGCTGCTCAGCATCGACCACGGCGAGGATTGCGTCGGTGGTGGCGCTCGGGTCACCTGGCCTTGACGGTGGAGGCACGGTGCGGAAGATTGGGTTGGGCGCGGACCGGACGACGTCGTACGCCTCAAGGGCCTCGGACCGTTTCGCGGAGGCGCCTCCCCAGTCGGTGGCGAAGCCGCCAGGCTCGATAAGGGTGACCTTGATGCCGAACGGCGCGCCCTCGTAGGACAGCGATTGACTCAATCCCTCCAACGCCCACTTCGACGCATGGTAGATACCCAGGTTGGGTACCGCGATGATCCCGCCGATGGACGACACCTGCAGGATGTGACCGCCACCTTGCTTGCGTAGCAAGGGGAGAGCGGCCTGCGTGATCCAGAGCGCGCCGAAGACGTTGGTGTCGATCTGGGATCGGGCCTCCGCCTCGGTGAGTTCTTCGATCATCCGAAGTGGCCGTAACCAGCGTTATTCACCACCACATCGAGCCGGCCGAAATGCTCATGCGCGTGCTGCACCGCTTCGAAGGCTGCTTGACGGTTGGTCACGTCGAGCTGAAGCGGCAGAACCCGGTCGCCGAAGCGTTCCACGAGGCCGTCGAAGCTGGTGAGATTCCGGACAGTGGCCGCTACCCGATCTCCGCGCTCCAACGCGGCTTCTGCCCATATCCGGCCGAAACCGCGGGAGGTTCCGGTGATGAACCAGGTTTTCACTATCTACCGCCTTCTTCTTCTTCGAGGAGAGACACTGGGAGGGAACCGCGAAGCGTTGACGCCGACTTTGTCCTGGCTGCTAGTTCGGCCGATGAAAGTGGCTGAGACAACCAGGTGGCGCATCCACAGATCCGGGTGGTCCTCGCGCGCGTTCGCCAGGAACCCTGCTTTTGCCCTCACCGAAACCTATGCGAGCTCGCCCAGTGCTGGGAGTCCCTGTCGGTACCCCTTTTGTGGTCCGAGGTGCTGGGGCCGAGTCATTGGCGCCTGGCTTTCTGGCCGATGTTGGGCGAGGTATCCGCGAGTCACCATTGTCGTGCGTCGATCTTCGGCCTGACAGATGGCGGCTGGCGCCTTTCGACACCGGAGCAGAGTATGTCCGGTAGCCCCACGCACGCGGAGTCGCCGTCTGTAGCGGCGCGGCCAGACGGCTGCTTCTCCGGACAGCATGCCTTCGTTCATTCTGCTTCAGGCGGGCGCCCTTGGTGTGTTGCCCTGGCCCCGCCAGAGCCGGCGCACGCACTATCGGCTGTCGGGTGACTGCACCTGTGGCACATCTATGGGTCAAAGATGGTTCGACGCTGGCTTGGTCATGTCTACGATGTGTTATTTCTGCCGGAGGGAGTTGATCGATCAAGGTGCCAGGAAAACGCCAGTCGTCGCTTCTAGCACCGTTAAGAGTTCATGCTGGATGGCCGGATCGTTTGCGGCAGGGTGGGGTCTTTGGGTTTTTCCGTGGTGCCAGTAGCCGCCAGTGTGTGGACGGACGCTCGTCGCGTCGGCCGTGGCCAGCCACTCCTGGGTGCGGTGGCCCTCCGTGAGATCATCCGTCGCAGACGGGCCGCCCATGCGCGTGGGAACCCATCCTGGGTCGACGGCATGGGCGAGCACGTCGGGCCATCGTCTTGCGATGCAGAGTGCTAGCGCGGTGACATAGAGCTTGCTGTCGCTATAGGTGATCGCGTTATGCCCAGAGAAGACCTCCGTGCGCAGGCGGTGCGGCGATCCCGAGCGGTGCATCGAGCTGGACAGGACGATTATCCTTTTCGGCCGTCCCATGAGGGCGGTCAGAAGGTATGGCGCGACGACGTTGACGCCCACCAGCTCCGGCCCCTCGATCACACCGGCGTTGTGGATCACTGCATCGAAGCGACCGAACTGGTTCGCCTCCTCAGCGACACGTCGAGTCTGGTCATCGTCGGACAGGTCTCCATAGACGGTGCCATGCACTCGGCTCAGGACGTTCGGCTGCGTGATTCGGTGGGGGTTTCGGGCGTGAAGAACCACATTATGGCCGGCGTCGACCAACGAAGTGGCTGTCAGGAACCCGAGCCCCGCCGAGGCGCCCGTGACGAGAATGAGAGACATCGTGATCTTCTTGTGTCGGTGGAGGGTCAGCCGGCGAGTTCTATGGTCACAGAGCGGGGACTGCTCCAACCCTCGAGGACGGAGTAGTCGTCGTTGATGGTGCCGAGGCGCACGATCCCGTTGTAGCGGGGCACATCGGTGTAGTAGAGCACGATGACATCATCGGGGGCGTAGTAGCCGATTGTTCCGGCGGGTGCGCTTTCTCCTCTGGGCATGCCCTTCATAGTGAGCGGCTGCGGGGGAGTGGCGAGGACTTCCTGGCCGCCGTAGTCGCGGAAGTCCAGGGTGAGCGGAAGCTGCTCGAGGAGCGACCGTGCTGCGGGGTTGTCTGAAAGCGTGGTGTCGAGGCTCTCATCGCCGATGACGATGCGAATGGGGGTCTCGCTCATGGTGGCCTCCGGGTCTTCGGTAGTGCTGGTCTCGGTGGGTGTGGGCGATGGTGTCACCTGCGACGGTGGGGCCGTCGAGGAGTCGGCCGTCGCGAAGGGAGTTGGCGAAGGTGAGCTGGGGGGCGTCGATGACAGGCTTGTGGAGGGGGTCGGCTCAGCGGGGCTGCCGTTATCGGATGAGGTGGTGGTTTGACTGCATGCCGAGAGGGCGATGCTCGCGATGGTGATCGCGGAGAGCCATCGTTTCCTGATGCTCATCTGTTCTCCTCACTCGTGGGGTGTGGTCAACCGGCTTGTTCGATGGTCACGGTGAATGGTTCGCTGCGGTCCATGAGCGGGGACAGATCGCCATCGATGCGGCCGAGCCGAGCGCTGCCGTCCCAGTAGCCGATATCGGAGTAATGCAGCGAGACGACCCCGCTGGGCGCGTAGTAGCCGAGGTCACCCGTGACGGGCGAGTCGCCCTCGGGCATGTCGTCCATGGCGATCGGCTGAGGTGGCTCTGCAATCACCTCTCGACCTCCGTAGTCAGTGAACTCGAGGGTAAGCGGTATCTGGTCCAGGAGAGACCGCGCGGCAGGGTTGTCCCAGAGGACGGCATCGAAGGTTGTCTCCCCGACGATGATCCTGATGGGCGTCTCGGAAAGCGCAGGTTGAGACGGGGGCATCGAGGGCCACTCGCTCGGGGCATGCGACTGTGCAGAGGAAGGGGCGGCCGGCCGAGATGAGAGGGTTGACACGTCGGGGCTGACCTGACGAGCAGAAGCATCCCCTGGCGTGCAGCCGGCGAGGCCAGCGTACGTGAGGGCTATCGAGACGACAGCAACAGCCCAGCGGCGCTGCGTCCCCACTAGGCGGCGCCCTCGCCGACAGTGATCCGGAAGGGTCCTTTGCTGGCGTGGAGGTTCCAGAGCTGATCAGCGAGTGCGGCGGGGTCGTAGAGCGGATCGCCGCCCCCGATAGCGCCTGGGATGATGAGCTGGGCGACGTGGATGCCCTTCGGGGCCAGAGCGTCGTGCAACATCGCGCCGTAGGCGGATTCTCCCGCGAAGGCGGTCGAGGTTCCGGCGACGTTGCCGTTGGGTCTTGCGGCGCTTGAGCCGTTGACCAGCAAGATGGTGCCCTGACCGAGCTGCTTCATCCCGGGAAGCACGGCCTCCACAGCGGTGGCGGAGCCGACGATCGAGAACCTGGCGGCGTCGGCCAGGTCCGTCGGTGTGGTCTCCAGTACAGGCTTCAGGAACTCCGGGCGTGGCACGGGGCTGTATTGCAGCACCTCGATCGGCCCGAGATCGGTTGCCGCAGATGTCAGTGCAGCATGAAGCTGATCGCCGTGCTGTACGTCGGCGGAGTAGCCGCGGACCTGGACGCCGTCGGCGGCGAGTTCTTCGTGTAGGGCGTTGAGCTTGTCGGGGGTGCGCGAGATCAGTGCGATCGATAGGCCCTCTCGGGCGAAGCGGCGTGCGGTGGCGGCGCCCAGGCCGGGGCCTGCGCCAATTATTGCGAAAACAGACATATTCCCAATCTATGTGTCTTGCGTGGCCCCAGGGAGTCCCTATCAGGGCCACCATGAGAACCGGTTTTGCGCTTCGTTCGTTCGCAAAGCCTCGTTATCATCGCGACACCGTTGCGTGAGGCTGACAGCAGGAATTCGGTGCCGGATCGCCTTGGATGGAGGTCCCACCTCCTGCGCTGCATGTATCAATCGCGGAGACCACTCATCACCAGGAGGCCACCGTGGCAATCAACCAATCTGTACGAAAAGCCGGCTGGGCTGTGCTCGGCATAGTGCTGATTTTTGGGGTATCCGCGTGTAGTGGCGACCCGGCGGAGAACCGGTCCAGCTCCGCACCCTTCTCCGATCAGGCTATCGTCACGGTCTCGCCGTCGCCGAGCATTACGTCGGCGGCACCGAGTTCGCCAACGCCGTCTCCCGCTGAGGAGTCGGAACAGAGCATTGCTGGCACCGTCGTGCACTTCTCTGCGGGCGACGTGGTCGTCGAGGTGTTGATCGAGGAGGACAACCCCACGACACGGTCCTTTCTCGCGATGCTGCCGATGACGCTGACCTTCTCCGACTACGGCGGCAAGGAGAAGGTTGCCTCGCCCGCCGGGGAATTCGATTACACGGACGCTGAAGGGCTCAACCCGGTGGCCGGTGATCTGTTCTCCTACACGCCTTGGGGGAACATCGGCTTTTTCTATACCTCCGAGGGCAATAGCTTCTCGAACTCGCTCACCAAGATCGGCTCGACCGACGACATCGACCAGATCCTGCTACTGGACGGACAGGAAGTCACGATCAACCTGGCAGAGTAGGGCATCGAACGACGAAACAAGTGGCGTGCCGGTCAACCGGCAAGCCACTTGCATTGTTGTGAGGGGATTGCCTCAGCTGAGGTTCTCGTTGAGGAACTGTTCGATGGTGTCGAACGGGATCATGTCGGTGCGGTCGTAGAGGTCGATGTGGCGGGCCTCGGGAACAACCACCAGCTCGGCGTTGTCTTCGCCGATCTGCTCGTAGACGCTGTCGCTGAAGTAGCGGGAATGAGCGTTCTCGCCGGTGATCAGTAGGACCTGTCGCGGAGCGATATCGGTCAGATGAGCCAGTTCTCCGTGGTTGTAGTGGGCCATGGAGCTGGTCGCGGTGAAGGCGCCGATCGAGCGGGGGTGGTGGCCGCGCTCGGTGACGTAGTACTCGTGGAACTCGGCGGTGATCGGGTCCAGGCCCTCAGGGTTGAACTCCTCAGGGAACTCAGGGGTCAGAGCGGGCTCGTCTGCATCAACATCGGCCCAGCGCTGTTCGGCGAGACCGGCTAGTCGTTCGCGACGCTCTTCATCGGTGGAGGAGTCCTCCCACCCGTTGCGCTCGTTGCGGCTGATGTCGTACATGGCCGAAGTGACAACGGCCTTGATGCGCTGGTCCACCTGGGCGGCGTTGAGCGTGAAGCCGCCGCTGCCGCAGATGCCCACAGCACCGATCTGCTCACGGTCGACGTATCCTAGCGTGCCGAGGTAGTCGACGCCGGCGCTGAAGTCTTCGGCGAAGATTTCCGGGGAGGCGAGGTGGCGGGGCTCGCCCCCGCTTTCGCCGTTGTACGAGGGATCGAAGGCGAGAGCGACGAAGCCGCGCTGGGCGAGTTCGTTGGCGTAGACACCAGGGCCCTGCTCCTTGACGCCGCCGTAGGGCGGCCCGATGACGACGGCGCTATGTGCAGCGGCCTCGTCGAGGTCAACCGGCACGTACAAGTCGCCGGCCACCTCAATGCCGTATCGGTTCTGATAACGAACCGGGGTACGGGTGACATCGTCGCTCACCTCGAAGGTGAGGCCGTCATCCGAGGAGCCGGAGCTGGCGGGAGTCGGGTCTGTCGGCTGATCGTCGGCGGCGGAGTCGCTGGGGGCGCAACTCGTGAGCCCGAATGCTGCGGCGAGCAGCATCGCCGGCATGAACTTGAGAGGGATGGTCCTGCGCTTCATGGTTGCCTTTCTCAACGTCCTATTCCCCGAAGCGTGTGCATCAACGAATGGGAGGGACGGTGGTGTGGGGTCCTGAGGGGAAATCACGGTAGTAGGGGGTACCTTGCCCGGAGCGGTGACTGACACGCGGTCGGTCTGCCGTGTGCCCACGGGGCTGGGACGAGCATCGAACCCGTCGCGCGAAGTAACGGGTCTGTCCCACCTGCCGGTGCCGACGTTGTCCGCCGACGCCAATCCACGTTATGTCGCTGTGGAACAACCTGGGAGACCCTGTCAGTACCCCTACCGGTGGGGCCTCCCGGACTGCGTTGAAAGCTGCTTGACTCGGAAGAAGTGCTGAAGCATCGGATGGTGCTGACAGGATCGGCCTCACGGATGGTCGACGTGCTCATCCGGCTTCACCGGCAAAGCAGACGAAGACTATGAGGAGCCACCGCTGATGCGAACTGTGAAGGCCTATGGGGCTGTCAATGCGACTGATTCGCTTGTCCCGCTGATGATCGAGCGCCGCGACGTTGGACCTCACGAGGTGCTGATCGATATCGACTACGCCGGCATCTGCCACTCCGACATCCACACGATCCGCGGTGACTGGGGACCGATCTCCTATCCGCAGGTCGTCGGGCATGAGATCGTGGGGCGTGTCGCTGCGGTCGGCAGTGAGGTCACCAGGCACAAGGTAGGTGACACAGTGGGTGTGGGCTGCCAGTCCAACTCGTGCCGTACCTGCGCACAGTGCGAGCAAGGCCACGATCAGTATTGCCTGAGGGGGAACACCCAGACCTACGGCAGCGTCGACGTGGATGGCACCATCACCCAGGGCGGGTACTCGCAGGCCATCGTGGTCAACGAAGACTACGTGCTGCGGATCCCTGTCGGGCTTGATCCAGCGAAGGCCGCACCGCTGCTGTGCGCGGGCATCACCACTTACTCGCCCCTCAAGCACTGGAGTGCCGGCCCCGGAACGCGCGTGGCGGTCGTCGGAATGGGCGGACTCGGACACATGGGCGTCAAACTGGCCGTTGCGCTGGGGGCCGACGTCACGGTGCTCTCACGCGGCACCAAGAAGAAAGACGACGCTCTCGCCTTCGGCGCGAGTCGCTACGTCGACACCACCGATGCCGCTGCTTTCGCGGCGCTGGCAGGCAGCCTTGACCTGATCATCAACACGGTCTCTGCAGGCATCGACCTGGCTGCCTACCTGCGCCTGCTCGACGTCGACGGGGCCTTGGTCTGCGTCGGTGCCCCGCCTGAGCCGTTCACGGTTCCGGCCTTCTCCTTGATCCCCGCGCGACGCACTCTTGCTGGATCCACCACGGGAGGCATCGCGGAGATTCAAGAGATGCTCGAGTTCTGCGCCGAGCAGGGCATCGAGCCCGAGACCGAACTGATCGGAGCCAACCACATTAACGAGGCCTGGGATCGCGTGCTTGCCTCCGACGTGCGCTACCGCTTCGTGATCGATACACACACGCTTGCCTAACCGATGTCAGTCAGGGACAACCACGAGAAGAGGAACACAATGACCAACCAAGTCACCTATGACTTCAGCGGCAAGGTCGCTTTTGTCACCGGAGCCAGCACCGGGATCGGGCTCGCGTCTGCGCGCGCCTTCGCTGAGGCCGGTGCCGCCGTCGCGCTGGTTGCGCGCAGTAAGAACCGTATCGAGGAGGCTGTCTCAGACCTCACAAACCAGGGTCACAAGGTGATCGGCTTCACCTGCGACGTGGCCGACGAAGCCCAAATGGCAGATGCCGTCGCGGCTACGGTCAAGGAGTTCGGGCGGCTCGACATGGCATTCAACAATGCCGGCATCATGAAGCCGGTGATCGACGCGGCAGACGAACCTGCGGAGGACTTCGACCGGATCGTCGCCATCAACCTGCGTGGTGTGTGGACCTCCACCAAGCATGAGTTGAAGCAGATGCGGGAGCAAGGGTCGGGTGCGATCGTGAACTGCTCCTCCCTTGGCGGCCTAGTCGGTGGCCCGGGGCGTGCTGCTTACCACGCGACCAAGCATGGGATCATCGGTTTCACCAAGTCTGTGGCCTTGGAGTACGCCGCGCGTGGGGTGCGTGTCAACGTCGTGTGCCCAGGTACGATCGCCACCCCGATGGTCGACCGTATGACGGAGAGCAACGACCTCAACACCGAGGCCACGCTCGCGATCACGCCGATGAAACGGTATGGCACACCAGAGGAGATCGCCTCAGCGGCGCTGTGGCTCTGCAGCGACGCGTCAAGCTACGTCACGGGTGTCGCGCTACCCGTGGACGGCGGCTACGTCGCCTAGCACACCACTCGAAAGAAAGTGCGACCGCCACATGGCTGAACTGAACAGGCGAAACCTCTTGATGTCCGCTACTGCGCTCGGTGTAGCCTCCCTAGCGGCCTGCGCGGATGCACCGGCACCCGTGGAGACGCCCAGCAACCGCTTCACCACTGCGAGCGCTCCTCCCTCCACGGAGCCAACGTCCACCGACACCGGCCCGACGGCGAGCGGGGATCTCTACGGAGTGGGCGTATACAACACTCAGCAGGTCGCCGACGAGCTCCGCTACATCGAGGAGAACATCCCGCCACTGGCTGGCGAGGCGAAGCGGATCCTGATCACCGGGTCGACCGGTGGGATCGGGCAGTTGGCCGCCGCGTACTTCCTCCGCCAGGGACATACGGTCGTCGCGCACGCCCGCAGCGAACAGCGCGCCGCCGACGTTCGTCGGGATCTTCCGGGCCTCGAGGACGTCGTCATCGGCGACCTGCTCGATCTCGACCAGACCCGGGTGCTGGCCGAGCAGATCAACGCGCGCGGCGTGTTCGACATCATCATCCACAACTCGGGCGAGTACGGGCTGCCCCAGGATCAGATCCTCAATGCCAACTCGCTGTCTCCGTATCTGCTGACCGCCCTGGTCACCATCCCGCGGGAGCAGCTGATGTATCTCACTTCCGATCTGCACTTGGGCGGCAGCCTCAAGCTCGACGAGGTGCGGCAGGGCGGTGGGATCACCTACGGCGACAGCAAGCTGCACATGGCCATGATCGCCACCGCCACAGCCCGCCGCTTGCCGGAGCTGAAGGTGAACGTGATCGCTCCTGGCTGGATCCCCACGCTGATGGGCTTCCACGACGGCAACGCGACCACTCCCGACAGCTTGCGCGAGGGCTACATGACCCAGATCTGGCTCGCCGACGGGACCGAACCCGGCAGCGATGTCACCGGTGAGTTCCTTTTTCACCAGCAGGTCGAGACCCGCGTGAACGACCTCGTGCACGATGCCGACGCCCAAGACCAGTTGATGGCCGCCTACGCCGAGAACACCGGCGTCGCCCTCAGCTGACAGCCGCCCGAATCCCCACATCTCTGGAAGGATCGGTTTCTCATGCCATCGCACCAGACAACTGCCCGCACTGGACTACGCTCGGCGACCGACACAGACGCACCTTCGATGCCCCTTCGCCGCACATCACGTCGACTCCTCAGTGCCGTGTTGACGATGATCGCTGCGGTCGCAATGGTCGTGGCTACGGCTTCGCCTGCTGCCGCACACCATGGCTGGGACGGCTTCCACGTCGACGAGCTCGTCTACTTCTCCGGCACCGTCTCATCCGAAGGCAGTTGGGGTGAGCCCCACTCGTACTTCGATGTCACCATGGATAGCGATCTGCCCGCTCACACCCCTGAGCTGGAGATCCCGGAGGAGCTGCAGGATCCCGAGGACAGCGTCCGGGTCAACGCCGCGCTCGCCTACGCCGGCCCGCATGACGAGCTGGAGGTCATCATCGCGCCTCCGGCATGGTCGGGCAGGTGGGGCCTTGGCCGTGCGCTGGAGGTCGGCGAGCGGTTCCAGGGCGTCGGCTACATCAACCGCACCGACGACGGCCTGTTCCGCCCCGTCGTGTTCTGGTATGGCGACGACAATGTGCCCGTCAACCAGGTTCTTGGTAACACCCTCCCGGTGCGCGCGCCCCTGCCCGGCGAGGCACCGTTGGACGAGGACCTGGGCGCTGCGGTATCCGCCGCACCGGACCCGATCGAGGATGCCGACGACGACCATGCCGACGACGACCATGCCGACGACGACCATGCCGACGAGGAGCATGACTCTGAAGCCGCGGCACCCGAGACCGCCAGCGACAGCACATGGATCGTTTGGACAGTGTTCGGGGTTGTCGTCGTCGTAGCCATCGGTGGCGGGGTCTTCTATGTGCGTCGTAGCGCCCGGAAGGGCGGGGCGGAGGATGCCTGAGTGGCTCGAGGTGCTGCTGCGCTGGCTGCAGGCGACGCCGCTCGGTGAGGCGGTGCGGGGCACCCCTTTCATGTACCCCACCTTGGAGGCGCTCCACATCCTCGGGATCGCGCTGCTGGTAGGTCCAGCGTTTGGGTTCGATCTCCGCCTGCTGGGCGTCGGGCGACGCGTCATGTCCGTGACCGCCGCTGCCCGCTACCTGTTGCCGCTCTCACACGTCGGCCTCATCATTGCCATCCTCACCGGTGTGGCACTGATCAGCGCCCAGCCGATCGTGGTCGCAGGGTCTCCTGCCGCGCCGTGGAAGTTCGGGCTGCTGCTCCTTGCCGGACTGAACGTCCTGATCTTCCATCGCGGCGTCTACCGCCGCGTCGACGAATGGGCAGACGCCGCGGTGACACCTCCTGCCGCTCGCATCGCGGCCGGCGTGTCCATGACCGCGTGGACGGGCGTGGTCTTCGCTGGGCGGTTCCTCGCCTACATCTGAAGACGCCCCGCATGTGCTGGATATGGCAAAGCAGACCGGGGATACGCGATGCATCCCCGGCCTGGCCTGTTACCTGTCCGAGTTCCTAGAACTGCGATCTTCAACGACGTATCTCCTTGTGAATATGGGTTGGTATCTGCGGGCGATTATGAGCCAGGTATTGACGGCTGAGAAGCCGTAGAAATCACAACAGCACCCGGATCAGCTGCGCGTTACTGTCGCTGCTCAGAGTGAGTGGTTCGGTGTGATTTTCTCGGTGGTGTCGATGGGCCATGCGGGCATCAGCGTCTCCTCTTGGTTCGTCGGACGTGTGTGGTGTGGCCGTGTCCCGCGGTATCGGGTTGCTGAGCGGGACACGGCCAGCTCTGTCAGGGCAGCAGCAGTGCCTTGATGGCGCGGCGCTCGTCCATCGCTCGGTAACCGTCGGCGGCGTCGTCGAGCGGGAGGGTGAGGTCGAAGACCTTGCCGGGGTCGATCTTCCGCTCCCAGATGAGCTGGATCAGCTCGGGCGACGTACGGGGGCGGGGCCGTCGTGCAGGTGAATGGCCTGGAAGAACAGCTCCTCGCCGTTGATCTCGACGCCGTGCTGCATGCCGACGAACCCGACATGCCCGCCCGCGCGGACGGAACGGCGTGCCTGCGCCATTGATCTCTCGGTGCCGACGGCCTTGCGCTCCTCGCCAGCTGGTCGCTGACGTGGAACTCGAAAAGTACCCGCCAGGCATCTTCAGACTCGATCTGCAGCGAACAGACCGAAACGACGGGTAGGTGAAGCTGATGGCCCAGCACGGGCAGTGCTGGGCCATCAGCTTCGAGTGGATGCTGCTCTTAGCTGAGAGCGTTGTTCTCGATCACCTGCTGGTACCAGTGGAAGCTGTCCTTGCGGTAGCGGTCCAGCGTGCGCAGGTCGTCCTCGTCGCGGTCGACGTAGATGAAGCCGTAGCGTTTCCGGGCGCCTTGGTGGGTGGAGATCAGGTCGATGGCTGACCAGGGCGCGTAGCCCATGACGTGGACGCCGTCGGTGATGGCTTCCTGGATCTGGGCGATATGGTCGCGCAGATAGGCGATGCGATAGTCGTCGTGAACCTTGCCGTCTTCGGTGAGCTCGTCGAACGCACCTAGGCCGTTCTCGGTGACCAGCAGTGGAAGTTGGTAGCGGTCCCACAGGGTGCGGAAGGTGGAGCGGAACCCGATGGGATCGATCTCCCAGCCGAAGGCGTTGCGGGGCAGGTTGGGGTTGTCGGCTGGCTCGTAGACGCCAGGATCGCCGATCGCGATCTGCTGGTCTCCTTCCCCGCGCTCGCGGACCTCGAGCAGATCGGCGTCGCTGGCCTTCACCGTGTGGGTGGCGTAGTAGTTGAAGGCGATGAAGTCGGGCTTGCCTGCCTTCAGGATCTCCATGTCCCCATCTTTGATGGTGGGTGCCCAGCCGCGTTGAGTGAGGTAGGACCACACCACCGAGTTATAGCGGCCGTGGACGGCGGCGTCGAGGTAGAGCCAGTTGCGGATGGCATTGAAATCGTCGGCGGCGATCACATCGAGCGGATCGCAGGTGGCCGGATAGACCAGGGCGATGTTCGGAGCCGGAGCGACCTTCGCGTGGGGAATCCGTTCGTGTACGAGGGCGAAGACCGTTGACTGTGCGATCAGCATGTGGTGGTTCTGCTGGTAGATGTCCTTGTTCGGGTCGACGCTGTCGTCACCGATCACGAGCGTTCCGATGGCCTCGCCGTGCAGGATCATCATGTTCTGCTCGTTGATGGTGAGCCAGTAGGTGACCTGATCGCCGAACTCATCGAGCAGGATACGGGCGAAGCGAACGAACGCGTCGACCGTGGCGCGGTGTGACCAGCCGCCCTTCTCCTGGAGCGCGTTCGGCAGGTCGAAGTGGTACATGGTGATGATCGGCTCGATACCGGCGTTGCGCAGCTCGGTGATCAACGAACGGTAGAACGCCAGGCCCGCGGGGTTGACCTCGCCGTCACCGTCCGGGATCACCCGTGACCAGGAGACGGAGAACCGGTAGGCCTTGAGCCCCATCTCCTTGAACAGCGCCACGTCCTCCTTGTAGCGGTGGTAATGGTCGCTGGCGACGTCGAAGGACGCGGTGCCCGTTGGGGGAGTACCGACATCGATGATGGATGGGCCTTTGCCGTCTTCGAGCGCGGCCCCCTCCACCTGGTAGGCGGAGGTGGAGGCTCCCCACAGGAAATCGTCGGGGAAGGGCAGGAGGCGTGAGTTCTTCATAGATTATCTCCTCGGTTGTGGCTGGTTGCCGCCCGGATGGATGGCAACCAGCCGGTGTGTTGATGATTCGTGATTAGGCAGAAGCGGTCTGTTCCACCGCGATCGCCAGGTAGAGAGGCTCGCCGGTGGACACCAGTCCTGAGCGAACGCTTCCGATACTCGGGAACTGTTTCGCATTGGTGACGATCACCGGGGTGGTCAGGTCGTAGCCTTCTGCCTTGATCGCGTCTTGATCGAACTCCACCAGCACGTCCCCGGCGGTGACGCTCTGGCCCTGCTCGACGCGGATGACGAAGTGCTTTCCGTTGAGCTTTACGGTGTTGAGGCCGATGTGGATGAGCACTTCGGCGCCGGTGTCGCTACGCAACCCGATGGCGTGACCGGTGGGGAAGACCGCCTTGACCACACCGTCGAAGGGAGCCAGGACAGCACCGATGGAGGGGACGATCGCGGCACCCTTTCCCATCGCTCCGCCGGCGAAGACCGGATCGGCGACTTGGTCGAGGGGGATCGCCGTGCCAGATAGGGGGCTCAGGATGGTCGTATCGGTCGATGGTGCGGCAGCGCCCTTGGGGGCGGTGTTCTCGGGCGTTGTCTCTTCGTCCGGGTCGGTGAATCCGAAGATGACCGTCAGACCGAAGCCGAGCGCCATTCCTGTACCGATGCCGACGAGAGCGAACACGAGGTCACCGTTTCCGGTAAGCGCAGGAACCGATAGCAGCGACGGGAAGACGATGGCGGCGTTGGTGGCCACTCCGGCGGCGGAGATGATGCCACCGCCCACGGCGCCGCCGATAAGACCGAAGATGAACGGTCGGCGCAAGGGCAGCGAGACGCCGTAGATACCGGGTTCGGTGACGCCGGCGAGCAGGCCGGAGGCGGTCGCGGTGGCGGCGAGGGTCTTGCGGGCGGGCCGCTTTGAGCGCACCCACACGCCGGCGAAAGCTGCGGTCTGCGCGAGCACACCGCCGAACATCGGCGCGAGCAGCCGGCCGTAGCCGAACTCCTGATAGTCAGCGATGAAGAAGGGAGTGAAGCCGGAGTGCACACCGAAGACGGTGAGCAACTGCCAGGTGCCGCCCAGGATCGCGCCACCCAGCCAGGGGACGTTCTGGAAGACGGCGTTGATGCCGCCGGCAACCCAGCCAGTAAGCGTGGCAGAGACCGGGCCGATCAACAGGAAAACGAACGGCACCAGGATGAGCACGACGAGCATCGGCGTAACGAAGCGCCGCAGGATCGCCGGCAGCTTCGCGTACAGGAAGCGCTCGATGTGGGACTGGATCCACACCGTCGCGATGATCGGAATGACACTGTAGGCGTAGCCCACCATCGTCATGGGGACCCCGAAGAAGGTGAGGCCGTCAGCGCCGTTGAGCGCCGAGATCGCCGGGTATACCAGGGAGCCGGCGATGGCGAGAGAGGTGAACTGCTGTGCGTCGAAGTACTTGGCGGCGGACACGGCCAGGGCAACCGGTAAGAAGTAGATGAATGCGTCGGACAGTGCGTTCAACACGACCCCGGTGCTGGTCTCGGGATCCAGCCAGCCGAATGTCACCGACGTGGCCACCAGGGCCTTGAGCAGGCCGATACCGGCCAATGCCCACAGCAGCGGATGGAAGATCGAGGAGATCATCGCCACAAAACGGTTCGCCAGGCTCTTCTTCTCCGCAGGGCCATCAGTGCCGGCCGCCGGGCCGTCGCTCACTGAGGTGAGCTTGCCGAGCTCGGCGAACACCTCCGGAACCTCGTTGCCGATCACCACTTGAAACTGGCCACCGGCCTCTGCGATCGCGATCACGCCCGGCACGGCTTTGATCGCCGCCCGATCAGCCACGGATGAGTCTTTCAATCCAAACCTCAATCGCGTGGCGCAGTGCGTCACCGATGTGACGTTGGCTTCACCGCCCACGCCCTTCAAGACGCCTTCTGCGGTCGTCTTGTAATCCGCCATGTGGATCACCTTTCTTTCGCCGCGTCTTCGCGGCACTGTTCGTCGACGCTGGCTGGCGGTTCCGGGCAATAAAAAAACCCGGACCATACAACGCGCGTCAGTTCACGTTGTGGCCCAGGTTTTGCCTGCCGAACAGTAACAAGCCTGAAGGCTTATCAGGAGGCAAACGGTGCCTCCTGCGACGGATGCTAGCAGGCGGAAGATCGAGAGGCAATGCATCGACGAGACTCACGTAAAGTCCCCGCGTAGCCAGGGGCCGTGCCTCACACGCTTTCCCCGCGTAGCCAGGCGACGGGTCACGATGGGGTGTGAGCACGAAGGGCATGTCGTTGGCAGCAAGGGTTGAGGTTACGAAGAAGTACGCCACCGCGTACGCGGCAGCGTCGAAGAAGGACAAGAGCCGGATCCTCGACACCGTGGTCGCGGTCACGGGTTGGAACCGGGACCACGCCCGCCAACAACCGGGGCCGGCTGGCCCAGCCCAAGGGCAGAGCCACCGCCACGATCGCTGTGATCGACCGGCGCCGCACCAAACCACGTAAATACTCCTACGACGCGCTCCTCACGCTCCAGAAGGTGTGGTCTGTCGCGGGCGGGATCTGCGGCAAATACCTTGCCGTGTCCATGTCGGACTGGCTGGACGCGATGGAGGCCGAAGGCTCCCTCATCCCCGGCCAGGGCCGCTACAGCCCCGAGGTGCGCTCGGAACTGGAGCAAATGTCGCCAGCCACGATCGACCGCTATCTCACTCCCGCACGGGCGAAGGACCCGATCCGCGGCAAGACCACAACCAAACCAGGCAGTCTGCTGCGCAACTCGATCACCATCCGCAAGGCCGGAGACGAAGTCGAAACCGAACCAGGGTTCTTCGAGATCGACACCGTGGCTCACTGCGGCCCCACCCTGAAAGGCGAGTTCGCGCGCACCGTGAACTACACCGATGTCCATACCGGCTGGGTGTTCACCCGCGCGATCCGCAACAACGCCGCCATCCACGTCCTAGGCGTCTTCGACACCTTCGTCGACCAGATCCCGTTCCTGGTCACCGGTATCGACTGCGACAACGGAGGCGAGTTCATCAACCACGACCTCGTCGGCTGGGCTACCGAACGAGACGTCTACTTCACCCGCTCCCGCCCTTACAAGAAGAACGACCAAGCCACCATCGAGTCGAAGAACAACCACCTCGTGCGCCGCTACGGCTTTACCACCGCTACGACACACCGCTCGAGCTCGAGCTGTTGAACCGGCTCTGGCCGCTGGTCAACGACCGGTTGAACTTCTTCACCCCAACGAAGAAGCCCGTCGATTGGTCCACCGACCGCATCGGGCGACGTAAACGCGTCTACGACAAACCACGCACCCCACCAGCGGCTCCTGACCGCCGGCATCCTCAGCCCCACCCAGGAAACCGAGCTGGCTACCTACAAAGCCAGCCTGCGACCGACCCAGATCGCTGTCCAGATCCACCAACTCCAGCAAGAACTCACCCGCCTCGCCGGCCATAAGACCCGCCGCCTCGAAGAACAAGCCCGCCCGAAGCTACCCAACCCGGCCGGGATCCGACTCCACGCCGGATAACCTCTACGCGGGGAAAAACCATGTGAGGCACGCACCCCGTTCCCGGGGACTTGACAATGAGGCACCACGTGCATCAGGCACCGTTGCTTTCACTGGGCTTCCTGGCAACGGTGAACACCCGCTCTCCGGCGCGCACAGGGCCGGGCGGGCATGGGGTCAGTGTTCCGGTCTTCGCGTGGTTGGTCACAATGAGGATCACCGTCGCGGGATGTCCGGCCTGCGTGATGGCCTCGAGGTCCGCGTGGACGAGAACCTGGCCTTCCTCAACACGAGTTCCCTTGGCCACAGCGCCGGTGAACCCTTTCCCATTCATCGCCACGGTGTCGATCCCGACATGGACGAGAACCTCGACTCCGTCGTCATTTCTGATCCCGAATGCGTGCCCTGTGTTCATAGCGACCAGGACAGTCCCGCTGCACGGAGCCAGGATCGTTCCGTCGCTGGGTTCGACACCAACCCCTGGCCCCATCGCTCCGGTCGAGAACACGGGATCCTTCACCTGATCCAATGCAACGAGCGTGCCGTTGCACGGGGACGAGAACGAGCTTCGCGCGGTGGGATCGGCCGCCGGATGTTTGGTCTCCGCAGCAGGAGTAACCGATGGTGTCCGCTTGACTCGGCGGCCGAGCGTGATGGTGAGTACAGCGGTGAGCAGCATCGCGACGGCGAGCGCGGTGAGGATATTGAACAGGGGAGTGAGGCTGTCCGGACGGAGGTAGAGCAGGAGGGTGGGCAGGGATGCGGTTCCGAAGCCGATCTGCTGGGTTTGGGTGAGGCCGAGATAGAGGCCACCGGCGGCGCCGCCGATCATGGCGGCGATCAGCGGGTAGCGTCGGGGGAGGTTCACTCCATACAAGATGGGCTCCGTGATGCCGCCGACGATTCCTGCGCCTGCGAGCGGAAGAAGTGCCCGGTCCCTGCTGCGCAGGGCCATCACGCCGGCTGCAGTGGCCTGGGCGAAGTTCGACACCAAGGCACCTGGTCCGAAGAAGCTATCGACTCCGATCAAAGCGATTTGCAGGACTGCACACGCTGCGACGGCTTGATGGAGGCCACGCATCACCAGCAACGGCAAGAAGGCACCAATCAGCATGGCCGGCAGCCACGCCGCTGTGGTGGCCAAGAACCGAAGGAACACCACCAGATACGTGTCGACAAAGCTGCCAGCTGCAGCGAAGGCGGTTATGCCGAGCCCGGCAACCACCACCACCGTGAGCATCGGGACGAGAGCGAGCCGCAACGAAGCGGGAACGACCTTGTTCAGGAATCGCTCTACATACGCCTGGCTCACGACCATTAACACAACAGTGGTGAGCGACGCCCCGACGAGGAACGGCTCCGCTTGGTAGTCCGCGGTCCATCGCGGAACATCGACCTGGCCCTGCTCGCTCGCCCAGCTGGCGTACAGCAGAACCGCAGCCGATGCGGCTGCCACCAGTCTGTTGCATTCAAGCTTGTCAGCGGCTGCGAACGCGACCAGTACAGGCAGCAGATAGAAGATGCCATTGCCGATGAGGCTCAGGACCGCGGAGACTGGCGAGGATACCTCGATGATCCCCGTCAGGAGGAGAAGAGCTTGGAGCCCGATGATCATGCCGGCTGCGACGAGCGGCGGCGCCACCTGTTGGAAGGTACCGGAGACCACATCGAGGAAAACCTCCTTCACTCCTCGCTTGGCAGCAGGGTCGGAAGTTCCCTTGGAGGGCTGATTCGTCTGGGGAAGGATCGCCTCGATCTGATCGTAGATCTCCTTCACGTGCATACCGATGACAACCTGGAACACGCCACCACTGCTCAGTGCGCTCACTACGCCATCCGTTCCATTGAGCGCTTCGGCGTCGGCTCTGTTGTCCTCGCAGAGGGTGAAACGCAACCGGGTTTGGCAGTGGTACACCGATCGGACGTTGTCGGGCCCACCGACAAGTTCGATAACTCGTTTCCCCAACTCGGTATGTGATGTCGGCATCCCTGGACTCCGTTCCTAGTGGGGCAAGCTGCGCTTCAGGCGCTCGATATGGATGCTGAGGTACATCAGTTCTTCCTCAGACAGATCTACGGACATCTCTGAGCGCACGTAGACTGCTATTTCGTCGGCGATCCGGAACGAGCCGCTGTAGCTGTGCCGCGCAGCGTCGTGGAAGGACGAGTGGTCTCCCTCGAGCATGGTGCCCAGCAACAACCGCTGAACAAGGAACTTCACGTGCAGAACGAAACGGGCATAGTCGGGCGACGCAGAGTCGAGGGAGACTCCCAACTTCTGCTCGACGACACCGACGATGTGCCTGACACGTCCGAGCAGGGGAGCAGCCGGGCCTGCCTCCTGTTCATGGAGTGCATTGATCAGGTGCATCGCCAGGAAAACCGCTTCTTCCTCCGGCAGCTCGATCTTCAGCGAAGCCCCGAGAGCATCCCGCATTCGGACCGCGACAGCCGCCTCGTCGGGGTAGAGGACCATGAGTTCGGGCATGATGGCCGCTGGTAGTCGGATACCGTCGCGGAGGCGTTCCAGCACGAACTGGATGTGGTCGATCAATGAGATCGGCAGGCTTCGGCTGAGTGTCGTTCCGAGGTCTTTTGCCGCCTGGTCGACGGCATCGGTGACCGCGTCGACGACGGGGAAAGGCACATCAGCCAAGAGGCCGTAAACCCGTTGCGTGTCAACAGTGACGTCGAGGACGTAGGTCTTCTCGACCAGGGAATAGTCGATCGGGTCATTGCGCTGTAGGTGCCAGCCCAGGCCCCGCCCCATCAACACCAGTTCTCGACCGAGAGGATCGACAGTGGTGATGAGATTGTTGTTGAGCACCTTGTGGACCAGGCCTGAGGGAGGTCGTGTTCCGGCCAACTCAACCGCCTCGCTGCCAGGAAGGTCTTCCTGGACGAGACAGTGCAATGTGGCACGAAACACGCCGACGAGACGCCGTTGAGTGGGGAGCGAGCGCTGCCAAGGCGCCGGCGCTTGGGGTGCCAGACATGGCACATACCGTTGCAGAGCGCGAGCGTCTGAGGGAGTCCCTGGGAGTACCACCATCAAGAGTGACTCCCTCAGACGGTCACAAGGTGGTGACATAGGTGCGGTCACGCAGCGCGATCACATAGCCCGGTCGTCAGCTTTCCTCCGCAGTAAGGTGTCTTCCTTGTCATACAGCACAGATCAGACAGCTCGGGCGAAGCAACGCCTTCCGCTCGTCACCTACATCCTGGCCGCCGGTGTGTTCCTGATGGGAACATCCGAGTTTGTCGTGGCGGGCATCCTGCCTGAGATCTCTGAAGATCTGGGAACCTCTATCGCACAGACCGGGATGATGATCACGGTCTTCGCGATCGGCATGATCGTAGGCACCCCAACCATGGCCGCGCTCACCCTGAAGCTTTCGCGGCGCCTAGCCCTTGCTCTGCTCTTGGTGGTCTTCTCGATCGGTCATGTCGTCGTTGCGGTGGTCGATAGCTATGTGCTCATCCTGGCAGCGAGGTTCCTGACTGCGCTTGCCACGGGTGGCTTCTGGGCTGTTGCCGCAGTGGTAGCCGCTCAGACCGCCGGAGCGGCGATGGCCTCGCGGGCTGTCGGTATCGTGCTCGGTGGCGGCATGGTCGCTAATGTCCTCGGCGTGCCGCTGGGATCCTTCGCCGGCCAGACCATCGGTTGGCGCGGCCCGTTCTGGGCATCGCCGTGCTCTCAATCCTCGGAGCGTTCGCCGTGTACCGGCTGATCCCCGCAGACGAGGCAACGAAGGCACCGCCGTCTCTCATGGCTGAACTGAAGGCGCTGCGCGATGGCCGCGTGATCCTAGTGCTCTTGTGCTGCGTCGTCGTCACAGGCTCCGCGATGACGGTCTACAGCTTCATCGCCCCTTGATTACCGACGTAGCCGGCCTGCCCGGTTCGACTATTCCATTGATTCTCGTCGCAAGGGATGACGGCTCACAGCTTCATCGCCCCCTTGAACTGACGTAGCTGGCCTGCCCGGCTCGACTATTCCATTGATTCCGCTTATGGCCTAGGCGCCGCCATCGGCTCCACATCGGCGGCCTGGGCGACACCAACCCATTCGGACTCCTCTTCGGATCCGCGACCGCTACTTTCATCGTGCTCGTGGCCCTGGTGTTCCTGTCCCAGTTCGCGGTGCCTACGGTGGTGTTGCTCGCCCTCCTGGGCCTGTTCGGCATGTCGACCAATCCTGTTCTCATTGGCAAGGCCGTCAGCTACGCCAAGAATGCTCCCACCTTGGCCTCGGCGATGTGCACCTCAATGTTCAACGTCGGTACCGCTGTCGGTACCTGGATCGCTGGCTTCACCATCGAGTCTTCACTCGGCGCGAACGGCCCGGTCGTGGTCGGTGCAGTGATCGCCGCCCTGTACTTCCTACCGTTGTTCATCCTTTTCAGGAATCCTCACCGATAAGAAGGCAGCAGTGAAGCTCGGTCTACCTGACCTGATAAACGGACAGGAAGTCACCGTCGAGATCACCGATGCGATGAGTAACGGATACAAGGGCTTCCTTGGGAGTGTTGCGGTGGGAACCAATCAGCACGAACTCTTCTTCGTCGTGGATCGCGTTTCTTCGCCGTCGTATTCGCTGGCGGCCCAGGAGGCAAGAACCTGCATGCGATCTGCCGCCGTTGATCCCGGTTCAGCGATGTAGACAGTAATCGATAGTCCGGGTTCGGCCTCCATGCTCATTCCCTCGTAGGCGAGAGTCATCTCGCCGACGATGGGATGATTGAAGGTCTTCAAGCCTGCGCCGTGGTGGCGCACGTTGTGGCTGCCCCAGAGGCGACGGAACTCGGTGCTTCGGGTGCCGAGTTCTCCGATCAGATCGTGGAGATCCTTGTTGTGGGGATCGCGCCCGGCCTCGGTGCGCAAGATGGCGACGGTGACTTCGGCAAATGCATCCCAGTCTGGGTAGAACTGGTAGGCGCGCTCGTCGAGGAAGGTGAAGCGTGCGATGTTGGGTGGTTGGCCAGGCATGTCGTAGAGATGGACGTAGAACGCGCGGGCGAGCAAGTTGGTAGCCAGCAGGTCCATTCGACCGTTGCGTACGAAGGCGGGGCCGGCGGTCACGCCGTCGAGCACCCATTGCAGGCTTGGATGTGGCGTCCAGCATTTCGGGCTGCGTCGCTTGGGCGGACGAGCCACCGGGCTGGCGGCGTGGGCCAGGTCGAACAGGTAGGCGCGTTCCGCGTCGTCCAGCAGGAGTGCTTTGGCCAGCGCATCGAGCACCTCCGGCGACGCTCCACTGATTGCGCCGCGCTCCAGCCGCGTGTAGTACTCGATACTGACACCGGCGAGCGCGGCCACTTCACTGCGGCGAAGGCCCTTTACCCGACGATTGGTCCCGGCAGGTAGGCCCACCTGCTCGGGAGTGATCTTCGCCCGCCGAGTGGTGAGAAACTCACGTACCTCTGCGCGATTGTCCATATGGTCAGAGTAAGCGGACTCGCGGCACGCAAGGAGTCCCTGCCAGTACCACCCTCAAGGGGGACTCCCTCAATGACGCGGCGCGTGGTGTTGTAGAAGGCGAAATCAAAACCCTAGCCAGATGTGAGGAGCGTCATGCGCGCAGTGGTTCTGCATGCCCCCGGTGATGTCCAGGTCGAAGAGGTCGACAGACCTTCTCTCGAAGAACCCACCGACGCGATTATTCGAGTGACGGCTGCGTGTATCTGCGGTTCGGACCTCTGGCCCTACCGGGGACTTGAGCCGGTCGAGACCGCCACCCGGATGGGGCACGAGTACATCGGTGTCGTCGATGAGGTCGGCCCTGAGGTCCGAGACATCCAGGTCGGTGACTACGTTGTTGGATCGTTCGTCGCCTCAGACAACACGTGTGAGATCTGCCTTTCCGGATTCCAGTCTCGTTGCGTACACCAGGTCATGATGGGCGGCATCGGTACACAAGCAGACTACGCGCGCATTCCGTTGGCCGACGGCACCCTGGTCAAGGTGCCGGGTGAGCCGACGGAAGCGCAGGCGCGTAGTCTGCTCGCCGCCTCCGATGTCCTCGGCACGGGATGGTTTGCGGCAGTTGCGGCTGAAGCCGGGCCCGGAAAGACGGTTGCCGTGGTCGGTGATGGTGCTGTTGGACTCCTTGGCATCCTCGCGGCAAAGCGGCTCGGTGCCGAACGCATCATCGCCATGTCTCGCCACGCCGATCGTCAAGCCCTCGCGCGTCAGTTCGGGGCCACCGATATCGTCGAAGAACGCGGCGAAGCCGGCATCGCGAAGATCAAGGAACTCACAGGCGGCTACGGCGCTCATGCAACCATCGAGGCCGTGGGCACGCAGGAGTCGATGCTCCAGGCGATCGGCGCGACGCGTCCGGGCGGACGTGTTGGGTATGTGGGTGTGTCTCACGGAGTCGAGTTGAGAGGTATCGACCTGTTCTTCGCCACCGTCGGCCTGCTGGGCGGTCCTGCGCCGGTCCGGCGTTTCCTTCCGGAACTGATCGACCTCATCATGGCCGATCAGATCGATCCGGGCCTCGTCTTCGATCTCGCGCTTCCTATCGAGGACGCCGCTGAGGGGTACAAGGCCATGGATGAAAGGCGCGCCACCAAGGTCCTGCTCACTCTCTGAACCAAGCGATTCCCCTCTTTCTATTAGCCACCGCCGGCGCCCTACGTTTCCTGCGTGGGGCGCCGTTTCCTGCCCATCTCTCACCAAGGAACCGGAAATGACAACCAACCCCAAACCACCCGTCGGCCCCGTGCTCGGCACGTTGCTGATGCTGCTCACCGTGTTCGGTCCCATTTCGATGGACCTGTACCTGCCGGTGCTGCCAGCCCTCACCGACGAACTCGGTGCAGCGACCTCTGCCGCGCAGCTCACCGTGACCGCGTGCCTGATCGGCCTCGCCGTCGGCCAGGTGATCGCCGGCCCGCTGTCAGACCGGTTCGGTCGCCGTCGGCCGCTTCTCATTGGCATCGTGGCCTACATCGTCTTTTCCGCGCTCTGCGCGCTCAGCCCGACGATCGAGTTGCTCATCTTGGCTCGTCTGGTCCAGGGCCTCGCCGGTGCGGTGGGCATCGTGATCGCTCAGGCAGCAGGCCGTGATGTCTACGAGGGCGGAGCGTTGATCCGTTACTACGGACGTCTCACCGTGCTCGGTGGTCTTGCTGCGATCGTTGGCCCTGTGATCGGTGGTCAGCTCGCGCGCTTCACCGATTGGCGTGGCCTGTTCATGTTCCTCGCCATCGTGGGCGTCCTGCTGCTGGTCGCGGTCCTCTTCATCTTCGGGGAGACCCTTCCCGTGGAGGAACGAACCTCCGGCGGTCTACACCAGACACGAGTTGATTTTGGCACGCTTCTGAAGGACCGGCTTTTTGTTGGTTCCGTGCTGATCCAGGGCTTCGTCAACGCGGCGCTGTTCGCCTATCTCGCTGGGGCGACCTATATCCTGCAGGGCATTTATGGCCTCAGCCCCCAGGGATATTCCCTGGCCTTCGGCCTCAACTCGGCCGGCTACATGGTCTTCGGCTACCTGGCCGGCGTCGGCGCGGAGAAGTGGTCGGAGCGAGGCACCCTCGTCATTGGTCAGATCATGTGTGCTGCTGGGGGACTCGGGTTGCTGGCGACCGGCCTCTGGGACCTGTCATTGTCGGTGGTCATCGTCTCCTTGTTCATCCTCGCCTCCGGCGTGGCGGTCACCTCACCTCCCACCACTTCACTTGCCCTGGCGAACTATCCGAAGCTCGCGGGCACAGCATCGTCGGTCCTTGGCTGCGCGAGGTTTGGCTTCGGTGGAATCGCTGCGCCGCTGGTTGGTCTCGGCGGTGCCTACACCGTGCTGCCCCTCGGTATCGTGACCGTAGCCTCATCGATTCTCGCTGTTATCGCGCAGGTCATTCTGGTCGGTCGCTACGCCCAGGACAGCAAGGGCGAATCGATCCCAACCGTTGTGTGAGGCTCTATGCAGCGGAGCCGGGTGGGTCGTTGGCGTTGGCCTCAGCCCGTGGGTTTAGCTGGGTGGTGCCTTGCGTGGTGACGCGGTAGCGGTAGCCGAGTGGGCTTTGCCATTCGAGGACGCCTGGTGACGACTGGTTGAGTGTCCAATAGCCGGCGGTTTTGGCGCGATGGGCTCGGCGTCCGAGTGGGGCGAGATTCCCGATTCGGGTTTGTGCTTCAGATCCTGCTCGGTAGGTGAGGGTGTGATCCAGATCGACCTTGTCGGAGGACAGGGTGGAGAAGGGGAACATCTCTGTGGGGAACGCCAGAGTCACTGCTCGTCGCATTCGGGTGCTGGGCACGTACTGGTCCTCGGCCTCGAGGATAGGCAGGTCGATCACCGGTTGGACGGTGATGTTGGTGCCGATTCCTTCGCCGAGGAGTTCTGCCAGAAGTTCGGTGGTGATGTGCCCGGCCTTCTCGGCGCGCGCGGCGATGTCGAGGTTGCCAAGGGCGTCGGTGTGGATGTGAATGGCCATTCCCAGCTTGGGGCGAAGCTGTGATGGTGGGACGGTGACGGTGCCGCAGTGATGCTGTTCGTAGTGGTGCGGGTCGAAGCGTGACGCGTCGGCGGGGTCGCTGGAGGCAGGTGCGTCGTTCTGAACCGGGTGATTCTCAGGCTCGTGGGGCCGCGGCCTGTCGAGCAGCGTGGGCTGGCCGTGCTGCAGGAGGATGGTGGCGTAGGCGGGGTTGGCGAGGATCCCGATTGCTTTCGCCCGTCGTTGGGCATGCGTCAGCTCTGGGTACTGGGTCTCGATGAGGGAAGCGACTTCGTCGAGGCGGGTGTCGAGGTAGCGGGCGTCCAGCAGGTCGAGCTTGCCGGTGAGGTTCATTGCTCCTTCGAAGAGCCCCCAGAGCCAGACGCCGCGGTCCTCCCGCGCCTTCTGCTCCTTTTTCTTGGCGAGCTTGGGGTCGGCTTGGATGATGAGCTTGTCCAGCAGGGCGAAGGCTGCTTTCCAACCGAGTTTGTGCTGCTTGGCGAGCCAACGGGACGTGGCGGTTTCCGCAGCCATGGGGTGCAGATCGGCGCAGCGGCGTGCCGCGTGGAGTGCTCGCGCGGTATCGATGCGAAGATGCTGCATGGCCTCGAACAACTGGGGATGGCGGTATTTGAGGTTGAGGGCGTCGGCGAGCTTCATTGCCGCGGCGCGCGGGGTGCAGCCCAGTAGGCCGGCGATCTCGAGGGAGAGGTACTGAGACACCAGGGGCGTTCCGGTGCCGGCGATACGTACCTCGTCGTCGACGAGGATCTCGTGGAGTTCCGTCTCGTCGAGGTGGTAGGACTCTGCCAGCTCGCATAACGCCAACACGGTGTCGGCTTCACCGCGACGACGTGCCGCATCCGCGGTGTGGAGCCGCTGCGCGGCCCCTTGCGCGGTGTTGAGCTGGGTGGTTTCCATACCCCTAACGCTATAGACCCGGTCTGACAGTTCTCCGCCGAATCAGGGGTCAGGAAGGCCTTGTCAGGTCACAGTTCGATAACATTTCCGGTCGTTTTCGGTGCCCAGCTAGGCTGGGTGGACCGTCACAGGACCTGCCGCCTGGGCGCGGTAGAAGGAGCAGACATGTCCATCCTCGATACCCAGATCGATGCGCTAGCCGGAGGCCCGGCCAATCTTTCTCAGTACCACGGCAAGGCTGTGTTGCTCGTCAACGTCGCTTCCCAATGCGGGTTCACTCCGCAATACGCTGCTCTGGAACGGCTCCACCAACGCTACGCGGCGCGCGGTTTTACCGTGCTCGGCGCGCCCTGCAACCAGTTCATGGGGCAGGAACCAGGCAGCGAGGAGGAGATCGCAGAGTTCTGCTCCGGTACCTATGGGGTGACCTTCCCCATGACCCAGAAGATCGAGATCAACGGCCGAGGCGCTCACCCGCTCTACGCGTCCTTGCACGGCATCTCTGACGCCGAAGGGTATCAAGGCCACATCCGCTGGAACTTCGAGAAGTTCCTCATCGCGCCCAACGGGGAGGTTGTGGCGCGGTTCGCGCCGCAGGTCGACCCAGAGGATAAGCAGATCGTCGACGCGATCGAGGCCGCGCTGCGCAACTAGCGGGACCTTCCCCGCTCGATCCACCCGTCTGCGTTGATATAGTTCTTGGCTACGTGAGCGTGATGTATGGGGGGACGCGCTCAGCGGAGGGCGAGCCTCCCGTCATGGAGGAAAGCGATGTCGACGACCGCTCCCGCGAACCCTGTTCAGAGAACCTCCCCGTGGCGCTACGGCGTAGGAATGCTCGGAACCTCGATGCCGATCAACCTGATCAAGGGCTCGATGTTCTACTTCTACGTCACCCTGCTTGGCATGCCCGCCACCACCTACGCCGCGGTGTATGCGGTCTACGGGATCATCGATGCGATCGACAATCCCGTGTTCGGCTACCTCTCCGACCGCACACGAACCCGTTGGGGTCGCCGTCGCCCCTACCTGGTGATCGGTGCGCTGGTGCTCCTCGTTGCGATGATCGCGCTGTTCTTGGTGCCCGGCTCCGTATCGGCGGCCACCACGTCGCTGGTGATCTGGTTCGCGATCTTCGCGATTCTCTCCGAAATGGCCGACTCCTTGATCAACGCCAACTACGGCGCGCTTCTGCCCGAACTGTTTCCGCAGGAGAAGCGCCGGGCGGTCGCCAACTCCGTGCGTCAGGGTTTCCAACTGGTCGCCATGTTCGTCGCACTCGGCCTCACCCCCGTGCTCGCTCAGAATGTGCTGGGCTGCACCGGCCCCGAGTGCGCCGACCCCACCACGGGATACACCCGCCTGGCCGTGATCTACGGTGTCATCGCCACCGTCATCATCATCTACATGGCACTGGGGGTGCGGGAGAATCCGAAGATCGGCGAGGAGGAGCGGCCCAAGTTCTTCCGCTCGATCGGCCAGATCCTCGCCAATCGTTACTTCTGGACCGTCGGCGTCGTGAGTGCTCTCTACAGCACCGCCATGGTGCTCCTTCTCGGGGGACTGCAGAACTTCGTGAAGTACACCTTGAACGGCGACGGCTGGACGGCGACGATCCTCCAAGTCATCGTCATCTTCTTCACGCTGGTGTTCCTGCTGGGGTGGACGCAGATCGTCAAACGAAAGGGCGCCGCCTGGACATGGCGATGGGCGCTGCTCATCGCGGCTCTCGGCTTCACGCCCCTCTACTTCGCACACGACCTGGTATCGGCGATCATCGGAGGCCTCGCGGTGGCCGTCGGCTACGCAGGCATGCTCTCCACCAACGACCTCATCGCCGCCCGCGTGCTGGATGAGGACGCGGCGCGCAACGGCGTGCACCGCGAGGGCATCTTTCTCTCGGCTTTCGGTATCTTCACGCGACTCAATGGCTTGGTCGTCGCCCTCGCCCTCGCATCGCTCACCTGGATCTTCGGCTTCGAATCCGGCGAGAACCCCGGGGATCAGCCCGATGTCGCGTTCCGGTTCTACCTCTCGGTGTACCCGTTCGTGCTGCTCCTCCTGGCTGCGATCATCGCTCGTTTCATCAAAGTCCCCGGCTCGGAACTGGGCGACTGAGGACAACGCCCCGCCCTCGGGTGGGTGCCGCGCGCGGTCTATCGTGGAAGGCACGAGAGGAAGTGCCGGCCATGACGAGCAGCCACCCTGATGAGTCAACGAAGATCCTGGAACGATTCGGCGGGAAAGGGGTCAATCTTCGGCGGCTGCGCGACGCGGGGTTCCCGGTGCCGCCCTTCGTTGTGCTCGGCACCGACGAGTACGCGGGCTTCGTGGTGGAGCATGGCCTGGACGCGGAGATCGACGAGGCACTGGGCCTGGAGCGCGCCACGGCCTCTTCGCGGATCAGGGAGGCCTTCCGTCGGCCGCTCTCGGACGAGCAGCGAGCCCGCATCGCAGAGACGATAGGGAAACTGGGGGATGTTCCGGTGGCGGTGAGGAGCTCGGCCACCGCGGAGGACCTGCCCGACGCCTCGTTCGCCGGGCAGCAGGACACCTTCCTCGACGTTCGTGGCCTGGACGCGATTCTCGAGGCCGTCACCGAGTGTTGGTCGAGCTTATGGACCGAGCGCGCGATCGCCTACAGGGAGAACCACGGGGTTGAGCACGCCGCCGTCAGTGTGGCCGTCGTCGTGCAGGAAATGGTGCCTGCCGAGGCCTCGGGCGTGCTGTTCACGGCCGATCCGCTGACGGGCAGACGCGACCGCGTGGTGGTCGACGCGGTGCGGGGGCTGGGGGAGAAGCTGGTGTCTGGCCAGGTGGTGCCCGACCACTACGAACTCGACGGTGCGGGTGCCGTGACCGAGTGGCAGGTCCACGGGGATGTCGGCGCGCTGAACATGCCGCAGCTGCGTGCCCTTGGCACTCTCGGGAGGAGGGTCGCTGAATCGTTCGATGCGCCGCAAGACATCGAATGGACCAGGGTCGGCGATGAACTGCACGTCGTACAGGCGCGCCCGATCACCAGCCTCTACCCGCTGCCCGACGGACCCGATGATGCCCTCTGGTTTAGCTTCGGTGCGTTTCAGGGCATGCTCGAGCCCCTGACACCCCTGGGCGGGGACGCTATCCGTGCCGTCGTCAGCGCCGGCGGTGTCCTGTTCGGTGGAAGCGGAGACTTCCGTCGCAATCCCTATCTGAAGCTCGCTGGAGAGCGGCTGTGGATGCGCTTCGACGACGTGCTGCGCACCAGAATCGGAAATCGCGTCTTGCCGCTGGCGCTGCGGGCGATGGATCCCAACGGCGCGGCGGTGCTGGGCGATCTGCGTGACGAGTTCGATCCTTCCTCGCGTCGCGGCTCCACCCGGCAGGTCGTGCGCCGTGTCGCGCCTTTCATGCGGCAGATCCTGCCCAAACTGGTGGGGGCGTTGCGCCGTCCCGAGCAGGCGAGGCGGGCCATCGACGTGTGGGCCGATGAGATCGTGGGGCGTTTCGAGTTTCGCCTGCGCTCCGTCACGGCGCTTTCAGATCCTCGTGCGCGGTGTGCGGCGCGAGTCGAGGCCGTGGAGACGTTCGCGGCATCCGCGTTGCCGACGCTGCTCCCATTGTTCGCCCCCGTGATGTGGGTGGGGGTGCTGGGGACGCTGCGCCTGCGTCACCTCGCCCGGTCGGCGGGCCTCGACGACGCTGACCGCCTCGCCCTCGGCGCGCTGCGTGCGCTGCCAGGCAACGTCACCACAGAGATGGACCTGTCGCTGTGGCGGGCCACCCAGGCGGTGCAGGGTGATCCCGCGTCGGTGGAGGCCTTCGCCGACGATGCCGAAGAACTCGCCGAACGCTACCTGCGCGGCGAGCTGCCCGAAGCCGCGCAGACGGCGATCGAGAACTTCATGGCGCGGTACGGGATGCGCGGCGTCGCGGAGATCGACATGGGCGTACCCCGCTGGCGCGAGCGTCCCGAGGCCGTGCTGCGCACCATCCAGTCGTATCTGGCGCTGTCACCCGAGGATGCACCGGATGCCTCCTATGAGCGGGCGGGTCGCGAGGCGCGTGAGGACATGGCTCAGCTCGCGCGCGAGGCTGGGCGGGTGCGCGGGGCGCAGGTGCGGTTCCTGGGGCGGCGGGTGCGAGCTCTCTTCGGAGCGCGCGAGACGCCGAAGTTTGTGCTGGTGCGTGGCCTCGGACTGCTGCGGGAGGCCTTTCGCGCCACGGGCGAGGACCTCGTCGAACGCGGTGTCCTGGGGTTTGCGGACGATGTCTTCTTCCTCCATCTCGACGAACTGACCTCGGCCTTCGACGGCGGCAGCCTCGCCGAGCTGGTGGAGGAGCGACGCCAGGTGCGCGCCCGGGAGTCGCGGCGTCGGCGGGTGCCCGTTGCCCTCGTTGGTGATGGGCGCGCGCTGTTCGAGGGCGCTTCCACAGGGACTGCTGATCTCACCGGAATGGGTGTCTCCCCGGGCGTCGTCGAGGGGCTCACGCGTGTGGTGGACCACCCGGAAAGCTCCGCGTTGGAACCGGGCGAGATCATGGTCTGCCGCGGCACCGACCCCGCCTGGACGCCCCTGTTTCTGACAGCATCTGGTGTGGTGACCGAGGTGGGAGGCCTGATGACCCACGGCTCCGTCGTCGCCCGGGAATACGGCCTCCCCGCGGTGGTGGGAGTCGTCGGCGCCACCGAACGCATCCCCACCGGAAGCCGCATCCGCCTCGACGGCTCCACCGGAGCGATTACGCTTTTGTAGGGTGCTTGCTATCCTCGTAGGTTCGTTCTGTCAGGGCTCAACCATCAGCGAGGCTGAATCCGTCACCGTTTGGCCTCATCCAGGCTCAGCCAGGCTGGATCCGTCAGCATGCTGACGTCCACGACCTGGCTGATCCGAGATCGCGGGGCAGGTGAACGGAATCAACCTTTTGTCAGGTCCCTGAGGTGTGACGAGCTCTGCGAGGAACCTCGAAGGGCGTTAAACGGAAACCTTTGGGCTCAGTCTCTGCCCATACTTACGTTTAACGCCCTTCGAGGCTCCTTCGTCGCACCTCGGGGACCTGACAATGGGATTCCGCCACACACTTTCGCATCAGGGGCCGGACAATGGGTTTGTCCACGCTTACTTTCGCATCAGGGAGCGGACGCGATGGCGGCCGAGGGGGAGCATCAGGGGACGGCCGCTGGTGGGGTCTTCGATGATCTGGCTGGCGATGCCGAACACCGACTGAACCATCTCCGCCGTGAGGACCTCTTCCGGTGTGCCGGACTGGTGCACAGTCCCTTCGGCGATGGCGACGAGGTGGTCGGCGTAGCGAGCGGCCAGGTTCAGATCGTGCAGCACCATCACGATGGTGGTGCCGCTGGACTGGTTCAGGTCGGTCAGCAGATCCAGCACCTCCACCTGATGACTCACGTCGAGAAAGGTGGTGGGCTCGTCGAGCAGCAGCAGTTCGGTCTGCTGAGCCAATGCCATGGCAATCCACACCCGCTGGCGCTGGCCGCCGGACAACTCGTCGACGGCGCGCTCGGCCAGATCGAGCGTGTTGGTGGCCTCCAGCGCGGCAGCCACTGCTTCGTCGTCCTTGGCGGTCCAGCGGGAGAACACCTTCTGGTGCGGATGACGGCCGCGGCCCACCAGGTCGGCGACGGTGATCCCCTCGGGCGCGATCGGCGACTGGGGGAGCAGGCCCAGCGTGCGCGCGAGCTCCTTGGCCGGCATCTGATGCACCTGCTTCCCGTCCAGCAGCACCTGCCCCTCGCGGGGAGCGAGCAGCCGGGAGAGCGAGCGCAGCAGCGTCGATTTGCCGCAGGCGTTCGCGCCGACGATCACCGTGATCTCGCCCGGTGGGATGCGCAGGTCGAGCTCTTCGATCACCGAGCGGTCGCGATACCCCAGGCTGAGGTGCTGGGCCTCAAGAAGATGGGATCGGGTCACAGCGATCCTCCTGTGCGGTTGGTGCGGATGATGAGGTAGACCAGGTACGGGGCGCCGAGTGCTCCGGTCACCACACCGACGGGATAACGGCTGCCGAATGCGTACTGGCCGAGAAGGTCTGCCAGCAGCACCAGCAGCGCGCCCACCAGGGCAGCGGGCACGAGCGGAGAACCGTGGGGTCCGATGATGCGCGCGGCGATGGGCCCAGACAGGAACGCGACGAAGGCGATGGGGCCGGCGGCCGCCGTTGCGAAGGCGATCAGGCCGACGGCCGAGACGATCAGGATGATCCGGGTGCGCTCCGTCCTCACGCCCAGCGCGGCGGCGGTATCGTCGCCTAGCCGTAGAGCCGAGAGGTTGCGGGCCTGCCCCAGCAATACGGGGGCGAAGACGACGAGCGCGACGATGGCAGGCAGGTTGGTCTCCCAGCGTGCGCCGTTCAGGCTGCCCATCAGCCAGCGCATCGCCTCCTGCAGCTCCCACTGGGGTGCCTTGCTGAGGAAATAGGAGGTCAGCGAATCGAGCATCGCCGCGATGCCGATGCCGATCAAGATCAAGCGAGTGCCTGCGACACCCGAGCGGAACGACAGCAGGTATACGGCGATGGCGACGCCGAGGCCGGCCGCGATGGCGAACACCGAGACCCCGGTGCCGGAGAGCCCCAGCACGATGATCGCGAAAGCGGCCGCCGCGCTGGCGCCGGAGCTGATACCGATGATGTCGGGGCTGGCCAGCGGATTGCGCAGCATGGTTTGGAAGGTGACGCCACCCAGTCCGAAGCTGAGGCCGGCGACCACCGCGAGCACCGCCCGCGGCAGGCGCAGCCGTCCCACGGTGAACGACGCACCGTCGACATGCTCGCCCAGGATGACCTTCCAGACGTCGCCGAGGGGATAGAAGGTGTTGCCCACCATCAACGAGACGACGAACAACGTGACGATTGCAGCCGCGAGGAACACCATGATGATCCGGCGGCGCCGTCCGCGGCCACGCCGCCCGGACGCGACCAGCTCGACAGCCGCCGGGGTGGCGGTGATGTGCCCGGCGCTCACAGCTCGCGCACCTTCTGCCGGCGCACGATGGCGATGAAGAAGGGGGCGCCGATGAGTGCGGTGATGATCCCGACATCCACCTCGTCGGGGCGGGCGACGATGCGTCCCACCACATCGGAGGCCGTCAGCAGCGCGGCACCTGTCAGCGCGGAGAAGGGCAGCAGCCAGCGATAGTCGACGCCGACGATCAGGCGGCACACGTGCGGCACCACTAAGCCGACGAATCCGATGGGGCCGGCAACGGCCGTGGCCGCGCCGCAGAGGATGACGGCACCGAGCGAAGCGACGGCACGGGCGAGGGCGACGCGCTCACCGAGGCCCGCGGCCAGCTCGTCGCCGAGAGCGAGCGAGTTGAGGGAGCGTGCCGAAACCAGCGCGATGATCGTGCCGACGATGAGGAAGGGCGCGACCTGTGAGAGGGCCGTGAGGTTGGCGCCGCCCACCCCGCCGATCTGCCAGGAACGGACGCTGCCCGCGATGTCGCCGCGCGGCAGCACGATGGCGCTGATGAACGCGCTGAGGGCCGTCGCCGTCGCTGCTCCGGCGAGGGCCAGCTTCAAGGGCGTGGCGCCCCCTCGGCCGAGCGACCCCACCAGGTAGACGAAGACGGCTGAGACGGCGGCCCCGACGATGGCGACCCAGATGAAGGAGGTATCGGTCCAGATGCCGAACCACGCGATGCCGACCACCACCGCGAGCGAGGCGCCCATGTTGACCCCGAGGATGCCCGGATCGGCGAGGGGATTGCGCGTCACGCCCTGCATGAGCGCGCCGGACAGCCCCAGCGCCGCGCCGACGACGAGCGCGAGGGCAGTGCGGAGGATTCGCTTGAGGACGGCCGCTTCGCCCAGCCCGTCGATCGAACCACCGAAGGCGGCGACGATCTCCGTCCACGAGACGACCCGTGAACCGATGACAATCGACAGCACGCAGATGATCGCCAGGGCGAGTGTGACGCCGACCAAGCCGAGCGCGCGCCGCCGTGCCGAGCGCCGCAAGATGGCGGCGCCCGGCACGGCGGTTACTGTGTGCTGGCTCAGTTCGACCCGTTGGCCGCGTCGGCGAGCAGGGTGACGTAGTCGTCGAGCACCCACGAGATGGACAGCGGCGTGGGATTCGCCGCGGTGCCGAGCGGGCCGCTGCCGTCGAGGAACACGACGGCGTCGTTCTCGATGGCGGGCATCTGCGAGAGCAGCGGATCGGCCTTCAGAGTGTCGACGAGTTCCTGATCGCCGTAGGTGACGATCAGATCGACATCGTCGAACATGTCGATCTGCTCGGCGCTCACGCTGCCGGAGAATTCCCCAGCGGCGGATGCTTCAGCGACCGCGGCGGGGGTGCTGAGGCCGAGATCCTCGAAGAAGGCCGCGCGGGTGTCGTTCGCGGTGTAGAAGTTCACCGTGCTGAGATCGGTGGTATCCACGTGGGTGACGAACATGGTGGCCTTGCCCTCGAGACCCGGGTGCGCCGCGACGGTCTCTTCGATCTGCGCTTCGAGATCGGCGATGAGCTCGTCGCCCTCCTGCGCCAGCCCCATGCCCTGAGCGTTGTAGCGGATCACGTCGCGCCACGACGTCGACCAGGCGGCCTCCGGGTAGGCGACGGTGGGGGCGATCTCGCTCAGCGTGTCGTAGTCCTCTTGGGTGAGGCCCGAATAGGCGGCGAGGATCACGTCCGGGTTGGTGTCGGCCACGGCCTCGAAATCGATGCCGTCGGTCTCGTCGAACAGGACGGGGGTCTCGGCGCCCAGTTCGGTGAGCTTCTCGGAGACCCAAGGCAGCAGGCCGTCACCGTCGTCGTCGCCGAAGTTGGCGGCGGCCATACCGACGGGCACCACGCCCAGCGCGAGGGGAACCTCGTGGTTGGCCCAGTTGACGGTGGCGATCCGCTCCGGCTGGGCCGGGATGGTCGCGGTGCCGAGGGCGTGCTCGATGACGAGGGGGTAGCCCTCGCCGGTGTCAGGTGCGCCCGAAGGGGACGACTCCGGCGCGGCCGGAGCGGACTCGGTGGACGCGGGCGAGTTCGCGGAGCAGGCGGAGAGGACGAGGGCGGTGGCGCCGATGGCGGCGGCGAGCATTCTGCGGAGACGCATGAGCGGATTCTCACTTTCGACGGGGTGAACGTGCCGAGCAACCGACTGACCGTCAGATTTTAGTTAGGCAACGCTTGCCTAATACCCTAGGCCTAGAGGCACCCTCATGCAATCGTGGTGATCGGAAGCGCCCGGCGTCTGTTTCGTGCAATAGATTGACGCTCATGACGATGCCGCGCAGCACACCTGCCGCTCAAGGGGTGGACTCACGAGGGTTGTTGGCTCTGCTCGATGCCTTCGAGGCGCCCGGCCACGGCTATCACTCGCTGATGGTCGCACGGCACGGCCACGTGATCACCGAAGGGTGGTGGGCGCCCTATACGCGCGACCGCGTGCACCTGGGGTATTCGCTCAGCAAGAGTTTCACCTCGACCGTGCTGGGAAACCTCGTCGGCAAGGGTCTCATCGATCTGGATGCGCCGGTGCTGTCCTATCTCACGGATATCGGGATGGTGCCGGAGGTCTGGCGCCGAGTGAGCGTGCGCGACTGCATCACCATGACCGCAGGGCACACCTCCGACGCGTGGAGTTGGCGGGGCGACGCGGAGCCGCAGCCGAGCGGGACGGGCGCCGTCGACGAACTACTGCCTCGGATCTTGGCGCGCGAACCCGACGGTGAGCCGGGTCGGGTCTGGGCGTACAACCAGGTAGCGACCTACCTGGTGGCTCAGGCGATCGCGGAGGCCACGGGCGAACCCCTTTCGACCCATGTGCGGCGCCTGCTACTGGATCCGTTCGGCGGGGGAGCTGCCAAGGTGCAGCGCACCAGGCAGGGACGAGACCTGGGTTTCAGCGGTCTGCACATCACGACGCCCGCGATCCTGGCGCTCGCCCAGATGTGGCTGGACGGCGGCGAATGGCAGGGCGAGCGGATCGTGCCGGAGGAGTACGCCGCGCTGGCCCCGCGTCCCACCTTCGCCTCGCTGGCCAGCGACGATGTCGGCGACTGGGCGTGCGGTTACGGCTACTCGTTCTGGGGATCTCGCTACGGCTATCGCGGTGACGGCGCCTTCGGTCAGTTCGCGCTGGTGCTGCCCGAGCAGGATGTCGCGGTGGCGATCACCTCGGAGGTCGACGTGATGCAGGAGGTGCTCGACCACCTCTGGACCTATCTGCTGCCGGCGATCGACGCCGACCCCGCCCCCGAGGCGGATGCTCGGCTGGCCCGACGGCTCGGTGAACTGCAACATCAGCCGTTGTCGGGCCCGGAGCGCCGCGAACCGGTGCGGGTGGAGCGCGACCCCGCCTCTCAGCTGCCCGAAGAGTTCGGCCCGGTGACGTTGGAGGTGGCCGACGACGGGGCTCACCTCCTGCGAATCGGCCATCCCTCCGGTGAACTGGTCTCCGTCGTCGGTGATGGCCGATGGAGCGCCTCGCGCTGGCCGACGCCCCGAGGACCAGAACTCGCGGTGGTGGCCAGTGGGGCCTGGAGCGACGGCATCTTCGGGGCGCAGCTGAGGCTGGTGGAGACCCCGCACACGATCCTGGTGAGGCTGGACCCGATGGCGGATACGGCGCGGCTGGATTGGCGGCTGGTGCCGCTCACCGGCCCCGATCCGCTGTCGGTTGCGGCCTTCAGCTTTTGAGCAGGACCTGGCGGGGAGAGGGAGCCTCATTCATTCCTAGGAGCACTGCTACCTTGTCCCTATCAACGCCAAGGCGCCGCGAGGCCACGGCGAACCCCGACGATCCGGCATTGGCCGAACTGTTACCACAGTGTTACCCGTGCCTACGGGCGATTCTGTAGGCGGGCTATACACTTTCGAAGATGCAACGCCGTCGCTGGCGCACCTGCGCCGAACTGCATGCGACGTTTTCGCGACAAAGGAGTGAAGCAAGTGAGACGATCACGGATTGGCCTCGGCATCCTCGCCATGGTCACAGCGGGGGCCCTCGCGCTGGCCGGTTGCTCGAATGGCAATGGCACCGAAACGGGCCCGGGCGAGAACCCAACCTCCGATAGCGGTGACAGCGCCGCGATCATCTCGGTGAACGGCACAGAGCCTCAAAAGGCGCTGATCCCCGCCGCCACCTCCGAGGTCGGCGGTGGCAAGGTCGTCGACGCGCTGTGGGAAGGCCTCATCTATTACGACGCTGAGGGCCTCTCGCACATGGGCGTCGCCGAGTCGATCGAATCGCTCAACGACGAGAAGACACTGTGGGAGATCAAGCTGCGTGATGACGCGGTCTTCTCCGATGGCACCCCGGTGCTCGCCCACAACTTCGTCGATGCCTGGAACTACTCGGCGAACATCGACAACGCGCTCGACGGCCAGTACTTCTTCTACCCGATCCAGGGCTGGAGCGAGACTGAGCCGGTCGCGGAACTCGAGGGCCTCACCATCGTCGACGACCACACTTTCACCGTAGAGGCCACGCCCGACTTCCCGGACCGCCTCGGCTACTCGGCGTTCTACCCGCTGCCCGATGTGGCCTTCGAAGACATGGATGCGTTCGGGCAGAACCCCATCGGCAACGGCTCGTACAAGATGGACGGCGACGACGCGTGGAAGCACGACGTCGAGATCAGCCTCGTGAAGAACGACGCGTACGTGGGAGACCGCGAGGCCAAGAACGGCGGCCTCCACTTCAGGATCTACGCCTCGCTCGACGCGGCTTACACCGACGTGCTGGCCGGTAACCTCGACATCATCGACCGTATCCCGGAGGCGTCGCTGGCGCTCTTCGAAGAGGAGTTCCCGGGCCGTTCGGTCAACCAGACCGGCATGCTCATCACCACGCTGACCATCTCGACCAACCTCGAGCATTTCGGCATGGATGAAGAGGGCAAGCTGCGTCGGCAGGCGCTCTCCATGGCGCTCGACCGTGACGAGATCACCGAGGTGATCTTCAAGAGCGCCCACCTCCCCTCGAAGGACTTCACCTCGTCGGCCGTGGCCGGCTACAGCGACAGCCTCGAGGGCAACGAGGTGCTGGAGTTCAACCCCGAAGAGGCGCAGCGCCTCTGGGCCGAGGCCGACGCGATCAGTCCCTTCGAGGGCGCGCTCGAGGTCGCCACCAACACCGACGGTCCGCACCTCGTGTGGGTGGAGGCCGTCGCCAACCAGTGGGCCAACGTCCTCGGCATCTCGACGGCCCCGAAGTCGTACCCCACCTTCGCGGCGTTCCTGGAAGACCGTGAGGCCGATATCGTCGGTGGTCCGTTCCGCGCTGGATGGCAGGCCGACTACCCGGGCATGACAACTTCCTCGCGCCGCTGTACGCCACCAATGCCAGCTCGAACCACGGCTTCTACTCCAACGCAGAGTTCGATCAGCTGCTCGACGAGGCGAGCCGCGCCGATTCGCAGGAGGTGGCGATCGAGAAGCTGCAGGCCGCGCAGGAGATCCTGCTCGAGGATATGCCGTCGATCCCGCTGTGGAACGAGGCCACCACCGGTGCCTGGGCCGAGACGGTCGACAACGTGCAGTTCGGCTGGAACTCCGTGCCGATCTTCTACGACATCACCAAGGGCTAGCCGCCATCGTGCGAGGCTCCGGGCCATCATCTGGCCCGAGCCTCGCGCAATGTTGCCCCATCGCGGAGAGAAGACTGTTATGCGCATCACAAGCTGTAGGGCGGAGGGCGACTCATGCTGAGGTACATCCTGCTCAGAGTCCTCCAAGTGATTCCGGTGCTGCTGGGCACCACCTTCTTGATCTACTTCATGGTGTTCTCCATGCCGGGCGATCCGATCGCGGCGATGTTCGGCGATCGGCAACCCAGCGAGGCCCTGCTCAACAGACTTCGTGAGCAGTACAACCTCGACAAGCCCTTCATCGTGCAGTACTTCCTGTACCTCAAGGGGATCTTCGTTGGAGACTTCGGTATGAGCTTCTCGGGTGAACCCGTGAGTCAGATCCTTGCCAGGGCGTTCCCCGTGACGATCAATCTCGCGATCATCGCGATCGCCTTCGAGCTGATCTTCGCTGTGATCATCGGCCTCTACTCGGGTCTGCGAAAGGGCAGCTTCTTCGACAACATCAACCTCATCATCGGGTTGCTGTTCATGAGCATCCCGATCTTCGTGATCGCTTTTGTGAGCCAATACGTCTTCGGGCTCGAGCTCGGCTGGTTCCGGCCGACCGTCAGCGGATCCGCGCCGCTGAACGAGCTTCTCCTCCCCGGTCTCGTTCTGGGCGTGAGTCTGTATGCGACGAGCATGCGTCTCACTCGCTCGTCGGTGATCGACACGCTCAACCAAGACTTCGTGCGCACGGCCTACGCCAAGGGTCTGCCGCGGCGACGCGTTATTCCGGTGCACGTGCTGCGCAACTCCCTGATCCCCACCATCACCAACACCGCCACCGACTTCGGCACCCTCATGGTGGGGGCGACCGTCACCGAGGGCATCTTCAACGTTCCCGGCGTCGGCAACGTGCTGTTCAACGCGATCCTTCGGGGCGAGAACGCCACCGTCGTCTCATTCGTGACGGTGATGGTGCTCATCTATCTGGGTGTGAACCTGTTCATCGACCTGCTCTATGCCGTACTCGATCCGAGGATTCGCTATGCCTGAGTCACACGCTGAATCGTCCCGTCATACCCAGCTGCGGCGTCCGCCCATCGAGCACGTCGTCGCACCCGTGTCCGAGACGCCCGTCGTGCCCGTCGACGCGGTGAAGGTGGCCGACAAGAAGTCGGGTTTGTGGATCGACGCGTGGCGCGACATGCGCAAGCGTCCGATGTTCTGGATCTCGTCGTTCATCATCTTCGTGGTCATTCTGGTCTCGTTCTTCCCCGGCATCTTCACCCAGGTCGATCCCCGATCCTGTGCGCTCGCCTTCTCCAACGGCGCCCCCGAGCCCGGTCATCCCCTGGGCTTCAACGTGCAGGGCTGCGACATCTACTCGCGCATGATTCACGGCACCTCCACCTCGGTGTCGGTGGGCCTCATCGTGATCCTGATCACCTTCGTGGTGGGCACCGTCATGGGAGCGCTCGCCGGATTCTTCGGCGGCTTCACCGATACCGTGCTCTCCAGGGTCGGCGACATCTTCTTCTCTATCCCCTACATCCTCGCCGCGGTCGTGGTGATGAGCGTGCTCTCCGAGCATCGCAATCCTCTCGTGATCGCGCTGGCGATTGGCGGCTTCGCCTGGCCGGTCACGGCCCGCGTGGTGCGCAGCGAGATCCTCCGCGTGAAGAACGCCGATTTCGTGATGGCGTCCCGGTCGTTGGGTGTGTCGAACTTCATGACGCTGGTGAGGCACGTGCTGCCGAACTCGCTGGCCCCGGCGATCGTCGTGACGACGCTGTCGCTGTCCAGCGCGATCGTGGCCGAGGCCACATTGTCCTTCCTCGGGGTGGGGCTGCCGCAAGGCCAGTTCATCAGCTGGGGCAACGACATCAGCGCGGCGCAGCTGTCGCTGCGCACCGATCCGATGCCCCTGATCTATCCGTCGATCGCGCTGACGGTGACCGTGCTGGGCTTCATCCTGCTCGGCGAAGTGGTCCGCGACGCACTTGATCCGAAAGCGAGGGCTCGCCGATGAGCAGCACCGACAACCAGGCTGCGGCCCCATACATGGAGCCGCTGCTCAGCGTGCGCGACCTCAAGGTGGCGTTCCGAACAGACAAGAAGATCAAGGAAGTGGTGCACGGCGTCAGTTTCGACGTGTATCCGGGGGAGACCGTCGCGATCGTCGGTGAGTCGGGCTCCGGCAAGTCGACCACGATGCACGCGGTCATCAACCTCCTGCCCGGCACAGGCCATATCACCGGCGGGTCCGTGCGCTGGAACGGACGCGAGCTGGTTGGCATCAAATCCCGCCCGATGGAGCGGATTCGCGGCCGCGAGATCGGGTTCGTTCCGCAAGATCCGATGTCGAACCTCAACCCGGTGTGGTCGGTTGGTTTCCAGGTGGAGGAGGCGGTGCGCGCCAATGGTCTGGCCAAGGGGCGCAAGGCCGTGCGCGAGCGCGCCATCAAGGTGCTCGAACAGGCGGGCCTGCAGGATGCCGAGAAGCGCATGAAGCAGTACCCGCACCAGTTCTCCGGTGGCATGAAGCAGCGGGCGCTCATCGGCGTCGGGTTGTCGGCCGATCCGCAACTGCTCATCGCCGACGAACCCACCTCGGCGCTCGATGTCACGGTGCAGAAGGTGGTGCTCGACCACCTGGAGACCCGTACCTCCGAGTTGGGCACCGCGGTGGTCTTCATCACCCACGATCTTGGGCTCGCAGCCGAACGGGCGGAGAAGCTCCTGGTGATGTATCAGGGCAACATCGTCGAAGCGGGTCCGAGCCGCGAGATCCTCCAGGATCCGCGGCACCCGTACACGAAGCGCCTCGTGTCCGCGGCGCCGAGCCTCGCGTCCCGCCGCATCGGCAGCGACGCGGTCCTGCCGGATGCTCCCGTCGAATCCTTCGATCTGGCCTCGCTCGCCGAAGGGGAGGTCCAGGTCGTCGGCAAGGGCGAGCCGCTCGTCGTGGTCGAGGACCTCACGAAGGTGTACAAGCTGCGCAAGGGCAACTTCGGCTCCGAAGACCTCGTCGCCGTGTCGAAGGCCAACTTCACGATCCGGCGTGGTGAGACCATGGCGCTGGTGGGCGAGTCGGGATCCGGGAAGTCGACGATCGCCAAGATGGTGCTGCAGCTCGAACCTCCCACCTCCGGGCGGATCGTCATCGAGGGCAAGGACACCACGAAGCTCTCGGCATCAGAACTTTTCACCCTGCGCCGCACGCTGCAGCCGGTGTTCCAGGACCCGTATGGCTCGCTCGATCCGCTGTACAACATCGGCAACACGATCATGGAGCCGCTCAACGTGCACGGGGTGGGCGACATGGAAAGCCGCAAGGCTCGAGTCTTGGAGCTGCTCGATCAGGTGGCGCTGCCGCGCGAGCTCGCCACCCGGTACCCGAACGAGCTGTCCGGTGGTCAGCGCCAGCGCGTCGCGGTGGCGAGGGGGCTGGCGCTCAAGCCGGAGATCCTCGTCCTCGACGAGGCGGTCTCCGCGCTCGACGTGCTGGTGCAGGCGCAGATCCTGGAACTGCTCGCCGAGCTGCAGCGCGATCTGGGGCTGACCTATCTCTTCATCACCCATGACCTGGCCGTGGTCAGACTGATCGCCGACCGGGTGTGCGTGATGAAGCAGGGCGAGATCGTCGAGCAGGCCACCACCGACGAAGTGTTCGAGAACCCGCAGCGGGAGTACACGAAGAACCTGCTGGCAGCGATCCCGGGCGCCGACATCACGCTGGGCGCGGCGTAGATCTGGGCGGTCGCCGTCGTGGTAACGCCGGCGACCGCGTCCTTCCGGGCGCTGTCCAAGGAGGCCGAATGGCTGGCCTACTCGGCGAAGTTCTCCGCCGGGGCCAGAGATCAGATAGCGGACGGGTCTGCGGCGGCGGCTTTGATGAGCGTGCGCAGTGCTTGCTGGCGGGCTTCGAAGCCGCCGAGCTTGCCCCTTGTCTCGGTGGGGGCATGGTAGACCGTGTAGAGCATGGCCCAGATCGAGTTGCTGATCCACTCAACGCTCAGTTGCGGATCGATGCTGCCATCCTGATGGCCCCGGCGTAGTGTCTCGGCGATCTGTTGATCGGCCTCGTCCGGTTCGTCGGGGTCGATGGGGGAGTCGTCAACTCCGGCCGCGCTCATCCACCACATCAAGGCGGGGAGGCTGTCCATCAACTCCGTGCACAGCCGTCGGTAGGCCTCGAGGCCCGTTCCCTCGTTCAGCCGGGCCCGCTCCACGGCTCCTTGCCACTCTTCGTCCACCCATGCGTTTGCGGCTGCCTTCAATGCCGTCTTGTCGGTGAAGTACCGGTGGAAGGTGCTTCGGGAAACGCCGGCTTTGGCGGCGACCTCTGCGATCGAGGCGCCGGGATTCGCGGCCAGCACTGTGATGCCCGCTTCGAGGATCGCGCGACGGGTGCGCTGGGCGGCTGGGGTGAGCTCCGGCATGCCAGAAGGATACAAGGCCACGTTGATAAAGGTCATGAAGGTCCTGAAGAGAGACGGTATTGACAAATATGAGACACATCTGTCTCAATAGTGACCATGAGTGCTTCGCTCGAGGTGTCCGCGGCCGATCAGCCGATCGAAGAACCGGACGATCCGTTCACCAACCGTCAGAGGATGAGCATCCTCTGGTCTTTTGCTCGCCCGTATCTGTCGACGCTGCTCGTCGCCCTGCTGCTGGGACTGCTCACCTCTGCCATGGCGCTGGCGAGTCCCCTGGTGACGGAGTGGGTGCTGGAAACACTCTCCGCCGGCGGGTCTTTGCGTAACCCGGTGCTGGTCCTCCTCGGCCTTCTGGTGGTGGGAGCTGCTGTCGGATGGTTTCAGTGGATCCTGCTCGGCCGGCTCGCCGAGGACATCGTCTTCGACGCGCGGCGGCGCCTGGTGCTTCGCTACCTGGGAAGCCGGGTCTTCGGCCTGCTGAAACGTAGCCCTGGAGAGCTCGTCACCCGAGTCACCAGCGACACGGTGTTGTTGAATCAGGCGGCCTCCGGCTCGATCATCGGGCTCGTCAACGGGACCATCGCCCTCGTCGGCTCCATCGCTTTGATGGCGTGGTTGGATCTCCCGCTATTGGCTACGACGATGGTGGCAGTCGTCATCGTCTTCCTCTGCTTCATGGTGCTGATGCCACAGATCGCGAAGATCGAAGAGAAGGCGCAGGCAGCGCTGGCTGATCTCGGTACCGAGGTGGAGGGAACGATCCGCGCGGTCAAGACGGTGAAGTCGTCATCCGCCGAGCACACCCGCTACGAAGCGGTGATGGGCCATGCGCAGGAGGCTCGTCGCCAAAGCCTTCGGTCGGTGAAGATTCAGGCGACCGCCTGGACCATCACCGGCGCGGCGATGGATCTCGCCGTGGTCGTCGTGCTCGGCTTCGGTGCGTATCGGGTCAGCACCGGCGAGATTGGCGTGCCGACCCTGGTGGCGTTTCTGCTCTACGTGTGGGGGCTGACGGGGCCGATGATGGAACTCACCCAGAATCTCACCACCCTGCAGTCGGGCCTCGCCGCGGCGGGACGCATCGCCCAGATCGAACAACTTCCCGCGGAGTCGCCTGACAACGAGGTGCGCATCGCTGGTTCGGATGACGTCAGTAGCCTTCGTGCGGCCGAGCGGCAACTCGCTACGAGGTCAGTGGTGCTGGGGAGCGCCGACGGACCGTCGGCTCGGCTCCCAGCCGAGACGTTGCCCGCCTTCGAGATGCGCGGCGTCACCGCGCGCTATGAACCGGATACGGCTCCCGCGGTGGATGAGGTAGACCTCGTGATTCCGGCTACCGGCCACATCGCGCTAGTGGGTCCGTCCGGAGCGGGAAAGACCACCGTGCTGAACCTGATGCTGCGATTCTTGGAACCCGAGTGGGGAGAGTTGCTGCTCGCGGGGACACCTTATGCGCAGATGGGTCACGCTGACGTGCGGCGAGCGTTCGCCTACGTCGAGCAGGAAACGCCAGTGGTTCCGGGAACGATCAGAGAGAACCTTCTCTTCTCCAATCCCGAGGCGCCACCTGAAGAGGTGCAGGCCGTCGTGGAGCGCCTGCGGTTGGCCGAGAAGATCGCTGAACTTCCTGAGGGGCTGGATACCCCACTGACCGACACCAATGTCTCGGGTGGGCAGCGGCAGCGCATCGCGCTGGCCCGTGCGCTCTTGGCACGGCCGCGCATCATGCTGCTGGACGAGGCCACGGCCCAGGTCGACGGCATCACCGAGGTGGCGATTCAAGAAACCATCGCAGAGGTAGCCGAACATGCGGCGGTGGTCACCATCGCCCATCGGCTCTCGACGGTGGTCGATGCCGACCGGATCGTCGTGATGGACGGCGGCCACGTCATCGGCCAGGGAACCCATTCCGAGTTGCTGGAATCCAACGACCTCTATCGGAACCTGGTGGCGGCCTTGAGGATCGAGTCAACCGCACCCCGCCGATAGCGCCTCGGTGCTCCTTCGATACAGTGATATTTGTGGCCAAGGAAGGCCTAACGCTCAGTCATTAAAGTCGATGGCTGAATATCCGACTGCGGTCACAGTCTGTCCCCATCAACCCAGAGGTGCCAACGACGGCACCAAGAGGAGTCTTTCATGACCACCCAGATCGATGCCCCGGCTGGCAACGCAGAAGTGCCGCTGGAAGAGCATCCGATATTCGCCCAGGAACAGCTCGACGATATCGCGACGACCTCACCGATCGATGCCCTCGTCGCCAAAGCGCAGGCCGCGCTGACGGAGTACGCAGCGTTTACGCAGGAGCAGATCGACCACATCGTCCGCAAGGCCTCGGTCGCCGCTCTCCACAATCATGGCCGGCTCGCGGTACTCGCCGTCGAAGAGACCAAACGCGGCGTGTTCGAGGACAAGGCCGTCAAGAACATCTTCGCCTGCGAACACGTGACGAATTCGATCATCAACCAGAAGACCGTCGGCGTGATCTCCCACGATGAGCTCACGGGCATCACGGAGATCGCAGACCCGGTAGGGGTCATCTGTGCGCTGACCCCCGTCACCAACCCCACCTCGACCACCATCTTCAAGGCGCTGATCGCGCTGAAGACGCGTAACCCGATCATCTTCGGATTCCATCCCTCGGCGCAGGAATGCTGCGTGGAGACGGCTCGTGTCGTCCGCGATGCCGCGATCGAGGCAGGTGCCCCCGAAGGCTGCGTGCAG
>JAWKJW010000027.1:0-49940 GCA_041393555.1 Tessaracoccus sp. | reverse complement strand
TCGGCAAGGGTCAGCTCGACGTCGGCATCACCGGGCGCGACATGCTGCTCGATTCGCATGCCGATGCCGACGAGATCATGGCGCTGGGCTTCGGGGCCAGCAGGTTCCGCTTCGCCGCGTCCAAGGGCACCGATTACACGCTCGCCGATCTCCAAGGCAAGCGGATCGCCAGCTCTTACCCGGGGCTGTTGGGGTCCTACCTCGCGGAGAGGGGCATCGAGGCGGAATTGGTCAGCCTCGACGGCGCGGTCGAGTCCGCGATCCGGCTGGGCGTGGCCGATGTGGTGGCCGATGTCGTCGACACCGGCACCACGCTGAAGAAGGCCGGGCTGGAACTCTTCGGCGAGCCCATCTGCCACTCCGAGGCCGTGGTTATTCAGCGGCAGGGGGCGGTCGAGTCGCCGCGGGTGCGAGGCCTGCTCACCAGGCTGAGCAGCGTGCTCGTCGCGCAGAGTCGGCTCATGCTCGACTACAACGTCGAGGAGGAGAACCTGCCTAAGACCGTTGCGCTCGCTCCCGGGGTGGAGGGGCCGACGATCTCGTCGCTCTCCGTGGAGGGCTGGGTCGCCGTGCGCGTTCTGGTGCCCAAGGTGGGGGCCCACCGTCTCATGGATCAGCTGTGGGAGGCCGGTGCGCGCAGCATCATCCTCAGCGAGCTGGCGGCCTGCAGGTTCTGAACATGACCGATACGCCCCAGCAAGATCCCACACCCGACACGCCGAAGGTGCCGGAGCGACTGCACTACATCAGCACCACCGTGCTGGCCACCGCCGCGGTGCTGTCCATCGTGTTGTTCTCCTTCGCGCTCTACGGCTGGTCCGCGATCGGCAAGAGCGTTCGCGACCAGATCACCTGGCCACAGGCCTTCACGCTGCTGTTCTTCATGCTGCTCATGGTGGCGATCATGCTGTCGCTCGGCTACTCGCGGCTTTGGGCTGAAGCGGGTGTCGTGACCGTGCGCAACGGTCCGATTCTGCGTCGCTACCCGGTGGACCAGATCGCCGGCCTGAGGCTCCGACACGGCGACCCTTGGGCCTATCTCCTGGTCAAACAAGAGGGGAAAGCGCGACGCAAAGCGGTGCTGGCGATCCAAGCGCTGGAAGGGGAGAAGGCGCAGGGCAAGGTTCGTGAACTGCGTCGCTGGCTGGTCGCGCAGGGCGCCAGCAGCGAAGGTGTTGCTCTGACCGACGAGTGAGCGGCCTCTGCTCTGGCCTGCTCGCGTCTCACATGATGCCGCGCTTGCGCAGCAGCGCCTCGATCTCCGCGTCCTCGGGATCGACGCCGCCCTTCGCCGGAGCAGCGGGAGCAGAGGGAGCGGGCGGGGTTTTCGCCGCGGGTGCGGACTTGGCCGACGGATTGGTCACCTGCTGTTGCGGGGCGCTCCCAGCGGGGGGCCTGACCGCCGACGGGGCGGATGACTGGACGGGCTTGGGATCGATGGGCATGAAGCGCGAGATGATGAACACCACCAGGCCCGCGCCGGCCAAGCTGGCCCCCCAGGTGAGCGTGTCGGTCCACACGGTGCGAAGCGCCCAGTCGACCAGGCTCCTGACGCCGTTGACGGCCAGATCGGTGATGCCGAACAGCCAGAATCCGAGCGGGACCAGCATCAGCCCGATACCTCCGACGATGGGCCGGAGCCGATGCGTCCGGCCCCAGAGTCCTGCCGAGATACCGCCGATGAGCAGCATGAGGCCGATGGTGACGAGCAGCGCGATGGTCATGCCCCAAGCTTTGCACAAGGGTCAACCCGATAGGCTGCCTGTCATGCCACAACCAGTCGCCAGATCTCTCGCTCAGCCCAGTGCACGGTTTGCGGGCGACGCCGGTGATGCCGATCCGCTGGTGCGTCAAGCCTTGGCTCGGGCGATCGATCAGACCTCGTATATCCGCGCCGTGGTGGCCCTCTGCGCGTCACGACTGCTGATGCCCATCGTGGCCTCTGGCGACGAAACCGACCATCCCGACCCCGATCGGCATGCGGAGATGGCGGCGGTGACGTTGCAGACAGAGGGCATCACGCATCTGCTCGCTTTCACGGGGCTGGACTCGATGCGTGCGTGGAACCCGCAGGCGCGACCGGTGCTGTGCCTGCTGGACGAACTCGCTGTCACCGTCGCTCCTTCGAATGCCTCTCGGCTCCTCATCGACGTCGCCGGCCCGGTGCCGTTCGTGATCGAAGGCGAGATCCTCGCGCAGCTCGCGGCCGGGCGCGCCCTCATGGAGTTCGAAGGCGGCGAGTTTGCCTGGGTGGAGTCCACCGACAAACCTTGAGTTTCGAGAGCTGATTTGGGGGCGTGGGCGCGGGCGACTACTATGGACCACGCAATTGATCAGCTGAAAAGGTTGATCCGTGAAAGTGGAGGCCTGAACTCCCACCTAGGCGGTTACGCTGCCGGGTCCAGCGCGACGAGTTCATAGGTCGCGCATTTGCTCAGGCCTCCGTATGCACGGAGGCCTTTTCGTTGTCTCACACCATTGATAGCCCCTGGAGGACCCATCAGTACTGAACCCCGGATCAACGATAAAATCCGAGTCCCAGAAGTCCGGCTTGTCGGCCCCAACGGCGAGCAGGTCGGCATTGTGCGGGTCGATGACGCCTTGCGCCTCGCTGCGGAGAATGATCTCGATCTCGTTGAGGTAGCACCCATGGCTCGCCCGCCGGTGGCCAAGCTCATGGACTACGGCAAGTTCAAGTACGAAGCCGCCCAGAAGGTGCGCGATGCCCGACGCAACCAGTCGAACGTCACCACCAAGGAGATGAAGCTCCGGCTCAAGATCGACAAGCACGATTACGAGACCAAGAAGGGGCCACGCCGCCGTGCGCTTCCTCAAGGAAGGCGACAAGGTCAAGATCACGATCATGTTCCGTGGTCGCGAGCAGTCCCGCCTGAACTGGGCATGGATCTACCGAGGCGCCTGGCCGACGACGTCACCGAGTTCGGCTTCGTCAGAGTCCGCACCCAAGCAGGACGGCCGCAACATGCTCATGGTGTTATCTCACCAAGAAGAAGTCCGAGGCCTGCGTGGATCGCGAGGTCGAACGCGACCGTCGCACGAGCAGCGGCGCAACAACGCCGAGGTAGACCGGGTCGCGGAGGTGAAGCCGAACAAACCGGCGGCCGCCAGCAAGCAGCCGAAGCGCCGCGGCCCCGCCGACAACATGGACCCCGACATCGACCTGCAGCCTGCTCACGCGTCGATCGATCTAGTAGAAAGAGAAGCACCGACATGCCGAAGATGACGTCGCATTCGGGGCACGAAGAAGCGGTTCAAGACCACCGGAACGGGGAAGCTGATGCGCCGCCAGGCGAACCTCGGCCACCTCAACGAGCACAAGTCGTCCAAGCGCATCCGCAGCCTGCAGGGCAACGCCTGAGGTCGCTGCCCCCGACGCCAAGAAGGCCAAGAAGCTGCTGGCAGCACAAGGGCTGCAGCCGGAGTCCTTAAGACGCCTGGCGCGCCAGCGCTCTTTTCCCTCATCCGAATCAGAACTTTCATTTCCTTAAAGGAGTCACCATGGCACGCGTCAAGCGTCTGGTGAATGCCAGCGAAGAAGCGCCGCGAGATCCTCGACGCGGCATCCGGCTACCGCGGTCAGCGTTCGCGCCTGTACCGTAGCGTCAAGGAGCAGCACCATTCGATGACCTATGCCTACCGGGATCAAGTCGCCGAAGAAGGCCGATTGCGGTCTCTGGATCCAGCGGATCAACGCTGCTCGCGCCGAGGGCATGACCTACAACCGTTTCATCAACGGTCTGAAGAACGCCGGCGTCGAGGTGACCGCAAGATCCTCGCGGAGCCCGCCGTCAACGACAACGCCTCTTTCGTCGCACTGAAGATCGCCAAGGATAACCAGCTCGTCGCGCCGCGGCCTGAGTGCCGCCGCGTCTGATCACAGAAGTGAGCATGAGCCGAACGCAGTACCCGCTCGCCGGGCGGAGTGCTGCGTTCGATTCGTCGTCTGACCCAGCGTCGCGGTCGACCTTTCGGATAAGTTCCTGGTCGAAGGCCGGCAGGCCGTGCGCGAGGCGTTGAAGGCCGAGCGTCTGGTGCAGGACGTGATCGTTCAGGATCCTGCCCGTCACGCCGATCTACTCGAATCCACGAGTGCGACGGTGTGGACCGCCGACGAGGCCACCATGCGTCAGCTCAGCGACACGGTGACGCCCCAAGGGATCGTCGCGGTGTGCAGGCAACTCAGTTTCGACTGGGACGACCTGCACGATGCCCGCCTGATCGTGATCTGCGCCCAAGTGCGAGATCCAGGCAATGCGGGCACCGTGATCCGCTGCGCCGATGCGTTCGGGGCCGACGGCGTGGTGCTGACCACCGGGTCCGTCGACATCTACAACCCCAAGACCGTGCGCTCCACCGTCGGCAGCCTCTTCCACATGCCCATCCTCACCGGCGCCACCTTGGCTGAGGCCGTCGACAAAGTCCGGGCCATGGGCATGCAGGTGTTGGCCGCCGACGGCGAGGGCGAGCCCCTCGACCTGAAGGCAGCCAAGGGCGATGTCCCGACCCACCGCGTGGATCATGGGCAACGAGGCGGGGTTGCCGAAGGAAGAGCGAACTGGCCGATACCTCGGTGGCTGCGCCCATGTGTGGGGACAAGCGGAGAGCCTTAATTCTTCGAGCGCTGCCGCGGTGTGTCTGTACGCCACCGCGTCGGCCCAACGCAGAGCTAGTTGAACGTCTAGTTAGGAGTGCCCATGTCCGGGCCCAACGACAACTTCGACCCGAAGCAGGTCGCCGCGCTCAGCCCCGAGGTCGTTCAGGGCTATGTCGACGACGCCCTGGCCGCGATCATGGCGCGCAGCGGGGCGGAGCGAGCGGCGGTGCGGCAGCGTCACGCCGGCGACCGTCACCGCCGGTGCTGGCCAATCGCGAGATCGGTGCCCCGCGCCGCAGGCGCGCAAGGACGCCGGGCAAGCGGTCGGCCAGGCCCGGGGCGCAGGAACCGTGCCCTCGCCGCGCGCCAAGAGGAGATCGCGCAGCGCGAGCTGGAGGAAGCGCTGGTTGCCGAGCGCGTCGATATGACGCTGCCCGTGCAGGCCCAGCCCCGCGGTTCGGTGCATCCCATCACCGGCATGCTCGACAAGATGGTCGACGTTTTCGTCGGCCTGGGCTACGAGGTGGCAGAAGGCCCCGAGCTCGAGGCCGAGTGGTACAACTTCGACGTGCTCAACCTGCCGGCCGATCACCCGGCCCGCGGTGAGGCCGACACGCTCTGGATCGAGCCCATCGCCGACGCCAAGCTGCTGCGCACCCAGACCTCTCCGGTGCAGGCGCGCGCGCTGCTCACCCGCGACCTGCCGCTCTACATCGTCAGCCCCGGCAAGGTGTTCCGCTCCGACGAGTACGACGCCACCCACCTGCCGGTGTTCCACCAGATCGAGGGCCTCGTCGTCGACAAGGGCATCTCGATGGCCGACCTGCGCGGCACGCTCGACCACTTCGCCAAGGCGATGTTCGGCGACGTCAAGACCCGCATGCGTCCCCACTACTTCCCGTTCACCGAGCCGTCGGCCGAGGTCGATCTGGAGTGCTTCGTCTGCCACGGTGCCTCCGTCGGCAACGCGGATGCGCCGTGCCGCACCTGCAAGTCGGAGGGCTGGATCGAGTGGGGCGGCTGCGGCGTGGTCAACCCGCGCGTGCTCAAGGCCTGCGGCGTCGACACCGACGTGTACTCGGGCTTCGCATTCGGCATGGGCATCGATCGCACCGTCATGTTCCGCACCGGCGCCCGCGACATCCGCGACTTCGTCGAGGGTGATATTCGTTTCAGCCGTAGCCTGCTAGGAGGTATCCGATGAAGGTCCCCGTTTCCTGGTTGCGCGAGCTGGTGACGCTGCCCGCCGACGTCACGCCCGTGGAGCTCGCCGGCCAGCTCACCAGCGTCGGGCTCACCGTCGAGCGGATCGAAGAGGTGTCTGCCCCCGTCTCCGGGCCGCTGACGATCGGCCGAGTGCTGAGCCTGGTCAACGAGCCGCAGAAGAACGGCAAGACCATTCGCTACTGCCGCGTCGACGTGGGCGCGCACAACGACCCGGCCACGGATGAGTACCCGGCATCCCGGGGATCGTGTGTGGCGCGCACAACTTCTCTGAAGGCGATCTCGTCGTCGTCGCGCTTCCCGGCACGGTTCTGCCCGGTGATTTTCAGATCGCCGCTCGCAAAACCTACGGCCATATCTCCGATGGCATGATCTGCTCGGAGCTGAACTGGGCATGGGAGGACCACGACGGCATCATCGTGCTGCCCGATTCCTCCGGCCTCCAGCCTGGTGACGATGCGCTCACCGCTTTGTGGTCGCCCGACGAGGTTCTGGAGATCGAGGTCACGCCAGATCTCGCTTACTGCCTGTCGATGCGCGGCATGGCGCGCGAGGCGGCCATCGCCAACGGCATTACGTACTCCGACGAGTACCGCACCCCGCTGCCCGAGCCCACTAACGCCGGGTATCCGGTCGTGCTCGAGTCCGAGCGCTGCCGCTCCTTCGTCGCTATCACCGTGGACGGAGTGGACCCCAGTGCCGCGACCCCGAAGGTGATCGTCGACCGGCTGCGGGCCTCTGGCGTGCGAGCCATCTCGCTGGCGGTCGATGTGACCAACTACGTGATGTTGGAGAGCGGGCAGCCCCTGCACGCCTACGACGCCGACCGGCTCCAAGGCTCCATCAGGGTTCGGCTCGCGGAAGAGGGCGAGAAGCTGCGCACCCTCGACGGCCAGGATCGCACCCTGGTTGCCGACGATCTGCTGATCACCGACGACTCCGGGCCGATCGGCTTGGCCGGCGTGATGGGCGGTGAGACCACTGAGGTGTCCGAGTCGACCACGGCCATCGTGCTGGAGGCCGCGGGCTTCCAGCCGGCCAGCGTCTCGCGCACCTTCCGTCGCCACGCCCTGCCCTCGGAGGCGTCCAAGCGATTCGAGCGCACCGTCGATCCGAACCTTGGCTATGCGGCGGCCCGCCGGGCGGCTGAACTGCTGGTCGCTCACGGCGGCGGCACCATCACCGCGGAGACCGTGGTGGGCGGCGCGCCGGAGCTGCAAAAGATCAGCCTGCGCGCAGGCTTGATCAGCCATATCCTGGGCGTCGATATCGCGCAGGACGAGATGGTGCGGATTCTGAGCGCGTCTGGGCTCGGGGTCACCGTGCTGGGCGACTCGCTGAGCCTCGAAGTGCCGTCGTGGCGTAACGACCTGGTGGACCCCTACGATGTGATCGAGGAGGTCGGCCGTAAGTACGGCTACCACCGCATCGGCCTGCGGGTTCCCACCGCACCGACCGGGGGCGGCCTGACGCCCTGGCAGCGGGATCGCCGCGCGGTCGTGCGGGCGGTGGCAGCGCTGGGCTTCAACCAGGTGCTGTCGTTGCCTTTCGTAGCTCCGGAAGATTTCGACAAGCTGCAGCTCACAGAAGCCGATCCGCGTCGCGATGCAGTGAGGTTGGCCAATCCGTTGTCGGAAGCCCAGCCGTTCCTGCGCACCACGTTGCTGCCCGGGCTGTTTGCCGCCGTGGCGCGCAACAAGTCGCGGAGCCTGGATGACCTGGCGCTGTTCGAGACCGGTTCCGGGTTCTTCGGAGCCCAGCGGCCTGCTGCTCCCAAGCCCAGCGTCGCCCAGCGTCCGTCCGTCGACGAACTGACGGCGCTCGACGCCGCCCTACCCACCCAGCCTGAGGTGCTGGCGGGTGTGGTGGCCGGGAACTGGTTACCGGCCGATTGGAGCCGTTCGGCCGTGCCGGCTGACTGGACCCATGTCGTCGCCCTCGCGGAGGCTGCCGGGTCTGCGGTGGGTGTTCGCCTGACCCGGCGCAACGTTTCCGACGTGGCCCCGTGGCACCCTGGGCGCTGCGCCGAGCTGAGCGTCGATGGGCAGGTCCTGGGCTTCGTCGGCGAGCTGCACCCTGTGGTGATCGAGGCCTACGGCCTGCCTGCCCGTACCGCCGCCGTCGAGCTCAACCTCGGCGACCTGCTGGAGCACGCCGGCGACGGTGGCCGCATCGGCTCGCTGCCGGGCTTCCCGATGGCCAAGGAGGACATGGCGCTGATCGTCGATACCGACGTGCCGGCCGCCGCCGTGGAGGCCGCGCTCGTCGAGGGCGCGGGCGAACTGCTGGAGTCGATCTCGCTGTTCGACGTCTACACCGGCGAGCAGGTGGGCGAGGGCAAGAAGTCGCTGGCCTACGCGCTGCGCTTCCGCGCCGACCGCACCCTGACCGATGCCGAGGCCGCCGAGGCCCGCCAGGCCGCCGTTGCCGTTGCCGCAGAACGCTTCGGAGCCACCCAGCGCGCCTGAGCTACCTCGACAGGTACGAAGAGGCCCCGAGTCGGTTGACTCGGGGCCTCTTCCACGTCTAGGGCCAGACCGCAGAACGCCTCTCGGCGCGTGGCCGCTCGTAGCGGCTAAAGGTGGAGCCCGGGGTTACCGCGACCTGACCGCCGCCCAGTTTAGCGACCTGTTCGGGGAACTCAACGCGAAGTCAGTGAAGGATTCCCTGGCGCCAGGCGAGGGCGCATCCGGTGAGTTCGTCGGCGACAGCTTGGTAGCTCGTGGCGCGCCGGAGCTCGTCGGCGCCGCGGGCGGTATCGGTATCGCTGCTAGCCAGCTCCCGACAGCCGGCCGCCATCACCCGGGAGAACGCGGCGGCACGCTCGAGGGCGACGGCGAAGTCTCCGGTGAAGGCACCGCGCAAGATCTGGGTGGCGAGGGCGACGACCTCGTCGGGGCCGGGTGCATCGCCGGATCCCGCGATCGCCTGGCCGACGGCGTCGGTGGAGATGCCGTGCCGGAAGCGGTAGGCCGCGGCCGAGGGTTCCTCGCGAACAGTGTGGCGCAGTAGATAGAGCCGCCAAAGCGCGCCGGGCAACGACTGCGCATCGGCGGGCGCCCATAGTTCCGCCAGGTCGTCGATACCTTCGGAGTCTGCGAAGGCGATCACCCGTTCGACCAATTCGGGGTCTTTCGCAGCGCGGACGTGGTGCAGCAACGCGCCCGCGGTGTCCTGCGCCAGACCGCTCAGTTCCGCGGGATCTCCGTCACCATGGAGCATCTCCAGGACGTCGCCGGGCCGGTGGACAGGCTTATGAAAGCTACTCACGTCTCCGATCCTACGCACCTCCGGTTCCCTAGCTTTCGGTGTAGTGACCGTCGTACAAGTGTCGTACAATTTGTAACATGAGCACGCTGACGATTCGCACAGACCCAGAAGTTGAGCGCGCGCTTGCGGCGCTTGCCCAAGGCGGTAGGTCTCGCTCCGAGATCGCACGCAACGCGATCTTGGAAGCGGAGCGTGCTCAGCGGCGTGCTCAGATGCGGGCGGAAGCAGAGGCGCTGCGCAACGACCCTGAGGACGTGGCAGCTTCCCGCCAGCTCGCGGCCGAAATGGATGAAATCCGTGCGTGGTGATTTGTATCGCCTGAAGGCACCGAGGAACGCTCTTGGGCACGAACAGACGGGGCAGCGCTATGCCGTTGTCGTCCAGTCTGATGATCTTCCGCTCTCCACCTGGGTGGTTGCACCTACATCAACCGGCCATTGGGCAGCTTCTTTCCGCCCGGAGATCGAGATCAATGGTGTGTCAACCCGGGTGCTCGTCGAGCAAGTTACGGTGGTTGATCCAGAAGCTCGGCTGGGTGAGTTCGCTGGGCGGTTAGATGCAGACGAGCTTGCTGCCGTAGACGAAGCGCTCCGCGCAGTGCTCGCGCTCGACTGACCCGAGCCTTCCTTCTCGGAACTACCTAAGCGAATCACTTCCCTCACTCCCAGTAGGGTGCTGTCATGCAGACTCGACGGAATGGCCACTGATGGCGCTGACGAGGGCCGCCATTGTGGAGGCCGGGTTGAATCTGCTGGACGACTACGGACTAGCCGACCTCACGATGCGCCGAGTAGGCGACGCGCTGGGGGTAAAAGCGGGGGCCCTCTACTACCACGTTCCCAACAAGCAATCTCTTCTGGCCGCCGTCGCTGACGCAATCCTGGCCGAACAGGAAGTCCCCGACGCCGACCTCCCACCCGACGCCTGGCTCACCGCCTGGGCCATCACCCTCCGAGAGACCCTGCTCCGCCACCGTGATGCGGCTGAGCTGATCGCCTCCAGCATGGCGCTCGGCCTTGGTCAGATCGACCCCCGCGCCCTCGGCCGCCGCCACCTCACTGCCACCGGTCTCGACGCCGAGACCGCCGCCGCCCTGATGCGCGCCCTGCTGCACCTCGTTCTCGGCCAGGTGATGGAGGAGCAAACCCGCCGCCAGATGGTCGACCTCGGCCTCGCCGGCGAAGACATCCTCGATGACTACGACGCCCAGTTCCGCTTCGCCGTCAGCCTGCTGATCCGTGGCGCCAGCCAACTGGTCAGCGCTGACCAACCTACCTGAGCCTGGTTCTGGGTCGTGCCTACGACTCTTCTCTCCCCACAGAGCGTCAATGCCCATGGCACCAGCGCCAAAGAGACGGATCTGGTTTTGCTCATGCATCCTCCGAGCGGTTTTACCTGCGAGCGCGATGCTGATCTGATCCTAGAGGGCCTGCCGGTATCCGGATGAGCGGTGGTAAAAAGCAGCTACGGATGCCGCGTCGCGGCCCGATCAAGGGCGGCCCGCCATGACGACACAGCGCCCAATACCGGGATGGCGGCCGCTACGAGGAAGCCGTCTCCTTCTTGAGCGCTGTTCGGGCGTGGCTGATTGCGTGCTGGGCTTGGAGGATATGACAGGAGCATTGCGAGGTGTCGACGAGCCGGTGCATCAGGGCGAAGGTGAGCAGGCTGTTGGCGAAGCGCACTTGGACGCCACGATCAACCCGATCCTCGGGCACCCAGCCGAACTCCAAGTCTACGAAGCCTGGCAGTGCGAAGACCAGATCGTCGGCGTGCATGATGCGCACAAACGCGCCCTCGGGGTTCAGTTGTCGCTCCAGTTCAAGCAGGGCAACGTCGCTGCTGGTGAGGACGCGGTGTCCCTCCTCCTCAAGAAAGGCGCGCAGTCGCGCGTCAGCCGCTTCGATGCGCCGCTTCCGCAGGCCCGCCCTGCCCGCGACGGCGGCCTCAAGATGCCTCGTGAGAATGTCGTTGATCGTCAGTGTGGTAGCCATGCTTCATCGTCTCGCGAGCCACTGACAGTTCCGACGCGTGCTGCGGCTCAGCTGACTCCCGCTACCGTTTCGCGAAGAAAAACGCTCCCATTTCGTGAAAAGAAACGCTCCCGTTTCGTGAAGACGGCCTCCTCCGTCTCGTGTCCTTGCGGGTGCATCCGAGGTGGCGAGGCGCGCGGCTCCTACCTGAGTTGAATATCTATCGCCTTCATGGAATAGTTTCTCGCATGGCTTTTACAGTGGCGCTGGCCGGGTGCACCGGTTACGCGGGAGGAGAGGTGCTGCGGCTGCTGCTGCAGCACCCGGAGGTGGAGATCGGTGCCCTGACGGGCAACTCGAGCGTGGGCGATCTGCTGGGGCAGCATCAGCCGCACCTGGCCCCGCTGGCCGACCGACGCATCCTCGCCACGACCGCTGAGAACCTGAGCGGCCATGACGTCGTCTTCCTCGCTCTTCCGCACGGCACGTCCGCCGCGATCGCGGAGCAGCTGGGCGACGAGGTGCTCGTCGTCGATGCCGGTGCCGACTTCCGGCTCACCGACGCTGCCGCCTGGGAGAAGTTCTATGGCAGCCCGCATGCGGGCACCTGGCCCTACGGTCTGCCCGAACTCCCCGGAGCACGCGGGGCACTCAAGGGCACCAAGCGGATTGCGGTTCCCGGCTGCTACCCGACGGCCACCACGCTGGCCCTGCTGCCGGCCGTCGCTGAGGGCTTGATCGATGCGTCGCAGATCGCGATCGTCGCCGCCTCCGGTACCTCGGGCGCGGGTAAGGCGGCCAAGCCACACCTGCTGGGCTCCGAGGTAATGGGCTCCATGTCGCCCTACGGGGTTGGGGGAGTGCACCGGCACACGCCGGAGATCGTGCAGAATCTCTCGTCGGTCACCGACGCGGAGGTCACCGTCAGCTTCACGCCGCTGCTGGCCCCCATGCCCCGCGGCATTCTGGCCACCTGCTCGGCGCCCCTCACCGGTGATGCCACGGCCGTGCGCGCCGCCTACCAGCAGGCTTATGCCGATGAGCCCTTCATCGACCTGCTGCCCGAGGGCACCTGGCCCACCACCGCGTCGGTGGTGGGCAGCAACCGGGTGGTGCTCCAGGTCGCCGTCGACGAGACGGCCGGCCGTGTGATCGCCATCTCGGCCATCGACAACCTCACCAAGGGCACCGCCGGCGGCGCCATCCAGTCCATGAACATCGCCCTGGGTCTCTCTGAGACCACCGGGCTCAGCACCGTAGGAGTTGCACCGTGAGCGTCACCCAGCCCCAGGGCTTCGCGGCCGCAGGTATCACCGCCGGCTTGAAGGCGAGCGGCAAGCCCGACGTCGCCCTGGTTCGGAACCTCGGCCCGCGCTACGCGGCCGCCGGCGTCTTCACCAGCAACCGCGTGTTCGCCGCGCCCGTGAAGTGGTCGCGTGAGGTGATCGCCGACGGGCAGCTCACGGCGGTGATCCTCAACTCGGGCGGCGCCAACGCCTGCACTGGCGAGCCCGGCTATCAAGACTCAGAGGCCACCGCGCAGCGCGTCGCCGCCACCCTCGGCACCGAGGCCACGGACGTCGCGGTCTGTTCCACGGGCCTGATCGGTCTGCGACTGCCGATGGACCTGCTCCTGCCCGGCGTCGATGCCGCGAGCGCCGCGCTCTCCGAGGACGGGGGAGCGGATGCGGCCGAGGCGATCATGACCACCGACAGCGTGTCCAAGGAAGCAGCCTTCACCGGCGCCGACTACGCCATCGGTGGCATGGCCAAGGGCGCTGGCATGCTTGCCCCTGGCCTGGCCACCATGCTCGTCGTGATCACCACCGACGCCGACCTGCCCCCGAGACCCTCGACGCGGCCCTGCGCGAGGCCACCTGGCTGAGCTTCGATCGTGCCGATTCCGACGGCTGCATGTCCACCAACGACACCGTGTTGCTGCTCGCCTCCGGCGCCTCTGGCGTCACCCCGACGCGGCCGAGTTCACCGCCTGCCTCACCGAGGTCTGCCAAGACCTGGCCAAGCAGTTGATCACCGACGCCGAGGGCGCCTCCCACGACATCGCCATCCGGGTCACCGGCGCCGCCTCCGAGGCCGACGCCGAGACCGTCGGCCGCGAGATCGCGCGCAGCAACCTGTTCAAGTGCGCCATCTTCGGCAACGACCCCAACTGGGGCCGGGTGCTCTCGGCTATCGGCGTGACCGATGCGGCCTTCGACCCCGACCAGATCGACGTCTCCTTCAACGGCATCATGGTGTGCCGCGGCGGCCAGATCGGCGACGACCGCGAGCTGGTCGATCTCGCCCCCCGCGACGTGGAGGTGCTCGTCGACCTGCACGCCGGCGCGTACGAGGCCACCATCCTCACCAACGACCTCACTTACGACTACGTCAAAGAGAACGCGGAGTACTCCACATGAGCCCGATCATCACCGTTCCGCAGCAGGAGCAGCTGCTGGTCAAGGCCAACACCCTGATCGAGGCGCTGCCTTGGCTGGCCGAGTTCGCGGGCGAGACCGTCGTGATCAAGTACGGCGGCAACGCGATGACCGACGAGAGGCTCAAGCGCGCCTTCGCCGAAGACATCGTCTTCCTTCGCCGCGTGGGTCTGAAGCCCGTCGTGGTGCACGGGGAGGCCCGCAGATCAGCGACATGCTGAAGCGGCTCGACATCGCTTCCGAATTCCGCGGTGGCTTGCGCGTCACCACACCGGAGGCCATGGACGTGGTGCGCATGGTGCTGGTCGGGCAGGTGGGTCGTGAGCTGGTCAACCTAATCAATGAGCACGGCCCGCTCGCCGTCGGCATGTCCGGGGAGGATGGCGGCCTGCTCACTGCCAAGCGCAAGGGCCTCGTCGTCGACGAGCAGGAGGTCGATCTGGGTCTGGTGGGCGACGTGAAGTCGGTCGATCCGTCCTCGCTGCTCGACCTGATCGACGCCGGGCGCATCCCTGTGGTGGCCACCGTCGCGCCTGATTCCAAGGGGCAGGTGCACAACGTGAACGGCGACACCGCCGCCTCCGCCCTAGCCGTGGCGCTCGGCGCCCGTCGGCTCGTGATGCTGACCAACGTGGCGGGTGTCTATGCCAACTACCCCGACGAGGACCCGATCATCACGCAGATCTCGCCGACGGAAGTGCGCCAGCTGTTGCCCAGCCTGGACGCGGGCATGATCCCCAAGATGGAGGCCTGTCTGCGTGCCGTGGAGGGGGAGTGGGCTCGGCCACGATCATCGACGGCAGGGTGCCGCACTGCCTGCTGCTCGAGGTCTTCACCAACGACGGCATCGGAACAATGGTGGTAGGAGACGAGGAATGAGTACTCAGGAAGAACTGACCGGCCGGTACTCGGCGGTCATGGTCAATGCCTTCGGTCTGCCCAAGCGGGTCTTCGATCGCGGCGACGGGGTACACCTGTTCGACACCGACGGCAACCGCTACACAGACCTGCTCTCGGGCTTGGCCGTGAACTCCCTGGGACACGCTCACCCGGGCGTCACCGAGGCCATCGCCGCCCAGCTCGGCAGGCTCGGCCATGTGTCGAACTTCTTTGCCTCCGAGCCGCAGGTTCGCCTGGCCGAACGGCTCTCCGCGGCTGTCGACGCTCCTGCCCGCGTCTTCTTCACCAACTCCGGCGCCGAGGCCAACGAGGCGGCGTTCAAACTCACCCGGCTCACGGGGCGCACCAGGATCGTCGCCATGGAGGGTGCCTTCCACGGCCGCACCATGGGATCGCTCGCGATCACCCACACCTCCAAGTATCGGGAGCCCTTCGAGCCGCTCCCGGGCGAGGTGACCTTCGTGCCCTACGGCGATGTGGAAGCCCTCCGGGCGGTTGTCGATGAAACCACCGCCGCCGTTGTCCTGGAAGTCGTCCAGGGCGAGAACGGTGTCGTTCCGGCTCCGGAAGGCTTCCTGGCCGCCGCCCGTGAGATCACCACTGCGGCCGGCGCGCTGCTGTGGATCGATGAGGTCCAGACGGGCATGGGCCGCTGCGGTGAGCTGCTTCTGCACAGAGCCCAAGGCATCACCGCCGACCTGATCACCGTGGCCAAGGGTCTGGGCAACGGTTTCCCGATCGGCGCCTGCCTGGCTGTCGGCCCGGCCGCCGATCTGCTCCAGCCCGGCCAGCACGGCACCACCTTCGGCGGCAACCCCGTCGCGGCGGCGGCTGGCAACGCGGTGTTGGATGCCCTCGAGGGCGGCGTGCTCGACAACGCCCGGCAGACCGGCGTGTGGCTGCGCACCCGGCTTGAAGGGTTGAACCATCCCGGCATCGTGGAAGTCCGGGGTGCCGGTTTGCTGCTCGGCGTCCTGCTGTCCTCCGACATCGCCCCCCAGATGGCCGACGCCGCCCTCGAGGCCGGTTGGATCATCAACGCGCCGCGGGCAGATGTCCTGCGCATCGCGCCGCCGCTGATCTCCACCCCCGCGGATCTGGAGGGCTTCCTCGCACTCCTGCCCGAGTTGCTGGACCGCCATGGCTGAGGTGCCGCGATCCGGGCGGCTAGCGACGCTGCGTCAGCTTCTTGCCGAGGGGCGTTACGCCTCGCAGGCAGAACTGAGCGAGGCGCTCGCGGGCCATGGGATCTCGGTGAGCCAGTCGACGCTGTCGAAGGACCTGGTGACATTGGCGGCGATCCGTCAGAGGACCGCCGACGGCTCGCTGGTCTATGCGCTCAGCCCCGAGGAGCATGAGGATGCCGTGGTGCAGCGCCTGGCGCAGCTGTGCTCCGAGCTGCTGCAGTCCGTGCGGCATGCGGGCAATCAAATCGTGGTGCGTGTGCCTCCCGGGGCCGCACAATACTTCGCGTCGTATCTGGATCGTGCGGAACTCACCGGCGTGATGGGTACGATCGCTGGCGACGACACCGTGCTGGTGATCGTCACCGACGAGGAAACCGCCTCAGCGGTGGTGGAACGCCTGACTGAGATGACCAGGTCGGGCACCCTTCGAGACGGTCGCTGACGCTCCCTCTTTAGGGATCGAACGAGACGATGAAACGAAAGAGGAAGATGAGCGGAACAGATCAGGGCAGGTTGTGGGGCGGCAGGTTTGCCGGAGGTCCGAGCGAGGCGATGTTCGCCTTGTCGAAGTCGACCCAGTTCGACTGGCGCCTCGCGCTGCACGACATCGCCGGCTCTCGGGCCCACGCCAAGGCGCTGGAGGCTGCCGGCTACCTGACCGAGGAGCAGGCCGCCAAGATGGACGGCGGTCTGGCCGAGTTGGCGCGTCAGGTCGAGGCGGGGGAGTTCGTCGCCGCCGATTCCGATGAGGACGTACATGGTGCCCTGGAGCGTGGGCTGAAGCTCGTCGTCGGCGAAGACCTGGGGGGTCGCCTGCGCGCCGGCCGGTCCCGCAACGACCAGATCGCCACCCTGATCCGCTCCTACCTGCGCGAGGAGATCCGCCTGCTGACGGCCGACGTCAGCGACGTGATCTCCGCGCTGGCAGCTCAGGCCGAGAAGCACCTCGGCGCCGTGATGCCGGGGCGCACCCACCTGCAGTCGGCTCAGCCCATCCTGCTCAGCCACCATCTGCTCGCGCATGCGTGGCCGCTGGTGCGCGATCTGCAGCGATTCCAGGATCTCGACCGTCGACTGGCCATCAGCCCGTATGGCTCGGCTGCCCTGGCCGGCACCTCGCTCGGCCTCGATCCCGAGCTGGTGGCCACCGAACTGGGCTTCGCCTCGTCCGCGCCCAACTCGATCGACGGCACCGCGGCCCGCGACCTGATCGCGGAGGCCGCCTTCATCCTCGCCCAGATCGGCGTCGACCTGTCCCGGCTCTCCGAAGACGTCATCTTGTGGTGCACCGCCGAGTTCGGTTTTGCGACGCTCGACGATGCCTGGTCCACCGGGTCGTCGATCATGCCGCAGAAGAAGAACCCCGACGTGGCTGAGCTGGCCCGCGGCAAGGCCGGTCGTCTGATCGGTCACCTCTCCGGCCTGCTAGCCACGCTCAAGGGCCTGCCGCTCGCCTACAACCGCGATCTCCAGGAAGACAAGGAACCCATCTTCGACGGCATCGACCAGTTGCACGTGCTGCTGCCCGCCGTCGCCGGCATGGTGGGCACGCTCACCTTCCACGAGGAGCGGATGGCCGAAGTGGCGCCGCACGGTTTCTCGCTGGCCACCGACGTCGCTGACCATCTGGTCCGCCAGAAGGTGCCGTTCTCCTCGGCCCACGAGATCGCGGGTGAGACGGTGCGCTACTGCGAGACCAAGGGCATCACGCTGTCTGACCTGACAGCCGACGACCTGCCGCAGATCTCTCCCGACCTCGACGAGGGCGTACTCGACGTGCTTACCGTCCAGGGCTCCGTCGCCGCGCGCAACGGTCGTGGCGGCACTGCCCCGGTTCGGGTCCAGGAGCAGCTCGACGAACTCCGCGCCGTGCAGGCTGGTCTCTTGGAGTGGTCTGGGAGCAGCAACTAGCGGAGCCGTACCCAAAGGAGCGCTGGGGGAAGCTTGCGGCGGCGCTAAGAAAAAAGCCCGACCACCTCGGGGCATGCGCACGCGCTGAGACATGAGCTAGGGACGCCGCCGCGGGCTTCCCCCAGCGCTACGGCGCAGACCGGCCCGGGGTGGACGCGGGGCTTCGGCGCAGACGACCGTAGACGGAGGCAGCGACACCACTAGACTGTCGTCCCGTGAATGCACTACTTGACGATCTTGCCTGGCGGGGGCTCATCGCCCATTCCACCGATCCGGAGGCGCTGGCCGCGCACTTCGATGAGGGCGGCGTCAAGTTCTATGTGGGCTTCGATCCCACCGCGCGGAGCGTGCACACCGGCAATCTCGTCCAGTTGCTGCTCGCGCGGCGCCTTCAGCAGGCCGGCCATCAGCCGTTCATGCTGGTGGGTGGCGCCACCGGCCTGATCGGCGACCCGAAGGAAGCCGGCGAGCGGGTGATGAACTCCACCGAGGTGGTGGCGGAATGGGTGGAGAAGATCCGCGTCCAGGTGGAGCGGTTCGTCTCCTTCGAGGGTCCCAACGCTGCGACGATGGTGAACAACTACGACTGGACGGCGCAGATGTCCGTGCTCGATTTTCTGCGAGACGTGGGTAAGCACTTCCCGGTCAATCGGATGCTGGCGCGCGACGTTGTTGCCCGTCGGCTGGAGTCCGGGATCTCCTACACGGAGTTCTCCTACGTGTTGCTGCAGTCGATGGATTACCGGGAGCTCAACCGTCGCCATGGCGTCACCCTGCAGACGGGTGGCTCTGATCAATGGGGCAACCTGACGGCCGGCGTCGAGTTGATCCGCCGCAGCGACCAGCGTCGCGTGCATGCCATGGCGACGCCGCTGCTCACCAAGGCTGATGGCACCAAGTTCGGCAAGACGGAATCCGGCACCGTATGGCTCGATCCGGAGCTCACCAGCCCGTACGCCTTCCACCAGTTCTTCCTGAATGCCGAGGATGCCAAGGTCATCGACTACCTCAAGGTGTTCTCGTTCCGAACTAGGGAAGAGATCGAGGAGCTCGAGCGGGCTACCGAGGAGGCTCCCTTTAAGAGGGCGGCACAGCGGGCGTTGGCGGACGATGTGACCGACCTGGTGCACGGCATCGAGCAGCGCCAGACCGCGGTCGCCGCGGCTGCTGCCTTGTTCGGACGCGGTGAACTGGGCGAACTCGACGATGCCACCCTGAAGGGAATCATGGCGGAGGTTGGCGGTGCGGAGATCGGACCCGAGACCACCGTGGTGGACGCGTTGCTCGCGGCTGGCGTGGTGGACTCGAAGTCTGCCGCTCGCCGCACGATTTCCGAAGGCGGCGCCTACCTGAACAACGAGAAGGTGACCGATCCGGAGCTGATCCTCACCTCTGACCGGCTCCTGCACGGCCGTTTCGCGGTTCTGCGACGCGGCCGCAAGACGGTGAGTGGCGCCTACTTGGCAGGATGATCGACGCCTGATTACTCGCGCTCGGTGAGGCCTTCGACATCGAGGGATCGCACGATCGTGCGGGTGCGTTCGGCGGACTCTCTCATCTTGGCGGCGAGATCAGTTCCGGCTCGAAGCTCGTCGGGGATCAGGTAGACCCTGGCCGGGGTGTTTCGAGACCACGGCGTGATCATCGTGGGTGCGAACTCCGCGGTCGTGGCGGCGAAGAATCCGTCCGACTGCTCGGTAAAGGTCACCTGGGCGAGATATCCCTCGTAGGTGAGCGGCTTAGGCTCCCCGCTCGCGGCGATGAGGTTTCCGGTGCCGTAGATCACCCACTTCCCGTTGACCCGGTCGATCGGCTGCGCCACATGGGCGTGTTGGCCGAAGACCATATCCACAGCGGGAGACGCCGTGACCGTCTGCGCGAATTCGCGCTGCTGGGAGTTGACCCTCGTGGAGTACTCGTCGCCCGCATGCATATGCACCAGCACCAGGTCGGCGTCGGCCTCTCGTGCGTGTTCGGCCTTGGCGATGGCGGCTCCTGCGTCGAGTAGGTCGACCGACCACGGCTTCCCGGCAGCCTTAGAGAGTCCGTTGAGTCCGAATGTCTGGCTCACCACGGCGACCTTGACACCATCCTCGGTGGTGAAGATCACGGGCGTGTTGGCGTCCTCCTCTGTCGCGAAGCTACCGGCGGTGAGGATGCCATGGTCATGATGTACCTGCAGAGTTCGTACCAAGCCGTCCCACCCCTGATCCATCGTGTGGTTCGACGCCGTGGTGCAGAGATCCCACCCCACCTCCCGAAGGGCCGGCGCAATCTCCTGTGGGGCAGCAAAGAGTGGATAGTTCTTGTAGGGCCCGCCTTCCTCCGCGAACGGGACCTCGGAGTGGCAGATCGCCAGATCCGCTTCCGCCACGTAGGGCCGGAGAGAGGCGAGCTGCGGATAGAAGTCGAACTCGACATCGTCCTCACCCCGGGCATCAATCTCAGCGCTATACCAGAGGGTGTTGTGCCAGAGGAGGTCACCACTGACGTTGACCGAGACCGCTCGGGGCGATAGATCCGGTACCGCGTGCGGTGAGGCGCCCGGGTCTGCGGAGCTGGTGTGAGAAGACGAGGACTCCTCGTCGCGCGGCTGCTCGCCGACGAGGGCAGGCGTGCAACCCGCGACCACGATCGCCAACAACCCCGCACCCAGCTTCCCCCGCATGTGCACCAGCGTAAGAGGTTCGGCGGCGGAAAAGTACCCCCTTGGCCGGGCCGATTTGCGGACTGGTGTGGCGCCGTGTAGAGTTTCATCTCGCGCTTGAACGAGCCAAGCCTTACGGCGAAGGGTCGAGAAGCGCCACTCCAACCGCTACTGACTCGATCAGGGCGAGTGTGCGATCAGTGAGATCCCGCTCAAGGCCCTGAACGACGAAGCGCGACTCGGAACAGCTGAGTTTGACTCGGCTGAGTCCTCCGAGTAAAGTTGGGGAGGTTGCCTGAGAGGGCAACGGCAAAACTTCACAGTGCACCTGATGCGACACGGCGAAAGCCAAGTTGACATCGCTCGGTGAACGATGGTATCGTTTACATCCGCTGCTTAAACGTGGCGGTCCGCCTCAGGCCTGTGATGCAGGTTCTGAAGAGGGCTTCGATACCTACTCACACCGACATTCTGGTCAGATTCAAGGATTTGACGAGATGCAAGGTGCGCAGTAAAGTATTGCAGGTTGCTTCGGCAACCGAAACAGAATACTGCTTGGTTATCTGGCTCCTGACTCTTCAGGTTTTCGGATCTCCTGTGTGGTTGATTTTTGAGAACTCAACAGCGTGTTTTTTGATGGTCAATGATTTTTTCATGCATTCATCATTACTTGTAATATAGTTTGTTGTTTGTGTGGTTCTGTCTACGGCGCATGATCATTTTTGGTTGTGTGTTGTGGTTTTCTTTTGAGTGTTCATTGATTCGGATTCGAGCTATGTTGTTCGGGTTTGGGTTGGTTCGCTCTCTGTTTATTTGATTGTGACTGATGTTTCTTTGATCGGCATTTTTTGTTGGTTGGGGTTGTGTTGGTTGTGGTTTTTTGTTGGAGAGTTTGATCCTGGCTCAGGACGAACGCTGGCGGCGTGCTTAACACATGCAAGTCGAACGGTAAGGCCCTTTCGGGGGTACACGAGTGGCGAACGGGTGAGTAACACGTGAGTAACCTGCCTCTGACTCTGGGATAACATCTGGAAACAGGTGCTAATACTGGATATTCTGCTTTCACCGCATGGTGGGGGTTGGAAAGTTTTTCGGTTGGGGATGGACTCGCGGCCTATCAGCTTGTTGGTGAGGTAGTGGCTCACCAAGGCTTCGACGGGTAGCCGGCCTGAGAGGGCGACCGGCCACATTGGGACTGAGATACGGCCCAGACTCCTACGGGAGGCAGCAGTGGGGAATATTGCACAATGGGCGCAAGCCTGATGCAGCGACGCCGCGTGCGGGATGACGGCCTTCGGGTTGTAAACCGCTTTTGACTGGGAGCAAGCCCTTCGGGGTGAGTGTACCTTTCGAATAAGCACCGGCTAACTACGTGCCAGCAGCCGCGGTAATACGTAGGGTGCAAGCGTTATCCGGAATTATTGGGCGTAAAGGGCTCGTAGGCGGTTCGTCGCGTCCGGTGTGAAAGTCCATCGCTTAACTCCGAGCTTGCTTTTGATACGGGCTGACTTGAGGGAAGTAGGGGAGAATGGAATTCCTGGTGAAGCGGTGGAATGCGTAGATATCAGGAGGAACACCGGTGGCGAAGGCGGTTCTCTGGACTTTTCCTGACGCTGAGAAGCGAAAGCGTGGGGAGCAAACAGGCTTAGATACCCTGGTAGTCCACGCTGTAAACGGTGGGTACTAGGTGTGGGGGACATTCCACGTTCTCCGTGCCGTAGCTAACGCATTAAGTACCCCGCCTGGGAGTACGGCCGCAAGGCTAAAACTCAAAGGAATTGACGGGGCCCCGCACAAGCGGCGGAGCATGCGGATTAATTCGATGCAACGCGAAGAACCTTACCTGGGTTTGACATATGCCGGAAGCATTCAGAGATGGGTGTGCCTTTTTGGTCGGTTTACAGGTGGTGCATGGCTGTCGTCAGCTCGTGTCGTGAGATGTTGGGTTAAGTCCCGCAACGAGCGCAACCCTCGTCCTATGTTGCCAGCGGGTTATGCCGGGGACTCATGGGAGACCGCCGGGGTCAACTCGGAGGAAGGTGGGGATGACGTCAAGTCATCATGCCCCTTATGTCCAGGGCTTCACGCATGCTACAATGGCCGGTACAGTGGGTTGCGAGCCTGTGAGGGTGAGCGAATCTCTAAAAGCCGGTCTCAGTTCGGATTGGGGTCTGCAACTCGACCCCATGAAGTCGGAGTCGCTAGTAATCGCAGATCAGCAACGCTGCGGTGAATACGTTCCCGGGGCTTGTACACACCGCCCGTCAAGTCATGAAAGTCGGTAACACCCGAAGCCGGTGGCCTAACCATTTTTGTGGGGGGAGCTGTCGAAGGTGGGACTGGTAATTAGGACTAAGTCGTAACAAGGTAGCCGTACCGGAAGGTGCGGCTGGATCACCTCCTTTCTAAGGAGCCTTTTATTACCTCATGTTATCCTCGCGCGTTTGTGTGTGGGGTGTTGTTGTGGGGTTGGTTTCTGTGGAGCATTGACCGAGATCATCTTTTCTTGTTTGTTTGTTGTTTAGTACTGCCTGCTGTTGTGGGTGTGGAACGGGATGAGTGGATGGGTGGGGTGGTTGCCAAGGAAAACACGTTGTTGGGTTCTGGGAAATCAAACACTATTTGGTGGTTGGTTTTCTGTGCCAGGGCAGATTCCTGTGACAGTTTTGTTGTGGGGTTTGTTTTTGGGTGTGTTTTGAGAATTTTATAGTGGACGCGAGCATCTTTGTAGATTATCGAATGTGATATTTTGTTTTGACAAGCTACTAAGTGCGATCGGTGGATGCCTTGGCACCAAGAGCCGATGAAGGACGTTGTAACCTGCGATAAGCCATGGGGAGCTGGTAAACGAGCTGTGATCCGTGGATTTCCGAATAGGGAAACCTTAAATTTCCAGAGTTATGTCTGGTGACCCCTGTCTGAATGTATAGGGCAGTGGGAGGGAACGTGGGGAAGTGAAACATCTCAGTACCCATAGGAAGAGAAAACAATAGTGATTCCGTGAGTAGTGGCGAGCGAAAGTGGATGAGGCTAAACCTTGGTCGTGTGAGAGCCGGCAGGCGTTGCGATTGGGGGGTTGTGGGACATTCCCGTTACCATGCTGCCGCGTGGTTGGAAAGTAAAAAAATAGACGCGAAGTTGAATCAGTTTGAATGCTGGACCGTAGGGGGTTGGAGTCCCGTAAATGTATGTGTCTGTCTTTCTGGGTTTGTTTTCCCAAGTAGTGCGGAACTCGTGAAATTCTGCATGAATCTGGCAGGACCATCTGCTAAGCCTAAATACTTCTTGGTGACCGATAGCGGACTAGTACCGTGAGGGAAAGGTGAAAAGTACCCCGGGAGGGGAGTGAAATAGTACCTGAAACCGATCGCATACAATCCGTCGGAGCCTCTTTTTTGGGGGTGACGGCGTGCCTTTTGAAGAATGAGCCTGCGAGTTAGTGGTGCGTGGCGAGGTTAACCCGTGTGGGGTAGTCGTAGCGAAAGCGAGTCCTAATAGGGCGTTTAGTCGCGTGCTCTAGACCCGAAGCGGAGTGATCTATCCATGGCCAGGTTGAAGCGACGGTAAGACGTCGTGGAGGACCGAACTCACTTGGGTTGAAAACCGAGGAGATGAGCTGTGGATAGGGGTGAAAGGCCAATCAAACTCCGTGATAGCTGGTTCTCCCCGAAATGCATTTAGGTGCAGCGTCGTGTGTTTCTTACCGGAGGTAGAGCACTGAATGGTCTAGGGGGCCCAACAGCTTACCGAAATCAGTCAAACTCCGAATGCCGGTAAGTGAGAGCGCGGCAGTGAGACTGTGGGGGATAAGCTTCATAGTCGAGAGGGAAACAGCCCAGATCATCAGCTAAGGCCCCTAAGTGGTAACTAAGTGGAAAAGGATGTGGAGTTGCGTTGACAACCAGGAGGTTGGCTTGGAAGCAGCCACCCTTGAAAGAGTGCGTAATAGCTCACTGGTCAAGTGATTCTGCGCCGACAATTTAGCGGGGCTCAAGTTATCCGCCGAAGCTATGGCAATCACACGTTTGTGTGGTTGGGTAGGGGAGCGTCGTGTATGCGTTGAAGCAGCCGGGTGACCGATGTTGTGGAGTTTACGCGAGTGAGAATGCAGGCATGAGTAGCGAATGACGGGTGAGAAACCCGTCCGCCGAATATCCAAGGGTTCCAGGGTCAAGCTAATCTGCCCTGGGTAAGTCGGGACCTAAGGCGAGGCCGACAGGCGTAGTCGATGGACAACGGGTTGATATTCCCGTACCGGTCTTGCATCGTCCGTGTTGAGGCGAGTGATACTAAGCATGCAAGCCGCTCTGTCAGGCCTTCGGGTTTGTGGGGTGTGTGAGTCTGTGACCTGATCTTGTAGTAGACAAGCTGCGGAGGGACGCAGGAAGGTAGCTCATCCTGGGCGTTGGTTGTCCCAGGCTAAGTGTGTAGGAAGTCTCATAGGCAAATCCGTGAGGCATATATTTCTGAGACATGATGGGTCTGACACTTTTGTGTTGGATTGAGTGATCCTATGCTGCCTAGAAAAGCTTCGTGAGCGAGAGGCATGTACCGCCCGTACCCTAAACCGACACAGGTGGATTGGTAGAGAATACCGAGGCGATCGAGATAATCGTGGTGAAGGAACTCGGCAAAATACCCCCGTAACTTCGGGATAAGGGGGACCTGACACGTTAAGAGATTTACTCTCCGAAGCGTTGAAGGTCGCAGAGACCAGGCCCAAGCGACTGTTTACTAAAAACACAGGTCCGTGCGAAGTCGTAAGACGATGTATACGGACTGACTCCTGCCCGGTGCTGGAAGGTTAAGGGGAACTGTTAGTCAGTAATGGCGAAGCGGTGAACTTAAGCCCCAGTAAACGGCGGTGGTAACTATAACCATCCTAAGGTAGCGAAATTCCTTGTCGGGTAAGTTCCGACCTGCACGAATGGAGTAACGATTTGGGCGCTGTCTCCACCACGAACTCGGCGAAATTGCATTACGAGTAAAGATGCTCGTTACGCGCAGCAGGACGGAAAGACCCCGGGACCTTTACTATAGTTTGGTATTGGTGATTGGTGTGACTTGTGTAGGATAGGTGGGAGACTGTGAAGCTCAGACGCTAGTTTGGGTGGAGTCGTTGTTGAAATACCACTCTGGTTACTCTGGTTATCTAACCTTGGTCCATTATCTGGATTAGGGACAGTGCCTGATGGGTAGTTTGACTGGGGCGGTCGCCTCCTAAAAGGTAACGGAGGCGCCCAAAGGTTCCCTCAGCCTGGTTGGCAATCAGGTTTTGAGTGTAAGTGCACAAGGGAGCTTGACTGTGAGACAGACATGTCGAGCAGGGACGAAAGTCGGGACTAGTGATCTTCTGGTAGCGAATGGAAGCGCCAGGACTCAACGGATAAAAGGTACCCCGGGGATAACAGGCTGATCTTGCCCGAGCGTCCATAGCGACGGCATGGTTTGGCACCTCGATGTCGGCTCGTCGCATCCTGGGGCTGGAGTCGGTCCCAAGGGTTGGGCTGTTCGCCCATTAAAGCGGCACGCGAGCTGGGTTTAGAACGTCGTGAGACAGTTCGGTCCCTATCCGCTGCGCGCGTAGGAGTCTTGAGAAGAGCTGTCCTTAGTACGAGAGGACCGGGACGGACTAACCTCTGGTGTGCCAGTTGTTCCGCCAGGAGCACGGCTGGTTGGCTACGTTGGGACATGATAACCGCTGAAAGCATCTAAGCGGGAAGCATACTTCAAGATGAGGGCTCCCACACTGTTAAGGTGGTAAGACCCCCAGTAGCCCACTGGGTGATAGGTCGGATGTGGAAGTGCTGTAAGGCATGGAGCTGACCGATACTAATAGGTCGAGGGCTTGTCACACACACATCTTCTTTCATGGTCTACGAAGCTATGATGTTCGCGTTCACTATAAAATATCTGAAAACACACCCCCCAAAACTATGGGTTTGGGTATGGTTTTCCTGATGAAGATAATTGAATAATTGCTCACCAGCATGTGATTGGTTCGAAGCAAACACCTATGGGTTTGTTTCGGTGGTCATAGCGGAGGGGAAATACCCGGTCTCATTCCGAACCCGGAAGTCAAGCCCTCCAGCGCCGATGGTACTGCAACTGGGAGGTTGTGGGAGACTAGGACACCGCCGGACACACAAACAATAAGGCCCCAGCAGTTTACTGCTGGGGCCTTATTGTTTTGCAGGACACTGTGCAGTAGCAAACCAGACTGCGGAGCATCACGGATCGAGTATGGGTGCTCCTCGAGGGTGTCGAGCAGTGGGACCCCGTCGTCGCCTCGCGAGGAGCTGCCACCGGTTGAGGAAGCTTGAGCCTTGCCGTAACGTGGAACTCATCTCTACGCTCAGCGCACCGGAGGGGAGGAAGAAAACGTGGATCCGCTCACCTCGATAGTACTGATCGTGGTCTTCTCTGCGGTGTGGTTCTATGTGTTGTACAACGTGGTTCGTAAAGCAGTGGCAGGCGGGATTCGTGACGCCCGCGAATCACGTCATATCGAAGTGAAGAACGAAGGCCTACCCGATCGTGATCGACCCTACAGAGAAGGAACGTCATATCGGGATGGTGACGGACAAGTCACCGCGAGAAGGTGATCGTGATCGTAAGCCGTACGGGGATCGCGACCGCAAGCCCTATGGGGACCGCGATCGTAGGCCTCAGGGCGATCGTGAGCGCAAGCCTTATCGTGATGGCGAGCGTCGTCCGTACCGGGGTGACGATGACCGTCGCCAGAGTGGAGACCGCGACCGCAAACCCTACGGAGACCGGGAGCGCAGACCCTACAGGGATGGGGCAGATCGCGATCGCAGGCCGTATGGCGACCGAGACCGTAAGCCATTCCCGGAGAGGGAGCACAGGCGTGAGAATCTTCGCGATCCCGAGGACACCCGCAATTTCACGCCGGCCGCAGACGAGCCCCCCTTGCCGGAGGGCTTCAATGAAAGCGAACTCCCCATGGGAGTGCGTGCCGAACTGAAGGGCGTATCGAAGGAACGGGCGGCAGAGGTCGGCGCTCATATCTGGGCGGCCGGTCAACTGGTCGATATCGATCCTGCGCTGGCATACCGGCATGCAGAGGCGGCCCGGCGTCGGGCACCGCGCCTACCCGTGACCCGAGAGGCCACGGCGGAGACCGCTTATGCCGCTGGTGAGTACGTGGTGGCGCTGCGCGAGTACCGGGCAATCCGTCGGATGTCTGGTGGCGACGAACTGATCCCGGTTCTCGCCGACTGCGAGCGTGCTCTGGGGCGCCCGCGCGACGCCTTGGAACTGCTCGCGGGAGTGGACCCGCGGAACGCGAAAATAGAGCTGCGTATCGAGTGCCTGCTGGTCGAAGCCGGAATCCGCGACGATCTTGGCCAAAGGGACGAGGCGAAGCGATTGCTGCAGGCAGCGATCTCCCGAAAGGTCGGCCCGCCGTTGTCACAGGCGCGCATGAGATACGCCTACGCCGATCTTCTTGAACGTGATGGCGATCGTGCCGGCGCGCGAACCTGGTTCGAGAAAGCGGGCGAGCTGGACAAGGGGGCGATGCTGGATATTGCAGATCGCCTCGCGGCTATTGACGGCATCCTGCTCCCCGATTTCGAAGAGGACGAAGAAACCTTCGAGACCGATGAAGACGGTGACATTCTTCCTGAGACCGCCGAGTCGGAAGGCGAGCAGCCGGCGCCGGACGAAGTCGGGGATCAACCGGTTGAAGACAAGTCGGAGGAGAACTGAATGGGTGCGCTCGTTGACACCTACGATGCTGCGCTGTTCGATCTGGACGGCGTCGTGTATCTAGGCCCCTATGCCATTGACGGAGTACCCGAGGCGATGGCCCAGCTGCGGGAAAAGGGTGTGCGGCTGGGTTTCGTGACCAACAACGCCGCCCGCACTCCGGCGACCGTTGCCGAACACTTGCGCGAGTTGGGTATCGAGGCCGCGGAGTCGGACGTGGTCAATTCGACCCAGGCGACCCTGCGTCTGTTGGGACAGGACTTGCCGGACGGGGCCAGGGTGCTCGCGGTCGGCACCGAGGCTCTGGTCGCGCAACTCGAGGGTGCGGGATTCACCGTCGTGGCCAGCCGTCACGACGACCCGATCGCCGTTGTTCAGGGTTACCATCCCGGCATCGAATGGCGTCAACTCGACGATGCGGCTCTCGCTATCCAGAATGGCGCCAAATGGTATGCCACCAACCCCGATTTCACCCGGCCTTCGCCGGAAGGACTGGTGCCCGGCTGCGGCGCCCAGGTGGGTGTGGTTCAGCTGTGCGTCACGGTGACCCCCAAGATGGCGGGTAAGCCGTTCGTCCGTTGCTCGACGAGACTGTCGCGCGGCTTTCCGCCGCACGCCCGCTGTTCGTGGGTGACCGGCTCGACACGGATATTCTCGGCGCGCACACCGTGGGCATGAATTCGCTCTTCGTCTTCACGGGGGCTCACGGGAAGGCGGACCTCGCCGCTGCCGCGCCTGATCACCGACCCACCTATATTGGCTCGAGCGTCTCGGCTCTGCTCTCGCCTCCGCGCGAGGCGAGCGTGATGCCGGGCTGCGCCACCTGCCGCGGACACGCCGTCGATACCGTCGGTGGCGCCGTGCATGCTCAGTCGATCCCTGAGGATCTGGAGGGACAACTCGACGTGCTGTGGGCCGGCCTGAACCTGGCGTGGTCGGAAGGTCTTGTTATGGATGCACTACTCGAGCAACTCACCTTGGTGCGGTGATGAGCGTCCCGGATCCCGGCTACGTCGCTGGGCAGCTGCGTGAGATTCTCACGGGGGTGGAGGACGTGGAGCAACATCCCCTGCCCGAGCAGTATCGGCGGCTCGACAGAGCCCAGCAGCAGCTGGGAGAGATCCTTTCCGGCCCTTCAGCGTCCGGCCCTAAACCCGCGATCCGGTGAGATTGGACCGCGCTCTGGCCGATCGCGGACTGGCGCGCTCACGCACACACGCAGCGCGGCTGATACGAGACGGCAAGGTCCTCGTCGACGGCCAGATCGCGACTCGCGCGTCGCAGGCGGTCACGTCAGACTCCGTCCTTGCCGCCGAGGCCGAAGCCTGGGTCTCCCGTGCCGCCCACAAGTTGCTGGGAGCGCTGGAAGATTCGGCGACGGCGGTCCCGCGCCGAGTTCTCGACGCAGGAGCTTCGACGGGCGGCTTCACACAGGTATGCCTGGAATGGGGAGCGAACCGGGTCTACGCCGTTGACGTTGGCCATGATCAATTGGATGACTCGTTGCGCCGCGATTCCCGCGTCGTGGTGCGGGAGGGCCTCAACCTGCGCGACCTCAGCCTCGACGATCTGGACGGTGAGCCCGTCGAGATGATCGTCGGTGATGTCTCCTTCATCTCCCTGCGACTGTTGCTCAAGCCTCTGAGAGACGTGCTCAGCCCCGGTGGCATCGCGCTCCTGCTGGTCAAGCCTCAGTTCGAGGTGGGAAGGGCTCTTCTGGAGTCCGGTGGCGTGGTGCGCGACCCGGAGCGGCAGCGAGAAGCCGTCGATGCGGTCATCGCTGAGGCGACGTCCTTGGGCATGCGGTGCGAATGGCGAGGCCGAAGCTGTCTGCCAGGGATCAATGGCAACCTGGAGTTCTTCATCAGGCTCAGGGCACCAGAGCAGAACCTCCCGGGGACTCGGTAGTGTGGTGAACGTGGATCGAAGTGTCGCCGTCTTGGTACACCCCCTGCGCCCTGATGCTCTCGCCGGCGCAGCGCGTTTCGTGGGTGCTCTCGATGGTTTCACCTGCCAAGTTTTTCCCGAAGACCTGGAACGCTTGTCCGAGTTGGTACCCGACGCTGCACTGGAACCTCTCTCCGATCGTCCTGCGGAGCTGGCCGTCGTTTTCGGCGGTGACGGCACCATCCTCCGCGGCGCGGAGTGGGCGCTACCGCGCGGCGTGCCGATGCTCGGCGTCAACTTGGGCCATGTCGGATTTCTCGCGGAGCTCGAGCCCTCGGATATCGACGCGCTGAGCGGCGTCATCGAAGCACGTGGCTATCGCGTCGAGGAGCGTTTCGTGCTGCGTGTCGAACTACGCCGCGATGATCGTCTCGAATGGTCGTCCTGGGCGGTCAACGAGGTCTCCCTGGAGAAACTCGCGCGCGAGCGAATGCTCAACGTGTTGGTCGGCATCGATGACAGGCCGCTGTCGCGATGGAACTGCGATGGGGTGCTCGTCTCCACGCCCACGGGATCGACAGCCTATGGCTTCTCGGCGGGTGGCCCGGTGATCTGGCCTGACGTGCAGGCGATGCTGGTGGTGCCGTTGTCCGCCCACGCTCTTTTTGCCCGGCCCATGGTCTTGAGCCCCACCTCGGAAGTCACGCTGGATCTCCCCGAGTATTCGCAGCACGGCATCCTCTGGTGCGATGGGCGTCGTAGCGTCGAGCTGCTGCCGGGGGACCGTGTGGTGGTCGACGCCCACGAGAGCCGATTGCGCATCGCGCGCCTTTCGGAACAGCCCTTCACCACCCGTCTCGTGAAAAAGTTCGGCCTGCCGGTCAACGGTTGGCGAAGCCGAAGCGAGGCATGAGAGCGTGCTGAGCGAGCTGAGGCTGAGCGCGTTCGGGGTGGTGGAAGACGCTGTTCTCGAATTAGGTCCGGGACTGAATGCTTTGACCGGTGAGACCGGGGCGGGTAAAACCATGATCGTGTCCGGCCTCGGGCACCTGCTCGGAGCGCGAGCCGATTCTGGTGTGGTGCGCCGAGGCGCCGAGCGCGCCACCGTTCAAGGCCGCTGGGAGGTGGACCCGGACATCGTCGCCAGGGTGCATGAGCTGGGCGGGGATACCGACGGCGCCGAGGTGGTCACTCTGCGCCAGGTGAGTGCGCAGGGCCGCTCGCGCGCGGTGGTCGGCGGGGCTGCGACTCCCGTATCCACCATGGCCACATTGCTCGGCGAACTGGCGACGATCCACGGGCAATCCGAGCAGATACGGCTGTCTCTACCGGAGCGGCAGCGGGAACTCCTCGACGCTCACGCGAAGCCTTCGCAATTGCCCGGATACCGGGATGCCTACCGCCAACGGAAGGCCGCGGCAGAAGAGCTCATGCGGCTCGAGGAGGAGGCAGAAGCCCGGACGCGCGAATCCGATATGTTGCGCTACGGGCTCGGCGAGATCGATGAGGTGGAACCCCAGCCCGGCGAGGACGAGCAGTTGGCCGCCGAGCAGCGGCGGCTGATGGACCTCGACGAGCTACGTGCGCTGACCGGGCGGGCCGGTGCGCTGCTGAGCGGCCCGGAAGATGATTTGGATGTGCCGGGAGCTGTCTCGCTCATCGGGCAGGCCCGCAAGACACTGGTTCAGTTGGCGCGGCTCGATGTTGGCGCGGAGCCCCTGGCGACGCGTGCAGAAGAACTCCAAGTGCTGGCTGACGACGTGGCCGCAGAGGTGGCGAGTTACGCGGCGGATCTCGTGGCCGATCCGCTGCGGCTGGAAGCGGTGGGACAGCGTCGCGCGGAGCTGGCGACGTTGACGCGCAAATACGGCCGTACCGTCGAGGACGTGCTGGATTGGGCTGACAACGCGCGCCGGCGGCTCGCGGAGTTGGAGGGCAGCGATGAGCGGATCGACGAACTCCGTGCGCGGATCGAGCGTCTCGACGGACAGCTCGCGGCGGATGCGGCGGCGATCACCGAGGCACGGCAGGTGGCGGCCGAGGAGGCTCGCGGTTCGCGTCGCCGACGAGCCGAAGGCGCTGGCGATGCCCCATGCCCGGTTGAGATTCGATGTGACTCAGACCGCGCTCGGACCCCATGGTGCCGACCGGATCGAATTGTTGTTCTCCGCCAACCCCGGCTCCGAGCCTGCACCGTTGGGCAAAGTCGCCTCGGGTGGCGAGCTCTCACGGGTGCGCCTGGCGCTGGAAGTGGTGCTCGCAGACGAAGGCGACCACCACACCTTTGTCTTCGACGAGGTGGATGCCGGCGTGGGCGGGGCCGTGGGGCTGGAAATCGGGCGCCGGCTTCGTCAGCTGGCGGCACGGGCGCAGGTGATCGTGGTGACCCACCTGGCTCAGGTCGCGGCCTTCGCCGACCAGCATTTCGTCATCGCTAAATCGAGCGATGGGCAGATCACCACCTCTGGAGTGCACAAGCTCGACGAGCGGCAACGAGAGGCGGAACTCGCCCGCATGATGGGTGGCAGCTCCGACAGCGACGCCGCCGTGCGGCATGCCGCCGAGCTGCGCGGCGAGGCCATGAAGGCGTCCCTTCCTTTTCATCTGTAACAGATTTGAAATCCCCGCGAGATAGGCTGGCAGTCCGTGGAACATACCTCACGCGCCAAGCACATCTTCGTCACGGGAGGCGTCGTCTCCTCCCTCGGCAAGGGGCTCACTGCCTCCAGTCTCGGTAATCTTCTCGTCGCGCGTGGCTTGCGCGTGACCATGCAGAAGCTGGACCCCTATCTGAACGTCGATCCGGGGACGATGAACCCGTTCCAGCACGGTGAAGTGTTCATCACCGAGGACGGTGCCGAGACCGATCTCGACATCGGTCACTACGAGCGTTTCCTCGACGTCTTCTTGTCGGGCGAGGCCAACGTCACGACCGGTCAGGTCTACTCGACCGTGATCGCCAAGGAGCGACGAGGCGACTTCCTGGGCGACACGGTGCAGGTGATCCCTCACATCACCAATGAGATCCGCGATCGGATGCTTGCCATGGACGCCGGGGAGGTGGACGTGGTGATCCACGAGATCGGCGGAACCGTCGGCGATATCGAGTCGCTGCCCTTCCTGGAGGCCGCTCGTCAGGTGCGCCACGTCATCGGCCGCGAGAACGCCTTCTTCTTGCACGTCTCCCTGGTGCCCTACATCGGCCCGTCCGGGGAGATGAAGACCAAGCCGACGCAGCATTCTGTTGCGGCGCTTCGTCAGGTGGGCATCCAGCCCGACGCGATCGTGTGTCGTTCCTCGCGCGAGGTCAGCAATGGTTTGAAACGCAAGATCGCCATGATGTGCGACGTGGATGTGGACGCTGTCGTCTCCTGCGCGGATGCGCCGTCGATCTACGCCATCCCCAAGGTGCTGCACGCGGAAGGCCTGGACGCCTACGTGGTTCGCCGGCTGAACTTGAGCTTCCGTGACGTGGACTGGACGAGCTGGAACGACCTTCTGCAGCGGGTGCAATACCCGAAGCATCAAGTGACGGTGGCGCTCGTCGGCAAGTACATCGACCTGCCGGACGCATACCTGTCCGTCAGCGAGGCTCTGCGCGCCGGCGGATTCGCTCACCACGCGAAGGTCAACATCGTCTGGGTACGCTCCGATGACTGCGATACGCAGGAAGGGGCGGCGAACGCGCTCGGCGATGTCGACGCCATCTGCGTGCCCGGCGGTTTCGGTATCCGTGGGGTGGAAGGCAAGCTCGGCGCGTTGCGCTACGCCCGAGAGCAGGGCATTCCCACCCTCGGCTTGTGCCTGGGACTGCAATGCATGGTGATCGAAGCCGCCCGGAGCCTGGCTGGAATTGAGGACGCGGTATCCAGCGAATTCGACCCGGAGGGCGATCATCCCGTCATCGCCACCATGGCGGAGCAGGTCGATATCGTTGCAGGCGAGGGCGACCTGGGAGGATCCATGAGGCTTGGTTCCTATCCGGCGGAGCTGGCGGAGGGCTCACTGGTGCGAGAACTGTACGGGGCCGCGCTGATCACCGAGCGGCACCGGCACCGTTACGAGGTCAATAACGCCTACCGCGCCCAGCTGGAGAAGGCGGGTCTCGTGATCTCCGGCACCTCTCCCGACGGATCGTTGGTGGAGTTCGTCGAGTTGCCGCGTGATCAGCATCCTTTCTACCTGGCGACCCAGGCCCATCCCGAGCTGAAATCGCGTCCCACCAAACCCCATCCGTTGTTCTCTGGTTTGATTGAGGCGGCGCTACGAGTGCAGGAAGGACGGCGGTGATGCAAGGGGATCGTCGGACACGGTGGCCGATCACGAGCCGTGAGGTGCTGGCCACGGGGGCGGTGTCGTCTTTCGTGGAAGACGTCGTGAAGACCCCGTCGGGTACCGAGATGAGGCGGCAGTTCATCACCCACCCTGGGGCCGTGGCCATCGTGCCGTGGGATGAGGAGACCGACCGGATCGCCGTGGTGCGGCAGTATCGTCACCCCATCGGTATGGAACTGGTGGAGATCCCCGCCGGGCTCCTGGACGTGGAGAACGAGGCCTACCGGGCGGCGGCGGAGCGAGAGCTGGCCGAAGAGGTCGAGCTGCAGGCCGGGCGCTGGGACGTCCTGGTGGACACGGTGACCACCCCTGGAGCCTGCGAGGAGTCGCTGCGCATCTTCCTGGCTCGCGATCTCCAGCCGGCCTCTCGCCCCGAGGGCTTCGAGCTCGAAGGCGAGGAAGCCGAGATGACCTGGGAGTTCGTGCCACGTGCAGAACTCGTAGAGGAGATCTTCGCGGGGGGATGCCAGAATCCCTCCCTCGTCGCGGGCCTGCTCGCGCTGGAGACCGCGCGGCTCTCAGGACGCCTGGAGCAGCTGCGTCCTGACGACGCGCCGTGGCCGATCCGGCGATGAATCCCAGGGAGGTGCTGGGCCGCTATCTCGATCACATCCGTGTCGAGCGCGGCCTCGCCTCCAACACCATCGCGGCCTACCGGCGCGACCTGACCGGATATCTGGCTTTCCTCGAAGGCAGGGGCATCCACGATCTGCGGGAGGTCGGAGAGACCGACATCTCGGAATACGTGCGCGAGCTGCACACGACATCCGCCACGGCCAGCACGGCTCGACGGGTCGTGAGTCTGCGATCGCTGCACCAGTTCGCCTTCGACGAGCGGCTCACCGTCGACAACCCCGCCAAGAACATCGTGGTGCCCAAACAGCAGAGGCTGCTCCCGAAGGCTTTGAGTATCGCGGACGTCGAGCGCCTGTTAGCCGCTCCCGACCGGGAATCGGCAGTGGGCCTGCGTGATGCGGCGCTGCTGGAGTTGTTGTACTCGACGGGCGCTCGGATCTCGGAGCTCTGCACGCTCGACCTCGACGAGGTCGCGGCGCTGCGCGACGACCCCGACGCCGGTCTGCTTCTGCGTGGCAAGGGAGGAAAGGAACGTGTGGTGCCGGTCGGCTCCTTCGCCCAGGATGCACTCGATGCCTACCTCGTGCGGGGCCGGGGCGCGCTGGCCAGCGCGGGAAAGGGCGATTCGGCCCTGCTTCTGAATCAACGGGGGAGACGGATGAGCCGGCAGTCTGCCTGGGCGGCGCTGCGCGCAGCGGCATCGGGCGCCGGCATCCCCGCGGAGATCTCTCCCCACACCCTTCGCCATTCCTTCGCCACGCACCTGTTGGAAGGGGGCGCCGACCTGCGCGTCGTCCAAGAACTGCTGGGCCACTCGTCCGTGGCCACGACTCAGATCTACACGCTGGTAACGGTCGACCAGCTCCGCGAGGTCTACCACATGGCGCATCCGCGGTCCACGACGAGGCCGAAGCGCCAGTGACGCTGACGCCGGATAAATTGGGGAGATGAACAAAGCGCGCAGGGTCCGGATCAAGGACGTGGCAGCGAGAGCCGGGGTGTCGCCGTCCACGGTCTCCGTCGTTTTGAATGATGTACCTGCACGGATCTCGTCCGTGACAGCCGAGGCGGTGCGTACCGCTGCGAGAGAGCTGGGGTACCACCCCGATCTGAACGCTCGCAGTCTCCGCCGTAAGCAAAGCCAGCTGATCGGGATGATCACCGACTCCGTGGTTACCACGCCCTATGCGCCGGGCTTGGTGCAGGGCGCCCAGGAGGCCGCATGGGAGCAGCAGCATCTGCTGCTGATCGCGAATACCGAGCGTGACGCCGCCCATGAGGAGGAGGTCATCGAGGCCTTGCTCGCTCAGCGTGTCGCGGGATTCCTCATCGCCTCCACCGCGCATGAGGCATGGTCGGTTCCGCGGGCCCTTCTCGATGTGCCGGTCGTCGGGATGAACGTCGAACTTACCGGGGGGGCCGTGTCCTTCGTGCCGGACGAGTACGCGGGAGCCCAATCCCTGGCCCAACTTCTCGTTGCTGCGGGGCATCGACGGATTGCTTTGTTGCACGGGCGGTCACGGTTCCCGGCGGCCGTGCTAAGAGCAGATGCCTACGGTGATGTCATGCGCGGTGCCGACTGCTACGACGGGCTTCTGACCGCGTATCACGATCATGACAGCGAACTGGGCGATTCCGCTTTTGGTGAGCGGGCCGCGTCCCGGCTCCTCCAGATGCCTGATCCGCCTACGGCGATCATGGCTTTCAACGACCGTATGGCGGTAGGGGTCTACCACGCAGCACGCACTTTAGGGATTGGGGTCCCGGAGCACCTCTCGGTTGTGGGATTCGACAACCAGATCCTGGTGGCCGACGAGTTGAGGCCTGGGCTCACCACCATCGACCTGCCACACCGGCAACTGGGCTACCGGGCGACCTCTGCGCTGTTGACGCTGCTGAACGACGGGCTCGAGGCTGCTCCGCAGGGGATTATCCGGTTACCCTGCCCGCTGGTGGTGAGGAACTCCGTCGCTACACCGGCGGTGGCACGATAACGGTGAAATAACGATTTTGCAACGCTGTTGCGCTGAGATTAGCGATGCTTTATCGTTTTGCTGAATCGATTCGGCACGTGGGTGTGCCATCGAGAAACCGGCTCCGGCCGGAGAAAGGGCAATCGATATGCCGCGTTCTTCATACGTCAAGGTGGTTGCGTTGGCTGCCGCCGTTCCCCTCGCTCTCACTGCCTGCAGCAGCCAGGGTGGGGGCCAGACCCAGACCGAGGATGGAAAAACCATCCTCAGTCTGTGGACTCACTCCGCTGGCAACGAGCTGGAGATGAATGTCATCAGCCAGATCGTCGACGATTTCAACGAATCGCAGTCCGACTATGTCGTGCAGCGCCAGGATTTCCCCCAGGACGCCTACAACGACTCGGTGCAGGGAGCCGCTGCCGCGAACCAGCTGCCGTGCATCCTGGACGTCGATGGGCCGATCATGCCGAACTGGGCCTGGAACGGATGGCTTGTTCCGACGGGACTCACCGACGCTGATGTCGCCGACTTCCTGCCGTCCACGATCGGCCGCTACAACGATCAGGTCTATTCGATCGGCTATTGGGATGTGAACACGGTGCTGTTCGTGCGCAAGTCCGCCGTCGAGAGTGCCGGTGCTCGCATCCCGACCGCTGACGAGCCCTGGACTAAGGCCGAGTTCGACGAGCTGCAGGACAAGATCAAGGCCAGCGGCGAATACGAATACGTGATCGACTATGGGCCGAGTTCGACGGGAGAGTGGTGGCCTTACGCCTTCGCTCCGATTCTGCAGAGCTTCGGTGGCGACCTGATCGATCGCGACGGTTTCGAGACGGCCGAGGGGGCGCTGAACGGGCCTGAAGCCCTCGAGTTTGCCACCTGGTTCCAGCGTCAGTTCGCCGAGGAATACGCTCCCAAGTCCAACGCTCAGGACCGCACCGAGTTCCTCGACGGCAAGGTCGCCATGCAGTGGAACGGCATCTGGGGCTATTCCGAGAATATCGAGAAGTACCCGGATGATCTGCTCGTGGTGCCGTTGCCCGACTTCGGTGGCGGCTCCAAGGCCGGCGTGGGTTCCTGGCAGTACGGCCTGTCGAAGAGCTGCAACGAGGAGCAACTCGCCGGTGGCCTGGCATACCTGAAATTCTCCATGGACGACAAGTACATCGCTCAGTTCTCTGACGTCACCTCGCTCATCCCTGCGACCGCGTCCGGTGCAGCGCTCACGGAGAAGGGCTTCTATGGTGAAGGTAACCCTCTCGAGGTCGCGTACCAGATCAGCGAGGAGTACGGCCTGGTTCGTCCTGAAACACCTGCCTACCCGGTGATCAGCCAGGTGTTCGAGAAGAACGTCTCTGATCTCGTCAACGGCACGGATCCGCAGAAGACCCTCGATCAGATGGTCAGCGAGATCGACGCCGACATCAACTCGGCCGGCTACAACAACAGCTGATCGTGAGGTGGGGCCGGCGGCGTGTGCCGGCGGCCCCACCCCGTTCTGCTCCAAAGAAGGAGAAAAGATGTCGGCGACCAAAGTCGAAAGCCGTGTGAACAAAGCGGCGCGCCAAGAGAGAAGGGCCGGGTACGCGTTCATCGCACCTGCCGTGATCCTCTTGATCCTGTTCTTCGTCATTCCTGTGGTGATGTCGTTCACCCTGGGTTTCACCAATGCCCGGTTGGGCTCCGCAGCCGCCTCTCAGTTCGTCGGCTTCGACAACTTCGTCCGTGCCCTCGCCAACGATCCCACGTTCTGGGATGCGCTACGCAACATCGCAATCTTCGTTCTCGTGGTGGTTCCGGTTCAGGGTGGGCTGGGGTTGCTGCTGGCCATTCTGATCAATCAGAAGTTGCGCGGCATCACAGCCTTCCGCGTGATGTTCTTCATGCCGGTGGTGACTTCCATGGTGGTCGTCTCGATGCTGTGGCGTTTCATGTACCAGAAAGACGGCCTGATCAACGCCATCTTCGGATTCAATATCGATTGGCTCAACGATCCGTCGACGGCCATGCCAGCGGTAATTGTGATGTCGATCTGGCAGGGCGTGGGCTTCCACATGATCCTGTGGCTGTCGGGCCTGCAGACCATCAACCTCGACCTCTATGAGGCGGCCTCAATCGACGGCGCCAGCAACTGGGAGCAGTTCAAGAACGTTACGCTTCCCGGCCTCAGGCCCACCTTCGTGTTCATCCTGATCACCATCACCATCGCTGCTTTCTCGTTGTTCACCCAGATCGACGTGATGACCAGCGGTGGACCGGCGAACGCGACGACGACGCTGGTGTATCACATCATCCAGATGGGCTCCGGCCGAGGCGACGTGGGTTACGCGTCCGCGCTGTCGCTCATCTTCTTCTTGATCGTGCTGGCGATCACGCTCATTCAGCGCAAGCTCACCAAGGAGGACTGAGCATGACCGCACCTGCTGCCATTCAGAAGCCGAAGAAGATCAAGCCCCTCAAACAGAAGGGTCTGAACGCGGGTAAGAAGTGGACCTATGTGCCGCTCGTCCTCTTCGCGCTGACCTTCGTCCTGCCGCTGTTGTTCATGATCTCGTCGAGCTTCAAACCGAGAACTCAGATCCTGCAGGACCTGACTACCTGGCGGGCGTTCTTCCCCGTCGGCGAGCTGTCGATGGACAACTACGTCGGGGTCTTCGACCGCGTCCCGGTGGGCCAGTTCTTCTTCAACTCGCTTGTGGTAACCGTCTCCATCGTCGTGCTGGGCCTATTCATCAACTCGATGGCCGGCTTCGCGTTGGCGCGTCTCAAGTTCCGCGGTCGTGGCGTCATCCTCGGCGCCATCATCGCCACCCTGATCGTGCCGTTCGAGACCTTCGCTATCCCGATGGTCTACTGGGTTTCCCAGCTGCCGCGCGTCGCTTTGTACAGTGATGGCTTTGCCCTGGAAACCGGCTGGAGCAACACCTACGAGGTGCTGATCATCCCATTCATCGCGAATGCGTTCTCCATCTTCCTGTTCACGCAGTACTTCAGCTCTATTCCCAAGGAGATCGATGAGGCCGCCCGAGTGGATGGTGCCAGCTGGTTCCGGATCTACCGGTCCGTCATCGCGCCGCTCGCCGGTCCGGCCTTTGCCACCTCTGCCATTCTCACCTTCCTTCCCCAGTGGAACTCGTACCTGTGGCCGCTGCTGGTCATCCAAGAAGAGCAGATGCGTCCGGTGCAGGTGGGTATGAGGTATTTCTTCGCCACCGGCACGGCGGAGGGCACGCCCTGGGGTCAGATCATGGCTTACACCACCATGATCACCATCCCGGTCGTGATCGTCTTCCTCCTCTTCCAGCGCGCCTTCATCTCCTCGATCGCCTCCTCCGGCGTGAAGGGCTGAGTTCACCTATCCGACCTCGCTCGGGGCTGCGTCGCGTGTGCGACGCAGCCCCGCATCACATTCTTGTCTCCGAACATCGAAAGGTGGCCATGTCCCACTTCCCGTCGCACCCGGATCGCAGCTTTCCTCGCCTGCACCCTCGTCCGCCGAAGGGCTGGCTGAACGATCCCAACGGTATCCATCATGTCGATGGGCGCTGGCAAGTGTTCTTCCAATACAACCCGCATGCCGCTAGGCACCGCCGCATCATGTGGGGTCATGTGAGTTCGGCGGATCTTCTGCATTGGTGCGACGAAGGGATCGCGATCGCACCGCGACCGGGGGGCGGCGATGAGCACGGGTGTTGGACCGGGGTCGGGGTACTCGATGACGGTGTCTCGACCTTGCTCTATTCCGGGGTGCGGGACGGGTCGGGGCGCTCAGAAGTCATGGTTGCCCGTCACGATGGGGAAGGCTTCCGTCAGAGCACGCACGTGGTGGCGTCCATGCCCGACGACGACAGGGTGTGCATCATGCGTGACCCCTTCGTCTTCGAGTTTGAGGGGTGGCGGTGGAGTATCCAGTGTGCGGGCCTGACCTCCGGGCAGCCGGCGGTGATCCTGCACGATGCCACAGACCTCACCAGATGGGAGTACCGAGGGGTACTGCTGGATGGCACCGATGAGATCGCGGCGATGCTGCCGCCGGCCAATGCGTGGGAATGCCCACAGTTAGTGCGTGTCGACGATGACTGGGTGCTCATCGTCTCGTTCTGGTTGGCGGGAGAGCTCACAGGCGTGGGCTACCTGCTCGGTACGCTGGCGACGGATCACAGGAATGGCCTGCCGCGTTTCGCTCCCCGTGCAGCTGGGCTGCTGGATGAGGGCCCGTGTTTTTACGCACCGCAGGCAGTGCAGGCCGGCGTGGCGGACGGTGGTCCGGAGCGGGTGCTGCTGTGGGGATGGGCACGTGAGGTTGCCAGCGAGGGCGTCAGAGGACGTACCCAGGAGGACAGCGACGCCGTGGGTTGGTCCGGCACGCTCACCAGCGTGTGTGAGGTCGTCGTCGAAGGCGACCTTGTGCGTTTGGTTCCGGCGCGAGAACTGGAGCTACTTCGTGGTGAGTTGCTTTCCGGGAACGCGTTGCCAGACCAGGCGGAGATCGTGCTCAGGGGCACAGGGACGGTGGAATTGCGGCTTGCAGTCGGCGGTGAGGAGGGTCAGCTGATCTGGCATAGCTACCTCACCGATACGAGCACTCGGATCCTGATCGATGCCTCCCTGATCGAGATCTTCCCCGAGAACACCACCTCCACCACGCTGCGCGCCTATCCGGCAAACGATGAGGCTTATCGTCTCATCGCGGGGCCGGAGCTTCAGATTGAATCCTGGCATCTTCGTGTTCCGGAGTAGTGGCTCGACGTGGCGTACCTGCGTCGAAACCAGGACTTGCAGGCTGAGCGGCGAGAGCACGACGGTCTACTTTGCACTGCAATACCTGATTCCCATGCCTCGCTGGTCGCGGAGTGAAGCGCAACGCGAAAGCTCCACTCTCGAGTCTGTGGATAACTCCTCCGGGATGTGAAATCAGGTTGTTTCTCCGATAGCGGGGTCGATTCGGTCAGTTCCCGGGCCGGTTCAGCGGTAGTGAGGCTGGGTCCGTCAGCATAGTGACGTTGGTAGCCTCGTTAATGCGGAAACCGCTGGAGAGTGAACGGAATCAGCCACGTTGAGGGATCCTCGCCCTCGTGGTCGCCTTCGCGTCGCGTGAGCCTTCCCGTCTAGGGATAGGATGTCGACAAAACGACGCGAGGGAGACGAGATGGCAGACGACGGGCTGTTCGAGGCTGAGGAAGTGCCTGAACTCGGGCCGACGGGCAGGCCGTTGCCGGAATTCCCCGAGCCATCGCCGCCGGATCCCCACAACCGTCGTGCGGTGATCGTGTCGATGTGCAATCAGAAGGGCGGCGTCGGCAAAACCACCACCACGATCAACCTGGGGGCCGCCCTGGTTGAGCTGGGGCGCAAGGTGCTCCTGGTGGACTTCGACCCGCAGGGTTCGCTGTCTGTAGGCCTGGGCATCAACCCGCATACCTTGGAGCGCAGCATCTACAACCTGTTGCTGTCGCGCGAGTACGGGGCCGACGAGGTGATCCAGTCCACGATCGTGCCCGGCCTCGACATCCTGCCCAGCAACATCGATCTTTCCGCGGCGGAGGTGCAGCTGGTCAGCGAGGTCGCGCGCGAGCAGAGCCTCAACCGGGTGCTCGCCAAGCTGCGAGGCGCTTACGACTACATCCTCATCGACTGCGCGCCCAGCCTCGGCCTGCTCACCATCAACGCCTTGACGGCCAGCGATTACGTCGTCATGCCGTTGGAATGCGAGTTCTTCGCGCTGCGCGGCATCGCGCTCCTGACGGATACGATCTCCAAGGTGCAGGACCGGTTGAATCCGGAGCTGGAGGTACTCGGAATCCTGGGCACGATGTACGACGCCCGCACCATCCACACCCGCGAGGTGCTCGAACGAGTGGTGGAGGTCTTCGGAGATCAGGTCTTCCATACCGTCATCCGGCGCACCATCAAGTTCCCGGAGACCACGGTGGCCGGCGAGCCCATCACCACCTACGCCCCCAACTCCCCAGGCGCCAGTGCCTACCGGCAGCTGGCGAGAGAGGTGCTGCTGAGGTGTCAGAGCCGGTGAGCAAGAAGCCGACGGCCAAGCGAGCGAGCCTTCGGTGCCCGCGGGAGCTTTTCCGGCCGACCAAGCCTGCGGCGGAAGCCGTGGCCGGAGAAACACACCGGGGCATCGGCGCCGAGGCCGCGCAACTGTCGGCGGCGGCCGGGTCAAAAGCTACGCAGAAGATCACTGTCTGCTTCTCGGACGACAGACTGCTGGCCTCCGGCGGCTCAAGCCTGCAACGGGCGGCACGGCCGAGCGAAAGGTCGATGCGCGTGGCAGAACTCAGGCCACGCCACCGCGGTGGCGCTGGCGTTGCGTGATTTCGCCGAGCACGGCAGCGACGGTGCACTGGTACACGAACTGACGTGAACCGACGAGAGCAGCGGCAGAGCGTCAAAGGCTTCGACGTTCACCTGACCAATTTCGAAGGCCCCTTCGACCTGCTGCTCCAGCTGATCTCCCGTCGAGAGCTGGATGTCACCGAGGTGGCGCTGTCTCAGGTGACCGATGAGTTCATCGCCCACATCCGCACCGCGGGCGCGGAGTGGGGATTGGAGCAGACCAGTTCCTTCCTGGTTGTGGCGGCGACACTGCTCGACCTCAAGAGCGCGCGGCTGCTTCCCGGAGGAGAGGTCAGCGATCCGGAGGACGTGGCGGCACTCGAAGCCCGCGACCTGCTGTTCGCGAGGCTCCTGCAATACCGGGCCTTCAAGCAGGTGGCGTCGTGGCTGCAGGAAACCATGACGAGTGCCGGTCGTTTCCATTACCGTCCGGGTGGTCTGGAGCCTCAATTCCGGTCCCTTCTTCCCGAGGTGGAGCTCCCCCTCACCCCGGACGATCTCGCGCGCCTGGCTGCGACGGCGCTGACGCCTGCTCCCGTGCCCACGGTGCAGGTGAGCCATCTGCACACCACGCAGGTCAGCTTGCAGGAGCAGGTCAGCGTGATCGCCGGCCGACTGCGCCGAGAAGGGTCGCTCACCTTCCGCGCCCTCACCGACGGCTGCGACAAACTGACCGTCGTGGTGCGCTTCCTGGCGGTGCTGGAGCTGTTCCGCGCCCAGCAGGTGGCGTTGGAGCAACTCACCGCGCTCGGAGATCTGACCGTGCGGTGGAGCGGGCGCGACGAAGACCCCATCGAAGTTGTGGACGACTACGGCCCCCACCCAGAAACGGATACCGAATGAGCCTGACCCGCCCGCTGGAAGCGATCTTGCTGATGGCCACGGACCCTGTTCCTGCGCCGGAACTCGCGGCGATCCTCGATGCCCCCGTCGACGTGGTGGAGACGGAGCTGCGGGCCATCGCAGAGTTCTACGACTCGCACGAGAGAGGGATCCGTCTCTTCCCGGTGGCCGGGGGATGGCGCTTCGCCACCGATGCCGATCAGTCTGAGTTGATCGGGGCCTGGCTGGTCAGCGAGCAGCGCAGCAAGCTGAGCCAAGCGGCGTTGGAGACGCTGGCCGTGATCGCTTATCTGCAACCTGTCTCGCGCGGCCGGATCGCGGCCATCCGCGGGGTGAACGTCGACGGCGTGGTCAAGACGCTGCTGGTGCGCGGGCTGATTCAAGAAGCTGGAACGGATGCCCTCACGGGGGCCGCCACCTTCGAGACCTCGTCGTTGTTCCTGCAGAAGCTGGGGCTGAATGCGCTGTCTGAACTGCCCGACCTGGCCCCGTTGCTGCCTGACGCCGTAGCCTTGGAAGCTGAGCTGGGTCAGTTGGCCCGAACCACCGATGCGGAGGGAAACCATGAGTGAGGAAGGCGTGCGCCTGCAGAAGGTGCTGGCGGCGGCTGGGGTGGCCTCGCGTCGCGCCAGCGAGATCCTGATCGACGAGGGACGCGTTGAAGTCAACGGAGAGGTGGTCGTGGAGCAGGGACGCAGGGTCAACCCCGCCACCGATCACATCCGCGTGGACGGCGCGCGGATCCCTCCGGCCCGCAATCATCGCTACCTGGTGCTGAACAAGCCGCGTGGCGTGGTGGCCAGCATGGACGACCCCGAAGGACGTCCGTGCCTGGCCGATTACCTGCCCCGAGGCAAGGAGCGGCTTTTTCACGTCGGGCGGCTCGATACGCCGACCGAGGGCCTGATCATCCTCACCAACGACGGAGAGTTCGCCCACCGGCTGGCTCACCCGTCGTACGAGGTGCCGAAGACCTACCTCGTCGAGGCCGCCGGTGTCATGGACAACCGGTCGCTTCGTCGCCTGGAGAAGGGCGTCACCCTCGAGGACGGGCCGATCAAGGCCGACAAGATCCAACTCAAGGCGCGAGGGCAAGACCGCACGCTGCTGGAGGTCACGATCCATTCGGGGCGCAACCGCATCGTGCGGCGCATGATGGACACGGTGGGCCATCCCGTCGACAGGCTCTCCCGCATCGCCATCGGCCCGGTGCGCCTGCGCAACCTGCCGATCGGGGAGAGCAGAGACCTCACCCGCGAGGAGCTCGGCGCCCTCCTCGATCTGGTCGCGATGTAGTCGGGTAGGATGCCTCGGTGGTCTTTTCACTGAAGCCGTTGCGCACCTTGGTGATCGGCGCGGTTACTGCCTCGCTGCTCCTGCTCTCGTCCTGTTCCCCATCGGAGGAGCAGCCAAGCGAGTCGGGATCGCCATCCGTGTCGCCCAGTCCGACGATCACGATCGAGCCCTCCGCCGATCTGAGCGGCATCCAGGTCTCGGACGAGGATATTCCCACGGTGACGTTCGAGGCGCCCTGGGCCATCGAATCCACCCAGTCCCAGGTGCTGCGCGAGGGTGGACCGCAGCTGCTGCAGGATGACTCGGTGATCACCATCCGCTTCGCCGGATACAACGGCCGCACGGGCGAGCAGTTCGACGGCAACTATGGGGAGGGGCAACCCGTCACCTACCCCTTGGGCGGTTTCGTCCCGGGATTCACCACCTCCCTGGTGGGTAAGGCCGTCGGATCGCGGGTTCTCGTAGGCATCGTCTCGGAGGACGGCTACGCCGCGGGTAGGCCCGAGGCGGGCATCGAGCCCGGCGATTCGCTGGTGTTCGTGATCGATATCCTCTCCGCCAACTTCTCCGACGCCACGGGCGAACCCGTCCCTCCCGTCGAGGGACTGCCGGCCGTGACGATGACCGACGACGGACCTGAGGTCGCGATCCCGGCAGGCTCCGCGCCGCCCGAGCAGCTGCAGACCGCGACGCTGATCCAGGGACCGGGCGAGGCCATCACGGCAGAGAGCCTGGTGCAGGTGCGGTTCCGCAGCTGGGTCTACGCCGACGGCGCTCTCCTCGACGACGGATGGTCGCAGCCGCAAACCGGCGCGCTGTCCGAGCTGATCGACGGCTGGGTGCAGGGCTTGTCCGGCCAGACCGCCGGCTCCCGGGTCTTGCTCGTCGTTCCGCCCGCGTTGGCCTATCCGACGGGCCGGCCGACGCCGGAGCCGGGCCTCCCCGCGGGACAGACGCTGGTCTACGTCATCGATGTCCTCGACGTGCAGAACAACCCCCCGGCGTAGAGATCCCGTCAGTAGGTGAGACCTCTCAATCTCCCTGCAAGAACGTGAACGTGGCGCCGTCCCAGACGGCGCCACGTTGCATTTCCGGGGGATAGGAGCCGGTCATGGCCGCGAGCGCGTCGTTCATGGAACGACACGGGCCGAGCCCCAGCGAGACGGTGAGCAGCGTGATCACGTCGCCTGTGTCGATGCCTCGCGCGCGCAGGTCGTTCAGGGTCACCGCACCGTCGCGCTTGGCCAGCCGGGCCCCGCTCTCGTTGACCACCAGCCCGGCGTGCGCATACCGGGGTTGCGAGCCCCCGAGTTGCGCCGCGAGCCATGCCTGACGCGGTGCGCTGGACAGCAGATCATCGCCCCGAGTGATGTGGGTGACGCCCATCTCCAGGTCGTCGACCACCACGGCGAGGTTGTAGGCCACTTGTCCGTCGCCTCGCACCAGCACGAAATCGTCCACGACGCCCTCCACCTCACCAAAGAAGGCGTCCTGTACCCGCCATCTCGCACCATCGGCGCGCACCCGGAGTGCCGCGGGCCGGGAATGCCGACGGCGCTCCCGTTCCGCGGTGCTGAGGTCGCGACAGGTGCCGGGGTAGGGACGATAACCGTCGTGATGGGGAGCCGAAGCGGCTTCCGCAATCTCGCGCCGTGTGCAATAGCACTCGTAGGTCCGCGAACCCAACGCGTCGATGGCGTCGCGATAGGCATCGCCCCGCTCGGACTGCAGAACAATCTCGCCATCGAAGTCCAATCCCAAGGCGGCGAGGTCGGCCAATTGGCGGTGGTATCCGCCGGAATAAGCCCTGACTCGAGCTTCGTCGAGATCCTTGATCCGCATCAGCCATCGACCGCCTGCCCGGCGCGCCGCGAGCCAGCCCGCCGCCGCGGTGCGAAGATTGCCCAGATGCAGATCCGATGTGGGGCTGGGCGCATAACGATCGACGTGCACCTGCATAATCATGCCAGCCAGGACTCCGGTAGCCTGGCGGCGGGATCTCCGGGAGGTGGGTGAACACGATGACCGGTGCAAAGTCTGAGCGACTGATGAACTTGCTGATCATGCTGCTGTCGACCCAGCGTTATGTCACCCGCGGGGAGATTCGCTCCACCATCGAGGGATACAGCCAGTCCTCCGATGCGGCCTTCGAGCGGCAGTTCGAACGCGACAAGGATGAACTGCGCGGGCTGGGTATCCAGATTCACACCGGCAGCAACGACCTGCTCTTCGGAGACGAGGAGGGGTATCGCATCGATCGCTCCGACTTCGAGCTGCCGCCGATTCACTTCACCCCGGAGGAGCGCGCGGTGCTGTCCGTCGCCGGCCGGGTGTGGCAGGACCGCATCGCTGCCGACAGTACCGCCCGTGCCTTCGAGGCGCTTCGGGCGGTGGGTGCCGAGCCAGACCTCGCGCAGATGCCGATGCTGCAGCCGCGGATCGATGGTGACGATCCGGGATTCGAGGTGCTGCTGGCAGCGGTGACGGGGCGACGCGTCGTGGTTTTCGACTACTCCGGGAAGCGGCGCAAGGTGCAGCCCTGGCGGCTCTACCAACGACGAGGACGTTGGTATCTGCTGGGATTCGACCTCAGTGCCGACGGGATCAGGCACTTCAAGCTGGCGCGTCTCGAGTCCCTGCCCAAACCGTCGGGAAGGCTGGGAGCTTTCGAGGTGCCGGCCGAGGCCGACCAGCTCACGGGGCACCCCGACCGCGCCGAAACAGGGGTGGTCGCGCTCAACGCCGACGCGCCCGACGAACTCCTGCGTGCGGCCACTCCCGTCGAGTGGCACGGTGAGTTGCCCGAAGGCTTCATCGCGTATCAGATCATCCGTCCGTCCTTGGAGGCCCTGGCGCAAGATGCCTGTGCCGCCGGCACCACGGCGATTGCCCTGCACCCGCCCGCCCTGCGGCGTCAGGTGATCCGCAGACTCACTGCCATCGCGAAAGGAAAGGCGCGGTGACCTCTCAAGAACAGCTCGCCCGAATGCTGCGACTCGTGCCGTACCTGCGAGAACGTCAGGCGATCACCGTGAGCCAAGTGGCCCAGGATTTCGGCGTCACCCCCGCGACGGTGTTGGCCGATCTGACGGTGCTGCAGTTCTGCGGCCTGCCCGGGGGCTACCCGGACGACCTCTTCGAGGTGGACATCGACGCCGCGCGGGAGGAAGGGGTGATCTATCACTTCGACAACGCGGACGTGTTGAGCAGACCGCTGCGGCTGCGTCCCGAGGAGGCCGCGAGTCTGATGGCTGCCCTGCAAATCGTCGCGGATCTTGCTGGAGACCCGGCACCTGCCCTCAGCGCGCGCGAGAAGTTGAGCGAAGCCATCGGCCAAGCCCCATCGCCGGTGCTGGTGGATGTGGACTCGGGCCATGCGGAGGTACGCGCCGCGCTGGTGCGTGCGATCGAAAACCACACTCTTGTGCGACTGTCCTACCGCAGGGCTGGGGAGTCGAACCTCCGCGAGGCGGAGGTGGAGCCGGCGAGGCTGCGCACCGACGCCGGCTTTGGATATCTCGACGCGTGGAGCCGCCCGCGTGAGGCCTGGCGAAGCTTCCGGCTCGACCGAATCGAGCGGGTTGAAGAACGCGAGCAGCGGTTCGAGCCACGGGAGTTGGGAGAGCTGGAGTGGTTCGACGACGCCCCGCTCAGCATCACTCTCACCGTCGCCCCCGAGGCCGAATGGATCGCCGAATATTATCCGTGTCACACCGTGCATCGCACGCCACGAGGACTCGAAGTGACGTTGCCGGTGTCGTCGTGGTCCTGGGCGGTGTCCTTGCTGTTGCGCCTCGGCCCCGGAGTGCGACGCTGCTCCGATCCGGATCTCGAAGCTGCGGTGACGGCGCGGGCGAGCGCGGCGCTGGAACGCTATAGCCTCGGGTAGGCTGTGCCCCATGGTAGCGATCCTGATCCTCTGCGGGCTTGGTCTTGCCGGCGGGATCGCGCTCGTCGGATATGGGCTGAGTATGCGGCACAAGGTTGCCGCTGTGGTCTATGAGATCGGCGTGGTGCAGGAGCGTGTCGCTCGGGTACCGGAGCTAATCTCCCAACTCGACCTTCCTGCTAAGCGCGCATAGGGTTGTGGACGACTCCGAGCGTCCGTGATTGGCCGAACGGCCAAGAAATGAGGAAAGACAAATGCCTGGTGGATGGGAACTCATCGTCATCCTGGTGGTGGCCCTGCTCTTGTTCGGCGGCTCGCGGCTGGCTGGTCTCGGCAAGGGTGTAGGCCGCTCGATCCGGGAGTTCAAGGAAGAAGTCAAGTCCGATCAGCCGGCGCAGGTGGATCAGGCTGCACCGCCCGTGCAGACGCCCCCGCCGGCGGCTCCTCAGCCGGGCTATAGCGCTCCCAGCCCCACGGCTCCCACCGATCCGGCCGATCGTCCTGAGCAGCACTGACCATGACTGCTGCGACCGCTGAGCCGAAGGCCGAGCGCCGCCGGTTTGGGTGGTTGCGCCCCCCGAAGGGGGACCCCGAAGGCCGGATGTCGTTGTACGACCACCTTCGTGAACTGCGCTACCGGGTGACGGTTGCGGCCTTCACCATCGTGCTGGCGTCGATCGGCGCCATCTTCTTCTATCGGCCGCTGATCCATTTCTTGATGTGGCCGTGGGAGAGCGCGAAGGCCGCCGTCGAGATATCCCGTCCCGAGGCGCTTCTGCAGATGACCAACAACGGCGTGCTCGGCGCGTTCACGCTCGCGGTGATCGCCTGCGTCCTCGCCGGCGTCGTGATTTCCAGCCCGATATGGCTCTACCAGATCTGGGCCTTCGT
>JAWKJW010000026.1:0-50135 GCA_041393555.1 Tessaracoccus sp. | reverse complement strand
AACGAGAAACCAGAAAACAAAGCCGCGTGACTCCACACAGCTTGACATCGCGCGAAGGAACCCTTTTTCAGGTCCCTGAGGTGTGACGAGTTCTGCGAGGAGCCTCGAAGGGCGTTAAACGCAACCTTTGGGCTCAGTCTCTGCCCCTTCTTACGTTTTACGCCCTTCGAGACGGGCGCTGGGCGCCCTCCTCAGGGACCACCCTTCGAGGCTCCTTCGTCGCATCTCAGGGACCTGAACATAGAACCCACAGATACTTTCGCATCAGGGACCAGACTATGGATCCCTCGCTCACTTTCGCATCAGGACCCGAAGGGCTCAGGGGCGGGCGGGGGTTCGCCGTAGCCGCCCCCGCCCGGGGTTTCTACGACGAGCACGTCGCCGACGCCCACGTCGACGACGTCATTGCCGGCCATGGGAGTGACGGAGCCGTCGGCGCGTTCGATGCGATTGCTGCCGAGCGCGCCCGGCACACCTCCCGCCATGCCGTACGGCGGCACGCGACGGTGCCCCGACAGCATGCTCACGGTCATCGGTTGCAGGAAGCGCAGCCGCCGCTCTCCGCCGTCGCCACCGCGCCAGCGCCCCGCTCCCCCGCTCCCGCGCCGGATCGCGTAGGACTCAAGCACCAGCGGGTAGCGCGCCTCCAGCACCTCGGGGTCGGTGAGCCGCGAGTTCGTCATGTGGGTCTGGACCGCCGCCGCGCCGTCGTACCCAGGCCCCGCGCCGGAGCCGGAGGCGAGCGTCTCGTAGTACTGATAATCGGCATTCCCGAAAGACACGTTGTTCATGGTGCCCGTCCCCTCAGCCTGCACCCGGAGTGCCGCGTACAAGGCGCCGGTCACGGCCTGCGACGTCTCGACGTTGCCACCGACGACCGCGGCCGGGTACTGCGGCGACAGCATCGATCCCTCGGGCAGCACGATCCGCAAGGGGCGAAGGCATCCGTCGTTGAGCGGGATATCGTCGTCGACGAGGGTCCGGAACACATACAGCACCGCCGCCGTGGTGACCGCGGCGGGAGCGTTGAGGTTGGTCTCCAGCTGGGGCGAGGTTCCCGTGAAGTCGAGGGTGGCGCAGCGCCTTTCCCGGTCGACGCGCACCTGTACGCGGATCGTCGCCCCCGAATCGGTGACGTACTCGTGCTCCCCATCCTCCAGTGCATCGATCACCCGACGCACCGCCTCCGCCGCGTTGTCCTGCACGTGGCGCATGTAGGCCTGCACCACGTCGAGGCCGAAGTGCGCGACCATCGCCGCCACCTCCTCGGCACCGCGGGCGTTGGCGGCCACCTGAGCGCGTAGGTCCGCCAGGTTGCCATCGGGATTCCGCGACGGGTAGTCGCCCGCCGTGAGCAGGGCTCGGGTCTCGGCCTCACGGAACCGGCCGTCCTCGACGAGCAGCCAAGCGTCGAACAAGATGCCCTCCTGCTCCACCGACCTGGAGCGCGCGGGCATGGATCCTGGAGTAATGCCGCCGATCTCCGCGTGGTGGCCGCGCGACGCCACCCAGAACAGCACCTCGCTCCCCGCGGCATCGAATACGGGGCTGATCACCGTGATGTCCGGCAGGTGGGTGCCGCCGTGATAGGGATCGTTGACGGCATAGGTATCTCCCGGGCGGATTCGGCCGGCCCGGCGCCGGATCACCTCGCGCACGCTCGTGCCCATCGAGCCGAGATGGACGGGAATGTGCGGGGCGTTGGCGATCAGATGGCCCTCGGGGTCGAACAGCGCGCAGGAGAAGTCGAGACGTTCCTTGATGTTCACCGACTGCGACGTCTGCTCCAGCCGGGCGCCCATCTGCTCGGCGACGGCCATGAACAGGTTGTTGAAGATCTCCAGCATCACCGGATCGGCCTCGCCCGTCGCGTCGATACCCGCCTCGTCGAGACGAGCGGCCACCCGGTCCAGGCGCAACTCGCCGAGGTCCCCGACGGTCGCCGACCATCCCTCCTCGACGACGGTGGTGGCGTTGGCCTCCGCGATGAGCGCCGGCCCGGCCACCCGAGCACCGGGAGCCAAGCTCTCTCGCCGCCGCAGACCAACGTCCTGCCAGCCTCCGGAGACGTACATCGGCACCTCGGAGACCCCATCCGCCGTCGGGGGCGGCGTCGATAACGCGGAGCTGGCAACCGGGACCTCATCACTGTGACCGACGACCTCCACCGAGATGGCCTCCACCATCAGCGGCCGCTCGAGCAGGAAGGAGTACTGGCGACGATGAGCCGCTTCGAACTCGGCGCGCATGGCCTCCGGGTCGGCGAGCATCACTTGCAGCGGGGTGTCGGTGCCGTCGTAGCGAAGATGGGCGCGACGAAAGACCGTGATGCGGTCATCCGGCACGTCCTCATCCCGCAGTTTCGCCCGAGCGGTGGCCTCAAGGTGATCCGCAACCGTTGTCAGGCCCGGAATGGCAGCCTCGGTCAACGGCTCATCCACCGATTGCTCACGCATGGCGGTGACATCGGCCAGCCCCATGCCGAGCGCCGACAACACACCCGCCATCGGCGGCACGAGCACGGTGCGCATGCCCAGGGCATCCGCCACGGCGCAGGCATGCTGGCCGCCGGCACCACCGAAGGTGGTGAGCGCATAAGAGGTGATGTCGTGCCCCTTGGCCACCGAGATCCGCTTGACGGCGTTGGCCATGTTCGTCACCGCGATACGCAGGAATCCGGCGGCCACCTCCTCCGACGTGCGCTCGTCGCCGGTGGCCGCCTCGATCTCTTGCGCCAAGGCCTCGAAGCCGGCCCTGACGACGTCTGCATCGAGCGGCTCATCGCCGCTCGCGCCGAACACGGCGGGGAAATGGTCGGGCTGGATCCGGCCGAGCATGACGTTGGCGTCCGTGACCGTGAGCGGCCCACCATGCCGGTAGCAGGCAGGCCCGGGCATGGCACCGGCCGAATCAGGTCCCACACGGTAGCGGGCACCGTCGAAATGCAGTATCGAACCACCGCCCGCCGCGACGGTGTGGATATCGAGCATCGGCGCCCTGAGCCGCACTCCGGCCACCTCGCTGTCGAAGACCCGCTCGAAAACACCGGCGTAGTGGGAGACATCGGTGGAGGTGCCGCCCATGTCGAAGCCGATCACGCGCGTCAACCCGGCCCGTTCCGACATCCGCACCATGCCGACGATTCCTCCCGCCGGGCCGGAAAGCACGGCATCCTTGCCCCGGAAGTGCCGGGCCTCGGTGAGCCCGCCGTGAGATTGCATGAACAGCAGCTTCACGCCGGGTAGTTCTGCGCCGACCTGATCGACGTAGCGCCGCAGGACAGGCGAGAGATAGGCGTCGACGACGGTGGTATCACCCCGAGAGACCACCTTCGTCAGCGGGCTCACCTCGCTGGACTGCGAGACCTGCGCGAAGCCCAGCCGGCGCGCCATATCGCCGATCTGCCGCTCATGTTCGGGGAAGAGATGACCGTGCAGGCACACGACGGCGAGCGCGGTGATCCCCTCTGCCAGCACCTCGCGCAGCGGACCGGCAAGGGCCTCCAGGTCCGGTGCTGACAAGACCGTCCCGTCGGCCATGACGCGTTCATCCACCTCGACGACGCGCTCGTAGAGCATGCTGGGCAGGACGATGCGCCGGTCGAACAGCCGCGGCCGGTTCTGGTAGCCGATCCTCAGGGCGTCGGCGAAGCCGCGGGTGATCACCAGGGCCGTCGGCTCACCCTTGCGCTCCAGGAGGGCGTTGGTGGCGACGGTCGTGCCCATCCGGACCACGTCGATCTGCTCGCCGGGGATGGGATCAGCGGGGCCGAGCCCGAGCAGCTCCCGTATGCCCTGGACGGCGGCATCCCGGTAGCGCGGAGGCGTCGCCGTGTCCTCGGAAAGCACCTTGTGGGTGAGCAACGCACCGTCGGGCCTCCGAGCGACGATGTCGGTGAAGGTGCCTCCGCGATCGATCCAGAACTGCCAGCTCATGGGCCGAGGCTACCGCCCGGTGCCGCCCCTATACCCCGGTCACACGCGCCTTCCGAGGACAGGCTCAGTTTGCTTGAAGGGCTGCGTCAACGGACGTAGCGTTTTGATCATGAAGATCTCCGAAACCCTCCTGGCCAAGTTCAACGACCAGATCACCCTCGAATTCGCGTCGTCTATGGCCTACCGCCAGCTCGCCATCGAGATGGATGTGCAGGACCTGCCCGGCATGGCTCTGTGGCTGCGTCACCAGGCCGATGAAGAGGTCGTGCACGCCAACAAGTTCATCGACCACGTGGTGGACCGCGGCAATCACCCCACCATCGGCACCATCAGCGCGCCCGAGGTGACGCCCGGCGCTTCCCCCGCCGAGGTGTTCGCCGTTGCCCTCAAACACGAGCAGATCGTCTCCGAGTCGATCCGCGACCTGTACCGCGCCTCCGATGCCGAGGGCGACATCGACTCCCGCCCGCTACTCAACTGGTTCGTCGACGAGCAGATCGAGGAGGAGTCGACGGTGGGTGAGATCCTGGCGCAGATCAAGCTCGTCGGCGACGACGGCCCCGGCCTGCTGCGCCTCGACGCCGAACTCGGCCAGCGCCCAGCCGGCAGCACCGAGAATCCCGCAAACTAGCACCTGGGCGGAGGGAGAACATGGCGAAGGTCCTCTTTGGCCCCGTCATGTTCAACCTCGCCGAGGTGACGCGCATGATCGAGGTCGCCAGGGCACTCGATCCCCGTCACACGCCGGTGTTCTTCGGTTACGAGGACGATTACGTTTCTCTCGTCACCGGAGCAGGGTTCGAGTACCGGGCTCTCACCCCGGCGTGGACGGCCGCGCAGCGCCACCAGGCGCTGCGATTCGATCAAGCGAAAACGCTGCGCAATCCCTTCACCACCGAGTTGGTGGCCGCCCGGGTGGCCGCGGAACGCGCGCTGATCCGAGAGACCAATGCTCGGGCCGTGGTCATCGGGACGAACGCCACCTCCATGATCTCCGCCCGGGCGGAAGGAACGACGCTGTGGTACGCCGTGCCCTTCGCGCTCACCCGCCCCCACGTCGAGCAGACGCGTCGGCTCGGTCTCGTTCGCGGCACTGGCCGCCGGGGCGAAGCACTGGATCTCGCCGCGACCGCAGCATTCCGGTGGGCTTATAACCACGCGCCGCTCGCTCCGCGCTCTTTCGTACGCGTCGCCAAGGCGAACGGGATCTCCCCGCTGACGACGATCGCCTCGCTCCTCGACGCCGACAGAAATCTGCTCACCGTCATGCCAGATGAACTGGAGGGGTACGCGCTTCCGGAGGGATACGAACGCGTGGGGCCGATCTTCGCGCACCTCGACGCACCCATGCCGGCGATCGTCCACGACCTCGCGGACCGTCCCGAGCCGCTCGTCTATCTGGGCCTGGGCTCGTCGGCGAGCCGTGCTTTGACCTTGGCTGCGGCGCACCAACTCGGTACCTTGCCCGTGCACGTCGTCGCGCCGGTGCGTCACTACCTGAAGGCCGGAGACAAGCTACCGCCCAACGTCCATGTCACCGATCTGCTCCCCGCTCACCAACTCAGCGGGCTCGTGGATGCCGCCGTCCTGCACGGCGGCCAGGGCACGGTGCAAACAGCCTGCGCCACCGGTGTCCCCTTCGTCGGGATGGGTTTGCAGCCCGAACAAACCTGGAATGTGTCGGTGAGCGCCGCCCGAGGCAACGCCATCGCGCTTTCCCCACGCGACGCCAAGACAAGCAAGCTGGCAGCGGCCGTTCGGCGGCTTCTGGAGGACGAGTCGATTCGACGGGTCGCTGCCGAAGTTCGCGAAGAGTACGCCGCGGAAGACGGGGCAGCAGCCTGCGCCCAGCGCATCGACGCCTCCCTTCGTCACTGAGGCGCACTCCCCGAGGCCACCTCGGCGTCCCGCCATTCCGGCTCACCGCAGGGGTCCACAGATGCATTTGCAGCCGACGGGACGAAAGAAGATAACATCGTGATCACAGATCTCAAATCCTGACAACGGATCTGTGATCCATCTTCAGGTTCGGCTCCTCGCCAGCACTCGTCGGAAGGCTCACGATGGCACCGGAATCACAAACCAGCCGCGCAACCGCGTATGGGCTCGCCGCCATCGTGGCGTGGGGCATCACGACGGGCCTGCTCAGAATCATCGGGGAAAGCTTCGGCGCGGCCCTGGGCACGGCGTTGTACTGCACCCTGGGGGCAGGACTCCTCTGGATCTTCCGGCGGCCGAAGTCTCTGCGCGATCTTCCCGCCCGATATCTCTGGGTCACCGGCGCGCTGTTCGTGATCTACAACGTCAGTTTCGGGCTCTCGCTCGGCTTCGCAAAAGATGCGAATCAGGCGCTTGAGGTTAGCATCGTCAACTATCTGTGGCCGACGCTCATGGTGGCGTTCTCGGTTGCGCTTCCTCCATGGCGGAAGGTTGGTTGGACTCTGATTCCCGGCATCCTCCTCGCGGTCATCGGAATCGGCCAGGTGGTCAGCGGCGATGCGGGCCTCAACCCGAGCAAGATCGTCGAGAACGTATCGACGTATCCCCTGCCCTACGCCCTGGGGCTCTGCGCGGCCGTGTCTTGGGGCCTCTATTCCGTGCTCGCACCACGACTCGCGAAGGGACACGACGGCATCACCGTCTTCTTCACCGCGACGGCGGCCAGCGCATGGCTGGTATACGCCGCCGTCGGCGAGGCGATCCCGGCCGCGGTGGATGCACGCGCGATCCTCGCCTTGCTGGCAGGCGCCGTGCTGGTCAGCGTGGGCTACGCGTGCTGGAACGTCGGCATCACCCACGGCAACCTGACGCTGCTGGCCTCCGCCTCCTACGCCACACCGATTCTCGCCTCGGGCTCGGGAGCACTCCTCCTGGGCGCAACCCTCGGCTGGGCCTTTTGGCAAGGTGTTGCGCTGGTCACCGTCGGCTCCCTCCTGAGCTGGTGGGCGACGCGGAGGAACTGACGCCAGAGCCACCGATCGGTGCCTCCATCGTGTATTTCGCGAAAAAAGTTCTGGACGGATGTCGAATCCGACGACGGCCGCGCGTGTAAAGGTTGAGCGAGGCACACAGGCCGCGCTGTAAATCTATACATCGAGGAGAACAACCATGTCGCAGTACCTCTTGAGCAATGTCACGCCGGCCGGCCGGACCCTGGCGCCCGAACAACTGCAACAGGTGATCGAGAAGGTCACGGCCGTCACCGCGGATATGCAGTCTGCGGGCGTGTGGGTGTTCGCCATGCCGCTGACCGACCCGTCGTCGGCCACCGTGGTGACCAACCACGACGGCGCCATCACCCTGGCGGACGGACCGTTCGCGGAGACCAAGGAGTACGTCGGCGGTTTCACCGTGATCGACGTCAAGGATCTCGACGCCGCACTCAGGTGGGCGGCCAAGGTGTCCGAAGCCACCGGTTTGGCGATCGAGGTCCGCCCAGCCCGAGCTTCGGTGGCTGAGGCTCACCGACGCGACTGCGGCCGTGACCCGAGCGTTTCGCTCGGAGTACGGCCGCACGGTCGCGATCCTGACGCGCATGCTCGGCGACCTGGACGCCGCCGAGGAGGCCGTTCAGAGCGCGTTCGTCACCGCCGCGGAGCGCTGGCCGACAGACGGGATTCCGCCGAACCCGCAGGCATGGATCGTGACCACCGCGCGGCACCGCGCGATCGACCGGATCCGACGCGCGCGCACCGCCGAGCGCTTCGCGCCGCAACTGGCCCAAGGCCCGGTGCCACACCCTGAGGGTGCGGATGACGACGAGTTGCGCATGATCCTGCTGTGCGCGCACCCCAGCTTGTCGCCCGAGTCTCAGGTCGCCCTCACACTCCGGTTCGCGGGCGGGCTCACCACGGCGGAGATCGCGAGGGCACTGGGCACCAGCGAATCGACCACCGCGCAACGGCTGTCCCGCGCGAAGGCCAAGATCAAGGACGCCCGGATCGGGCTTCCCGAACCCGCGCACGTCAGAGACCGGATCGACGTGGTGCTGACCGTCATCTACGCCATCTACAACGAGGGATACGTGACCTCCGCCGGCGAACTCAGCAGGTTCGACCTCAGCCAAGAGGGCGTGCGGCTCGCCAGGGTGGTGTGCCACCACGTGCCCGAACATTTGGAGGCCAAGGGGCTGCTCGCCCTCCTTCTCCTGCTTCAGGCGCGCAGGCCCGCGCGCATCGGTGCCGCCGGAGAACTGATACCTCTCCCTGACCAGGATCGGGGTCTCTGGGACGCTCGGCTCGTCGCGGAGGGTCACCAGCTCGTGCGGGAGAGCCTCGCCGCCAATCAGCCCGGACCTTTCCAAATCCAGGCCGCCATCCAGGCGGTGCACTGCGATGCCGCTCGCGACGAGAACACCGACTGGGTGCAGATCCTCGCGCTCTACGACATGCTGCTGCCGCTGCTGCCCACCCGAGCCGTGCGTACCGCGCGCGCCGTCGCGGAGTCTCACGTCCACGGCCCCGAGAAGGCGCTGGCCGGTACTGATCCCGATACGCAGGACCACTACGAACTCGCCGTTCGCGCCGACCTCCTCTCCCGCCTGGCAAGGCCCGACGAGGCAAGGGTCGCGTTCCTGCGCGCCGCGGAACTCGCCAACAACATCGCCGAACAGAAACACCTGAAGCGGCGCGCCGCCCAGCTCTAGGACCTACCGTCACCTCACCCCGGCCGATTCTGGCCCTTGTGGGGTAGGAAAGTGAGCGGAGGCACCTCGCATCAGGTCCCTGATGCGAAAGTGTGGGAGAGAAACCCTCTGTCCGGTCCCTGAGGTGCCCTTCGAGGCTCGGTCCTCGCACCTCAGGGACCACGAGCTTGCGAGCCTCGAAGGGCGTAAAACGGGACCTTTGGCAGGGTCTGTGCCCACAGTTCCGTTTAACGCCCTTCGAGGTTCCTCGCAGAGCTCGTCACACCTCAGGGACCGGTGATTGGGTCCTGATGAGAAAGTGAGCATGGCTAAACCCGTTGTCAGGTCCCTGATGCGAAAGTATCGCTACTTTCCCCACCTCACGGTGGCAGCGCAGCAACCCGAAGCTGAGGTGCGAGGAACGAGCCTCGAAGGGCGTTGACTAGGGCTTTGGCAGAGTCTGTGCCCAAAGGTTCCGTTTTACGCCCTTCGAGGTTCCTCGCAGAGCTCGTCACACCTCAGGGACCGGTGATTGGGTCCTAATGAGAAAGTAAGCGTGGGTAAACCTGTTGTCAGGTCCCTGAGGTGCGAGCGCCAGCGAGCCTCGAAGGGCGTAAAACGGGACCTTTGGCAGGGTCTGTGCCCATGCTTGCGTTTTATGCCCTTCGAGGCTCGTTCCTCGCACCTCAGGGACCGGACAACGGGATTGCGCCACACACTTTCGCATCAGGAACCTGAAAACGGGTTTACTGTCGCTTCGGGGACCTGGCAGAGGAGACCCTTCGCCTCAGACGACGGGGGTGGCGAGCGCGGGGAGGAGGTTGGCCCGCCATGCGGCCCAGTCGTGACCGGCCTCGAATCCGACGCTCCGCACAACACGATCTCCAAGCCTGGGATCGTCGCGCAAGTCCGCCTCCAGGTCCCGGGCATCGGCCAGCATGTCGCCCTCGAAGGTGCCGGCTTGCAGCTCGATGGAGCGCCACGACGGCTCGCTCAGGAGAGCCTCGGCGATGTCCGAGCGGTCGAAGCGCCACAACGACGCGGATTGGGCGATCGCGTGCTGTACCTCGCCCTCAGCCAGGGCGAGTGTCCACAACGACGCGATGCCGCCCAGGCTTTGTCCCGACACCAGCGTGGCCTCCCCCTCGGGTCGACATCCCAGTTCGCACGCACCCGGGGCAGAAGGTGATCGATCACGGTGTCCACCTGGCCGCAGGGCACGCCGAGCGCCGACCAGCGGTGCTGCTGTTCGCGGGAATCGAGCATCGCGACGTGCAGCGGCGGGAGGATGCCTTCCGCGATGGCGGCATCCAGGAGCGCGGGAAGCCCCATCCGGTTCCACACCTGCCCGTCGAACAGCACCAGCAACGGCGTAGCAGCCGTCGCGTTCGACCCGGGCGAATAGACCCAGGCGCGTTCGTCCCCGGGCAGGTCGAGCTCATCGGTACGCGAGTCGACGCGACGCGCCAGGTCGAGTCCTCGCCAGAGCTCGACCGGCGCGAGGGGACCTGCGCCAACTGACGAGACCTCGCCCCTGGAACCGCACACCGTATCGAGACCCCGAGCATCGACCTCGCTGACCTCCATCGCGGCAAGGATTACGTCGCGACGCCCGGAGGCGGTACGCCACGGCGGCTCGCCCTCCTCTCGCCAGGCAGCGATCCGGTAGGAGGCGCGCAGTGACGCGGGCAGCTGCAGGCAGATCGTCCAGAGATCGGAACCGGGCAGCCGCGAGAACTCCATGCGGCGCACGTCTTGGTGGTCGAATATCGGGTTGGTCCAAAGCAGGATCGCTCGGGCGGTGGCGTCCTCGACGCTCCAGGTCCACAGGGTCGACGACGCATCCTCGGGATCTGGTTCGATCACCGGGTTGGGCCGCGCGAGCATCTCGCGGATCAGCGTCTCGGCGTCTCCGCTCTTCGCCCAGGCCTTCTCGAGCGGCCCCTCAACCCGCCTCGCTTCGGGCTCCCGGAGATGAGGGGTCGCCCTGCGTTCAGGATGGAGGCGACCCACCCGGTCGCGCCACTCTTGCAGCGGCTCCGAGCCGCCCGGCACCTCAGGCTTCGTGGTCATATCGGGGCACCACCGTGACTTCCTTCATAAGGTCATCCGGGTTGAGCGGCGAAAGCCGTCCACCAGGGGAATTAACTTAGGCAAACATAACCTAATTTGGGGATAGCCTCACCGCGGCCTGGCTTCGACGAGACGCCATCAGCCCCCCTTCACAGACAGGGCGACCGCGCATCAAAGCACCTGGCGCACCGCGCCGATGATCGCGTCCGGGCCGAAGCCGAGCTGGCGCATGGCCGTCACGTAGGTGGTGGTGAGATCCTCAGCCTGGCGCTGCACCTCGTCGGTGGGCGCCGCGATCGGCGCGACGATCGTGCCATTACGCCCACGGGTGATCAGATAGCCCTCTGCTTCGAGCTCGCGGTAGGTGCGAGCCACCGTATTGGGGGCCAAAGCCAAGTCTGCCGCCAGACGCCGCACCGGAGGCAGCTTCGTGCCCGCCGGCAACTGGCGGCTCACGATCTGCTCGATCAACTGGCGACGCAACTGTTCGAAAGGCGGCTGCGGGGCGTGGGGGTCGATAGTCAGGGTCGACATCAGAGCATCACCCCGCCTGGCCACAGTCGACGCTGTTCGTAGCCTTTGCGCTCACCGGTGATCCAGGACCGCATCGGCCCGACAGCCAGCACCGCCATCAGGACAACGAAGACGGCGAGGGATATGCCTGTCAGCAAGTAGACAAGCGTCATCTGCCCGGGCTCACGATAGAACCCGTTCGAGGTGAGACGATCGGCCATCAAGAACAGCCAGCACGCCAAGCTGGCGCACGCGATCGTCACCACCAGGTTGGCGACCCGACGCAGCCCCAGGGCTCGCTCGGCGTCGTCCCAGGCGAGCTCGAGATCGGATCCGCTGCGGCCGGCGCAGCCAGGACGCGGCGCAGCACGAGCACCGCCAGCCCCCACGTCAACAGCGCGAGGAAGGGCGCCGATCAGCCCGAACATGATGCTCGAGCCTCGAACGTTCTCCGGCAGCCGAAGAAGGAGAAGCACTCCGACTACGCAACCGACAAGCAGCACCACCGGAGAGACCCAGAGCCCGAATCGCTCTCCGGGAGTGAGATAGTCGGCCAGTTGCGTCGAGCGGGACCGCGCCACCACGGGACGGTCGGCAGCGGGGTCGGCTGATACGTGGCCATGATCCACGCCGCCCCGAAGACCATCCCGGCGTTGACCAGCACGAACACCAACGCACCCCACCTCTCGCTGCCGTCGAACACGATGGACGCCAGGCCACTCAGCACGATCGTGGCGATGCCACCGATCAGCATGCCGCGCTCCCTCCGGCGAATCCGGTCGACGACCGGCCCCGCCACCTCGTCGGTCAACGGAAGCCCCGTGCCCTTCGCGTACTGCGCGAGGGCCTCCTTGTCCGGCACATTCTTGCCACCGTTGGTCAGCGTCACCGACGGCAACACGAAACACACCAGCGCGACAGCGATCCACACCGCGATCAGCATCTTCAACCTCCGAACGTATCAATACAAATAATGTACTGATACAAAGCATCGCGGTCAAGCGCCCACCCCGATAGCTGCACCCACCACGGACCGACACGCACATGTCCCCGAGACGAAGGTGGACGGCGAGATCCCATGGTCAGGTCTGATGCGAAAGTGAGGGAAACGAGACTCAATCACCGGTCCCTGAGGTGTGACGAGCTCTGCGAGGAGCCCTTCGAGACGGACGCTGGGCGCCCTCCTCAGGGACCACCTCGAAGGGCGTTGACTAGGGCTTTGGCAGAGTCTGTACCCATGCTTACGTTTAACGCCCTTCGAGGCTCCTTCGTCGCACCTCAGGGACCGGACCATGGGAATCCACCACACACTTCCGCATCAAGGACCTGACAACGGGTTTACCCAGGATCACTCGTACCTCAGTCTCCCTGGCCGGTTCCGGCCACCGTGAGGCAAGAAAGTGAGCGGAGGCCCTCTTTGTCAAGCTGGTTGTGAGTCGGTTGGTGAGAGATTGGGAGTTGAGTTAGATGACGATCAGTGTTGGGGTCACGGCGGCGGAGATCCGCGAGTTCGTGCATGAGTACCAGTTGCAGCCGTACGGGCAGAAGGGCTCGTGGCTGGCCGCGCGGGGCGTGTCGTACGACCGGCTGCAGCGGTGGCGGGATGCGGTGTACGCCGGTGATCTGGACCGGGGGCTGGTTCCGCGAGAGGCTAGTGGTGTGACTGTTCCCCCGAGTAAACGCACCGCGCTGGAGAAGCAACGAGCCGCGGAGAGTGCCGCGCACGAGGTCGAGCTGGCCCGGTTACGCGACCGTATCGCGGAGCTGGAGGGGTCAACGATGCGCTGGGAAAGCTATCGGGCTCTTGCACGCGATGAACGAGCACGAGCCCGCCGTCAACCAGACGACGACCGATCCGTCTGGTTCCTGACCATGGAGAACGACCTCGTCGTCGAGTTGACCGGGATCACTGGTTCGCAACGCCAAGCGTTGACGATCGCGGGGTGGCACGATCGACGTGGTACTACCGTCATAACCCGCGTGGGCGGGTGGCTGATCCGGTGCATCAGGCAGACCGGGCCTACCAGTCTCGGATCAGTGAGACCGATCGGGAGAAGATCGCCGGGTTCATCCTCGCCGGCTGGGCAGCTGGTAACTCTGTTGATCACGCGTTCGCGACGGCATGGGATCAGGGGATCATGCTCGGTGCCCGCCGTTCCTGGTGGCGGATCGCTGCCGAGATCGAAGAACAGATGCTGCGCCCTGCTGTTCCCGTCAGCAAACAACGCCGGCGCCGGAACAAGCCGGTGCTGAAAGCGACCGGGCCCGGGCAGGTATGGAGCCTGGGATATCACCGACCTGTACTCGCCGTGGCGGGGGTGGTGTTCAAGGCATACAAGATCACTGACATCTTCTCCGGCAGATCGTCGGATGGCGGGTTGACGACGGTGAGGCCGACCACCTCGCCGTTGAGATGTTCGCGGCGGCGATCGCCGTGCACGGCGCGCCGCGTGTCGTGCACGCCGATAACGGTCCCTCGATGAAATCGAACCTGCTGCGGGACTTCCTTACCAACGAGCACGGTGTCGAGTTGTCGCATAACAGGCCCTACGTGTCTGACGACAACCCGTTCTCCGAGGCAGGGTTTAGGACGATGAAGTACCGTCCCGGTTACCCGAAAGTCTTCCCAGACCTTGATGCGGCCCGCGCCTACCTTGGCGAGTACGTGCCCTGGTACAACCACGAGCACAAGCACTCCGGTATCGCGTTGTTCTCCCCAGCCCAGGTCCACGACGGCACCTGGCGTCAGGCCTGGCAGACCCGGGACCACGCGCTGCAACGCTACTTCGACGCGCACCCCGAACGCTTCCGGGCCCGCCCGAAAACACCGGCACCCGCGGACACGGTCGGGATCAACCTGCCAAACGAGAAACCAGAAAACAAAGCCGCGTGACTCCACACAGCTTGACATCGCGCGAAGGAACCCTTTTTCAGGTCCCTGAGGTGTGACGAGTTCTGCGAGGAGCCTCGAAGGGTGGTCCCTGAGGTGTGACGAGCTCTGCGAGGAGCCTCGAAGGGCGTTGACTAGGGCTTTGGCAGAGTCTGTGCTCACGCTCGCGTTTTACGCCCTTCGAGGCTCGCTAGCTCGTGGTCCCTGAGGTGCGAGGAACGAGCCCGAAGGGCACCTCAGGGACCTGACCATCGGATACCGTCCGGCACTTTCGCATCAGGGACCTAACAACCACCTCGGCTTCCGGGCTTGTTCAGGCCATCGTGGTGCAGGGAAGTGAGTGGGGGGAACCCTTTTTCAGGTCCCTGAGGTGTGACGAGCTCTGCGAGGAGCCTCGAAGGGCGTCAACTAAACCTTTGACGGAGTCTGTGCCCATGCTTGCGTTTTACGCCCTTCGAGGCTCGCTAGCTCGTGGTCCCTGAGGTGCGAGGAACGAGCCTCGAAGGGCACCTCAGGGACCGGACCATCGGATACCGTCAGGCACTTCCGTATCAGGGACCTGAAAACGGGTTTACCCACGCTCACTTCCGCACCAGGGACCTATGGTCACGGCCTTATTTTCCTACCCCACTACGGCTGGGATCGGTGAGGGTTCTGAGGTAGGCGGCCACATCGGGGTGGCCGAAATGCTCCGCCCATCCGGCGGGATCGAAGCCGAAGCTGTTCTCGACGGCAGCCGGATCCGCTCCCTGCTCAACCAGGAAGGTCACCACCTCCAGACTCCCCACCGCCGCCGCGTAATGCAGGGCGGTGACGCCGTTCTGGGTGCTGCTGGTCAACGGGAATCCGTGTTCGACGAGCGCCTTCACCACATCCCAGTGGTGCAGCGCGGCCACGTCGGCGAGCAGCGACGGGTGGTACTTCGTGATCTGACCGACGCCCCTCCAACGCAGTCGTCGCTCCACATCCCAGGTCTGTCCGGTGTAGGCCGCCCGCACCAGGGGTCGCCGTGCTCGACCTTCTCGCGATAGAGGTCGCGCAACAGGCAGATCTCGGCGCCGTGGGCCATGGTCTCGCGGTTCAGGTGCATGGCCAAGGCGGCCATCGAGTCATCGGCGAAGGGACCACCCCGAGGCCCGAGCGGACGCAGCAGCGCCTCGTCGTCCAAGCCGGCGATCCCGTCCCGCCACAAGGTGTAGCCCTCTTCGAGCAGAGCCAGCCCACCCTGAGCGGTGAGGGGCAACGGTTCGGGCCAATGCCTGTCGTCGTACATGAGGGCATCGGACGGTGCCTCCGAACCACCGAAGAAGGTGCGGGCCCGCTTGCCCAGCACATCCCGGCCGACGTGGGCCATCCGCCAGGCGATCGTCGTGATCATCGGCACCGGCGGCTCGGGCACCACCGATTCGATCCGCACCACCCCGTCGTCGCCCTCGCGCAACGTCCAGGCTCCGACGACGGGCTCCCACAGGTACTCGTGGTCCTCGAGCCCCTGGAGTCGGGGCCAGAGATGGGTCTGCCAATAGAAGTCGAGCTGGTCGAGGATGAGGTCTCGCCACGTCGTGGTCATCTCCCCATCCTCGCACGCAGCATGCGTCACTCCCAGCGGAAGAAGAACGCAGAGACCACCGTGCCCACGACGACGGAAGCGAGCAACGCGATCAGGTGGCTCCCGTCAACCGGAGCCCCGGCCCAGGTGGCCGCCAGCACCTCCACTCCGGCCCCGAAGGGCAGGAACTCGCCGACGGTGGCCAGCGCATCGGGCAGCGCCTCCCGCCCGCCGAACATGCCGCCGAGGGCGCCCAGGCCGAGGAATCCAACGAAGCCCAACGCCACCGCCGCGTTCGGTGTCGGGGCGAGCGACGCGATGATCATGCCGACGCCGTACATCGCGAACATCACCAGAACCAGGGCACCCAACGACGCCAACGGCCGCGCCGGAAGGCTGGCACCGAAGAAGCCCATCGCCACGCCAAGGGAAAGCGCGATGCCAAGCAGCGCCTGCAGGAAGCTCACCACGACCTGCGCGGCGAGCACCATGAAGGGCGACAACGGCGTGGTGGCGAGCCGGCGCAAGATGCCGCTTCGCCGGTAGTAGGCGAGCATGCTGGGCATGTTGGTGACGCCGATGATCGAGGCGATCATCACGAACACGAGCGGCAGCACGAACAGATCCAGCGCGGTGCGTCCGTCCGCGATGACCTGCTGGCTCGCGCCGGATGCGCTCGTGATCAGGATGAGGATGGGCAGCATCAGGGGCACGAGAAGCCCTGCGGTGTCGCGCGCGGTCATCTTGGCCTCGCACACGCACAACTTCAGCCACGCCCGCATCCCGGGGCGCGGGGCCGACGTCGGGATGCTCATCATCTGGCTGCTCATGCCTCCACCTCTTCCACTTCCTTGCCCGTCAACGTCACGAAGGCATCATCGAGATCCCTCGCGCCTGCCTGGGACACCAGCTCCGCCGGCGTTCCCGCGGTGAGGATGCGACCTTCATCGAGCAGGACGACGCGGTCGCAAAGCCTCTCCACTTCTTCCATCCCGTGGCTGACGAGCAACACCGTGCATCCTTCGTCACGCAGTTGCTCGATGGTGCGCCACATCTGTCGGCGCGCACGAGGGTCGAGCCCGGTGGTCAGTTCGTCGAGGATCACGACGCGAGGACGGCCCGCGATGGCGAGCGCGATCGACACGCGCTGCTGTTGCCCACCGGAGAGCTTCTCGAATCGCACACGACGCTGCTCACCAAGGCCCACCAGATCGAGAAGCTCCTCCGCTCCCCGCGGCTCCGGGTAGAAGCTGCGATACAGGTCGATGAGTTCGGCCACGGTGAGCGCACCATGCAGGTAGGCCGACTGCAACTGGACACCGAGCACTTGGCGCACGGCGGCACGGTCGCGATGCGGGTCGAGGCCGAGCACGCGGACCGTCCCACGGTCGCGCGCGGCGAGGGGCCGCAGCCCGGCGACGACCTCCACGGTGGTGGTCTTGCCGGCCCCGTTGGTGCCCAGGATCCCGAACACCTCACCCGTCTTCACCGCGAAGCTCACGTCGTCGACGGCGGTCTTGTCTCCATACTGCTTCCGGAGATGTTCGACGACCACCGCATTCTCGCTACTGCGTTCATCCACTGGTTTCATGCATGTCACCGTACGAAGCGGTGCAGGGGCGCCACAGGTGCCGTCGGTCACGACCTGGACCATGACTTCCGGCACCTGGGAGAGCACCGTCTTCCCACCTACGCTGAGGCCTATGAAACGCGTCGATCCCGCGACCTGGTCCAGCATCGCGGTGCTCGCCATGCTCCTGATCGCCGCCGCGCCGGTGCTCCTGGGCTTCATCCCGACGAGAATCCCCCACCTACTGTGGATCGCCTTGTTCGTGGTCACCTTCGGCACGCTCATCGCCTCGCTCTGGGGCGATGAGCCCGGACGATCTCAGCGCTTGACCTTCGGCGTCTCCGTGCTCGCCTCCTGGGCGCTCCTGCTCAGCGTGGGAGTGGTGGGGCTCGTTCCGGTGATCCTCGTCGTGGTCGTCGCGTCCTCTCCCTATCTCTTCCCGGTGCGGGTAGGCATCATGCTCACCATCGCCAATCTCGCGGTGATGGTCGTCGCTTTCCTCCCGTCCCGCATGGACGACGGCTGGCTCGCGGAGATGATCGCCCTGGTGGGCTTCTACACCGTGATCCAAGCGGCATCGCTCTTCAGTTCGGTGAGTCTCATCCGCGAGCAGGAAGCCCGGCGGGAACTGGCCGAAGCCCACGTCGAGTTGCAAGCGGCAACGGCCGAGTTGGCGGAGACGGCGCGCACCCGCGAGCGCTTACGGATCTCACGTGAGCTGCACGACCTGATCGGACACCAGCTCACGGTGCTGGCACTCGAGCTCGAAGCGGCGAAGCACCGGGCGAACGGGGAGGCGGCGGAGCATATCCACCGAGCCAGCGACGTGGCGCGGGAGTTGCTCGCCGACGTGCGCAGCACCGTCGGCACCCTCCGCACCGAGGCAGGAGATCTCCGCGAAACGCTGCAGCGCATCGTCGGCAGCATCGCCGAGCCCCAGGTGACGCTCACCGTCGATGACGATGTCGACGTCGACGAAAGTCGCACCACGTTGCTGGTGCGCGCAGTGCAGGAGATTCTCACCAATACCATCCGCCACGCACACGCCCAGAGGATGAGAATCGACGTGCACGCCGACGGCGCAGACGTGGTGCTCGCCGCGCGCGACGACGGCCGCGGGGCGCGCGACATCCATCTCGGCAACGGGCTCAGAGGACTCAAAGAACGGTTCGACGAGGCCGGCGGGAGCGTCGTCTTCGACGGATCCCACGGCTTCCACGTCACGGCGAGGATGCCCGCATGACAACTCCAGATGGAGGCAGCGCCGGGCCCGTCACCCGGGTGATGATCGTCGACGACCAGGCACTCGTGCGGCAGGGAATCCGCGCGCTACTGGGCATCGCCGGCATGGACGTCGTAGGGGAGGCCGGCGACGGGGAGTCGGCGGTGCCGATGATCGCGGAAATCCACCCCGATGTCGTCCTCCTCGACCTGCGCATGCCGCGTGGCGACGGCATCTGGACCCTCCGAGAACTCCGCGCCCGCGGCGTCGATGTGCCGGTGTTGGTGCTGACCACCTTCGACGACGATCGCCTCGTCCTCGACGCGCTCCACGCCGGGGCACGGGGATATCTCCTCAAGGACGTCACGCTGGAACAGCTCACGCGCGCCGTCGCCACCCTGGCCGACGGAGGCACCTACGTCGCCCCGTCGCTCACCGAACGTCTGCTCGGCGCCATCCGCTCGATGCCGGCCCCACCCGGTGATGACCTCCAACCGATCGAGCCGCTCACCGAACGAGAGCGCGAAGTGCTGCGACTCATGGCCGAGGGCTACAGCAACCGGGAGATCGCCGGCGCCCTGTTTCTGGCGGAGGGCACGGTGAAGAACCACGTGTCGACGATCCTGACCAAGCTCGGCTCCCGCGATCGCACCCGAGCGGTGCTCCGCGCCCTCCGGGAAGGTGTGATCGGCTAAGAGATTCCGCGGCCCACTGGGTCCTCAAGCAGAACACGCACGTCCTGCTCGGTGAGCGGCCTCAACTGCGGAGTCCGAGGTTCGGTCGGGTCGTCGATATTTTCCGATGCGTCGCGAGAGACGTTACTGCGAGGCCGAGCGCAGCACGGACGGGCGAGAAGCCCAGCGCCCCCGGAGCAGACGCCCCAGGAGCAGGGCCGCCTTCACGCCCTCCGCCGCGGCGAGTGCCCAGAAGGCCCCGGCGAGCCCCAGCCCGAGCTGGGAGATGAACAACCACGACGCCGGCACCAGCAGGAGTGCGCTGGAGGCCACGGAGTAGATCATCGGCACCACCACGTCGCCGGAGGACCGCAGCGCCCCGTAGACGACGGCCGTGATGGCCGACAACGGAAGGAGCACGATGCTGATCGCCAGCGCCTCGCGCGCCCCCGCCACCACCTGCGCATTGGGACCGAAGACGGACAGCGCCGCGTCGGCACCCAGCCACAGCAACGCTGCGAGAACCGCAGACGCCAGGGCCGTTCCCGCGGCTGTACGAACGGTCTGCCGTCGCGCATGCGCGACGTCCCGCTCCCCCACGTCCCATCCCACGATGGTCTCGTTGCCTTGCGCCAACGCGAGGATGACGCCGGTGACGAGCGCCGTCAGGGTGAGCGCATAGGAGCGGGCATTGATGGTGTCGGTGCCGAGCATGTTGATCAGGGACACCGTGGCCACGATGGCGCCGTTGTAGGCGGCGTTCTCCACCACGCTGGGCAGCGAGAGCGTGGCCATCCGCCAGGGTCCGCCGTCAATGGCGGGGTCCCGCGGGGGCAAGGGCGAAAGCACGCGGGCACCGGTGACCCGTCGAACCAGGCCCCACAGCAGGAGCATGCCCACCCCTCTCACCAGCAGGGTCGGCATCGCCGCCCCCACCGGCCCCCACTCGAGGACCAGCAGGAAGAAGGCGAGCAGGGCCACATCGAGCAAGTTGACGACGACGCCCAGCACCAGCAGCGCCACCGTGCGGCCGTAGGCCCGCAGCACCGCCGATGCGGCCACGATGTAGGCGTTGAAGAACAGGCCGCCGCAGACCACCCAGAGGTAGGAGACGGCGTCGTCGGCGATCTCGGCCGGGGTATTGATCCACCTGACGAGCAGCGGGGCCAAGACGGCGACCCCGGCCGCCATCGCCACGCCCAGCACCATGCTGGCTCTCAACACCACGATCGAGGAGCGCTGCGCATCGGCGAGGGCGCCCGCCCCCAAGAGCTGCGCGATCACCACCAGGGCACCGATGCTGAAGATCACCGACAGGTCGTAGACCACACCCAGCAATTGGTTGGCCGTCGCGACCGCCGCGTTGAGCTCCGGCGAGGCGAGGCTGAGCAGCACCACATTGCCCAGCGTGGCCAAGAGGGTGAACACCGTGACGACCAGCAGGGGCCAGCTCAACCGCAGCAGCCCCTTGCGTTGGAACACGGGGACGCCGCGCTTCATGGAACCTCCCGTAGTAGTTAGGCAAGGTTAACCTAAATGAAAACGCACCCTTCGGCAGACCTGTCTCAGCTCCGGTTCCGGACATTGGGCAGCGCCAGATGAAAAACGCGCACGAGATGGGGATTCTGCAGATTTCGGCCCTCTAAGCACCTCTCGTGTGCGTTTTTCCTCACATTCCCTCGTCGTCGGAGCGTCCGGCGGCCCATGCTTCCCACAGCGTCGCGTAGCTGCCACCGGCGGAGACCAGCTGTTCATGCGTGCCCGATTCCACGATGCGGCCGGCGTCGAGCACGATGATGCGGTCAGCCGCGGCCGCTTGGCTCAACCGATGGGCGATCACCAGGGCGGTCTTGCCCTGAGTCACCGCCGACGCGGCGGCGTCGAGAAGGCTGGTATCCGCGGTATCGGCCCCTGCGGTAGCCTCGTCCAGGAGAACCAGTTCCGGTTCTGCGAGCGCGAGGCGGGCCAGCGCGAGCTGTTGGGCCTGCGCCGCCGTGAGCGGATGACCCCCTTGTCCGACGACGGTGTCCAGCCCCTCGGGCACCCCATGCAGCAAGGCGCCGCTCAGCTGCCGCGGTGACCAGTTGGGGGCGACATGGAGAAGGTGATCAAGATCATCTCCTGGACCTCCGATGGCCTCCTGGCAGAGCATATGGAAAATTTCGTGCTGGAGGAGGTGTTCGCCGAGATGGATCTCTATCTCAGGGGGAGTCGTCGAAGGCAGGGCCCGCGTCGTTCGCTCCATCGCAGATGCGGCCATGCAGAAAGGGGACATCCTGGTGACCTCCTTCACCGATCCCAACCGTTCATCTTCTGCTCACCTATCCGTTAAGACTGCGTTAACTCGATGGGAAAACGTGGGTCACGACGTGCGAACGTCTCGCGCTCACCATGAGCCCCGCAGGAGGCTTTGCGTGTCCACGCCAGCTCACGAGAAGACCAAAGAACCCCTCGGGGTATCAACCCTGGAAGAGGCACCGAAGGCACCGGCTCGCAGCCCCCTGGAGCGTTTGGGGCTCCGCGGACGAGCACTGTCCATCGGCAATTGGGTCGCCGTCGTCGGCGGCATCTACGTACTGATCACCGCGGTCAACGTCATCGGCGCCGGTTTCAAGGGAGCGACGGGCGGTCAAGCGGAGGAGTTGTTCGCCTTCGCGTCCAATCCACTCGTGGCACTGATGATCGGCGTGGTCGCCACCGCGCTCATCCAGTCCTCCTCGACGACGACCTCCATCGTCGTCGGCCTCGTGGCCGGCGGCCTCCCCATGAGCATCGCCATTCCCATGCTGATGGGCGCCAATGTGGGAACCACGCTCACCAGCACACTGGTCAGTTTGGGGATGGCGAGGGACAAGGAAGCGTTCCGACGAGGATTCGCCGCGGCGTCCGTGCACGACTTCTTCAACCTCCTGGCTGTCATCATCTTCCTGCCCCTGGAGCTCATGTTCGGGATCCTCGAAAGGGTCTCGGGGTGGTTGTCCAACCAGATGGCGGGAACCGACGGCGGCATCGCGGCGGCCATCTTCGGTGGCATCGGCAATGCCGTCAAGACGGCGACCAGCCCGCTGTCGGACTTCTTCGGCTTCGCCACGAGCTTCCTTCCTCAGCCCTGGCACGGCATCGTCATGATCGGCTCGGGCATCGCCTTGATCCTGCTGGCACTTAACCCCATCGGTAAGCTCACAGCGTCGCTGCTGCGGGACGGGCCCAGAAGGTGCTGCATGCGGCGATCGGCCGCGGGCCTATTTCCGGCATCGCCTCGGGCGCCCTCATCAGCTGGTGATGGTGCAGTCGTCATCCACGACGACGGCGCTGGTTCGGGCCGCTGGCGGGATCCGGAACCTTCTCCATCAAGCAGATCTATCCCTTCCACCCCTCGGGGCGAACATCGGTACGACGATCGCCTCATCGCCGCCTTCGCCTTCTTCGAGGGCATCGAGGCCCAGTTCGCCCTGCAGGCTGCACTTCCCGTGCACATGCTGTTCAACATCTTCGCCAACGTCCTGGATCTTCTACGGCCCGCTGTTCCCTGAGGAACATCCCCCATCTGGGGTGCGGGAGGATGACCGCCGTGAAAACTCGGTTCACGCAACAAGATCTACGTGGCCGTAGGTGCTGGGCGTCTTCCTCGTCCTGCCTGCTGCAACATTGATCTTCGCGACGGTGGTGCTCTGATGAGCGTCCGCACGGCACTGATAGGAAGGACTCGCGATGACTACCGAAAATCACGACAACGAGCAAGTACCTCGGTCGAGGAGCAACTCGAGCAGATCCTCCGGGATGCCGAACGCGCCCCGGCCGAACTCAAGAAGCGCCGAACAGCGCCTCCGGGCCCAACAGCATCGAGAGATTGACCGGGCTGCCGGAGCATCTGGCCAATACGACGTTAAGCGGAAGCAGGTTCGTGGTTTCTTTCGACTAGATCCAGAACTCAAAGGACGCGATGACGACAGAACGCGGCAGCAACATCTACGGCTGGCGCTCCACCCACCGTCTTCGGATTTCGCCGCTCAGTTTGACGGCAGCTACCTCCTCGCTGGATGCACACCATCCTCGTCCGGAAGCGGCGGGATCATCATCTCCGGATCCAGCACCGTCGCACCCATCACGCAGGCAGCCCTGGACGCGGCAACGTTCAGGATCGATCTGGCCGAAGAAGGCACCACGCCGGCTTCGAACGCTTCTGCACCGGCGAGAGCCTATCAACAACGCTTTGACGGCAATCCCCGGCGCAGGACAACCCGTCGACACGTCCAGATGCGAGGACAACGGTGAGCGTTCACAACCCATACCCGATGCTCGCAGCACGCGCGCGGCGCTATATCGACAATGACTTCGTGACTGATCCACCGGATGAGCCTGATCTGATGCCGACTGTAGGTCTACTGAGTGATGCCGGATTGTAGCCGGAGCAGCGAGATTGAGCTGGGCTTTAACGCCTTCGTCCGGCATTCTGGACTTACTTTCACCCATCATGATCAACGGCGCAGGCGGGAGCAATCCGGGACGACTACCGCACCACTAACGACCTCGGAGAGCTGGCGACATGGATTGCCGAGGACGCCAACGCGCTCGGCTTCATGGGCGTGGGCAATTATCTCGCCGCCGATGAGATCCCTCACGACGTGATCACCACGGTGCCTGTGAATGGAATCGAGCCCTCCTTGATGAACGCCCAAGGGGGAACCTACTCCCCCTTCACACGGCCTTTGTTCATCTACGTCTCTCTTTCGGCTCTCGACACCCAAGACGGTCTCACGGAGTTTGTGGAGCACTACCTGGAGGTGGCCTACGACATCCTTCCCAGGGTGTACTTCTACCGGCTGCCCCATGAGGCTTACGATCTCGTAACCGAAAGATTCGCCTCCCGCACCACCGGTAGCCTCCTCGACGGAGACCCGTACGCGGACGCGTCGATCGTCGACCTGCTGAGCGGTTCCTAGGTTTCCTTGGTTCTCCCCGTGGTCGGTGGCGAAACGTGCACCTTTACGTGTACATGCATACAGTAGTGCGTGAGGAACCCGTCACCGACTCCGGAGTAACCATGACCGCATCCCGTCCATCCGCCGCGAGAGGCAGTAGCCCGCTTCAGAAGATCTTCGTGGCTGTCGCCGCTATACATGCCGTGCTGATCTTCGTGCAGCCCGTCCTCGCGGGCATGAGCCTGACGGCAACAGCACCGCACTGACCTGCACTACTGGAATGCACGACGATCATGACGGTGGCGGTCGTGCAGGTGCCCGCGCTTCTGCAGCCGGGCGGCGGCCCCACCAAGGCCATCACGCTGTCAGTGCTGCTTCTGGCCTTGAGGTGGCCCAGTTCCTGCTGGGCGACGCAGGAAACCTCGCGATCCACCTGCCGCTGGCATCATCACCCTGTTCGGCACCGCGGGCGTGGTCATGATGGCGCGCCGCGCCACATCGACGAAGGCATGACGGCGCACCCCCGAATCGGCCGGCGACGGTTGCTGCAACTCACCGCCGGGGCCGGTGCGCTGGGCGCGACCTCGCTCACCGGCTGCAGCGGCTCGGCCTCGTACTCGGCGGCTAGCGCCGTCGGCGCGGTCGACTTCACGCAGCCCTTGCCGATCCCCCCTCTGGCCGAATCGACGGAACACGACGGCTACCGCACCTTCGAGCTGGTCGCCCAAGAAGGCACCTCGCGCATCGTGCCGCAGGGCGATACCGACACCTGGGGTCTCAACGGCACCATCCTCGGCCCCACCCTGCGCGTGCGGCGCGGCGAGGCCATCCGCATCGACGTGCGCAACGAACTGCCAGAAGCCACCAGCATCCATTGGCACGGCATGCGATTGCCGGCTGAGGCCGACGGCGGACCGCACCAGCCCATCGAGCCCGGCGAGACCTGGTCTCCGTCATGGACCGTCGACCAGCCCGCGGCCACGCTCTGGTACCACCCGCATCCGCACGGGGAGACGGAGCGCCACGTCTATCGCGGCTTGGGAGGGTTCTTCCTGATCGACGAGCACGACCCGTCGTTGGCCCTCCCCCACACCTACGGCGTCGATGACATCCCCCTGGTGGTGCAAGACAAGACCTTCGACGACGCCGGGCAACTCGTCGAGACCGCACGCCACGACGTGGGGATGCTGGGCGACACGATCCTGGTGAACGGCGCGGCGGGGGCCGTCCTCGATGTCACGAGGGCGCTGACTCGGTTGCGCCTGCTGAACGGCTCGACGGCCCGCAGCTACTCCTTCGGTTTCTCCGACGACCGCAGCTTTGCGATGGTCGCCAGCGACGGAGGCCCGCTGGAGAACACCGCCACGCTCACCCGCATCCTCCTGTCCCCAGGCGAGCGGGCGGAGATCGTCGTGGCGATGGATCCCGACGAGGAGGTGACACTGCGCTCCTATCCCCACAACCTGGGCATCTCTTCCCGCCGCACGGAACGCGCCGGAGCCGACGACGAACTCGACATCCTGTTGCTGCGCGCGGCGTCCTCGCTCGGCGATTCGCCTGAGATACCACCGACGCTCGTCTCGATCCCCTGGTTGGAAGCCGCCGAGGCGGCCACGACCCGGGTCTTCGAGTTCGGGCAACAACTCATCAACGGCAAGTCGATGGACATGAGCCGCATCGACGCCGAGATTCTCGTGGACACCGTCGAGATCTGGGAGATCATCAACACCCACACCCAGCCGCACAACTTCCACATTCACGACGTGCAGTTCCAGATCCTGGCCATCGGCGGGGATGCTCCGCCACCGGAGCTTTCGGGGTGGAAGGACACCGTCTACACCCCGCTCGGCGTGCGCCTCCGGCTGATCATGCGTTTCGGGCCGCATACCGATCCCCATGTGCCCTACATGTTCCACTGCCACCTGCTCTGGCACGAGGATCAGGGCATGATGGGCCAATTCACCGTCTTGCCGCCGCACGAGTAGACGCGCCGCTATCGTCAGCCCATGGAAAGAGCCGGGCGTGAGACCCCGAAGGTCGTAAGCGCGCCATCGTGGAGGCCAAGGCGGAGCTGATCGCCTGTTCGGGACCCAACGCCGTGACCCACCGCAAGATCGCGGAGCCCGCGGCTGCAGCGCCCTGGGCTCGACCACGCAGTACCTCGCGCTGCTGGACGACCTGCTGGCCGAAGCGCTGGAGCATCTCTCAGCCTCCATCGAGAAGGCGGTCGGCATCGTGGTCGAGGACCTGGCCGCAGCGGAGGACCGGCCGAGGGAGCTGGCCAAGATGCTGCTCGAGTACCTGAGCGACCCCGCCCAGTGCGCATCGAGTATGCGCTCTACATCGCGCACATGGAGCATCCACGGCTGCGCACGTTGTTCACACGCTGGTGGCCACGACGGCCTCCCGGCCGCGCTGCTCTCCGCCATCGACCCCGCAGCGCCCGCGCGGTGGCGTTGCATTCGCGACGGGGTGATGCTGCACGTGGATGCGTGAAGACACCCCCTCGAAGAGAGACGAAGTCACCGAGGCCATCCGCCGCTTGATGCAGAAGTGAGTGGATATCCCGCTGTCAGGCCCCGCGTCCCTTGATGCGAACGTGAGCGGCGGGAGCCTGCAGTCAGGCCCCTGATGCGAAAGTGCGTGGGGATCCCATGGTCAGGTCCCTGAGGTGCCCTTCGAGGTGGTCCCTGAGGAGCGAGGAACGAGCGTCTCGAAGGGCTCGTTCCTCGCTCCTCAGCTTCCGGGCTACTTCACCGCCACCGTGGGACAGGAAAGTGAGTGGAGGGAATCCTTTGTCAGGCCTCGAGGTGTGACGAGCTCTGCGAGGAGCCTCGAAGGGCGTAAAACGGAACCTTCGGGCACAGTCCCTGCGAATGCTTACGTTTACGCCCTTCGAGGCTCCTTCGTCGCACCTCAGCAACCGGGCTGCTTCGCCGCCACCATGAGGTGGGAAAGTAGCGATACTTTCGCATCAGGGACCGGACAGTGAGATCTGTCAAAGCACACTTTCGCATCAGGGACCTGAATACAGGAACCCACACATACTTTCGCATCAGGGACCACGAGCTTGCGAGCCTCGAAGGGTGGTCCCTGAGGAGGGCGCCCAGCGCCCGTCTCGAAGGGGTCCTTTCTCGGACCTCGGCCTCCTGGCCGATTCCGGCTGCCATGGGGCAGGAAAGTGAGGCGAAGGTACGCAACCACCGGTCCCTGAGGTGCGAGCGCCAGCGAGCCTCGAAGGGCGTTAAACAGAACCTTTGGGCACAGTCCCTGCGAATGCTTGCGTTTTACGCCCTTCGAGGCTCCTCGCAGAGCTCGTCACACCTCAGGGACCGGAAAACAGGTTTACCCATGCTTACTTTCGCATCAGGGACCGCAAGCGTCAGGCTGTGCTGCGGATCGCGTCGGTGAGAGCGTCGGCCAAGGTGGCCTGCCATTGCAGGATGTCGACCGGCGCGGTATTCGCGGTAGCCGATCAGGGACCCTTCGGTCCGCAGTAGGGCTGCTGCGGCGCGGCAGCGCTCCACCACTCCTGCGTCGATAGCACCGGCCTCGAGCAGGATCGGTGCGCCTGCGCCGACGTTATTGGCCGCGCGTTCCCCTCGAACCAGCCGGCCGTGCGTTTCAGGGCGTCGCTGGGGTGGGCCACCACAGCGACGGCGACTGGCAAGGACGCCCGCCCGCACCCTCTCCGGGTGGCGGGTAGCGATGAGCATGGCGAACAAGCCGCCCAAGTTTCGCCCAGCGACGACCCACGGCACGTCGGGAACCACACCCGCGGCTGCCTTGCGAACCGCCTCCAGGAGGGCCTCGGTCTCTTCTGGGGCACCGGTGTAGTCGAGCCTCACGCTGAATTGGGCCACCTGAGCCGAGGAAAAGCAGATGCGCTGCCTGAACTGCCCGCGCCGACAGCGCGCTGCCCGAGTTCCGCCGCGATCGAACCGTTCACGCCAGACCTCTCCATCGGCGAGCAGAATCACGGGGGCGTCATCAACGGCTCCGGCAAGGCGTGATGCCATAGGCCGAGAGTGGCTCCGCTCGCCGGGCTCAACACCGACGGCAACTCCGTGGCGGGCGCGGGATCGTCCCGCCAGAGAGCTGTTTCCGGTGCCACTGGCCCCGCGCGACGGCGTATTCGGGAATCGAAACGTCCTGCGGAGGCGACGGTCGCCTTGCTGGGGATGCGTTCCTTCGCCAGCGGGTCGGCCTGCGCGAACTGCGCGATCGTTCCCATCACCCGCATGTGGCCGGAGCATGCAGCGTCGGGGGAACTCGCTGAGAAGCGGCACGAAAAGGTAGCTCCCCAACCAGTCATCGGAAGGCGCAGCGTCAGCGCATGGACGTCGGCGCCGGCGACGGGTTCCAGCAGCGTGTCTTCCACATCGAGCGGTCCGTGATCCGGTTCAGCTGAACCACCACGCCATGCGGAGCGTGGCCAAACCACACGAAAGTGACCAGGCACCAGCCCTCCCGCTCGTCTTCTTCAACGAGGGGGGTGCCGATGGTGGCCAGGCGAGCATGAAAGCCCTCCTCGACGATCCCGTCGCGCTCACTGTCGTCGGCCTGCTCGAGCCTGACCGCGCAGTTCCTCGATCATGGGCGACGACGCACGCGGCAAGGGCCAGGGCGCAGCGTGCGGGGAATAACGCAGACCGTCGCACTGCGGCTCCTCTTGAAGTAGACGTTGGCAACCTTGTGAGGTTACCCTAACTACCGCCTGGGGAACACCCAGCCCCTGCTCCTGAACTGCTCGCTGCCACCGTGGGGTAGGAAAGTGAGTGGAGGGACCTTTTTCAGGTCCCTGAGGCGAAAGTATCTGGTGGGTTCCTGTGTTCAGGTCCCTGATGCGAAAGTGCGGCGCACCCATGGTCTTGTCCCTGAGGTGCGACGAAGGAGCCTCGAAGCGGCGTAAAACGAGCATTCGCAGAGATTGTGCCCGTATGGCTCTGTTTAACGCCTCGAGGCTCCTCGCAGAAACCTCGTCACACCTCAGGACTGACAAAGAGTTCCTCCACTCACTTGCCCTACAGTGGCAGCGAAGCAGCCCGGAAACTGAGGAGCGAGGAACGAACTCGAAGGGCGATCCCGACAATGGGTTTACCCACGCTTACTTTCGCATCAGGGACCGGACCATGGGATTGCGCCACACACTTTCGCATCAGGGGCCTGTAGTCGCGTTTTCGTCGCTTCGACGATCCACTGTGCGGGGTCGGCCATGGCGGCGTCGACCGATCCGGCGACCTCCACCAGAGACACCACGTCCAGGCCAGGTTCTCGCCACTCCGCCGGCGGTGGGCTGACGCGGCCTGCGAGGATCAGCACCGGCACTCCGGCGGACATCGCGAGCTCAGCCACCCGCCATGGCCCCTTGCCCTGGCGGCTCTGGGCGTCCAGGCTGCCCTCGCCGGTGATCACCAGATCCTGCTGCGCGATCAGATTGGGCAGGCCGTGCTGTTCCTCCACCAGGTCGAAGCCGGCCAGCACCCGGGCCGACGGCGACGTGGCCACCAGCCCTGCCCCGAGCCCGCCCGCGGCGCCGGCCCCGGGGAAGTCCACGGCGCGCCCGGCGGCAACCAGCAGCTCACCCCAATGCGTCAGTCCATCCTCCAAAACGGCCACCGCGTCGGCATCAGCACCCTTCTGGGGCGCGAACACCTGCGCGGCACCTTGGGGCTGCTTCCGTGAGCGGCATTCACATCGGTCGCGACGACGATCCTCGGCGTCCGTGAGCCGGGGATCCAGGCCGTTCAACTCCAATGTCGCGGCCGCACGCAGCGCCCCACCGCCCAAGTCGACGCTCTGTCCGTCGTGGTCCAGCAGCTCAGCACCCAGCGCACGCAGCGCCCCCGATCCCCCGTCGGAGCAGGCGCTGCCGCCCAACCCCACGATGATGCGCCGAGCACCTTCGTCCAGCGCGGCTCGGATGAGCTGACCGACGCCGAAGGAGTGACTGGCTAGGGCGGACTCCGGTGTGGGGTCCACCAGCGCCAGCCGCAGGCGCGCGCCGATTCGAGCACGGCGGCGCTGTCCGGCAGCATGATCCACTCGGCCTCGACCACCTCACCGAGCGGCCCCAACACCCTGTTTACCGTGCGGTGGGCGCCGTCGAGCCACAGTGCCTCCAGGGTGCCCTCGCCCCCATCGGCGATCGGCACGGCGGTGCACGTCGCGTCGGGCCATCGGCTGAGAACGCCCTCGCGGATCGCGGCTGCCGCCTGCACGGAGGTCAGCGTGCCCTTGAACTTGTCGGGGGTGATCAAGACGCGCGCATGTCATCCTCCGTTGAGTTCACGGGCCAGCTTCAGCAACGCGGCATCGTCGAGCATCCCGTAGGGCCACGGGCCTCCACGGCGGCGAGCAACTGCGTAACCAGTGCGTTCACGGGCAGAGCCAGCCGGTTCTCCGTCACGGCCTCGGAGACGATGCGCATGTCCTTGTTGTGCAGCTCGACGCGGAAGCCGGGCTCGAAGTCGCCGTGCAGGAAGGCCTTGCGCTTGACCTCCATCACCGCGGATCCAGCCAGGCCGCCGGCGAGCGCGTTCAGGGCCGGTTCGAGGTCGACGCCGGTGCGTTCCAACAGCACCACGGCTTCGGCTACTGCCTGGATGTTGGCCGCGACGATGATCTGATTGGCGGCCTTCGTCAGCTGACCGCTGCCCGCGGGACCCACATGAGTGATCCGCGACGACATCGCTTCCAGCACGGGACGGGCCTTCTCCAGCGCCGCCGCATCGCCACCCGCCATCACGCTGAGGGTGCCGTCGATCGCACCCTGCTCTCCTCCGCTCACCGGGCAATCCAGGGCCGCGACGCCCCGCTCGGCAAGCGCGTCATGAATCCGCTTCGCCGCAGCCGGAACGATGGTGCTCATATCGATGAAGATCTGCCCGGACTCCATGGTGCTGGCCAGGCCCCCGTCGCCGAGGACCGCCGCCTCCACGTCTGGGGTATCGGGCAGCATGGTGATCACCACATCGCGGCCCGCAGCGGCGGTGGCGACGTCCTCGCACAACTCGGCGCCGGCGTCGACGACGCGCTGGCGAGATGCCTCAGACCTGCCGATGGCACGAACCTGGTGACCTGCTTGTACGAGGTTGGCGATCATAGGGCCTCCCATGAGGCCAGGTCCAATAAACAGCACAGTGCTCATGCGTCCATTGTCTCGCACGCCCTCCCCACCCGAGGCGGGGGTGGGAATACACAGGAAGATTCGGTGGGCAGGCGGCACGCTTTCCGTCACATCGTCGCCTCCTTGGCGTGGTAGGTTACCCCGTGCTTTCCGCCCAAAAAGATCGCTCTCTCGCCTTCACCCACGTCCTCGCCAACACGGCCGTGGCGATGCTGGGCACTGCCTTCATCTGGTTCGGCATCACCTTCTGGGCGTACCTGGAGACCAGGTCGGTGCTCGCCACGTCATTCCTCGGCGGCGCCTACATGCTGGGCATGGCAGTGCTGGGCGTGCCGTTCGGCAGCCTGATCGACCGCTATCGCAAGCATCCCGTGATGGTGTTCTCCGCCGTCGGCACAACGGTGTCGTTCCTCTTGGGCGGCGTGATGTTCTGGCTGACCCCTTACGACGATCTCGTGTCGTTGAACAAGCCCTGGTTCTGGATGTTCTGCGGGCTGATCCTGTTCGGCGCACTGTTGGCGATGATCCGTGGGCTGGCGCTGACCACGTGCGTGACGATGCTCGTCGAGTCCGACAAGCGGGCCAACGCGAATGGCCTGGTGGGCGCCGTCAACGGCATGACGATGCTGGTCGTCGGCGTGCTGTCGGGCTTGTCGATCGGACAGCTGGGCATCGGCTGGACGCTCCTCCTCGCGATCGTCGCGGTGGTGGCGTCGCTGGTGCATCTGCTCATCCTCCGCATCCCCGAACCGACGATCGTGCACGCCGAAGGACTGCCCAGCCCGGTCGATTTCAAGGGCGCATGGCGCGCCATCATCGTGGTGCCCGGGCTGATCGGGTTGATCATCTTCTCCACGTTCAACAACTTCCTGGGCGGGGTCTTCATGAGCCTGCTCGACCCCTATGGGCTGTAACTGATGTCGGTGGAGGCCTGGGGCATCCTGTTCGGGTTGAGCAGCATCGGCTTCATCGTCGGTGGCGCGATCATCGCCAAGACCGGCCTGGGTCGCAAACCGCTTCGCACGTTGCTGTTCGCCTGCCTGGCGATGTGGGTGGTCTCCGGCACCTTCACCCTGCGCGACAACGTATGGCTGCTCGCCGTCGGCGTCTTCGCCTACATGATCTTGATCCCGTTCATCGAGGCCGCGGAGCAGACCATGATGCAGCGGGTCGTCCCCCTGGAGAAGCAGGGACGGGTCTTCGGGTTCGCCCAGGCGGTGGAGGTGTCGGCATCACCGCTCAGCGCGTTGATGATCGGCCCCATCGCGCAGTTCTGGCTTCTCCCATATGCCGAGTCAGAGCGCGGTCAGGCCCAATGGGCGTGGTTGCTGGGCACCGGCCAAGCCCGCGGCATCGCCCTGGTGTTCGTGCTGGTGAGCATCGCCGGGTTCATCCTCACCGCGCTGGTATTCCTCACCCGCAGCTACCGGTTGCTGAACCAGGCTTATGAGGAGGGCGACGTGAATGCCGACCTCACCACGGACCCTGGCGCTTCGGACCCCATCCCCGGGCCGAACCCGCTCGGCAAGGGCCACGCCGAATCCTGACCGCCCCTCAGACCACCCTGTCAGGTCCCGGACGCGAAAGTGTATGAGGATCCCGTTGTCCGGTCCCGGATGCGCCCTTCGAGGCTCCTTCGTCGCACCTCAGGGACCACCCTTCGAGGCTCGTTCCTCGCACCTCAGCTTCCGGCCCGGTTCTGGTCACCGTGGGGCAGGAAAGTGAGCGGAGGAACCCTTTGTCTGGTCCCTGAGGTGTGACGAGCTCTGCGAGGAACCTCGAAGGGCGTTAAACGGAACCTTTGGGCTCAGTCCCTGCGGATGCTCAGGTTTACGCCCTTCGAGGCTTTACGCCCTTCGAGGCTCGCTGGCGCTAGCACCTCAGGGACCGACAAACGGGATCCGTCACACACTTTCGTATCAGGGGCCACCCTTCGAGGCTCGTTCCTCGCACCTCAGCTTCCGGGATACTTCGCCGCCACCGTGGGGCAAGAAAGTGAGAGAGACGAGACCCAACCACCGGTCCCTGAGGTGTGACGAGCTCTGCGAGGAGCCTCGAAGGGCGTCAACTAAACCTTTGACGGAGTCTGTGCCCATACTTGCGTTATACGCCCTTCGAGGCTCCTTCGTCGCACCTCAGGGACCTGAAGACAGGAACCCACAGATACTTTCGCATCAGGGACCGGATAGAGGGATCTGTCACACACTTTCGCATCAGGGACCTGACAAAAGGTTTCCTTCAGCTCGCGTTCGTATGTGACTCAAAGGTTCCTCACGAACCGTCGACGATCTTGACGATGTGTTCCGCGATCGCCATCGACGAGGTCGCTCCGGGGGACGGGGCGTTGCGAACGTGGGTGACCTGGCCGTCGGTCTCGATCCGGAAATCGTCGACGAGACTGCCGTCGGCGTCCATCGCTTGCGCCCGGATCCCCCTCGTCAGCCGGGTGGCGTCGGCGCCTTCCAGTGCGGGGACGTAGCGCTGCGCGTCGCGCAGGAAGATGCGCTTCGAAACCACTGTGCGTGCTTCTCGCACCGCCGTCGGAAGGTTGCGGCCGGCGAACCGCCAGAAGCCGGGGTTGAGCAGGGTTTCCACGAGATCTCGCGGGTCGAGCCCCAGGCCTCGGTACTTTTCGCGCGATAACGAGAGGAAGGCGTTGGGCCCCACCATCATCTCGCCGTCGACGCGCTTGGTGAGGTGCACACCGAGGAAGGGGTATTTCGGATCCGGCACCGGATAGACCAGGCCTCGCAGCACCTCGCGGTACGCGGCCTCCAGCAGGAAGTACTGGCCGAAGAACGGCACGACAGAGGGTTGTTTCACTCCCCCGGAGCGACGCGCCACCCTGTCTGACTGCACCCCCGCGCACACCACGACGCGGTCTGCGCGAACGACGCCGCGGGAGGTCGCGACGCTCACACCGCTCCCGTTCTCGGTGATCCCGAGCACCTCGCACCCCCGCATCACGACACCGCCCGCTTCGACCACGTCTCCAGCCAGAGCTTCGGTCACCGCGGAATAGTCGACGATGGCGGTGCCCGGCGAATGCAGCGCGGCGATCCCCACGGCGTTCGGTTCGATCTCCTGGATCCCCTCCGGGCCCACCATCCGCACGCCGGGCACGCCATTGGCCTGGGCGCGCTCGAAGATCCTAGCGAGACGCCGCTCTTCCTCGCGATCGAGCGCGACGACGAGCTTCCCGCATTCCTCATAGGGCAGGAGCTTCTCCGCGCAATACTCCTTGAGCAGGCCGACGCCACGGCGGCAGAGCTGCGCCTTCAGCCCGCCCGGCTCGTAGTACAAACCCGCGTGCACCACGCCGGAGTTGTGTCCGGTTTGATGGGCGACGAGCCGAGTCTCCTTCTCCAGCACCGTCACCGACGATCCCGGATAGCGGCGCGTCAACTCCCGCGCGACGGCGCACCCGATAATCCCACCACCCACAACGACGAACGACTCACCCACCCATCCATCATCCCTCACCTAAGAGGTTCCGCGGGGAGGTGGTGCCGTGAGCTAAGGACGAGCTGGATGGATGACATGGCAAGGCGGTAGATCCGAAACTGCCATCGGGTCATGCCAGTGAGTTGGACAACGAAGCCAGGTCGCCATCCCGTGCGCCGCAGTAGGTGCCACCTCCCCGCGACACCTCTCAGCCGGGCAGGCCTGCAACGGGATTTCGTCATTTCAGCTTTGCAACAGCGTGCTCAGCGCGCTTCTCCGTCAGCGGGGAGGCCTCCAGGCGGGGGCGCCGCGTCCAGGTCGGAACGCCGAAACGGTCGGATCGCCGGTTATCCAGAAGCGCCACGGGAACTCCGGACTACCGGCAGCCCCCGCGACCCCTACGCGCGGTCCGGTCGCGATCTTCGTCGGTGGATGCGGTGCGGGGTCGATCGCAAACGGGAGATCGAACGGGTCCAGCCCATCGTGGCTTTTCCTGACGATTCCCAGCGCCGCGGCGACATTGCCCGGTCCGCGAGCCAGCATGCGGCCCGGCAGTTCGGGGGCGTCGCTGCGGCGTGTGCTACGACGGCGTTCCTCAGCGAGTTCCACCCCCTCGACGATCTCCCCCGCGCGAATCAACACGGCGGAGGCGGTCCCCTCAGGCGAGCACACCAGATTCAGCGCGTAGTGCATGCCGTAGGTGAAGTAGACATAGGCGTGCCCGGGCGGACCGAACATCGATGCGTTGCGCTCGGTCTTACGGTCGCGCGAGTGCGAGCCGGCATCGTAGGGTCCCGGCACCCCAACGCCGTGATAGGCCTCGACCTCAGTGATGCGGAGCGCGACGGGACCGTCCTTCGAATCGACGCGCAGCCGTGCGCCGAGCACCCGCGGCGCCACGTGCAGCGCGTGCGCGGTGAAGAGATCCCGATCCATGTCCCCAATTATCGCGGGTGCTAGACCTCGACGGTGCGGCCCTCGTCGGCGCTCTGCCGCGCAGCATCGAGCACGCGCAGCACCGCCACGCCTTGCCCACCGGGCACCGGACCGGCACCACCCTGCTCGACCGCCGCGGCGAACTCGTCGTAGAGGACGGTGTAGTCGCCGTGAGCGGAAGGCACGCGCATCGGTTCGGTGTCCACCACGGACAGCGTTCCCCATCGCTTCCCATCCTCGAGCCCCCACTGGTTACGACGCCCCGCAGGGCGTTCTCCGCGCTTGATGGCGGCGGCCTGTACGTCGGCGAAATCGGACGCGTACGATCCCCGCGTGCCGTGCACCCGCAGCTCCTTGGAGACCAGGCGGTTGATCTTGCTCGACGAGACGTGGGAGTGCCTACCGTCGGCATGGGCGATGGTGATCACGAAACCGCTGTCGGTGCGCCCGGCGGGCAGATCGATGTAGTCGAGGAAGGCGGTCACCGAGATGGCCGGCCCCATGAGCGAGAGGGCTTGGTCGACGACGTGGCTGCCCAGGTCGCGCAGGAGCCCCCCGGTGGGTCCAGCCTCGAGCGTCCATGGCTCGTCCAGGTCGAAGCGCAGATCGAGCCTGGTCACCTCGCCGAGCCGACCCTCGGCGATGATCTCTCGCGCGGTGACGATATCGGTGTCGTAGCGCCGGTTGTGGAACACGTTGAGCACCACCCCTGCCGCCTTCGCCGCATCGACCAATTCCTGGGCGGCCTCAGCCGACGGGCCGAACGGCTTGTCGGCCAACACGCTCACCCCACGAGCCACGGCCTCCAGCACCAGATCGCGGCGCGTCTCCGGCGGGGTCGAGATGGTCACCGCGTCCACGCCCGCATCGAGCAGTTCGCCGAGCGAGGCGAACACCGGTACCCCCGGGAGATCCTCGGCCACCTGCCGAATGCGCTCAGAATTGCGTACCACCACGCCCGCGAGTTCGCAGGCATCGGACGCCTGGATATAGGGCGCGTGGTACAGCCGTCCGCCGTCGCCATATCCAACCAACCCGATCCGGATCGCCATGTGAGATCTCCCCTAACGTCGCCGAGCATCACGTGAACACCCAGAGTTTCGATTTGTACTTACATACTAGCCACGAGTCGCGCCTCGCCACCGTGTCGAACCGCACCCCGGGTAGGCTTAACGGATCACGTCAGAGGGCATTTTCAGCTCCACGACGCACCCTCGTCGCTCCGCACAGGGCGACGATTGATTACTAAGGAGGAGAGATGACCGAGGACCGCATCGATCCCACCGCCGAGGTCTCCGAGATCGATCTGGTGGACCAGATCACCTCGGCCGACCCCACGGATGAACCCGACGAGATCACCTCGCCCTCGGGTCTCGTGGACGAGGCCGACTGGATCGACCAGCAGCGCTCCGCGCCCCTCGACGATCCCGACGACGCCTGACGATCCATCGAGGTGCTGCACGGTCACTGTGGTTCAGGCCCTGCCGGAAGTTGATGAGATTATTTAGCTAGTCGCCAGGTGTATCAACTAATCGCGCAGAGACCGGGCGGGTCTACGGGACGAAGTAGCCCGCAGCACGGAAGAGTTCGTACCACTCGGCGCGGGTGAGCACCACGTCGGCGCCGCGCACCGCTTCGCCCAGGCGCGACGGTGTGGTGGTGCCCAGCACCACCTGCATCTGCGCCGGATGCCGGGTCAGCCACGCTGTCGCGATGCCGAGCGGGGTCACGTCGTAGGCGTCAGCCAGGCGGTTAATCACCGCATTCAGTTCCGGGAACTCGGGAGCGCCGAGGAACGTGCCCACGCCAGAGCGTCCGGACTGCAGCGGCGACCACGCCTGCAGGGTGATGGCGTTCAACCGGCAGTAATCGACGATGCCGCCGCCGTCCAGGGTGAGCGCCTGATCGGAGCCCTGGATGTTCGCAGCGATCCCCTGTGCTATCGCGGGAGCATGGGTGATCGACACCTGGACCTGGTTCGCGACGATCGGCTGGCGCACTGCGGTGCGCAGCAGGTCGATCTGGCGCGGGGTGTGGTTCGAGACACCGAAGGCTCGCACCTTGCCGGAGGCCTCCAACTCGTCGAAGGCCCGGGCCACTTCCTCAGGCTCGACGAGGGCATCGGGACGGTGCAACAGCAGCACGTCGATGTAGTCGGTGTTGAGAGCCCGCAGCGAACCCTCTACCTGACCGACGAGGTGCTCGTAGGAGAAGTCGTAGTAGGTGCCCGCGTCGGTCGGCACGATGCCGGCCTTGGTCTGGATCGTGATTTCAGCCCGCTCGGCGGCGCTCAGCCGGAGCGCCTCGGTGAAACGCTGTTCGCAGGCATGATTCCGCCCGTAGATATCGGCGTGATCGAAGAAGTCGATCCCCGCGTCACGCGAGGCGCGATACAACTCCTGGATCTGTTCGTCGCTCTTGTCGATGATCCGCATCATCCCGGCCACCACAGCCGGTGCCTGTGCTCCCGCAAACGGAACGCTCTTCATACTTTCCCCTCCTCAATGCTCTGACACGGAAGTCTAGATCTGGCGCCGACGCTGCGCGGGGAGTACGCGGGCGGAACCTGAATCAGCTGTGGGCGATGCATCCCTTGGTCCGGTCCCGGATGTGCCCTTCGAGGCTCGTTCCTCGCACCTCAGCTTCCGGGCTGCTTCGCTGCCGCCGTGGTGCAGGAAAGTGAGCCATCGGAACCCAATCACCGGTCCCTGAGGTGTGACGAGCTCTGCGAGGAGCCTCGAAGGGCGTCTGACTGGAACCTTTGGCAGAGATTGTGCCCATGCTTGCGTTTTACGCCCTTCGAGGCTCGCTGGCGCTCGCACCTCAGGGACCTGACAACAGGATTGCGCCAAACACTTTCGCATCAGGGACCACCCTTCGAGGCTCGTTCCGGTTGCTGAGGTGCGAGGAACGAGCCTCGAAGTACGCACCTCAGCCTCCTGGCCGGTTCCGGCCACCATGATGCAGGAAAGTGAGACGAGGGATGCAACCCCCCGGTCCCTGAGGTGTGACGAGCTCTGCGAGGAGCCTCGAAGGGCGTTTGACTGGAACCTTGGGCAGAGTCTGTGCGAATGCTTGCGTTTTACGCCCTTCGAGGCTCGCAAGCTCGTGGTCCCTGAGGTGCGAGGAACGAGCCTCGAAGGGCACCTCAGGGACCGGAACACGGGATCCGTCACGCACTTTCGCATCTCAGCTTCCGGGCTGCTTCGCTGCCACCGTGGGGCAGGAAAGTGAGCGGAGGGAACCCATTGTCTGGTCCCTGAGGTGTGACGAGCTCTGCGAGAGCCTCGAAGGGCGTTTAACTGGAACCCTTGGCAGAGACTGTGCCCATGCTTACGTTTAACGCCCTTCAAGGCTCGCAAGCTCGTGGTCCCTGAGGTGCGAGGAACGAGCCTCGAAGGGCACCTCAGCTTCCGACAATGGGTTTACCCACGCTTACTTTCGCATCAGGGACCTGAAAAGGGCGGGGTCTTCTCACTTCCGCTATCCACGGTGGCCGGAACCGCAGGGAGGCCAAGGGGCGACAGCCATCAGTTGTGGATGTTGGTCAGCTTGGCGACGACCTTCATCCCCGCCTCAGCCAGATCCGCCTCGATCGACTCTGTGTTCAACGTGTTCAAACCCACCACCACGACGCTGTACCTCCCACTGCCGCGATGCACCGCCATGTGGGTGATGTTCGCGTCGTGGGCGGCGGTGATTCCGGTCAGCTTCTCGAGCACGCCCGGCTCGTCTCTGGCTTCGATGGTGAGCCGGCTGCCGTGCTCGCGGAAACCGAGGATGTCGATGAAGGAATCAAGGATGTCGCTCTCGGTGATCACACCCACCAGTCGGCCGTCGTCGACCACGGGCAGCATCTCGATCTTCTCGTCCCGCATCACGACGGCGGCTTCTTCGAGGAGGGCGTCCGGCGAGATGGTGAGCGCGGGTTTGCTCATCACCCGGTGCACCTTGAGCTTCGAGATCAGGTAGGTGGCCTCCGACGCGCTCAGCGTGGTGGCCTGGGAGGGCAGGGCCGCGGCGATGTCGTTCTTGGAGATCACTCCGACGACCTGCCCATCATCGATAACCGGAAGGTGGCGCACGCCGTATTCGGCCATCTTCTCCTGGGCCTGCGGGATGGTCATCCCGGGCGACACGGTGAAGGGGTTCGCCGTCATCCGGTACTTGATGAACATGTCAGCCTCCCAGGTACGCGCTTCACTTCGTCGGTCTGCGCCAATTCCGCTGCCTTACCAGACAAGACTATCGACCCGGTCTCCATCACGTAGGCGCGGTGGGCAATCTGCAGGGCCATGTTGGCGTTCTGTTCCATTACCAACAGCACGGTGGTGCCGGATTCCTTGTTGATCTTGACGATGATGTCGAAGATCTCCTGCACCAACAGCGGCGCCAAGCCCATCGACGGTTCGTCGAGGAGCAGCACCGACGGCTTGGCCATCATCGCCTGGCCCATCGCCAGCATCTGCTGTTCACCACCGGAGAGGGTTCCTGCCAGCTGTTTGCAGGCGTTCCGCCAGCACGGGGAAGCGGTCGTAGACCTCGTCGAAGTCGGCGGTGTCGACGCCTCGTCGCAGGAACGCGCCCAGCTCCAGGTTCTCCAAGACCGTCATATCCGGGAACACCCGGCGTCCCTCCGGCACCTGGGACAGGCCCTTGTTCACTCGAGACTGGGCCGACGTCTTGGTGATGTTGACGCCCTCCAAGGTGACGGTGCCCGACGTCGGCCTCTTCAGCCCGGAGATGGTGCGCAGCGTGGTGGTCTTGCCGGCGCCGTTGGCGCCGATGAGGGTGACGATCTCACCCTTGGCCACGTCGAAGGAGATGCCCTTGATGGCATTGATGACGCCGAAGTGCACCTGCAGGTCACGAACCTCAAGCATTGATCAGCCCTCCCCTAGATACGCCTTGATCACCTTGGGGTCGTTGCGCACCTGGGCCGGGAGGCCGGAGGAGATCACGATCCCGTGGTCGAGCACGTAGATGCGCTCGCAGATCTTCATCACCAGTGACATGTCGTGTTCGATCAGCAGCACCGTGAGCCCGAAGTCGCGACGAAGCTTGGCGATCAGGCCGGTCAACCCGGCGGTCTCGAACGGATTCATGCCGGCGGCGGGCTCGTCGAGCAGCAGCAGCTTGGGCCGGGTGGCCAGCGCCCGCGCGATCTCCAGGTGGCGTTGCTCGCCGTAGGAGAGGTTGCTGGCCAACTCGTCGGCCTTTGCGGCCAGTCCCATCACGTCGAGTAGTTCCATCGACTCGTCGGTGATGCGGCGCTCAGTGGCCCCGTACGGCGGGGTGTGCAGGAAGGCCGTCAACAGCGAGTAGCGCTCGTTCTGCTGCAGCGCCGAGCGCACGTTCTCCAGCACCGTCAGTTCCTTGAACAGCCGGATGTTCTGGAAGGTTCGACCGACGCCGGCGGCGCAGATCTTGTTGGGAGCCTTGCCACCTAGAGAGGTGGTCACTCCGTCGAGGGTCAGCTCGATGGTGCCGGCCGACGGCGGGTAGACGCCGGTGAGCAGGTTGAACAGCGTGGTTTTACCCGCGCCGTTGGGTCCGATCAAACCCACCAGCTCGCCCTCATCAAGGTGCATCGATACCTCGAAGACGGCCGTCAGGCCACCGAAATGGCGGGTGAGTTTGTCAACGGTCAAGACGCTCACGGCGCCACCTCCTTCTCGGCGGGCTTGGCGTCGTCGGTTTTCTTCTTCCCCAAGCCGAACAGCTTGAGGCTCAGCTCGCGCGAGCCCATCAGGCCTCCCGGGCGGAAGATCATGGTGAGGACGAGCAGCAGCGCGTAGATGATCATGCGCAGGCTCGACACATCCGCGAGCATCGTCGAGACCACGGCCAGAAGCACCGCAGCGATGATGGTGCCCGTCATAGACCCGAGGCCGCCGAGCACCACGATCACCAGGATGTCGATCGATTTCAGGAAGCCGAACTGGTTGGGCTGCAGGCCGTAGAAGTACGACGCGCGTGCAGGCGCCGCCGACGCCGGCGAAGAAGGCACCGATGGTGAACGCCTGCACCTTGGCGCGGGTGGTGTTGATGCCGATGGCCTCCGCCGCGATCTCGTCCTCGCGCACGGCGATGGCGCGGCGGCCCTGCGAGCTGCGGATGTAGTTCCACAGCAGAGCCAGGGTCAGCGCGGTGAACAGGAACAGCCAGTTCCAGTCGACGAAGCGTGGGATGCCGGACAGGCCCGCGGCGCCGTTGGTGATCTCCAGGTTCAGCATCACCACGCGGATGATCTCCGCCATGCCGAGCGTCGCGATGGCCAGGTAGTCACCGCGCAGGCGCAGCGTCGGCAGGCCGACGAGCACGCCGGCGATGGCCGCCAGCGCGGCACCCGCGAAGATGCCGAGCACGAAGCCCAGCAGGGTGGGCATCCGCATGGTGATGATGGCGCAGGTGTAGGCGCCGATGGCCATGAAGCCCGCGTGCCCCAGCGACAGCTGGCCGGTGAAACCCACCACCAGGTTGAGGCTGGAGGCCAGGATGATGTTGATGCAGATCGTCACCAGGGTGGCGAAGAGGTAGTCGTTGATGATGCCCAGATTGAGCAGGGCCAGCACGATGGCGTAGGCGAGCGCGAAGGGCAGGACCCGTAAACCGATGCTCTTGAACATGGTCATCACACCTTCTCCCGCACGTTCTTGCCCAGCAGGCCCGTGGGCTTGACGATGAGCACGATGATCAAGATGGCGAAGACCACGCCGTCGCGATACAGCGAGTAGCCCAGGCTGGAGACCAGGGTCTCGGTGCCACCGATGACGTAGGCGCCGATGAGCGCTCCCGGGATGATGCCGATGCCACCGAAGACCGCCGCCACGAAGGCCTTCAGGCCAGGCAGCACGCCCATCAAGGGGTTGATCGAGTTGTAGTAGACGGCCACCAGCACGCCCGCCGCTCCGGCGAGTGCGGAACCGATGGCGAAAGTGAACGAGATGGTGCGATCGACGGAGATGCCCATCAGCCTGGCGGCCTCGGGATCCTGGGAGACGGCGCGCATGGCCTTGCCCATCTTGGTCTTCTTCACCACGAACTGCAGCAGCACCATCAGCACGACGGACACGCCGATGATCACCAGCTGGCTGTTCCGGATCAGTACGCCCCCGACCGTGAACGAGCCGGTCAGGAAGCTCGGCAGCGCCGGGTACGCCCGCGAGTCCGCGCCGACGAAGTACATCGTCGTGTACTGCAGGAACAGCGACATACCGATGGCCGTGATCAACGCCGCCAGACGCGTGGAGTTTCGCAACGGCCGATAGGCGATGCGCTCGATCGTCACGCCCAGCACGGTGCAGAACATCATCGCAAGCAGCAGCGCCACGAAGAAGTTGGCCTGCAGGTGGGCCATCGCGAAGTAGCCGGTGTAGGCACCCAGCATGTAGATCTCGCCGTGTGCGAAGTTGATCAGTTTGATGATGCCGTAGACCATCGTGTAGCCCAGCGCGATCAGCGCATAGATGCTGCCCAGCGACAAGCTGTTGACGATCTGTTGGAAGACCTCGGTCACGCGGCCACCTCCCCTCAATCGGTTCGGGTGCGGGCGGGGATCATCACCCTGTCCGCACCCTACAAGAGAACGAACTCAAACGAACTCAGTAAGAGACCGCGTGGATCAGCTGATCTTCTCGCTGGTGTCCTGCTGGCCGTCCTTGAGACCGATCACGACGATCGACTTCACCGGATTGTGGTGCTCGTCCATGTCGAACGTGCCGGTGACGCCGACGAAGCCGACGGTCTCGGCCATGGCCTTCTGCACCGCCTCGCCGGTGAGCTCGCTCGCGCGGCCGACGGCGTCGGCGACGAACTTGCCCAGGTCGTAGCCCAGCGCGTTGAAGGCGCTCGGCTCGGTGCCGCCGTTGGCCTCCTTGAAGGCATCGATGAAGGCGACGACGTTCTCGTCCTCGTCGATCGAGGAGTAGTGGTTGGTGAAGTACACCTCGTTCAGCGCCGACGCGCCGCCCAGCTCCAGGAGCACGGGAGAGTCGAAGCCGTCGGCACCCAGCACGGGCTGGTCGATGCCCAGCTCACGGGCCTGCTTGATGATCAGGCCGGCCTCTTGGTAGTAGCCCGGCAGGTAGACCACGTCGAAGCTCTGGCCGCGCAGGCGGGTGAGAATGGTGTTGAAGTCGGTCTCGCCGGCGACGAAGGACTCCTCGGCGACGATGGTGCCGCCCAGGGTGGTGAACTCCGCGGTGAAGGCCTCGGCCAGGCCCTTCGAGTAGTCGGAGGCGTTGTCCTTGACGATCACCGCGTTGGTGGCGTTCTTGTTGTTGGCCGCGAAGCGAGCCATGATCGTGCCCTGGAAGGAATCGTTGAAGCAGATCCGGAAGGCGTACTCCTGGACGGTGGTGCCGTCGAAGGTCACGTCGTCGGCGGTGGCGGAACCGGAGACGACCGGGATCTTGCGCTCGTTGGCGACGGGGATGGTGGCCTTGAATCCGCCGGAGGTGGCGGGGCCCATCACCGCGATGACGCCGTCCTGGGTCATCAGACGGGTGGCGAGGCTGGTGGCCTCCTCGGGCTTCGACTGGTTGTCGACCTGCACCAACTCGAGCTGCTTGCCGGCCACACCACCGGCGGCGTTGATCTCCTCGATCGCCATGGTGATGCCGGCCACGGAAGCCTGGCCGTAGGTGGCGACCTCGCCCGAGAGCTCGTAATTCACGCCAAGGCGGATGGTCTCGCTGTCGTTGGCGTTGTTCTGCGTTTGCGGCGCGGCATTACACGCGGTGGTGCCCACCACCGCCACGGCCGCCGTTGCCCCCAGTAACGTGCGTCGGCTCAAGTTCATGCTGATCTCCCATTTGACTGGATCTACTCCCTGGCGTGCCGACAAGACGGCAGCACGCCGCTCTGCCATGCATCTAATCACTCCCCGACCTCGCCTGCCCAGCGGGGCCGCACTTTGGGTGCGATTGTGACCACTTTGCAACGTTCCGCTGCGCCCAAACACCGCCTCCTCGCTCCGCTTCCCCTCCCGAGCTCGCCGCGTTCGAGATCGTCATTGGCCACTTTTTCGCTGTTTCACACCGAAAATCGGCCATTGGTTGCCCGGTGCCATGCTGACTCCGGGCTTAGGCTTAGCGACCATGGCCAAGTTGTACTTCCGCTATGGGGCGATGAACTCCGGCAAGTCCACCGCGCTGCTGCAGGCGGTGTACAACTATGAGGAACGCGGACGACGGGTCCTCGTGCTGAAGCCGGCCATCGACACCAAGGGCAACACCACGGTGATCTCCCGGCTCGGAGTGACCCGTCAGGTGGACGCTCTGGTTCATCACGACGACGACCTCGCGGAGGCCCTGACACCGCACCTCTTCGGTGGCGAGTACGCGGCGGTGTTCATCGACGAGGCGCAGTTCCTCTCTCGGGAGCACGTCGACCAGTTGATGCAGGTGGTGGTGCGTCACGGGGTTCCAGTTCTGGCCTACGGGCTGCGCACCGACTTCCAGACCCAGCCCTTCCCCGGCGCCCAGCGCCTCCTGGAACTGGCGCACAGCATCGAGGAGCTGAAAACCATCTGCCGTTGCGGCAAGAAGGCGATCTTCAACACCCGCATGGTCGACGGACGCGTCGTCTTCGACGGCAACCAGGTGAGTATCGAGGGCCAAGACGTCACTTATGAAAGCCGCTGTGCCGAGTGCTATTGGGCCGAGCGCACAGCCGAAGCCCGCTGAACCACAAGCAGGTCCGTCCCGTCCTCAGCACCGCCACCCACGGGGCAGGAAAACGAGAGGACGGTGCACACCCATAGGTCCCTGATGCGAAAGTGAGCGGCGGGATCCCGTTTGTCGGTCCCTGAGGTGCGACGAAGGAGCCTCGAAGGGCGTGTAACTGGAACCCTTGGCAGAGACTGTGCCCACGCTTACGTTTAACGCCCTTCGAGGCTCCTTCGTCGCACCTCAGGGACCTAAATACAGGAACCCACAGATACTTTCGCATCAGGGACCTGACAACAGGTTCCCTCCACTCACTTTCCTGCACCACGGTGGCCGGAACCAGCCCGGAAGCTGAGGTGTGAGGAACGAGCCTCGAAGGGCACCTGAATATGGGATCTGTCACACACCTTCAGCTCACGGACCTGACCTTGGGATCCTCACTCACTTTCGTGAAGAATCGACCCCAACCTCGTGCCGGGTGCGCTACGTCTAGGGAGTAACGAGACTTCGAGAGAAATGGGCGGCGGGTGAACATCGACGATGAGTTCGACCGGTTCGTGCGGGAGCACTTCATCTCGCTGTGCCGTACCGGATGCCTACTCTGCGGTGACCGGCAGCGCGCGGAGGACGCCACCCAGGACGCGCTGCTCCAGCTTCACCGACATTGGCGGCGCGCGGACAATCGTCTGGCCTACGTGCGCCGCACCTTGGTGACCATCCTCATCGACCACTCCCGCCGACCATGGCGCCGTGAGATCCCCACCGATCTCCCCCACGACCGGCACGCGACCGACGCGAGCGGCACCGTCGACGACCGCGACGAACTCCTCCGAGTGCTCACCCGTCTCACGCCCCGGCAGCGCAGCTGCGTGGTGCTGCGTTATTACCAAGACCTATCCATCGCGCAGACCGCGGAGGCCCTGGGCACCTCCGAGGGCAACGTGAAGCGCACCACCTCCGACGCCGTCCACGCCCTGCGCGGCCTTCTTTCCGTCCCCGTCGATCAGGAGCAGAGATCATGAGCGACGACCTCCGAAACCACCTGCACCGCACCGCCGACGACGTCCATTTCGAGGTGCCGGATCTCCGTCCCCGAGCCAAGGCCGCAAGGACGCGACGCCGCCTCCTCGCAACCGGCACCGTCGCTGCCACGCTGGTGCTGGCTGCCGCGTTGATCCTCCCCATGAATCTTGGGAACACACAGGCCGTGCCGGCCGAAACAACCAAACCACCGTTCACGCCGTCACCGGAGCCCACCCCAAGCCCCCTGCCTTCGAGGACGAACACGGTCCCCGAACCACCTCCCACCCCGGGCTCCGGTATTGCTCACGACGAAATCGTTGATCGATGCCGCTCGCAGCTCGCGCCCTCTATTGAGGCGTTCGGTCCGATCCCTGACGACCTGCACGTCGCGCGCGACCGCGATTACCAGGAGGGGGACATCGTGCGTCTTATCTCACCCTCGGGGTGGGATCCGAGCGCGCTGTGCATCATCCCGCCTGCCGATGACCCCGCCGATGTGGACGTTCGCGGCACCCTCGAGGCAGCGCTGACTCTCGAAAACGCCGACGAGAACATCCTTCTCGAAGTCTGCTCCGAGCTGGACACCAACGAGTGGGCCATGGGAATGCCGGAGTACGCCTACGTCACCACCGATCTCCGCCCCGGCTCGGTGCTTTCCCACATCGAACGGGATGGCCTCCACCACGCACTCATCGACCTCGACGACGGCGACTCGAACCCCGAGCACAACAATTGGTTGGAGTGCGGATGGGAGGCCCGGCCCGACGGAACCTTCGATGTCTACCTCCCTACCACGCCCGCGACGTCGTACAGGTTCGAGGTACCAGCGATGGGCGGCGACCTCGTCTACGCCCATTGGGATGGCGACTCCGAGCACGCGAGGGTCGTGCTGTGGGGGGTGATATCTCCCGAGCTCGGAACGGAGGATATCTCCGTGTCAGGCGGCGTCGACAGCGTCGCCGTGTACTCCCGCACACAAGGCATTTATCAGGTGATCACCCACGCGGCCCCGAAGGGCACTGCCGATGACTGGACAGCGACCGAACCCTTCTACATGGCCGGCAACGAAGACAGCTTCGGGCTCACCGTCGTCGCAAGGGACGAAGGGGGTGGCGAAGTGCTTAGCAACCCGGTGCCCGTCTTCGGCCCCTACCCGAGCAAGGTCCGATAGGGGTTGTGGTCACAACTCCGGATTGCGCAGGCGCAGGCTGATCTCGTCGGCGTCCAGGGCAGCGAGCTGGGTGGTGAGCGCGGCGGCGTCGAACAGGCCGTCGTCCCTGGCGACGAGCAGGGCTTCGCGTTTGGCCTCGATCACCGCCAACTCAAACTCCGGCCCCACCGATCGCTGGGCACCGGGCCGCCGCCTGCTCGGTGATCCCCGGAGGCTTCGCCGCGTTCCAGCGCTTGTTCCTCCGCCGACGGCGCGGCGGTGGGTTTGACCCACATCACGAACCAGCGCAGCGTTCCACCCTGGATCAGCAGCGACAACGCGGCCACCAGGAAGGCGATCAGCACGAGCAGCGAACGATTGGGGGTATCCGCGGGCAAAGTCTGCGCCGCGGCCAGAGTGACCGCGCCACGCATCCCCGCCCACACGACGACGGCACCGTCTCGGGCGGTCAACGGCGAGGCGAGGAAGTAGTCGATATCGGCGAGCATTCGACGGATCCGAACCCTCAACCGCTCGGGGTCACGCACGAAGCGCGCCGGCGCGAACTCCTCGGGCAGGGTGCCGCCCTCGATGGTGTCGTGCATCTTCTGCAACATCGGTTGGATCTGCCGACGGCGGCGCGATCGGCCCTTCAACCAGTACAGCAGCGGGCCACGAAGCCCGCCCTGATCAGCACGGATGCCACCAGAACCAGCACCGCCACGCCGAAGGCCTGGAGCAGCACCGGAGCTGCCCCGGTAGGTAGCTCCAGGATCAGGGCATGTAGTTCCAGGCCCATCAGCAGGAAGATGGTGCCCTCCAACACGAATTCGACGGTGCGCCAGTTCTGCGAATCGGACAGGCGCTGCATCGGCGAGAAATGCCGCGCCGCGCCGTGCCCCGTCACCAATCCCGCGACGACGGCCGCCACCAACCCGGAGGCCTCCAGCCCTTCCGCCAACAGGGCTGCGACGAAGGGCACGACGAAGCTGAGCGCCGTCGTGGCCGTCGGATGCGCGATCCGGGAGCGGATCTTGAGGTTCAGCGTGCCGATGACGATGCCAATCACCGTGGCCACCACCACCGAGTACAGCAGTTGCCCGGCCACGCTCCAGAACGACACTGATACGGCAGTCGCGGCGATGGCGGTGCGCAGCATCACCAGCGCGGTGGCGTCGTTCAGCAGGCCCTCGCCATCCAGGATGGCGGTGATGCGCGGCGAGACGCCGATGGATTTCACGATCGACGTGGCCACCGCGTCGGTGGGGCTGACGATGGCCCCCAGCGCGATCGCCCACCACAGGCCCAGGTCCGGCATCACCCACCACAGCAGCAACCCGATCAGCACGGAGCTGATGATGACGAGCAGCACGGACAATCCGGCGATCGGCCCGAACTCACGGCGGAAGTTCATCGCCGGCATGGACACCGCCGACGAATACAGCAGGGGCGGGAGCAGTCCCGCCAGGATCCACTCGGGATCGACCTCGATGGGCGGGATGCCAGGTAAGAATCCGACGACGATGCCCAACGCCACCAACAGCAGGGGCGCGGCAATTTTCAACCGCGGTGCAACAACCGCAGCGCCGCAAATCGCCGTCATTGCCAGTAAAAGCGCGATCTCCATGGCCACCTCCGTGCCTCGTCAGGCCAGGTTGTCATAAAATCTTCGACTCTCGACTTGAACGACCTTACTCTGACCAGGCACAATGAACACGTGCTTCGGCGCGCTGGTGCCCCCCAAGAGCCAGCGAGGTGCTGATTCACATTTAGGCCGGGTGTCCGCCCCCCAAGGGACACCCGGCCCCTTATTTTTCTACGCGGCCAGAAACCTGAAAAACCGTTGCGCCCGGCACGTGCTCTGTGGCACGCGCCGGGCGCAACGGTTTTGGTTTTTCTTTTTTCTCGTTCTCGATGTCCTGAGCCACGCTGTGGCCGGGAGAGACGACCCCTCTCCGATGATGTCCGGGGCCTCCATGCGGGCGGCCGATGCCGCGGCGTCATTGTCCTGCTCCTCGGCAGCCAGTTCGGCCTTGGCCCGAGCGAGGTAGTTCTCCTTCTCGCGCGCCGTGCGCTCTTCGTCCCACCCCAGCACCTCGGCAGCGATCTCCGCCACCTCGTCGACGACAGAGGCGCCACGGTCACGTGCTTCGGAGTTCAGCCGCACGCGTGCCACCAGGATGTCCTCGATGTGCATGGCACCTTCGACGGCGCACGCCCAGCGCACCTCGGCGCGCAGGAAGCGCGGTGCGTTCTTCAGCGGCGAGCCCAGCGAGGGATCCGCGTCGATGGTGGCCAGAAGTTCCGTCAGCTCGGAGCCGTAGCGGGCCAGCAGGTGCTTCATCCGATCGGCGGTGAAGCCGTAGCGGGAACCCAGCGACGGTCCCAGGTTGCGGACGGCGGCAAAACCGTCGGCGCCCAGCAGCGGAAGGTTCGCGGTCACCGACGGCCGGCGCTTGGCCTGCGCGTCGCCCAGGGCGAAGTCGACGGCGTCCTCGGCCATCACCCGATAGGTGGTGAGCTTGCCGCCCGCGATGGCCACCATGCCCGGGACCACTTCGCTGACGGTGTGCTCGCGGGAGACCTTGGTGGACTTCGACTCGTCCAGCACCTTCGGCTGCAGCAGCGGACGGAGGCCCGCGTAGGTGCCGATGATGTCGTCGCGAGTGAGCGGCGTGGAGAGCACGGCGTTGGCGTGGTCCAGCACGTAGTCGATATCCGCGGAGGTGGGCACCGGGTGGGTGAGTTGCTCGTGCCACGCGGTGTCGGTGGTGCCGATCACCCAGTAGTGCTGCCACGGGATGATGAAC
>JAWKJW010000025.1:0-57573 GCA_041393555.1 Tessaracoccus sp. | reverse complement strand
GTTCTGGGTGGCTGCGTTCACGGCCATGTCGGCGCTGTGCATCACCGGTCTGGCGGTGGTCGACACCCCGAGCCACTGGAGCACCTTCGGTGAGCTCACCATCATGACCCTCATCCAGGTCGGTGGGCTGGGGATCATGACCCTGACCAGCCTGATCATCTTCTCGGTCACCCGACGGGCTTCGCAGGCCCAACTGCACATCGCCCAGTCGGAGACGCGGGCGCGCACCAGACGGGGGCTGCGGTCGATCCCAGCCCGGATCCTGATGCTGTCACTGGCGTTCGAGCTCGTGTTCGCGGTCGTGCTGACGCTCCGGTTCCGGTCCTACCTCCCGGACTGGGGAGCGGCGGCCTACCACGGCATGTTCCACGCGGTGTCTGCGTTCAACAACGCCGGATTCGCGCTCTACCCCGACAATCTGGTGCGGTTCAACGCCGACCCCTTCGTCATGGTGCCGATCTGCTTGGCCATCGTGCTGGGTGGCCTCGGCTTCCCGGTCTACCTCGAGGTCGTCGAGCGCGTGCGCGGGCACCTGCCCCCCTTCTGGTCGGTGCACCTGCGCCTGACCCTGTACGGCACGGTGATCCTCCTCGTGCTCGGGTTCGCGACCTTCGCCGCTTTCGAGTGGACCAACCCGGCCACCCTCGGCGGTCAAGGTCCGATGGGGAAGTTCCTGGGTGCGCTGGGTGGGTCGGTGTTCCCGCGCACGGCTGGGTTCAACTCGGTCGACTATGCCTTGGTCACCGACGAGACCCTCGCGGTCGACTTCGGCCTGATGATGATCGGTGGGGGTTCCGGCGGCACGGCGGGCGGCCTGAAGGTCACCACGGTCGCCGTGCTCCTGCTCGCCGTCATCACCGAGGTGCGCGGCCATGAGAAGACGGTCCTCGGCAGCCGCAAGATCTCCTCTGCTGTGTCCCGTCAAGCGCTGGCAGTCGTCGTGCTGGGCACAGCGGCGGTGTTCGTCGGCATCCTCGCGATCTCCGCGGTCAGCGACGCGCCCCTGCGCGAGGACACGTTCGAGGCGATCTCGGCGTTCGGCACCGTCGGCCTGTCCATGAACCTGACCCCCACCCTGCCCCCCGCGGCGTGGGGCGTCCTGATGGGACTGATGTACTTGGGTCGCGTCGGACCGGTGTCCGTCGCGGCCGCCCTGGCGATGACCGCCCGGCACCGCCACTACGAATTGCCGAGGGAGGACCCCCTTGTTGGATAAGTTGTTCCGGCCCCGCCCCGCCGACGGCATGGTGCTCGTGCTCGGCCTGGGGCGTTTCGGCATCGCCTGCGCGCGCCGCCTCCAGGAACTCGGCATGGACGTGCTCGGCGTGGACGCCGACCTCGACCTGGTCAACCGCTACGCCGACACGCTGCGGCACGTCGTCCGGATGGACTCCACCGACGCGGACGCCCTGCGCCAGCTTGGCCTGGAGAACGTCGGGATCGCGATCGTGTCGATGGCGCACCTGGAGTCGTCCATCATCACGCTCTTGACCCTGAAGGAGGAGGGTGTCCCCGAGGTCTGGGCCAAGGCGTCCTCCCGCAAGCACGGGGAGCTCCTGAAGCGGATCGGCGCCGACCACATCGTCTACCCCGAGAGGTCGGCGGGGGAGCGCGTGGCACACACCGTCGCCGGCCACATGATCGACTACTTCGAGTTCGAGGACGGCTTCGCCATGGCCCGGACGCTGGCGCCTTCCTTCGCGTGGGGCCGTTCCCTGGCCGAGTCGGCGATCCGCACTCGCCACGACGTCACGGTCGTCGGCCTCAAGCGGCCCGGGGAGGACTTCATCTACGCCGTGCCCGAGACCGTCGTCCTTGAGGGCGACCAATTGATCGTGTCCGGCAGCAAGCGCGACGTCGAACGGTTCGCCCGCATCAGTTGACGCAACCCCGAATGGGAATCTGGGAACGTCTGCCCCAAGACGGTGCACTACCACGAGAGCCCTATGTCAAGCAGCCTCTTGTTGGAGGGTGTTGAGCCGGCCGTGTAGGTCGGGGTTGTAGGGCTGGTGGTCGTGCCAGCAGCGCCACAGGATCCTGGTCCAGCCTTGGGCCAGGATCCTTGCTGCGTGTGGATGTCGGCAGCCGCGGTTGCGTGCTCGGTCGTAGGGCGTGTTGCTAAACCCTGTTCGTAGCCAGTCGAGTGTGGCGGCTAGGCAGATGCCGGCGTGGTAGTTGCGGGCGTACTTGTCAGATCTCATCGCCAGGCCGCGCCACTGCTTGAGCTTGTTGAAGCAGCGCTCGACGACGTTGCGGCCCTTGTAGCGTTCGCGTTGTGCCTCGCCGAAGTCGATCGGTCTGCCGGGCTTCTTACGCCGGTGGGCGATTTGGTCGTCCCGCTCGGGAATCGTGGTGGCGATGCCGTGCCGGCGTAGCCAGGTGCGGTTCGCTTTGGAGGGGTAGCCCTTGTCGGCCAGCAGTCGATCCGGTCGGGTCCGCGCACGGCCGCTGGTGGGCACCCGAACCTGCTCCATCGTCTGGATCAACATGCTCGTGTCGGCGCTCTGGCCGGGCGTGAGGATGAACGCCAGCACTCGCCCCCGACCGTCGCTGACCAGGTGATTCTTGGTCGTCAGGCCCCCACGAGAGCGTCCGATTGAGTGATCCGGCGGCTCATCGCCGAACTTCTTGTAACTCGATACCGCCCCCTGTGTCGCGCGGAAGCGTCGCGCCGTGCTGGTGCACACGCACGACCGTGGAGTCGATCGAGGCGACCCAGTCCAGCGTCCCGGCATGGTGCGCCATGGCCTGGACGTGCTCCAGCACACGCGCCCACACGCCCTGCTCGGCCCACCGGTTGAAGTTCTTGTAGATCGTGTTCCAGTTCCCGAACCGCTCGGGCAGATCGCGCCACGGCGATCCCGTGCGGAACCGCCACGCAGTGGCCTCGACCACCAGCCTGCGATCGACCGGCGGACGACCCACCGACCGCGCAGCCGGGAACAACGGCCCGATCACCGCCCACATCTCCTCAGAGATCACATCACGCGTCACGCGAACGATACTCGTCGATCCCGACCCCAGAAAGGTTTAGCAACACGCCCTAGCTGGCTTGGGCGTCATCCACCAGCCAGCGGTGCCTCGCCACGATCTCACCGGCCCTTCGACTCACCTCGAGCGGTGGTTCGTCCCCATCGCCGTCGAGGGTGGTTTGGGCGATGAGCTTCGCTTCGCTGGAGAGGCCTTCGGCGGCCGCCACGGCCGCCAGGTCAAGGCGAGGGATCTGCTCGTGGGGGGCGGCGAGTATGGCCGTCTCGGTGGCCGCGCGCGCTACCCGGTGGTTTCCCCGGGCCAGGCTGATGGTCGTGACGAGGTGGGCTACATCAACGACAGCGACGGTGAGGTAGTGCGGGAGGCTCTGGTCGACCAACCAGGAGCCGCCACCACTGCGAACCTCATCGAAAGGTCGCCCATTGACCAGCGCCAGCGCCTTGGTGAGATCGGGTAAACCCGCAGCTCCACGGGCTTCGCCGCGGACTCGCAGCCGACGGAAGAGGTCAGCGTCGTATAGGAGCCCGTTGACTTCGTAGGCTCCGCAGCCCAGCAGTTTCGCGGCGTTGCTCTTGGTGGCTTCAGGGATGTGGGGTTGGCCTGTAGCCGCATCTACGCCGAGCCAGTCGCGCAGGATGCTGAGGTCACGGCGGACTCGTTTCGTGTCGATGTTCATGGCGGCAGCGACTTGGTCGGTGGTGGCGCGCCCTAGGGTTCTGGGCCGCGCTGCGCGAAGTCTTCCCCACCACCCGCGAGCAACGGTGCTGGTTCCACCGGATCGCAAACGTGCTCAACGCCCTGCCCAAGTCCGCCCAGCCCGGCGCCAAGGCCGCGCTGGCCGAGATCTGGAACGCCGAGGACCGCGAGCACGCCGAGGCCGCCGCCAGGGCGTTCGCCGCCGACTACGGCACGAAGTGGCCCAAGGCGGCCGCGAAGATCACCGAGGACCTGGACGTGCTGCTGGAGTTCTACGACTACCCGGCCGAGCACTGGGTCCATCTGCGTACGACCAACCCGATCGAGTCGACCTTCGCCACTGTCCGGCTCCGTCAGCGCGTCACCAAGGGTCCTGGCTCGCGCGCCGCGGGCATCGCGATGGCGTTCAAGCTCATCGAGTCCGCGCAACGACGCTGGCGCGCGGTCAACGCCCCGCACCTCGTGGCCCTCGTCCGCGCCGGCGCCACCTTCGAGCGCGGCAAGCTCGTCGAACGACCCGAGGAATCAGGACGCCAGCAAAACGTCGCATGACACGCCGATCCACAGGTCTTGACAATTACTCCGGTCCGCCCGTCGACAACAACAGCCGCACTGCACGCAGCTCGATCACCTTGGGCTGACCCCTTCATTCGGTCCGGACGCTCTGTGAGTCGTCGGTTTCGATTTGATGGGTGCATTGCCGAGCGTACTCGGCGGGCGGTAGGTAGCCGAGCGAGGAGTGCCGGCGGTGATGGTTGTATTCGTCCTTCCAGTCGCCGATCACGACCTGCGCGTGCAGCAGCGAGTAGAAGCTGTTGATGTTGAGGCACTCGTCGCGGATCCGGCTGTTGAACGACTCGACGTACCCGTTGCGCCACGGCGATCCCGGCGGGATGTAGGACAGGCCGGTGCGGGTGCCGGCCCAGTCGGCCATCGCGTCGCTGATGAACTCCGGTCCGTTGTCCGATCTGAGCACGGCCGGGGCGCCGCGGACGGCGACGAGGTCTTCGAGGTGGGTGGTGAGCCGGTCGGCGGTGATCGACCGTTCGGTGAGCCCGCCGATGCATTCACGGGTGTGCTCGTCGACGATCGAGCAGATCTTGATCGGCCGGCCCTGCTCGTCGGCGTCGAACTGGAAGTCCACCGCCCACACCACGTTCGGCGCGTCCGCCGTCGGCGCGTCGGCCGTTGAGGATCCGACGCGTTTGCGTCGACGCCGTTGCGGGACGCGCAGACCCTCATCACGCCAGAGGCGTTGGATCTTCTTGTGGTTCACGACCCACCCCTCGGCGCGGGCGTCGTGATACGCCCGCCGGTACCCGTAGCGGGGATGGCTCTTCGCCCAGGCGCGCAGCCAGTCACGCAACGCGCGGTCCGGGTCCGCGACCGTGTCGCCCTTGAGTGGGCGTCGGTATGCGGAGCGTGAGAGCCCGGCCAGACGGCACGCCATCCGTTCGCTCACCTGCAGTGTCCTGATCAGGTGAGCGACGGCGGCGCGGCGCCTGCCCGGGCCTAGAAGTTTCCCTCAGCCAGCTCCTTCAGCGCGGCCTTCTCCAGTTCCGCCTCCGCGAGCAGCCGCTTGAGCGTCGCGTTCTGCTTCTCAAGCTCCTTCAGGCGCTTCGCCTCGTCGGCTTTAAGGCCGCCGAACTGGTTACGCCACCGGTAGTACGTCTGCTCGGACACCCCGAGCTCCCGACACACCGCCGCGACATCCGCGCCATCGGCGAGCATCCGGTCGGCCTGACCGAGCTTGCGAACGACCTGCTCCGGGGTGTGACGCTTCCTACTGTTCGACATGATCTGACCAGTCTCCCTGCCCGCAACCACGGGGCAACAGGACGACTCTCAGAACCACCGGACCTAGGAAATGGGGTCAGCCCACTGAGACAAGGACCTTGCCAACGGTGGTGCTGTCGATGATGAACCGGCGAACGCCGTCGATGCCCTTGTCTCCGACCTGCCTCTCGTTCGGCTGGGCGTGGAGCATCGAGACCGCCCAGCGCTCGAAGTCGAACGGCGACTTCTCGAACAGGCGCTGCGCCGACTGCATGTCGTACGGGATTCCATCCACCACTACCTGGTCCATGACGGACTGGCCGAAAGTGGCCTGCAACCGCTTGATGATGAGGTCAATCGAGATGTACGTGATGTCGATGCCTACCCACGACCGACCGAGCTTCTGCGCCGCGTCTACCGTCGTCCCGCACCCGCAGAACGGGTCCAGGACCACCGCACCCGGATTGGTAGTGAGCTTGATGATCCGTTCCAGCAGCGCCAAGGGCTTCTGGGTTGGGTAGCCGAGCCGTTCAGCAGCTGAACACCGGCAACGACGCCGAACGCCCCCGCCCACCAGCCCGATGAAACATCGAGGCTAGAGCCAACGCTGACGGCGGAAGACGGCGTACAGGCCCGCGGAGATGATGACCATTGCCAGAATCGATAGCGGGTAGCCAAAATCCCAGGTAAGTTCCGGAATTGACTCAAAATTCATCCCGTATATCGCTCCGACAAGGCTCGGAGTGAATAGGATGGCGGCCCACCCTGAAACGCGCTTCATGTCCTCGTTCTGTTTCTGGGCCACTAGGGCCAAGTAAACCGTAACGAGCTGTGTCAGCCGTGCGTGGATGCCGGACACTCTGGACAGAAGGTCATCTGCGTCCTCGGCGAAGGCCGCAGCATCGGCTGACCAGTCTGAGTTCTTCGACGCCCCTGGCGCGGGGATTCGATCGATGAACCGGCACAGGGAAGCAAGAGAGGAGCGGACCTTGCTGGCATCGGAGCCGAGCCGATAAACGCTCTCGATGTCCTTCTCGAATTCCCCGAAAATACTCGACTCGCAGTCCGCAGTGCCGTCCTCCAGGGAAAGTGCGGCAGAGTCATAGGAATCGATCGCGGCCTCGACGATGAGCGTTAGCGTCAGTTCCGCCTCATCTGCGGCAAAGTATCGCCCTGAGTTGTCTTCCGCCGGATGCCAGGCGGTCCCGATTCCGTCGACATCTTCAAAGACCACCAGCCAGTCGTCATGAAAGACAATGTGTAGTGATTCTATTCGTAGATCTTCTTGCCCTGCTTTTGCGATCCGGTTTATTCGCAGAAGGAAGGAGGGGCCGAATACATCCAGGCGAGGGCGACCGGCTCCTTCACGCAGGATTTCTCGCATGTTCTCCGGGAACTCGAATTCAGTTCCAAGTTGGTCAACCGTGTGCTCGCGCCCACATTGGCAGTCGACGACCTCGCCTCGATCCGTGATCAATGATCGGAGATCCGCAATCGGCTGCTGTTGCTTTGGTCGGACCTGCGGTCGCATCGCGTGTGCGGTGCCACCGGAGCATCCAAGGTGTTCAGTCATCCGGCGAGTGTAGTGGCGCAGAGGGGAGATGCGAGAGCCAGAGCCGCTCACGATGCCGGCCAGGACGCTGTAGCGCGCTGGGTCTCCTTCCCGAGTCTCACGAAGGAGAACTGGAGTATGCCCACGAAGTTCTGCTCGGAGCTGCGTGATCGTGCGGTCCGCATGGTCTACGACCGCCACGCCCTTGAAAGTGGCCCAGGAGCGCAGTCGACCCGCGCCGTCGCGCCCGAGCTCGGCGTCGGTGAGGAGCCCTTGCGGAGCTGGTGCAACCGCTACGGCCCCGCCGAGAGATCGTCCCGTCCGCAGGAATCGCTCGAGGAGGAGAATCGCCGGCTGAGGAGCGAAGTGACCGACATGCGCCGTGCGAACGAGATCTTGAAGAAGGCATCGGCATTTTATCCGCGCAGCCCGATCGCCCCACGACGAAATGATCCGGTTCATCGATATGCACCGTGAACAATTCGGTTTCGAGGCTGTCTGCCGCGTGGTCGGCACGACAGAATGTGGGTTTCTCACCTCCCGCGGCTGCCGAGCCGCGAAGCAGCGCCCAGCCTCTGCCCGCGGCATCTGGGCCGCAAAGTTCACCTGCGTTCGCATCCCGAAAGGGCTCTGCGACGCCGCGCTCTTCACGGACGTCCGCACGCGGCGGATCGTCGGCTGGGCCGTCGCGGCCCGCCTGCCCACCGAGGCATTGCCGTTGCAGGCCCTCGAGCACGCTCTACTGTGCACCTGCGCCGAAGCCTCTAGCCTCGATGTTTCATCGGGTTGGTGAGCGGGGGCGTTCGGCGTCGTTGCCGGTGTTCAGCTGCTGATTCTGGCATGTGGGTGTGACAGATCGTCGCAGTGTCCGTTGCGGGCGGTCGGGTTCCACTCCCGAGAGGAGGATTCTGCTGGTCGGTGGGGCGGGTGGAGCCGCCTGGTCAGGTCTGTGCGACGGCGGTGCGGAGCCGGTTCATGCCGGTTAGGACGGTTCGGGCTTCGGGGGCGTGTTCGGCGAGATGGAGGACCTTGTGCCGGCAGCGGCGCACGAGAGTCGCGGGGATCTCGAACAAGCGTGCGCGGAGCCGTTTGGGTTCCCACTTCCTCGCGTCATGGCCGGTCAGAGCTATGGTCTGCATCCAGGCGACGAGCTCGGAGGCGAGCTGGATGATCTGGCACCAGATCTGGTTCTGCGCGAAGCCCTGCAGCGGGAACTTCATCAAGCCCAGGTCCTTGGCGTTGCGGATCCGGTCTTCGCATCGTGCGCGGCGGCGGTGACGCAGCTCGAGGACGGGTAGCTGGCCGCGCGGGGTGTTGGTGGCGAACGCGGTGATGCGCATTCCTTCGTGATCGGTGATCCGTAGTTGCGCTCCGGGGTGGGGGCGTTCCTTCCGCACGATCACCCGCATCCCGGCAGGCCACCCGGACAGGTCCAGCAGTCCGGTCAGCTCCGCCACCCACGCCCCCTCGCGGATCCCGTCGGTATCGGTGTCATAGGCCGGAGTCCACGCCTGCGCCTCATCGATATGTTCCAGCAGGTCAGGAGTGTGCGCGGGGAGAGTGAACCCGACGGAGTAGGCCAGCCGCCGCCTGGTCATCCACTGGAGAAATTCCTTGGTGCCGCCGGCTCCGTCGGTGCGGATCAGAATCTTCTTCGACCCCCGCCTGCTCCGGGCCAGCAGGGCTGGTGGGAGCTGCGCGAGCGCGGCCTTGGTGACGGTGATGTGATCAGCCGCGGTGTTCGAGCCGGCGTTGCCGGGGCGGAGATGGATCGCCAGCGGTTCCCCAGTCCCTTCGCTGCCGTGGTCGAGGAACGCGCACAGAGGGTGATAGCCGAAGCCGCGTTTGAACGTCGGTGCGGCCTGCTCCTTCTCGCTGTGGACGTTGATCAGGGTGGCGTCGAGGTCGATGACCAGCGGGCTCTTCGCACTGGCCCCCGCGGCGGGGGAGTGCTCCCCGGCCAAGGCCCAGGCCCGTTCCCGCGCGGCGCGACGGGCATTCGAGATCGCCTCGATCACGGCGGGCGCGTCCTCAGCCAGCGTGGTGAGCATGCGGGAGATCGTGGGGGCCGAGGCGACGTCACCGAACAGGTCCGGTTCGCACCGCAGCAGATCAGCATCCGAAGCGTGCTCGCCGCCGATCGCGAGAGTGAGTGCGAGATCCAGCAGGACCTTCGAGCTGTGATGCTCTGCCAGCGGTTTCGTCCACGAATCCAGCGCCTCACGCAGCGAAGCAGCGAGGCCAGTGGCGTGAATCGTGTCGGTCAGCAGCACAGCGCCCGCATGCGCGAGGGCCGGAACCTCGGCGACGTCCACCCGCGGACGGGGGTAGAAGAACAAGGTAGGGTGGGACACCTGAAAGGTGCTCCTTCCAGCGGATGGCTACGGGTCTCAACACCTCGTATCATCCCAGGCCAGGAGCACCTTTCGCCATTCATTCCGCCGGTCGAGACCACACCCCCGTGAAATCTCGAGGCTAGGGGTCGCCACGCAGCTACTAGGGGTCGCCGCCACGCCCTTGCCCCTCCAAGACCGTCGCGTCGAAATTGACAGGAGCACCAACCCATGACCGTGGTTGCTTTGACTGATCAGAGTTTCGGAAGCGTGGTCGCGACGACCGAACTCGTCGTCGTCGACTTCTGGGCGAGCTGGTGCTCTCCCTGCCGCGCCTTCGGTGCGATCTACGAGAGGTCATCCGTCGAACAGTCACACGTTCTACACGCACGAGCCGACATCACTACCGAGCTCCAGGCTGCGCATGTCGCACGCGTGGCCGCCGTCCCGGCCTGCTGGGGTACCGAGACGGCGCACGAGTCTTCAGCCATACCGGCACGCTTTCTGAACCAGCGCTTGCTCGCATCATCCAGGCACTCAACGAGAGTCGTCGCTCGGGTGCCGGCGTCGAGGCCGTCTCGAACGCCGCCGACATGGAACTCGATCCTCTGGAGCAAGAGCACACTCATCCGGTGATACCCCCCGGTGGTGAATGACCGTCACAACGATCGGGTCCGACCGCAGCACGTAATCAGCCGCCCGCGGGTGGCGACGTTGACGACGCCGGGAACCTTCGCGGGCCTCAAAGCCGAACGCTACCGAGGCCCGCCTCGCGAGTCCGTCACGCCTGGTCTCGGACGGAGAATCCGGCGAACGCGTTTACCAACGTGTCGATTCGCATCTCCGCCCCGCTGCTGACGGCCTCACTACGCCGCTCACAGGTCGCCGCGACCTTGCGCAGTCCCGCGCGATCGAGGACTATGTAACGGGACCATGGAGTCCAATACAGTTGCTTAAGAGAGGACCAGAGATGGCAACGATAGACGTAACAGACGAGAACTTTCAGGAGGTCACGGGCCGCGATGGGATCGTGATCCTCGACTTCTGGGCGACCTGGTGTGGTGCGTGCCGAGCGTTTGCCCCGGTGTATGAGGCCGCCTCCGAAGAGCACCCAGACATTGTGTTCGGCAAGGTCGATACAGAGGCTGCGGCTCAGCTGTCGTCGGAGATCGGCATCCGTGCATTGCCTACCGTGGCGGTCTACCGCGACTCGATCAGGGTGTTCTTCCAGGCTGGCGCACTGCCGAAGCCGGCGTTGGCGGACCTCATCGCTCAGGTGCGAGGGCTGGACATGGAGCAGGTCCGTGCCGAACTCGACAACCACCAGCACGAGCCGGGTCACGTTCACGCGTAGCCGCCGCGGTGCGAAGCGAATTGGTGACGGGCGGTCCTCGTCGCGCGTCGCCGAGCGGCAGTGCACACGAAGGCCCGAATATCTCGACGGGAGCCTCAACGATGGACGTAGATGGGCACGCAAGCGTGGGCGGCGTGCTTCTCGCTGCAGCTGACGCTTCACGCCTCGGCTGGACAGAGCGCTCGAAAGCCCCGATCAGTTGGCGCGATGTCTGACATGAGTTTGCCAGTCCGTATTGGCGATGACGCGGCCGTTCTGGACCTCGTCCCGCTGGCCTCCGATATGCCCACGGTCGAGGACCTGCGGATGGTGTTGGCCGCATACCGGATCAGAGGAATGCTCGGTTTCCGCTCACGCAGAGCAGAAGTGGCACGCATACGCCGGGAGGTCACTGGCGCGGTGCACTCTGTGCAGCCGCGGACGGTGGTGATGGTGTTCGAGGGTGCTGACGGCGCCTCACGGCGACGTGTGGACCGCATCGCACGGCATGTCACCCGCGACATTAGCGTGGCAGCGACCAACGCGGTCGGGTCCGACACCACGGTGATCGGGCTCGTTGTCATGACGGGACAAGAGCGAGATCTCGCCGCGACTTGCGTGCGGCATGTCGCCGTGGAACCGCCCGAGCGCGGCGACGGTCTCGTCTTTCACGCCGCCGACCTCCGGCGCGCGAACATCTACGAGCTCATCGAGGAGGCCGTTGTTTGATGGAGACCGCGTTTAGCACGAAGGCGAGGGCCGACGCTCCGTACGCTGGGGGAAGCCGATCATGAAGCATGGTGACGTCGTCCTCGCCGAAGACATTGCCTACGCGGTGACAAGAGGACCTCTCCGATACGCAGACGGGGCGACACAGACGTTCGACCCCGCCGGCGGCACTGTGTATGTCGAGTATGGGCGGTCCACTCGCGGCGAATGGTACCTCGACGCGACGGGGCGTTTCTGCTCTTTCTGGCCTCCGAGCTACCGGGCCTGCTATGAAGTTCGATGGATCGTTGAAGACCATCTTGTTGCTGGGCTCAGCTTCCGGAATGGGTCGTACGCCGCGGAAGGGCGGTACGAGACGCCCATGCTCGACGAGCTTGTGATGAACGAGCTGCAGGTCTGGGCCGACGACGGCGGAGCTCACTAGCCGCTTCCCTATCGACCGGGAGGGTGTGTTCACCGTGGTGAGCACACCCTCCGCCTTTGATCAGATCGCCGCATGCGCCGCGCGAGGCGGAAGCACCCAACCTGCACGGGGGAAGTGACAGGTGTAGCCGTTCGGATACCGCTCCAGGTAGTCCTGGTGCTCAGGCTCTGCCTCCCAGAACGGGCCTGCCGGCTCGATTGTGGTCGCGACGCTGCCCGGCCACAGGCCGGAGGCGTCCACGTCTGCGATGGTGTCGCGGGCGGTCTTCTCCTGCTCCAAGGTGACGGGGAAGATCGCTGAGCGGTAGCTGGAGCCGATGTCGTTGCCCTGGCGGTTGACGGTGGTCGGATCGTGGATCTGGAAGAAGAATGCCAGGAGATCACGGTAGGTGGTCCTGGCGGGGTCGAAGACCACCTCCAGCGCCTCTGCGTGACCGGGATGACGATGGTAGGTGGCGTGGCTGTTGCGACCGCCGGTGTAGCCGACTCGTGTCTGCAGCACGCCTGGCTGGCGGCGGACCAGGTCCTCCATGCCCCAGAAGCAGCCGCCGGCGAGAACCGCCGTCTCTGTGCCGGGTGTGCGGGTGATCTGGCCGGTGTCGTGGATGCCACTGGTCATGATGCGTTCTCCTCGGTGGTGTCGGTGGTGTCGAACAGGGAGTGGTACTCGCCGTATCCCTGTGCCTCGAGCTCCGCTGCGGGGATGAAACGGAGTGCGGCCGAGTTCATGCAGTAGCGCAATCCCCCGGCGTCGGCGGGGCCGTCGTCGAAGACGTGCCCGAGATGACTGTCGGCTCCTGTGGATCGGACCTCAGTGCGCTCCATCCAGAGCTTCCGGTCGGTCTTGGTGTGGACGGCGTCCGACTGGATCGGTCGGGTGAAGCTCGGCCATCCGGTGCCGCTCTCGTACTTGTCGGTGGATGAGAACAGGGGCTGGCCCGAGACGACGTCGACGTAGATGCCTGGCTCGTGGTTGCTCCAGTACTCGTTGCGGAACGACGGCTCGGTGCCGTCCTCCTGGGTCACGCGGTACTGCATCGGGGTGAGACGGCTGAGCGCCTCGGACGTCTTGGGGTAGTTACTGCTGGGCACGATTCCTCCGATTCTGCCGCCGCTGGCTTGCGGCGTCACTGGAGATAACGTCGGAAGTGGACCTTTTGGTCCCGATATCCTGGAAGCCTGCTGTGACTTTCGTGACGTTGCGGGGCGTCCTTCTCGACTCTAGGAGAGCTTCCCTTCAGCATCTCGCGCTCGCACGGGGTGCTCGCTGAGGATGGAGATCCTGTTGAAGATGTTGATGGTGGTGGCCACCCATTCGGCGCTGATGAAAGTTTCCTGGCCGAGGGTGTTTCGGGCGGCGAGGAGGTCGGCTTTGCTGTCTTCGCTCAGCGGGAGCGTGGTCGCTGTCTCGGCGACTGCGAGCAGCGCTGCTTCCCGGTCGCTGAAGAGCGTGGATTCCCGCCATGCCGGGAGCAGGTCGAGCTTCTGCTGCGGCACGCCCAGCTTCCGGGCTTGCCGGGAGTGGAGGTCTAGGCAGAAGACGCATCCGTTGAGCTGCGAGACGCGGATCTTGATGATCTCGCCTTCCGCGGATGACAGCCCCGTGCTGAGTGGTCTCCTTGGAAATGGCGCTAGCGAAGGTCGTCGCTGCCTTCCACGCATCGGGAAGGGCTTTGTCCATGTACGGGAGCGAGTGTTCTTCGAGATGAGTCATGGCTGCCTCTCGTGCGGCTCAGTGCCGTCGCCCGTGCCTGCGTGAGTGGGCGTTGCCGGGGAAGGTGGGATCGACGACATCTGCGTACTCGGGATGGGAGTGGACGAATGCGGTGGCGAATGGACACGTCAGGGTCACGGTTCGGCCTTCGGCGCGAAGCTTGTCGAGGACGCCGCCGAGGAGCTTGCCGGCAAGCCCTTTTCCGCGGAACTCAGGAAACACGGATGTCGCGAGCAGAGTCACCCGATTGCCGGTCTCGGCGTACAGAAGTCCCGCGACGGTGCGGTCCTCGATGCGGAGTTCGTAGACCGATGCGCTCTCATTGTTGGCGATGTTCGTGACTTTGGCGAGCGAGTCGGCGGTCCCGGACATGTCCAGTTCTCCGAGCACCTGATCGGTGCCTCGCAGCGTGACCATGCCCTCCTGACTGCTGTCCATGTGTGTCCTGTTTCCGGCGCGTTCGTCTGAGGTTGCCTGAGGTCCGACGTCGCTATGCTCGTGTGTCCGTCTCGGTTCGGCTCGGCAGCACCCAGTCGGGGCGTTCGAAGTGGCACGTGTAGCCGTTGGGATACGTGATCAGGTAATCCTGGTGTTCGGGCTCGGCTTCCCAGAACGAGCCGGCGGGCTCGATGGTGGTGACGGCCCTCCCCGGCCACAGACCGGATGCGTCGACGTCGGCGATCGTCTCGCGGGCGATCTGCTCCTGTTGCATGGAGGTGGGGAAGATCGCGGAGCGGTAGCTGGTGCCGTAGTCGTTGCCCTGGCTGTTGAGGGTCGTGGGGTCGTGGACCTGGAAGAAGTAGGCGAGGATGTCGCGGTAGGTCGTCTGGGTCGGGTCGAAGACGATCTCAATCGCCTCGGCGTGACCGGGGTGGTTGCGGTACGTGGCGTGGTCATTCTCGCCTCCCGTGTAGCCGACCCGCGTGTCAACTACGCCCGGCTGGTGGCGGAACAGGTCCTCCATGCCCCAGAAGCAGCCACCGGCGAGGATGGCGGTCTCGGTGTCGGGATTGCGGGTGATCCTGCCGGTGTCGTCAACGCCGTCGCTCATGCCACAACTCCTGTCGATTCGGCATCCCCATCGAACAGGGATCGGTACTGCCCGTATCCCTCTTCCTCGAGGGATGAGGCCGGGACGAAACGCAGGGCTGCGGAATTCATGCAGTACCGAAGCCCGCCGGCATCGTGCGGACCGTCGGGGAAGACGTGGCCGAGGTGGCTGTCCGCACCGGTCGAGCGCACCTCGATTCGGGGCGTGGTCAGCTGGTGATCAGTTCTGGTTTCCAGAGCTTCGTCGTCGATCGGCTTGGTGAAGCTGGGCCAGCCTGTGCCGCTGTCGTACTTATCGTTCGAGGAAAAGAGCGGCTGCCCGGAGACGATGTCGACGTAAATCCCGGGCTCGTCGTTCGCCCAGTATTCGTTGTCGTAGGCAGGCTCGGTGCCGTCCTCCTGCGTGATCTGCCGCTGATGTTCCGTGAGGCGGTTCAGCGCCTCATCGGTCTTGGTATAACCCTTGGCGCTCACTGTTCCTCCTCGTTGTGGCGGTCGATGCCTACAGTAGGCCAGTATGGACCTTAGAGTCCATAGTGGTCATGACTCGGGTCGCCTGGTGACTCGACACACCAGGAGTAGGGAGTCCTTCGATGAGCGACACTCGTGCGAGCTCTCGGCCTCCATCGCGGTGGGCTGACGGTGCAGCATACGAAGGATGGTCGAGCTGCTCGACCGACGACAGCGCGCGCACTGAGACCACCAAGCACGAGAAAGCCCGGCACTTGGTCACCACCCCGGTCTTCGCGCACCGCACGGTGCAAGCTTCACCGCAGGGACTCGGTCCTGAAGGGGGCGGTGGGGCTGGTGCCTAGGCGCGGAATGAACAGGTTCGGTCCAGTGCTCGAGAACGTGAGCTTCCGGAACACGCGATTCGACCCCAATCGGACCAGTTTCGGACGTCTGGCGAGTGCGATGGCTGCGGCTTTCGGATACTCCGCCGAGCTGCCCGGTGATCCACGGTTACTGCAACTTCTTCGGCTGCGGGTTGCGCAGCTCAATCCCTGCTCGTACTGCCTCATACTGCACACCGAGGTCGCGACCAAGATCGGTATACCTTCGATCGTCATCGCTCACCTCCCGTCCTGGCGTGAGAGCACGATGTTCTCGCCACGAGAACGCGCGGCCATGTCGTACTGCGAAGCTCTCACCATCTTTGACCAAGGGAAGTTTGCCGCAGCGCACGACGAGTTGCGCACCCACTTCACGGAGCGAGACGTCGCAGAAATGGCCGCGGTGATCATCAACATGAACTTGTGGACCCGCCTGAAGCTCGCGCAGGGAGCCGTCCCCGTCGACTCAACAACCCCACGGGGTGGCGAAGTGCTCAAACCCGAGACAGGCTTGCCGTCATGATCTCCAGGATCCGAGGTCTGCTCGACGTGCGGCTCGCGGGTATTGCTCTGGCTGTCGAAGATCTCGAGAAGTCAATCGCCTGGTGGGAAGAAGTGCTGGAATTCGAGCTTGTCAGCCGATCCCGCGTCGAGGCCGTCGGTGCAGACGCAGCGATCGTTCGAGGCGCCGGCATATATATCGAGTTGCTCGAGGCCCCTGGTCGGTACCGCATCGACGCGCTCTTCGCGGACCCGCCGAATCACCTCCTCCCAGTCGGGAATAAAGCACTTGTGTTCGAGACGGGAGACATCACGAAACTCACCGCTGAGCTCGAGGTCCGAGACGTGACTTTCGTGTGGAAGAGCGTGGATCTTGGCCCGGCGATCGGCGTCGGTACGGCGATTCGGGACGGTGAAGGAAACCTGATCAGCTTCATACAGAAGATCCCGCGCACAACCGAGCATTGATCTTGAGGCCGACGGGCCGCCATTCACTCCTCGCATTCCGGAGGCCTCCAAGGCCGATGCTCCCGTGCGTGGCAAGCATGTGAACGATCGAAGCAACATACGACATGGGGGGATGTGACAGGGATGCTGAGTCACACACTTTCCACGTGACCGTGAGCGAGTGAGCCGCCCCCTTCATTCGGTCCGGACGCTCTGTGAGTCGTCGGTTTCCATTTGATGGGTGCACTTTCGAGCGTACTCGGCTGGGGGTAGGTAGCCGAGCGAGGAGTGCCGGCGGTGGTGGTTGTACTCGTCCTTCCAGTCGCCGATGATGACCTGTGCGTGCAGCAGCGAGTAGAAGCTGTTGATGTTGAGGCACTCGTCGCGGATGCGGCTGTTGAACGACTCGACGTACCCGTTGCGCCACGGCGATCCCGGCGGGATGTAGGACAGGCCGGTGCGGGTGCCGGCCCAGTCGGCCATCGCGTCGCTGATGAACTCCGGCCCGTTGTCCGACCTGAGCACCGCCGGGGCGCCCCGGGCGGCGACGAGGTCCTCGAGGTGGGCGGTGAGCCGGTCGGCGGTAATCGAGCGCTCCACGAGGCCGCCGATGCACTCCCGGGTGTGCTCGTCGACGATCGAGCAGATCTTGATCGGCCGGCCCTGCTCGTCGGCGTCGAACTGGAAGTCCACCGCCCATACGAGGTTCGGTGCGACTGCCGCCGGGGCGTCGACGGTCGAGGATCCGACACGCTTGCGGCGTCGCCGCTGCGGGACCCGGAGCCCTTCGTCACGCCACAGGCGTTGGATCTTCTTGTGGTTCACCACCCATCCCTCACCCCGGGCGTCGTGATACGCCCGCCGGTACCCGTAGCGGGGATGCTTCTTCGCCCACGCGCGCAGCCAGTCACGCAACGCGCGATCAGGGTCGGCGACCGTGTCGCCCTTGAGCGGGCGACGGTACGCGGACCTGCTCAGCCCGGCCAGACGGCACGCCATCCGCTCGCTCACCCGCGGCTTGCGCTTGAGGTGATCGACGGCGGCGCGGCGCCTGCCCGGGCCTAGAAGTTTCCCTCGGCCAGCTCCTTGAGCGCAGCCTTCTCCAGCTCCGCTTCCGCGAGCAGACGCTTCAGGGTCGCGTTCTGCTTCTCCAGCTCCTTCAGGCGCTTTGCGTCGTCGGCCTTGAGGCCGCCGTACTGGTTCCGCCACCGGTAGTACGTCTGCTCGGATATCCCAAGCTCCCGACACACCGCGGCGATGTCGCTGCCGTCGGCGAGCATCCTGTCGGCCTGCCCGAGCTTGCGGACGACCTGCTCCGGGGTGTGACGCTTCCTGCTGTTCGTCATGATCTGACCAGTCTCCCTGCCCGCGACCGCGGGCAACAGGACGACCCTCATAACGACTGGACCTACGAAACGGGGTCAGCCCAACCTCGATCACGCAATCGCCCATGGCGACGTTCGGGTCTTGGAGAGAGCCGGTGCCGGCGTCGTAGTCGGTGTTTGCGTCGAGGGCTGCGAAGACGTCATCGAAAGTTGCTGCGGTGCCGTCCAGCTGCAGGGTGAGTTGGTCCAGGTCTTGTGGGCTCATGGCAGTGTTCCTTCCTTGGTAGGTCAGGAACGCTCCCGGCGCCGCGTCAGCGGTGCTTATTACCCAGTTCGCTCAAGCATGTCGGAGGAGCTCCATAGGCTGGCCCGCATCGCACCTGTCCCCACCGATCCATCGTCGCGTGTGTCAAATCTGATACATTCCAGGGGATTGCCCGACCGCCCTGGTCGGCCGGCGGACCGAGAGGACAGAAGACATGGCAGAGGGTTACACGCTGCGGTGCCCCATCAGGGGCATCTTGAAGGTCTCTGGTCGAAGCAAGGACGGCTTGACGGCGACCGAGGAGCGCTATCGAATTGAGGCCTTGCAGCACCTGGTCGACGAGGGCTATCCAGTAGCCAACTTTGTCGTTGAACCCGTGCTGAAGCGTTTTGGCAACGCGGGGAGGAACAGCTTCCGGGCTGATTTCGCGGTGCTGGACGTCCCAAACGAGCCTGGGCACAACGAGGACTGGATTCTTGAGCATGCCGTCGTGCTCGGAGAGGTCAAGCGAGACAACGCGGATGCAGCGGCGGCAACGGCTTTTCAGGTCAAGCCCATGCTCGATTTCGCGAGGAACAACTCCTGCGTTGCCGTCTACTGGGACAACGTCGACCAGAAGGTGTTTTGGCGCGAAGTCGACAAGGACGGCGTCGTAACAGACCACGAAGGCCCCATCGAGGTTCTGCCAGGGTTCGGGCACGCACCGGGTGCCAAGACGTTGGTGCTGAGCGATCTTCGGACCGATGTTCCGCTGCGAGACATCTTCGTGCGTATCGAGAACACCTTGCACGCGGCCTCCATCTCGCCGACGAAGCGATTCGGCTTGATGATGCAGCTGCTGCTCGCCAAGATCTACGACGAGATCTCCGCTCAGAACACGGGCGGCACGTTGAAGATCCAGGACTACCGCTCGCTCAAGATGAGCAGCGCTGCCGCGACGAGCACCTACAAGGCTGCGGCTCAGGATGCGGTGAACTACTACAAGCACCACCTGCCTGAAAAGGTCGCGACGGATCTACCCGTGCCGGATGCGACGTTCTTTGACGTGATGAGCATCTTGGCGCCCTACCGGGTCACCTCGGCTGCTCAGAACGTGGTGCAGGACTTCTACATGTACTTCGCTCGGGGGCTGTACAAGTGGGACCTCGCGCAATACTTCACCCCACCTGCCGTCACTCGCTTCATCGTAGACATCCTGTCGCCGGATTGGCACGAGGACGTGTTGGATCCCGCCTGCGGCAGTGCCGACTTCCTGACTGCAGCATTCCGCCGCGGTGCTGATGCTGGATTCCAGGGCTACGCAGACAAGATCTGGGGCAATGATCTGTCGGGCGAAGCCGTCCAGGTAGCGATTCTCAACATGGTCCTCAACGGAGATGGCAAGTCCAACATCAAGCAGGTGAACTCGCTCGAACAGGTGAGTGCCCAAGAGGGCAAGTGGGACATCCTGGTCTGCAACCCGCCATTCGGATCTCGAATTGTCGAGAAGGACCAGAAGATCCTGAAGAGCTTTGACCTTGGTTCAGCGGGCTTCCGGCGACCAAAGTCCGCCGCCAAGGGCGAGGCGTTGCGCTCACAAGAAACGGGGATCCTCTTCGCAGAATTGTGCGTCCGGCTCGCGAAGCCCGGAACAGGTCGGGTCGCCCTTGTCGTGCCCAACGGATACCTCGGCAACACCTCAACCAAGTACCTTGAGCTCCGCCGATGGCTGATTCGCCAAGCCCACGTCGCTGGCATTGTTGGCCTGCCACGCTTTACGTTCAAGGGGTCGGGCGCTGACGTCTCCGCGAGCATCATCTTCCTGGAGAAGCGTGACACACCGCTCGCCACCCTCCCGAAGGCGGACAAGCGGTCTGTTGCCGTTCAGCTGATCGACAACGTGGGCTGGTCAACTGGTGACAAGAAGGCAGCACCGACCTACGTTCGAGATGATGAGGACGGGACCCTCGTTCTCGATGACATGCAGCAGCCGATCCTGCTTTCGGATTTTCATACTGCGTTGCGTGACATCGCCGACAGTGAGGCGGCCGCCGACTTCCCGTGGTTGGCCCGCGTCCCTGGATCTCAAGCACTGCCCTCCGGCAACGGCTTCGCCGTGAGCATGCAGGAGATCCTCGATGATCCTCACCTCACGCTCGACCCCAAGTTCCTCTCTCAGAAGCGCCGCGCGATCGTCGATCAGATCAAGGCTGTTGACCACTTCCGGCTGGGCGACGTAGTGGACTTCCTGCCAGAGTTGCGCGATAGCCAAGGCCGTGTCGTCGAGCTGGACTCGAAGAAGCAGTACCACTACGTCGAGCTGTCTAATGTAGAAACCGGCAGCTACCGAGCTGAGTCATTGCGCGGCTGGCAATTGCCAGCTCGGGCAAAGCACCTGACTGAGCCAGGCGACTTCTATGTCGGGGCCGTCTGGGGCAGCGTCAGGAAGTGGTTCGTCGTCGGAGATTCCGACACGGACGTGATCGCTACGAATGGAATGCACCGAATTCGACTCAAGCCCGGTCACTCGGATCTCGCCTTGGACCTCGTGGCCGGACTGTGCTCGGAGGCGTACGCGATTCAGATGCGCGGGTCCGCGCGAGGCTCAGATGGCTTGGCCGAGATTCGACCGGAGGATGCGGCAAATGTGATCCTGCCGAAGCTCACCGATGCAAGTGCTCGCCAACGCTTGCGGCCGTTCGTTGATCAACTGATGTCAGGACTGACAGGAGTCGAGAGCGCTGTTCGCTCCCTGGCCGCGGATGGGCTCCTAAGCGGTCCGCACGCAGCGGGGCGGACCAGCCATGTTCACTTGGTTTGACGAGGCTCAGAGAGGCGGCGAGCGACCGCTGTGATCGACCAAGTGGCGTCTGCCGTTCGGGAGGCTCGGCGCGAGCACGGATGGTCTCAGATTGAGCTGGCTGCACGTTCTGGCGTGTCGCGGGCAACAGTCGCTCGCATTGAGTCGGGTACGGATGTTTCTACGGGCCCACTAGTGAGAGTGGCGCGCGCCCTGGGGCTCACATTGGACCTTCGCCCTGACAACTCTGTCCCTGCGAGGGCGAGCGACCAACCGAAGGTAGGAGCTGCGATTAGGTTCACCTCGATCGAGCGGCACGACAAGCTCATCCCGCTCGCCGACCTGCGCGAGGCCGCCGGCAACCCAGGGCTCACGGCGGAGCAGGCCATCGCCTACTTGCTCGACCCAGGTAAGTCCCCTTCGTCGTTCCAGAGCTGGTTCATGAAGGTCGCGCCGAACGCATTGCGCCACCGCGCGGAGCGCTCGGCCGTTGTCGACGGCGACTGATCTGCGCAACTACTCCGACAGATCGATCCGGCGCAGCATGTTGACCAGCAGGATCACGGCGTCAGCCGCGACGCCGGCCTCAAGGCGACTCACCGTCGCCCGACGGTGCTTGACGGCCTGAGCGAGCTCGATGGCTGCCCGGCAGAGCTTGCGCAACTCGGCGTTGGTCCTGCCCGGCAGCTCGACCTCGATGAACCGGTCGAGCCTGGTCTTCGTGCTCGCTACAGGCGGCTTGTCCTCGCCGGGACGACCGTGCTTGTCGTGGACGTAGACGGCCTCTGAGAGCGCCTCCAGGATGGCCACGCAGTCGTTGCCGATGTTGGAGTGGTCCTGTTGGCTGGATGCCGACTCGAAGTGACGGCGCAGCTCGGAGATTTCCTCGTCGACGCGGGGCCAGCCGGTGACCCTTCGCGGCGAGATGGCGACGGCCAGCGTCGACGTGATCGACCCGGCCTCGCGCTCGGCGAGCACCTCGTGCAGGGGCTCGAAGACCTCGTGCAGGATGTCGCGTCGCTTCTGGTAGCCGCCCTCACCAGAGGCACCGACTCGGCGCCAGTGGCTGTAGAAGGTATCGAAGTCGCGGAACGGCGCCTGGAACGTCGTGATGCCGAGCCGGCGGAGCAGCGCTGCGAGCGCCTTCATCACCAGGACCGACTGCTCCTGGCTGAGCAGCGATCCCCCGGTGCCATGGTTCTCGAACTCCTGGTGCGCGAAGCGGGCCAGGGCCACCGCGACCTCGATGTCGGGGTTCGAGGCGATCGGACCCTTCGCGATCGACTCCAAGAGATCCTCGTTGAGGGTCGTCGGCGATGCCCAGGGGTCGCTGCTGTCGACCATGAACGTCCATGACTTCACGCAGCCAACGTATCGGGGGCGGCGGACAATCTCGGCCGATGACACGGCTGTGGCTTCGTTCGCTTGGTGGCGGGGTTTTTGCAGCGCTCCGTGGCGGTCTTGTTGCCGCGATCACGCAGGACTGGCTGCAGGTAGGTGTCGCGGTCTGAACCGAGAGGGGTGCGCCCGGTCGGGGCCGTTTGGATCGCTGCCGCTACGTCAGAGTCCGAAGGCTCCGCCGCTGACGAGGATCACGATGCCGAGGCCGATGAGAACGATGGGGAAGAGGATGTGCTCCCAGCGTTCGAGCACTTCGGCGATCGGGGGGCGGGTGGCGACGAACTTTGCCAGGGCCACCAGGACCGCGACGAGCGCGAGGAAGACGATGCAGTAGGCGACTACTGCGAGAGGTTCCACGCTGAGGAAGACAGGGGTGTAGACGCCGATGTTGTCGCCGCCGTTGGCAAGGGTGACGCCTGCGACTGTCCACACGCCGACCTTCTTGCCGGCAACCTTGGCCTCGTCGTCATCGTCGTCATCGTCTCCGCGCCAGGCTTGCCATGCGGCCCAGAGGCCGAGGCCCAGAGGGATGAGACCGAAGTACGGGATGGCTGCCGAGGGCAGGAATGCTCCGGCGCCGATGGTCACCAGGACCGCGGCACCGAGGATGCCGGCGAATCCGAGGTACTGGCCGGCCAGAATGCGGGCGGTAGTGCCGCGCTGGCCTGCCCCTCGCGCGAAGAAGAGGGAGAGCACGATGATGTCGTCGATGTTGGTCGCTGCGAACAGGCCCATCGCCTGCAAGACCGAGGTGAGGATCATGCGCCCTCCCCAGCTGCGTCGCATCCGGGAAGCGAGCAGGCGGGATCGATGCACGGGGCGTCTTCGTCCACTGCCAGGGTGGCATCGACCAGTGCCGTCAGCGCCTGCGCCAGGTGCGAATCGGCGATCTCATATCGTGTCCGACGACCCTCGGGCTCGGAGACGACGATCCCGCAATCGCGCAGGCATGCCAGGTGGTTGGACACGTTCGGGCGTGTCAGGTCCAGATCTCGGGCCAGTTCCGCCGGGTAAGCGGGATGGTCGAGCAGGGTCAAGATGATCCGGGATCGAGTGGGGTCGGCCAGTGCACGACCCAGGCGGTTCATCACGTCGAGACGCGAAGCAATGGTCAGCATGGACTAAACTATACAGCGCGCACTGAACACTCGGTCACAGGCGTCAGCCCAGATCGCATGCCCGTAAGGGGAACCCTCACCGGACACCACCGCTACTTATCGAGAGGAACGACGGCACGCCTGGCGGGCTGTCCCGTAAGACCCGTCCGGTGAACTGTCCGGTGAAGGGAGGCTATATGACACACTGGGGAGCATGTCCCCCTTGAAGGTCGGCTATGCCCGAGTCTCCACCGACGAGCAGGACCTGACCGCGCAGCGTGACGGACTCGCGGCGTTCGGCGTCGATCCCAAGCGCATCTACGTCGATCACGGGCTCACGGGCCGCAACGCCGACCGTGAGGGACTGCGGCAGGCGCTGGCTGCCTGTCGGGACGGCGATACATTCGTGGTCACCAAGCTCGATCGGCTGGCGCGTTCAGTCCGTGATGCCCACCAGATCGCCGACGACCTCGCGGCGCGGGAAGTGAAGCTGAGCATCGCCGGATCGGTGTACGACCCGACCGACCCGATGGGGAAACTGTTGTTCAACGTGCTGGCGATGGTCGCCGAATTCGAAGCCGACCTCATCCGTGCCCGCACCCGCGAGGGGATGAAGGTCGCCAAGGCCAAGGGCCGGCTGCGCGGGAAGTCACCGAAACTCACCCCCCGGCAAGAAGCTCACCTCGTCCAGCTACATGCCGCCGACGAGCACACCGTGGGCGAGCTGGCCGAGCTGTTCAGCGTGGGCCGCTCCACGGTCTACCGCGCCCTTCAGCGCGCCGAGCGCGGGCGCGAGAACGCCTTGCAGTAGGTGCGTCGTGGACGCTCGAGCGCGGTGGCGAATCCTCAGGCTCCACGTCGAGGACCAGGTGCCCCTCGCGCGCTTAGCTCGCGAGACCGATGTAGGGCTGCGGACCCTGGAGCGCTGGCACGCCCGCTACCGCGCCGACGGCTACGCCGGACTGGAGACAGCCTCACGGGCGGACACCGGCTCCCGCCGCCTTCCGCCCGACCTCGTCCACCTGATCGAGGGCCTGGCACTGAGCAAGCCGCGGCCGGCCATCGCCACCATCCACCGCAAAGTCACCGGCATCTGCGCCGCCCGGAGATGGCCGGTCCCCTCCTACTCGGTGGTCTGGGACATCGTGCGGACCCTGGATCCCGGCATGGTCACCCTCGCCCTGGAGGGCGCAGCGTCCTACCGCGACAAGCACGAGCTGGTGCTACGCCGGCAAGCAGAGCTGCCCAACGCGATGTGGCAATCCGATCACACCATGCTCGACATCCTGGTGGTGGGCACCGACGGCAAGCCCGCACGGCCATGGCTGACAACGATCCTCGACGACTGCTCCCGGGCGGTCTGCGGCTACACAGTCTTCCTGGGCGCACCGTCGGCGATGAACACCGCCCTGGCGCTGCGCCAAGCGATCTGGCACAAGACCGACCCGGCCTGGCCGATGTGCGGCCTGCCCGACGTGCTCTACGTCGACCACGGCAGCGACTTCACCAGTGACCAGCTCGCCCACACCGCCGTCGACCTCCACATCCGACTGATCCACTCCACCGTCGCCCGACCCCAGGGACGGGGCAAGATCGAGCGGTTCTTCGGCACCATCAACACCGAGCTACTCGCCACCCTGCCCGGACACATCACCGAAGGGCACCCCTGGCCGACACCGAAACTGTCCCTGGCCGCCCTCGATAGCGCCCTGGAGGCGTTCGTGGCCACCTACAACGACCGCACGCACAGCGAGCTCGGAACCTCCCCGCGCAGCGCGTGGATCGCCGATGGCTGGCTGCCCCGAATGCCCGAGACCCTGGAAGACCTCGACAGACTGCTGTTGACCGTCGCCAAGACCCGCGTCGTGCGCCGCGATGGCATCCGCTTCCAGGGCCTGCGCTACGTCTCGCCAACTCTGGCCGGCTACGTCGGACGCTCGGTCGTGATCCGCTACGACCCCCGCGACATCACCGAAATCCGCGTCTTCGATCACGACGAATTCGTCTGCAAGGCCGTCAACCAAGAACACCACGACCAGAAGGTCAGCCTCAAGGAGATCCAGGCCGCGCGCAACGCCCGCCGCCGAGCGCTGCGAGCCGGCATCAACGAACGCATCGCCCTCGTGGCCGCACCAACCGAGACACCACGGATCACCGAAGCACCGACTCCGGCGCCGAGGTCGGCGTTGAAGATCTACAAGGAGGACCTCAGGTGAGCCAGCGCTTCATCGTCACCAAGGAGCACCGCCGCTTCACCGAGTTCGCCGACGCCGTGCGCCGCGGGCACACCATCGGTTTGTGCTTCGGATCAGCCGGCGTAGGAAAGACACTCTCCGCGCGCCGCTACGCACACTACGAGAAGGCTCACGACCTGCTGACCTACTGGGGGCCGCGCTCCGACAACGACGCCAAGATCTACGCCGCCTTGAACCGGAGCCGCACCGTGCTCTACACCCCCAGCGTGCTGACCACCCCGCGGACCCTGAAGGACGAGCTGACCCAAGCCATCACCCGCACCAACATGTGCATCGAGCAGCACCTCGTACCTCCCGGCACGGCCACTCCCGAGGCCTGGGGATGGCGACACGGCAGGAACTACGTGGAGCTGATCATCGTCGACGAGGCCGAACGACTGCGTCCCGCCGCTCTGGAACTGCTGCGCGATCGCTACGACCGCGACGACATCGCCCTGATCCTGATCGGCATGCGCAGCGACGGCAAGAGCCTGAGCCACATCGCACGCGTGCTCGGCGTGGGCAAGTCGTCTGTTGCCCGGGCGCTGGAGCGCTCCGACGAGCTAGGCGTCCCGGACGTCAGGGAAGAGACCGTCCGGCGGGGGCTCGTAGGGTAGCGGTTCGTGAGGGCCGGCGGTGTCTTTGGACCGCGCCCACGGTCCTGTTGCGCTCATCAGAACTCCGAGATGGTGATCGGCGTGATCGCGCAGCCAAACCGAGATTCCCGTGGACGGATCCATGCGCAGGTGTTCCCAGGCCCGCCACAGCGCCTCGAGGCGCGTGATCGCTTCCGCGGATTCCCACCAGCGTGCAGACCAGCGGTAATCCGCGCGGCCTTCCTCACCGACGTTGCGACGAAAGACTGGGCAGACGAACTCGCGTACGAACTCGTCGACCGACCCGTAGTAGAGGGTCGGCACGTCGTCCTCGACGACCTCAGGCGGAGGGCTTAGTTCGGCTTCCGCGGCAGCGGAAGCGGCTTGGCGCAGCGCGTCGAGGCGCTCCGGTGTCAGAACACTCCTTACTGCCTCGGTGACGATAGGAGCGACTTCGCGTTTCACCTGGCGGTGGATCTCGCTGGTCACCGTCGCAGCAACGAGGCCGCCGGCGATCGCGGCCAGGTCGAGGCCATCAATCTCGGCGGCAACTCTCTTTCCGACGCTGTCGGGTGCGCCCAAGGGCTCGTCGGTCTCTTCGTCAACGTCGTAGATGGGGGCGTCGGTGTCCCATTCGCCGAGCCCGCTCATGACCGCACCGGATCGTCCAGGGCCGCGAGGTTCCGGCCGACGTCGACGAGTTCCCGCTGCGCGTCATCGAGCGTCGTCGTGGCGCTCGGGTCATGCGCGGCGATCGACGCCTTGACGGCTGCGGCGTGCGGGCCGTTCATCCACGGCTGCGTCGTGATGAGCGTGGGGCGAGTACCGGAGGCCAGCACGACGGCACGACCCTTCGGCATTCCCTGGAGGTCGGCGACATCCAGGATACGTTCGCGGGTGAGCTGCTCGTTGACGCTGCGCTGTCCGCGTCCCGTGGAGACCGAGGTGACTCGCTTGTCGTAGTCGCCGATCAGAGCTGAGAGCATTTCGAGAAACTCGCGCTCCTTCACGCCGCCGCCGTACACGGCAATGTTGCTCGCGGACCAGAGCTTCCGCATGCCCGATTCTCCCCACACGTCGACCCCCTGGGACCAGGACTGAAGAATCGTCATCAGGACGATCCCGCGGCTGCCGTAGTGGCTGTACAGGTTCGGCAGCTCGCGCCATCTACACACGTTCGCCGCCTCGTCGAGCACGCCGAGCAGTGGAGTAGGTAGTCGTCCCCCTGGGGACGCTGCGGCGAGTTCTTCAGCGGCCTCGACGACGGCCACCGTGAGTGCCGTGACCAGGGGGCCGGCGGTGCCGCGGCCTTCCTTGGAGAGGCTGTAGAGGGTCCCGCCCTCACGCACGAAGGCCTCGGGCGAGAACTGACGGCGGTGGTCGGCGGAGGTGAGGGGCGTGACCCAGCGTGCGACCTGCCTATTGGTCAGGCAGCTCGCCATCTGCTGTGCGGTGCCGTAGACGCCGCCGCGCTGCTTCTCTGGGGCGAACACGACGCCGGCGACCTGGTCGGCCGTCAGCTCGTAGCCACCGTTCTGCAGGATCGTGACCGGCTCGTTGTCGGTGGGCCGTGTCAGCCACCGGTAGACGTCGGTGATCGGCCGCCCATCAAGGGCGGCGGCCAGGAGCAGGCCGGCGAGCAGGTCCTGGGCCGACGGGTCGAAGAACGCATCGGTGCGCGCGCCAGGATCGCGTGAGCCTGAGGCGAAGTGTTCAGCCAGCTTCGCCGCACGGACTTCGTCCGTCACGTAGGAGAGCGGGCTCCACCACCACTCAGTCGGTTCCTCCCGAGCAACCGACTGTGGGTCGAAGACCCACACCGGACCGGCGGCCAAGCGCGGGTCTCGCGTCGCGTCGAGGACGTCGCGCTTGTTGCTCGTGACCAGGACAGCGCCTGGCGCTTCGAGGATCGCGGGCACCGCTCGCGATGTCGTCTTGCCCGTGCGCGGGCCCCAGATATCGATGTGCATGTCCTCCCACGAGCCGAAGATCGGTGAAGACGCCGCGAGGGTGCGTCCGATCGGGACACCCGGGCTGCCCTCTACCCCGAGCCTGGCTGCGGTTTCGGCGACCGCCTTGTGTGTAAGCGGCTCGACGTCGCGGCCCCGACCCATGTAGCGGGCCGCGTGGTCGACGCGCGAGGAGCGGGACCGTCGACGAGCTGCGACCCACCAGGCGATGCCGCCGAGGAGCAGGAGCACGAGCAGGACCGCGACGGCGATCACTGTCGAGGCCATCGGCCATGCCACGTCGCCCTTGATGACCCCGAACAGGGTTTCCCAAGGGTCGGCCGGGATCGGGTCGAGCCCGGCGATCTGGTGGCCGAACTTCGCGGCCGCGTACACCGTCACTAGGGCGACCATCACCAGGCCGAGCACCACGAACAGGGCGATCGTCTCGCCCGTGACGCGGCCCGGTTGCGGACGTCGGTTGTTCGTGGTGGCCATCGGTCAGCCCTCCTCGGTTGCGGACGCCGGGGACTGCACCCGGCTCTGGGTGTGCCACAGCTTGTTCGTGTCGTTGATCGTGCGCTCAGCCTCGGTCAGGTGCACCTCGACCGGAATGCCCGGACGCCCGCCGACCTTCACGAGGAACTTCCCTCGGCCGGGAGGCGCGGCCTCGCGGCCGGTGTGCGGGTCCCAGGCGGGCGGATCCTGCCAGCCGATGAGCATCGACTGCTCGGCACGGCTGAACGGGATCGCGGAGGTCAGCAGGGGCATCTCGGCGGCGGGGAGCCCGCCACAGATGACCATGCCGGACCGCTCGACGAAGCCCTTGGCCTTCATCCGGTCCTGCTCGCTCGACAGCGAGAGCAGGTCGCTCATCGTGTGGCTGATCATCGCCATTCCGACGCCGCGGGCTCGATTGAGCCGCGTCAGAGCATCGACACGGTCGACCATGCCGCGTCCGGCTCTCAGCGCCCGCCACAGCTCGTCCATGATGACGAAGTAGTGCCGCCTCGGCTCCAACCCCGCGTCCGCGAGAGCGTTGGCGACGTTGACGGTTCCGAATCCGGCCGACCAGCACGCCAGGAGGGTCGCGGCTTGCAGCTCCATCTCGGAGTCGTCGATGCCAGAGACGTCGAACACCACCGGCTTGTCGCGACGCATCGGGTTTGAGGTCTGCCTGGAGAACGTCTCGCCGAGACGACCACCGGTCGTCAGGCCGATGAGGGACGCCTCTAAGTTCTCGGTGATATCGCGGTAGCGCCGATCGTCGCCGCGGTCGAGAGCGACGATCCGCAGTTCCTCAGGTGCGTCCCGCACCACCTGGAGCAGATCGGAGAGGACCGGCACGCCGACGTACTTGTCGTCGAGGATGCGCAGCGCGCGATCTAGGATGGTCTCCTCGCGGTCTGTCGGCTGCGAGGAGCGCAGGATCGCGACAAGAGCCGAGACCATCGTCAGCCGGCGGCCGTGTGCGTCGGCGAGGACGGCTGCCCTGGCGGAGCCGGTGAGTCGCATCGCGGCCTCGGTAGCCTCCCCGGGGTCGAGAACGTTGAGGTAACCGCGGCCGCGGCCCAGACTGATGACCTGCCCGCCGAGGGCTTGGACCATGTCGACGTAGTCAGGCTTGAGATCGCCTAAGACGAGCGGCATCACGCCGTAACCGGCAAGGCCGGTGGCCATCCGCCGGATGCCGGTCGACTTGCCGAGTCCCGGCTTCCCTAGGACGAACACGCTCGGGTTGGCGATCAGGTTTGCCCGCTGGAACCAGCTGATCGGGTCGCAGCACAGCGTGGCCCCCGAGGTGATGTGCCGGCCGAATGGCACACCGACCATGGGAGTCCCGGATCCCGCGATCCAGGGCCACAGACCACAGACCTGCACGGTCGTTCCTCGGTACTCGTCGGGAGCCTCCACGACGACGTCTTCGCCACGACCTCGACCGAGCCAGCCTCGGGGCCCCGGGCGAGTCGGTACGGTCGCCCGTGAGACCCTGCGTTCACGGCGTCGACCGTTTGGCGTGGCGGGTAGCGATTCCGGGAAGAGCTGCAAGGGGTCGACTGCGGCACTCATAGACGGTCCTTCACAGATGCTGGCACTTTCAGATGCTTGGGCAGGATCAGGCCGAGGGGAAGGGCCGCAGCGAACGCGGACGGCTGCGCGCCGTACACCGGACGCAGCCGTAGCCGAGCTGTCGCGGCGAGGTTGTCGATCGCGGCCCGTGCTTCGGCTTCCCGTTCGGCGTCGAGCACGGTGGCTGTGACGAGGATGCCGAAGTTCACTAGGCCGGCCCCGGCAGCTTCCTCCTGCGCTGTCGCAGCTGCCGACCGTGTCGCGAGGACCGCGCGGGCCGACGGCTTGCTCGTCGATGTGGCTACGAACTGGGCCGACCGCAGGTCTGCCTCGACGATCGCGGCAGCTTTCGCTGCATCGAGCGGTCGGTACAGCAGGGTGACCCGCTTGCGTGCGACCTCACGGTGAGGAGCGAGCAGGCGAGCGAGAACTGAGGACTGGACGTTCCCGCGAGGCGCCGTGGTCATTGCCCATGTGACGCTGTACGCGTCGTCGTGCCTGTAGCCCTCCCACTCGGCCTCTGCCGCGGCAGGGCCCACATCGACCCAGCTGAGGCCGGTGTCTTCGCCATCGGCATGCGCCTGGTCGACCAGCGGCGCAATGCCCGGGTTGTAGGCGACGCGGACGACCTCGCAGACTTCTGCTGCGGATAGTGGGCGAGACGCGCCGGCGCCCGTTGCTGCCAGGCTGCCAGTCAGCCCCGGCAGCCTGGCAGCTAGGTCGCGCCCCATCTCAAGGTCGGTTCGCTTCTTTCCTGTTGCGTGCGAAACGGCCGAGAAGGTGAGCGTCACGTAGGCCTTGATGACGCTGGATCCTGCGGGATACATGTCGACGACCTCGTTCAGCATCGCTTGTGCAAATGCTGGTGCGTGGGGATCGATGTTGCTCGACACTTCGTGGCGTAGACGGTGACCCGTGTCCGGCGCGGTCTCGATCGTGACCGCGCATGCCTCGATGCCGGGCTCGTCGGCGAGGTTCGCCAGCCAATGACCCCAGTCCGCGACCCAGACATCGAGCTGGTCAGGGTCGACGAGGCTTGCGCCGTCGGGCTCGGTGGTAAAGACGGCGGTATATGTGCGGGTCGTAGGCGCGTAGATGAGCGCGAACTGGCGCCCGTATGAGTCGGTGTGCTCGCTGAGTCGCAGCTGCGCCGCGATGCCCGGTAGCTGGTGCGTTCCCCACAGCGCGAAGCCAAGTGGACCGGACCTGTAGAGGTGTGCACCCCTACGGGTTGCGCTTCTCCACCCGATGCGGGCTAGGCCGCGGTCGAGGAGGCTCTTCCCGTGCCGGTCGCGGGTCAGGATGGTGCCGAGCACCGCCGCCAGGATGACGAAGGTGATGAGGCCTCGGAGCAGGTCGGTCGCCATCGTCACGAGAACGGAGAGGATGAGCCCTCCGAGCATGATTGCTGTCCCGAGATCTCCGAGACCGAACAGCCCGGACGAGGTGGGTTTGCGCCAGTTCCCGTAGGTCCGGGGTGCGGCGTTCTGCACGTTACCTACTGCCATGAGGTCCTCCTGAACTGTTATCAGCGGCGGACTGAACAGCGCCCGTCACCGCATTGGTTGCTCCTGCCACGGCCTGGACGCCGATGCCGACAGCAGCTCCAACTGGGCCTGCGGCGGCGCCTGCGGCTGCCGCCCCGCCTGCTGCCCCGCCGCCTGCGGCGCCGGCGCCCGCGGCCGAGCTTGCCGCCCCGCTGGTTCCTGCCCCGGACGCACCCGCTGGGCCTGCTGCTCCGCTGGTGCCCGAACCGCCTGGAGGTCCGCTGGGCCCTGCTCCGCCGGGGCTGCCAGATGGACCGGCCGAGTTCGTTGAGCCGGACGGCGGGGCGCCGGCGCCGTCATTGCCGTCGCCGCCGCCGAGCAGACGTCCGGCGGCCACCGCTCCGGATGGCAGCATCATTGCGGCGCCGGCCACCGCCGCGGTGCTCATGCCGCCGCCGGACGCCACGGCCGAGACAGCGGGGATGATGAGGCTCATGAGAGCTGGAAGAGCCACCAGGGCGATGAACATGAGGGTCAGACCAACAATGACTGAGATCAGCCCTGAGCCGTCGTCCTTGAAGATGTTGGTGCCCGAGAGCTTGAAAGCCGTCGCGTAGACGATGGCCGCGGCGGGCTTGTAGAGCACGAACGCGAGCAGCCATCCGACGGTCTTTCGGAACATGTTCCGACCGATCTCGGTGTTCGTTGCTGCGGCCGACACCGGCAGTACGCCGGCAAGGACGACGAGCATGCCGGCGCGGACGATCATGAGGAGGATCTGCACGACTGATCCGACGATTGCTAGGAGGCCCAGCACGATCACCAGGATCGCGCCGAGACCGCCCGCAGCAGGATTTTTGGTCAGCGCGAGCAGAACCGCCATGTTGCCGCCGAAGCACGTACCGCTGGTGTCTGCGATCGAGCAATCGAGCGCGCCGTTGAGCAGCCACACCGAGAATGCGTCGCCTGCCGCAACGAGGAGCGACACTGCTGTCAGCCCGGCTCCGGAGACGACTACGAGAGTCATGAGTGACTTCACAAGGTCCTTGCCCGGTTCTGCACGCTGCTCCCAGGCCATCCGGCCGGCGCCGATGATGACGCCGAGGACGGCGACGGCGATCATGTACCACCACAGGGAGTTCTGGATGAACGCCACCGTGGGTGATCCGCTTGACCCGACTGCAGGCGCGATCGCGGTGACGAGTCCGACTGATGCAGAGATGATGATCGTCGACGTGAGGATCACGCCGATTCGGTCGACGTGCTTCTGGCCCTCATACCGGTGGCTCAGGCCCATTCGAGCGCCCGCGACCATCAGAGACAGAATGCAGATGCCGAATGCGATCCACATCGCCCACCCGAGGATCGTGTTGATCCCGCTGGCGTTGGCTGCGTGGTCGCCTGGTGAGACCCCAGCCGAGCCCCCTCCGCCGGTGAGGGTCGGAGTGCCGATGTTGACCCACATCGTGCCGAGCGAGGCGACGACCTTGCCGACCGCTTCGAGGACGGCGTCGGCGGTCTTCGTGAGCGCATCGCCGATCGTCGATGCGGCGAATTCCTTGACCTTGCACTCGAGGTCGACGATCCCGCACTCAGCCATGTGTCACGCTCCCGACCAGAGGATGTAGCCGCTGAGCGAAGGAATCTGCGAGACCGGGCTGAGTTCCGTTCCATCGTCGGCGAGACGCAGCTTCCAGTCGCCCTCCGCCCATTCAAGGTTGAAGACCATCGCCGCAAGGGCGCCTGTGGATGTACGCAGAGCGATATCCACATCGGCGGTCTTGCCGTCGTAGTGGAGTACTCGGAAGCCTGCGATCTGCACACGAGTCCCGCCGTCGCCGGCGCCGGTCACCGGCTTCTGAAGGAGAGCATCCCGACCAGGGCCGGGCGCCGTGGCCTGCTCGTTGAACCTCTTCCGGAGCGGACCATGTGATCCGACAGCGCTGTAGTTTGCCGCCGCGAGGACGGCACCGGTCGGGGTGCGTGCGAAGCAGCTCCGGAAGCCGTCGTCATCGATCTTGCCCGGGCCCTGGCCTTCGATCGTCGGCGCTGCGATCGTGCCGACTAGCGCCCATGTCGCAGACGGTGCGGTGCTGACTGTGCCGGTCATCTCGACAGCCTCAAGGCCGCACACGCTGCCGTCGCTTGGGGGCGTCGACGTGGGCGCTCCAGACGACACGGGAGGGGGAGGCGGAGTGGTGGGTGAGTCGGTCTGGCGGCCGAGCAGATTCGCCAAGCTGAGCACCAGGCCGAGCACGACGATGACGGCCACGACCACAGCTGACCCGATGACCTTCTTCGAGGGTCCGGACGCGGCAGCCGTACCGTCGGATGGGGTGGTGCTTGACATCGTCCTGGCTCCTTGGTGACTAGGTCGCCAGGAATCCGACGATCGCGAATGCGGCGGAGACGATGAGCACGCCGCCCAGCACCCATCCGATCGAGGACGCGTGCTCGCCGCCCTCCCCGCGCCGGTTCCCGATGCCCATCCGGACACCGGCGAAGATCAGCGCCATCACGAGGACGCCGAGAGCGACCCACTTGCCCCAGCCCATGATCGTCGTGAAGTTGCCGAAGCCGGGAGGAGCGCTGCCGCCGCCCGGGTTCGGCACATCCATGGGCACGAGACCGATGATTTCCAGGGGCACGAGGCTCGCGAGGTCGAGTGGGGTCATGATTTCTCCTCAGTGTGTGAAGGATCAGCGTTCGCTGTTGTGGACGCTGCTAGTGAGCGGAGGGCACTCACGAGTTTGACGACCGACCGCGGTACGCGCTCGGTCACGGGATCGCCGAGGCGCCAGGACTCGATCCATGGAACTTCCCAGACGCGCGGAGCGCCTCCTGAGATGACCGCGGCGAGGTCTCGGATGGGAGCGGGTAGCTTGCCCGGCGCGTCGACGACGAGGACAAGGCCGAGCAGCTGCACTGAGCCCGCTCCCGACGCCGCCCACTGCGTGAGCGCTGTCCGGGCCGCCAGGAGACCGCGAACATGGGTACGGGCGACGAGGACACAGGCTGATGACGTACCGTCAGCGGTCTCCGGCCAGGCGTGCTCGGCGGCACGCCACGACTCATGGAGCTCGGCTACGGTCGACTCACCGGCTCCACCGTGCGCGCCTACGACCCATAGGGCGGCGGACGAATCGACGCGGCGGATAGGCAGTGCGTCTGAGGGTGCGGAGACGTGTGGTTGAGGGGTCTCCGGTCCGGTCGGAGTGCGGACGTCGGGCAACTCCTCGCTGACCTCGGACTGATCCGCACCGGAAGCACCTCGTGCTTCTGGCAGCCAGTCGCGCCAGCTTGGCGCGGTCACGTCGCGCCGCTCTCGCACGCTTGTCGCCTGCGCGCTCGTAATCCACGGATTCACCTGCGTCACCGTCGCACCTCCGAGGGGTCGATAATGGTCTTTCCCGACTGGATGAGCCTCAGTGTACACCATCGGGTCGATTCGTACTGTTCGTAGCACTAGACATCCATGGAGGGTCATAACGTGCACCTCTGCCACCTATCAGTTACCATAGACCCATGTCGTACCGTTCTGCGAGGAGCGTCGCTGTGACGTCGCGCCTTAACGAACTGTTCGACGACCTGCCGAAGAAGCTCGACGTCACCCAGGTCGCAGCCCTACTGGGGATGACGAAGAAAGGGGTCTATCAGTGGATTCACCAAGGCGTGATACCCGCGTACAAGATCGGCGCGACCTGGATAGTCCTGCGCGACGAGCTGCGCGACACCATCGCATCAGGTTCGAACCACAGCCTTCCTTCGGAGCTCCAGCTGGGGAACGAGGACATCGACTGATGTCGCGTCTCGGAGGCGCGGTCGTCGGTGCAGTCGCTGCGGCGCTGCTAACGGCGTGCGTCGCCTCCGAGCCCGCTCCCCTCTCATCGTCCTCGTCAGAGAGCATGCCTACCGGGCTTCCCTCCAGGCCCGCAGGCATTCCTGAGCAGAGAGATGATGGCACCACCGGCACGCCGATGCCCACATCGACGCTCATGCTCGATGACAGCGCACGCACGAGCGCGCTGGATGTCGGCGTCACGGTGATGACGCTGTTCGCCCGCCGCGATGTGCCGGCAGACCAGTGGATCGACGACCTAACGCCGTATCTCACCGCTGGCGCCGCACAGGCCTACCGGCACACCGACCCTCTCAACGTGCCGCCGACGAGGGTCACTGGTGAGCCGACGCTGACTCCGGACTCGACACCGCTTGTTGGCCGCGTCGCCGTGCCAACCGACGACGGCGTGTACCTGGTCATTCTCAGCAGGGACGACGGCCACCCGAACTGGCTCGCCGATCGGATCATGCCGCCTGAGGGCCACGGTGACTCCTGATGAGCACGGGGAACTCGGGCGTTCGCGCATTCGTGGTCTCGCTCTTCCTCATTCCAGGCCTTCTCCTAGCGGTCCTGCTGGGCGTCATCTTCACGTCCGACGCAACATCTCAGGCCTGTAACCCGACCGGGGCTGCGCTCATCGTCGACCCGGCGAGCGTTCCCGATGGGCCGATCGCGGGCTACAACCGCGAGCAGCTCGCCAACGCAGCTCATGTCATGCTCGCAGCGCAGCGACTCGGCCTAACACTGCGCGATCAGCAGATCGGCGTCATGACCGCCATGGGCGAGTCAAGCCTCCACGTGCTCGACTACGGTGACGCCGTTGGCCCTGACTCGCGTGGTCTGTTCCAGCAGCGCGATAACGGCGCATGGGGCAGCTACTCCGACCGTATGGACCCGTTCATCTCCGCGACGAGCTTCTTCAAGGTCGAGATGACGATCGCCGGCCGAGAATCTATGGAGCCCACCCTCGTCGCGCACGCCGTCCAGCGGAACGCAGACCCGTACCACTACGAGCGCTACTGGACCAGCGCCGTCACCGTCGTCGAAGCACTCGGTGGCATCCGTGAGCAGACCTCTGCGGCGCCGCAAGCCGAGTCGAACTATCCGCTGGGGCCCGTGCGGCCACAAACCGCTGCCGTGGCGAACACGCTCGGCCCCATGTTCGGATTCAAGACGATCGGCGGCTACCGCGCGGGGAACACGCGCGACGTCCAAGGCCATCCTGCCGGACTCGCCCTGGACTTCATGACTAACGACTTCTCAGGCGGCCGCGACGCGGGCAACAGACTCTCGGCCTACCTCCAAGAACACGCCGCAGCTCTCGGCGTGAAGTACATCATCTGGGAGCAGCGCATCTGGTCGGTCGAACGTGCAGATGAGGGCTGGCGGCCTATGGCGGATCGCGGGAGTCCGACGCAGAACCACATGGATCACGTTCATCTCAGTCTCACCGGTGATGGCTCCAGCGCGATCCCCGCCGAGGGCGCCGGCTGCGCCCCAGCGCCAGCGACCGGGGAGATAGGCCTCTCCGGATGGGCGCTCCCCGCGCAGGGTCCACTGACGTCGGGATTTGGCCCTCGAGTACCGCCCACCGGCAAGGGATCGAGCTTCCACAGCGGGATCGACCTCGCGCCAGGATGCGACAAGCCGATCTACGCCGCCAATGCCGGCATCGTCTCGATCAGCCATCCAGGATGGGCAGGCAACCTAATCGCCGTCGACCACGGCAACGGCATCATGACGCGGTACGCGCATATGTACAACGACGGTGTCATGGTCAGGATCGGCGATCGTGTGACCGCCGGTCAGCAGATCGGAAGGATCGGCTCCAACGGCAACTCGACGGGCTGCCACCTCCACTTCGAAGTGCTCCAGAACGGCACCCAGGTCGATCCGAAGCCCTTCCTCGACCAGCTCGGTCTCACCATCACCAGTTAGGAACTCACATGCAGAACATCGTGACAGTCAACTCAGACGGAACTGGCGTTGTGACCCTCGACGACCAGCCCTCACACGTGACTGCCGGCAGTGTCGAGGAGGCCCGCAGGCAGCTCCTTGGCGTTGTCATCGACCATGCACGACGGGTCGGCAGGCCAGTCGAGGTCATCGCCCGTGACGCAGAGGCGGAACACCACCTCAGCGTGCATCCCGATGGGACGGTGGAACCAGTTCGTGATGCTCCCCCGCCGGCTCGCATGCAGCCTGTAGGCGAGTGGGAGCCATCCTCGACCGGGGAGGAGGCTCTCCCCCGCCGAGTGGCTCGCGAGCGATCTTTTCTCGCTGACACGCGCATCAGCACGCCGCCGCCGACTGGGTGGCAGGCCTTCCTCGCGCGTCTCGGGTTCAAGACCGGCCCCTCGGCCGAGGAGATCTCGCGCTGGGAGGACGAGCGCGCGATCTCTCAGCACTGGCCGGGCCCGAGGACCATCGCCATCCTGAATGGCAAGGGAGGCGCAGGCAAGACGCCCTCCACAGCCCTCCTCTCAGCGATGTTCGCTCGCGCTGGCGGATCAGGCGTGCTCGCCTGGGACAACAACGTCACCCGAGGCACGCTCGGATGGCGCACTGAGGGCGGGCCACACGACGCAACCGTGCTCGACCTTCTCCCCCGCACCGACGAGCTGCTCACTCCTGGCGCTCGAGCCGCCGACCTGGCGGCTGTCGTACACCACCAGACGATCGACAAGTACGACGTCCTACGGTCCAATCCACTACTGCTCTCGACCGAACAGAAGCTCACACCGGATCAGCTCGACGCTGTTCATGCCGTCGCGGCGAAGTACTACCGACTCGTCTTCATGGACTCAGGTAACGACGAGGGAGACGCGCTGTGGCTACGAATGATCGACCACGCAGACCAGATCGTCGTGGCCACCACCACCCGGCCTGACCATGCCGAAGCTGGACGACTCCTTCTCAACGCCCTAGCCGAGAGAGATCAGCACTCTGCCAGGCTGGCAGACCAGGCCGTCGTCATCGTCTCGCAGGCCGATCGAGAGGAGGCGGACGCCGCCTCGATTGCCCGGGGGTACGACGCCCTAGCCCGAGCCGTCGTAACAGTGCCTTACGACCCGGCAATGCGTCAGCAGTGGCTCCGCGTCGACAATCTCAGCCCCGCGACTCAGCGCTCCTACCTCCGCGCCGCGGCCGCCGTGGCCGTCGGCCTTTGAGACGGCTCAACACGCCGAACCGGAGTGACTTCCAGATAGCAGCCGCGTTGTCGTGAAAGGATGGACATATGACTGCACCAGGAAGCACGCACCGAAGCGAGGTGCGAAGCGCGATGGTGACGTTTCGCTGTAGCCCGTCGGAACGCTCCGCGCTGCGCCGTCGCGCTGAAGCCGCTGGGATCTCGATGCAGGCCTACCTCGAGCGCATCGTGCTCGACCGGCCTCAGGCCCAGGACCGACCATCCGGTCGGCCCGTAGATTCAGGTCAACAGGAGCTGCCCATGACCGGCTGACCCCGCACAGCATGACGAAGGCCCCCGCGCCAACGGGAGCCTTAGTCCGAGATTGAGCGTCCGGCTCGAACCCCGGACCTCCGATTTGTAGCCAGTCCCTTGCCGAGGGAGGAGGCGGCTTTGTGCTGCCCACAACAATAGCACCTGCGCGCCCTGAGTCCAGTGATTCGGCCGCGCTAGACGTGTCGATCGCCAGCGGTGCGGCCGTCTGCCCGCGACGCCGGTACTACCGGCCATGCACTGGTCAGCGCGACCTGCGTAGCACCGTCACGCGCTCGTGCCGAGGGCGCGCCTGGAGACCGTCGGACGGCCCTACGCTGCCCGCCACTGTGCCGGTGTGGTCTAGCGCAGCCCACTGGCTAGAGACGCTCACAGCGGCCATCACGACGCCCGAGGGCGAGGAGTTGCGTGCGGCCGCCAAGGTGAGTATCGACACCCTGCTCGATGTCGCCGCCGCCGACGCTCGTGCCGCCGACTCTCGCACTGGCCGAGGCGTCACCACGGCCCATGAGACCGTGGCCAAGGCTCTCGGCTGCTCGGCCAAAACGGTTCAACGCGCCAGAAGCCTTCTAGAGGCCCTGGGCTTCGCCGTCACTGTCGTCGGCGGCCGCTACCTCACCACCGAGGAGAGGGCAGCAGCCACGGCCCACCACGGCGGCGACCAGCGCCGCATGGCCTCTGAACGGGCTCTACTCGTGCCTCGCTCACTAACGAATGTCCACCTACCCCGACGGGGTAAATTCTCATCTACTCTTACGTCACGTAGTGGCTTACCAACGCGCGCTGACGCGCGCGGAGAGGCCGCTCCGCGGCCAGCACCGAAGAGGAAGGCGGCCCGCAGCTTCCTGCCAAGGCCGCCCGTCGCGGTGCAACGGCTAGCCGCAGGCCTCGCGCAGAGACTCCCCTGGCTCGCCCGTGGCCACATCGGCTCGCTGTGTCATACGCTTACTCGGCTTGGCCTCGACGACGTCGGATGGACAGCTCACGACGTGATCGACATGCTCGATCGACGAAACCTCGACCTCGGGCTGTTCGAACCATCACCCTCATCTCAGCGTGATCCCCTCGCCCTTTTCGCACACCAGGTCCGAGCCGCGCTCGTCGACGTCGACGAGCCGCCGCGTCTCCGGCGAGCACGCGACGCCGCTGCTAGAGCCGACGAGCGAGCACGAGTCCTAGCAGCACGAGCTGCCGAGGATGCCCGACTGGCCGCAGAGAGAGCCGACCCCGAAGTCCAGGCTCGCATCGCCGCAGCAAAGCGCAAGATGCGAGAACATCTCGCCGCAGCCCGTGCTCACGCTCGACACCAACGCTGACGAACTAGACCGAGGATCAAGACCTGGCCATCGACGTCACCCTCTACCCTCCCCCTGACGTCCCACTCTGCGGCCACGGAACGCCACGTCAAGCGCTACGCGCCAGCTCCTCCGAGAACTTTGGCACGCGCTCCGGTCGTTCCTCCCTCCGCTTATTTCGCGCCAAACTCCTCTCCCCTGCTGCCCTTCGGGTTGACCCGGCGTCCCTTAGACGGCCGCGACGGGAACAACGTCAGGGGGCGGAAGAAAAATGTTCAGCATTAGTTGACCAACTAGACCAGCCACCTACTACCGACCAAGGAGAAAGCAATGACTGACAACATCCAGCCGGACCTATTCGGAGACTACGACCGCGCTCAGGAACGGGCTGCACGGTGGCGGGAGGCGGCCCGCTGCCCATCATGTGGCACCGATGAACCAAGCGGCTACCTGCTCAGTCAGAACCATGGCTACGAGCCCGGAGAGCCCGGTATCAGCGGATTTCCCTTCGGCGGGCACCCTATCTACGGAGCGGAGTGCGTGGCCCAACACCTCGTTCGCAACCACATCATCTATGCCATCCGCAAAGGGAGCACGGACATGCTTGTCGAGCGCTGTGAGCGCGGCCGGTCCCTCAGACTCGATGTCGACGCGATCGTCCGAGAGGTCTCTTAGTCAGGTCTGTTGAAAGCTCGACATGCTGGACCTAATGACTAACTAGACCAGACATCAACTAACGACCAAGGAGACAGCAATGACAAGCGGCAGGTTGAAGATCAGTGATCGCGTTCGTGAGATCAACACGGGCAGGGTCGGCACAGTAATGGGACACCTGGGGCCAGAGTTCGTCGAGGTCACGTGGGATGAGCCGCATCCGACGCGATGGGCCGACGGCTCGCCGGCGACGACCTGGTGCAGCTGCATGCACGTGGGGCTGCTCAGCCCGGCCGCACAGGACTTCCTGCTGTGAACCTCCCCCGGGGGGAAGGGATCGCTGTGAGCGCGAAGGCCCCCCGGGGGACGGCATCAACACGGCGACCGGTTACCAGGCCGGACGCGCCCTCACAGTCTACCGGCGTCGATCTGGAAGAGAAGCATCAGAAACAATACCGGACATACTAGACAGTATTGACCAACTAGACTAGAATAACAGCATCAACACGGTGGACCAACCACTAAAACTGCAAGGGAGACCAACCCATGAGCACAATCACCATCGTCGGAAACCTCGCCGCCAACCCCGAGCTGCGGTTCACCCCAACCGGGCGGGCCGTGACCCGCTTCACAGTCATCGAGAACCGTAGGCGCCTGACGGAAGACGGCCAGGGGTGGGAAGACGCCGAGCCCAACGTCTACCGAGTGCAGGTCTGGGGATCGTTCGCCGAGAACGTCGTCGAGTCCTGCGGCAAGGGCGATCGGGTGCATGTGACCGGCAGCATCGTCACAGATCGGTGGACGGATAAGGAGACGCAGGAGGACCGGACCGCTCAGCACGTCAAGGCCGACGAGGTGTCATTCTCGCTCCGCTACCACACGGTGAGTGCGAGGAAGGCGACCAAGAGCAGCGCCCAGGCGGCTGATGTCGAGGACGCTGATCAGGTCTGAGACCCAGGAGGGAGGGTTGGGGGAGTGCCGAACATGGGTCCCCCGATCACCCTTAACCCAAACGATGACTACATGAAGGAGTACCACATGACCGTCTACGTCGTAGCCCTATCCAAGGGGGGCTCGACCAAGACCACGACGGCGGCGGAGCTCGTCGCCGCATTGGCGCGACGAGGGAGACGCGTGCTTGCGGTCGACCTTGACCAACAAGGCAACCTGACGACCAGGCTCGGCGTCGGTGATAGCACAGAAGTGAACGCGGTCGCTGCTGAAGTACTGACTGCGGAAGCCACGGCAATCGAGGCGGCCGTCGAGGCGCCGAGCGTGCCTGGCGCGAGCGTTCTTGCCGGGACTCACGACCTGGCCAGCCTCGACCAGCGTCCTGAGGTGATCACCGCGCTGCGCGATCACCTGCCTGAGGTCGCGGGAGAGTGGGATGACGTGGTGATCGACACTCCGCCGGCCTTAGGCCTAGTCACACTTGCGGCTCTCGCGGCGGCCGACGTGGTCGTCGCCGCAGTAGCGTGTGAGACCGAGGCGTACGACCAGCTCGACCGCCTCGTGCAGGTGATCGCCCAGCGCATCGCTCCGAGGCTGAACCCCAGGCAACAGGTCGACTGGATTGTGCCAACCCGATACGACGCCCGCCGACTGCTCGACCGGGAGGTCGTCGGCCTTCTCCACGAGCAGCACCCCGGCAAGGTGACCGCTCCGGTGCGTGAGGCTGTCTCCGCGCGAGATGCCTACACATCAGGTCAGCCGGTGAGCATCTACGCGCCAGGCTCAGGCATCGCTGCCGACTACGCCGCAGCCATGACACAGATCATTGGCTCGCCTGAACCCCCAAAGACCACCCTGACAACCTCGACCAACTAGACCGGAGGAGGCGACATGCCACGCAAGAGCCTGCGCGACCGCAACCGTGAAGCGATCGCGCACGACCAAGACCTCAAGAGCAACGAAGCCCGGCTCGCCGCCGAGCAGCAGGCCGCCCAGGAGGGGCAGGCAGAAGCACCGACACCCAGGCCAACGGTCGGGCGTAAGGCGCCCAAAGCGGCTCTCAGCGAGACCGCACGTCTCGGCATCTACTTGACTCCGCAGGAGTTCGACGACGCAAAAGCGGCGTACCTGGCCGACTGGAGCAATGGGGGAATGCAAGACACCTTCGCACGGTGGATCGCGGCTGCGATCGAGGCCTACGCTGCCCGAGCCCCGGATCAGCGCGCTACGGCTCAGCCCAGAGTCCGCGCGGACGAGAGGACCGGCAGCACCAGGTCGTTCGCCATCCCGACCGACACCGTGGCCCAGCTGCGCGCCGCGATCACTGCCGATCAGCGGGCCGGCCGCTGGCCGTCGGATAGTGCATGGTGCGGGGAGGCGATCGCACGCGCAGTCGAGAGCGCTCGCCAGGCGAACGGGGGATCGCTACCGATACCGCCGGCGCGCCTGCCTAACCGGCTAGCGCGGTAACACGGAAATGTCAGACCAGGCTGACAGCATTGACCAACTAGACACGGCAGACAGGATGCAGACCATGACCACAGACCCGATGGCCGAAGCGATCGCCGCGCTGACGGCCGCTGCACGTCAGGAGCGGACGATCGGCGCCGGTACACCGAGCGAGCGCACCGAACCCGTCGACTTCGCGGAGATCGCCTGCCACGTGCTTGCTTCGGTCGCCGCGAATGTCGGAGGTGTGGAGACCCTGCTGGCAGGTCGGCCCGGGTCGTGGGAAGCGGACCTTGTCAGGCAGATTGTGACCAGCACTGTCGGCCACGACGAGACGGACCTACTGCGATGGCGAACGGAGCCCGTGAAGGTCACAGTCGAGCCCGCAGACTGGCTTGCCGAAGACATGGGCTTTGACGGTTTGCTCGATGAAGAGGAGACGCCTTTAGGCGAGCGCGTTGAGGAACTGGAGGAGGCGATCAATCGCGAGTTCCTGACGGCTGCGGAGAAGGCCCAGGTCGCGGAGTTGCAGCGCGAGCGAAGCGTGGTCGCGGTCGGTGACGTGCCGTCGGAGTCGGGGTCTGAGCGTTGGGTGACGCTCATGAAGTCTCTCAGCTCGCTGTACGACGAGGCGCGTCAGCGAGCGCGAGAAGCGAGGCATCCGTTGTACGCCGAAATGCTGCAGATCGATCAGCGGATCGCAGCCATGCGCTCGCTGTACGACGCGGATGTGACCGCCTACGCCGAGTCCTACCGCGAGACTGTTCGGCAGCTCCTCAAGGCGCGTGGCGTCGACCACGTCGAGTTCGTGGAGGTGGATGGCTCACACGACCAGCCGTGGCAGCTCGTCGTCGACCTGGTCGACGAGGTCACATCGGAAGCCAGACGGACCGTGCCGCTCCCGATGACTGGGCGTCCACCTGTCAACCGTGACGATGTTCGGGCCGAGGTACTCGCGGCGGGCGTCGGGTACGCCGCGCGTCTTTCGGCGACGGGTGTCGGGCGGCTGCTGGGGTGGCGCAGGGACGACGAGGGGTAGCCGATGTTCGGGCAGGGTCACGGTTGGCGAGAGCGTCGGCCGTGGCCGCGCGTGCGGTTGGTACGCTCATGCCGAGCCTGGCGTGAGGAGGCGGGATGGCGGATCGGCGATCGCGGGGGAGCGAGGTGCCTGAGGATCAGCCAGCCCTGGACTTGTTGTGGGGTCTCCCGGACGCCGAGGCTGAGGCCCGCGTTGTTCGCCATGGTCGACCAGCTGCCCGCGCCGTCGATGTTGAGCAGCCAAGCCTTTTCGACGATTTCGGAGGTGTCGATGAACAGGTACGGCCTGTTGGCCCTGGAGCAGTGGAGTCGGTACATGCCGACCCGGTTCGCGGAGTTGGAGGATCCGGAGGGGTTCTTCGCGGCGATGGGGGAGACGATCGAGCAGCAGGTCGTGGGCCTGGTCGAGGAGCTGGAGCGTCAGCTGACGCCGACGGAGGACTACCTGCGCCGGGTGGGCGAGTTGAACGCGGTGAGGCGTCAGGCCGAGGAGAGCGTGCTGCAGGAGCTGGTGTACAGCCAGATCGTCGCGGAGCCGTCGTCGGACCTGGAGACCCGGCTGGAGGAGGCGTTGAGCGTCCTGCCGACGCCGGAGATGCTCCAGAGGTCGATCGATCAGGTTTGGGAGTGGGCGGAGGAGACGCGGGACGCGGATCTACGTCGTCAGGACGAGACCGAAGTGTATCTGAGTCTGGAGGACCAGGAGACGGTCGACCGGTTGACGCGCCTGTTGGCGCTGGTCCAGGTGCCGGCCGGGTTGAGCGAGGACGAGCTGACGACGAGGATCGGGCAGCTGGAGGCCGCAGTGCAGCAGAACCGCTAGAGCGGTTCCGGCCGACGAGTATCGAGGACCTGGCGCCGTCGGGGGCGAAGGCCCGGTATCGGGCCAACGTTGACGCGATCAGGCTCGTGCAGCAGCTCGACGTCGAGGACCGCTCCGCGACGGTCGACGAGCGCCAGGTGTTGGCCCGGTGGTCGAGTTGGGGAGCTATCCCGCAGGTCTTCGACGACGCCCATCCGGGCTGGTCGACGGAGTACGCGGAGCTGAGGTCTTTGCTGGACGACGCGGCGTATGGTGCGGCCCGTCGGACCACGATCAACGCGCACTACACGGCGCCGGAGATCACCCGTGAGATGTGGGCGGCGTTGGAGCAGCTCGGGTTCGACGGGGGAGTCGTCCTCGAGCCGGGCTGCGGTTCCGGCACGTTCATCGGCACGGCGCCGGACAGGGCGTCCATGATCGGCGTCGAGCTGGACCCGACCACTGCCCGGATTGCGGCGCGGCTGTACCCGGACGCCGACGTCCGGGCGGAGTCGTTCGCGGACACCAGGGTTCCGGGTGGCGTCGACGCCGTCGTCGGGAACGTGCCGTTCGGTGACATCCGCCTGCATGATCCGCTCCACAACGCGGGCAATCACTCGATCCACAACCACTTCATCATCAAGAGCCTGGCCACGACTCGTCCGGGCGGCCTGGTGGCCGTCGTCACGTCGCGGTACACGCTTGACGCTACGAATCCTGCGGCCCGTCGTGAGATGCAGGCCCTGGGCGACCTGGTGGGCGCCGTGCGGCTCCCGTCGGGTGCTCACCAGCGTTCTGCCGGCACCGAGGCCGTCACCGACGTCCTGGTGTTCCGTCGACGAGCTGATGGCCAAGAGCCGGCCCCGTTCGACTGGGAACTCACCACCCCAGTCGACGTCGACCAGACCCAGGTTCGGATCAGCGGCTACTTCACGGCGCGGCCTGGCCAGGTCCTGGGCCAGCTGGGCCTGGAGCACGGCATGTACGGCGCCGACACGCTCGTCGTGCGCACCGACGACCCAGCCCGCACCCCGGAACTGCTCCAGGACGCCCTGAGCGCCGTCGTGGCGCGTGGACAGGAGCTAGGCCTCACATTCACCCCAGTGAGCGCGGAGCAGGCCGCGGACCGCGTTGCGGAGGTCGAGCGGTCCACCCAGTTGTGGGACGGCACGATCGTCGACGTGGGCGCTGACGTCGGCTTCCAGATCGTCGAGGCTGGTCAGCTGACCGAGCTAGCGGTCCCGAAGACCCGGCACGCGGAGCTGAGGGCTCTGCTCGGCTTGCGCGACCAGGCCCAGGCACTCCTGAGCGCGGAGGCGACAAGCCGGGAGGACACCCCCGAGCTGGACCAGCAACGCGACGAGCTGAGGAACCTCTACGAGGGTTATGTTGAGCGGTTCGGTCCGCTCAACCGGTTCACGCTGAGGCCGACGGGCCGCGACAAGCCGGTGGCCGATCCGTTCACGGGCGAGCAGCTGGTCGACGCCGACGGCCAGCTGGTGACCGAGCCGGGCATGGCGAGGATCACGCCGCCGGTCATGACGTTGCTGCGCAAGGATCCGCACGGCGCCGTCGTGATGGCGCTCGAGGTGTTCGACGACGTCGAGCAGACCGCCCGGCCGGCGTCGCTGCTGGTCCAACGCGTGGTCGCACCCCGCCCGGTAGCACAAGGGGCTGACAATCCCTCCGAGGCGGTCGCGCTGTCGATGGACCGGGTCGGCCGTGTCGACCTGCCGCTCGTCGCCGGCTTGCTGGGCGTCGACGAGACCGAAGCTCGGACGCAGCTCGGCACCCTGGTCTACGACGATCCCGCCAGCGGCACGATCATGCCGGCACCCGAGTATCTCTCCGGCGATGTGCGCGTCCGGCTCGACCAGGCCGAAGCAGCTGCACGGCAGGACGCCCGCTTCCAGGTCAACGTCGACGCGTTGCGCCTGGTGCAGCCCGAACCGGTGGGGATCGATGAGATCCAGGCACGTCTTGGCAGCGTGTGGATCTCGCCCGACGTTCACCGCCAGTTCCTCGCGGAGATCCTGCACGACACGAGCGTCCAGGTGGAGAACCCGCTGCCGGGCCGGTGGGAGATCAAGGGACGCCGCTACGGCATCCTGGCCACCTCCGAGTGGGGCACATCGGTGATGGCGGCGACACAGATCGCCGAGCACGCGATGAACCAGTCCCGCATCGAGGTCAGGGACCGCATCGAGGGCCCGGACGGGCGTCCGGTCGAGGTCATCAACCCGGTCGAGACCGCGGCCGCGCAGGCCAAGGCGGAGGCGTTGCAGGAACGGTTCGCGGAGTGGGTGTGGGAGGACCCGGCGAGGGCCGCGCAGCTCGCTGAGGTTTACAACCGCCGCTTCAACAGCATCGTGTTGCGTGACTACAGCGCGGCAGGGGAGCACCTGACCACGCCCGGGCTGGCTGAGACCATCCAGCTGCGCCCGCACCAGCGTGCGGCCGTCGCCCGGATGATCGCCGAACCTGCAGTTGGCCTGTTCCACTCGGTCGGCGCCGGGAAGACGCTGGAGATGGTCGTCGGTGCGACCGAACTCAAGAGGATGGGGCTGATCAACAAGCCCTGCATCGCCGTGCCCAACCATATGCTGGAGCAGTTCTCCCGCGAGTGGTTGCAGGCATATCCGCAGGCCCGTGTGCTCGCCGCTTCGTCAGACGACCTGGGCAAGGACCAGCGCCGGCTTTTCGTGGCCCGGGCTGCCACGAACGACTGGGACGCGATCATCTTGACGCACGGCGCCCTGAAGAAGATCGGCGTCTCTCCGCAGGCCGAGGCCGACTACATCAGCCGCCAGCTCGACGAGCTGCGCGTCAGCCGGGACGCCGCCCGCGCGGCGGGCTCGATGAGCGTCAAGACGATCGAGAAGGCCGTCGCCCGCCTGGAGGGAGATCTCCGGAAGAAGCTCGACACCCCACGCGACGACGGCGTCAGCTGGGAAGACACCGGAATCGACTATCTGATCGTCGACGAGGCCCACACGTTCAAGAACTTGGCGACGCCGTCGAACATTCGGGACGCGGCGATCGAGGGCTCAGCGCAGGCCAGCGACCTGCACATGAAGCTCGAGTTCCTGCGGGGCCAGCACGGCGATCGGGTGGCGACCCTCGCTACCGCGACCCCGTTGGCGAACAGCATCACCGAGGCCTACGTCATGCAGCGCTATCTGCGCCCGGACCTGATGGAGGCAGCGGGTGTCACCAGCTTCGATGGCTGGGCCGCGACGTTCGGTGAGGTCGTCACGGAGATGGAGATGGCGCCCGCCGGCGGATTCCGGTTGAAGGACCGGTTCGCGAAGTTCACCAACGTCCCCGAGATGTTGCGGATGTGGCATGTCTTCGCTGACGTGAAGATGCCCGACGACCTGAAGCTGCCTGTGCCCGCGATCGCGCCACGAGCCAGCGACGGACGCCGCGAGCCCGAGATCGTTGTCCTCGATCCGACACCCGAACTGTCCGACTACATCGCCAAGCTCAGCGATCGCGCCGAACTCGTCGCGAGCCGGGCCGTCCCGGCCTACGAAGACAACATGCTGCTGATCTCCGGCGACGGAAGGAAAGCCGCCCTCGACATGCGGCTCGTCGACGCCGAGTCCCTGCCCACCGGGCCGGTCAAGCTCGACGCCGTCGCCCGCCAGATCCTCAAGACCTGGAACGCCACCCGAGACAACGAGTACCTCGACCCCACCGGACAGCCCTCCGAGCTGCGAGGCGGCCTCCAGCTCGTGTTCTGCGACCTCGGCACACCGAACCCTGATCGGTGGAACGCGTACAGCGAGCTGAAGCGCATCCTGGTCAACGACGGCATGGATCCCGCGTCGATCCGGTTCATCCACGAAGCCAAGACCGATCGGGAGAAGGCGTCCCTGTTCGCGGCCGCGCGCTCCGGTCACATCTCCGTGCTCATCGGCTCCACCGGCAAGATGGGCGTCGGAACTAACGTGCAGGACCGCATCACAGCGATGCACCACGTCGACTGCCCATGGCGTCCGGCAGACCTGGAGCAGCGCGACGGCCGCGGAGTGCGCCAGGGCAACCAGAACCCTGAGGTCGCGGTCTACCGCTACGTCGTCGAGGGCAGCTTCGATTCCTACAGCTGGCAGACCGTCGCGCGGAAGGCACGTTTCATCGCCCAGGTGATGCGCGGGAAACTCGACTCCCGCGAGATCGAGGACGTCGGCGACACCGCCCTCTCGGCCGCCGAAGTCAAAGCCCTCGCGAGCGGGAACCCGTTGTTGCTCGACAAGGCGAACGCCGACACCAGGCTCCAGTCGCTCCGCCGACAGGAGACCGCCCACAAACGAGCCCAGGCCGCGCTCGTCTACACCCAGCAGACAGCACTCGAGCGCCGCACCACGATCGGCACCACCATCGACACGCTCACCGCCGCCGAGCAGCGCACCATACCCACCGCCGGAGACGCGTTCCGCATGCAGATCGGCCGCAGCACCTACACCAGCCGCGCCGACGCCGCCAAAGGCCTCGCGCTCTGGGCACTCGACAATCCCGGCGCCCTCTACTCCCACCGCAGCAGCCGACCGACACCCGTCGGCACCATCGGCGGCCACACCCTCACCGCACACGCCGAGCAAGTCGTGCGCGCCGACTGGACCCGCGAGACCGTCGTCAAGCTCAAGCTCGACGGCGTCCCCATGAGCACCAGCAGCGTCAAACCCGACGAACTCACCGACGCCGGCGTCGGCACCATCCGCACCATCGAGAACAAGGCCGGCGCGATCGCCAAGAACATCGCGACCCTCCGCACCGAACTCGACGACAACCAGCGCGTCCTCGACGACGCCACCGCCCGCATCGGGCAACCCTTCACTAAAGCCGCAGAACTCGACCGCGCTGCCGCCGACGTCGAAGCCATCGACGCCAAACTGGCGCTCCTCGCCCGAAGGACCGAGGCTCCGCAGACGACGACCACGCTCACCGACGCCGCAGGCCGACCAAAGGTAGCGCCGGAGCCAGTACCTGCGTGGCGGGCGTCCTTCCCAGCGGCTCCAGATCCTCAGGCCCAGCGAGACGCTGGTGCGAGGCCCTATGTCCCGCGTGCTGGTTCAGCTCAACCTGGTATCGAGCGCTAGCGGTCACGCTCGACGCTCTCGACGGCCGAAGCCCATACCCAGCACTCGTACCGGCGACCATCAGCATCCCGCCACTCCACCAGAACTGCCCGATCGGTCCAAGCGATGGCCATCGCGTCCGTCTCGATTGGGGTCTCTGGAAAACGGACCCAAGCTCGCACCGGGCGGGGTCGCTCAGCCCTGTGTACCGGTCGGGTCTTCACCTGACGTTCGTCCTCACTGAGGCTGATTGGCTGCGGCCGAGTGACCATCTGGACGATTCGTCGATCGATCTGACGAGCAACGCTCGCGTGCTTACTGCTGCCCATGCGAGACATGATGCCGGTGACCACCGACAGAGCACGGCTACTCCCGGAGACCGTCGCGACGTCGATGGCGGAGATGCAGCCCTGTAGTTGCAACCGAAGGTCGTCGTCGGCGTACTCGGCTAGGTCTGCCCAGTCTTGCTTGAGGTGCGTGGACATTCTTTCGTCCTGACCCCCTTAGAGGCCCAGATACGACGGCCACCAGCCTGTCAACCCGGAGGGATCGGAGGAGCGAGTTCTTGGCGCGAAATAAGCGGAGGGAGGAACGACCGGAGCGCGTGCCAAGAACTCGTGGGGGAGAGGCCCACGAAGTGGGCTTGACGGGCTGGTGGCCGTCGTCACGATGGGGGCCGGGGGTCAGGGAGCGGTCGTGTCGCTGGACGACCTTGAGGCCACGGTGCGTCGTCGGACTCGCTGCTTCTTTGCTGGCTCATCGAGGCCAAGCTTGCGCAGCTCCTCGGCCGACCATCCGTCGGAAAGCGCCGCCCGGTAGGCCTTGGCGTCGGCGAGCTCGGCTGAGCCGATCTGCTCATGCAGGGACGCAAGTTCCTGCCGTGCAGCGACGAGCGTTCTCACCGAGTTGATGCGGCTGTCGAGCAGCTCGCGCGCTCGTGATTCAGTGGCCTGTGCGTCGAGTGTGGATGCCATGGCATCCAGCCTAGTGGGTCATCGATGTCCGAGTGAGGTGGCCACGGTGCTACCACCCCGGTCGTAGGGCCGGGGCAGTGAATCGGAGTCCCAGACGGAGCAAGCTATATGATCCGGTGCCCGGATCAGCTTCTATCGTCTACACTGGCCGTAGACGTGTTTCCGCCTGGGCGGAAGCGCTGCGCTAGGCAGGAGGTGAAGGCAGATGCCGGAGGAGACGAACGGCCAGCGCCCCGGGCACTCGACACGACGTCGCCGCGTCGAAGGCGGCCGTCACCACCGGCATGTCGTGCGAGTGACGCCAGAGGAGGAAGCACAACTGCTCACCCTGGCTCTCCGATACCGAGTGAGCGTGCCGAAGCTTCTCGTCGATTCGGCGCTCGCGGGTGGCAGCGAGGCGGCAGCGGAGAACGCGAGTGTTCGGAGCGCGCTTGTCGCAGAGCTGTTCGGGATGCACCGCCTCCTCGCGAACATCGCGAACAACGTGAACCAGATGACGAAGGCGGTGAACGCTACCGGTAATCTGCCGCCCCAAACCGCGGACGTGCTGGCCGCTGTGCGTCGGACAGCGGAGCGGATCGACGCGGCAGTGGACGGACTGTCATCATGATTCCGAACGTGGTTCGCGGGGACCGAATGGGCGGCCTGATGGTCTACCTTGCAGGTCCCGGACGCCAAAATGAGCACACCGAGCCGCACCTTGTCGCCGGCGATCCGGCGATGATGGCCTGGCATGACGACAACGAGCTCAGCCGAGACGCCGCGTTGGCCGTTGCGCGCCATCTTGATCGTCCGAGACGTGCCTACGGCGTGGAGGTGACAGGTGGCCACGTCTGGCACTGTTCGCTCTCGTTACGTGCAGACGAAGGCCGCATCACTGACGAGAAGTGGCGCCAGATCGCGGAGTCGTTCATGTCGAAGATGGGGTTCGACGACGCTGAAGGAACGAAGGGTCCGATGCGGTGGGTTGCGGTGCATCACGGGCTGTCAAGCGGCGGCAACGACCACATACACCTCGTGGTTGACCTGGTCCGTGAGGACGGCACGAAAGCAAGCATCCACAATGACCACTTCCGCGCTCAGACGGCGTGCCGCGAACTCGAATCCGAGTACGGCCTCCAGGAGTTGGAGAGCGCTCAACGCGGGCGAGCTAGTCGTGGATACGACCCCGCGGAGCGAGAAGCTGACGCACGTCGACGTGCCCGGGGAAGCTTTGAAAGTGCGCGGCGAGCGGGAGCGGAAACCCGCACGTGGGAGGGTCTAGACAAGGCCGAGCGTGACGCGCTGATCGCTGACCATCGGCATGCCGATCAGCCACGCTGGACGCTGGCGAGAACCGTGCGCGCGTGTGCCACAGCGGCCGGCGACGAGGCAGAGTTCGTGCGACGGATGCGGCGCCAAGGCGTCCTAGTCCGAGCGCGGTACGCGGAGGGGACGCAGGACGTCATTACCGGCTACAGCGTGGCGCTGAAGCCGGCGCCAGGGGAGAGGCCTATCTGGTACGGCGGAGGACATCTGGCGCGGGACCTGACGCTGCCGAGGCTTCGGGCGGAGTGGCCCGACACGCCTGAGGGTGCAATGAATGCGGCCGCTGAGTGGACGGCCGCACGGCGGGGCCGGCGACCAGTGGCGCCAGGACGTGAAATGCGGGAGCCAGACGCCGCCCTGTGGCGAGACGGAGGGAGAGATCTTGAGCAGTTGCGCGAGCAGCTGCGCTCCGTGCCGATCGGCGACCGCGAAACGTGGGCGAGAGTTGCACGCCAGACGTCGGGCGCCTTCGCTGCCTGGTCTGCGCGTGTTGAAGAATCACCTGGTCCACTGGCTGCGACGGCGGACGCTCTGGCCCGCTCGGCCGAGCTGCGTCGTCGGCCGCCGCGCCCGGAACGGGCCCCGAAGGTTTCGGCATCCGGCGCAGCCCTTCTCCTCATGTCGGCGGCCAAAGGGGGACGCGGAGCCGTAGCCCAGGCTGCGCTACTTCGGCAGCTCGCGAACCTCGCGAAGGCCCTGTACGACATGCATCGCGCGGACCAGGACGCACGCCGTGCAGCTGAGATCGAGCGCGCCATCCGTCGCGAGTTGGCAGCTGTCTCAGCACGTCTTCCCGACCCTGGACCGGTTGGTCACCCGGACGCTGGCGCCGCGGCCGTTGTGCGTACGGCGCGGCAGGCGCAGACCAGCTCGCGTCCGCCAGGGTCTCCAGTACCGAACCCGATCGAGATGCAGCAGCGACGGACGCCGGCGGGCAGGCCGAGTACAGACCATGGAATCGAGCGGTAGGAAAGGGAGGCAGCGATGAGTGCCCACGACAGCGACGGTATCGACGAGGCCCTACAAGGGGTGACACACGTCGCAATGACAGCGGCCGCTCGGATCGGCGAGCAGCTCGCCCGTCTGCGAGAGCAGCAGGCCCGCGACGCCCAGGCCCGTAGCGAGCATGCAGCCCGTGAACACGCGGCGAGGATGACGGCGGAGCGTGAAGCTGCGCGAGCGACCTTCAGCCCGGTTGCAAGGCCGGAGTGGTGGGACAGCGCGACGGCCGAGGAGGTGACGAGGGCGTACGCGACAGCGAAAGCGTGGAGCGACGTCGATCCCGCGGCAGCGCGTGCTGAGCAGCGGATCATCGAGGAAGTGCGAGGGCGCTACGGGGTCGACCTGGCCCGTGAGGGCGAGTCGCCGAACGTCGTTGAGGCGATCGACCGCGCTGACCACGCCCGCGCCCGAGCGGCCGAGGAACGGACCGGAGCACGTGGCGATCGAGCGGAGGCAGTCGCGCTCCTGGCGGCTGCGGATGCGAGCGACCGCGTGGAAGAGGTGCCAGGTATCGATCGGTGGATTGCCGAGGTCGAGGCAGACATCGCGGACCTTGCGCGCCGCCTCAGCGCTTCCGATTCACAAGACGATCACGATCCGTTGGAAGACGCGCTTCACGCGAAGCAGGACGAGCTGACGGTCTTGGTCACCGAGCGAGGCCGGGCGGACGAGGAGAAGCCGGGTCAAGAGACGCGGGAACATGCCGCGCATGCCTACGACAGCGCGGAGCGTCGCGAGGCGATGGCCCACGGCTTCGACCATGTGGAGAACCGAGCAGCCGTCGATGCTCGGGTGCGGTCCGACGTTGCTCAGGCACGGCCGGCCACCGATGCCGTGACGAACGAACAAGGTCGGGTACCAAGGGCGCGGAAGGCCCGGCCTGGCACGCTGGCTGGCCGGAAGGCTCAGCGACCAGGTCAGAGCCGATAAGACGGCCCGTCGGCGTGCCCGTCACGAAACAGCCTGCACGTCCGTCACGAAACGGAGGTAGTTCGTTGAGGTTGGCGATCGCTGATCCGCCGTATTTAGGGCGGTCTCGCCGGTGGTACGGCGATGGTCGCGGTCATGGGGGCGGCCGCGGCCGAGCAGCTGCACACGCGGCCGCCGAACGGTGGGACGACCCGGAGACGCACCGTCAGCTCGTCGCCTATCTGGAGGCGGGCTACGACGGCTGGGTGATCGCTGCCTCGGCCGACAGCCTGGTCACCTACCTACCGGTATGCCCGGACGCCGTGCGCCTACTCGTGTGGCACAAAGGCAACGCGATCCCGTCAGGGTCAAGGATCGCGAGCCAATGGGAGCCCGTCATCGCCCGCATCCCCGAGGGACGATCCGGCCGTACCGCCGGCGCCGCCGTCAGCGACGTCCTGGACGCCGGCATCAGCTACCGCCACAACTACGTCGGCTCCAAGCCTTACCGCTGGACACACTGGGTTCTCGACGTCCTCGGCTACCAGCCCGACGTCGACGAACTGCACGACCTCTTCGCCGGCAGCGGCGCCGTCGACGTCGCGTCGATGCTCTACGACCCGCCGCCCAGCCAGCAGTGCGCGGCCTGCGGAACTCCGATCGGGCAGAGCCCCACGGGGAGGCGCCGACGGACGTGCTCTGACGCCTGCCGACGACGTCTATCGCGGCGAGAGCGCGCCACCCCTGCGTGAGAGTCCTCCACGGTCCCGAATACGATCGTTTCCGGGACGGGGTCGACCTCGCTATCTAGGAAACCTGTGACAGGTAGTCGACATGGTGCTGCAGCGCCCTCCCGACACCAGATGACGCACTGACGGACCGGACCAGTTGGTCCGAGAGCGTCGACCCGACGAGCTGATGCCCGGAGGCACGACCGTCGCGTTCGATGATGGCCTCGGCCACGACGCGCGGTCCGCCGAGCAATGATCAGAACCTGTGGATGGCTCTCGGCGGGGTGACGTGAAAGTGGCGTACCTCCCGAGCAAGATCTGAAGCCCATACAAGTTCTGATCAGGGTCGGCGTTGGAGCGCCGGCTCGGGAAGGTACGCCCATGCTCAAGGTAGTCCAGGAGAACACCGAGTCCAACGTCGACGCGACCGTGCACGGTGGGTCGTTGCTCGATGAGATCGTGCGTGACGGCGCCCGGCAGATGCTCGCGGCCGCGCTGCAGGCCGAGGTCGCGGCTTACGTCGAGCGGTTCGCCGGGGAGGTCGACGAGCACGGTCACCGGCTGGTGGTCCGCAACGGGTACCACGCTGCGCGTGAGGTGACCACGGCCGCCGGCGCGGTCCCGGTGCGCCAACCGCGGGTCGACGACCGCCGGATCGATGAGGCCACCGGTGAGCGGAAGCGGTTCGGCTCGGCGATCCTGCCGGCGTGGGCCCGTAAGTCACCGCAGATGGCCGAGGTGCTGCCGCTGCTCTACCTGCACGGTCTGTCCTCCAGCGACTTCGGACCGGCGCTGACCCAGTTCCTCGGCACCTCGGCCGGACTGTCGGCCAAGACGATCACCCGGCTCACCGAGCAGTGGCAGGCCGAGGCCCTCGCCTTCAACCAGCGCTCCCTGGCCGAGACCGACTACGTCTACGTGTGGGTCGACGGGATCCACCTCAAGGTCCGCCTCACCCAGGACAAGGTCTGCCTGCTCGTCATGGTCGGGGTCCGCGCCGACGGCACCAAGGAACTGATCGCCCTGGACGACGGGCACCGGGAGTCCACCGAGTCCTGGGCCGACCTGCTGCGCTCGTGCAAGCGCCGGGGCATGGCCGCTCCGGTCCTGGCCGTCGGCGACGGCGCCCTAGGGTTCTGGGCCGCGCTGCGCGAAGTCTTCCCCACCACCCGCGAGCAACGGTGCTGGTTCCACCGGATCGCAAACGTGCTCAACGCCCTGCCCAAGTCCGCCCAGCCCGGCGCCAAGGCCGCGCTGGCCGAGATCTGGAACGCCGAGGACCGCGAGCACGCCGAGGCCGCCGCCAGGGCGTTCGCCGCCGACTACGGCACGAAGTGGCCCAAGGCGGCCGCGAAGATCACCGAGGACCTGGACGTGCTGCTGGAGTTCTACGACTACCCGGCCGAGCACTGGGTCCATCTGCGTACGACCAACCCGATCGAGTCGACCTTCGCCACTGTCCGGCTCCGTCAGCGCGTCACCAAGGGTCCTGGCTCGCGCGCCGCGGGCATCGCGATGGCGTTCAAGCTCATCGAGTCCGCGCAACGACGCTGGCGCGCGGTCAACGCCCCGCACCTCGTGGCCCTCGTCCGCGCCGGCGCCACCTTCGAGCGCGGCAAGCTCGTCGAACGACCCGAGGAATCAGGACGCCAGCAAAACGTCGCATGACACGCCGATCCACAGGTCTTGACAATTACTCCACGGAGGACTCCGCAAGAGCTACGAGCAGGGCGAACTGGACGAGGAAGCCGCCACCAACAAGCCGCTGGAGCAGTTCGCGGCCTGGTTCGCCGACGCACGCCGCATCAAGGGGCTCGAGCCGAACGCGATGACCCTGGCCACGGCGTCGGCCGACGGGCGGCCGTCGGCCCGGGTGGTGCTGCTGAAGGAGTTCGATGCGTCCGGGCTGGTCTGGTACACGAACTACGACTCGCGCAAGGGCGCCGAATTGGACGCCAACCCCGTCGCCTCCCTGCTGTTCTTCTGGGCGCCGCTGGAGCGCCAGGTGCGCGTGGAGGGGCGCGTGGAGAAGGTCACGCCCGAGGAGTCGGACGCCTACTACGCGGTGCGCCCGCTCGACAGCCGCATCGGCGCGTGGGCCTCGCCCCAGTCGCAGGTGATCGCCAACCGGGGCGTGCTGGTCGCCAACGCGGCCAAGGCTGCGGCAGAGCACGGGCTGCACCCGCTGCGTCCGGACCACTGGGGTGGCTACCGCCTCGTGCCCGAGGTCTGGGAGTTCTGGCAGGGCCGCACCTCGCGCCTGCACGACCGGCTGCGCTACCGCCTCGAGGGCGGCGACTGGGTGCGGGAGCGGCTGGCGCCGTAGCGCCCACCGGACCCACGGTGGGGGGAGTAGTGTTCTCCGCGTGCTCGGCTTTGCGCGGTGGCTGTCCCACCCCGGACGCATCGCCCCGGTCGCGTACCTGTTCGGGTGGGTGGTCGGGACGCTCGTGCTGATGTCTCCCGCCGCCACCGAGTCCGGCGAGTCCAGCGG
>JAWKJW010000024.1:0-61065 GCA_041393555.1 Tessaracoccus sp. | reverse complement strand
CACTACCAGACCCGCGCACACCCGCTACCAAACGGCCCTGCTAAACAACGAGTCCCCCATTTGGGGGATACCCTCCAGTCGGGTGGCCACGGCGTCTTCGGCGCGTTTCCTCAGATCCAGCCATTCTTGATGGAGACACCGACAGCCTCAGCACGGTCGGCCACCTTGAGTTTGCTATAGGCGGCACTGAGATGCTGCTTGACGGTGTGCGGGCTGCATGCCAGGACCGACGCGATCTTCCGGTTCGTGTACCCGCGCTTAGCCAGACTGAGTATCTCGACCGCTCGCGGCGAAAGCGGGCACGGCTCTACCTTGTTAACACGGAAGTCGTTGACCAATCGCACGACGGACGATTGCGAAAAAACTAGCTCACCAAGGGCTGCCCCGCGCAAGAGTCCGGCTACGCGGTCAGGGGCATCGTGCTTCACGAGATAACCATGGGCTCCCGCATCAAGAGCGTCTTGCAGGGAATCACTTCGGTCGAGTGCCGTGCACATGACAACCGGTAAATCGGGATGAGTCTCCTTAACCCGTGCTGCTAGCTGATGTCCGGTCATACCGGGCATCGTCACATCCACAACCAACACGTCAGGCGTATAGCCCGTCTTTTCCAGACAAGACAACGCTTTCTGGCCGGTGGCCGCGATCCAGATGACTCGAACTCCTACCTGGCGAAGGTTATCGGCGAAGGTCTGAGCAAACACGTCGTCATCGTCGACGAGAGCTACTCGCAAGTCCCCCATCATTCACTCTTCTTCGCCACAGGGAGTTGAGCCCGCAGGATCCAAGTACCCTCTTCGCGCGCAACCTCAAGCTCACCCCGGGCTTCTTCAACACGATGCCGCAGGTTGCGTATCCCCTTCCCTCCCCTGGATGGAGCAACCGGTTGGCTCGTGTCCTCCAGCTGGGTCACCACGGTGAGTTGGAGCCAAGGCAGCTCAGCATCCACCAGGATCTGGACGATTCCTCCTGACCGGCCGTGTTGAATCGCATTAGCCACGCCCTCTTGGAGGATCGCGTGCGCCGCTGCGCTGTCCATCTCAAGCTCTGCCCAGTCTCCGCTCACGTGTGTCGATGCAGAGAACCCCGCCTCGCGAAGCACGCGCTCCGCGGTTTTGAGTTGCTGGGCCGTCTGAGAAGCCACGGCCGGGCTACCAGTCTCATCGCTTTCCAGAAGCAGGACGATCTCTCGCACTTGGTCAATCGCTGCGACGAGCTCAGACTCCACTGTCTCCAGCGCCTCACGATCTGCCGTTTGGAGGCCACCACGCCCTATTACCTGGCGTGTAATAGCAGTGGCGCGCGTAACAGACGCGGCGACGTAGTCATGCATGTCTGAGCCGACTTGCCGGCGCTGAGCAGCGGCATCTGCCCGAAGCTGTGCGGTCTGCAGCACATGAACTTCTCGGAGCTGGACGTTCTTTTCGCGACCGCTTCGAAGCACCATGCCCACCATGCTGAGGAACCAGATCCATACCAAGAGCGAAACGACGGTAGACGGCGTCTCCCTCCAGTCCACTGCCGATGCCAAGGACACACTGATGGCCACTCCGAGCCCCAGCCATGTAGGCCTTCGGAGGTTGGAATCAACCAGCGAGGGGAGGACGATGAACCAAAGCGCAGAATTGAACTCACCCGGCAGCGCCACCGAGCCGACGAAGGCCACGACGACCAGTACCGTGGCTGCAGTACGCCACCGTGTCCAGGCAACCCCGAGGATCGCGATGAGCCCCACGACGAAAAGGATGATCTCAGCCCACGTGGCCTCACCGCGATCCCAGATCCGCCACTCGAACGCTACGGCGATACCTGCGAACAAGCTCAGCAGGCTCGGACGCATCCACCTCCAGGAGGCAGCACCTCGGTCGACCCGCGATGGAACCGAGTCGCGCCGACTCACGGATGCCCTCCTCAGTCGAACTTGCGAGCGGCTCCCTTGTCAGCAGACTGGGCCAGTGAGCCGTAGATGCGCAGCGCGGTAGAGACCTGACGGTCGCGGTCCACGGGCTTCCAGCCCCGCGCATCAGCCGCTTGGCGGCGCTGCTCCAGGGTGGCTTCGTCGACGTTCAGCGTGATCGAGCGGTTCGGGATGGAGATCGTGATCGAGTCGCCGTCCTCCACCAGGCCGATGGGGCCACCGGAAGCGGCCTCCGGGGAGACGTGGCCGATGGAGAGGCCCGAAGAACCGCCGGAGAACCGGCCGTCGGTGATCAGGGCGCACTTGGGGCCGAGGCCCAGGCCCTTCAAGTACGACGTGGGGTACAGCATCTCCTGCATGCCCGGGCCGCCCTTGGGGCCCTCGTAGCGGACGATGACGATATCGCCCTCCTTCACCCGCTTGCTGAGGATGGCCTCCACAGCCGCGTCCTGGGATTCGGTCACCACGGCGGTACCGGTGAACTCCCACTGGTGCTCCGGCACGCCGGCCGTCTTCACGATGGCGCCGTCGGGGGCCAGGTTGCCCTTCAGCACCGCGAGGCCGCCGTCGGCGGTGTAGGGGTGCTCCGTGGAGCGGATGCAGCCTTCCTCGGAATCGGTGTCCAGGCTGTCCCAGCGGTTGGTCGACGAGAAGGCCTCGGTGGTGCGGACACCACCGGGCGCCGCGTGGAACAACTCGATGGCGTACTCAGAGGCTTGGCCGCCGCGGATGTCCCACTCCCCCAGCCAAGAGTCCAGGTCGGTTGAGTGCACCGCATGCACATCGGTCTTGAGCTTGCCGCCACGGTTCAGCTCACCCAGGATGGCGGGGATGCCGCCGGCACGATGCACGTCCTCCATGTAATAGCGGTTGGAGTTGGGGGCCACCTTGGACAGGCAGGGCGTGACGCGGCTGATGGCGTCGATGTCGTCCTGATCGAAATCGACCCCGGCCTCCTGCGCAGCCGCCAGCAAGTGCAGCACCGTGTTGGTGGAGCCGCCCATGGCGACGTCGAGGCTCATGGCGTTCTTGAAGGCATGCTTCGTGGCGATCGACAGCGGCAGGACGGAGGCGTCGTCCTGGTCGTAGTAGCGGCGCGCCAGCTCCACCACAAGCTTGCCCGCACCTCGGAACAGCTGCTTGCGCGCGGACGCGGTTGCCAGCGTCGAACCGTTACCGGGCAGCGCGAGGCCGATGGCTTCCAGCAGGCAGTTCATCGAGTTGGCGGTGAACATGCCGGAGCAGGAGCCACAGGTGGGGCACGCGCTCTCCTCGATGCGCTGGAGCTCGTCGTCGGAGACGTTGGGGTCGACGGCGGAAGTCATGGCGTCGACCAGATCGAGGGAGGTGACAACCGTGCCGCCCTCCTTGATGACGGCCTTGCCGGCCTCCATCGGGCCACCGGAGACGAAGACGGTGGGGATGTTCAGCCGCAGGGCGGCCAGGAACATGCCGGGGGTGATCTTGTCGCAGTTGGAGATGCACACCAAGGCGTCGGCACAGTGCGCGTTGACCATGTACTCCACGGAATCGGCGATCAGCTCGCGGCTGGGCAGCGAATACAGCATGCCGCCGTGCCCCATCGCGATACCGTCGTCGACGGCGATGGTGTTGAACTCACGGCCCACTCCGCCGGCCTCGGTGATCGACTCGCTCACCAGCGCACCCATGTTGCGCAAGTGCACGTGCCCGGGCACGAACTGGGTGAAAGAGTTGGCTACCGCCACGATAGGCTTGCCGAAATCATCCGAACCCATCCCGGTGGCACGCCACAGGGCGCGCGCTCCGGCCATGTTGCGACCGTGCGTCGATGTGCGAGACCTCAAAGCTGGCATAGAACAACTACTCCTTCAGGCAGAACAGTCCAAGTCTACTCTGCCCATGCCCTCCCCGCCGATCTCCGCACCTGCGAGGATGGGAGGATGAAGAGGGTACGAGTGAAAGTCACGGGCTGGGTGCAAGGCGTGGGTTACCGCTATTCCCTGTGGATCGTCGCCGAACGGGCCGGCGTACGCGGCTGGGTGCGAAACCGCCATGACGGGTCGGTGGAAGCGGAGCTGGAGGGCTCGGAGCAGGCCGTCGATGAAGTCAGCGACTGGATGCTCAAGGGTCCGCCGAGCGCGCGGGTCCAACATCGCCAGATCACGCCCCTGAGCCCCACCGGCGAGGATGGCTTCGACGTACGCCATGACGCCTGAGCCGCGCGACGGCATCCCTACCAGGGGCGGAGACCACGGGCTGCGCGCATGGTCCTACGGTCGCGATTGGACTCAGGTCTACGACGTGTGGCCGGGTACTGGCTAACCTTGGTCCATGCCGCGAGTCTTCTCCCCTGCCGCCCCGCTGGACGACAGTTTCCTCACCGCCATCGGGAACACCATAGATGCGTTTCTCGATACCCAGCGACCAGGGTTGGAAGCCATCGGGTCAGAAGCCATGCTCGACGTGGCATGCGGCTTCACCTCCGGCGGTAAACGTCTCCGTCCGGCCTTCTGCTATTGGGCGAACGTGGCGGTCGAGGGAGCACCGGCCGAGCCGGATCCTCTGCTGGCCATCGCCTCTTCGCTCGATCTTCTGCACGTCTCCGCGCTGGTCCACGACGACCTGATCGACGCTGCCGACACCCGGCGCGGTCTTCCCGCGGCCCATCGCCAGTTCCAAGCTCTGCACCATGAGGGACAGGGCCGGGGCTCGGGAGAGGAGTTCGGTGTCTCCTCCGCCATCCTGCTGGGCGATCTCCTGCTGATGTGGAGCATCGAGCTTGCAGATTCCAGCGGGGCCGAGCATCTCGACCGCGCCCGCCCCCTCCTGGCGGCCACCCGCGCGGAGGTCACCGCGGGGCAGTTCCTCGACGTCGCCACGCAATACGGGTTGGCCGGCGCCTCGGGCATCGATGCCGAGCTCGATGTGGCGCGGCGGGTCCTTGAGTACAAGTCGGCGCGCTACAGCGTGCGCCGCCCCATCCAGATCGGCGCCGCGCTCGGCGGCGCCTCGGAAGCCCTGATCGAGGTGCTCGGCGAATTCGGTTCGCTGATCGGGCGCGCATTCCAGCTGCGCGACGATGTGCTGGGGGTCTTCGGCGACCCGGAGCGCACGGGCAAACCCTGGGCCGGCGATCTCCGAGAGGGCAAACGCACCGTGCTCGCCCTCACCGCGCTGAGCCGGGCCGACGAGGCTCAGGCCTCCGTGCTCTCCACGGTGCTCGGCAGCCAGGACGCCTCCGATCAGCTCGTCACAGAGGCCGCTGCCATCATCGAGGACACCGGTGCGCGCCGGGACGTGGACGCCATGATCGACGACGGCCTGAACCGGGCCCTGTCGCTGCTCGACGGTGCTGCCATCACCCCCGAGGGACGCACCGCGCTGACGCGATTGGCGGAGCTGAGTGTCCGGCGCGCAAGCTGAGCCCGGGGGCCCGCAGGGCACCCCGTGGCAGGGCTTGACCTCTGAACAGGTCGCCGAGCGGATCGCCGCAGGACAGGTCAACGCGCTCCCCAGCCGTTCCGGGCGGACGACGGGCCAGATCGTGCGCGCCAATGTCTTCACCCGCATCAACGTGATCCTGTTCATCTTGTTCTGCCTGGTGCTGTCCACCGGTCAGCTGTTGCAGGGAGCGTTCGGGCTGCTGATCGTCGCCAACTCGGCCATCGGCATCATTCAGGAGCCTGCGCGCCAAGCGCACCCTGGACAACCTGGCCGTCGTCGGCGAGGCACACCCGACGGTGCTGCGCGACGGGAAGAGGCTCAGCATCGAACGCGATGGCGTCGTCCTCGACGACCTGATCGGCGTCCACCCCGGCGACCAGGTCGTGGTCGACGGCACGATCGTGGAGGCCGACTATCTCGAGGTCGACGAATCGATGCTGACCGGCGAGGCGGATCCGATGGCCAAGAACGTGGGCGACGAGGTGCTCTCGGGCACCTTCATCGTTTCCGGCAGCGGCCTCTACCGGGCCGAGCGAGTCGGAGCGGAGGCCTATGCTGCCCAGATCACCGCCCAGGCCAGCAAGTTCACCCTGGTGCGTTCGGAGCTGCGCAAGGGCATCGACAGGATCCTTCGATTCGTCACCTATCTCTTGATCCCCGTCGGGTTGCTCACCATCGCCGTGCAGTTCACCCGTGAAGGCTCGACGTGGCAGGAGATGGTGCTGCGGATGGTCGCCGCTCTAGTGCCGATGCTGCCGGAGGGCCTGGTGCTGCTCACCTCCATGGCCTTCGCCGTCGGCGTCATCCGGCTGGGCAAACGCAACTGCCTCGTCCAGGAGCTGCCGGCGATCGAGGGATTGGCCCGCGTCGACGTGGTCTGCGTGGACAAGACCGGAACGCTCACCGAGAACGCCATGCACCTCGGCGAGATCATCCCGTTGGGCCTGCCCGCGGAGCAGTGTCGGCGCGTCCTCTCCCAGCTGGTAGCCGCCGATCCCGCGCCCAACGCGTCGATGCGGGCGATCGCGGAACAGGTTCCGGCGGCCGAGAACCGCTGGGGTCTCCAAGCCCGCGCCCCCTTCACCTCGGCCAAGAAATGGTCAGGCGCCACCTTTCACGAACACGGCTCCTGGGTGCTCGGAGCTCCCGACGTGCTGGTGGGCCGGAAGGTGGCCGAACGTGCGGAGCAGATCGGATCGACGGGGCGCCGGGTGCTGCTGCTCGCCAAGTCCAATGCCCCCGTGGACTCCTCCTCTGCTCCGGCCCGGATCACGCCGGCGGCGCTGCTGGTGCTGGACCAGAACGTGCGGCCCGACGCGGCAGAGACCCTCGATTTCTTCCGCGATCAAGGCGTGGGCGTGAAGGTGATCTCCGGCGACAACGCCGCCTCGGTACGTGCCGTCACCCGCACCCTGGGGATGCACAGCGAGTACGCCATGGACGCGCGCACCATGCCCGAGCCCAGCCCGGAGTTCAGTGCTCAGGTGGAGAACAACGACGTGTTCGGGCGCGTCACCCCCGAGCAGAAGAGGCAGATGGTGGACGGCCTTCGCGAACACGGCCACTCCGTCGCGATGACCGGCGACGGCGTCAACGACGTGCTCGCGCTCAAGAACGCCGACCTGGGCGTGGCGATGGGGTCCGGATCGGCGGCGACGCGCTCGGTGGCCCAGATCGTCCTGCTCGACGACCGCTTCGCGACCCTCCCCCATGTCTTCGCGGAGGGCCGGCGCGTGATCGGCAACATCGAACGTGTCGCCAAGCTTTTCCTGACCAAGACCATCTATGCCGTCACCATCGCGCTGGTGATCGGGGTGCTTCGCCTCCCCAGCCCCTTCCTTCCGCTGCAGATGACGGTGATCGGCTGGTTCACCATCGGCATCCCCGCGTTCCTGCTTTCCTTGGCGCCCAATCGCGAGCGCGCGCGGCCGGGTTTCGTCAGTCGTACCTTGGCGATGGCCATCCCCTGGGGATTGATCGTGGCCGCCGCGACTCTGACCTCGTATCTCATCGTGCACGGCTTCGGGCCGGCCGACGATGTCACCCAGATGGGAGCCTCCACCGCGGCGATGATCGCCCTGATCACCACCGCCACCTGGGTGCTCTCGCTGGTGGCCCGGCCCTACCAGTGGTGGCGGGTGGGCCTGGTGGCCTTCGCCTATGGCTTCTACGCCGTGTTGTTCCTTCTGCCGTCCACCCAGCGCATCCTCCAGATCGACACAGATCACCCCGAGGTCGCCGTCATCGGGCTGGTGGCCGGCGTGATCGGCGCCGCCCTGGCGGAGGCTGTCTGGTGGATCGGCGCGCGCATCCGGGGCGAACGTCCCATACTCTGGCGACCGGACTCGCCGGGACGACTGAACGGTCAGGCACCCCGACTCGTGGCAAAATCGAACGCAGCCTCTTACCCGAGATCGACGGAGCGTGATCTGTGACCAGCACATTCGACCCACTGGTCGGCCAGGTGCTGGACGACCGGTACGAAGTGGTGGCAAAACTCGATCGTGGCGGCATGGCCACGGTCTACCGCGCCCGCGACCGGCGGTTGTCGCGCATCGTCGCGCTGAAGGTGATGCGCAGCGATCTGGGGGAGGATGACGAGTTCACGGCCAAGTTCGACCGCGAGGCCAGGGCCGCGGCGGTGCTCTCGCACCCCAACGTGGTGGCGGTCTTCGATCAGGGCTCCTCCTTCGGGCAGCCGTACATCGTGATGGAGTACGTCGACGGCGAAACGCTGCGCCGCTCGATCACCCGTGACGCGCCCTTCAAGCCGGATGTCGCGCTCGAGATCATGGAGTGCATCGCTTCGGCGCTGGCCTGCGCACACGAGGCCGGGGTGGTGCATCGCGACATCAAGCCGGAGAACGTGCTGATCTCCACGCGCGGGCAGATCAAGGTGGCCGACTTTGGCCTGGCCAGGAAGATGGATTCGCCTCAGGTCACCTCTACCGGGGTCCTGGTCGGCACGGCGAGCTATCTGCCGCCGGAGCTGGTCACGCACGCCCGCCCCGACACCCGCAGTGACGTCTACTCTGCCGGCGTGGTGCTGTTCGAGTTGCTGACCGGGGAGAAGCCCCACCAGGGCGAGACCAATTATCAGATCGCCTTCCAGCACGTGACGATGAACATCGAGGAACCGTCGCGCCGCCTGAAGACCGCCGACTGGAAGATCCCCGATTACCTCGATGCGTTGGTGCAAGCGGCGACGACCCGCGATCCCGACAGCAGGATCGTCGACGGTCGCGAACTGCTCCAACTCGTGCGACGATGCCGCACCGAGCTCACCACGCAGGGCGAGGCGGACAACCCCGCCTTGGCCGCCGAGTTGCGGCCCGCCCTCACCGAGCCGAATCACACCATGCCGATCATGCCGCGCCCGCTCGACCGGCCACGGCCCTCCGGCGCACCCACTCCCTCTCCCGCACGGCCCTCGCCGGTGTCGCGCGATTCGGCATCGAGTTCGGCCTCATCCCCGATGCCCTCACCGTTCTCCTTCCGGTCGTTGGAGTCGGCGAGCCCGGTGGAGCATTCGTCGCGCGAATCCCGGCCCGTGCTCCCCTCTCAAGCCGCATCGGGATATCCCCAGAGCCAGGGCACCCCGGTCTTCGGCAACGTCAAGCTGTCGCATGATCCCACGCACCGCCGGCGCCGAGGCATCCTCCTGCTGATCCTGGTGCTGCTGTTGACGGCGCTGGCCTCGGTGGGCTCCTGGTGGTGGACCTCGGGCCGCTTCACCGCCGTTCCCGAGGTGACCAACGTCACCGAGGCGGAAGCAAGCCAAGCCGCGGAGGCCAACGCCCTCAGCATCACCTCCAGGATGGAGTATTCGGAGACGGTCGAGGCCGGACGGGTGATCATGACCGATCCGGGCGCCGGCGAACGGGTGCTGCGAGGCACCGAGCTGGAAGTGGTGATCTCACGAGGGCAAGAGCGCTTCGACATGCCGCCCGTGGCCGGGCTCACGGTCGAGGAGGCGACCCAGGTTCTCGAGGACAGCACGCTGAAGCTCGGCGAGGTCATCGAGGCGTGGTCGGAGACCGAGCCGGTGGGCCAAGTGCTGTCGGCATCCGAGGATCCCGGCGCGAAGTTGAAGCGGGACACCCCGGTGGATCTGACGGTCTCCAAGGGACCGGAACCGATCGCGATCGCCGACTACACGGGACGCGCCGCGGATCAAGCCATCGCAGAACTGGAAGAGGCCGGGTTCACCACGGAGGTCAGCGAGGAGCACTCCGCAAGCGTGCCCGCCGGCTCAGTGATCTCCCAGACCCCGTCGTCCGGCAACGGCAAGAGGGGCGACAAGATCACACTCGTACGATCCCTCGGCCCCATCATGGTGACCGTGCCGTCGGTGGAGTACAAGTCGGCGGCGGAGGCCACGCAGATGCTGGAGGACCTCACGCTGACCGTCAAGGTCGAGCGTTCGACGAGTTTCCCCGTGCAGCTGGATCTCGCCGTGGGCACCAATCCGGAGCAAGGCGCCAGCGTGCCCGAAGGCAGCGAGATCATTCTCTACATCGCCTGATATCAGCGATCAGCCGAGCAGTTCGGCGACGATCTCCCCCGCGGCACGACAGTCCTCGACGCTCACGTCCAGATGTGTGACCACGCGCAGCTGAGTGGGTCCCAGCACAGTGAGCGCAACCCCTCGGTCATGCGCGGCAGCGGCCACAGCGGGGGCGCTGGCGCAGGAGATCAGCACCACGTTGGTCTCCACGCTGCCCGGGTCGACGGCCTCCGGTCGTCGCGCCGCCAGGGTCTCGGCGAATGCGCGCGCGGCCACGTGGTCCTCGCCGATCCTGTCTATGTTGTGGGTGAGCGCGTAGTCGGCTGCTGCTGCCAGGAAGCCGGCTTGCCGCCATCCCCCGCCCAGCCTCTTGCGCTGGATCCGGGCTCGGGCGATGTCGTCGACATCGCCGACCAGGACGCTGCCCACCGGCGCGCCGATTCCCTTGGACAGACAGAGACTGATCGAATCGAACAGAGCCCCGTAGTCGGAGAACGGGCGTCCGGTCACGGCCATCGCGTTGGCCAGCCGCGCACCATCGAGGTGAGACCTTATGCCCAGCGCCCGCGCCCCGTCACTCAGCCGTTGTAGCTGCGCGAAGTCCTGGACGCTGCCGCCTCCGAAGTTGTGGGTATCCTCCACGGCGATGCAGGCCGTCTCCACCAGGAAGGGGCCGCAGCCCACCGCGGCCATGGCCAGGGCATCGTCGGCGACCAGGCGGCCGCCCACGGAGTTCCAGGTGCGCATGGTGACCCCGTGCAGGGCACCATGGGCGCCCATCTCGGCGCGGGCGATATGGGCGAGCCCGTCGCACAGCACCTCGCTGCCCGGCCGAGTGTGCAGCCACACACCCAGCAGGTTGGCCATGGATCCCGTCACGCAGAACAGCGCGGCCTCACGCCCGAACAAGGCGGCCACGCGCTGCTCCAGGGCCAGGACGGAGGGATCCTCGGCGTAGACGTCGTCCCCCACCGGCGCCGCCGCCATGGCAGCCAGCATGCCCGGGGACGGGCGCGTGACCGTGTCGCTGCGAAGGTCGATCATAGATCGCGGTGCTGGTAGTGCTGAACGTGGTTGACCCGACGCCCCCGGTTCTCCTTGAGGCGCGTGGCGACGTTGAAGGCCATCTCCAACGACTGGTCACGATTGAGCCGCGGATCGCACACCGTCTCGTACCGGCTGGCCAGGTCGGCCTCGCTCAGCTGATGCGCGCCACCCACGCACTCGGTGACGTCGTCGCCGGTCAGCTCCACGTGCAGGCCTCCGGGCCAGGTGCCCAGCTGCGCGTGCACGTCGAAGAACCCGTTGACCTCCTCCACCACGTCGGCGAAGGAGCGCGTCTTGTAGCCGTTGGCCGACGAGAAGGTGTTGCCGTGCATCGGGTCGCAGACCCAGGCCACCTTGCGGCCCGAGGCCTCGACGCCCTCGATGATCTTGGGCAGGGCCTCCCGGATACGTCCGGCACCCATCCGGGTGATGAAGGTGAGCCGGCCGGGAACGCGATCGGGATCGAGCTTGTCAGCAATGGCCAGCGCCGCCTGCGGCGTGGTGCTGGGACCCAGCTTGACGCCGATCGGGTTCTGCACGCGACTCAGCAACTCGAGGTGGGCGCCGTCGATCTGGCGGGTCCGCTCCCCGATCCACAGCATGTGCCCGGAACATCCGTAGAGCTGCTGCGAGCGGGAATCGACGCGGGTGAGCGCGCGCTCGTACTCCAGCAGGAGCGCCTCATGGCTGGCGTAGAAGTCGACGGTGCTGAGTGCATCGTCCTGCACGCCGCAGGCCACCATGAAAGCCAGCGCGCGATCGATCTCGTCCGCGAGCTCTTCGTATTCAGCCTCGACGCTGGAGTTGCGCACGAAGTTGGCGTTCCAGCTGTGCACGCCTCGCAGGTCGGCGAATCCGCCCTGCGTGAAGGCCCGGACCAGGTTCAAGGTGGCAGCGGAGTAGTTGTAGACCCGCAGCAATCGCCTGGGGTCGTGTACCCGAGCCTCTTGCGTGAAGTCGAAGCCGTTGACCGCGTCGCCCCGGTAGCTGGGCAGGGTCACGTCACCACGACTCTCGGTATCTTGCGACCGCGGCTTGGCGTACTGTCCGGCGATACGCCCGACCTTCACCACCGGCACCTGTGCCGCATAGGTCAACACCACGGCCATCGAGAGCTGGACCATGAGCTTGCCCTTGATGTCCTGGGCGGTGGCTGTCTCGAAGGACTCCGCACAGTCGCCGCCCTGAAGCAGGAAGGCCCGGCCTTCCGCGACCTCCGCGAGCTTGGCCCGCAGATCGTCGCACTCGCCGGCAAAGACCAGCGGCGGGCGCTGTTCCAGTTCAGCGATGACCCGGTCGAGCGACGCAGCATTCGGATAGCTGGGCTGCTGAACCTGGGGCAAGGCGCGCAGTTCTTCCCTGGAGATGATGGTGGACATGAGCGAAAGGGTACCGCACCCCAACCGCTTATGCGCGCGGCTGAGGCGCGACCCCGTCACCCGGGCGCGAACGGATGAAGGCCTCGGAGCCCCCGTCGCGGAGATCGCCGCTCTTGACCCGGGTGGCGTACACATCCACGAAGGTCTGGCCCGTGAGGCGCTGGATGCTGGCCATGACCTCGTCGGTGACGTAGCGCAGCACCTTGGTGTTGGTCTGCCCGTGGTACTGCGGAAACTCCAACGGCTCGCCGATGGCGACGATGGGGCGACGGATCCACGGGATACCGAAGAGCCCCTTGGCCTTCTGGGTGCCGACGACGCCGACGGGAAGGATGGGCACGCCGTTGAGAAGCGCGATGCGCGCCATGCCCGTCTTCCCCTTGTACAGCCGACCATCTGGGGAGCGCGTGCCCTCGGGATAGATGCCCACGACACGGCCCTCCGCGAGGACGTCGGAAATCGCTTGCAGCGCGTCCGCACTCGCGCGCCCGCCGCTGCGATCCATCGGCACCATCTTGATGGTCTTCAAAAACCAGGCGACGATCTTGGTACCCAGGTTATTGCCGCTGAAGAGCTCGGCCTTGGCGGGAAAGGTCATGGGCCGCGGGACCATCGCCGGCACGACGATGGAGTCCATCGCCGCAATGTGGTTGCTCGCGAGAATCACCCCGCCTTCCCGGGGTACGTTCTCCAAACCCTCCACTCGGGCCTTGAAGCCGAACTTCACCAACGGGTGGAAGATCGCGTATTTGAAGATCTGATAGGCGGTTGACACCAGGACACACTCCTCGTCAGGGGACAACGCATTTCATCCTCGCCGCGGTCATCCCTGGCATGGAAAACGGTCCGGTTCCTCAGCTGAGGAACCGGACCGTCCAGGTACGTTCTCGCGCGTCAGGCGACGCGGCGCGCGCCGCTGTAGGGCATCGAGTCGAGGCTGGTGGTGGTGACGCCGCTGCGGGGATTGGCGGCGTGCACGATCTTGCCGTTGCCGATGTACATGCCCACGTGGCTGACGGGGCTGTAGTAGAACACCAGGTCGCCCGGCTTCAGCTCGCTCTTGGAGACCTTGGTGCCGGAGCTCGACTGCGCTCGCGACGAGCGGGTGAGGCTGACTCCCACCTTGTCGTAGGCGTAAGACATCAGACCGGAGCAATCGAAGGTGTTGGGGCCGGCGGTCCCCCACACGTAGCTCTTGCCCACCTGGGCGAGCGCGTACTCGACGGCCTGGGCCGCGCGATCGCTACCGCCGCTGGAGCTGACCACCGGCTGCGCACCGCTTGCGGCCTGCGAGCCACCGGAGTTGTTGGAGCTGGAGTTGTTGGAGGTGGATTCCGCGGCAGCGGCTTCTTCGCGCTCGCGGTCCCGGGATGCGGCCGCCAGTCGCTCTGCTTCCAGCCTGGCCAGCCGCTCTTCCTCGAGCCTGGCGAGACGCGCCTGCTCCTCGGCGTTCAGGCGGTCGTAGAGCGCTCTGGGCCTCGGCCTCCTTGCGATGGAAGTCCTCGGCCAGCGTGATCTTGGCGTCGCGGTCCGCCACGAGCCTGCTGCTCGATGCTCGCGGCCTCGTTGCGCAGCGAGGTCAGTTTGGCCTGGCCCAGCTGCAGTTCCTGGAGATCGGCGTTGGAGCGCTCGGTCTCGCTGTGGATGGTGGCGAGGGAACTCAGGAAGTCGGCTTCATCGGAGGCTGGAGAACAGTTGGGCGGTGAGATTGAATCCACCGGTCTGCATCTGCACGATGGCGATCTCGCCGAGCCTGGTGAGACAGCGAGGTGACGAGTTCTTCTTGCGCCTCGAGGTCCTTGGACAGCGCCCCCAGCTTGGCCTCGGCCTCATCCACCCTGACCGAGGCTTCGATGATCTCCTGGTCGATGGCGGAGACCTGCTGCGAGATCTCGTCGAGCTTGGCCTTGGCTTCGCGCACCTTGTCCGGATCCGCGTGTGCCATGGATACGGAAAGGGTTGCGATCATGACGCCGGCGATGACGCTGGCAATCAGTGCGCGGATTCGGCTCACGGAGCACTCCTGTGGGGTTGAAACTGAGACGATCCTAAACAAAACTCAGCCTAGACTCAACATCGTCGCGGTAGCTGTGCATAACCCGGCCTCGAAGTCGGGAGGGCAGCGGCACGAGATGAACTGTCGGTGGCTCACCTTACAGTGCGTGGCATGACGCTCGCCTCAGGCTCGTTTCAACCGGGTTTCGACGATCTCGGCACTCCGCTGCACGAGGTGTGTTTCGTGGTGGTCGATTTGGAGACCACTGGCTCTACATCCGAATCCGCCATCACGGAAATCGGAGCGGTGAAAGTCCGAGGCGGCGAGATCCTGGGCGAGTTCCAGACGCTGGTGCGGCCCGATTCCCCCATCCCACCCATGATTCAGGTGTTGACGGGCATCACCAACCAGATGGTGGCGGATGCACCTTCGCTCGATCAGGTCCTGCCTTCTTTCGCGACCTTCGCCGCGGGCTGCGTCCTCGTGGCGCACAACGCGCGCTTCGACGTCGGTTTCCTCACGCGTGCCTATGCGGCGACGGGCATCGCATGGCGACGACCGCAGGTGATCGACACCGTGGCGCTGGCACGGTGCGCGCTCCTGAGGGAAGAGGTGCGCAACTGCAAACTCGCCACGCTCGCGGCCCACTTCCACGCCACCACCGTGCCCAATCACCGGGCGCTCAGCGACGCGCGGGCCACCGTCGACGTTCTCCACGGCCTGCTGGAACGCGTCGGCAACCTCGGCGTGTCCTCTTTGGAGGACTTGGTGGAGTTCACGGCGAAGGTCTCCCCGGATCGCCGAGCCAAACGAACCTGGGCGAGCACCATCCCGGAGACCGCCGGTGTCTACTATTTCGTCCACGAGTCCACGGATCCCCGCAAGCCCAAGACCGAGGTGCTCTACGTCGGCAAGTCGAAGAACCTCAAGCGGCGGGTGCGCTCCTACTTCACCGCGGCGGAGACGCGTCCCCGCATCCATGAGATGGTCCGGGTCGCCACGGGCGTGCGCTACGTGCCCTGCGCCACAGAGTTGGAGGCGGAGGTCCGCGAGCTGCGGATGATCGCGGGGCGGCAGCCGCGGTACAACCGGCGATCGAAGAATCAACGCACGCTCGCGTGGCTGACCCTCACCGATGAGCCCTTCCCCCGGCTATCCGTCGTCACTCACACCAAGGGCAAAGCCCTGGTCTTCGGGCCGTTCCGCGGCACCGGCGCCGCCAAGGATGCCGCCGCGGCCCTCTACGACGCCTTTCCGCTGCGCAAATGCACCACCAGGCTGTCCGCACGCACCCCGTCGCCCGCGTGTGCCCTGGCGGAGCTGGGCCGCTGCTCGGCTCCCTGCCAACTGGGAGACGCGGCACGGCGGTACCGCGAAGAGGTCGTGGATCGTGTGCGTTCCGCCTGGGAGCGCGATGCGCGCCCCGTTCTTCGGGGCTCGGCCACCCGCCTGGCCAAACTCGTGGCTCAGCAACGCTACGAAGAAGCCGGGCAGATCGCTGAGCGCCTCCAGTCCTATTACCGCACCAGCCTGCGCTACCACCGATTCCGTTCCGTCGCACGCTGCGCGCAGCTGGTGGCGGCCGCGCCCAGCGCCGCCGGCTGGGACGTTCACGTGATTCGCTTCGGCAAACTCGCCGCCGCTACCACCGCATCATCGGAGCAGGTGCTGAAGACCGCCGAAACCGCGGTGAGACACGCGGAAACGGTTCCCGCCCCGCAGCCCGGCCTTCCGGCGGGCAGCGTGGAGGAATGCGAAAGAATCGCCGCCTGGCTCGAGCTCCCGGGCGTGCGGTTGCTGGAGACAGACGGCGAATGGAGTTGGCCCTTGGGCGCAGGCGTGCGCCCTGAGGACCTGGCGAAGGAGCTCCTCGGCGCCCCGTCACCACATGACGGTCAGGAGATGGTGACCGAGGTGATGACCACCGGCTCCACGGGCCGGTCGTAACGATCGGTGCGGGTGGTGGCGATGGCGTCGACCACCTGCTGGGAGGCCGCGTCGGTCACCTCGCCGAAAATGGTGTGGCGGCGATTCAGGTGCGGGGTCTGGGTCACCGTGATGAAGAACTGGGAACCGTTGGTGCCCGGCCCGGCGTTGGCCATCGCCAGCAGATAGGGGCGGTTGAACTGCAGTTCCGGATGGAATTCATCGGCGAAGGTGTAGCCGGGGCCGCCGCGGCCGTCGCCACGGGGGCATCCGCCCTGGATCATGAAGCCGTCGATCACCCGGTGGAAGCCCAGCCCGTCGTAGAACGGCTCCGTGCTCTTCTCGTCGGTTTCGGCGTCCAGGTATTCCTTCGTGCCCTGAGCGAGACCGACGAAGTTCTCCACGGTCTTGGGGGCGTGATTGTCGAACAGCTCGATGACGATGTCACCGGAGGTGGTGTGCAGCGTTGCGGTGCTCACAAGCGTCCTTTCTCATCCGGGGCGCGGCCCCGAGGTTTGAGGTTTCGTTCGAGCACTCTAGTAGCAGTTGCGGCGTGTTCGTAGTCGTGGCGGGGCTCGGACTCACAGGCGGGTTGTTCGATATGACCTTGTCTGCCCACCGATATTGGGTAGCGTTGATCCTGCTCGACCACGAGCCCTACAAAAACACTGGGAGGAACTTGTGAAGAAATCACAAGAGCTACGGAAGGCCGCCGCGGAGTCTGCGTCCGCCGCCGCCGAGTACGGGCAGCACGCCCTCAAGGAAGGCCTGGAACTGGCCAAGGATGGCCTCGACCATGCCCAAGAGCTGCTGCAACAGGCATCGGAGCAAGCTGCTCCCTTGTTGAAGGAAGCCAAGGTACGCGGCGCCGATTTTGCCTCGCGCCAGTTGGACGCGGCCGAGCCGCACATCCGAGGTGCCCTCGACAAGGTGACCCCCGCCGTCGAGGCCGCCCGTGAGAAGGTCACCGACGAGATCCTGCCCAAGTTGCAGGGTGCGCTGCACAGCGCCGCCGAACATCCCGTCGTGGCTGCGCCTCTGGCCGCCGTGGGCGTAGAAGTGGCCAAGCCGAAGAAGAAGTCGAAGCTGAAGACCTTCGGCAAGGTCGTCGCGATCGGCGCGGCGGTGGCCGGAGCGCTGGCCGCCGTGCGCTACTTCCTCGCACCGAAGGATGACGGCTGGACGGCCCACGAGCCCTCTCGTGCCTATGTGAACAACAACGACACCTTCGCCACGGCCGCCAAGGTGGCCACGGAGGAGGCCCCCGCCCGCGCTGCGGACGAGGACGCGGAGGACACCGAGGCGATTCCTGAGGACGAGGACGCGATCAGCGAGATGGTCGCCGAAGGCGGCCCTGCTGAGGGCCAGAGCTACGGCGACGGCTCCTACCTGGGCACCGAGCCCCCCGAGGGCTTCACCATCAAGGGCAACGAGCGCTCCAAGAAGTATCACGTCCCCGGCTCTGGCGGCTACGACCGCACCAACGCCGAGGTCTGGTTCAACTCCGAAGAGGCTGCCGAGGCTGCGGGATTCACCAAAGCCCAGCGCTGATTGCAGCTAATTGCATCTGCCTGACGATGCCGCCCCGGAATCCTCCGGGGCGGCATCGTCGTCTTCGTGGGCTTCTTCTCGGGTTTTCCACAAAGCGGCCACCCGCTGTGGCGCGGCGATCTCGGGGCGATTAGCCTCGCATCGTGTGGCTGTTGTTCTCGGTTGATCTGCCGATCGTGGTGCCCGCGACGGCGTTCGTCGTGGCGGGCGTCGCGGCCGCCGCGCTGGCGCTCCTGGTTCCCCGCCTTCCTGCTCCCACCGACGCCGAGGACGGCTCCGGGCCGAACTACGCCGCGCTCGCCACGCCCACCGCCGCGGTGGGGATCTTCCTCGCCACCTTCGCCGCCACCCTCGCCCTGTGGCTCGTGCCACCGGTTCTCTGGCCCCTCTGGGTGCCCTATCTCGCTCTCGGTGCTCCGTTGGTCTACGTCGACCTCCGCACCACCTACCTGCCGAAACGCCTCAACGACCTGGCGCTGTGCGCGATGTCGATCGGCCTGGTGGTCGTCGCGTTGTCCCACCCGGTCAGCGCCCTGGTCGCAGCGCTGGGCGGCGTCGCGTTCCTGGGCCTGTTCTTCCTGGTGTGGCGCTTCAGCCGTTCCTTCGGTTTCGGAGACGTGCGACTCACCGCCCTGGTGGGTGCCGTCGCGGCCGCGACGGATGTCGATCCGATGCGCACCGGATACACGTGGTTCCTCGCGGTCTTCCTGGGCACGTTCTTCGGCGCGATCGCCGCCGTGACCTGGGCCCTCGTGCGGCGCCGTCGCGGCGGGCACGCGTATTTCGCCTACGGACCCTGGCTGTGGCTGGGTCCCGTCGCGGCGGTGGCGCTCAGCGGTTGGTGAGGTCGACCCAGCGTTCCAGGGTGGATGCCGCCGCGCCGGAATCGATGGCTTCGCCGACTTCCCCCAGCAGGTCGCCGATCTGATCCTCCAACGGCACCACGTGGCTCACGCCTCGATAGGCGAGCACCGCCGCGGCCGCGTTGAGCACGGTGATGTCGCGCACCGCGTCGCGCTTGCCGGCCACCAGGTCGCGCACCACCTGCGCGTTGTGCGCCGGATCGCCGCCCTGCAGATCGGCCGGGGCCGCCGGACTCATGCCCAGCCGCTGGGGATCGATCGACGTGCGGTGCACACGGCCCTCGGAGACGAGCCACACATCGGATTCCGATGTGGTGGTCAACTCGTCAAGACCATCGAAACCGCGGAAGACGAGGCCCCTGGCCCCCCTCCCCGCGAGGACGCGGGCGATCACCGGCGCCACGGCGTCGTTGGCCACGCCCATCGCCATGGCGAGCGGGCGCGCGGGGTTGGCGAGCGGACCGAGGAAGTTGAAGGTGGTTTGGATGCCCAGCGCCTTGCGCACGCCGCCGACGTTCTTCATCGCCGGGTGGTAGAGCTGAGCGAACAGGAAGACGATGCCCACCTCGTCCAGCACCCCTTGCTGGATCGACGGGTCGGCGGTCACGTTCACGCCGAGCGCTTCGAGGGTATCGGCGGTGCCGGACATGGACGATGCCGCTCGCGAGCCATGCTTGACCACCTTCGCGCCCGCCGCGGCCGCCACGATGGCAGCCATGGTGGACACGTTGACGGTGTTCGCGCGATCGCCGCCCGTGCCGACGATGTCGACCGCCTCACGATCGAGGCTGATGGGCACGGCGTTGCTGAGCATGGCGTCGGCCAACCCGACGATCTCGTCCTCGGTTTCGCCCTTGGCCCGAAGGGCGGTGAGCAGGGCGGCGACCTGCACGTCCGAGGCGCGAGAGTTGAAGATCTCGTTCAGCGCCCAGGTGGCGGCCTCGGTCTCCAACCCTTCCCTGCGTACCAGCCCCGTGAGGATCTCCGGCCAGGAATGCGGAGCCATCAGCCCACCTGCGCCAGTCGGTCACGAACCAGGTTGGCCACCTGCTCCGGCAGCTGGAACGGGTCGAGCGGGTACGGCGCTATCGCCTCGGCCCGCGACCAGGTGGCCAGCCAGGAATCGACCTGCCTCACCACCAGCAGCAGCACGGGGGGACAGTTCGACACCTCCTCCTTCACCTGGTAGGCCACGCCGAAGCCACCGGCCGGGCGCGCCTCACCGTCAAGGATCATGAGACTGTAGTTTTCCTCGGAATCGAGCGCCTGCAGCAGCGCAGGCACCGTGGCCACCTCGAAGACCTCGATCTCGGGGAGGTCGGCGGCGACCTTCGTGCCGAGGGTCAACCGCACTTGCTCGCGCACGGTGCGGTCGTCGGAGTAGACCAGCACCTTCACGGGCGCGCCGGCTTCACTCATCTTGGATTCCTTCCTCCGGGTGGGAGTCCTGTCCTTGCACATCGTAGCGAGCGGCGGCCCGCTTGGCTTGTTCGGCCTCTTCCCTGTCCAACGCGCGATCGATGCGTTTGGCCTCGCGGTTCGATTCCCTGATCCACTGAATGAAGATCAGCACCATGGCCGCCAGCATGGTGATGTCGCCCGTGGCCCACATCAACCCGCCCGCGAGACTCTGGTCGCGCAACGGACTAGGCCCCCAGTCCCGCTCGAAGGAGAGGTACCACTCCTCGGCGATCAAGGTCTTCGAGCCCATGATGATCACCCCGAGGAAAGCATGGAACGGCATGGTGAGGAAGAACAGCAGGATCCGGATGGGGTAGGGCATCTTCAACGGCACCGGATCGACGCCCAGCAGCGGGAAGAAGAACAGGCACCCCATGGTGATCATCCAGAAGTGCAGCAGGTCGTGCTGGAAGTCGTTGCGCAGGGTGAGCTCGTACCAGCCGGTGAAATACAGCGCGAACGGCGTGCCCACCATGATGGCCGTGGTCAGCGGCGGGAAGAGGATCACCTTGGCGAACATCGAGTGCAGGACGGCGAGCAGCCACTGCCGCGGCTTCACGGGCAACGTGCGCAACGCCAGCGTGACCGGCGCCCCGCCGACGAGGAAGGGCGGCGCGATCATGGAAAACAGCATGTGCTGGACCATGTGGATCCAGAACAGCACCGTGTCGTAGACGCCCACCGCACTGAACATCCCGATGGCGAGGACGGCGAGTCCCACCATGAACAACACGGTGCGGTGCACCGGCCACCGGTCTCCCCGCCGGGTCAGCAGATGGACGCCGTAGAGGTAGATTCCGGCGACGAGCAGGAGCATCAGCACGGGGAACCAGTGGAAGTCCCACGCCGTCAGATAACGCCAGCCTTCCAGGGGAAGGATGTCGTCGTCGGGCTTGGCGTGCAAGGGGAAAAAAGAGGGCGACAGGGCCGCGAGCATGTGGTGCATTATCCCACTGCCACAAAATGAGATCGACGGGGGTGGCACTTAATCTCGTGCGTTGGCGTGACCTCGCAGCGTTTTGCCGCAATAATGACTGCGTGGTCACCAGTGAAGAGACAAAGAGTGGGGCGCAGGGGCTCCCATCCGGATCCCTGCATCCCGTAGCCCGGCCCCGACTGAACAAGCCCAAGGGACGACCCGACACCCTCTCGGTGGGTGTCATCGTCTGGCTGGCGAGCGAACTGATGTTCTTCGCCGCACTGTTCGCGGCGTACTTCATGATCCGCGACATCACCAGTCAAGCGGTGGAAGCGGGGCAACCCACCTTGTGGGATGCCAGCACAGCTCACCTTGATGTGACGTTCGCGTCGATCAACACCGCGATCCTCGTGCTCTCGTCTGTCACCTGCCAGATCGGCGCGAACGCCGCCGAGGCGGATCGCCCCCACGGTTCGTGGCTGAACCCGCTGAAGTGGGGCATGCGGCAGGCTTACATCGTCACGGCACTGCTGGGCTCGATCTTCCTCGCCGGTCAGGTGTGGGAGTACTTCAACCTGTTCCATGAGGGCTTCACCATCAGCACCAACGTGTACTGGTCTGCCTTCTTCTTGGCGACGGGCTTCCACGGTCTCCACGTGCTGGGCGGCGTGATCGCCTTCTGGTTCGTGCTGGCCCGCTCCTACATGACCCGCACCCACACCCACGAGCAGACCGTCAGCGCCCACGTCGTGTCGTACTACTGGCACTTCGTCGACTTCGTGTGGATCGTCTTGTTCGGCGTCCTGTACTTCCTCCGCTAGCCCTTGAGACCTGGAGACCAACTGTGAAGAATCTCACCAAGCGTCGCAGGCACGCCGCAGCCCGACCACTGCTGCTCGTGCTCGCCCTGCTGGTCATGGGATTGGCCTACACGGCTATCGGCCCCCAGACCAGCTCTGCAGAGACCGACATGACCCAGCAAGTCGAAGAAGGCAAAGCACTGTTCGACACCACCTGCTCCAGCTGCCACGGGCTGGGCGGCGAGGGCACCTCCGAGGGCCCGTCGCTGGTCGGCGTCGGCGCGGCATCCGTGCACTTCCAGATGGGCACCGGGCGCATGCCCGCGAACCGCCCGGAGGCGCAGATCCCGGCCGGCCCCGTCAAGTACACCGCCGAGCAGATCGAGGCCGTCGCCGCGCACGTGGCGACCTTCGGCGTGGGTCCTGCCATCCCCGAGGAGAGCCAGTACTCCCCCGAGGGCTTGACCGAGGAGGAGATCGCGCGCGGCGGCTCGCTGTTCCGCGCCAACTGCTCGGCGTGCCACGGCATCATCGGTGGCGGCGGCGCCATGCCCAACGGCAAGCACGCCCCGTCCCTGGCGGACACCGAGGCCATCCACATCTACGAGGCGATCCGCACCGGCCCGCAGCAGATGCCGACCTTCTCGAAGGACGTGATGACCGATCAGTCGGTGAGCGAGATCATCGGCTACCTGGAGCAGGCCAATGAGCAGCCCCGGCACGGCGGCCTGGGCATGGGTGACTCCGGCCCGGTCTCCGAGGGCTTCTGGGTGTTCGTTCTCGGCATCGGCGGTCTGTCCTTGATCGCACTCTGGATCGCGAAGAAGGGGGCACGCGCCCGATGAGCAATCACAATCTCCCGGTCAAGGATCCCGACCTGGGGCAGCCGCTGGCCAACCCTGGGCTCGAGGAACACGTCGAGCGGTTCACCGACGTCGACGAGGGCGCCAGCAACCGCGCCTATCGCGCGATCCTCGGCATGCTCGCAGTCGTGCCGGTGCTCGCCATCGCCTTCGTCGTGTGCTACTTCGCCATCCCGGGCGACATGAACATCGACATCACCATCAGCGGGGCACAGCTGATCTACGCCAACGCGCACAACGTCACGCTGGGCCTCACCGGCGGTCTCGCCGTGCTGCTGATCGGCTTGGCCTGCGTGCAATGGGCTCGCGTGATCATGGGCGACGAGGAGAGCGTCGAGGAGCGGCACAGCGCTGCATCCGACGACGAAACCCGCGCCATCGCGCTGCAGAAGCTGGAAGACGGCATCGAGCAGTCCGGCGTCCGCCGTCGTCCCCTGATCCTGGGTGCGCTGGGCGGCGCGGTGGGCATCTCCCTGGTGCCGGCCGTGGTGATGCTGGCCGATATGGGTCCCTGGCCCACCAAGGACACCCGCCGTCGCACCATCGAACGCACGATCTGGGCGGAGAACGTCCGGCTGGTGCAAGACGGCACCTGGAACCCGATCAAGGCCTCGCACATGGAAATCGGGCAGCTGGTCAACGCCCAGCCCGAGACCCTGCACGACCTGCACGGCGCCGACCACCACCGCGAGAGCGCCAAGTCGGCGATCATCGTGGTGCGGATGGATCCGGCCTCGATCCGCATCCCGGAGTCGCGGCAGGACTGGCAGGTCAGCGGCATCCTGGCCTACTCCAAGATCTGCACCCACGTCGGTTGCCCCATCTCGCTGTGGGAGCGCCAGACCCATCACCTGCTGTGCCCCTGCCACCAGTCGACCTTCGACCTCGGCAATTCCGGCGTCGTGGTCTTCGGCCCGGCAGCCAGGGCTCTGCCGCAGTTGCCCATCACGGTCGACGACGAGGGTTACCTGATCGCCCGCTCCGACTTCACGGTTCCGGTGGGTCCCAGCTTCTTCGAGCGCGACTCCCGCAACGACTTCAAGGAAGGTGACCAGTGATGGCCAAGCCGACCACCACGGCCCCGGACGCGCCGGTTCTCCAGGAGAACCGCCCGCCGCAGCCCAAGACGTCCTCCCCTCTGGGCGGCGTCGCAACCTGGGCCGATGAGCGCATCGGTATCGGCAAGATCGGCAAGGGCGCCCTGCGCAAGGTCTTCCCCGATCACTGGTCGTTCCTGCTGGGCGAGATCGCCCTCTACTCGTTCATCGTGCTGCTGATCACCGGGGTGTTCCTCACCATCTGGTTCAAGCCCTCGATGGCAGAGGTCGAGTACGCCGGCTCCTACCAGCTGATGAAGGGGATCCCGGTCTCCGAGGCGTTCGCCTCCACGCTGGCCATCTCCTTCGATATCCGCGGCGGCCTCCTGGTGCGCCAGATCCATCACTGGGCGGCGCTGCTGTTCGTCGCGGCGGCCTTCGTGCACATGCTGCGCGTGTTCTTCACCGGAGCCTTCCGCAAGCCGCGCGAGGTGAACTGGCTGATCGGCGTCGGCCTGCTGTCGATGTCGCTGATCGCCGGTTTCGCCGGCTACTCGCTGCCGGACGACCTGCTCTCCGGCACCGGCCTGCGGTTCGTCGACGGCCTGATCCGGTCGATCCCGATCATCGGCACCTGGGCGGAGTTCTTCGTCTTCGGCGGCGAGTTCCCGGGCACCCTGGTCATCCCCCGCCTGTACATGGTGCACATCCTGCTGATCCCCGGCCTGCTGTTGGCCCTGGTCTCGGCGCACCTGGCGCTCGTGGTCTACCACAAGCACACCCAGTACCCGGGCCCTGGCCGCACCGACAACAACGTGGTGGGCTACCCGCTGTTCCCCGTCTACATGGCCAAGGCCGGCGGCTTCTTCTTCATCGTCTTCGGCGTGTTGGTGCTCTTCGGCGGCCTGTTCCAGATCAACCCGGTGTGGCTGTACGGCCCGTACGACCCCGCAAAGGTCACCGCGGGATCGCAGCCCGACTGGTACATGGGCTGGGTCGAGGGTGCGGTGCGCATCATTCCCGGATGGGAATCGCACATCGGCTCCACCACCTGGTCGTGGAACATCTTCTTGCCCGGCGTGGGATTGATGGGCTTGCTCTTCGTCGGCCTCGCGGTGTATCCGTTCATCGAGCGGTGGCTCACCGGCGACGATCGCGAGCATCACGTGCTCGACCGCCCGCGCAATGTGCCCACCCGAACGGCGTTCGGCGTCGCCGGCATGGCTTGCTACGCGATGTTCTGGCTCTCCGGCGCCAACGACATCATCGCCGTGCGCTTCCACCTCAGCCTGAACGCCATCACGATCTTCATGCGGATCGCGATCTTCGTCGCTCCGGTGATCGCGTTCATCGTCACCAAGCGGATCTGCCTCTCCCTGCAGCGTGCGGATCGCGAACGTGCGCTGCACGGTTCGGAGACGGGCACCATCGTGCGCACGCCCGAGGGCCGCTACTACGAGGATCACGTGCCGCTGAGCGAGGACGAGGCCTTCTCTCTCACCCAGCACCACCAGTACACACCGCTGGAGGAGAGCTCGGGAGTCGACGAAGACGGCTTCCGGTCGGGGAAGAAGGTCTCCAAGCTCCGGGCGCTGCTCTCCCGCTGGTACGTCGGCAAGGATATCCCCAAGCCGTCCGCGAGCGAGTTGGAGGATGCGCTCCACCATGGTCACGGCGATCACGAGGTGGAGGACGGCAAGGATCGTCCCGAACTGCACTGATCTCCCGCATACGACCAGAAGGGGCCCAGCCATCATGGCTGGGCCCTTCTGCTCATCGAGGGCGCGGGGATCTCGGAGATCGTCGCGGAGGCAGTATCCTTGGGCCCGTGCGTTTTCTCAATGGCGAACCTGCCTACGACTTGACCTATAGCGACGTGTTCATGGCGCCGAGCCGCTCGGCGATCACCTCGCGACTCGACGTCGACCTCACCTCGACCGACGGCCTCGCCACCCCGACTCCCTTGGTGGCGGCGAACATGACGGCCGTGTCCGGGCGGCGGATGGCCGAGACGATGGCGCGACGCGGCGGGCTGGCGGTCTTCCCGCAGGACATCCCCACCGACGTGGTGGCCAGGTCCATCGCCAAGGTCAAGGCCGCCCACACCGTTTTCGACACCGCCGTGACCGTCTCCCCCACCACAACGGTGGGCGAAACGCTGAGCCTGATCACCAAGCGCTCCCACGGAGTGGCCATCGTCATCGACGATCATCACAAGGTCATCGGCCTGGTGACGCCCAGCGACACCACGGGCAGCGACCGCTTCGCCCAGGCGCAGGACGTGATGACCACCGACGTGAGCACGGTCTCCCCCGACGCCACGCCCAAGGACGTTTTCGACACCCTCAGCGCCCAGCACCAGAAGGTCGCGATCGCCACCGACGATGAGGGCTCCTTGATCGGCCTCATGACGCTGAAGGGCGCGCTGCGCTCCACCATCTACGCCCCCGCCCTGGATCATCAGAGTCGCCTGCGCGCCGGCGTCGCCGTCGGCATCAACGGCGACGTGGCGGGCAAGGTCCAAGCCGCCTTGGATGCTCAAGCCGACGTGCTGGTGATGGACACCGCCCACGGCCATCAAGAGAAGATGATCAGCGCGCTCCGCATCGCGCGCGAGGTGCGCGACGCGTACCTGGCCACCACCGGGCGCCGGATCCTCATCGTCGCCGGCAACGTCGTCACCGCCGATGGCTGCCACGATCTGATCGAGGCCGGAGCCGACATCCTGAAGGTCGGCGTCGGTCCCGGTGCGATGTGCACCACCCGGATGCAGACCGGCGTCGGTCGCCCGCAGTTCTCCGCGGTACTGGAATGTTCCGCCGCCGCGCAGCAGCACGGCAAGGCCGTGTGGGCCGATGGCGGCGTGCGTCATCCTCGCGACGTGGCCCTCGCCCTCGCGGCCGGCGCAGGGTCGGTGATGATCGGCTCCTGGTTCGCCGGCACCCACGAGTCCACCGGAGACCAGCTCGTCGACCATCAAGGCCGCCTCTACAAGGAATCCTTCGGTATGGCCTCGGCCCGCGCCGTACAGCAGCGCACCCGCGAGCAGTCCGCCTACTCGCGCGCCCGGGCGGCGCTGTTCGAGGAGGGCATCTCGCAGTCCCGCATGTACCTGGATCCCCGTCGCCCCGGCGTCGAGGACCTACTCGACTGGATCACCTCCGGCGTGCGCTCGTCGTGCACCTACGCAGGAGCCAGCAGCCTGCACGAGTTCACTCAGCGCGCCGTGGTGGGCGTGCAGTCCGGCTCGGGCTACGAGGAGGGTCGCCCGCTCGACCGGAGCTGGTGATCCGGAGTCTCCGATGATGAGGGGACAGAAGTTCCGCGGGTTCTTCGGGCTGGACGACGACTACACGCGCCCTGCGCCGACGAACCCGTGGGCTGCGGACATCCTGATCGCCGTGGTGTTGGCGGTGGTATCCGCCGCCGCTCTCATGAACTTCCAGGAGATCCCTGAGGCCGTGGAGTACGCGCCCCTCGGTCCTGGCCTCTTGGCCATCGCGACCGGGGGCATCCTCATCGCGCTGCGGCGGCGCTTCCCCGTCACCGTGCTCCTGCTGGGCAGCGGCGCGCACTTCATCCTGACCGGTGTTCTGGTGCCGTTGGTGGCCACCAGCGCCGGCATGCAGGTGCTGTACTTCTTCGGCATCTACACGGCGATGGCGTACGCGCGGCGCCGGGACACGCTGATGCTGGCCACTCTCGCCGTGCTCTTCGCCATGCTGGTGTGGCTCATCGCCACGGATGCCTATTCCCGCTCGGTCTTCGAGATCCTGCCCAGCGGCTGGTACTACTTCGCCACCATCACGATCAACGTGGCCTTCTTCGGCGGCGCGCTGTTCTTGGGCCGGCAGGCCTGGCTCCAAGCGAAATCGGAGGACGAGCTGCGCCGCTCGCGCGAGTTGGTACGGGTGCAGGCCGAGCAACTCGCCCATCAGGCCGTGCTGGCAGAGCGGCTCCGGATCGCGCGCGACCTGCACGACTCCGTCGCGCATCACATCTCGCTCATCGGCGTGCAGACCGCCGCGGCCCGGCGGGCGATGGGCACCCGGCCAGAGCTGGCCGCCGAGGCCATGCAGGAGGTCGAGGGGCTCTCCCGTGGCGCCGTCGAAGAGCTGCGCGGCTTGCTCGGCTCGCTGCGAGATCTCGGCCCCGAGGGCGAAGGCACCTCGCTCGGCAGCCTCGAGCAGTTGTGCGCGGAAGCCGACAGCCCGGCCCTGAGGGTCCGCTACGACCTCGTGGGAGACACAGAGCTGCTCTCCGCGCTGACACCGACGCAGGCGAGCAGCCTTCTGCGGGTCGCGCAGGAGGCGCTGACCAACATTCGCCGGCACTCCACCGCTGATCAGGCGCGCGTCGTGCTGCGCCTGGCCGACGAGGGCGTCGAGTTGGAGGTGACGGACAACGGCATGGCGGTGCCTGGCACCTCCGGATCCGGGCTCGGCCACGTGGGCATGCGAGAACGCATCTCTGCTCTGGGCGGACAGCTTGAGATCGGACCACGAGCGACCACCGGGTACCGGGTGCGCGCCATACTTCCCAGAAAGGCCTCCGCATGATCCGCGTCGCTCTGGTCGACGACCAGTCCCTCATCCGCAAGGCATTCGCCCTCATGCTCAGCGTCGAACACGACATCGAGCTCGTCGGCGAGGCCGCCGACGGCAAGGCGGCGGTGGCGCTGGCCGAGCAGGCCACACCCGACGTGATCCTGATGGACATCCAGATGCCCCACATGGACGGGCTCGCGGCAGCCCGCCGCATCAGCGACGCCGGATATGGCCAGGTGATCGTACTCACCACCTTCGACACGGACGACTACCTCTTCGAGGCTCTGGAGGCTGGCGCCGCGGGGTTCCTGCTCAAGAACTGCGAGCCAGAACGGTTGCTGGAGGCGATCCGCACCGTCGCCGACGGGGGTGCGCTCCTCGCGCCGGAGGTGACCCGCCGGGTGATCGCCCAAGCGGTCCACAGCCGACGCGATGCCGAGCAGCATCCCGCGATCGAGCAGCTGACGGCCCGAGAAAAGACGTGCTCACCGCGATAGCGCGTGGGCTCAGCAACTCCGAGATCGCCGAAGAACTGTTCGTGAGCGAAGCCACGGTGAAGACCCACGTCTCGGCCTGCCTCAGCAAGCTGGGCGTGCGCGACCGGGTGCAGGCCGTGATCTTCGCCTACGAGAACGGTCTCGCCGGCCACTGATCTCGCGTCTCATCCTCCCGCAGCGCGAACTCATCCTTTCGGCGGAGATCCTTCTCCCCTGATTTCGCTCGGTCGGCCGATGTGCCATCGGGCCCGCACGCGGCATGCTGGAGGCATGCTAGAGATATCCCATGTCACCCGCAGGTTCGGGGACCTCACCGCGCTAGACGATGTCTCGTTCACCGTTCCGGACGGCCAATTCACGGGCTTCGTCGGCGGCAACGGTGCGGGCAAGACCACCACGATGCGCATCGTGATGGGGGTCCTCGCCCCCACCGCGGGCGAGGTCCGATGGAATGGTTCCCCCCTGACCGCCCGAGACCGCGCCGAGTTCGGCTACATGCCCGAGGAACGCGGTCTCTATCCCAAGCAGCCCATCCTCCCCCAGCTGGCCTATCTGGGCGAGCTGCACGGCATGGCGCCCCAGGCGGCTCGCGACGCCGCTCGCGCCCTCCTCGAGCGCTTCAACCTCGGCGACCGCACCCGCGACAAGCTGGAGAAGCTCTCCTTGGGCAACCAGCAGCGCGTGCAGATCGCGGGAGCCGTGATCGCCAGCCCGAAGGCGTTGATCCTCGACGAGCCGTTCAGCGGCCTGGATCCCGATGCCGTCGACGAGATGTTCGCTCTGCTCACCGAGTTCACCCGTCACGGTGTCCCCGTGTTGTTCTCGTCGCATCAGCTGGAACTGGTCGAGCGGCTCTGCCATCAGATCGTGATCCTGCGCAAGGGCCAGGTCTTGGCGGCCGGCAGCGTGGAAGAGCTGCGCAACTCCGGCCCGAAACGCCACAGCCTGATCGCCGACGGAGACCTCGGCTGGCTACGCGGCGAATCCGGCGTGACGGTCGTCGACATCGACGGGCCACGCGCACAGATCGAGTTCGCCGACGAGGCCGTGGCCCAGCGCGTTCTGGGCGACGCCCTCGCCCGAGGTCCCGTTCATTCCTTCGGGCCGATCATCCGGCCCCTCAGCGACTACTACCGAGAGGTCACGCGATGAGCACCCAGAATCTTCCCCATCCCGTGCGCATTCCCTGGCTGATCGTCGCCAAGCGCGAGATCATGTCGCAGCTCACCGACAAGGCGTTCTGGATCGGAACCGCAACCACCATCGGCCTCGTCGTCCTCGGTTTCCTCGTGGGCGGCTGGCTCGGCGGTGGTACCAGCACCAAGCGCGTCGCTGTGGCCGACGAGAACGCGGCGGCGATCGTGCAGCTGGCGAACGAGAGCGGAGCACCCACAGAAGCGGTGCGGGTCTCCGCCGATGAGCTGACCAGCACGGTGGAGAATGGCGACGCGCATGGTGCGCTGAGCTTCGTCCCCGGCGAGGGCTGGCAGCTGGCCGTCAAGAATCCGGCCAACGCTCCGATGCTCGACGACGCGGTGCGCACCTTCCAGATCGAACACAACGCAGCCGAGCAGGGGGTTGACGCGTCCGCCATCCTGACCGATTCCTCTCTCGCCATGGTGCCGCTGGGTGGCGACGAGAACGGCGCCGTCGCGATCATCATCGCCACCTTCGCCTTCGCCATCTTGTTCATGCTGTCCGCGATGACCTACGGCATGCAGATCGCGCAGTCGGTGGTCACGGAGAAGGAGTCCCGCATCGTCGAGATCTTGGCCGCTGCCGTCCCCATCCGTCACCTTCTCGTCGGCAAGGTGGTGGGCAACTCCATCATGGCTCTGGGGAAGGTGGTTCTGATCGTTTCCGTGGCATTGGTCGGAATGTCGTTCACCGAGTTCAAGCCGATGATCGGCATGGTGGCACCGGTGGCGGGCTGGTTCGTGTTGTTCTTCCTGGTGGGCTTCGCTTCCCTCGCTTGCCTGTGGGCGGCCGCCGGTTCGATGGCAACCAGGGTTCAGGACCTCGGTCAGACCACCACGCCGCTCACCATGATCGTGATGCTGGTCTACATGCTGGGCCTGTTCGCCAGCGGAACCATGGCCAACGTCCTGAGCTACGTCCCCATCGCGTCGGCCGTGGTGATGCCGGGTCGCCTGCTGCAGGACGAGGCAACCTGGTTGCACGCGCTCGGGTCGCTGGCCATCTCCGCCATCTTCATGGCGCTGGCCATCTGGTTGGGTGAACGCGTCTACCGCCGCGGCCTCCTCCAGACCGGCAGCGTGATGAAGTTCAAAGAGGCCTTCGCCAAGGCCGAATGACCGATATGAATCAATGAGGTGGGGGACATCGGCGCGCTGATGTCCCCCACTTTCAGGTCCCCGATGCGAAAGTGTGTGGCGTCTCTTATGGTGCGGTCCCTGAGGTGTGACGAGCTCTGCGAGGAGCCTCGAAGGGCGTTGACTGGAACCCTTGGCAGAGACTGTGCCCATGCTCGCGTTTTACGCCCTTCGAGGCTCGTTCCTCGCACCTCAGGGACCGGACAACGGGATCCTTCACGTACTTTCACCTCAGCCTCCGGGCTGCTTCGCTGCCACAGTGGGGCAGGAAGTGAGTGAAGGGATCCTTTTCAGGTCCCTGAGGTGTGACGAGCTCTGCGAGGAGCCTCGAAGGGCGTTGACTGGAACCCTCGGCAGAGACTGTGCCCAGGTTCCGTTTAACGCCCTTCGAGGCTCCTTCGTCGCACCTCAGGGACCTGAACACAGGAGTCCACACATACTTTCGCATCAGGGAGCACGACCTTGCGAGCCTCGAAGGGCGTTAACGGCGGATAGATGCTTCACGACACAGCGAGAGGGCCGCTCCGTGGTGGAGCGGCCCTCTCGATATGCGGGTTTTCAGTGGCGGTACTCGCCGCGGTAGAACTGGAACAGCCAGCCACTGAGTTTCCAGAGCTAACTGATCAATCCCAGTAGATTGTGCATCCTGCATCCTCCAGAGGCTGAAGCGCATGCATATCTGCTTCACGGTCTACCAACGGAAGCCCTCACCGAGAGGGTCCGTAACCCCGTTCTCTCTTCCAGTACTGCAACGCTTGAAAGAAGGTTCTGATCAAGAAAAGTCCAGTGAGTCTTGGAAGACGAGGCAGCCCCTCCAACGACACCAACCCATTCTCCGAAAGGACTAGGGACTCCAGGAAGGCAACTCGGCATCCCTCCAACGACGCCAACCCATTCTCCGAAAGGACTAGGAGCCTCCAGGGAAGGCAACTCCGGCATCCCCTCCAACGACACCAACCCATTCTCCGAAAGGTACAGATGCACCAGGGAAGGCAACTCCGGCATCCCCTCGAACGACACCAACCCATTCTCCGAAAGGTCCAGATGCACCAGGAAGGCAACTCCGGCATTCCCTCCAACGACACCAACCCATTACGCCAAAGGTATAGGGTCTCCAGGGAAGGAAACTCCGGCATCCCTTCCAAGGACACCAACTCATTACCCCAGAGGTCTAGGGTCTCCAGGGAAGGCAATTCCGGCATCCTCCAACGACACCAACCCATTACCCGAAAGGACCAGGGACTTCAGGGAAGGAAACTCCGGCATCCCCTCCAACGACACCAACCCATTACCCGAAAGGTCTAGGGTCTCCAGGAAGGAAACTCCGGCATCCCCTCCAACGACACCAACCCATTACCCCAAAGGTTTAGGGTCTCCAGGGAAGGCAACTCCGGCATCCCCTCCCACGACACCAACCCATTACCCGAAAGGTCCAGGGTCTCCAGGGAAGGCAACTCCGGCATCCCCACCAGCGTGCGAACCCCGCGAAGGCACAGGACAGCGATGTGATGTTCTCAATCAGCTCATCGGAGAGCACACCCGATTCTGGTACGCCGGCGGCTTTAGCGATGCATCGGCGTAGAGCCGGGTCAACCACCTTGGATAGCGGATACCCGCCCGGATCGCCCGCATAGAAGGAACCAACTGGGATGATGGTCACGGACGCGCCGCCGCGGCGAATGCCGACAGTGGCCTGTTCCACCTCGGCCAGGGCGAGTTGCGGGACTGCGCCGGCTTCGCGATCGACCACGGCACCTTGGCTGCGTCCGACGGCCTGTTCCCCAAGTCCGACGACCGTCGTCTGATCTGCCTGCTCCACCGACACGAGCACCAGGCCAACCGCCGCATCGGAGGGAAGGCCCAGCGACACGGCAACGGGGTTCTGCTCAGCGACCTGCACCGTCGAGGAAGCACCGCCTACAACAGGGATATAGCTGCCAACGACATTGGTCAGCTGCATACTCTGCGATGCCTCCGGAACCCATCCCCTCACGTCGACCCGCAGCGTTCCCTGTCCCGACGCAATCTCGACGGGCACGGTGCCGTCCGCGCTAGGCGAGACAACGGTGGTGACCGCCGTCCGTCCCGCAGGAACAGGCACGTCCTGGTCCCCAATCAACAGGGTGGTGGCTCCGGGAACCTCGACCACGGCGGTCAGATACACGGCGCGAACGCCCGTCGAGGGCACTCCGCCCAAGCCGACCACGCCCACGGATATGGCTTGCGAGCTCAGCGAGTTGTCCGCCAGGACCGCGGCAGTGTCAGCCCTGGTCACCGGCTCAGCGAGGGCAATCGTCGATCCGGGGACCTCTGGATCGCCCGCGAAACTCGCGAGTAACTCCACCCGCAGATCAGCGGACGCCGTACCGTACAAGGAGACCTCACCGTCGTCGACCGGCACCAAGACCATGGTAGAAGCGGCCCCCTCCTCGACCGCGAGGGCAGGCGCACCGGCTGCGAACACGGTGAGCGGCTCATCCACGTTGAAGACGCTGACCCGAACCAGCGCGCCGTCGTGGCCGGCCTCGATACCGGTCAGAGTGACAAGAGACGCCGGATCGTCGCTCAGTGGCGCGCCTATGCCCAGTTGGCTCTCCACAACGGGAACGCGATAGTCGGCATCGTAGTGCGCCACCCCCGAGACAGGGGTCAGGGGCATGTCCACCGCCTCATCGGCTGTTGCGGGCACGAGATTGCTGAACACCAACGCCCAGGCAAGCAAAACCGCGACCAGGCTGCTCCGGGCCATCCCGCGGAAGATCGTCTCACGCATTGCGCTGCCCCTTCCTGCTCATGCGCACCCACAGCGCCACCATCACGAGCCCTCCGAGGATCAGAGCCGCTGCAGTGGTGTCCGCCACCTCAGCTCCCGTGGAAGGAAGCCCTGGTCTCTTCGATTTGTCGGAGTCCGACGATCCGGTGAAGGACACGCGCTCGTGCCCCTCCTTCGTGATGCGCCCGCGCGGGTCGACAAAGGTCAAGGCCACGTCAGCGTTCGCAGCACGACTCACGACGACCTCAACCGTCCACACACCCGGGGCCGCAGCCACCACCGCCGTGGCGCCGAATGCCGATGTCGCCATCACCGCGTCTTCACGAGAAGCAGACGGCCCCTGCACCTGGACCACGACATCCGCCGACGTCAGGCCAGGGGCTTCCACATCCACCCAGAGGGCCGTGGTGCCCGTCGGGGCTTCCAGAGAAAACTCTGCACGATCACCGGCGGCATGCGCGGGGAGAACGCTCCCCCACAACAGCACCAGCGCCGCAACCGTTGCCGCAAAGATCTCCGTCATACCTGGTCGTCCCCGCATGCCGGTTCTCGATCGACTGCTCCCGCATCGGGCACCGCGTGATAGATCCCCCATGTTTGCCCCCTCAAGCACTCCAGTGTGGCGAGCGACGCTCTTGTCACCGGGGCCAGTCTCGCACACTCCACCGCGAGGAACGCAGCCTGCCCAGGACAAACAGAAAACGGCCGGGGACGAGAGCATCTGCTCTCGTCCCCGGCCGTCGGTCTCGCCCTGCGGGAGGAAAGGATCAGTGGCGGTACTCGCCGCGGTAGAACTGGAACAGCCAGCCGCTGAGCGCCCAGATGCCGATGCCGACACCGAGCAGGGAGATCCAGCCCTGGTGCAACGCGGGGCCCAGCGCGATCACGGCTGCGGTGACGGCGCACCAGAAGGGCCAAATCGACGAGGGGGCGAAGAAGCCGTAGTCGCCGGCGCCTTCGACGATATCCCCGTCCTCGCGGTCCTCAGGACGAGGATCGAAGGTGCGGGCGGTGATCGTGAGGTACCCGGCGATCATGGCGCCCAGCACGAAGGTGAACGCCAGCACGACGGTGCCCACGATCTCCCCGGAGATCAGCCAATAGGCGGGGGTGACGATCGCGAAGAAGATCGCGATGAACCAGAAGATCCACTTCTCGGGCTTCACTTGGTGCCTCCTTCCACGGAATGCTGCGGGGTACGGTCGAGCAACTCGCCGGGATCGTCGTGATCCTCGGGTTCGCCGGCCAGCTCAGGCCGCACGGCATCGAGGGCGGGGCTGATCGAGCGGATGCGCGGCAGCGAATCGAAGTTGTGCCGGGGCGGCGGGCAGGACGTGGCCCACTCCAGGGAGCGGCCCCAACCCCAGGGGTCGTTGACCTCCACCTTGGGGGCCTTCCTGGTGATCCACACGTTCCAGGCGAACGGCAGCATCGAGATGCCCAGCATGAAGGAGCCGAAGGTCGATATCTGGTTGAGCAGCGTGAAGCCCTCCCATGCGCCGTAGTCGGCGATACGGCGCTGCATGCCTTCGACGCCCAGCCAGTGCTGCACGAGGAAGGTGAGGTGGAAGCCGAAGAACAGCGTCCAGAAATGCACCTTGCCCCAGCGCTCGTTGAGCATCCTGCCGGTGAACTTGGGCCACCAGTAATAGAAGCCCGCGAACATCGCGAACACCACCGTGCCGAACAGCACGTAGTGGAAGTGGGCGACGACGAAGTAGGTATCCGAGACCTGGAAGTCCAGCGGCGGGCTGGCCAGGATGATGCCTGTGAGACCACCGAAGAGGAAGGTGACCAGGAAGCCGATGGCAAACGTCATGGCGGTGTTCATCGTCAGAGAGCCACGCCAGATCGTGCCGATCCAGTTGAAGAACTTCACACCGGTGGGCACCGCGATCATGAAGGTCATGAAGGAGAAGAACGGCAGGTTCACCTGGCCGGTGACGAACATGTGGTGGGCCCACACCGACACCGACAGCGCGCCGATGGACAGCGTGGCGAACACCAGACCGTAGTAGCCGAAGACGGGCTTCTTGCTGAAAGCCGACAGCACCTCGGTGATGATGCCGAAGAACGGCAGCGCGATGACGTAGACCTCGGGGGGCCCGAAGAACCAGAACAGGTGCTGCCAGAGGATCGGGCCGCCGCTCGCGGCATCCAAGATGTGCGAGCCGAGCACACGATCCGACTCCAGGACCAGCAGGCCCGCGGCGAGCACCGGGAAGCAGATCAGGATCATCAACGAGGTGACCAGGATGTTCCAGGTGAAGATCGGCATCCGGAACATGGTCATACCCGGAGCGCGCAGGCAGATGATGGTGGCGATGAAGTTCACCGCGCCGAGGATCGAGGACAGACCCAGCAGGTACAGGCCCATGATCCAGAGATCGTGCCCGAAGCCCGGCGAATGCAGCGACGTCGACAGCGGGGCGTAGGCGAACCAGCCGAAGCTGGCGGCGCCATCAGGGCTGACGAAGCCGGAGCACGCCATGATCGAGCCGAACAGGTAGATCCAGTAGGAGAAGGCGTTGACGCGCGGGAACGCGACGTCGGGAGCGCCGATCTGCAGTGGCACCAGCGCGTTGGCGAAGCCGGCGAACATCGGCGTGGCGAACATCAGCAGCATGATCGTGCCGTGCATGGTGAAGAACTGATTGAACGTCTCGTAGTTCATCAACTGCATGCCCGGGCTGGCGAGCTCGGCGCGGATGCCCAGAGCGAGCACACCACCGATGCCGAAGAAGATCAGCGCGGTGAAGAAGTACATGTTGCCCAGCACCTTGTGATCGGTGGTGGTCAGGTACCTCATGGCCTTCGCCCCGAAGGTATGCGGAACGACGGCGGCCTCAGTCGAGCCTGGATTCAGCATCACTGGTGCTCCTCATTGATTGCCGCAGGAATGACCTGGGTGACGTCCTTGGGGGTGACGATCTCGCCGACGAACCCCTCTGCCGCCATTTCGTTCAACTTGGCCTCGTACTCCTCTTCGGTCACCACGTGCAGGTGGAAGAGCATCGCCGAGTGATAGGTGCCGCACAACTCCGCGCACTTACCGGTGTAGGTGCCCAGCCTGTTCGGCGTCACGTCGAACGAGTTGGTGAGGCCGGGGATCACGTCGAGCTTGGTGTAGAACTCCGGGACCCAGAAGGAATGGATGACATCGGCCGACTCGAGGTTGAACCGCACCGTCTGATTGATCGGAAGGTAGAGATCCGGCAGCTGCTCGATGGTGCCGCGTTCGTGCACGACGGTGCCGACGGCCGGGTTGTCCTCTTCCATGTAGTTGAAGGTCCACGACCACTTCTGGCCCACGACGTTGACCACCACGTCGGGCTCGTCTCTTTGTTCCAGCATCTGGTCGGCGGCCTTCATGGTGTAGAAGAACAGCACGCCGATGATCAGGAACGGCACCAGCGTGTAGAGCAGTTCCAGGGGCAGATGGTATTTGGTCTGACGGGGGGCGGTGTTATCGCCATCCTTGCTGCGGTAGCGCACCACCGCCCAGCCGATGAGGCCCCACACGAGGAGGCCGATCACCAGCGATGCGATCCAGGCCCCCACCCAGAGACTGCCCATATGAGGAGCTTGCTCAGAGGCAGGCTCCGGCAAGCCGAAGCGAGCGCCCTGGCCAGAGCATCCGGAAAGGCCCAACAGGATCAGCGCTGATGCACCTACGAGGATGCGGGATCGGCGCCGTTCGGCCGGCACTCGATGATCACTCACCACAGTTGCCCTTCTATCGTCATCGTCCTTGGCGCGGGGCTGGCCCCGGACCGCCAAACCTGTACTCCAGGTACCCTAACGCATTTACGCCACCCCGGCTGACGAGAAACAGCAGGGGTGGCGTAAAATCACGGGCCGCTTATGAGTTCAGGCGTATTTCTACCCCTGGCCGGCCGGAAGGATCAGTGGAACGAGTCGCCGCAGGCGCAGGATCCGCTCGCGTTGGGGTTGTCGATCGTGAAGCCCTGCTTCTCGATCGTGTCGACGAAATCGATCGATGCGCCGCCCAGGTAGGGCGCGCTCATCTTGTCGGTGACGACGACGACACCCTCGTAATCGCGTGCGACGTCACCGTCGAGCTGACGATCGTCGAAGTACAGCTGGTATCGCAGCCCGGAACAGCCACCCGGCTGCACGGCGATCCTGAGCAACAGATCGTCGCGACCCTCGGAGTCCAGCAGGCTACGGACCTTCTGCACTGCGACATCGGTCAGGGTGACGCCTGCGGCGTCGATCTGGGTATCGGTCACGCTTTGCTCCCAAAAATTCGTGTATGTGACAAGCCGCACCTATTCTACGCCTTCTTTCCCCAGCGCCAACCGGGGGGGCGTTCGAGCGGCGTCGTGTTCGCGGTGGGCTCACCAGGTCCAGGTGGCGGCCACCTGCCGGGCTACCCGAACCAGATCCTCGCGCGACGGCTCCGCGGTGGAGGATGCGGGTACCAAGGCGGCGACGGTTTCGATGCCGGAGAGCCTCAACTCGCGGGCGGAGACGAAATTGCGTCCCGCCACCGCCACCACGGGCCGCAGGGCTTCTTCTCCCATCGCCGCGACCCGCTTCACCAGTGGCCCACCCACGGCATGGAAGTCCAGCAGGTTCGAGCCGGTGACCACCACATCTGCCTGCCGCATGGTCTGCGCCAGATCCAGCAGGGCGGCCGTGGCGGATAGTCCATCCTGGATGGTGGCGCCGCACGCCGCCAGCAGCAGCCCGAGGCCTCCCGCCGCGCCGGCACCAGGATGATCGGGCAGGCCGATCCTCCCGAGCCACGCCTCCGCCTGAGCGTCGGCGGCCAGGACCGCGCGAATGTCCATTCCGGATGCCCGGCCAGCAGTCGACGCCAGCCCCGATAGCCCCGTGAGCGGTCGCGAGACCTCGTCTTCAGCCACCACGGCCATCAGTTCCAGGCCTCGCCACGCCTCGCGCGCCGCCGCGAGAGCCGCGCCGGGATCCTCACCGATCGGCTCCAGCAGACCGGCGCCGAGATCGCCCACCTCCAGACCTGTCAGGTCCACGACGTAGCGCCCCGCCGCACACGCGTCTAGCTGGCGGCGCAGATCTCCGACGGAGGCGGGCACCAGGAGACCGACATCAGGAAGGGGCGCCAGGGCTTCGCGTAAGGCCGCACCGGAGGCGCCCAGCACCGATACGGCGACCTGGGCGCCGGCGTCGTGGAACGCCCGCGCCACCACCTCCGACGCCTCGCGGGCAGCGAGCCCGGCGATCGCGTCGCAGGAGACGACGACCCTCAAGTCTGGCGCGGATGCACGTCGGGGATGATCCCGAAGTGCGCGGAGGTGGACTCCAGCACGATGCGGACCTCCTCGACGGTGGCGTCCAGATCGGGCAGCACCAGGTCGGATTCGACGATCACGTCATCGGGAACCTGCGTGCCCAGCTCCTGAACGGCGTCGAAGAGCGCCCTGAGCGCCGCCGCGACGCCCTCTTGATCATCGCGATCCGCCGAGTTCTCGAGCTGCTCGTCGAGCACGTTCAACGCGGCGAGGTCTTCGGGCTCGATCACCCATTGGCCGTAGCCCATGATGCGCACGATCATGCGGTGCGCCCCTCCCCCTGCTCTGCTCCGGCCTCCGCCGTCGCCGCCTCAGGCGCAGATGCGATCTCCGGGCGAGCAGCAGGCGCGCCGGTGAGCTGGGCCTTCATGGCGGCCAGCTCGTTCTCGACGTTCGAGTCCGCCGCCAGGGCATCGAGCTGACGCGTGATGTCGTCGCCCATGGTGCCGGTCGCATCTTCCAGGGCGCCGCTGGCGATCAGCTCGTCCACGGCCGAGGCGCGTGCCTGGAGCTGCTGGGTCTTGTCTTCGGCGCGCTGGATGGCCAGGCCGATATCGCTCATCTCTTCGGACATGCCGGTGAACGCCTCGTTGATCCGGGTCTGGGCCTCGGCGGCGGAATAGGTGGCCTTGATGGTCTCCTTGCGGGTGCGGAACGCATCCACCTTGGCCTGCAGCCGAGCGCTGGCGCGCACGAGCTTCTCTTCCTCACCCTGCAGTTGCGCGTGCTGCGTCTGCAGGTCTGCCAGCTGGGACTGGAGGCCCGACTTACGGGTGAGGGCTTCCCGAGCCAGGTCCTCGCGACCGGACTCCAGGGCACGCTGGGCGGCCACGGTGAGACGGTCCACCTCGGAATTCAGCTTGTTGGCCTGCAGTTCGACCCGCTTCCGACTGGTCGCGACGTCGGCGACGCCCCTGCGCACGTTCTGCAACAGCTGCAGCTGGCGCTCGTAGGAGTAATCGAGGGTCTCTCGGGGATCCTCGACCTTGTCCAGGGCTTTATTTGCCTTCGACCTGAAGACGAGTGCGATGCGTTCAAAAATGCCAGCCACAGGCTTTTCCTTCCACGACGTGGTTTTGCATCCCCAACCGTACCGCCCGAAGACAACCGACGGCTATGCCTGCGGCCCCTATCCCACTCAGGGATTTACCGGGGTTACCGCTACGATGGAGACGCAAACCGGCATTCAACGAAGGAATTGATCACCGTGGGACTCTTCCGCCCCTACGAGCGCACCGCCAAGAAACCAGGTGACCAGACCACCGATCTGACACCGAAGGCTCCGGCGGCGAAGAGCACCTCGGCCCCGGAGCAGAAGACTGCGGACGCCACCACTGGCCAAGAGAAGATCGTCATCCAGCGCCCCCGCAAGAAGGAAGGCGCCACCCCCACTCGGAGGCAGGCGGAAGCGGCGCGCATGGAGCGGCTGCACCCCAGCCTGACCCCCAAGCAGCAGCGCAAGGCGGACCGGGAAGCTCGCTACGAGGCCAGGATGCAGGCCATGGATCGCGTGGAGCGCAGCGGCCCTCGCGTGTTGTTGCGCGACTTCGTCGACACGCGTTGGACGATCGCGGAGTTCATGCTGCCGGCGATGATCCTGCTGATGTCGATCTCCATGGCCACCATGGGCTGGTCGATCACGGTATCGAACTACATCGCGGGTGGCCTGTGGCTGCTGCTCCTGCTGACCTTCATCAACATCGGCATCATGTGGCGCGGCTTCAAGAAGGTGCTGGCCGAGCGCTACCCGGGCACCCCCACCAAGGGCATGTTGATGTACATGTTCAACCGCGCGCTGATGATTCGTCGATTCCGTCGTCCGGCGGCGCGGATCAAGCGCGGAGAAGGCTACTGATGAGCTACCGCTGGGAACCCGCTTCGGGCGCGTACTCCCGGACGGATCTGGAGCACGCCGGCCTGCTTCCGGCCTTCGAGTCCCAGCATGCCGCCGAGGAATGGCTCGGGCTCTTCTACTCCGACCTTCTCGAGAGCGGCGTGGCGGAGGTCAGCCTCTACGAGGAAGACCGCAGCGTCTACGGGCCGATGTCGCTCGACGCCTGAGCAGGCTCACCGACCTTCTTCACCCCGGCATCTTTCCGGATCAGCACGAGCCCGAAGATCAGCGCGCCGATGCCCGTCACCACGATCACGGGCGCCGACGTGCGCGCGGCGGCGATTCGCTCCTCGTAGGTCTGCACCTGATCCGTGACCATGCTCGTGCGGCTCATGTAGCCGCACTCGTCCCCCGGGCCCATCTCGACGCCCCTGCACGTCGCGCTGGGGGAAAGGAACGACACCGCCCCCCACGCGATGATGAGGAGCGAGATGACGACGAAACCCCAGAGGCCGATCTTCTTGAGCACGCGCCCAAGCTACCTCAACATCGCGCCGGTACGCCGCCGTGACCAATGGTGGCCCACCGCCCACTAGTAGTCTGGCCCGGTGACTGCTTCCTTGACTCTCAGTAAGAGCCTGCCGCGCGGCACCGACATCGTCGTCGTGGGTATGGCTACCGCGAACGCGACGCCCGTGCTGGTCGGAATCCTGCCCGAGTTCGACCAGGCATACCGCCGACACTACTCCCGCCCCATCGCCGATCTCGCGGAGGCCGCAGGGGCGAAGTCGGAGGAAGAGACGGTCTGCGCCCTTCCCGCCGCCGGTGGCTCCTCCGGCAGATCGGTCGGAGTTGCGGCGACGCCGACGTCGACGCCGCAGCGGCCAGGCGCCGCCACCGCGCTGCGCCGGGTGGCGGGACTATCCGATCGCCGCGCTCTGTCCGTCGCGATCCCTGGCGTTTCGGCCGATCCGAGTTGGTACAGGCGGCGAGGGCGCCCTGCTGGCTCTACCAACCGCCCAAGCTGGCCGTACGGGAAAAACGCGGCGACCGTCGGCTCCGTCGCGCTGATCATCGCAAAAGAGAACGCCGAGCTGCGTGCGGCGGCCGAGACCGCACACGTGACAGCCGCGGCGGTCTGCCATGCGCGCGACTGGGGCAACACCCCACCCAACCTGCTTTATCCGGAGACCTTCGCCGAGCAGGCCCGTGCCCATGTCAAGGGCGAGAAGATCGCCGTCGAGATCCTCGACGAAAAGGCCCTCGAGAAGGGCGGCTACGGCGGCATCCTCGCCGTGGGCGGCGGGTCCCTTCGCTCGCCGCGCCTCGTCCGGTTGAGCTATACGCCACGGGGCGCGAACTTCCACCTCGCGCTGGTGGGCAAGGGCATCACCTTCGATTCCGGCGGTCTGGACATCAAACCCGCGGGGCAGATGGCCGGCATGAAGTACGACATGTCCGGGGCTGCGGCGGTGCTCGCCGCCGCCAAGGCGATCGCGGAACTGGGCTTGCGCATCAAGGTGACCGCCTACGCCGCCCTCGCCGAGAACCTCCCCTCGGGAGGCGCCTACCGATCCAGCGACGTGATGACCATGTTCGATGGCCAGACGGTGGAGAACTACAACACCGATGCCGAGGGCAGGCTCGTGATGGCCGATGCGATCGCGCGAGCCGGGCTCGACGACCCCCGTCTGATCGTCGATGTGGCCACCTTGACGGGCGCCTGCAAGGTTGCGCTCGGCACCCGGGTCTCAGGGCTGATGGCCTCCGACGATGAGACGGCGGACCGGCTCCTGGACGCCGCCGAGGCGGCCGGCGAGGAGTTCTGGCAGCTACCGATCACCGACGAGATCCGCAGCCAGCTGAAGTCCCCCATCGCGGATATGCGCTCGGGCGGCAAGGCCCGCTGGGGCGGCGCACTCGTCGCGGGAGCCTTCCTGCAGCGCTTCGTGAAGGACGGCATCGACTGGGCCCACCTCGACATCGCCGGGCCGGCGGAAAACGAGGGCGAGGCCTATGGCTACACGCCCAAGGGCGGCACCGGCGTCGCGGTGCGCACGCTGATCGCCTTGGCGAACCAGCTGGCGCGCTAGCACTGGAGAGGTCTCTTAGCGAGACTTCTTCTTCCGGGCGCCGTAGTCGCGCATCCGTTGCGGGCAGGGCACCACTCCGGCGTCGTAGCACGGAATGTTGTGCCGCCGGGCGAACCCGTAGCCCTCGTCGGGCCGAGGCGGAGACCTCTTCGCGGACTCGCCGTCGGCGGCGACCAGGATCGAGGGCGGGCTGGAAGCTGGTGGGCTGCCTCTATCCACGCCTCCACCCCACGCCGGTGCGCACGAACTGTCCAAGTGCCCTCGCGAGGCTTCGCTCGTGCCACGCGAGTCCCAGCCCCGACTTGCGTCTACTGAACCAACCCACGATGGCCATTATGCCCGGTATCGGCGTCCACGGGATCGCGTGAGGTACATGACGATGCGCGAATCGTGAAAGACTGCCGGGTATGAAGAGACCTACGATGTGGCGATCCTCGGTGCCGGTTCGGCCGGTTACGCCTGTGCGCTGCGCGCTGCGCAGCTGGGCCTTCGGTGGCGCTGGTGGACGAGGGACCGGTCGGGGTACTTCTGCCTGCACCGCGGATGCATCCCGACGAAGGCCTGGCTGCATGCCGCCGAGGTGCGCCGCACCGTGGCTGACGCGCCGGGATTCGGCATCGGCGCCACCCTCTGGAAGAGGTCGATACGCCGCAATGCGCCGCTACGCCGATGGCGTGGTCTCCACTCTGCACCGCGCAAATGGAAGGGGCTGCTCTCCGCGCGCGGGGCACCATCGCCGAGCGCGGGCGCATCGTCGCGGACGGACGCGGGCCGGGCATCGATGCTCGGCGCCAATATCTTGCGGGCGAAGGCCGTGGTGCTGGCCAATGGGAGCGCGCCCCACACCCTGGGGCCTGCCGGTGAACGGGAACACCATCATCACCTGACCAGGCACTGCGCCTGGAGACGCTGCCGGAGCGCGTCGTGGTACTCGGGGGCGGCGTGATCGGCGTGGAGTTCGCCTCCGCCTGGACCGACCTGGCGTCCAGGTCGCCTGGTCGAAGCCGAGCAACGGCTGCCGCCTTCGGAGGAGCCGGCACACAGCGCCATCCCGGCCAAGGAACTCACACGACGCGGCGCTCGACGTGCGGCGCCCAGCTCACCGATGCCAGCGCCGAAGAGTAATTCAACGTCCAGGTGAGCTCTGGGCGAGGAAAAGATCACCGCAGACCTCCTGCTCGTCGCGGTCGGACGGCTGCCCAGTCTGGACGACCTCGGCCTCGCCGAGGCCGGCGTCGACCTGGATGGCCGTCACGTGGCCGTCGATGATCGTCTGCGAACCACCGCACCCGGCATCGATGCCGCCGGCGACGGTGGTGGCCTCAGCTCGCGCACCGTGGCTACGCCCACGGCATCTTCCTCGCCGAACAGATCGCGGCGGCGGCAGGGGCCTGGCCCGGGCGGCCCGTCCTCCCGCCGGACCACAACATCGCCCGCATCACCTACAGCAGCCCTCAGTTGGCCTCCGTCGGTCTCACCAAGGCGCAGGCGGAGGACACGGACCGTCGAAGCGGTCTCCTTCCCTGGCGGGCAATGGCAAGCACTGATCGGCCACGCACCGAGTGACGCGACCGGGATGGTCACGATGCTGCGTCGCCCCGGGGCGAGATCGTATGCACGCCATCGGCGACCACGTCTCCGGAGGTGATCGCAGAGGGCGCCCTGCTGGTCGGGTGGCAGGCCACGCCCGACGATCTCACCGAAATCATCCATCCGCATCCGACGCTCAGCGAAGCACTCGGCGAAGCCGCAATGGCGATTGCTGGGCGCGGTCTACACATTCGCGCATGATCCGGTTATAGGCTGTCAGCAACAGGTCAAACGAAGGAGCCAGCTTCACTATGTCTACCGAAGTCGTTCTGCCGGCACTCGGCGAATCCGTCACCGAAGGAACCATCTCTCGCTGGCGAAGGAGGTCGGCGACACCGTCGAGGTCGACGAGCCGCTTCTGGAGGTCTCCACCGACAAAGTGGACACCGAGATCCCCAGCCCCGTCGCCGGCGTCCTGCTGGAGATCCGGTTCGGAAGAAGACGACGTCGCCGAAGTCGGCGCCGTGCTCGCCATCGTCGGCGATGAGGCCGAAGCACCGGCCGCCCCGAACCTGAGTCGGAGCCTGAACCCGAGCCCGCTGTGCCATCGGCTCCCGCCCCACCCCGTCGCCCGCGCCGAGGAAGCCTCCTCATCGGCCGAAGGCACCGAGGTCGTTTTGCCTGGTGCTCGAGAGTCCGTCACCGAGGGAACCATCTCTCGGTGGTTGAAGAGGATGGCATCTGGTCGAGGCCGATCTGTCAAGCCGAGGTCTCCACCGACAGTCGATACGGAGATCCTGCCCGCCGCCGCACCTTGCAGCGCGAGATCCGGTTCCAGGAGGACGACGTCGCCGAGGTCGGCGCCGTGTCGCCATCAGATCAGAGCCAGCGCTCCGCCCCCGCCGCGGAACCTGCCCCGCATCGCCCTTCGGCACCCCGCGCGCTGTCTGCTCCTTCGGCACCTTCCGCCTGGCCCCGTCCGCCCTGCCTGCATCAGGCCTCACCCTCCCCCTGGCTCCCTGCGCATTCTCGCCGCAGGTGCAGGCAGAGGCTGCGCGTCGGGCCGCGGAGGCCTCCGCGGACGGCACCTACGTCACCCCGTTGGTGCGCAAGCTCGCCCGTGAGCACGACATCGACCTGGCGTCTGTGAAGGGCACCGGCGTCGGCGGCCGCATTCGCAAGCAGGACATCCTGGATGCCGCGGAAGCCAAGAAGAAGGCCCCCGCTCCTGCTCCGGCTGCTCCCAAGCCGCCGGCGGCACCGGCCGCTCCCGCTGCGAAGGCTGCCCCTGCCGCACCGGCTTCCGATGTGCGCGGCAAGACGGAGAAGCTCAGCCGCATGCGCAAGACCATCGCCGCGCGCATGGTCGAGTCGCTGCAGACCGCGGCTCAGCTGACCGCCACCGTCGAGGTGGATGTCACGGCCATCAGCCGTCTCCGCGCCAAGGCGAAGGACGACTTCAAGAAGCGCGAGGGCGCGTCCCTGAGCTACCTGCCGTTCATCACCCTCGCCGCCGTCGAGGCCCTCAAGGCCTTCCCCATCGTCAATGCGACGATGGACGCCGAGGCGGGCACCGCCACCTACGGCGACGGCGAGCACATCAGCCTGGCCGTCGACACGCCGAAGGGCCTCATGGTCCCGGTGATCAAGGATGCCGGCGATCTCAACATCACCGGCCTCGCCAAGAAGATCGGCGACCTGGCGGCCCGCACTCGCGCGGGCAAGGTGGGCCCCGACGAGCTGACCGGCGGCACGTTCACCATCACCAACTACGGGTCCGCCGGCACGCTGTTCGATACGCCGATCATCAACCAGCCTCAGGTCGCCATCCTCGGCACCGGCGCGCTGGTGAAGCGCCCCGTGGTGCTCACCGATGAGTTCGGCGAAGAGGTGATCGCGGTGCGTCACATGATGTACCTGTCGCTCACCTACGATCACCGCCTGATCGACGGTGCCGTCGCCGGCCGCTTCCTGGCCACGGTGAAGGCCCGTCTGGAGGGCGGCGACTTCGCCGGCGAGCTCGGTCTCTGATCGACGACACGACCGTTCGAGGGCCCCGGGAATCTTCCCGGGGCCCTCGCTCTATCCCACACCAGCGCGCGGGGGCTAGCATCGACTGTGTGTTGACCTTCGAATATCGTGGCATTCCCGGCAGTTACTCCGACTACCAGGAGACCTGGGACTACCAACGCGAGGTGCACGCCGCGGTGTCATCGGGCGCTCGCGACGGGCATGTGATCTATGTGGAGCACTCCTGTCTACACTCGCTGCAGGCGCACCAAACCCACCGATTATCCCAAGGACGGCACCCTCAACATCGCGGTCGATCGCGGCGGAGAGATCACCTACCACGGCCCGGGTCAGCTCGTGGGCTACCCCATCGTCGGCCTGCCTGACGGGGTGGGCGTCGTCGACTACGTGCGCCGGCTCGAAGGCGCGATCATCGAGTTCTTGGCCGGCTACGGCCTGCAGACGCAGCGCGTCGAGGGCCGCACCGGTGTGTGGCTTCCTGCCGACGACACTCAGCCGGAGCGCAAGATCTGCGCGATCGGGGTACGCGTATCGCAGCGCACCACGATGCCACGGCTTCGCGCTGAACGTGTTGTCCAGCGCCGAACGCTTCGGAAACATCGTGCCGTGCGGCATCTCCGACGCCGGCGTCACCTCGATCATCGAGAAACGGGGGGGATCATGGAGCGTGGAAGGCGTCGCCCAGGATCTGGAACCCATCCTGCGACGCCATCTGGTGTGGAGTGAGACGACGCCTCAAGAGAGGTAGGCTGGTGCGGTGACCGCCGTGAAACCAGATGGACGCAGACTCTCCGCATCGAAGCCAAGAACGCCGAGACGCCGATCGAACGCAAACCCGGCTGGATCAAGACCACCGCCCGGATGGGGCCCAACTACACCGATCTGCAGAAGATCGTGAAACAGCAGGATCTGCACACGGTGTGCCAGGAGGCCGGCTGCCCGAACATCTTCGAGTGTTGGGAAGACCGGGAATCCACCTTCCTGATCGGCGGCGACAAGTGCACCCGGCGCTGCGATTTCTGCCAGATCGAGTCGGCCAAGCCCGAGGGGTACGACCCGGCGGAGCCGCTGCGCGTCGCCGCCTCCGTCAAGAAGATGGGCTTGCGCTACGCAACCATCACCGGCGTATGCCGCGACGACCTTCCCGACGAGGGCGCCTGGCTGTACGCGGAGACCATCCGGCAGATCCATTCGGTCAACCCGGGCGTCGGCGTCGAGATGCTCGCGCCCGACTTCAGCGGCAAGCCGGAGTTGCTGGGGCAGCTCTTCGACGCCCGCCCGGAGGTATTCGCGCACAACGTGGAGACCGTGCCCCGATCTTCAAGCGCATCCGCCCTGGTTTCCGCTACCAGCGCTCGCTCGAGGTGCTGACCATGTCGCGCGAGCAGGGGCTGGCAGACCAAGTCCAACCTGATCCTGGGCATGGAGACCCGCGACGAGATCTCCGAGGCGGTGCAAGACCTCTACGATGCGGGCACGGAACTGATCACCATCACCCAATACCTCCGGCCCAACGCCACGCTGCACCCCATCGAGCGCTGGGTCACCCCCGATGAATTCGACGAGCTTCATGGAGGAGGCCCGTGAGATTGGATACTCGGGCGTACGCTTCGGGCCGCTCGTCCGCTCGTCCTACCGAGCCGGACGGCTGTACCGCACGGCTATGGATGCCCGGCGCAAGACGTCCCAGGCCTGAGACAACCACCGACACGGAGAACGACCAATGGCAAGCGAGAAGGCCAAGGCCCTAGCGGCGAAGCAGAAGGCCGAGATGAAGCGCGGAGAAGCTTCGCAAGAAGAACTCCACCGACCCCGCCGACTGGGGACGGATCAAGCAGATCCGGCAGGCCTACAAGGTCACCGCCGAGGTCGACAAGAAGCTGCCCTGGATCATGGTGGGCTGCTTCGTCATCCCGTTCGTGATTTTCCTCGGGCTGGGCTTCTTCCTCGCGCGCGGCGAGCAGGGCATCAACTGGATCAGCCTGGTGCTGTGGGCCGTCCTCGGTCTCACCTCCGGCATGCTGGCGGCGCTGCTGATGCTCACCCGTCGCGTCCGCAAGGCCACCTTCACGCGTTATGACGGCCAGGCCGGTTCCGCCGAGGTCGCACTGAACATGCTGGGCAAGAAGTGGGTCTCCAGCCCCGCAATCGCGGTCACCAAGAGCTTCGACGCCGTGCATCGCGCGCTCGGCCCCGCCGGCATCATCCTGATCGGCGACGGCGAGGCCGGCCGCTTGAAGCCGCTTCTGGCCAGCGAGAAGCGCAAGCACGAGCAGGTCGCCTATGGCGTCTCCGTCACCACCATCCAGATGGGCAAGGGCACCGGACAGGTGCCGCTGGATCAGCTGACCAAACACATCGAGAAGCTGCCCAAGCAGATCGACAGCGCCAAGATCAACGAGACCAACAATCGGTTGCGCGCGCTCGACGCGATGCGTCCGAAGGCCCCCATCCCCAAGGGTCCGGTCTCGATGAAGGGTGCCCGCAACGCGATGCGCGGTCGTTGATCCTCAACGACTGAATCCGTGGACGAGCCTCGGCGGCACGATGAGTGCCGCCGAGGCTCGTCTTTTCGGTTCTATCGGAGCACGATTCGGCGAATCGACAGCACCGAGAGCGCCACGACGGCCACGCTGAGCGCCCCTGCCGACAATGCCAACGGCATGGCATCGGTGATGCTGAGCGATCCCGAGCCGGCGATGGCGCTCGACCCCAAGGTCAGTGCCCTGGTGACCAGCGCCTGGGGCAAGACGTAGGCCGCGGTGTTCAACGCCGGCGAGAGGACGCTCGCCAGGCCTGCCACACAGCCCAGCACGCAGATCGCCACCGGTGCGGCGAAGGAGCGCAGCAGCATCGACAGCAACGATTGCACGGCTACCAGGGGCACGGCCACGAAGACGGCCAACGCCCCCGCGACAGCGAATCCCCACGGCACCGGGACAGACAGGTCCAGAACACGCAGCCCGGCCAGAAGCGTCCCCGCGACGAGCAGGAGCTGCATGGCGGCCACGGGAACGAGGATCGCGGCGATCTTCGCCAGCACCAGCGCCATCGGGCGCCGGGTATTGGTGAGCAGCAGGTTGCCATTCGATCCTCGATGTTCCACCCTCCAGGCCGTCGCCGTGAGCAGCGCGATACCGACGGAGAAGAACATCAGGCTGTAGAACAGCGTCACCTGAGAGGTGAGCGAATCCCAGCCGCCCACGAGGCTGTCGGGATTGTTCACCACATTGAGGGTGCCGGTGAACACGGCTAGTAGCGGCAGGATCGGCGCGATCACCCACACCGCGGATCGTTTCAGCTTGATGAGTTCAGCGCGAAACATGGCGATCATCCCTCCACTCGATCGAAGCGCCGGGTGGCCGCCACGAAGAAGATCCCGGCGAGGACGAGGAAGCCGGCGATCCAGGCGTAGGGCGCGGTGGCGTAGCCCACGACCCGGTCGGTAGCCGTCACCTGGGAGATCATGGCGTAGTAGCCCCAGGGCACGAATCTCGTGATCCCTGGCGGGGCGAGCAACGAGAACACCGCGACGAATGCCCCGAGCATCCCGATTCCCACGCTGATCAGCTGATTGTCGACCACAGCCGCGAGCCAGATGTGCAGGGCCAGGAAGGCGACGTTGAGGACGACGAGCAGCCCCGTATAGATCGTCCATGGCACCACGTCCATCGGCACCGGGATGCCGGCCAGATGGCCCGCGGCCACGATGCACAGCGTCTGCAAGACAACGGCGACGAACACCAACGATCCGAGCACCGCGAGTTTGGCACGGAGGAGTGTTCCGGGCGAGTAGCCGGCGGTGGCAGAGAGGATCCATCCCCCGCCCGAGTGCTCGATCTCCGTCTGTCGGCTCGCCAGTACGGCCACCAGGATCGGGGAGGTCATCGCGGCCATCAGCGTGTAGGACAGCAGCAGGCCGGCCCACGGCCTCGTCGTCGGATCGGCGAAGCTCTCGCGCGTGCTCTCGGAGAAGAGCGATGTGGAGCTGAGCGCGACGACGACCGTCACCAACACCATCAGGATGGGGATGGTGCGCAGACGCCGCATCTTTCGCCACTCCATGCGCACGGCCTGTCTCACAGCAGTCCTCCTCGCCCGGTGAGCTCCATGAACACGTCTTCGAGGCGCTGCTGCGCCCGACGCACCTCGTAGAGCGGAACATTCGCGCCGGCGAGTCGGTGCACGACGGCGGCCCCGGCCTCCCTGTCGAGCCCACTGAACCTCAGGCGGTCGTCGTCGAGCACGGCTCCACTCCCATCGCCGAGCACCCGCATCGCGAGCGCCGGCTCGGGGGTCTCGATCACGAGGTCCGGGAGGGCGTGCGCAAAGAGCTGCTCGCGCGTTCCCTGGAAGATCATTCGGCCCTGGGACAGGATTCCCAGCACCGTGGCCATCTTGTCGATCTCGTCGAGCAGGTGGCTGGAAACCATGATGGTGATGCCCCGTCCCGCGAGTTCCACGAGCAAGGTGCGGGTCTCTTCGATGCCCGAGGGATCGAGTCCGTTGGTCGGCTCGTCCAGGATCAGCAGCCGTGGGGCGCGGACGAGGGCCATCGCTATTCCCAGCCGCTGTTTCATGCCGAGCGAGTAGGCGCGCACCAGCTTGTGCTGGCTCTCGCTGAGTCGTACCGTCGAGAGCGCCTCGTCCACCTGGGCATCGGAGAGGCCGAGCATGTCCTGGACGATGCGCATGTTCTCCCGTCCCGTCAGATGCCCGTATCCCGGCGGCGCCTCGATCATGGAGCCGATGTGCGGCAGGAACTCGGTGCGCGAGGTGCGGGTGAGGCGCTGCCCGAACAAGAAGATGTCGCCGCGGGTCGGTTGCGTGAGACCAAGCAGCATCTTCATCGTCGTGGATTTGCCGGAACCGTTGGGGCCGAGGAATCCGTAGACCGCTCCTTGGGGAATCTCCAGCGCCAGGGAATCGACGACCGTGCGGTCTTTGTAGGTCTTCGTCAGTTCCTCGGTGGCGATGACGGCGCTCATCGGCGCCTCGTTTCATTCTTCATGGCCTCCAGCCTTCCCGGCAACCAGCCCTTGGGGATCGTGCCCCGGGTGGGATCAGGTCTCATACCGGGGTAGGAGTTCTCCGGACGAATGCGGGCCTAAGCTGGCGAATCATGATGATGCGAGCGCCGGAGAGCCCTCTCGCCAGGCTGCTGGAGGGGGTACGACGGCATCCGATGCTCATCGACGTGCTCTCCGCCATTCCGGTGGTGGCGATCGGTTTTCCCAGCTGGCCGGGGACCTCCTGGGCGACGTGGCCCCAGGCCGCCTACGGGGCGGTCGTTGCCGGATGCGGCATCGCCATCGTCTTTCGGCGTCGTTATCCCCAGGCGAGCCTCGCCGTCATGGCTTCGTTTCTCCTTCTCCACCTCATCGTCGTTCCCGACGTCAGCGCATTCGCGGCGATGGTATGCCTCCTCGCCGCGTACACCACCCAGACGCAGCTGTCGCGCCCCTGGCGCTGGATCTTCCTCGCCGTGACCTACCTGGGATCCGGCGCTGCGGTCCTGCTGGCCGACGGGCCGGTTCTCGGGCCCGATCGTCCGCTGGAGATACGGATCATCCACACGCTGAGCGTGTGGCTCGCGCTCACCGTGGCCACGCTCATCGGAGCAATCCGACGCCACAATCAGGATCGGGTGGAGCTGTCGCTGGAGCGCGCCCGCCTTCTCGAGACCGAGCACCAGGCGCAGCAGAGGCTGGCCGCGGCGGAGGAACGCGCACGCATCGCCCGCGAGATGCACGACATCCTGGGGCATTCGCTCGGCGTCATCTCGGCCCAGGCGGAAGGGGCTCGGTACGCCCTCGGCGCCGACCCCTCGCGTGTCGATGAGGCGCTGACGCAGATCGGCCGCCTCAGCCGGAACGCGATCGAGGAGGTTCGAGGCGTCATCGACGTTCTGCATACCGAACGCTCCTCTGAAGATCCCGCCCCTCTTCGTCCTTCCCCGACGGTCCACGACATCCGTGCCCTCGTCGGCGAACTCCTGACGGCAGGATCGCGGATCAGGCTGCATATCACCGGCGATCTCGACGCGGTGCCGGCTCCCGTCGGCCTGGCGAGCTATCGCATCGCGCAAGAAGCACTCACGAACGCGATCCTCCACGCACCAGGCCATCCCATTCTGGTGTCGCTGAGCGTCGCGGCCGGACATCTCGAACTCATCGTCGTGAACACCATGGAGCCGTCCGAGGCAGCCGAATCCACCTCCGCGTCGCATCGCGCCGGCCAGGGTCTGGTGGGCATGAGGGAGCGGGCCCGCGTTCTGGGCGGCGACATGGAGGCAGGCCCGGATCCGCTCTCGGGAGGATGGAAGATGGTGGCCTCCCTGCCCTGGGGCGCGTCATGATCACCATCGCACTGGCCGACGATGAACCGCTGTTCACCGCGGGACTCGCCATGGTGCTCGACGCCCAACCCGACATGCGGGTCATCTGGCAGGCCGCAGGCGGTGCTGAGGCGATCGCCTCGTCCAGCCACGAATCCCCGGATGTCCTGCTGCTCGATATTCGCATGCCCGGTGTCGATGGCCTCGAGGTCACCCGGAGACTCGTCGGATCCGGCTCGCGCAGCAAGATCGTGATCCTCACCACCTTCCAGGCCGACGAGTACGTTCTCACCGCCATCGAGGCGGGCGCCGCAGGGTTCCTGCTGAAGAACACGCCACCGGAGAAGCTTCTCGATGCGATCCGCACCGTGCACCGAGGCGACGCGGTGATCTCCCCGGAGCCGACGGCACGGCTCTTCGCCGCCTTCCGCGGCACGCCGCCGGTAGCCAGAAGACCGCTTGACCGCTCGGACCGGCGTGCCATGGCGGCCCTCACCCCTCGGGAGAAGGAGGTGATCGGGCTCGTCGCCCGCGGACTGACCAACCGCGAGATCTGCGACCGCCTCTGGCTCTCCATGCCCACGGTGAAGACCCATATCGGCAATCTCATGGCCAAGACCGATGCCCGCGACCGCGTGCAGCTGGTGCTCTTCGCCCTCCGCACCGGCCTCGCGGACCTCTGACTCCCCGTCCCCACCACAGCGATCGTGACCGTCATTCCACGATCATCGCCGAGAGTCCCACGGTCCACACCAGCATCGGCACCACGGCGAGCGTGATGCTCCGCGTGGCGGCAACCAGCGATGCCGAGATCAGGGCGATCGGCACCCAATAGGCGACAAGCCACCCGAACGGAGCGAGCGACATCGTCGTGTTCGTCGTCGTGCCGATGAGGATCGTGCGGGAGACGGCCGGGAAGGATAGGGCCCTCCTTGTTTCTGCGAAGAAGACGGCGAGGCCGAGCGCCGCGCCGGATGCGAGTTGTGCTGCCATGGACACCATTGCCTTCGATCTGCGCCGTTTCCGGATCGCCCCGGTCGGCGAATTCTTCGGCGGGATCGACCCGATATCTCACCCCCAGGTATGAGGTTGCGTCCGGGCGTCTTTCGTCCCTGTGCGGCGCCGTTAGCCTTGAGGAATGGAGATCACCGGGCAACTCCATCTCTCGATCAACACCGTCAAGACCCACGTCGGTAACCTGCTCGCGAAGCGCCAGGCCCGTGATCGCGCGCAATTCGTCATCGCGGCCTACGAACGCGGGCTCGTCGGCGGCTAGCGGGCTGCCGCCGCGCGCGTGCGAAAGCGCGGATGCAGCAGCACGAAGAGCGAGACGAAACCCATCAGCACCGCGCCCACCACGATGGGCAGCGGATGCCAGGCGCCGTAGAGCGCGGTGCTCGCGGTGGGGGCGATAACGAACGTGAGGCCGTTCGTGGCACCAATGAGGCCCGCGAGCCCTCCCTGTTCCTCGCGGCGAACGAGCAGAGTGGGTCCCGCGGTGTAGCCGGGCATCGCGATCCCCAAGCCCAGTCCGATCAGGAAGATCGCGGCGATCAGCGGCCAGGCGCCGAGATCGGGAACGAGCAGCACGAAACCCAGCAGCGCGGTCAAGGTGCCAACCCGCAGCAACATGGGCGGCGACCAGCCGGTGCGCGGCACGATGATGCCTTGCGCCGCGACCATGCCGATACCCGCCGCCAACAAGGCTCCTCCCGTGACGAAACCGGTCTCTTCGGGGCCTAGATTCAGCCGGTCCTGAACGATGAATCCCGTGATCACCTGGATGAAACCGAGGGAGGTGAACATGCCGAAACCCGCGAGCAGAAACGGCCAGACCCTGTGATCCGTCGGCCTGATCCTCACCGGTTCGGGAATAAGCTCGTGGCGAGGCTCGCGGCGCAACCGCCCGCGACCAGCACGAGGGCGAGCGTGAGAAGAACCGGCACCACGATGATCGGGGCGAGCAGGCCGAGGCCGGCGAGGAGGCCACCGAGTACCGCTCCCCCGACCATCGCCACACCCTGCACCGCGCCGATACCGGCCATCCCTTTGGTGCGCGTCACCTCGTCGGGGGTGACGTCGGCGATATAGGCCTGCGCAGTGGGAGGGATCGCCGCGATCGCCGAGCCGAAGCCAAGACCGCGCAGCAGCACGAACAAGACGAACAGGACGCTTCCGGTGAGCAGGCCTCGCATGCCTGCCGCGGCTGCGGCGGCGAATCCCGTCATCGCCACCATGGCAAGGCCGAGCGCCAGGACCAGCACGGGCTTGCGACCCCAGGATTGCGAGCGCCGGCCCCAGAACTGGCTGCTCACCACCACCATGATCGCTGCGACGCTGATGGTCACCCCGATCTGCCACTCGGCGAGCCCGACCTCGCGGGCGAGCGGGGCGATGATCGGGTTGAGTGTCATCTGGCCCAGATAGGCGAGGAAGACCGTTGCCAGCAGCAGCGAGATCTGTGGCGTGCCGCTGGTGCGGGTGGGGGTTTCGCCCATCATGGTGCTCAAAGTTCCTTGCCCTAGTTATCGCGATCGATTCTCAATACCAGCGTAGGGCATCGCCCACCCTCGACCCCGAGGGGACCAGCAGGACTCCTAAGGAACTGGTCGGGAATTTCCGCCACAACGGGCGGGAATGACTCCCGAAAGGCAGGCCCACCCCGGTCGAAGCCGTCCTCGACACCCCTGTTCGCAAGCCTCCGCCGCGTCATTTTTTCTCGGGCATGATCGCGTAGACGAGATCGTCGACGACGTCATCCGTCGAGGTGTCGGGGTCGATGGATGCGGTGAGCCTGTCGAGCAGGAGACCGTCGATCGCGTAATGGAAGAGTGCGATCTCGCGACGGCCGCCAGGCAGCCCGACTGAATGATTGAACGCGACGTCGGCGTCGAAGCCCGCCCTCAGCCAGGCCCCCATGATCGCCTCGAGCTCGGGACGCCGGCCGGACTCGAGCCGCAGCTCGAAGAGCGCGATGGTCGCGTCTCGGTGCTGTGAGCCTGCGCACGATGTCTCGAACGTAATCGGCGAAGAGCGCGCGGTCCGGCACCCGCCCGGCACGCTCCGCGAGTCGCGTTCGGTCGGGGAAATAACCTCCCAGACGCGGGAGACGAGCCCTTCGACCAGCACCGCACGCGACCGGAAGTAGTTCGACGCCGTCCCGAGAGGAACCCCGGCCTCCCGGTCGATCGCGCGATGGGTGAGGCCGCGGGCACCCTCCCGCGCCAGCACCCGGATCCCCGCATCGGCCAGCGTTCGGCGTCGTTCGTCGTTCTTTGCCACCACCAAACCCTAGCTTAACCACAACAAAAGTAGTAGATTGAGCTGATCACGACAGCAGTAGTGATTTGGATCATCGAAGAGGAGCGATCATGCGCGCACTCGTCTACTTCGTCGCCGTAAGCTTGGATGGCTGCATCAGCTCTCCAGACGACGATGCCAGCGCCTTCCCGATCGAAGGCGACCACATGAGCTTCCTGTTCGAGGAGTTCCCCGACACGATCCCGACCCACGTGGCCAGCATCGTGGGTGCCACGCCAACCCTGGCCCGATTCGACACCGTACTGATGGGCTGGAACACCTACGTCCCCGCACTCGAGGCGGGCATCGAGCGCCCCTACGCCCATCTTCGCGAGATCGTCTTCACTCGCAGGCATACCGAGCGCGACGCGTCACCCGGTATCGAGTTCACGAGCGCCGACCCGGTGACGACAGTGCGAGCCCTCAAACAAGAAGAGGGCGCCGACATCTGGTTGTGCGGCGGCGCGCAACTCGCCGGCGCGCTCATCGGCGAGATCGACAGGCTCATCCTGAAACGCAATCCAATCCTGCTCGGGGCAGGCAAGCCGCTCTTCTCCGGAGCGTCGTACGCCCCTTCGTCTTGGCGTCCCGTGCGGACGCGATCGTTCACCTCCGGGGTCGACGTGACCGAGTTCGAACGCATGCACTGAGACTTGAGTCGGAGGCAACCTTTTGCGGGCGTGGTCGCGTCGTCGAGGTCGACGTAGGTCTTGTCCGAAGCCCCTCGCGCATCAGGTAGTCGTCGCAGTGCTCGCGCAGCTTGTCCTTGGAGCCATAGTGATGAATCACCAAGGCGGGAGAGACCGCCGCTTCCCGAGCGATCTCACGCACCGAGGCGGCTTCGAAGCCGCGGCGACCGAACATGTCGATGGCGGCATCCCTGATCCGGGCGGCGGTGAAGCCTGAACGCATGTTCATTAGTCTAAACGATCGTTCAGCAATGCTCAATCGGCACGTCCTGAAAGGATCAGGCAGCGCGCTCAGAGTCGGGTGACGATGCGCTCTCGATGGAACCGCGAGACCACGAGGAGCAGCGCGGCGAGGTCGATGACAGCCAGCACGCCGGCCGCGATGAGAGCGACGGCGACGTCGAACACCATCAGCCCAGTGGCCTGACCGACGATGAGGGCGAGGACCGGGAAGAGGACGAACATCGCGGTGCCCTGCGCACCCTGCATGGTGGCGGATCGCCCGGACACGGCGACGATCAAGCTGGTTGCGAGAAAGCCCACGAGCGGAGCCAGCAGCACGATCAACACCCACCAGGTCCAAGTGGGGAAGAACATGCCGCCCATCACCGGGGCGCCGAACACCGTGACGATGAGCACATAGGCCCCGAACGCCGCCCAGGCGAGCAGGACAGCCGGGACGAGGGAGCCGAGCACCTTGGCAAGAATCAGTTCGCGGTTGCTGAGCGGCGTATACAGCAATCCCTCGATCGTGCGCCGCTCCTTCTCCCCCACCAGGCTGGAACTGGCGGTGATGCTCGCCGCCATCACGGGAATCAGCAGGAAGAACGGTGCCATGAAGTAGACGATCACCGCATAGACCATGGTCTGCTCCGCCGTGTGGTGAGCCGGAACCAGCCCTGGTGGGAGGTTGTCGAGGAAGCCCTGCATACCGGTGACCGTGGAGGTCACGAGACCGCTGTTACCCAGGAGGACGACCGCCAGCGGCAGGACCACCGCGAAGACCAACGGCACGACGATCAGCGCGGTGAGCACCTCTTTGTTGCGGGAGGCCTCAAGCCAGTCCTTACGCATCACGGCCCACACCCCGCCGCCAGCTGATCATGGGCGCCCCTCCTCGTCGAGCGTGGCGAAGTAGAACTGCTCGACGGTGCGCCGCGTGGGGATCACCGATCGAACCGGAACACCACCCCGGACCAACTGCGCCACCACCTCGGCCACGCGCTCCCCGTCCGGGGTCGAGAAGGCCAAGGCAGCAGGGCCATCGGCCACCACCTCCGCGTCGACCAGGGGCGCCACGACGCGTTGCGCATGCACCGGATCGCCTCCCACCTCGAGCGTGTAACGTTGCTCCGGCCACATCTCGTGCAGCAGTTCGCCGACGGCTCCATGGGCGAGGAGCTCGCCCTGCCTGATGATCCCGATGTCGTCGCACAGGGACTCCAGGCCATAGAGCTGGTGGGTGCAGATGATGACGGTGGTGCGCAGAGCGCGGATCATGCCCTTCAGGTGGTCGATCAACTCCGCGGCCGCCTCGGGATCGAGCCCCGCAGTGGGTTCGTCCAGGAACAGCAGATCGGGCTTGTGCATGATCGCTCGTCCGACGGCGAGCTTCTGCCGCATGCCCTTGCTGAACTCTCCCACCAGAGAGGCGGCACGCTCCGACAGGCCGAGAATCTCGAGGATCTCGTCGACCCTCGCACCCAACGCCCGCTGGGGGATCCCGTACAGCGCACCCCAGGTCCGCAGATTCTCCCGGGCGCTCAGCGTGTCGTACAGGCTGGTGTCGGTTTGCACGCCGATCCGCCGGCGCAGCTCGTCGGCGCTCGACTGGTCGACGGTCTCACCGAACAGCCTCACGCTTCCCCCGTCGGGGGTGAGCAGTCCCGTGAGCAGCCGGATGGTGGTGGTCTTCCCGGATCCGTTGGGACCGAGCAGCCCGAACGCGTGGCCCTGATCCACGTCGAACGACAGATTGGAGACCACTTCACGCTGGGCGAAGCGTTTGGTCAATCCCGCCGCGGACACCGCGAGAGGCACAGCGCCGACTCGCTGACCCCTCTCGTCGACGGCAATAGGACTGGGCAGGAGACTCATGGACGCTCCTTCGAGGCCTGCCACGCGCGACGCAGCCCGGAACGCAGCGGGCCGACGACGACCGCGAGCGACGCGGCGACGGCCACGGGCAGCGAGGCCGGAACGAGCAGCCCCCACCGACCACCGGGCCTGCGGGCATCGGCGACGGTCGCGGCGACGATGCCAGCCGAGATCGTGGCCAGCGACGTGGCGCTCGCCGCACGGACGAGGCGATCCTCCACCGGCACCCGCTTCTGCTGCACCCACACCGCCGGACCCGTCCCCAGCGCCACCGCCGCGAGAAGAGTCCACTTGGAGGCCTCGCCGCGCGAGCGGCCGCCCGCGTCGAACCCGGAGGAGACCTCGGCCGGCAGCCGGCTCCAGACGAACGCCAGGGCTGCGGCCGTCGCCACGGCGATGACCATCGGCACTGCGCGCGCCACCAGGAGATCTCGCTCCGGGATGCGGTCGAGCACGTCATCGTCCGTGTCGTCGGGACGGATGAGCCCGGCCCGCACGGCCACCGCTCCCAGGTTCAGCGACCAGCCGAGCCCGAAGAGCCGCGGCATGAAAAGACGGGGATTGGAGGGATCCCAGATCCGCGCACGCACCTCCGCGTCGACGGGACCGCGCGTCTCGAAGGGCACCCCGAGGAACCGCCAACGCGCCCCCTTGGGGGAAGAGTCGTCAGCGAGCGCATCCATCAGCTCGGTCGCATACTCGACGGGGTCGCCGATCGCCTCGAGAGGATCGATGCCGGCGTCGGCCAGTTCCTTCAGTTGAGCGGAGAGCGCCTCCAGCGCTAGATGGCGATCCGCGGAGGAGAGTCCACCGAGATGCGCCTCTACGGCGCCGAGGTAGTGCATCGTCATGCTCGTTTTCCCTTCCCGAGGATCTGTTCCATGGCGCTACTCAGGGCACCCCAGGCCTCCACGCCTTCCTTCAGCGAGGACCGCCCCGCAGCGGTGAGCCGGTAGTACTTGCGCGGCGGCCCCCCTCCGGCCTCCACCCAGCGGGTGGCGACCGCTCCCCCCTTGTCGAGCCGCGCCAGCAGAGGGTAGACCGTGCCCGGGGTCGCCACGAGGGCGGGATGCACCCCGAGCCGCTCGATGATCTCGATCGAGTAGCACTCCTCACGATCGAGGACAGCCAAGATCGCGAGTTCGAGCACTCCCTTGCGAAGCTGCACACCACTTGCCATGCATACATCCTTGCATTACAAGGTATCTGAGACAAACGTTGCTTCCGAAGTGATTTTCGCTCCTATTTAGTAACTAATTTTCTTTCCGTGGTCCACGCCGCCCAAACACCCCGGAGAACATCGACGAGAAGCCGGAAAGTCGGGCGTATTCCAGCCCCCACAAGCACCACTTGCACCTTTCCCATGAGCCTGAACAGAAGCGTGCGGGCTGGTAGACCATTAACTAAACAGAGAGGTCAACACCCCAATGGAGGAGCTGCGAAGACCATAGACGCGGATGTCGTGGTGATCGATGGAGGATCCGCGCACGGCGATCGACCGGATCGGCGACGAGTCGCACCCGTACGCGCAGTTCTCGGCGAGCGACGTGGACGAGGCCACGGCATGGCTGCGGAGGATCATGGGAGACGAGCTGCTGGTCGGCGACGGGCACGGCAACCATCGCCTGCCCATCGCGGTGGGCGCCCTTCGACCCACCGCCCTTTCCCAGCCGTCGATGCTGGCCGGCGAGCCGCGCGGCAAGAAGGTCGTTCTGGTGGGCCTGGAACGCCTGAAGGACTTCTACCCCGACCTGGTGGCCGAGAACCTGCGTCGACAGCCAACCTCGACGGCTCCCCCATCGAGGCGCGCGATTCACGTCGACCTGGTGGTGCGCGACGGAGTGGCCGAGCGCTTCCGCGGCAGTGAGACCTGCCGATGGCAGCTGCAAACCGCCACCGGAGCCAACGTCGTTCACCCCATCTGACTGCTCCACCACGCCTACGACCTGTGAACCAATGGCCAACGAGCTTCGTCGGCTACCCAGGCTGGATCCGTCAACATTCAAGCGGTTCA
>JAWKJW010000023.1:0-65959 GCA_041393555.1 Tessaracoccus sp. | reverse complement strand
TGGTTGGCCGACCACGACGGTGGCCAGCTTCTCCACGGGCAGGTCGCCGCCTTCGCGGTATGCCTGCCAATCGAGGCCAGGGGCCATGGCTGCGAGTTCGTCGTAGCTCATGGGGTTGTAGCTGGCGCGCAGGTCACGGCACTTCACCTTGTCCCAATGCTGCGCCGCGATCTTGGTCTCCAACGCCATCACGGTGGCGGCCTCAGTGGCCGCATCTGCGGAGCCGATCAGCTCGAAGTTGCGGGTGAGATGCGTCAGGTAGGCATCGCGGATCTCGGCGTGCTCGTCGAGGCGGTAGTACTCCTCGTCGGGCAGGCCCAGCCCGCCTTGGCCGGCGAACAGGACGTAGCGCTCGGGGTTGCCGGGATCGGCTTCCTCTCCCAGGCCGATAAGAGACGACAACCCATGGCGCAACGACCACCCCAGATGCCGTGAGAGCGCTTCGACGCCGTCGATAGCCTCGATCCGCTCGAGCAGCGGCGTCAGCGGCGTGGCGCCCAGATCTTCGATTCGCTCGGAATCCATGAAGTCGCGGTACAGCGTGGCGATCTTGCCTGCCTCGCTGGTGGCCTCGTCGGTGCTGAGAGACTCGACGATCTCGCGCACGTCGCGCTCGGCCTGGTCGCGGAGATCGATGAAGGCGCCCGCGGCCGTCTTGTCCGAATCGATCACCACCGTGTCCAACCAGTCTCCGTTGACGTGGCGGTAGAGGTCGTCTTGCGCGCGAACGGCGGTGTTGCGGTGAGAGAAATCCAGAGCGTTAGTCACGCGGGCCAGTGTATCGACGCCGAAAAGCAGGTTCTGTTGGTGATTGGGGATCGTCCCTAGGATCCTGCTCTTCGTCGTTCAGTAGGCCAATCGCTCGTCCTGTCAGAGCGGAAGGAGTAAGATAAAAAGAGAGAAGTAAGGAGATGTGATGGCAACGGCGACAATGACCTCCAAAGGGCAGATAACCATTCCCAAGGATGTGCGCGACCTGCTCGGCCTGAAGGCCGGCGACCGGGTGTCCTTCGTCGTGCTCGGGGATCGGCGAGCCGCCATCGTTCCTCGCAACAGGGGAGTCGAAAAGCTGTTCGGTATCCTCCACAACCCGGACATCCCGCCGGTCTCCATTGAGCAGATGAACGATGACATCGCCGAGGCGGCGGCTGAAGGCAGCGAATCGGACGCGCGGTGAAGCCGGTGCTCCGTGGCGTCGGAGGCATGGTGGGGCTTGATACCAACGTCATACTCAGGGTTCTGCTCGACGACGACCCCGTGCAGTCGGCGCTCGCTCGGCAGGTGTTCCTGGAGCTATCGCCGCAACGACCTGGGTTCATCACCTCTGTGACACTGGCGGAGGTCTATTGGAATCTGTCCCGGCGGCAGGGCCTCACCCGGGCCGACTGTCTCGCCGTGGTGAGGCGCCTGGTCGAGACCGAGGCTCTGGAGTTCGACGACGGGGAGGGTGTGGTGCGAGCCCTCGAGCTCGCCGAGGCCGGTGCCGACTTTCCCGACGCGCTCATTCACGGCACCTACGAACAGTTCAGCATCGCGGAGGCAGTGACCTTCGACCGCAAGGCGTCGAGCTATCTCGGTTGGCACTTACTCGGCTGAAGTGAGCCTATGGTGCGCCTCTGTGCGGCTCCAGAGTGAGGAGCTACCGATTCGGGTGTGATATCGGGCGGGTGCGGGGTGTCGCCGTAGGATCTGGGTATGGGCCTCAGGAACTATCTGATCGAGGGTGTCTCCTGTGCGGGTAAGACGACGGTCTGTGATGAGCTGCTGCGACGCGGCTATCAGGCGATCCATGGTGACCGGGAGCTCGCCTATCAAGGAGACCCCGAGACGGGTGCACCGATGGATACCCGCTCGCACGAGAATCACATCTGGGACATTGCCAAGGTGAAGGCGCTGATGGCTAGCAGTGAGCAGGAGATCACGTTCTTCTGTGGCGGGTCGCGGAACTTCTCGCAGTTCATCGATCTGTTCGATGGGGTCGTCGTCCTCGACGTCGATCAGGCGACTCTGGCTGGGCGGCTGGAGAATCGCCCTGCCGACGAGTGGGGGAGCAAACCCGCCGAACGGGAGTTGATCCTGCGCTTGCATCAGACCAAAGAAGACATTCCACGCGACGGCACCGTCATCGACGCGACCAGGCCGCTGCCCGCCGTCGTCGATCACATCCTCAGCCTCGCGGAGAGGCCGGTCTCCGCCTGATCTTGCAGGTGAACCTACGATGGGGGCATGCCGAAGGAGACGATCGATCGCATCTGGTTCCCTAGCGCAGGACGGTGCTGACCACGAGGGAGACGGTCAGGGCCACGACCACCGCGTTGAACACGAAGGCGAGCACGGTGTGCGTGCGCTGCGCTTGTAGGGCCGGTCTGGTCTTCGGTGTCCCGGCTGAGCCGCTGAGCGTCGAGACCATCAACGAATGTGAGAGGTAGTCGGTGAATCGCAGCGGGCGCTCGACGACGAAATCGAAACAGGGGCTCTGTGCGTCGAGGCGGAGATAGCGCAGCGCGAAGGCGTAGGCCATGGTGGCCCAGGACGACGCCGCCATGCCGATTGCCAACGCAGGTGCGACGAGGTGGGGCAGCCGGTCGGAGAACACCATCAGGGCCACCGACGCGAGGACCGCCGTGAATGCAGCGTTGACGGACCAGGACGATGCCCCGCCCAGGCCGCTCAGCTCGTCGCTGAGGCTGGCCTTGCTGCGGCCCTGGATGGCCGCTACCTCTCGCAGTCGTCCGGGCGGCATGCGTGCGAAGAGCCGGTGGGTCCAGACGAGGTACAAGACGGTGAAGATCAACCACATCACCGCGAAAGAGGCCAGCAGAATATCGATGAACTCGAGCAGCTGCCGGGTGTCGTCCGTCTCATCGGGAGGGAGACGTTCGCTGGCGATCAGAAGCGCTACAGGCAGAACGAGCACGATGGATGCTGTCGATGCCCACTGCGCGCGGATAGAGTCTTGGAACGCTCGCGGCAGTGGCGGTTTCTTGCGTTCGGCCATGTGCCGACCCTATCGGGCGCGCGACGCACCTTTTGCCCCATCACGCGGGAAGGTCGCGTACTTATAGCTGGCTATAGCCCACGCTCTGTACCTCCTGCACAGTGCGACCAACAGAGCCAGCTATAAATCCAGAACACGACCCTGCCGCCGTTCAAACTCCAAGTTATGGGGGATCAGGCCCCAAAGCTGCCGGTGAGGCGCTCGACCGGTTGGCCGGTGACCTCGGCGATCAGTTCGACTACCACGCCCGAGCCATGATGTCGTCGTCGAGGGCGTCACCGAAGAGCTGGTTCGCGAGGTCAAGGTCATCGCGGCTCGCCGGCGGAATGCCCAGCGCCTCCAGCTTCTTGGTCTCGCGCTGGAGCAGTTCGCTGCGGGAGATGCCGAGTCGTTGGGCGAGGGCGCCAAATCGACGTAGGCCTGCGTCGTCGACATTCTGAATGAGTCTGTCGGGCATGGTGATCACCTCGCTATCCCATGATAGCGCTGGTTGCGTGCCCAGCTCGGATAAGGTCGCGGGATGAGCAAGACGGGTGTGGCGGTTGTGACCGGGGTAGGGCGTCGTCGGTCGATCGGAGCGGGGCTCGCTGTTGGGCTGGCGCAGGACGGTTGGGAGCTTGTGCTCGGCTACTGGCAGCCGTACGACGACCGGGTCGGGTTGGAGCGCACACCCGACGACCCGCAGCTGATGGCCGAGGAGTGCCGCGCGCTGGGCGTCGAGGTGGAGCTGGTGCCGTGTGACCTCGCGGATCCAGAGGCACCGGAGTTGCTGATTCGGGCCGCCCGTGAGCTGGGGCCGGTGAAAGCGCTGGTGATGTCGCACTGCGAATCTGTCGACAGTTCAATCCTTACCACGAGCATCGAGAGCTGGGACCGGCACTTCGCCGTCAACGCCCGGGCCACATGGCTGCTGATCAGGGCTTTTGCGGAGCAACTGCCCACGGATATCGAGCCGGGGGAGGTGGGCGGCAGCATTGTTGCGCTCACCAGCGACCACACCGCGCACAACCTGCCCTACGGAGCCAGCAAGGGCGCCCTCGACCGCATCGTCGTCGCGGCCGCCGTTGAGCTTTTGGATCGCGGCGTGCGCGCCAACGTGATCAACCCAGGTCCCATCGACACCGGATGGATGAACGATGAGATCCGTGAGTGGGGCATCCAGGAGACGGCGGCTCGTCGATTGGGTACACCGCAGGACACGGCCAACCTGGTGCGCTTCCTGCTTTCGCCCGAAGGCTCCTGGATCAACGGCCAGGTGCTCTACAGCAATGGTGGTTTCCGCATCGGGTAATGCACTAACCGCTTGCTATTCCACCGAAGACGGTGGAATAGCAAGCGGTTAAGAGCTCTTCGCGGGGCCGCGCGCAGGTCCCCTCGGCCTAGACCTCGTCGGCCTGCCAGGTCGAGGGGCCGGTGATGATCGACTGGAGCGTCGTGCCGGTTTCGCCCGACTGCGCCAAAGCGATCTGTTCGCGCGTGAGGTCGTCGTACGACGGGCGCTCGATACGACGGAAGATGCCCACCGGCGCTTGATCCAGATGGCCGGCCTCGGTGAGCCGGGAGATGGCGAAAGCCTGCGACGGGTCCGCACGGGTCTCATCGTGGACCACGATCTGCGAGGGCTCCGCCTCGGCAGCAGGGACGATCACGAGATCGCCGTCGGCCTTGCGGATCAGGGCACGAGGATTCTCGGTGCCCCACGTGATGGGCTCGCCATGCTTCAGCCGGATCAGGGTCTCCTCGGCGCGGGGACCCTTCAGGTCCTCGAAGGCGTCGTCGTTGAAGATGGGGCAGTTCTGGTAGATCTCCACCAGCGCCGCGCCGCGGTGATTGGCGGCTGCGGTGAGGATCTCGGTGAGCTGCGCCCGATCGGAGTCGACGGTGCGGGCCACGAAGGTCGCCTCGGCGCCCAACGCCAGCGAAATCGGGTTGAACGGCTGGTCCAGCGAGCCGTAGGGGCTCGACTTGGTGACCTTGCCGATCTCGGACGTCGGCGAGTACTGGCCCTTGGTGAGACCGTAGATCCTGTTGTTGAACAGCAGGATCGTGATGTTCACGTTGCGGCGCAGCGCATGGATCAGGTGGTTGCCGCCGATCGACAGCGAGTCGCCGTCTCCGGTGATGACCCACACGTTGAGATCGGGCCGCGACATGGCGATGCCCGTGGCGATCGCTGGCGCACGACCGTGAATCGAGTGCATGCCGTAGGTGTCGACGTAGTACGGGAAACGCGACGAGCAGCCGATGCCGGAGACGATCACGCTGTTTTCGCGACGCAGCCCCAGGGTGGCGATCATGGCCTGGAAGGCCGACAGGATCACGTAGTCGCCGCAACCCGGGCACCAGCGCACCTCTTGGTCGCTGGTGTAGTCCTTGCGGGTGAGCGGCTCGATGGCCAAGGGGACGCCGGCCAGGCCGGTTGCCGTCATGACAGCTCCTTCGAATCAAGTGCGTCGAGTTCGGCGATCAGATCAGCCTCGAGCTCGACGATGGAGATGGGCAGGCCGCGGGTGCGGTCGTAGCCTTGCACGTTGACCAAGGTGCGGGCACGCAGCAAGGCGGCGAGCTGGCCGAGGTTCATCTCGGGCACGATGATCTTCTCGTAGCGACGCAGCACGTCGCTCAGGTTGGCGGGCATCGGGTTGAGATGTCGCAGGTGGGCGGTGGCCACCTTGCGGCCGGTCTTGCGTACCCGGCGCGAGGCCGCGGTGATCGGTCCGTAGGTGGATCCCCACCCGATAACCAGGATACGAGCCTCGCCAGAGGGGTCCTCCACCTCTAGATCGGGGATGTCGCGCACGATGCCCTTGATCTTGGCGTGGCGCAGCTTGGTCATCTTCTCGTGGTTCTCGGGGTCGTAGGACACGTTGCCCGTGCCGTCGGCCTTCTCGATGCCGCCGATACGGTGCTCCAGCCCTGGGGTACCGGGAATGGCCCATTCCCGGGCCAGAGTCTCCGGATCGCGCTGGAAGGGCAGGAAGACAGGCTGCCCCTTCGCGTCGGTGCTGTTCGGCCCGGTGGAGAAGGCGGGATCGATCGGCTCGATCTCGTCGAGGTTGGGGATCTTCCAGGGTTCCGCGCCGTTGGCGAGGTAGCCGTCGGAGAGCATGATCACCGGCGTGCGGTACTTCACCGCGATCCGGCACGCCTCGAGGGCGGTGTCGAAGCAGTCGGTGGACGACTTGGCGGCGATCACCGGCACCGGTGATTCGCCGTTGCGGCCGTACAGGGCCTGCAGGAGGTCGGCTTGCTCCGTCTTGGTGGGCATGCCGGTGGAGGGACCGGAACGCTGCACGTTCACCACGACGAGCGGCAGCTCGGTCATGACCGCCAGGCCGATGGTCTCAGCCTTCAGCGCCATTCCCGGACCCGACGTGGTGGTCACGCCGAGTGCGCCCGCGAAGGACGCGCCGACAGCGGCGCCCACGCCGGCGATCTCGTCTTCCGCCTGGAAGGTCATCACGCCGACATCCTTGCGGCGGGACAGCTCGTGCAGGATGTCGGACGCAGGGGTGATCGGGTAGGAGCCCAGGTAGAGCTGCAAGCCCGCCTTGTGCGCGCCCGCCATCAGCCCGTAGGCGGTGGCGAGGTTGCCGGAGACCTGCCGATACGTGCCGCGCGGCATCGGGGCCGCGGGCACGTGGTAACGCACCTCGAAGGTCTCGGTGGTCTCGCCGAAGGCGTATCCGGCGCGGAACGCCGCGATATTCGCATCCCGGATCTCGGGCTTCTTGGCGAACTTCTCCGCCAGGAAGGTCTCCGTGCCCTCGGTGGGGCGGGAGTACAGCCAGCTCAGCAGGCCCAAGGCGAACATGTTCTTCGAGCGCGACGCGTCCTTGCGGCTCAGCCCGAACTCCGCGACGGCGCCCTGGGTCATCCCGGTGAGGTCGATCTTGTGCACCCGGTATCCCGCCAGGGTGTTGTCTTCCAACGGGTTCTTCAGCCAACCGATCTTCGCCAGATTGCGCTTGGTGAAGTCGGCCGTATCGACGATGATCACGCCTCCCTGGCGAAGGTCACGCAAGTTGGCCTTCAACGCCGCGGGGTTCATGGCCACGAGCACGTCGGGGACGTCGCCCGGGGTGACGATGTCGAAGTTGGCGAAATGCAGCTGGAAGCTGGATACGCCCGGCAGGGTGCCCTGCGGTGCACGGATCTCGGCGGGGAAGTTCGGCAGGGTGGCAATGTCGTTGCCCAGTGTCGCGGATTCGGCGGTGAACCGATCGCCCGTGAGCTGCATGCCGTCGCCGGAATCCCCGGCGAAGCGAATGACCACGCGGTCGAGCTGCTGAGACAAGATGCATCAGTCCTTGGGTAGGTACGGACAAGCCCGCACCATTCTAGGGCTGTTCTCAGAAGGTCCCCCCGCTCAGCAGTTCAGCCCTGAGCGAGTTCTGCCGGGAAATCGGTGCGAATCTCGTGAGTTCGAGCTCTTTTCGCCGCATCGCTCACGCCGTGGCGGGGAGGGCTCTTCCCTGGTCTTCTCCCTCTCCCATGGGCTGGCTGAGTTCGTGGGAATGGGTGATCCAGTAGACGGCGCCCGCCAGGAGCACCGCGAGGATGCCCAGCCCGTTGCGGATCCCGAAGTTGGCTGCGCCGTAGGCCAGCAGGATCACGGTGACGACGATGGCGCTGCGCAGCATCCGCTGCGACGGATGGGTCATGGGCAGCAACACGGCACCCCAGAGCAGGTACCAGGAGTGAATGGCCGGCGCGCACAGCGCGAACAAGATGAGAGACCAGGAGATGAACCGCAGAGGCTGCTTGCCCAGGTACAGCACGGCCAACGCGCCGATTCCCACGGCCGCCACCACCATGCCGAGGCCACGGAAGGCACGCACCACGGCCCGTCCCGTCGGATCGAGCTCGAGGGCGTTGACCGGGAACTGCACGATGTGTCCGACCACCGTGAACGGCGAGACGGTGTCGACCATTCCCGGCACGTTGACCGCGTTGATCCAGCCGAAGCCAAGGCCGGTGGCCCAGCTGATGCCGGCGAAGACGGCGACGGCGATGCCGAGCGAGGCCAACGACCGAACGGCTGCCACCAGCGTCGATACCGGCCGCCAGGACGTCCAGGGCGTGACCAGGAAGGGCAGGGCCACCGCGGCGAGGAAAGCCGGTTGCTTGACCGCCGCGGCCACCCCGATCACGGCGGCCCCCCACCACCATGCCCGGTAACGCATGGCGATCCAGATCCCCAGCAGCATGAGCCCCGTCATCAACGAGTCGTTGTGGGAGCCGCCCACGTAGTCGATCACCAGAATCGGGTTCAAGGTGACGAACCAGCTGGCGGCTTCGGGCGCCACGCGGACGCGCCGGGCGATGCGCGGCACCAGGTAGCCGATCAGGCCGACGCCGATCAAGGCGGGCAGGCGCATCAGGATCGCCGACCAGAAAGCCTCGTAGCCCGCCAGCCACACCAGCGGTTGACTCATCTTGAGCGCGAGCGGGCCATAGGGCGCGGGCGTCTCGCGCCACACCCAGGCCACCTGGTCGGCGTAGTACCCGGGCAGCACGCCCGGCCCGACGTCGTAGGGGTTGATCTGATTGTGGATCAGCCAGCCGTGTGCGGCATAGGAATAGGCATCGTGGGAGAAGATAGGCGGTCCGAGAAGGAAGGGGAAGGCGATGATCAGCAGGACGGCCCAGTGCCGTAGCTGCGGCTGGCCCAACGCTCGTCGGCGCGACGGCCTCAGCCGGAACCACGATTCCAGGAGAAGCCCCAGCCCCGCCAACGTGAGGATGGTGCCCACCCATTTCACCACCGGGCCGTCGATGGACCATGCCCGGAGGACGTCCCAGATGGGAGAGGCCTGAGGAAGATAGGCCGGGCTCAGCGAGCCGATGAGGATGCTGAGGGAGCCCAGAAAACCGAACCACACAGCCCGGGTGGAGGCCGCCTGTTTCAGGTCGGCTGCCGCGCGTCGCAGGTCACCCACCGTGCGGACCCAATTGCTCGCGGTCATGGGTGAGATCGACGAGAGACTGCGCCGCCCCGACGTGGTGCCCCTGCCACTTCAGCGCGTCGGTGGGGCACTGCTCGATGCAGACCCCGCAGTACATGCAGAGTGCCCAATCGATTTCGAAGGTGTCCAACACGTTGTGGGTGCGCGGGCGGGCGCCGGGCGCGGGCACGGTCTTTTCCTGGTGCGAGGTGAGAGAGATGCACCAGGTGGGGCATTCGCGGGCGCAGATCATGCAGGAGGTGCAGCGTTCCTCGATCAGACGGATCGAGCCGTGAGCGCTCATGGTCGCCTCCTCACTCGCGTGCCGGTGGCGGAAAGCGCGATGTCGGCGGGCGTGGCCTCAGGGTCGTCGAGCACCGCGGGGTCCGGCACTCCCGCCGGCAGCAGCTTGCGACGGGACGGCGACGCCGTCGACTCGCCAGGCTCCAATGCGCCCGGCCAGCGTTTCTCGACTCGTGGGGAAAGGAGGGCGTCTTTGCGCAGCGGGGTGCTGCCGTCGTGGACGATCAGCGGGCGCTGGTCGTCGCCGACGAACGCGATACCGAAGAAGTCGTGGGCTTGCCGCTGTAGCCAGGAGGCGCCGGGAAAGATCCCGGTGATGCCGTCGAGGTGCGGATCGTCGCGGTCGAGTTCGGTGGCCACGTCCAGCACCGCTCCGTCGACGGGGTTCTCGAGGCGCAACAGCACGCGGAGTTTGTCGTCGGCGATCTCGTCGACGGCCGTGAGGTTGTTCAAGAAGGTGTACCCGGCGCTCTTGGCCTGCGCGACGTGCTCGCGCCACTGACTCCGCTCCACGAGTTCAGCCACGACGCACCTTCTCCAACACTTCGTCCAACGCCTCGGGTGGGGGAGGGCACCCCGCGATGAAGTAGTCCACCGGCATCAGTTGCTCGGCTCCCTTCACCACCGGGGAGGACTCCCAGTAGGGGCCTCCGACGCACGCGCAGGACCCGAAGGCCACCACCGTGGGGGAGGGCAGCTGCGCGGCGACCTCCTCGATGGCCGGGATCACCGGTCGGGTGATGGTGCCCGACAGCGTCAGCACCACGGGAGCGCCCTCGGGGATGATGGCGGCATCGATGGTCGGACGGCCTTGCGCCGCGCTCTGGGTCTCCAGGGCGCAGCAGGCCAGGGGGAGATCGACGACGAACAGCGACCCGTCGTCAGACCAATCCCGCGCCTGAAGCATGGGGGTAGTTTAGGGAAACGCTGATTTATTGACCGCGTGGGGCGCTGCTGGCTGGGAGAATCGGGGTATGCCTGGTCGTGATGTGCAGCAGCCGAGTTTCGTGGATGTGGAGTACGGGAACCGTCGTCGTCGGACCCGGCGGGATGAGTTCTTGGCGATGATGGATCAGGTGATCCCGTGGGATGAGTGGACTGGGTTGATCGTGCCGTTCTATCCCACGACCGGGCGTAGGGGTCGGCAACCGGTCCCGGTGGAAACGATGTTGCGGATGTACTTGCTGCAGGTGTGGTTCTCTTTGTCGGATGAGGGCACCGAGGACGCGATCTACGACTCGTACGCGTTCCGCACGTTCCTGGGGCTCGACTTCACCACCGCCCAGGTCCCGGACGCGACCACGTTGTTGCATTTCCGGCACTTGATCGAAGCCCACGACCTGGGACGAGAGTTCCTGGACGCCCAAACCCGCTTCTTCGAGTCCAACGGGTGGATTATGCGCGGCGGGTCGGTGATCGACGCGACGATCATCAAAGCTCCCAGCTCGACGAAAAACGTTGCCGGGGCGCGGGACCCGCAAATGCACCAGACGGCCAAGGGGAACCAGTGGTACTTCGGGATGAAAGCGCACACCGGCGTCGACGCCGGAACCGGATACGTGCACACCGTCACGGTGACGGCCGCGAATGCTGGCGACATCACGCAGGCGGCGAACCTGATGCGCCCGGACGACGAGGTCGGGTACGCCGATTCCGGGTACCAGGGCGTGCACAAGCGACCCGAGATCACCGGTGACCCCGACTTGGCGAAGATCCAGTGGCGGGTCGCGGCACGTAAGTCGATGTTGAAAGCGATGCCCGCGTTTGACCAGCACCTGGAGTCCAGGAAGGCGTCGGTGCGGGCGAAGGTCGAGCACCCGTACCTGATCGTCAAACGTGACTTCGGGTTCACCAAGACCCGGTACCGCGGGCTGGCCAAGAACAGCAATCTGCTTCATGTGCTGTTCAGCAGCGCGAACCTGCTGATGCGTGCCCGAGCGGTCCGGATAACCGGGGTGCCTGGGCGGTAGCCTGCCCAAAACCGGGCCGAACGGTCTGCGAAACCCGGGTCACCGGCCAAAACCAGGCAGTATCAGCATGATTCAACGCTGACCGATCGAGTGACATCGCACCCCTGCACCGACGTTGCCGTTAGATCAGCGCTTCCTTAGAGGTTCGGACCCGTTCCCCCGCAGGCCGCTACAGGGTGTAGTCGATGATCACCGGAGCATGATCGCTCATCCGGGCCTCATAGCTCGCCTCCCGGGCGACGAAGGCGTGCGTCGCGGCCTTCGCCAGAGCGGGGGAGGCCAGGTGGTAGTCGATCCGCCAGCCGGAGTCGTTGACGAACGCCTGACCGCGCCAGGACCACCAGGAGTACGGACCCTCCACGTCGGGATGCAGCGACCGCATCACGTCGATGAGCTTCCGAGGTCCCAGCTGCGCGCCGAGCCAATCCCTCTCCTCGGGAAGGAACCCCTCTGATTTCTGGTTGGAGCGCCAGTTCTTCAGGTCCAGCTTGGTGTGGGCGATGTTGAAATCGCCCATCACCAGGAACTCCCGGCCTTCCGCGGCGGCCTCCCGCCGGGAGGTGGTGAGGTGGCGGGCGAAGCCGCGCATGAAGCGCATCTTGCGGTCGTACTTCTCCTTGGAGTCCGGTTCGTACGGCCACGCCGCCCCCTTCGGCAAATAGAGGGAGGCCACCCGTAGCGGTGCGTCGGCCAGATCCGCCTCCACGTAGCGGCCCTCGCCCGCGAAGGCGGCCAGATCGCGGTTGACGATGCGCTCGGCCGGGGTGACGAGCGGACTGCCGCCGGCCTCGATCGTGATGACCGGTTCTCCCAGCGTCCGGATGCGCACCGGTGGCGTGCGGGTGAGCAGAGCCACGCCGTTGCGGCCGGCGAGCAATCCGGTATCGAGCGTCGTGTGATAGTCGCCGAAGGCCTCCGGGGGCAGGTCGGCCACGCGGCAGCGCACCTCCTGCAGGGCGATCACGTCCGCCCCGGAGGCGTCCCAGAAGGGACGGAAGCCGCGCTTCAGGGTGGCGCGGATGCCATTGATGTTGTGCGTGCCGATCCTCACCAGGAAATCTCCACATCTGCCGTCGGCCACGGGTCCGTGGCGAGCCTTCCGTAGGTCAAGACGTCGATGCGCTCGCCGTCGACGAGGAACTTCGCTCGTTCACGTCCCTCGTGCTTGAATCCCGCCGCTGCCGCCACGTTGCCCGACAGCGGGTTGTCGGCGCGGTGGCCCAGTTCGAGCCGCTCGCACCCGCCAGATCGCAGCGCCCAGTTCGCCACGGTCACCGCGGAACTGGAGGCCCAGCCGCGACCCCGGTGCGAGGCGTTCATCCAGTACCAGAACCAGCCCACCTTGTTGACCGGATCGATGGTGACGCAGATCAGCCCGACGAGCCGGTCTTCGTCAGCGATGGCGAAGGGATGCTGGGTGGCGGCGCCGAGCAGGTCGGAGACGTAGCCTTCCGCCTCGTCGAAGGTGCGCACGGTGCCCTGGCGCTCCATCCGCGGATCGGACTGGAAGGCCGCCAGAACGTCGGCTGCGTCGCTTGCCCGCAGCGGGCGCAGGTTCAGCTGGGTCATCGAAGTCCCTTCTCGACGGTGTGGATGGCATCAGGCTACCGGTACCGCCCGGCGCCCGCGCGTCACCGTCCCGCGAGGAAGGCGAGCAGGTCATCGGCGAGCAGTTGCGGCTCCTCGAGCGCCGCGAAGTGGCCCCCTCGCGGCATGATGGTGAAACGCTCGACGGCGAAGAACTTCTCGGCGAGTTCTCGCGGCGCCATGCCGATATCGGAGGGAAACAGTGCGAAGGCCGTCGGCGCCTCGACCGGTGTGGGAGCCCAGTCCTCGGCCCAGTTGGCGTCTTCACCGCCGCCGTCTCCCTCCTCGGCATCCCCGGCTTCGGCGGCGTCCTCTGCCCAGGAGTCCTCGTCCCAGCTCTCAGCAGGCTCGGAGTAGAGCCGCATCGACGAGCGCACAGAATCGGTCAGGTACTGCGTTAGGGCGTTGGTGATGATGTGATCGTCGGAGATGGGGGAATCGGACCACGCGTCGTACAGGCTGCCGAGCCAGGTGGCCAGCCCGAATGGCGTGTCCGCCAGAACCGTGGCCACCATGTTGGGCTGCATCGAGTTGGCGGTGAAGTACATGGCGTCCTGCCCGAACTTCTCCGCCGCTTCCAGGTAGGCGATTTCCTCGGGTGAGCCGGTCTCCTTGTCGATTGTGTACGCCAGATCGAAGGGCACGTCGGTCAGGTGCACCGCGACGACGGCCTCGGGCTCGCGTTGCGCGATGGATTGCGCAATGGCGCTGCCCCAGTCGCCGGCGTGCACGGCGTAACGCGAGTATCCCAACTCTTGCATGAGGGCATGGAAGTCGTCGGCGGCGAGTTCTCGAGACATCGCGGATTCCGGCTCCTCGCTGCGCCAGAAGCCGGGGATGGCCGGGGCCACGACGTGATGGCCGGCGGCGGTCAGCAGCGGGATGAGGTCGATGAAACGCAGCGGCGAATCGGGCCAGCCGTGGACGAGCAGGACCGGCACGCCGGTCGCGTTCTCCGCCCGGGCATGGATGGCGGCCAGCCGTCGCCCATCGGCCGTCGTGGACTCGTGATAACCCAACTCGTCGACGCGGTCCTCGACGCGCCGCCAGTCGAACCCGCCCTGCCATCGGTCGAGGAGGGAGCGCTGCCGGCTTTGATCCGGGCCTGGAGCCGAGGCGGCGCTCGGCACGAGCCGAGGCAGACGCACGTCGTCGATCCGCGCGGCTACGGCGTCGAGGGCGGTCTGCGGGATGCGCGGGAGAGAGGTGAGGGCGTTCATGGATGCTCCTTGGTCGATGCGATACCACCAGCATCCGCCGGAGCGCTCACTTACGGATTGGAAGAATCGGCCACATCGCGGCTGTCGAACGGGGAGGCTTCCGTACCGCGCAGGATGCGGCCCGGGGTCGATCCCGCGAACAGCCGGAAGTCTCGGGTCATATGCGATTGGTCGGTATACCCGGCGGCCACCGCGGCCTGGGCGGGTGGCATGCCGGAATGCAGCAGCCGATATGCGTGCCGCGCCCTCCGCAGCTGGGCGACGTTCTTGCGGCCCAACCCTGTCGTCTCACTGACCATTCGTCGTACGGTTCGGTCGGCGCCGGGCACGGGCAAGCCGCTCAAGGCTCGTTCGACGAGCGGTTCGGATACCAAGATGCCCTGCGCGGCCAGCGCCGTCACGAGCCGCTCCAGATCGTCGAGGCTCGGCACGGGGTATCGAGTCCCGGCCAGGACGAACCACTGACCGTCGGTGTCCAGGGCAAGGAACTCGTCGATGGGCTTCACGCGAATCCCGCGCACGAACACGTGGGGAGCGAGCTCGATGCCCCAGGCTCGTTCCCCGGCGGGCAGCTCCATGGTTCGGGGCCTCATCGACGGCCCGATCAGCGTCGCGGAGGGAGAACCATCGGCGGCCAGGCCGAACGACAATCCCCAGAACTCATTGGCCGCGTCGGTGTAGACGCCGTCCCACTCGATGTGCGCCCACCACACGATCGTCGCGAACGGCGTGCGGGCAGGACGATAGCCGTAGCCGGGTGGGATCTCGTCGGCATGGGGCACGACGGCGGCCATGGCAGTGCGCGATCGCTACCGGTAGTTCACGAACTGGACGGCGAAGTCGTAGTCCTGATCCAGGATGAGTTTCTGGGTGGCCTGCAGGTCGTCGCGCTTCTTCGACGAGATCCGTAGCTCGTCGCCTTGAATCTGGCACTTGACGCCCTTGGGGCCCTCGTCGCGGATCAGCTTGGAGACCTTCTTCGCGTTCTCCTGCGTGATCCCCTCCTGCATCGCGGCCGTGATCTTCCAGAGTTTGCCCGACTGGCGAGGTTCATCGTCCTTCAGCGCCTTGAGGCTCACACCGCGGCGGGCCAGCTTCGACTGGAAGACGTCGAGGACGGCCTTGACGCGCTCCTCGGAGACCGCCTCCATCTCGATGGCCTCCCCGTTCAGGGCGATGCGGGCGTCGGTGTTCTTGAAGTCGAAGCGCTGGCGCACCTCGCGGGCCGCCTGGTCAACGGCGTTGGTGACCTCCTGTCGATCTACCTTGCTCACCACGTCGAACGAACTGTCTGCCGCCATCTTTTGGCTCCTCTTCCTAGAAGTTTCTCACCTGTACTCGCGGGTCATTCTGCCAGGCATCCTCGGCCTCCAGACCTCATTTTGCCGAGGAGGGGAAGGCCCTGGTAAGGTTCCCTGTCGCTGGAGAAATCCAGCACGGCAGGTTGCCCGAGCGGCCAAAGGGAGCGGTCTGTAAAACCGTCGGCATTGCCTACGTTGGTTCGAATCCAACACCTGCCACCAGGCCCCAGATCGGATTGATCCGGGGCCTGAGCATGTGAAGGAGCGCTTGCTTCTCCGGCAGGCAGCCTGATTTGGCAGCCGCCCCGGGGTCGTGTAAGTTAATCCCTCGCTGGCCCCTATAGCTCAGTCGGTAGAGCGTCTCCATGGTAAGGAGAAGGTCTGCGGTTCGATTCCGCATGGGGGCTCTGTTCTTTGCCTGCAAAGGTATGAGAACATCGACGGGGTAGCTCAGTCGGTAGAGCAAGCGGCTCATAATCGCTGTGTCGCGGGTTCAAGTCCCGCCCTCGTCACCGACCAGGAGTGTAAACGCGTTCATCCGGCGCGCACCAGGCAAGGAGTTGGAACATGGCCAAGAAGGGCGGGGACGTTCGTCCCAAGATCACGCTCGCTTGCACCGAGTGCAAGGAGCGCAACTACATCACCAAGAAGAACCGCCGTAACGATCCCGATCGGCTGGAGCTCAAGAAGTACTGCCCGCGCTGCCGCGCCCACCAGGCGCACCGCGAGACCCGCTGAAATACCTGCGCAAAAGACATCCGGGCCGTCCCTCGAGGGCGGCCCGTCTTTTGTCTCTGCATACGGTCTCCGGCACCGAGTAACGTATCCCCATGCCCATTACCACCGAACATGTGGGGCGCAGCTACCCCCCAGCGGCTCCCTATGAGGTCAGCCGAGCCAAGATCGCTGAATTCGCGACGGCGCTCGGAGACGACAATCCGAGCTACTTCGGCGACAACCCGATCGCGCCGCCGACCTTCGCCGCCGTGATCGCCGCCCAAGCCTGGGACTCGCTCTTCACCGATGAGGAGCTCGGCCTGGCTCTCAACCGCACCATGCATGCCGATCAGGGCTTCGAGTTCGTCCGCCCCCTGAAGCCGGGCGATGTGGTCTTCGCCCACCTCACCATCGAAAAGGTCCGTAACCGAGGAGCGCTCGACATGGTGACCGTTCTCGTCGATCTGAAGGTCGACGGAGAAACAGCGTGCGAGGCCCGTTCACAGCTGATGCACACGAGGGAGGGCTGAAGAATGCCTGAGCTGAACAAGACCGCGGTGGGCGATGAATTGCCTGAGGTGCGCGTGCGGATCACCCGGTCCGGGATCGTGCGCTATTCCGGTGCGTCCACAGATTTCAACGAGATCCACTTCTCCGACCGGCACGCCCAGGCGATCGGGCTGCCTGGCGTGGTCGCCCATGGCATGTGGACGATGGGGGCCGGGCTGCGTGTCGTGACCGATTGGCTCGGCGATCCGGCGCGGGTGAAGAGCTACTTCGTTCGTTTCACCCGTCCCGTCGTCGTGCCGGATGACGACGAAGGCGTGGAGGTGACGTATCGTGCCACCGTCACGGCGGTCACGGAGACCGGAGCCAAACTCGCCATCACCGCCACCCGCGGAGACGAAGCGGTGCTGGGCGCGGCGAAAGCGGAGGTGACGCTTGTCTGAGTGCGCCGTCGAGCGGCTCTCTCGCGACGCCATCGCTCACGCGGTGGCCGATGATCTCCGGTTGAGTGCCCACACCACCTTGCGCGTCGGTGGCCCGGCTCAGCGCTTCGTCGTGGCTCGCGCCGAACAGGAGCTCATCGATACGGTCTCCGCCGCGGACGCGGCGGGCACGCCGGTCTTGGTTTTGGGCGGGGGATCCAATCTCCTCGTCGCGGATGAGGGTTTTCCTGGGGTCGTCGTACGGGTCGCCATCAGCGGCTTGGATGCCGATGTCTCTGCCTGCGGCGGTGCGGTGGCTCGTGTCGGGGCGGGAGAGTGCTGGGACGATTTCGTCGCCTACGCGATTTCCCAGGAATGGAGTGGGGTCGAGGCGCTTTCCGGTATTCCGGGCAGCGTCGGCGCCACCCCCATCCAGAACGTCGGCGCCTACGGCGTGGAAGTGGCGCAGTTCATCTCGTCCGTGCGCACCTTCGATCGCGTGGAGCGCGCCGTGCGCACCTTCGCGGCCGCCGATTGCGGCTTCCTTTATCGTGGCTCGCGGTTCAAGAGCGAGCCTGGCCGTTATCTCGTGCTCAGCGTCACCTTCCACCTCCCGCTCGGCTCGCTCAGCGCCCCCGTCGGCTATGTGGAGTTGGCCCGTGAGCTGGGAGTGGAGCTGGGACAGAAGGCCGACGCCCACGAGGTGCGCACCGCGGTGCTGAAGATCCGAGGCCGCAAGGGCATGGTGCTGGACGAGCCCGACCACGACACGTGGTCGGCCGGTTCCTTCTTCACCAACCCCATCATTTCCGCGAGCGAGGCCGAGGCTCTGCCCCCGGAGGCACCGCGGTTTCCCGTAGCGGATGGTCTGGTGAAGACCAGCGCCGCCTGGCTTATCCAGCGGGCCGGTTTCCAACGCGGCCATCGTCTGGGGGAAGCAGGCCTGTCCACCAAGCACGTCCTCGCGCTCACCAACCGGGGGCAGGCGACCGCGGGCGATGTGGTGGCGTTGGCCAGGCAGGTGCGCGACGGCGTGCGAGAGACCTTCGGTATCACGTTGGTCCCCGAGGCCAACCTGGTAGGCGTGACCCTCTAACCGGTATGTCGTCGTCGAGTAGGTATCTTCTGGCCGACGGGTGTGGCCCGTCGGTCGGCGGCGCCCTGGATTCTTGATCGGAAGTGGTTGTGGCGTTCGGGTCTGGCGTGAATGTGGTGCGTCCTGTGGTCAAGGACTATGCCTGGGGGTCGGTGTCAGCGATTCCCCGCTTGCTCGGCGTGGAGCCGACGGGCGTGCGACAGGCGGAACTGTGGCTCGGGGCGCACGCGAGTTCTCCGTCCCTGCTGCTGAACGGGGTGCCACTCGACCAGCACGTCACCCGTAGCCGGCCCGTGGATGGACGCTATGCGGGCCAGCTGCCATTCCTGATGAAGCTGTTGGCCGCGGAGTCGCCCCTGTCGATTCAGGTCCATCCCGACCGTGCGCAGGCGATAGAGGGTTTCGAACGCGAGGAAGGCCTGGGGCTGGGCCGGGACGACGCAGCCCGCAACTACAAGGATCCGCACCATAAGCCGGAGATCTTGGTGGCCGTGACTCGATTCAGCGCGCTGTGCGGACTGCGGGAACCTCGACGCAGTGCGGGGCTGCTGCGAGATCTGTGGGGCAGCGACACACCGGGCTCCGTGGCGGAATCGCTCCTGACATTGCTGGATACCGGAGACCTGAGGGGCGCCATCGCTCTGCTGTTGTCGGGTGATCCTGGCGTCAGGCAATTGGCCAGACGAATGGGGATGATCGCCGAGTCCGTGGAGGGACCGCTGGGAGAGACCATCCGATTCACCGCGAGTCACTACGGGGACGATCCGGGAGTGGTGGTGGCAACGCTGATGAACCGGGTCGATCTGGAGCCAGGGGAGGCGATCTTCCTGGATGCCGGGCAACTCCACGCCTACCTGCGCGGATTGGGCGTCGAGGCGATGGCGCCGTCGGACAACGTGCTACGCGGGGGGCTGACGCCGAAGCACGTGGATGTGGCCGAGCTGCAGCGCGTGGTCGTGTTCGAAGCGACCTCGCCGGTGATGGTCCCGGCAGAGCACACGGTGATACCGGGTGGCGTGGTGATGAGTTATCGGCCGCCGGCGGACGAGTTCGAGGTACATCGGGTGATCGTCAAAGACGGCTCCATGCCGCTGAGCTTCGACGGGCCGGGGCTGGTGATCGTCACCGCGGGCACGCTGAGCATCGACAACGAGGGGCAGCGAATGGATTTGCGTCGCGGCACGTGCGCGTTCGTCGAAGCGGGGTCGCGACTGCTCGTCCAAGGCAGGGGAGAAGCGTATCTGACTACCTCTCCCACGCTCTCGGTTCGCTAATCCTGGCCAAAGCGCCTATAGTTTCTTCAGTACCGGTCAGATCTCGGCATAACCGAGGCGCGCCCTCGGGAGCGACGACTGGTGAAGGGTAGTAGCTCAACTGGCAGAGCAGCGGTCTCCAAAACCGCAGGTTGGGGGTTCGAGTCCCTCCTGCCCTGCTCAACGGCCCCGAATTCGGGGCCGTCGGTGCCTTCCGGTCTTGCCGGGGAGGCGTTTTTGTTGTTAGGCGAAGGGAAGTAAAGAGCGTGAGCGACGAGTCGCCCGACTCTGACAAGAGCACCGACGAGGGCCGGCAGCCCGACGCCGGAGGCCCCATCGTCCGTAAGACCGCAAAGGCCCCCGTCAAGAAGGACGCCCCCACGCGCAAGCGTTCGGAAGCGGAACGAGAGCACGAGGACGTCGACCCCTACGCGGCGCGCAATCCCGCGGAGTTCGTGCGGCAGAGCGCCGGCGAGCTCAAGCAGGTCGTCTGGCCCACCTGGCCCGAACTCGTCACCTACTTCTTCGCGGTGCTGATTTTCGTGTTGTTCATCATCACGTTCGTCGGCCTGCTGGATATGGGCCTCGGTTGGGGCCTGCTGCAGCTACTAGGACTACTGGGGACGAACTGATGACTGAGAACTTCGATCGAGGCGAGAGCCAGGAATTCGAAATCGATCTTGGTCCCTTCGAGGACCTCAGCACAGACGATGAGCTGGAAATCGATCTGAGCGCCGGCGACGACGTCGCTGACGAGGCCGAGGAAGACGACGTACTCGTCGACCTCGCCGAAGAGGACGAGGCAGAGGAAGACTCGCCTGAGCAGGACGACGACGCGGTGGCCGCGGCTGTCCAGTCGCTGCGCGACGAACTCGAGTCCAAGTGGGGCGAGTGGTACGTGATCCACACCTACTCGGGCATGGAGAACCGGGTCAAGCAGAACCTGGACTCTCGTGTGCAGTCCCTCAACATGGAGGACTTCATCTTCGAGACCGTCGTGCCCACCGAAGAGGTGGTCGAGGTGCGCAACAACACCCGCAAGACCGTCACGCGCTGCGTCCTTCCCGGCTATGTGCTGGTGCGCATGGAGCTGAACGACGAGTCGTGGGCCGCCGTGCGCCACACGCCGTCGGTCACCGGCTTCGTCGGTCACGGCCAGCAGCCCGTCGCCTTGTCTGTCGACGAGGTCGTCAAGATGCTTACCCCTTCCATCGTGTCGAAGGTCGCCGCCGAACTGGCCGGCGCCAGCGCGCAGCGGAAGAGGAAGGTCGAGGTCGTCGACTTCCAGGTCGGCGACTCCGTCATGGTCAGCGATGGCCCCTTCGCAGGGGTGCACGCCACGATCACCGAGATCAACGCCAATACTCAGCGCCTGCGTGCGCTCGTCGAGATCCTGGGCCGGGAGACCCCCGTCGACCTGGAATTCAAGCAAGTCACGCGAGTCGGCTAGGATTGTGCGTCGCGTCGCCTCGGCGGCGCATCCATTTCACACACAGGTAAAGGACCCACCATGCCTCCCAAGAAGAAGGTGGCGGCCCTCGTCAAGGTCGCCCTTCAGGCTGGCTCCGCCACGCCCGCCCCGCCCGTCGGTACCGCTCTCGGTCCGCACGGCGTCAACATCATGGAGTTCGTCAAGGCGTACAACGCCGCGACGGAGTCGCAGCGCGGCAACGTCATCCCCGTCGAGATCACCATCTACGAGGATCGCACGTTCACCTTCATCACGAAGACGCCGCCGGCCTCCGAGCTGATCAAGAAGGCCGCTGGCCTCTCCTCGGGCTCCGACAACCCGTTGAAGAACAAGGTCGGCAAGCTGACCAAGGATCAGGTGCGCGAGATCGCCACCACCAAGCTGCCCGACCTCAACGCCAACGACGTTGACGCCGCCATGAAGATCATCGAGGGCACCGCGCGCTCGATGGGCGTCACCACCGACTAAGACATCACCCTCTGGGAGGGGACTGTTGCTCCCCGCACCAGAACTGGTTGATCGGCTCCACGCCGACCAAGAACTCAAGGAACCAGCATGAAGCACAGCAAGGTCTACCGGAACGCCGCGGATAAGCGCGACGCCGGCCAGGCATACTCCCCCGAGGAAGCCATCCGCCTGATCAAGGAGATGGCCTCCGCCAAGTTCGACGAGACGATCGACGTGTCCTTCCGTCTCGGCGTCGACCCCCGCAAGGCCGATCAGATGGTCCGCGGCACGGTCAACCTCCCGCACGGCACCGGCAAGACGGCAAGGGTCCTCGTCTTCGCCTCCGGCGAGAGGGCCGAAGCCGCGATCGCGGCCGGCGCCGACGAGGTGGGCACCGACGACCTGATCGAGAAGATCCAGGGCGGCTACCTCGACTTCGACGCCGTCGTCGCCACCCCCGACATGATGGGCAAGGTCGGTCGCCTGGGCCGCGTGCTCGGCCCCCGTGGTCTGATGCCGAACCCCAAGACCGGCACCGTCACCATGGACACCGCCAAGGCCGTCTCCGACATCAAGGGCGGCAAGATCGAGTTCCGCGTCGATCGTCACGCCAACCTGCAGTTCATCATCGGCAAGGCCTCCTTCTCCGATGAGCAGCTGCTGGGCAACTACTACGCCGCGCTCGAGGAGATCCTGCGTCTCAAGCCGTCCTCCTCCAAGGGCCGCTACCTGCGCAAGATCGCCGTTTCGGCGACGATGAGCCCCAGCGTGCTCGTCGACACCTCGGTGACGAAGGTCGCCGCCTGATCGGTACTCTCTGACGAGACATCACAGATAGGGCCTCTGCTCGGATTTCCGAGCAGAGGCCCTATCTGCATTCCGACCCGTCACCGCCGCCCATCTGTCTCCGTCACTCATCTGTCTCCGTCACTCATCTGTCTCCGCCACCCATCTGTCCCCGTCACTCATCTGTCTCCGTCACTCATCTGTCCCTCCACCACCGCCGCCCGCCCCAATCCACCACCACCCAACCTTCGCCCCCGCCCCAATCCAGGAAAATCGGCCAATGGCCGATTTTTCGGTGTCTGATGCCGAAAATCGGCCACTACCTATGGGATCGCGAGGCGATCCGCCAGACAGGACCTGTGGATTTCGGCTCCCCAGGCAACTCGTCCTGTGGAAACCGAGAAATCAGGCCGGTTCTCGCCAATAGAGAGGTATGAAGAAACGGATTCCGGTACCGACGTCACTCCAGCTACTCGCCCGAACACAGGGTGGCGCGTTCACGCGGCCCCAAGTGCTCGCGCACGGCGGCACGCAGGCGGTGATCGATCGGCGGCTAGACACGGGCGAGTGGGTGCGTCTGGGACAGGGCGTGTACACGGCGAGTCAGCGCCCAGGCTTTCGGACGCGTTGCTGGGCAGGTCTGCTTCTTGCAGATGGGCCTGCCTGCGTGGGCGGCTTGGCCGCTGCGCACCTGTACGGGATCGTCGACGAGCCATCGTCGATCACCATCTGGGGTGATCGATCGCGCACGCAAGGCCCGTGGCGATTCCGTCGAGGTGACAGGACGGGAGTGGGTGAACTCTCGCGATTGAGAATCGACGACGCCGTCCTCGACGCATGTGCCGAGAGTCACGGTGACGACGTGGTTGAGGTGCTCGCCAGCGCCCTTCGAAATCGGTTGACCACGCCTGAGCGTCTGAGGTCCCGCGCCCTCGAACTAGAGACCCTGCGCCATCGCAGAGTGATTATCGGGCTGCTGCCCGATCTAGGCGCCGGCATCGAAAGCACGCTGGAGAACTATTTCCTGCACAAGGTGATTCGTCCGCATGGCCTGCCGGAGGGGGTACGGCAGATCTCGGTCTCCGATGGCACCCGCAGCGATGTTGTGTTCGACGACTTCACCGCCATCATCGAACTAGACGGACGACGCAGGCACGAGGGAGAAGAAAAATGGCGCGATGCGCGACGTGACAACCAGCATCTTCTTCTTGGCTACGTGACGCTTCGCTTCGGATGGCACGACGTGGTGTTACGTTCATGCGTGGTGGCCTCGGTCGTCGGTGCATTGCTGCGTACTCGTGGCTGGGGTGGATCCGAGGGGCGTCCCGTGGGCCGCTGCGGGCGACGCTGCACGGTTGAGAATCTCCCGGCTGTCTCTCCCATGCAGGCGGGCTGACAGCGATGCAGAGAAGGTTCCACTGAGGCTACGAACCACGTGACGCCGATCTCGTGCTGTTCACGCGTCTCTGGTCACCAGGTTTCCCGGAGACCTTACCTGGACGTGTTGGTCTGGGCTAGCGGCAGAGGTTTTGGCCGATTTTCGGCATCACGCGCGATGTCAAGCTGTGTGGAGTCACGCGGCTTTGTTTTCTGGTTTCTCGTTTGGCAGGTTGATCCCGACCGTGTCCGCGGGTGCCGGTGTTTTCGGGCGGGCCCGGAAGCGTTCGGGGTGCGCGTCGAAGTAGCGTTGCAGCGCGTGGTCCCGGGTCTGCCAGGCCTGACGCCAGGTGCCGTCGTGGACCTGGGCTGGGGAGAACAACGCGATACCGGAGTGCTTGTGCTCGTGGTTGTACCAGGGCACGTACTCGCCAAGGTAGGCGCGGGCCGCATCAAGGTCTGGGAAGACTTTCGGGTAACCGGGACGGTACTTCATCGTCCTAAACCCTGCCTCGGAGAACGGGTTGTCGTCAGACACGTAGGGCCTGTTATGCGACAACTCGACACCGTGCTCGTTGGTAAGGAAGTCCCGCAGCAGGTTCGATTTCATCGAGGGACCGTTATCGGCGTGCACGACACGCGGCGCGCCGTGCACGGCGATCGCCGCCGCGAACATCTCAACGGCGAGGTGGTCGGCCTCACCGTCGTCAACCCGCCATCCGACGATCTGCCGGGAGAAGATGTCAGTGATCTTGTATGCCTTGAACACCACCCCCCGCCACGGCGAGTACAGGTCGGTGATATCCCAGCTCCATACCTGCCCGGGCCCGGTCGCTTTCAGCACCGGCTTGTTCCGCGGCGCCCGGCGTTGTTTGCTGACGGGAACAGCAGGGCGCAGCATCTGTTCTTCGATCTCGGCAGCGATCCGCCACCAGGAACGGCGGGCACCGAGCATGATCCCCTGATCCCATGCCGTCGCGAACGCGTGATCAACAGAGTTACCAGCTGCCCAGCCGGCGAGGATGAACCCGGCGATCTTCTCCCGATCGGTCTCACTGATCCGAGACTGGTAGGCCCGGTCTGCCTGATGCACCGGATCAGCCACCCGCCCACGCGGGTTATGACGGTAGTACCACGTCGATCGTGCCACCCCCGCGATCGTCAACGCTTGGCGTTGCGAACCAGTGATCCCGGTCAACTCGACGACGAGGTCGTTCTCCATGGTCAGGAACCAGACGGATCGGTCGTCGTCTGGTTGACGGCGGGCTCGTGCTCGTTCATCGCGTGCAAGAGCCCGATAGCTTTTCCCAGCGCATCGTTGACCCCCTCCAGCTCCGCGATACGGTCGCGTAACCGGGCCAGCTCGACCTCGTGCGCGGCACTCTCCGCGGCTCGTTGCTTCTCCAGCGCGGTGCGTTTACTCGGGGGAACAGTCACACCACTAGCCTCTCGCGGAACCAGCCCCCGGTCCAGATCACCGGCGTACACCGCATCCCGCCACCGCTGCAGCCGGTCGTACGACACGCCCCGCGCGGCCAGCCACGAGCCCTTCTGCCCGTACGGCTGCAACTGGTACTCATGCACGAACTCGCGGATCTCCGCCGCCGTGACCCCAACACTGATCGTCATCTAACTCAACTCCCAATCTCTCACCAACCGACTCACAACCAGCTTGACAAAGAGGGCCTCACTTTCCTGCTCCATGGCGGCCGGAACCGGCCAGGAGGCTGAGGTGAAAGTGTGCGAGGGATCTATGGTCTGGTCCCTGATGCGAAAGTAAGCGCGGGTGAACCTTTTGTCCGGTCCCTGATGTAAAGGTGAGCGTGGGCAAACTCATTGTCCGGTCCCTGATGCGAGAGTGTTTGGCGGGATCTCGTTGTCAGGTCCCTGAGGTGTCCTTCGAGGCTCGTTCCTCGCACCTCAGGGACCACGAGCGCCAGCGAGCCTCGAAGGGCGTAAACGTAAGCGTGGGCACGGACTCTGCCAAATCCCTAGTCAAACGCCCTTCGAGGTGGTCCCTGAGGAGGGCGCCCCGCGCCCGTCTCGAAGGGCACCTCAGGGACCGGACAGTCGGGATGGGTTTCTTTGATCAGTAAGCAGCCAGGATGTCGACGACGAAGATCAGAGTGGAGTCGCCAGGGATTGCTTCGCCTTGGCCTTCGGAGCCGTAGCCCATCTCGGAGGGGACGACGAGCAGCACTCGGCTGCCGACCTTCTGTCCGACGACGCCCTGATCCCAGCCGGGAATGACCCGACCGGCTCCGGCCTGGAAGGTGAGCACATCCTTGGGGGCCTCGCGATCCCAGGAGGAATCGAACTGCGTGCCGTCGGTGAGCCAACCCGTGTATTTGACCTGCACCCTCTGCCCGGCTTCTACGGTGGCTCCGTCGCTTTCGATGAGGGGTTCGACCACGAGCTCGGTCGGATCCTCGAAGGAGGAGGGAACGGAGACCGCGGGCTTTCCGTCGGTGAAGGTGATGGCCGGCAGTGAATCGTCCGTGGGGGTGACCTCGGTGCCGGAGGCGGAGTCGGGAATCGTCTGCGCGTCGGCCACGGACAGCACGTAGAGAACCCCGTTGATGGCCTCGCCGGTGGTGCTCTGCTCCGCGGTGAGGCCGGGCTGGCCCCAGAGCAGCCTGCTGCCCACCGTCGCGCCGTCCAGGGATTCGGTGAGCACCGGGCCGAAGTTGTTCACCGCAAGCTGGTGGGTCTCCGGCGCGTCAGCATCCGCGCTGGTGCCCCAGGTGGAGTGCAGCTTCTCGCCGGTGACAATGTCGCACACCAGGTAGTTGAAGGTGATGAGCTGCCCCTCGGTGATCGCCTCGCCATCGCCTTCGTCGGTGATCTGAACCACTTCCGACGTGATCGGCATGGGAGCATCGAACGTTGCGGTGGGAGCAGCAGCCGCGTCGTCGCTGAGGCCGACCGCGCCAAGTGTCTCCTGGGAGGCAGCCTCGTCCGGTTCCGCAGCAGCCGATTCGGTGGCCGATGCCTCGTCGACGGCGGCCTCGCAGGAGCCGCCGGTCTCCGGGGCGGCGGTATCGCCAGCCGAAGTTGTGCTGTCAGAGGGGGTGGCCTCCGGTGAGTCGCCGGAGCAGCCCGCCAGCAGCAAGCCGGTCCCGACGCAGAGCGAGGCGATGAGACGTGTGGACAGTGTCATAGAGAGGATTCCTCGATGTTGTGTACGTGTGTTTCTGGTCGCCGACCAGAAACAGCGGTCGAGATCACGCTAGCGGCCGTTCCTGTGGCGAAGTTGTGAACCCACAGGGGGCTCGTGGACGCTCGTACCTCAGCTGAGTTCTTCGGCGAGTCCGATGAGGATACCCTCGGGACCGCGGATGTAGCAGAGCCGGTACGCGTCTTCGTAGCGGACCACGTCGGTGCTGACGAGTTCGGCACCATGCTCATAGAGACGAGTTAGGGTCGCGTCCAGGTCGTCCACCGCGAACATGACGCGGAGGTATCCCAGCGCGTTCACCGGGGCGTTGCGATGATCCGCGACGACGGGAGGCGTGAGGAAGCGGGAAAGCTCAAGCCGGCCATGGCCATCCGGGGTGCGCATCATGGCGATCTCAACGCTTTGATCACCCAAGCCGGTGACCCGACCTGCCCATTCCCCTTCCACCATGGCTCGGCCTTCGAGTTCGAGGCCGAGGGCACGGAAAAACTCGATCGCCGCACCGAGATCGTCGACGACGATGCCCATGTTGTCCATCCTGAGGGTCATATCTCATGTTAGGCGCGAGGGCGGCTCGCCTGAATGCCGTCGTCGGCTGTGCGCAGCAGCGGTATCAGCATCGCCGCCATCGCGATGGTGATCAGCCGGTTCTTCAACAAGTCTTCGCCGAGAGAGGCGACGGGGAAGCCGTACCCGACGATCGTGATGAAAACGAGAAAGGCGAGCATTCCCCAGGCGGCTATCGTTACGCTCCGTTGGCTGATCATGCCGATCCCGCACGCGATCTCGTAGGCCCCCAGCGCAATGGTGAGCCACCCGATGTGTGGCATGGCGAAGGACATCCACAGGCTGCTCAACCAGGGGAAGAGAGCCGTGTCGGCAAAAACCGCGTAGCCCTCGGGCTGGAGCCTGCCCAGGACGAAGTGAGCGATCCCCCCGGCGATGAAGACCACCGCGAACAGTGCCCTGACGATCTTCTGGTAGCGCCGCATCGTTTCTCCCTCCAGACCGGGTGCTCGAGAGTCCGGGACCTAGTGAGCTGTGAGGTTGCCTGCCTGACGTTCTTGTTTCCTGTTCTCGTCGTCACCCTGGAACCGTTCATTGGCTATCGCGGCTGATTCCATCAGTTCGCAGGCCGATTTCGGCATTATCGAGGCTGGATCCGCCAGCATGCTGACGTCTGTAACCACGGTAAGAGATTCCGCAGGTAGGCGGCACCTACTGCGGCGCACTGGATGGCGACCTGGCTTCGTTGTCGAACTCACCGGCATACCCAATGCAGGTTTCGTTCTCCGCCTTGCCATGTCATCCATCCAGTACGTCCTTAGCTCACGGCGCCACCTACCTGCGGAACCTCTTACGGAACCATCACCAGGTGGCGCCATAACCAGGTGAGCTGGCGGCGCTGGACGTAGTCGTCGTGCACGGTGAACACGTGGCCGTCACCGGGGACGAAGAGGACATCCGGATCCTTGCCCGCGCGCACGAGCTTGTCGAGCAGGCGCCAGGCGCTGTGGATGACGACGCCGGTATCGAGTTCCCCATGCACGAGAAGGAGGTCGCTCTCGATCTTGTGGGCGTGCTGGATCGCGTCTGCCCGCGCCCAGCTGTCGGGGTCCTCGGGATCGTCGTAGGCCTCGAGGATCATGCCCATCGTCAGCCTCCCGTCGTAACGCCCGGCCGCGGCGATGCCCGCCCGGAAAAGGTCGGGGAATTGCTCCAGGGCGAGGATCGCCGCGTAGCCCCCGGCCGAATGGCCGTAGACACCCACGCGGTCGAGATCTACCCAGCCGTGCTGTCGCGCGAGCCCGCGGATGACGGCGGCGTGGTCGTCGAGGCCGGAACCCGCGCCGAGATTCCGCAGGGACGCGTCGTTGAATGCGCGTCCCCTGCCCGCCGAGCCCCGGCCATCGATGGTGATGCCCACCAGCCCGAGCGCCGTGAAGGGTTCGACGGGATCAGCCACGAAGTGCGGTTGCGAGCGGTGGGTCTGTGGACCTGGGTACAGATGGTCGACGAGCGGCCACTTCTGAGTGGGATCGAAGCCCGGGGGATAGAAAATGGTGCCGTAGATCGGCGTGACCCCATCGGCGCCCGGGAGGCTGAAGCGCTCGGGCGGGCGCCATCCGATGGTCTCCAGCCTGCTCGTGTCCGCTTCTTCGAGGGCAGCGACGACCTTCCCGTCGAAATCGAGCAATCTGGTCACCGGTGGCCTATCAGGCGTCGAGGCGACGTCCACGAGATACGGACCAGTCGTCGCGTGCGGATCGATCGCGAGCGGCCGGTGGTCGAGGTCATCGAGAGTGAGCCGGACGTGCGCTCCCGTATCCAGGTTGATGCGGAGGATCGTCGCCCGGTAGGGATCCTCGTCGATCAACCCGGAGGCCGTGATCCAGATCTGGCGTGTCTCTCGATCCACGCGCAGGATCGACTTCGTGACGAGCTCGCCCTCGGTGAGCCGACGGATGAGTTCTCCCGTGTTGCGTCGTAGAGATAGAGGTGGCCCCAGCCCTCGCGCTCCGAGAACCAGATGACCTCCTGGGTTTCGCCGGCATCGTCGGTGATGACGCGCACGTTGGGCGGCAGGTGGAACTGGTCGGCCGGACGCAGGCGAGCATCGGCATGCTCTGCGACGAGAGTGCGGCCGCGGCCGGATACCGGATCGATGACCTCGAGCGTGAGGTGCCGCCAGTCCCGACTGCTCCGAATCGCGTAGATGACCCCGTCCTGCCACCAGACATCGCCGCGGGCGAGTGGCGTGGAGTGGGTGCACGGAAACGGTTCGATGTGGGGATCCACTCGTTCTCCGGTCTCCGCGTCGAAGACGATGAGCTCGACCTGAGGCACGACGGCGTCGCCCGGATGCGTTTGAACGACGAATCGGTCGCGGGGCTCACCACCATCCGGCGGGGCAGACTCCGTGAACCTCGTGATACGCACGCCCTCGGTATGCACGCGCTGCGATACCACCCGCGTGCTGTCGGGCGACCAGATCGCGATGGTGGCCGTCGTGGCCTCGTCGACCTGACCGGGAAAGCGCGGCGTGCCGTACGCATGGTGCAGTGTCCCGTCGGTTGTGAGCTGACGACGGGTGTTGTTGGCGTGGTCGATGAGCACGAGATCATGGCCGTCGCGCTGCAGGGTGAACCGGCCGTTCGGGGATGTTGACCGCGCCGGATAGGGGCGTGCGAGGGAGGCGAAGGCGGCCGCTTCCTCAGGCTGCGCCTCACGCGCGGTTCCCGTGCCGGGGTCGAACGATTTCAGCGCAGGCCCGGACGGGGTAGAGACCCGGTAACAGAGCCTCGTCGGCTCACCCACCCAGACCGCGGCACTCACGACACCCGTCACCAGCTCGCCGCGACGCTTCGGGGACAGCGCATGCGCCTGTTGTAGCCGGGCAGCGAGATCATCGGAAACATACGCCATGATTTAGGTAAACCTTCCCTTAGAGGTCCCGCAGGTAGGTGGCACCTACTGCGGCGCACTGGATGGCGACCTGGCTTCGTTGTCCAACTCACTGGCATGACCCGATGGCAGTATCGTTCTCCGCCTTGCCATGTCATCCATCCAGCACGTCCTCGCTACGGCACCACCTACCTGCGGAACCTCTTAGTTAGCTCAACACTATCGGGTGGCTTCGGGTTATGGCGTCGCTGATCCGTCTGCCTCTACTTTCGCAACGGGCCCTCACCAGGGGGTGGGGGCAGAGGCGAAGTGGGCCTGGGCTAGGGTGAAAAGGACCCTGCGGGGTCCGTACCACCACACGCTGGAGACGACGCGCAGAGCCGAGTCCACGAGAACCAGGACGGTTCGCGCGTTGGGACAGGAGTTCACCGATGCACACACCCACCCACCTTGGAAGCCTCGCGGTTTCTCCTATCGGATACGGGTGCATGGCATTCAGCAGCATCTACGGCGGAGGCCTCACAGACGACGAAGCTCGCGCCCAGCTACACACGGCGATCGACGCCGGCATCACGTTGCTCGATACCTCGGACGTCTACGGCGACCCCGAACCCGGGCATGCGGGCGGGCCCGCCGGTACCAACGAGAAGATGCTGGCTCCGCTGCTCGCGGAGCGCCGCGACGACGTGCAGCTGGCCACGAAATTCGGCATCACCGGGGAGACGGTCGACCCGGAGACGGGCGAGATCCAAGCCGGACGCATCGACGGAAGACCGGCCTATGTGCGTTCGGCATGCGAGGCGTCATTGCGACGCCTTGGCGTCGAGGTCATCGATCTCTACTACCTCCATCGTCCTGATCTCAGCGTGCCGATCGAGGAGACCGTCGGCGCCATGGCTGAACTCGTCCAAGAGGGCAAGGTTCGCTACCTCGGGCTTTCTGAGGTCACCGACAGTGAGCTTCGGCGTGCGCACGATGTGCATCCGATCTCGGCGCTGCAATCGGAGTGGAGCCTCTGGTCGCGAGACGTCGAGGCCCGGATCGTGCCGGCGTGCGCCGAACTGGGCGTCGGTTTCGTGCCCTACAGCCCACTCGGCCGGGGATTCCTGACCGGCACGCTCACCAAGGAGACCGTCGCCTCAGATATCCGCGGCGCCACCCAACGCATGGGCGATGGGTGGGAGGCCAACCAGCGTGCGCTCGCTGTGGTCACGGCGGTGGCCGAGGAACTCGGAGCGTCCAACTCGCAGGTGGCGCTGGCCTGGCTGTTGGCTCAGGGAGCCCGGCTTGGTGTTTCGACCGTGCCGATTCCCGGGTCGCGACGAGCCTCGCGCATGATCGAAAATCTGGGTGCGGCGGATCTCGTGCTCGACGACGAGCAAATGAGCAGGCTGGATACCGTCGCCGACTTCGTCACCGGAGGTCGCAGTCTCTATGCGGACAACGCCAACTGGACGAGCGAGGGGCGCGAGTAGCGGCTGCCTGGTCGCCGGTCACGATCAGCACGGGCAGTTCGGTGTTGATGCCGTCGATCTGGGCCGTGATACCGCAGAGTGCGAGCCCGGCCAGATCGCCCCCGTGCGAGGAGGGGAACTGGATTTCTCGTAGCGCCACTAACATCTCCTTGGGTCAGGGGTGTCTTTGAGAACCAGCCTCTGTGCCCATGTGGGGAGGCCAGCATCCAGCTATCTATATGGCTCGGCCTGTACCTCCTGCACAGGCCGAGCCATATAGATAGCTGAATGCGGCTGTATACCGGTGCAGGCATCTTTCAGGAGCAAAACGATGGTGTTTTCGAGGACGTGGACCGGCGCGGCCGCGTTCGACGACGAGGGTGTCGTGCCAGCCAAGCCGATGGGCATGCCGTGTTAGACATAGGTGGAGGCGACGGCGCATCTGCCCGGTGCGCACTCGCCTGACCGACCGAATGACTCATGGAGGAGTGCTCATGACCACCGCATACACCGCCGACCGGGCTCATGGGGTCGTCGAGTCCGCAGACGGCACGCCGATTGTCTGGAGCCGCAGCGGTTCGGGACCCGACCTGGTGATGGTGCATTGCGTTGGTGTCTCTCGCGCGACGACGCCGCAGCCCACGCTCGTTGACGCGCTGAGTACGCGGTTCACCGTGTGGACCTACGACCGCAGAGGAAAAGGGGAGAGCGGTAACGCTGAACACTATGACGTGCAGCGAGAACTTGAGGACCTCGCTGCGATCATCGGGTTGGCCGCCGGTCCCGTCACGGTTTACGGCTTCTCTTCCGGGGCGACGCTCGCCCTCATCGCGGCTGAGGCCGGCGTTCCGATCGAGCGCTTGACGCTCCTTGAACCGCCGCTTTTCGACAACCCCGATCCTGACGGCACCTTCCGGGAGGAGGGAGAGCGTCGGCTCGCCGAGGGTCCTGACGTGCTTCATCGATGGTTCAACGTGGAAGTCGTCGGCGTGCCGGAGGAGGTGATGGCGCAGTTACCGCCGCTCTCCGAGGAAGACCTGCGCAATGCGCCGGCGATCCTGCACGAACTGGCCTTCCTTCCGGGTACACCGGCGACGCGGTTCGCGTCGGTAACCCAGCCCACCCTCGTCATCGCCTCGGACTCGACGGCACCTGAGATCCACGAGTGGGGCCGGCAATTGGAGGCTGCCATGCCCGACGCAAAACTGGCGCTCCTGCCCGGGGAATGGCATGGCGTCGACGACGTCACGCTGACCCAAGCGATCGGCGACTTCGTCACCCCGGAGCCTCTCGGCGGGTAATGGCCGTAGTGAGGATGCGCAACGCAGGTCCCTGATGCGAAAGTATCGCTGCTTTCCCACCTCACGGTGGTGGCGAAGCAGCCTGGAAGCTGAGGTGCGAGGAACGAGCCTCGAAGGGTGGTCCCTGATGCGAAAGTGTGTGACGGATCCCGTTTGTCGGTCCCTGAGGTGTGACGAGCTCTGCGAGGAGCCCTTCGAGACGCTCGTGCCTCGCTCCTCAGGGACCACCTCGAAGGGCGTTGACTAGGGCTTCGGCAGAGTCTGTGCCAGAGCTGCTGGGCATGTACTACGGTCGAAACAACCCTTGGCGCCGTTCGATCCCGAGGGGAGAGGGAGAAAGCATGCGCCCGACCGTCCTCCGGCAGATCGCCGTCCTATTGCTTCTGCTCTTCATCGTCGCGGCCATCGCATTCTTCGGGTCGTTGGCCACGACGCCCAATGTCGACGGCTGGTACGCGGACGCCACCAAGGTGCCGTGGAACCCTCCCAACGGGGTGTTTGCTCCCGCCTGGACGACCCTCTATGTGGTCATCGCCATCGTCGGGTTACTGATTTGGCGGGCTGGGTATGACGGGAAAGCCGACGGGAACCGTGCCCGCAGAACGTTGACCATCTACGGGCTCCAGCTGGCGCTGAACGCTGCGTGGACACCGATCTTCTTCGCCGGATACCCGCTGATCGGGGAGATCGCATGGTGGCTCGCGCTCGTCGTCATCCTGGCGTTGATCGCGACAGTTGTTTGGCTCATAGCTTCCGCGGCGAAATGGTCGAAGGTCGCGGCGTGGCTGCTGGTTCCGTACCTCGGTTGGCTGATCTACGCGTCGTCCCTCAATGCCGGGATCATCGCCTTGAACTGATCGCTTCCCACGCGGCCATGCCGTGCTGTGGGTCCCCTTGTGGTGGCCGTTCTGTGCGGGTCTGTGGGTCGCCGGCGGGGGAGCCTCCAGCGGGTGGAACTCCTCAGCCCGCCGCGAGGAGGGCGGTGAAGAACGCTCCGGTGCCGGCGAGGGTGACGAATGCGATGACGACGAGCAGCGGCCGGGCGTCGTGCGGGGATGCTTTGTTTTTGGTGGCGGAGATCTGATCTACGAAGGTCTGGAGACGGTGCGGGGTGGTCCACCACATCCACGCGGCGAAGGCCAGTCCGAGCACGCCCGGTGCATACCAGATGGGGTGGCCGAGCGCGGCTGGCATGATGCGCACCGCGACGACCGATGTGATCGTGACGGACAGTGCGGTGCGTCGCCAGGCCAGCGCCGTGCGCTCGGGTTGCAGCCCCGGGTCGAACCGCGCATACGCGGGAGTCATAGCAGCACAGCCAGCACCACGAGCAGCCCAACCAGACTCGCCGTGATCGCCAGGATGACTCCCAGGGGAGAATGCGGCAGCGGCTTGCCGAGTCGCAGAGCCCGCTCCGTCGCCATCCAGTCCGTCCAGCACCAGACCGACGTGACGATACCGGCGACGATGAGCACGAGAGAAGCGGTGAGCCTCAGCTCGGCATGCAGGTCGAGCCCGAGCACCTCCAGGGCGACGCCGCCGGCGATCAGCGCCAGGGAGGTGCGGATCCAGGCCAGCAGCGTGCGTTCGTTCGCGAGACTGAAACGTACGTCGGGTTCACTACCCACCGAGTACACCGAGCGGGGAAACCTGTCGCGCGCAGAGCCCATGGATTTCAGCCTACCCAGCCGTGGTTGTCCTCCCACGGTGCGAGAGCCTGTGATGAGAGACCACCCTCACCCTCGGCGTGATCCTTGAGTGCGGCGAGACGTCGGTCCCACCCGGTGGCTATCCGCTCGAGTTCCCGCGCCAGCTGGCTCAATTTTGAGCCGAGCGCGACGAAGCGCACTTCCCGCCCCACACGCTCCGGCACCACGAGTCCTGCCCCCTGTAAGACGGAGATGTGCTTCGCTATGGCCTGGCGGCTGACGGGGAACTCGGCCGCTAGCCGAGAGGCAGACGCCGGCGACGAGCCGAGCCTGACGAGAATGTTCCATCTCGTCTCGTCCGCGAGTGCGCTTAAGGCGACGGGGTGCGGCGTCGTGACCGCCATCAGTGCTCCGCCTGGGATTCGAGATGCGCCTTGGCGAGGCCGAGTTCGATGCGCCATCCCTCGGTGTTGTCCTCGAGTTGCCGCCGACGTTGCTCGGCGTCACCGGAAAGGCTCGCGAAGCCGCTCTCCGCCACCCGCAGTGTCACCGATGATGGAGACTTCTCATCGATCCAGAATTCCACCAGTGTCGATTCGCTATCTGGCTGGTTGGGATCCGCGAGCCAGCGGTAGGCCGCGTAGCGCGGGCGATCCAGCGAGATGGTGCGGAACGTGAAGGCGCCGTGCACGGGATCGTGCACGGTAGAGAGGTCATCTGAGCGCTCGATGCGGTGTTCAGTGAGTTCGTTGTCGTGGATGAACCATCCGGGCTCGGAAATGAGCCCCCACACTCGTTCTGCGGAGGCGTTGATGTCGATGGATCGATCGATGCGGTCGGGAAGGTCGTTCATGGTGGCTCCTCGTTTTGTAGTGCAACTTTATAATTGCATACAGGTGGGCATCCTGCAACCATCTGCTTGCAGTTCTTGTTGCGGTTGTTCTTCGGCGGGGCTGGTGTGATCAGTTCAGTTCCGGCGCTTGGCACAATGGGGGAGCGTCGAGATGACTCAGGGAGGGCTCATGAATGCTCCGTTGGCTCGGGTGCGAGAGGACGCCGCCGAGAGGGGGCTCGCGATCGAGATCCGGGAGCGTCCCGCGGCGAGGTCGCTTCCTGAAGCTGCGCAGTTGCTCGGGATCGCGCCGTCGGCGATCGTGAAGACGCTCGTCGTGAAACGCTCTGATGACACCTACCTCTTCGCCCTCATTCCCGGCGGACGTTCGATCTCCTGGCCGAAGCTCCGGGCGGTCGTCGGGGTGAACCGGCTGCGACTTCCCGAGGCAGAACTTGCGCTGGCGGCGACGGGCTACGAGCGCGGAACGATCACCCCGATCGGCAGTTCCACCGCCTGGCCGGTCATCGCCGACGAGACGATCGTGGGGCAGCGGGTGGCGATGGGATCGGGGGTGCACGGCTACAGCCTCTTCGTCGACGCCGACGATCTGATCCGCGCCTACGACGCGACCGTCGCGGACATCTCCGCGCCAGAATAAGCGGCGCTTCTGCTGCCGAGGGGGTGCAAAGGCTGGTCGGAGTCTTGAGATCCCCGATTGACTTTACCGATTCCCCGATCTGGGCGCCGGTTATGCCTGCGCTGAGCCTCACCGGTCCCGCGGATAGGGAGACGCCGGAGGTCCTCACCTCTGCTGGACGGCACATCGCGACCGTATCTCTATGTGACCATGAGGTCTGACAACAGGTGGTACCCCGGTGCCAGCCCGCAGCCAGATGCGGGTGGACGGTACCAAGAGTCAGTACCGGCAGGGGACGCGCCGGGAAGGGCCCGCACAGAAGACTCGGACTGTCAGCACACAGCTCGATCTAGGACCCACAAATGATCACCATCCACGGACTCACCAAGCGCTATGGGGATGTCGTCGCCGTCGACGATGCCTCCTTCACCGTCGCTCCCGGCGCGATTACCGGTTTCCTCGGCCCCAACGGCGCGGGCAAATCGACCACGCTACGCCTCATCCTCGGCCTGGAGGACCCCACGGAGGGCGAGACTCTCATCGACAGGCGGCCCTACCGCAGCCTGCGCCAGCCCCTCGTGACGGTGGGGGCGCTGTTGGACGCGGGGTGGGTACATCCGCAGCGTTCAGGGCGCAACCACCTGCGTTGGCTGGCCGCTACCAATGGCATCGATGCGGATCGTGTCGACGAGTGCCTCAAGATCGTCGGTCTCACCGAAGCTGCGGAACGCCGGGCTGGTCAGTACTCGCTCGGCATGCGCCAGCGTCTTGGCCTGGCTGGTGCCCTGCTGGGCGACCCCCGGTACCTCATCTTCGACGAGCCCCTCAACGGCCTCGACCCTGAAGGCATCCGTTGGATGCGCGCGCTGATGCGGCGTTTCGCTGACGAGGGTCGCGGTGTTCTGGTTTCCAGCCATATGCTCGGCGAAGTCGCCCAGACCGTCGACGACGTCGTCATCATCGCCCGCGGTCGCACCCTCGCCAACGCGCCGGTCAGCGACTACCAAGGCGACGGCACTACCCTCGAGGACGCCTTCTTCGAGCGCGTCGCCGAAGCGGGTGAGTTCCGTGGGCGGCTCTGAAGCTCCTCTGGTCACCGGCACCAGCCGCCGCGACGCTGCGGTACCGCGCGGCGCCACGTCGATCCGGGCAGCCCTCGTCGCGGAGTGGATCAAGCTTTCTACCATTCCTCACGCGCTGGTCTACGGGACTGCCGCCGTCGTCCTGGGTGCGGGGTGGGCGGGTGCCGGCACCTATCTCAGTCGCACCGAGTTCCTCGCCGCTATCGCTGAGCGCGACGATGCGATCGCGCTCAGCTCAATGATGTGGCTCGGCGTCACCCGCTTCACCATCGTTGTCGCGATGGTGCTGGGTGCCACACTGCTGACCTCGGAGCGTGAGACTGGCACGGCCGTCATGACCCGCATCGTGCTGCCTCATCCCGCGGCTGTCTACGGCGCCAAGGTTGCCTGGGCCGGTGCGATCGGACTGGTGGTCGGCGTTATCGCAGGCCTGGCTGTGCCGCTCGCAGTGCGCATGATGCTCGGTCCCGCCGCCACCGGGTTCACCGTCCTCCCGTCCCTCTGGCTGGGCTACGGCGTCCGGGTCGCGATCGTGACCGGTCTGTGCGCCACGGCCGGAGTCGCCCTGGGTGCCCTGACACGCAGCCTGCTGCTCACCGCGGCGATCGCCTTCGTCTGGGTCATGTTCGAGAACACCGTTGCCAGCATGACCGGTGATTTTGCAAACCTCTACGTGCTCACCCCATGGCGCAACCTCACCTACTTCATCGACGGCAGCGGCTTCGACCTGCCTTACCTCTGGGATGCGATCTGGGGTTTCGCGCCACTCGCTGCTCTCACCGTCATCCTCGTCCTTGCCGGTGCGCTGCGCCATTGCCGGGACACCCACACCATCAAGGAGTGATCATGTCTGTCCTGCCCACCGTCTCCTCCGCGATCATCGATGCCCCGACGACGCGCCTCACCCAGTTTCGCCGCAGCGTGCGCGGCGAGACCATCAAGGCCACCACCACTCGCATCCTTCCCCTATCGCTGCTCGCCGCCGCCATCGTTGCGGCCGTGACGGCCTTCTCCTTCGCTGGACTCGAGAAGGCACTCGCCGCAGACTCGCCGATGCCGGCGGCGCACGCGGGCTATGCGCTCATCTTCACGACCATCCCGGTGCTGCTGGTGTGGGCCGCGCAGCTGGTTCTCGGCGAGCTGCGTCATGACGTGCTGCGTGAGACCTATCGGGCCGTCCCGGACCGCGGCGTGGTGCTCGGGGCCAAGATGCTGGTGGCGGCCGTGGTTTCGGTAGCGAGCGCGGCGGTCTTGTGGGTGCTGTGCCACGCCGTGACTGCCCTGATTCTTGGCCAGCCGGACATCCTCGGCTACGTCGTCAGTCTCGCCGGCCTGGGGCTCCTGGTCCGCCTGTCCCTCGTGGTGGCATGCTGGGCTGTCATCGCCGTGGCCACGGCATCCTTGCTGCGTAGCCTGCCTCTGACCGTCGGCCTGCTGCTGGCCTTCTACCTGTTCGTAGAGGCCTACCTGCTCGAGGTCGATGGGCTTGGATATGTGCTGCCGTTCGCATCCGGAAAGGCGTTGATTCCCGAGATCGCCGACGTCAGCTTGGCTTCTCCGACGCTGGCAGGTGTTGGCCAGGTGCTCGTCACCGTGGTGATCGCCGCGATCGCATGGGTGGTGGCTGTGCGTCGGGATGCTCCCTGACGGGAAGGACTCGATACCAACGACGAGGGATGCCGTGCCGACGAGGTGCGGCACCCCTCGTCGCTCGTTTCGTCTGTTGCTTTCCCCATGGGGCTGGGTTAGCTCATCTCAGGGGGAGCCTCCGTGAGTGGCTGCACGAGGAGCGTGCGCCAATCGTCGAGCTGCGGCCACGATTCGTGATTGAGTACCTGATCGCCCGTGATCCACTCGTAGACCTCCCACGAGGGGCCATTCGCGATAAGTCCCTCGGTGTTCGCGGAGTTCAGGGCGCCGTAGGCTTCGCCGAGACGCTGACCTCGACATCCATCTCTTCGGCGGAGACGAGGTAGTAGCGCACGTGTGGTTGTGCAGGTGCGACGGCGTGCTCCGGATCGAGAGCGTCCCAGATGGCCTGGAATGCTCCACCTTGGAAGGCGGGCAGTTCGCTGGTGGGCACCTTGCCCCGGACGAACAGGATGCGCTGCTCTGGGAGCTGGGTGAGTTCGGTCATTGTTCAGCCTTTCGTTGCGTCGCCGAGGATGAGGCGTAGCGAAGTTCTAGTGCGTCGTTACGGTCGGCCACGATGTTCGCTCAAACGTGCGCGCCACACCGCCGTCTGCGTTCAGCTACCTCGACCGTATCCGAGCGGGCTTTCTGGTTGATCGTCAGCATGTAGCGATCTCGCAGTCGTTGGTGGTGTGCCGATTTCCTTCACGCTGTGGTCGCCGCAGAGTGTCTTGGTTACGGTGGCGTGCTCGATGCGGGTAATAAGAAACCAACGCATGGCATTGCGCAGACGACACCAGCCGACGAGGTACCAGCGCCCGTTCGTGGAAGCGAAAATTACCGGTTCCACATCGCGGGTGGTCTTGTGGCCATCCTGCGAGATGTAGTGGATGCGCACCACCCGCTGCTCAGCCATCGCTTCTTCGAGTGCCGACTTCACGCGCCACTGCGCCGCAGTGTCTCTGACAAGGCATGGAGTCGCTCTGCTCGCTTCATTTCTTCACCCTTTTTAAATCATGTCAGAAATAGTGCCATGCTGTTGTCCAGGGTCGCTGCGAGGATCGCTCTATGACAACGAACACACGTAATCCGAGCATCCTTCTTGTTCCCGGCCACTGGCTAGGTGCCTGGGCATGGGATGAGGTGCGGGAGCATCTGGCTGCTCTGGGCCGTCGAGCTACAGCACTGACTTTGCCCGGTCTCGACGAGGCAGACCCCAATCGCGCGTCCCGCACGCTCGATGACCAGGCAGCAGCGATCGAGCAAGCCATCCTCTCCGAGCGAGAGCCCGTTGTGATCGTGGCGCACAGCGGAGCGAATGCGCCTGTGAGCCTGGTGCTGGATCGCTATCCCGAACTGGTGCATCGGGTGGTGTGGGTCGATAGCGGCCCCGCCGCCTCGGGAATGGCATTCGCCCCCGACTTCCCCGAGGGCACAGAAGGGCTTCCGTTGCCTCCTTTCGAAGCACTCAAGGAACAGGCGAGCGTCGAGGGGCTCAGCGATGATGTGCGTGAGCGTTTCCAGGCCCGCGCTGTTCCCGAGCCCGGGCCGGTATTGCGTCAGGCCGTCGAGCTCACGAATGAGAAGCGCTTTGGCGTGCCCACCACGTTCGTCTGCTGCTCGATGTCGAGTGCGCAGGTGAAGGAACTGGCCAAGGCCGGCCACCCCATGTTTGCTGAGGTGGGCAATTTCAAGAATGTCGACTACATAGACCTCCCGACGGGCCACTGGCCGATGTGGAGCCGCGCTTCCGACCTCGCCCGGATAATTGGCGCGTCGGCGGAACCAGTGAAACGACTGCGAACACGCTTCACGGACGAGGAAGTGGACGCTATGTGAACAGCTCATGCGTAGGGTGTGAGCGCCACGGTGCCGATAAAGCAGTTCGGTGTTCACCGCGCCGCCGTCTAGGTGAGAATCTCCTGAGAGGGTCTTCTTGCTCGTGGTTAGGTTCTTGACGCTCGTGGGCACTCCCGTGACCGCCGCGACCACAATGGGTTTCTGGTCGAGATGAACGACCTCGAAGGTGGCCGCAACTGGGGGAACGACGGCGTAGGTAGCAGTCGCGCAGACGACCGACGCCCAGAACCGGGTCCACCGAATCCGGATAGAGGTTGAACGTCCACGACTTCCAATCGTGCGTCGGCCCGCACATACCCAGAGACACTGCACTCTCAAGCCCTAGCAGCCGCCGGGCGATAATCGCGCGGTGAGCAAAAGGACAGGCCCGAGCTCCAACCAGGTGGTAGACCCCGGATTCCACCGGCCAGTCATCTCGGTTTCCGGATCTGGAGACCGCCGAGCTCGTGGCGACAACTCGGTCATCGAATGAAACCGGGCCAAGATCGAACTCACCATCAGACGCTTTACCCATATCGCGTACGATCCTCCTCGAATGATTTACGACGATGCTTAGTGGGTGGTGACTCCCTCGATCACCGCTGAAACCAGAAAACTAGGGGCTGGGTGGCTCCACGAGCCCTGACTTGTCGTGGCGCTGCGATAAATCTCGATGACTGCAGCGCCAGCTGTCATACGACTCCGGCAACTACCTTTGCGAGGGTTTCGCGACCGTCTTCGAATGGGATTCTGCCAAGAACCAGCGCACGAGCGATGCCCTCGGCCGCGCCGAGAATCGCGTAGAGCGCGGCATCGGGCACGGTGCCCTCGCTGGTAAACCTCTCAAGCGCAGTGCGGCAGCGCGCACTGAATGCCCGGTCTGCTTCCTCACGGATGCGCTCCGACTCCGCCGATCCTGAGAGCGCACCGCCAACGCCGGGAATCTCGGTACTCTCCGCGTCAATGCAGTCGATATACGCGTCGGCGATGACCCGTGACACCTGGTTCAGGTTCGACGGCGTTTCAGCCAGCGCCGTATCGAGAGCTTCATGGGTGCGCACCTTGAATCCGCGGTAGAGCTCGGCGAGCACAGCGGCCTTGGTGCCGAAATGCTGGTAGACAAGCGGCTTCGTCACCCCGGCGCGATCAGCGATCCGAGCAAGAGTGAGCGAATCGGCACCCTCGGAGCGGATCAGCTCACGCGCCGCATCCAACAGCTGCTCGCGACGTTCCACACGCGACATGCGGCGCCGTCCCTCTGTGAGAACTGTCTCGGTCATTTGCGTCACCAATCATTCCGCGGTAAGTTACTAATCGTAAGTTACTGATCGTAACTCATTGTTCTCACTGTACCGGAAGGCATCGTCTATGCACACGCTCGTCCTCTTCGCCCACCCCGACTCCACCTCGCTCACGGCGTCGACCGCACGCCAGATCGCCGAAGGGATCGTCGAGGCGGGCGGTACTGCGGAGGTCGCCGATCTTGCATCGGAGGGATTCGATCCGCGTTTCAGCGACGCTGATCTTCAGCTCATGCAGGGCGCCGGACCGGTCCCGGACGATGTGCGCCGCGAGCAGGAGCGTGTGGAGCGCGCCGATTCCATCGTGCTTGCCCACCCCGTTTACTGGTGGAGCATGCCGTCCCTGCTCAAGGGCTGGATCGATCGTGTCCTCACCTTCGGCTGGGCCTTCGGCGCCGATGATGCCACGGCCATCGCGAAGCGGAACATCCACCTGTTGCGCATCGGCGGGAGCGCACGGTCGACCTACGAGACGCACGGCTATGCGGATGCGCTTCGCACCGTCGTCGAGCACGGAATCTTCGACTTCGTGGGCAGCCCCGTTGCGTCGTCGCATCTTCTCCACTCGAGGGCCGACGACGGTCTGGAAGAGCGCATCGCCGATACCGTCAACGCCATCGTTCACGATGTGCTCAGCTGTCAGCGCACCCTCGTTGCGGCCTGATTCACAGGAGAAGTCGAGATGAACACCTCTATTGAACTCGGCGTCGATACCTTCGGGGACGTCGCCGCTCACGCCGACGGAACCGAGATGACGCCGGGTGAGACCCTGCGTGCGATCGTAGACGAAGCTGTGATGGCCGATCGGGTCGGCGTTGACTTCTTCGGGCTCGGTGAACACCACCGAGCTGATTACGCGGTCTCCGCGCCCGACGTCGTTCTCGCGGCGATCGGCGCTCGCACTGAGCAGATCCACGTGACGAGCGCCGTGACGGTGCTCAGCTCCGATGACCCGGTGCGGGTGTATGAGCGCTTCGCCACCCTGCAGGGACTGACGGACGGCCGTGCCGAGATCATCGTGGGCCGCGGCGCCTACACTGAGTCGTTCCCGCTCTTCGGACTGTCTCTCGAGCGCTACGAGGAGCTCTTCGAGGACCGCCTCAGTCTTTTCGCCAAGACTCTCACCGGCACTCCGGTCACCTGGAGCGGATCCACCCGTACGTCCCTGAAGAACCAGAGTCTCCACCCCGCTGTGGACGCTCCCTTGCCCGCGTGGATCGGAGTTGGCGGAAGCCCCGATTCCATCACGCGCGCGGCGAAGTACGGACTGCCCGTGGTGATGGCGATCATCGGCGGTACTCCCGAACGCTTCGCACTGATGACCGATCTGCACCGCCGCACGCTCACCGAACACGGTCACGGCTCGAAGCCGATCGGGGTCCACTCGCCTGGCTACATCGCCGATACCGACGAGCAAGCCCGCGAGGAATTCTGGCCGCACTACTCCGAGGTGATGAACCGGCTCGCACGCGAGCGCGGCTTCATGCCCACTTCCCGGGATCGGTATGAGGCCGAGACTCGCGGCGGCGCGCTTATGGTGGGCTCCCCCGAGACGGTCGCACCCAGGATCGTGCACACCCTGAAGACCCTCGGTGCGAGCCGCTTCTCGATGAAGTACTCCAGCGGCCATATGCCGCACGATCTCGCACTACGCTCGATCGAGCTCTACGGTCGCGAGGTCGCTCCCCGAGTGCGCGAGATCATGAATCTTGACGCAGCCAACTGAATCATCATCCACACGAAGGAGCCCTCACCCATGCCACAGACACTCACAGGACAGCGTGTCCTCATCATCGGCGGTGCGAAGTATCTCGGCGCGGCTGTCGCCCGTGCGGCTTCCTCGGATGGTGCGCACGTCATCATCGGTGCCCGCGATCTCGCGAAGGCGGATACCCTGGCGGCCGAGCTCAGGGATGCGGAGACGATTCACTTCGACGTCGCTGATGAGGAGTCGATCCGCATGGCGGCGCAGTCTCTCGGCGCCGTCGACCATATCGTCGTCACCGCGTCCGCACACCACAACGTTCCGGTCGCAGAGCTGGAGCACGACGGCATCCTCGGCGCCTTCGAGGCCAAGATCATCGGGCCGATGCTCGTGGCCAAGCACTTCGCGCCGCTGATCCCACCGACCGGCTCGTTCCTGCTCTTCTCCGGCACGGCTGCGTGGAACCCGTCGCCGGGACTCACCGTCATGGGCGTGACCAACGGCGCCGTCGCCTTCCTCGCGAGCCATCTCGCCAAGGAGCTCGCGCCGATCCGGGTCAACGCGATCTCTCCCGGCATCACCGATTCCGGCACCTGGGATGGCCTCGACGAGGCATCGAAGCAGGGCCTGTACGACGGCGGCGCGGCGGGCAGCCTCGCTGGTCGCGTCGGCACGCCGGAGGACATCGCGGATGCGGTGACCTGGCTGCTCGGTAACGGTTACGTCTCGGGCGAGACCATCCATGTCGATGGCGGTTCCCGCCACGCTTGATTTCGGTTCGCGTACCCGATAAATGCATCGTTCATAAGCTCGACCGGCTCGCGCACAACCGCGCTGATGACGTGAAGATTCACGAAGCCCTCCTCGGGGCAGGCGTCACTCTCGTGTCGGCTACAGAGTCCATCGATCAGACACCGTCGGGGATGCTCATGCACGGGATCATGTCGTCTATCGCGGAGTTCTACAGTCGTAACCTCGCCACCGAAGTCACCAAGGGCCGACGCAGAAGCTCGCCCGGAGGGGAGGATCCGAGGCCACCGGTGGCGAGCATGTCCTCGTGGAAGCTCCCCGGTGGGCGATGTGCCGGGTAGCGTCGGGAACATGAACACCGCACAGAAGGCACAGTCACTTCAGAACCTGCACGAAGCCCCCGAGATTCTGCGCGTCGTCAACGTGTGGGATGTCATCACCGCAAAAGTCGTCGCCGGCACCGAGGGCACGCGGGCGATTGCGACGGCGGGACACTCCATCGCCGCGAGCCACGGCTACGCCGACGGCGAGATTCCTCGCGACGAGATGCTCGCGGCCGTCGCGCGCATCGTCGACGCGACCGACTTGCCCGTCACGGCCGACCTTGACGCCGGATATGGCGACCCCGCAGAGACCGTGCGCCGCGCGATCGGCATCGGCGTCGTCGGAGCGAACATTGAAGACCGCCTCGTGCCTCTGGCCGAGGCCGCCGCGAACGTCGCCGCGATGGTGGCCGTGGCGGAGGCGGAGGGTGTCCCGTTCCAACTCAACGCGCGCACGGATGCCTTTGTGCGCGGCGGCGATAAGCCCCTCGACGCCAAGATCGACGACGCGATCGCGCGCGGGCGCGCCTTCTTGGATGCCGGAGCGCCCCTCGTCTTCGTGCCGGGCGTGCTTGATCGCGACGTGACCGAGCGCCTCGTCGACGGCATCGGTGTGGGCAAGATCAGCGTCATCGGGCTTCCGGGCGCGCTGTCGGCGGCGGCGTACGAAGCCCTCGGCGTCGCCCGGATCTCGTACGGACCGACGACGCAGCGCGTTGCGCTTCGTGCCTTGCGTGACCTCGCAGCCGACCTTTACTCCGATGGTGTGATCCCCGAGGACACCCCCGCGCTCAACTGACGCACCGGCCCCGCGTTTCCCATGCGCCTTGCGACCAATCTGCAGCCGTTGAAGGGGTCGTACGGCGTACGGGAGCGACGCCGGTCGGGTACGTGAACCACCCCCGGCCAGCGGTGAGGTCCTTGCTGTCTCCGTGCTGGCGGTTGAGGTGGCGCATGTACAGGGTAATGCGGCCGCGGAAGACGAGCTCGGCCTCGATGTAGTCCTCTGAGGCCGAGTTGGGGTTTGGCGTTAGTTCGGTCGTGCGTCCGGGGTGTGCTCGGCGGCGGTGTAGTAGGTGCCTCGTCGCTCCCCGTGTCTCTGGATCCGTCCCGTTTTGACAAGGCGCGACAGCAGGGCCAGGGCTTCTCCTCGGTCGAGTCCGGTTCGGGCGCGCAGTCGCTCGTTAGTTATCCGACCTTCAGTAGCGAGAACTACGACGAGATCTTCGAGTTCCGTCGCGGAGAGTTGGATCCCGCTGGGCGGGCTTAGTTCCTTGGCCAACAGGTACGACGCCCCTCCGCGTTCGCCGCTTTGTTGTAGATAGCCCAGGTCTCGGAGCTTCTGCAGCGCCGCACGCGCGTGCGTGCTATCGACCTTGAGCAGGTCACGTACTGAGGCGTTGGTCAGAAGCTCGCCTCGTGCTGCGTGTAGCAGGAGTAGCTTGTCTCGCGAGCGGATCTCGCCTCGTTTCTCCACTTCGGCCATCCATGCGCGTTCCTGTGGGGTCACGGCACTGCCGAGCCGGAGCACGACCTCGACATGCGCCCCATCGGCTGCGAACTCCGGAGGCGCGAGGAGAGCATCTTCCATGGTGTCCTGCATTACGTCGATCCCCAGGCCAGCGTCTTCGGCGAGCCGCAGGCGTCGCAGGACTTTAATGACAGTGATGTTGCGCGCGGCGTTCTGTTCGCGGATGTTTTCAAGCGTGATCGGCTCGGGGAGCCCGCCGGGGGATCGCACGGTGACCCGGTCTGGCCGTACCTCGATGCGGACGGGTTGCCGGGCGTTCTCATAGACCCGGTGTGCTACCGCGTTGGCGATGGCCTCGCGAAGCACCTCCTCGGGGATCCTGGGTAGTTCGTGTCTGTGTAGTCCGATGACAACGACATCGGCCCCGAGATCATCCATCAAGGTGTGGGTTGCCTGAACGACTTGCTCATTCGCCGGGCCATCGATCTGGAGGCGCCGATCCCAGACATCCGAGTCATCGCGATAGCGGAAAATCTCAACGTACGTCTTTCCCAATGCCTCCGATGGTTTAGGGAGCAGGTAAAGAGCGCCCGCGATCGTGAGCACCGAACCACCTGTTGACTGGTCCGCGAGTCCTAGCTCGATGAGGCGTTGCTCAACACTTTCTTCGGGCCACCCGAAGGCGTGTCTGATTGCCTCCACCTGTTCCTGGCTCGCGTCTTCGAGGGCGATACCAGAGGACGTCGCCTCGTACCGCGTCAAGGACCGCGCCGCGACAAATCTCATCAGATCGTCACCAATGAGCGCGGTGTTCATCGCCCCACGTCGAACCAGGACGCGGCCATCTCGCATCTGAGCAAGCCCCTCCCTGCGTCGCTGCACTGAGAGAGCGAGCACCCCACGCTCTCCCACTACTAGTTCGTGTATCTCGTAACGACCAGGGTTGTGCACGAGTCCGACCGCGCGGTGGACTTTCGCCTGCTGCTCCCCGTCGGTTGTGATGCCAACGACTCTGCCGACATCATCCACGCCGAGTAGGAGGACACCGCCGTCGCTGTTCGAGAAGGCTGTCACGGCTTCGGCGATCTTCTCCATCGGTACGCCCTGTTTGAACTCGATTAGGTCACCTTCGGAGGGGAACCGCGCAGCGAGGTCGTCCGGTGTCGTTGCCATCGGCATGTCTCGGGGGCCGTGCTCGTGAAACGTCGGATATGACATACTTCTTTTTCCTCCGGATGCTGTGGAAGAAGTATGGCATAACTCGATAGAAGTCGGTCTATGGCTGTGGTATCAGCGCCACTTCCAGGCAGGGTGGAGGGTGTAGGTAAGGATCAGCACCTAGCCTCGATCTTTCACGGGGTGCCTGCTCGGGCCGGGCCAGCGGGGGCTGTGCTGGTTGAGCACTGATTCTGGCATGTGGGTGTGACAGCCTGGCCGGGTTTCGCTCCGGGTGGGCGGGGTTCCGATCCAAAGGGGTTCCTGGTGGTGGGTGGACGGCGGTAGGCCGGGGTCAGCCGGAAGGGGCGGGTAGAGCGTGGGGTCTGTTGATCGCCTGGATGATGAGGTCGGCCCAGGATGGTTCAAACCTATTCAAACCACGTGCTGATACCAGAAAAGAACTCCTGGCCAGCCCAGGGTTTCCCGCACACCCGGAGACGACTGAGGCCGCCCTCTCAGGCGGCCCCACAAGCGTCGATCTGCACTCTGATAAGAGCAACTGGGTGGACGCAATGGAGCACTACGGGAACAGGCGACCACGGATCGAGAGGCTTGTTTCTGCGTGGATTCAGGAATCCGACGGCGCGGCCGATCCCGCTGGCGAGCCTGATGACCCGCTGATCGAGGCCGCCGCAGAGCCAAGGAGGCGCGCTCGAACACCACTGTCCGACGAGGAGGTGGGCGCTATGCGAACAGCCCGTGCCAGCGGCGTCAGCACCACTACACTGGCGAAGCGATTCGGAGTCCACCGTGGCACGGTTTGGGCGACGACGCGGTAATGGACAAGATGCGCTAGGACTACTCAGACAGCCCTATGGCGATCGCGTGGCACGCGCCTCCCGCCTCACCCCGCATCAGGCGGTCGGGGCAGGAGGCGCGTTGAGTGACGCTGCCTGTTAGGCGGTGATCAGATCGCGGCGCCGGAAGCCCAGCGCGCCAATCGCGACGAGCGCGGCAGCGATGCTGGTGAGTATGCCAACCGCTGTCGACGAGATGTCCTCGGCCGGGAACTGGCCGACGTGGCGGAACACGGAGGTAGCGAGGATCGCCTCGTCGAGATCGAGCATCTCGCCGAAGAAGCTGAGCAGGGTTCCCCACACGAACACGGCCCAGGTCAGGCCGAGGGCCCGCGGCACGAGGCCGTAGAGCGCGGAGGCGACAGCCAGGAGCGCCCAGACCGCAGGCGTGTGCGCGACGTGCCCGAGCAGCACGGGGCCGAGCAATGTCCAGTCTCCGGTCGTCAGCCCCGCGCCGATGCCGTTGCCGAGCCCGGCGAGCGCGAGCAGCCACAGCGAGCCGACCGCCGCGACCGCCGTCCACGAGAGCAACCAGCCGGTGCGTGACACCGCCGCGGCGAGCACAGGCTCGGCCCGCACGCCCTGCTCCTCGCCCCGCAGTCCCTGTACTGCGAGGATCGCGAAGACGGCGACCATGATCGCGAAGTAGATGCCCATGAAGCCGAGGTAGCCATCGAGCATGCCCTCGGTGCCGCCGATCACGAGGAGGATCTGCTCGGGCATCCCTTCCGCGTTGTCCATCATCGGCTTCACGAAGGCACCGAGGGTGATCCCGCCCGCGAGCATCGCGACCGACCACCAGATCAGCGTGGAGCGCTGCAGGCGGAACGCGAGCGAGAGCGAACCGCGCAGCCAGGCCGGAGCGACGGCGGAACCGAGCCGGTCGGGCAGGATGCCCGCGGCGAGATCCCGACGCGACTGCAGGACGAAGCCGATCACGGCGAGCACCCCGGCAGCCGCAAGAGAGATGAGCAGTGGCCACCAACGATCGAGCGTAAGTGGAGCGGTCTGCTGCGACCACCCGAAGGGCGAGACCCAGGAGAGCCAGTCGAGGTCGCCGCCCTGCACGGCTGACATGTCGCCGAGACCGCGCACGATGAAGCTCGCCGCGAGCACCGCGCCCGCGATGCCCGACGTGGCCCGCGCAAACGGGGAGAACTGCACGGTCACCGCGGCGACCCCGGCGAAGACGAGGCCGACAGCGCCGATGCTGCTCGCGAACAGCAGCGACGAGGCGAACGAGCCCGGCTCGGCCGGCGAGAAATAGAATGCCACCGCCATGAGCCCGACCATGAGCAGATTCATCAGGGTTGCGAGGATCAGTGCTGCGGAGAGTTGCGCGTGTCGGCCGACCGCGCTCGCGCGCACCAGTTCCGCCCGCCCGGTTTGCTCTTCGACGCGGGTGTGGCGTGACACGGTCATGATGCTCATGAGCGCCGCGCCGATCATCAGATAGGCGCCGTAGAGGCCAACGAGAAACCTCCCGGTGGTGATCTCCTCGAAGCCGTAGCCCGGCCCGCCGATGAGCGCCATCACGGGGGTCGCGGCGAATGCCGCGAAACTCGCGAGGGCCTCTTCGTCGAGCACGAGTCCAAGGGCGGTGGCGAAGTAGGCGAGCATCGCGGTCATGCCGAGTACCCATGCGGGGAGGCGGATCCGGTCGCGGCGCAGCATGAACCGCAGCAGCATCCATGTGCCCGTCAAGTCTCCGCCCGGTGCGCCGCCGCGCGCGTTTGTCGGTGCGGGTGCACCACCCTCGATCAGAGCCGCGCTCATGATGCGCTCCGGTGCAGCTCGTCGCCGTAGTGGCGAAGGAGCAGCTGCTCGAGCGTCGGCGGGGTCGCGGTGAGCGCCTGCACGCCGTGCGAGGAGAGCTCGCGCATCACTTCCGGCAGATGCGGGGTATCCACGTCGAAGCGCAGCTCGCCGCCTTCCTCGCGAAGGTCGTGCACCCCGGCGCGCCCCGCCAGGGAGATGACCGGGGTCGACGTCTGCACGCTGACCGCGGTGCGAGAGAGGTGGCGCAGATCGTTCAGGGTGCCCGACTCGACGATCTTCCCCGTGCGGATGATCGAGATCCGGTCGGCGAGCACCTCGACCTGGGCGAGGATGTGGCTCGAGAGCAGCACCGTGCGTCCAGCGGCTTTCGCCTCTCGGATGCACTCTTGGAACACCGCCTCCATGAGCGGGTCGAGCCCGGCGGTCGGCTCGTCGAGCAGCAGCAGCTCGACGTTCGAGGCAAGCGCCGAGATGAGGGCGACCTTCTGCCGGTTGCCCTTGGAGTAGGTGCGCCCCTTCTTGCGCGGATCGAGGTCGAAGCGCTCGATCAGTTCGTCGCGCTTCTTCGTATCGACATCTCCGCGGAGTCGCGCGAACAGGTCGATGGCCTCGCCTCCGGTGAGGTTCGGCCAGAGCTCCACGTCGCCGGGGACGTAGGCGAGGCGGCGGTGCAGCGAAACGGCGTCGCCCCAGGGGTCGCCGCCGAGCGCGCGCACACTGCCGGAGTCGTGGCGCAGGATCCCGAGCAGGATCCGGATCGTCGTGGACTTGCCGGCCCCGTTGGGTCCGAGGAAGCCGTGCACTTCGCCGTGCCCGACCTGGAGGTCGAGACCGTCGAGTGCGCGGACGGAGCCGAAGTTCTTGGTGAGGTTCGAGATGCTGATGGCCGGTTCCGGCGCATCCGGGTGTGTGACGAGTGTCATCATGTGCTTTCTCGTGAAGTGGAGGTGTCGGGTTCGGAAGCGGACGAACCCGGCGGATCGTGCTGGCTTCCCGGATTCGACCGAGGCTCCGGCGCCTCCTGCTCGTAGGGCACGGACTCGATGAAGCCGTGCCGGTAGAGATCGACGAGGGTGGGGATGAGACGGGTCATCGACCCCTCAAGGTCCTCGGTGCCGAGTGCGTGCCGCATCTTGGGCTCCAGTAACGGCAGTGCGAGCGCCAGCGTGGCGAGGGCGACGGCCTGCGCGCGCCGGTCCTCGGCCTTTCGCAGGGTGTATCCGGCGAACCCTTCTTCGATGAGCTCTTCGAGGATCTCGATGTAATGGTCGAAGAACCGCTGCCCCTGTGCCGAGGGGTCTAGCAGCGACTTCAGCAGGTAGTCGGCCTGTAGGCGCGTCTTCTCGTCGCCGAACATCTTGCTGGTCACGAACAGCGGCGAGGAGTTCGCGTGCTCGGCCTTCACTCTGGTGAGCGCTTCGAAGACGTGGTCATCGCAGGCGGCGCGCAGCCCGTCCTTGGAGCCGAAGTGATGGATCACCAGCCCGGGCGACACGCCTGCCGCGGCCGCGATACCACGCACGGTCGACTTCGCGAAGCCGTGCGTCGCGAACTCCGAGATGGCCGCGTCGCGGATGCGCTCGGCCGTCTCGGGAGCCGTGTGAGGAGCGCGCCTCGTTGAACTCATGTTCAGTATTAAACGCCTGTTTGATGGGGTCGTCAAGCCCGGTCAGGCGCTGTCGTGCCCAACTCGCGTAAATGAGCACGACCCGAATGCCTCCGAACGCGGAGAGTGACAGCTGAGCCGTGCCCACGACCCCGTCACTATTCATCGCTAGTGGTGCGCCTGGTGTTGCGTACGGGCGATGGGCTCCTCACCGACAGGCGCGGACCGTGACTGCACGAAATGCCGACGACCCGTTGACCCGCGCGGCGGCGGAACCAACGAACCGACCTCGACACGGCACGCAGACGAGGAAGTGGACGCTAGCAGCGAGCGAGGCCATGCCGGATAGGCTTCCCACACCGTCGTCTGAGTGTTCTCTCCCTAGCCGCGTGAGGTCCAGCTGTTGGGCGCGTGCGTTGGCGAGGCCCGAAGTTCGAGGAACCGCACGATCGCTGTCGCGAGCTCCCCTGGATGCGTCATCGCCAGATCGTGCCCCGCGCCGGAGATGGTCACACTCGCGGCGCCCGGGAACAGACCCGACACCCACTCCCTTGTCTGACGGAACCACGAGCCGCTCTCACTCCCCCCGACATACAAGATCGGGGCCACCGCACGACCGGCCTGCTCAGGTCCATACTCCCAAGACACCAGGGCTGGGATGTCACCGGCGAAGAAGGCACCAGCATCCCGCTCGATACGCGCCACCGAGCCCGGAGCCAGCGACTCCTGACGTGCGCGCCAATCCGGGCCGATCACCACGGTCATGAAGGCATCGAGCGCCGCCGCAATGCCGCCAGCGCGGTAGGTGCTCAGCAACTGCGCGTTCGCCTCAAGGAACTCATCAGAGGCCGGTACATGCCGTGGCGGCGGTTCCACCACCGTCACGGTTCGGACCGCCTTGGGAGCGGACGCGGTCAGAGTAAGGGCGACCGCAGCCGAGTAGCTCACTCCGACCACGTGGGCAGGAAACGCATCCACCGCCCTCATGACACGGAGACAGTCATCTGCCTCCACCTCGATCGATCCCGCCGGCCGGATCGCGCTGCTCCCGGCATATCCACGACGATCAAACGTGACGACACGGTAGCGATCGCGAATCTGACGATGCACGGAGAGAGGGGCCAGCTCATCTACCGACAGCGCAGTCTGAATGATGAGGACCGGTTCCCCATCACCCGCGGCACGGGCCGCCAGCAGCCCGCCGTCGACCTGCACCTCGGTTCTTTCCATGAAGTCACTCTCGCAGATACTCGCCGACTGCGACAGCCTCGACCCTGAGGCGATCCTCTCAGGTGGAACCAAAGAAACGACCTCGAACCCGGCTGGCCGACAGCGAATTGGACGCTATGCGATCTGGGCGAGGGCACGGTGATGCTCGCTGGCGGAGTGTTGAGGCGTGCTCAGCAGGTTGAGGTCGAGCCGGTGAGCAAGGATTGCGGATCGAGCACGCCGCTGAGCATCGCCAGAGTGTCGGGGACCAGGGAGTAGTAGGCCCACTTGCCGCGCCGCTCGCGGGTGACCAGGCCAGCGTCGACGAGCTGCTTCATGTGATGCGACACCGTGGGCTGGGACAGCCCGACCGGCTCGGTCAGGTCGCACACGCACGCCTCCCCGCCGGATCGCGCGGCGATCATCGACAACAGCCGCACCCGCGTCGGATCACCCAGCGCCTTGAACATCCGCGCGAGCTTCTGCGCGTCCTCGACCGACAGCACGCCAGCGGTCACCGGCGCACAGCACCCGGAGGCATCCGCGGTCAGCAGCGGCAGCGAGGTCGTCATGCCCACAACTCTACCCGACGTATTGACAAATGTCGATGCATCGATCATCATCAATATGACCTGATCCACCTACTTGAACGGAGCACACATCATGAGCGAGAACGCCGAGCTGAGGGAGCAGGTCCGTGCCCGCTACGCCCAGGCCGCGACCGCGGTGAAGGCCGGCACCCGCAACGCCGACCTGCTGGTCGAGGACGCCTGTTGCGGAACCTCCTGCTGCGGCGGCGATCCCGCAAGCCGCGACACCACCCAGCCCACAGCCAAGGACGCGGGCGAGGACTCGTGCTGCGACTCGTCATGCTGCGGCGACACCACGACGGCCGAGCGGAGCTTCGGCGCGGGCCTCTACGACCTCGCCGACGCCGACGGGCTGCCCATCGAGGCGACCGAGGCGAGCCTGGGCTGCGGCAACCCCACCGCCGTCGCCGAGCTGCGGGAGGGTGAGCGGGTGCTCGACCTCGGCTCCGGCGGCGGCATCGACGTGCTCCTGTCCGCCAAGCGGGTCGGGCCGACCGGGTTCGCCTACGGGGTGGACATGACCGACGAGATGCTGGACCTGGCCGAGGCGAACAAGGCCAAGGCCGAACTTGCGAACGTGGAGTTCTTGAAGGGCACCATCGAGGACGTGCCCCTGCCCGACGCCTCGGTCGATGTGGTGATCTCCAACTGCGTCATCAACCTCTCGACCGACAAGCCCGCCGTGCTCGCCGAAATGTTCCGCGTCCTGACCCCGGGCGGGCGGATCGGGGTCTCCGATGTCGTCGCCGAAGACCACCTCACACCAGAGCAGCGGGCCGAGCGCGGCTCCTACGTCGGCTGCATCGCCGGAGCCCTCTCCAAGACCGAGTACCTCGACGGGCTCGCCGCGGCCGGGTTCGCCGACGCCAGCGTGGAGTTCACCCACGAAGCGGCCGACGGGATGCACGCCGCGATCATCCGCGCCACCAAACCCACCGCCTGACCCGTGACCGGCACCGACGCGACAATCCTCGACACCGCCCCGGCCGCGCCCGCCCGTAAGCGGCTGGTCGGGGCCGTGGTCGCCGAGGCGACCGGAACCGCGATGCTGGTCGCGGCGATCGTCGGCTCCGGCATCGCCGCCGACCACGCATTCCCCAACAGCCCCGGCCTGGCACTGCTGGCCAACGCCATCGCCACCGGCACAGTCCTGGCCGCGCTCATCACCGCCCTCGGCCCCGTCTCGGCCGCGTTCAACCCCCTGGTAACCCTGCTCGACCTCGCCAGCTGCCGCACCACCGCCCGGCGCGCGCTGGCCGTGATCGCCGCTCAGCTCGCCGGAGCCAGCGTCGGGGTCGTGTCCGCGAACACCATGTTCGCCCTCCCACCGCTCACCCTCGCGAGCACCGACCGCGCCACCGGCCCGACATTCCTCAGCGAGACCATCGCCACCACCGGCCTGCTGCTGCTCATCGCCCTGACCAGTCGCACCCGTGACCCTTTGCGCGTCGGCGTCACGGTCGGCGGCTACATCACCGCCGCGATGTGGTTCACCAGCTCCACGGCCTTCGCCAACCCCGCCGTCACCCTCGCCCGGATCGGCACCGACACCTTCACCGGCATCAGCCCAACCTCCGCGGCGATGTTCCTCGCCGCGCAAGCCCTCGCCCTACCGATCGTCTACCTGCTCACCCGCCTCATCACCAGGAGAACCCCATGACCGCGACCACCCCGACCGTGCTGTTCGTCTGCGTCCACAACGCCGGCCGCTCCCAGATGGCCGCCGGACTACTCACCCACCTCGCCGCCAGAAAAATCGAGGTCCGCTCCGCCGGCTCCGAACCCGCCGACCAGCTCAACCCCGCCGTCATCGCCGCGATGAACGAGGTCGGCATCGACATCACCGCCGAGCAGCCCAAGCTGCTCACCACCGACGCCGTCCAAGCCGCCGATGTCGTCATCACCATGGGCTGCGGCGACACCTGCCCCATCTTCCCCGGCAAACGCTACGAGGACTGGAAGCTCGACGACCCCGCCGGACAGCCCCTTGATGTCGTGCGCGGCATCCGCGACCAGATCGAAACCCGCGTCCGCGACCTCATCGCACAGCTCACCTGACACCAGGTTGTCATTGCAACTGACGGGAGCCGGTCAGAGGCTCAGGCTTGGGCCGTCTCGGTTCGGTTCGATGTGCATGCCCATGCGATCAAGCGTGCCGCGCAGTCTCCGTGTTCGTTCATCGGCAAGCCGTCGAGTCTGTTCTGCCACTGCACGCTTGGTCTCGATCAGTACGGCGGCTTCTGCGAGTGTGAGCGCGCGGAGTTCTTCAGCTTCGCTACGAGCCTCAGCTGCCCGAGCGCGCGCGTTGCGGGCTTCGCGTGCGGGGCGCATGAACCGTGCTCGTATCGGGTCACGGCGTACCCGGTCGGCTCCCAACTCTTGCGCGAGTAGCGCGAGGCGTTCGCGGTCGTGCCGGTCTTTGAGCGCCGCCTGCTCCGTCTGTGCAGCGGTGAGGGTGCGGGCGGCGTCGAGCACGCGGGGGTCGGCTTCCGCGTGCCGCCGCGCTTGACGGGTCGTCCACTCGGGCAGCGTCGCGGCATTGCGGGGTGGCTCGCCCCACGCCTGGCGTATCCGCGCTCGAATCGCCTGGGTGTGCTCGCCCTTTGCGCGGTACTCGGCGCGGGCCTTGCGCCTGCTGAATCGTCCGGCATTGTCGAGTCGAGCACGGGCGGCAGTCTCGCTCTCGACGGCGCCGAGGTAGGCCGTGCCGTCTGCCTCGGCTTGGATTGCGAGGGGTTGGGCGACCTCGGAACGGGTGTGGGCGGTCTCGTCCTCGGCCTGTCGGAGCACGTCGGCTTGCTCGTTGTCCTCCGCCTGGTGCGTAGCGCGCTGCTGATCGACCCGTTCCGCGATCCGCTCCCACATTGCCGCTGTTTGCTCGGCGCGCTTGGCCTCCCGCATGAGACGAGCTATCTCGTCGTTCACGAGCTTCACCGGGCCGTCAGCGACAAGGCCGCGCACGGCCTCGGCTGCGCGTTCGGTGGCGTCGGCGAGTCCTCGGTCTGCCCGGTCGCGTTCCATCGCCTCGATGAACTGCGCTCGCGCGTCGGCCATGCTCTCCGCGACGACGTGCAGAGTGTTCGTCTCGCGGCCTCGGGTCATGCCGACATACACCGCCGCTCCGCCCATCTGCCCGCCAAGAACGGTGTGCGAGACGGGCACGGTCACGCCCTGCACCCCGTAGGCGGTCGCCGCATAGGACAGGTGGGCGTGCTCGCGCACATACTCAGCAGACAGATGGATCGAGTGCTCGCGTTTGCGGTCGCTGTGCGCATCGCGCACCCACACTGACCGGTCCGCCTCGACGTGCTGCACGATCCACTGTTGCCGGTTCGCGACGCTCAGCTCGGTGCTGTTCTTGCGGGTCTGGATCAGGTCACCCCGCCCAATGCTCAGACCGTCGCTGCCCGTGGTCGTCGAGGCGTCGTCGACGAGACTTGCGCGGGTGCGTTCGTCTCTGATGCTGTCATTCAGCCGTGCGGCTTCGTCGTTGGATGCGACGGTGACGGCTTCGCAGTCTCGCCTGTTGGTGGCGAGGTGTTCGCGCAACTCGTCGGCATCAGAGTGGAGCCGGATCAGCCCAAGTTCGCGCAGCCGGTCGAACACCTGGCCGGGGTCGCGACGGTCACGCATCCGCACACTGGCCTCGGCATAGGCGGGGTCGGTGAAGCGGTGCACCTCGGCCATGTCGAACGTGCGCCCCCGGAATTGCGCGGCCATGTCGAGCACGCCGCCACGCCCGACCGCGGGCAGTTGCGCGCGGTCCCCGACGAGCGCGAGGGTCGCACTCGTCTCGGCCGCGACGGTGAACAGGGCAAGGCCGGTGTCTTGGTCGAGCATCCCGGCCTCGTCCACCACGATCCGCTCGCCACGACGCAACCGCGCGGCTCGCGGCGGGCCGGTGTAGGTTGCGCCAGTCGCCGGGTCGGTGTCGCCTACGGCGAGGCGAGTCCATACGCCGTCCGCGTTCCAGCGCCACCCATGCGCGTAGACGAGTGAGGCGACCGATTCGGCGGGCACACCGAGTTCCTGATGCGCGACCTCAGCAGCACGCTTCGTCGGCGCAACCACCCGCACCCTGCCGCCGCGCTGCTCGGCGGCGCGGATCGCGGTGGCGAGCATCGTGGTCTTGCCCGCACCTGCCGCACCCTCCACGATCACCAGCCGGTCGCGTGAGGCGACCGCTGCGGCGGCGTCGAGCTGACCCGAATCGAGGCTCTGCCCGAGAGCAGTCGCGTGCTCGCGCGCATCGGCGTGCTCCGGCTCTTGTTCGGGGGTTCGTGCGGTGATGAGGTCGCGCAGTTCCGTCTCGGCCTGCACCACGCGCAAGCTCGTCAAGTGCGCGACATGCTCCGGCGTCACGGAGTCAGGCGGCAGGATCGAGAAGCAATCCTGAAGCGCCAGAGTGGTTGCCACCGCGATCAGTTCGCGCAACTCTGCCGGGGTGCCGCGCACCCCGGCCTCGGTGATGATCTCGGTGGCATGCTCCTGCACGGTGTGGCGAGTCCACGCCGACTCTGCGGCAGCGCATCGATCCAGTGCGCGCGATGCGATCCGCTGCACCGAGAGTCCATCCGGTGAGGTCGGCGCACGCGCCGGCCTGCGGGCCAGGTGCTCGGGGTCGTAGCCGGCCGCGTGCAGCTCGGTCAGCCAGGCTTGCTCTTCCCGCAACGTGGTGGGCTTCTTCGCAGGCCGCTCATACGCCCACGCCTGCGCCGTCAACCGCGACGAGACGACCGGCCCCATCGTCTCACCCGGATGCGCCGCCTCCCATTCGGCTTCCAGCCGTTTGAGGTTCTTCCGCACCTGCTCGCCCCGCTTCGCCATGAGCGAGTTGAACGATTCGAGTTCGGTGACCTCACCGCTCACGGGGTCGAGGGTCAGGCCGTGACGGTCGAGCACCGAGGCGAGTTCAGGGCTGGCGGCGATCACGGCAGTACCGAGTGCGCGAATCGCGCCCTGCTGTTTGAACAGGGCTGCGGTGTCCAGGCCGCGCCACTTGCCCGCCGCGAAGACGCGGGTGCCGATCTGCATGTGAATATGCCGGTGCGGATCACCCGCCCGGCTCGTGCGATGCGTGATCCCCACCACCTGCATACTCTCGATGGGCACGACCTCCTGCCGACCGAGCGAGCCGACACGAGTCACCGAATGCTGCGCGAGCCAGCGGCGAATCTCCGCCAGCGCGTCCTGCTGCACCGCGTCCAACGCCGCCGACACCTCGGGATGCAGGGCGGCGGCAATCGACAAGCTCTTGGGGGCGTTGATGACCATCTCCATGAACCGGGGCGACGCCTGCCGATCCGACCCCGCACGACGGGGCCCGCCCATCTGCTCCCCGGTCAACGGGTTCGTCCAGTCCACCCACCCCGCATACGCGGCAGGGTCAAGACTCACCTCCGCAGTCACCGTGCCTGAGCCGTCGAGCGCGGCAAACTGCGCCACCGTCGCCTCCACGCCCAGGTAGTAGTCGTCAGCACGGGCACGGTCGGCCTCGACATAGCGCAGCGCATCGGCCCCGGTTCCCCGGAACGGGATCACGCCGCCACGCATCTGCCTCACCTCGCTTCTAAACTGGCGTATCTGCCACTACCGAAGTTAGCATACGTTCATTCTCTGTGAAAGGGGCGAGAAGCGGCGAGGTGCTGGGAGTTGGCGGCGGCGGGCGAGGGGGCGCGTCCGTGGGAGGTTGGGGCGCGGATGAGCGGAGTGGGTGGCGCTCGTGAGAGGCACGGCGACAGCGCGGTGCTGGCGGCGTCAGAGTTCCAGGAGTAGGCAGCCCACCGCACCGTTCGGGGCGGGGTAAAAGCCATGCCGGGCGTAGAGCCTTGCTGCGGGGTTGCCGTCCTCAACTGAGAGGCTGATCGCGGCGACGCCGCGATCTTGAGCTACCTCGGTGATTCGATGCAGGAGCCGCCCGCCGATCCCTTGGCCTCGGTACCCGGAGCTGACCCAGATGCTCAGCTCAGGAATGGTGTCCGCGACGAACCCGTAGCCGGGGTCTGCCGCGGTGAAGTAACGGAGCCAGACCGCCGCGACGGCCACACCTTTAGCGTCCTCGGCAACGAGTCCGAAGTCTTCGCCACTGGGCCACCCGTCGTAGTAGTGGCGGAACTGCGGGGTGTCCTCAACCTCGCGCATAGTGAAGCGCGGGCTGTTCCAGTTCAGGTTGTCGAGCGTCGCCCGAGCGAGCAGCCCACGGTCTGCCGCCGTCGCTTCTCTCACGGAGTCAAAGGTCATGCTGCGCGTCTCGCCCGGCTACCCGGCACGTCCTCGCCGTCCAGGTGGGAGCAGCCCCTTGCGGCGGGCGCGGGCGACCCAGCCCTGCGCGGTCGAGAGCGGCACCCGGTTGAGTTCGGCCATGCGCGCGGTCGGGTTGGGTTCCCCGTCGTCCACAAGACGAGTGTGCTGGAGAGCGACAACCTCGTAGAAGTCCGGGGTGCGCTTCGGATTCCCGAGCGGCTTCATCACATCCGTCGAGCGCAGGATGCGGCCGGAGGGCATGGTCATGGTGCCGCCCTCGAAGCGGCTGGCTCCGGTGACGGCGAACTGGCGGCGGTTGATCGCCGCCTCGATCCGCGAGGTCGGCAGGTTCCGCAACATCGGGCTTGCCACCGGATCGCCCGCCCACTCGGGCAGGTACACGATTCCGGTGATCCGCACCTCGCCTTGGGGTTCTTCTTCGAGCAGGTACTGACGTTGTAGGCGCAGCAGCACCCGAGTAGAGGATTCGATGTGCTGGATCAGGAACCAGCGCCCGTGGTCGAGGTTGTTGTGGCTGGAGTTCAGCCGCCGATTCATGCCCGGCTCAGGATCGACCCACTGCTCGTACCGCAACGCGACGTCGAGTTGGGCGCTGTCGCGTTCGGGGTCGATGGGTGAGGAGTCGGGCATCTGCCAGCCCGCAGGAAGATCAGCCGCGACCAGCAGCGGAACGCTCTCCAAGTCCTCAACCATGCACCTCAGCCTACCGCATCTCATGCAATGGCCGCTACGCCATATCTGTGGTACGGTAGGCATCTACTGGCGTATCTGCCACAGCGTGAGATAGAGAGATGAGTGAACCACCCAGACCCACGAGTGCACGGCGACCGCGACGCGCGGCGCAGAGTGGGAGTGCGCCGGGGATGCGGGCTGATCCGCAGTTGCGGTTGCGAGTCACACGACGCGCAGAGCCTGATGTGCGGCGGCTGGTGGAGTGGGTGCTGAACATGACCCAGGCTCGCTATGACGCGCACCGGGCCGGGGAACCCGACCCCTACGACCTCCCACCACCCGACGAGCTGACTGCCGATTCCCTCGGCCCGGTGTCAGACGCGCGAGGCAGAGTAGAGCCTGAGACATCCAACGAACGGAGCATCGCATGAGCACCACCACTGCTCCCACCCTCACCCCCGCGTCGCCCGGCGTCACCGACGACATGCCGGTGCTGCTGGCGGTCTCCTACCTGCGTGTCTCGACGCGGGAGCAGGCCGAGCGCGGCGGCACCGAGGAAGGCTTCTCGATCCCCGCGCAACGCGAAGCCAACGCGAGGAAAGCGGACGAGCTGGGCGCGCGGATCGTGCGGGAGTTCGTGGACGCGGGTGAGTCGGCGCGGTCTGCGGATCGGGATGGGCTCAAGGACATGTTGGCGTTCATCGCCGCGACGCGCGTGCAGTTCTGCCTCGTGCACAAGCTCGACCGGCTCGCCCGCAACAGGGCCGACGACGTGAAGATTCACGAAGCCCTCATAAGTGCCGGGGTCACGCTCGTCTCCGCCACTGAGTCGATAGACCAGACGCCCTCGGGGATGCTCGTGCACGGCATCATGTCCTCCATCGCCGAGTTCTACAGCCGCAACCTCGCCACCGAAGTCACCAAAGGCCTGACGCAGAAGGTCGCCCAGGGCGGCACACCGATGCGTGCGCCCATTGGCTACCTCAACGTCCGCAAGACCGACGAACAAGGCCGCGAGATACGCACTGTCGAGGTCGATCCCGAACGCGCCCCGCTGATCCGGTGGGCGTTCCAGCGATACGCGACCGGGGAAACCTCGGTCACCGGACTGCTGCGCGACCTGACCGCACGCGGCCTGCTCACCGTGCCGACGCCGAAGCGCCCGTCCAAGGCACTCGGCAAGAACACGCTCTACAAACTCTTGACGAACCCCTACTACGCCGGGGTTATCCGCTACAAGGGTGCCCTGCATCCGGGCGCGCATGAACCGCTCATCGACCCCGCCCTGTTCGACACCGTGCAGTCGCTGCTGCGGGCGCGCACGGCGAAGATGACCCGGCATGTCCAGCACGCCCACCACCTCAAAGGTCTGCTGCATTGCGGCACCTGCGGATCGCGGATGCTGCTCGACTTCGCCACCAACCCGCGCGGTGTCACTTACGCCTACTTCGTCTGCTCCGGCAGAGCCTCCAAGAAGACCACCTGCACGCGCAGGGCGGTGCCCGTCGCGGTCGCGGAACGGCTCGTCGCGGACTCCTACGCCTCCATCACGATCAGCGACGCCACCTACCGCGACCTCGCCGCCCAGGTCGATGCCGCGTTCGACGCACGCATAGCGGGGCGTGACCAGGAGATAGCCGACCTCATGGCCAACCGCGCCAAGCTCGAATCAGAGAGCGACAAGCTGCTGGCCGCGCACTTCGCCGACGCCATCGACTTGCCCACCCTGAAACGCCACCAAGACCGCATCCGGGCGGGCCTCGCGGACGTGAACCGGCGTCTCGCGGAACACGACGAGCACCACACCGGAGGGCGGGCGTTCCTCCACGACAGCCTGCGGTTGCTCACTGACGCGTACCATGCTTACGCCCGATCCGGCGACGCCGACCGCAGGCTCGCGTGCCAAGCGTTCTACACCCGGCTCGACATCACCGACGACGAACAACTCCGCCCGCGCCTGGCCGAACCGTTCGCCACCATCATCCGTGAAGCGCACGAGCAGAGCGACGACGGAGGCGAGGAACCCTTACGGGAACACCACACGCCTACGCATGTCGCGTGTTCCCGTAAGACACTTTGGGTGGAGTGCAGGGGACTCGAACCCCTCACCTCTGCCTTGCAAAAGCAGCGCTCTACCAGATGAGCTAGCACCCCTTGTTGAGTTGTCGCCTCCGCCGGTCAGGCGACCGCCTGAAGCAATTGATGAGTATAGGCGACACCCCCGCCTTCCCCGCAACTGGCGGGTTCAGCCCCATATCGGTTGACGAAGTCCACCCCAACCCGGTTGGGTCATTCCATGACGACTCTCGCGGCCGAGGCCCTGCTCAAGTGGTTGGCGCTGCCGATTCCTCCTGAGCTGACGATATACGAGCTGGATGAGCTGAAAGCCATCGCCGACCGCATGGAGCAACAGGACCCCGCCACCGCCGCCCGGCTGCGTGCGTTGGTCGCCGCGACGACGCAGGAAACGGCGGAGCCGGCGCCGGCCCCCAGTGATGACATCGCCCGGGCGATGAACCTACTCACTCGGGGCGAGCAGGCGGCGATAGCGGCCGACGAAGAGATGGTGCGGCGCGCCCAGGCGGGGGAGGGCTCGCTGCCGTCGCCGGCGGTGGCTGAGACGGCCGGCGCCTTGGACCGATTGGCCCGATCCTCGCAGCAGTTGCGCGACGCCGGTCTCTCGTCGGTGTTGTCGGCTTACGCCAGCGGGTGGATGGTGGCGCATTCGGTGGATCCGCTGGGTAGTTCCACGCAGACCCTGCTGCGCATCGCCATCGATCAGATGATCGCGGCGATCCCGCGTCGAAGTCTCGCCCAGGCGTTCGCCGCGTTGGCCCGGGCCGCCGCCACGCACGGTCGCGCCGACATCTGGCAGGCCCAAGTACAGCACCTCATGGATCGCCACGGCGACGATGTGCCCGCAGACCTCGCCTGGTGGGTGGCGCTGCGCTCCGCGGCGGTGATCAGGCACGACTCCCGCTGGTTCCGCGCGCACCGCACCCGGGAACAGGCCGAGGCACTGCTCGACCTTCCGCCCACCTCCGACGATTCCGCCGCGCCCGACCGGCTCGATGCGGTGCGCGTCGAGCTGGCTGTTGCCTATGCTCTGAACCCGGACCTGGACGAACGGCCGTGGATCGAGACGGTCAACGAGATTCTTCGGGGGCTTTTGGTGCGACTCGGGCAGCCGGGCGCCGAGTTCGCGCTGATGCGCTTCGGGGAGCTGATCCGGCGTTCCGGCGGGCATCCGGAGGCCAAGGCTGAAGTGCTGCGCTCGTGGGCGACTGAAGCCGGCGCGCAGGGCAAGCTCTCCGACGGCACGGCAGAGGCGATCGAGGCGGCCGCCCTGGAGCTGGATCGCCTGGCCGCGGAAAGCGAGGACGTGCTCGTCACGGTCGATACCTCGCAAGTGCCCGACGATGCTCCGCCCGGGGTGCCGCCCGGTCTCTACGACGAGGACCCCGAAGTTCGTCGTTTCACCCTCGCCCGGCAGTTCGGTGCCTGGGCGTTCTCGACAGCCGCGCCGGAGGGCGGCGACGAGTTCTACGAGGCCGTGCCTATCCTCGCTGAGCTGTACACCAGGGGCATCGCGGACCCCGTCGAGGACGTGCGCGAGGCCTCCGTGATCTTCGCCCGGCGCCTGATCTACGGCTACTCCCAACGCGACCGCAACGATCTGGGCATGGTCTGGCTCCGACGAGTCCTCAGCGATACCGCCACGCTCACGTCGCCGCGCTGCGTCCGAGCGCGGGTGCAGGCGCTGGAAGACATCCTCATCATGGGCGACGACTACCTGGAGAAGAAGGCCGCGGCCGATCGGTTGGATGCGGAACTCGCCGGCAACCACGCCGACTACGCCGTGATCCATCGGGCGTTGCTGCACGAATGGCGGATGAAACAACTGGAGCCCGGACCGGAGCGCAGCGCTGCCCTCGAAGCCGCGATCCCCTTGTATATCGAGTCGATCGACAACGACGAATACGAGTCGTGGGACTGGCCCAAGAAGATCTTGGAAGCGGTGAGAGAACGCTTCCTCGAGATCGCCAAATCCGGCCGTCGCGACGCCCACACGGCGGAAGAGCTCACCCGCCTGGGTGAGATCTACCTGCGCTGGATGAGTCAGCCGCCCGAGCGGTATCAACAGCACATGCTGGGGGTGTGGATCATCGACGAACTCCACACCATGACGCCGCTGCTGGATGGGGAATGGTCCGGGCGCAGGCGGCGCGTCGTCGACGATGCCATCCGCAGGCTCCGCGGGGCTGACGGCCATCTCTACGAGCTCTATCGTCGCGGTTACCATCGTTTCTCCGAGGCCTCCCGCGTCGTCTGGCCTGAAGATCGCGGAGCGGCTGTCGCTCGCTTCGAGGCCGACATGGAGGCGGCCGCGGCGCTGCTGGGCACCGAGCCTCCCGATATGACCACGGCCTACGGCTCCACGCTGGAGCTCTGGGGCGACTGGTTGTTCCGTCAGACGGAGAAGTGGGACTCGGGCGACGACGACGGCACCCTGCGCCCCTTCGATCTGACCACCCGGGCGTCCCTGCTCTACCTGACGCACGGCCTCTACCGATACCGGGAGAACTCCGGCAACACCCTCAACTCGATGGTGCGGATGGCGGCCGATCGTCGCTGCTACCTGACCGCCACCGACAGCGACACCGTTCGCGCCTTCTACGACGCTCTCGCACCGCTCGTCGACCGGGAACGCGACGGCGACGCGGTGGACAGGTTCGCGCAGAGGGCCAAGGAGGCCAAGAAGCACGGCAAGAAGTGGTTCCGTTTCTGACGGATGGATCCCTCCGGTGTCGCCCGCTACGGTGATCTCCGGCGTATTGCGGCGGGGAGTCCGCGGGTTGGCATGCGCCGGCCAACCAGTGGCGAAGCGCCCACCGATGATCATCCGAAATGAACACGACCAGAGAAACGACAGGTAACGCACGACATGTTCTTCATGGTCAGCAAGACCCAGCAGGCAACGCATCCCGTGGATCCACGCCTGCCCAACCCCAAGAACCCAGGCAATCCGATGACGTTGAGGACGTACCGGACGCAGGCGAGGTGGGCGGTGGCGACCGTGAACTCCAAGAAGGTCGCCGCCGAGTTCTACGACTCCGTCACGAATCAGAAGATTCCCCGGACGGCGTGGTCGGTACACATGAAGGCCTTCGCCCTCGAGGTGGCCGACGCCGTTCCCAAACCGCCTTTCGTGTTCAGGATCACGGTGATCGGTTGGATCGCGGTGGCGTTGCTGGTGGTGGGGTTCGGTGGGCTCGCGTACCAAGAATTCAAACCGGTTGAGCAGACGGCAGAGCAAATCGCGATGGAGCAGGCGCCGGCGGCGGGTGATGTGTACTTCGGGCGTTTCGAGAATGCGCCGGAGCCAGGCAGCTTGGCGGCCAGTAGCGGGCTCGGCTTCGGCTGGTTTCAGGTGGTCGGTGTGGACGGTGACACCTATCTCGTGGCCAAGAGCACCGATATGAGTCCGGCTTACCAGCCGAAAGAGCAGCTGGCGAGCACGGACTTCGAGAACGAGAGCGTTCCGACGACAATCGTCGAGCAGGAAGCCTGGGGAATCACCCTGGAGGCGGTTGACGGCTCAGTGACGTTCTCCTTCACCGACAAGAAATAGGGCGCGGGAAATACTGAGCCTCCGTCTCCGCGGACGCTTACGTTTTACGCCCTTCGAGACTGGCGCTGGGCGCCCTCCTCAGGGACCACCCTTCGAGGCTCCTCGCAGAGCTCGTCACACCTCAGGGACCTGACAAAGGGATCCTTCCGCTCACTTTCCTGCGCCACGGTGGCGGCGAAGCAGCCCGGAAGCTGAGGTGGTTGTCAGGTCCTTGATGCGAAAGTGAG
>JAWKJW010000022.1:0-83514 GCA_041393555.1 Tessaracoccus sp. | reverse complement strand
CTTCAGCGATCAGCTTCGAGCCGATCTTGTCGCCCAGCTTTCGCATCGCATCGCCAGATGGCCCGATGAAGGCGATGCCCAACGACTCCATGAGGTCGGCGAAAGCCGCGTCTTCGGCGACGAAGCCCCAGCCCACCCAGACGGCGTCGGCCTTCACCTCTTGCAGGACCCGGGCCAGCAGATCGTGATTCAAATAGGGGCGCTCCGAGGCGGGGCCGATCGGGTAGGCCTCGTCGGCCTCGCGCGCGAACATCGCCGAACGTTCCACGTCGGTGTAGAGCGCGATGGTCACCAGGGGCTCGGCGTCCACATGCTCGGCGTTCAGGTCGCGGACGGCATGGATGAGGCGCGTCGCCGCCTCACCCCGGTTGATGATGGCAATGCGCTTGAGCACTACGTTCCCTCCTGGCCCCTTCGTCTTTGTGTCCTAAGAGCGGACGAAAGAGAATCTTTCATTGTTCAGGCCGATACGCGAGCAGACGCGTCCATTTTTCTCAGACTTCTTTGAATCCAGCCCTGTGTAAACCAACGTCTCGGAGGAGACTTTGTGTAATCCCCACAAGAGCATCGCGTTTGTGCGCACAATTCGACGCTCCCTCTCCGGGATGCGGCGGATGAGCTTTCGCGAGCGAAAAGACCAGGCTCAGGCGGTCTCGAACTGGACGTGCAGCGTGGTGGAGATGGTGATCTCCTGGGGGCTGAGTTCGACTCCTTGGCCGGACTCGGACACGGCGGCGCCCCTGGCAAACGCCATGGGAGTGGGAGGACCCCCCTCCTGGCCGCTTCCGAGCAGGCCCGGATCTGCCACCTCGATCACGCGGAGGTTCGGCTGCCCCAGGTACCCGGCGGCGATGGAGGCACGCTGGTGGGCGTCGGCCAAGGCGGCGACGAGGACGTCGGCCTCAACGCGTTCGCGTGTGGTGTCGGTGAGGTCCCATGCCACGTGGCCCACGCTGATCGATGGTTGTTCGCCCCACCGGGATACCGCCGCGGACAAGGCGAAGAAGTCCTTGAATTTCACCTGAGCGCGGCAGTGCGCGCGATATTGACGTGCCTGAGCGCGTCCGTGCTGATCGCGAGGCTGCCAGCTCGACGTGGCGATGGCATCCATGGCATACCAGGTGACAGGCCCCTCTCGAAGCGGCTTCAGGTCGGTGAGCAGCGCGTTGGCGGCATTCTCCGCCTCGCGCAATGCGGCCTGCTGGTCGAGATTCTGGGCCACGACGCTCAGATGGACCGTGCCGCGCTCGGGGGCGACGTCGGCTTCGGCGTGGCCGGAAAAAGTGATTCGCATGGGCCTATTGTGAACCGCGCCTCAAAGCGCGGTGCATCGATCAGACCTGCCAGGAGAGTCCCGCATTGATGAGTTCCTCGCGCACGGCATCCATGTTCTCGGGATGCACCGCCGCGGTCAGCTCCGCCAGCACCGTGGTGTCGTACTCATCCGCCTGGGCATCCAGGGCGGTGGCGCGCACGCAGTAGTCCGTGGCGATACCGCACACATCGACTTCTTCCACCTCCCTGTCGGCCAGCCACTCTGATAGCCCCACGCCGTCTTCCGTCCCGCCGATGGTGCCGTCGAAGCCGGAATAGGCGGCCTCGAACGACCCTTTGTCGAAAATCGCGTCGAAATCCAGGTCGGCGAGTGCGGCATGGAGTTCCTGTCCGGGGGTGCCGACGACGCAGTGCGGAGGCCAGGAGTCGACGAAGTCCGGCGTGGCAGAGAAGTGATCGCCGGGGTCGATGTGGTGATCTCTGGTAGCCACCACGTAGTCGTATTCGTGCTCGGTGCCCAGCAGATCGGCGATTGCTTCCGCCACGGCGTTCCCGCCGGCGACGCCGAGCGCACCACCCTCGCAGAAATCGACCTGCACATCGACGACGATCAGTGCTCGTGCCATGACAACCTCCCTGGCGATGTTGTCAGAGGATAACCCGAATCTCGGATCGGCAGCCTGAGGTGTCCGGGGGTAGGGTGTGCCGGATGATGCAGCTGGTGGCCCAACTGGGCATAGGTGTTCGCGAGGACCGTTTCGTGAGCGCGGACGACCTGGGGCTCAATTGAGGCGACGGCTGCTTCGATGCCACGCTGGTTCGGTGTCGATGGTTCACGACCGACGGCTGACTTCGTCGATCTTCACCTGAACGGCTGAGTCGTTCAGCGGGAATCCTGAGCATGCCGCCCCCTGACCCCGACGCGTGGCGGGGTCTCCTTGGCGAGGCCCTGGCCGGCTGGCAGGAGCGGGGAGGCGGCGAAGCTGTGGCGAAGTTGCTCTACACCCGCGGGCTCGAATCTCGGACGACGGAGCCGTTGCGCCCGGTGACCATCACCGGTTCTCAGCGCGCAGCGGATCGCCGAACGAAGCCGCACCACCGCCGTGACGCTGTGCGCCGACGCGCCGTCGACGCCCTCAACGACGCACCGTGGCTGTTGGGCGGGGCGAAGACGTTGTCGTACGCGGGTCAATCTGGCCTACGCCAGGGAAGCGGCGCGGCGAGGGGTGCAGGATGCCATCCCGGGTCGACCGACGGCTATGTGCTGGAAGGTCCAAAGTCCGACCACCGTCCTCGGGGCGTGCACGCTGCTCGACTCCTCCCCAGACGACCGGGATCCTGGAGTCGATCACGGTGCGTCTCGCGCTCGACGGCTGGGAGCGCCCGCGGCCGGAGCGCGTATGGGCCGTTCACCCCGGAAGATCTGCGCACCGCCGATGCGGCGTGGTTGGCCAGTTCCGTGCGGGGATCACGCCCGTCGTCACGCTGAACGGCGAAGAACTGCCACGGAATCCTGAGATCACCGCGCAGCTCGTGAACCTCGTGCGTCCATAGCGGGGTAGATCGCGGGAAGACGCCGGCCACGCCGCGTCGTCGCGTATGTGTCAGTGCGCGCCACTAGATGATTGATGCAGGGGGATCGTGTGCTCGGCGTGGCTCGGTGACCAAATAGGCCAGGGCGTCCAGAATCAGCGTTGCTTACCCAATCCCTGAGCCCTGAAGGACCCCTGTGATGGACGCTGACCTGGACACCCTGGCCACCGCACTCTACGTCACCAGCGACGATCTACTGAAAGCCCACCCCGAACAGCTACCCCCACGACCAGCAACCGGCTTCCATCCCCGGATCACCGACGCCGAACTGGTCACCCTCGCTGTGATCCAAGCCCTGCTACAGATCCCGAAAGAACGACGCTTCCTGCGCTACGCCCACCGTCACCTGATCGACATGTTCCCGAACCTACCGGGCCAGTCCTCCTACAACAGACGACTACGCGCACTAGCAGGAACCATGGTTCGGCTGGACCATTGTCAACTGGCTTCCACGACCCGAAATGATGATCAGGATCGTGGACTCCACCCCCATCGAGTGCGCACGTTCCCGGGAAACCGTGAAACGCTCTGATCTGGCCGGATGGGCCGAGTACGGCTATTGCGCCTCTACAGCCGGTTCTTCTGGGGCTTGCGGCTGCATCTTTTTGGTCGCTACCCGTCACGGTCTGCCGATCGTCTGGGCGCTGTCGGGAGCCAAAGCCGATGAACGTTCCTGAAGACATGCTCGGCATGCTCCCACCACACCTCGCTACCGCGGTGGCCGCTGACGGGCAGACCACGATGGGTGACAAGAACTACTTCGGCCGCCAGTTCGAGCAACGCCTTCAACCAAGGCGGCATCACGGTTCTACGACCGACCCGGAGCCTGGTGAAAAGCCCCGCCCTGGTAGTGAGTTCTTCAAACCACTGCGCCAGGTGATCGAGTCAATCTTCGACACCTTCAAAGACCAACTCGATCTCGAACGCCACAACGCCCGCACCCCCACCGGAGTACTGGCCCGGATCGCCACCCGGATCCTTTCGCCCTGACCACCGCGATCTGGCACAACGACCGCATCGGCGCACCAGTCCTACGCCCCTGACCGCCTACGACCACTAAAACCCCAAACCACGCCCCGCATCAATCATCTAGGCTGTATCCATGAGCCTGAAGATCCGCCGCGCCACCGAAGAGGATCTCCCCACCATCACTCGTATCTACAACGATGCCGGCGTGGGAACCACCGCGTCCTGGCGGTTGCAGCCGGTCACGATCGGCGAGCGGCGCGAATGGTTCGCCCGTCAGCAGGCCGATAACTTTCCCGTGCTCGTTCTCGACATCGACGGCGAGGTGGGAGGTTTCGCCTCCTACGGCACGTTCCGGCCGCTGGAGGGCTATCGGTTCACGGTCGAGCACTCGATCTACCTTTCCGAACAGCACCGCGCCGCGGGTTCTGGCCGGCTCTTGATGCGCGCCCTGATGGATGTGGCCAGGGGCCAGGGGATGCACGTGATGGTGGGCGTCGTGGACGGCGACAACGATCAGTCTCTGCGGTTCCACGAACGCCTGGGATTCGTGGAGGCCGGCCGTTTGACGCAGATCGGGTACAAGTTCGGCAGGTGGCTGGACTGCGTCTTCATGACCTACACCTTCGACGGGCAGGATTTCGACGCGCACGATGCCGTCTGAGCTTCGCCCGCTCCCGGCTGCGCGTCCGATAACATGGCGCCCATGGCTTACCACAGCGACGCCAGCGATCTGGACGGCAAAGAAGTTCTCACATGGGGCCTCCTGGGTGAAGCCACCCGAGAGTTGGCTCAAGACATCGTCGATTCCGGGTTCAAACCCGAGGTCGTGATCGCCGTCGCCCGCGGTGGTTTGGTGGCGGCCGGCGCCCTGACCTACGCGTTGGGTGTGAAGCTGGTTGACGCCATCAACGTGGAGTTCTATACCGACGTCGCGGAGACGCTGCCCGATCCCGTGCTGTTGTCGCCGATGCTGGATACGGAGGCGATCGCGAATCAGTCGATTCTCGTCGTCGATGATGTCGCCGATTCTGGACGCACTCTTCACCTGGTGATCAAGCTGCTGCGAGGTTTCGGCGCGGAAGTGCGCAGCGCCGTGTTGTACGAGAAGCCCACCACCGTCGTGCACGCCGATTATGTGTGGCGCAGTACGGATCGCTGGATCGTTTTCCCGTGGTCGGCAGAGCCTCCCGTGACACCCCGAGAGGACCACTGACGCATGGCCGAGGTGCGTATTTTCGACCCCGTGTCGGGCGAAGGCCTGCAGCAGCTCGTCCGGGAGGCGTTGGGGGAGCCGGTGCGCCCGACCGAGCCAGGGCATACTGCTTCTCCCGTGAGCGACGACGAAACCGTGCCTGAGGTTGGCGTTGCGGATCTTCCCTCTGGTGAGGGTGTGCCTTTTTCTTGGTGAAGGAGCGCTCGCGATGGTCGCGGGCGCTGTCGGGATTGTAGATCGAGAATAGTTATGTGCGGACCGAGACAACGGTCCCGGAAATAGTAAGGAATCAACATCGTGGCTTTGGAATGGACCGAGCAGGATGCTCGTGCGGTGGATGTGGCCAGGATTTTGGCTGTGGATGCGGTGGAGAAGGTGGGTAACGGTCATCCGGGTACGCCGGTGTCGTTGGCGCCGGTGGCGTATCTGCTGTATCAGAAGGTGATGAACACTGATCCGGGCGATGAGGCGTGGATCGGGCGGGATCGGTTCGTGTTGTCGGCAGGGCATGCGTCGTTGACGCAGTACACGCAGCTGTATCTGGCGGGTCTTGGTTTGGAGATCGATGACCTGAAGGCGTTGCGGACGTGGGGGTCGAAGACCCCGGGACATCCGGAGTACCGGCATACGAAGTTCGTGGAGTGCACCACGGGCCCGTTGGGTGCTGGTGTCTCCAATGCGGTGGGTATGGCGATGGCGGCGCGTCGTGAGCGCGGGTTGTTCGACGCCGAGGCGCCGGCCGGGGAGTCGATCTTCGATCGGTTCGTGTACGCGATCGCCGGTGATGGGTGTTTGCAGGAGGGTGTCTCGGCGGAGGCGTCGTCGCTGGCTGCGACGCAGGAGCTGGGCAACCTGGTGTTGATCTATGACGATAACCGGATCAGCATCGAGGGCGATACGAATATTTCGTTCTCGGAGGACGTGGCGGCGCGGTATGAGGCCTATGGCTGGCACGTGCAGCATGTGGATTGGACCAATGGCGGTACCGAGTATCGGGAGGATATCGACGCGCTGTACGCGGCGATCGAGGCCGCGAAGGCGGTCACGGATAAGCCGTCGTTTATCAAGCTGACCACGGTGATCGGCTGGCCGTTGCCGACCAAGCAGGGCACCCATGGCATTCATGGCGCGAAGATCGGTGGTGAGGAGATCGCGGCGGTGAAGGAACTGCTCGGTTTCCCGGCGGAGCCTCTTTGCCGTTGATGAGGTTGTTGATGCGCGCGAAGGCGGCTTCCCGGGTGAGGCGGCGCGTGCGGCCTGGGATGCCAAGTTCGAGGCGTGTGGCGAAGGCGAATCCTGAGGGTGCGGAGTTGCTGGAGCGGGTGCGTGCAAGGCGTTGCCGCAGGATCTGGCGTCTTCCGGTGTTCGAGGAGGGCAAGAAGTCGACCCGTGCGGCTTCCGGTGAGGTGCTGTCCGCGTTGGCGGATCAGCTGCCGGAGTTGTGGGGTGGTTCGGCTGATCTGGCGGGTTCGAATAACACCACGATGAAGGGTGAGCCGAGTTTCCTGCCGGAGTCGAGGCAGTCGGAGGACTGGAAGGGTGGGCCTTATGGTCGCACCCTGCATTTCGGTATCCGCGAGCACGCGATGGGTGGCACGTCAGCCGGCATCGTAGCCATCGGGTCTGACGCGGGCCTATGGAGGCACGTTCTTGGTGTTCGCCGATTACATGCCGCTTCCTGCGGTGCGTTTGGCGGCGTTGATGGGTGTGCCGTCGACGTTCGTGTGGACCCACGATTCGGTGGGTGTGGGCGAGGATGGGCCGACGCATCAGCCGATCGAGCACCTGGCGGCGTTGCGCGCGATCCCGGGCCTGGCGGTGGTGTCCGGCGGATGCGAATGTGAGACTCCGGTGGCGTGGGTGAGGTCTCCCGTCGCGCGGATGGCCCGGCCGGTTTGATCTTGTCGCGTCAGGATCTGCCGGTGTTCACCTGTGATGGGCTGGCTCGGCCGAAGGCGTTGCCCAGGGCGGTTACGTGTTGAGCGAGGCTTCCGCGGATCCGCAGTTGATCCTGATCGCTACCGGCTCCGAGGCTGTTCTCGCTGGGTGGGGGCCCAGAAGTTCTGGAGGCTGAGGGGTGCTGACTCGTGTGGTGTCGATGCCGTGCCAGGAATGGTCTGGACGAGCAAAGTGCCGAGTACCGCGAGTCGGTGCTATGGCGGCCGTGACCGCACGGGTCTCCGCCGAGGCCGGGTATCGCGATGGGCTGGTCGAAGTATCTCGGTGCTGGTGGTGTCTCGGTGTCCATCGAGCACTCGGTGCTTCTGCGGCCGGGGCGAAGTGCTTCGCTGAGGAGTTCGGCTTCACCGTCGATAACGTGGTGGCCACCGCCAAGAACTCCTGTAAGAGGTATCCGCGGGACCTCTAACCCAGGTCACCGATCTCGAAGGGGGAAGCGTCTTTAGAGATTCCGCAGGTAGGTGGCACCTACTGCAGCGCACTGGATGGCGACCTGGCACCGCCCACGAACTCACTGGCATGACCCGATGGCAGTTTCGACTCTCTCGCCTTGCCATGTCATCCATCCAGCACGTCCTTAGCTCACGGCACCACCTACCTGCGGAACCTCTTATCTAGGCGCTCCCTTTGTTGTCGGGCTTGTTCGTCTTGAACCTCCAGGTAGATTTGTGGTCATGGCTGCTTCGTCCAAGTTCTCCTTTCCTTCTTCCTTCGGCGCTCGGCGCGGGGCGGATTCCGGTGTCGTCCTCGAACTCGATTTGGCGAGGGGCGTGCTGGAGGCCCGACCGAACAACCCGCTCGAGGCGATCCAGGTGGTCAATGCCACGTCGCTGGTGCGGCTGCGGGAGGCGCTGGAAGAGGCGGCGGGCGACGATCGGGTCAAGGGCCTGATCGTGCACGCGGTGCCGGCCGCGATCTCGGCCACCGCTCACGACGAGATCGGCCAGTTGATCGAGGAATTCGGCACGAGCAAGCCCACCATGGCCTGGGCGGAGTCCTTCGGTGAGCTGGCCCACGCGTTGTCGGCCTACAAGCTCGCCACGGCCTGTCACAGCATCTGGGTGCAGCCCACGGGCATGCTGTGCATCGGCGGTGTCGAGGTGCAGATCCTCCTGCTGAAGGGCCTGTTGAACAAGGTGGGGGTCGATCCGCAATTCGGCCAGCGGCACGAGTACAAGTCTGCGGCGGAGACCTATGCGGGCAGCGAGGTCAGCGAGGCCAACCGCGAGATGATGACCCGAATCGCGCAGTCTCTCGTCGACGATGCCACCGCGGTCATCGCGCGTCGCCGCGGGATCTCGATCGAGGCGGCGTGGCAAGGGATCAACGAGTCCCCGGTCACTCCTGAGCGAGCGAAGGAACTGGGCCTGATCGATCACATCGGCTATCGCGACGAGGCCTATGCCGAGGCGCTGACGCAGTGGAGCGCCACGCCGGAGGAGCTGAGGTTCGTGCACCGCTACGCATTGAAGCCGTCCTTCGCGAAGGCGGTGCGCAAGCGCCATCGTCCTCAGGTGGGAGTGGTGACGCTGCGGGGTCCCATCGTGACGGGCCGCGGTACTCCCAGCATCAACGGTCCCAGCGCCGGCAGCGATGTGGTCGACGAGCATCTGCGCTCCGCCCTGCGCGACGATGACATCAAGGCCGTCGTGTTCGAGGTGGACAGCCCCGGTGGCTCGGCCGTGGCCTCGGATTTCATTCGTCGCGCGGTGATACGGCTTCGTGAGGCCGGCAAGCCGATCGTGGCCACCATGGGGTCCGTCGCGGCCTCCGGCGGGTACTACGTCTCGATGGCCTCGAACGAGATCGTGGCCCAGCCCACCACGCTGACGGGATCCATCGGTGTCCTGGGCGGAAAGATGGTCACCACGCGTCTCTACGAGAAGCTGGCGCTGGTCCGCGAGTCGATCCAGGTGGGACAGTCCGCCGGGATGCTTTCCTCCGCTCATGAGTTCACCGAGGACGACTGGGCTCGGCTCAACGCCTGGCTGGACAGGGTCTACCACGATTTCACCACCTTCGCCGCCGCAGACCGGGGCATGCCTTACGAGCAACTGGAAGCCCTCGCCAAGGGGCGGGTCTGGACCGGTGCCGACGCCAAGCAGCACGGACTCATCGATCATCTGGGCGGCCCCCGCCTTGCGGTGCAACGCGCGGCCGAACTGGCCGGTTTGGATCCCGACGACATCGCGCTCACCCGGGTGGGGGATTCGGGCCTGTTGAGCCGGTTCATTCCTGCCTCGTCGAGCGAGCACTCCACGGGAGCGCGCGCGGTGGTGTCGTCGGAGGATCTGCTGTCCCAGGCGGCTTCCTGGGTGGGTTTGCAGGTTTCCGGCCCTGTCAGCCTGCCTTTCACCATCCGTATCCGCTGATCGCGTCTGCGAAGCGGTCAAACCGCGCAGGACACGACGGCGTTTTGGTGCGGGCCGTTTGACTCGTACGATAGACGCCGGACCCGCTGCACCGGGTAAGGACATAAGGGGATGCGCGTGAGCGAAGAGACCAAGCCGAAACCGAAGAACTCCCGGACGAAGTGGATCCTGGGGTCGGTCCTTGGGCTCGTCGTCGTGCTGGGCGTGCTGTACGTAGCCGGATACTTCGTGACCGGCAATCGGTTGCCCAAGGACGCCGCAGTGGCCGGTATTCACCTGGGCGGGATGAACCTGGTCGACGCCGAGGAGACGCTCAAGACCGAGCTCGCTCCCGAACGCGAGCAGGCGATCACTCTGGTGGGGCCGCAGGGCGCCACGACGCAGATCGCCCCGGGAGAAGCCGGGCTCTCGCTCGACTACGACGCCATGATCCAGGAAGCCGGAGGCGGTGTCAGCTGGAATCCCATAACCATCTTCGAGAACTTCTTCGGCGGCAACTCAGAGGTACCCCCCATCGTCGCGGTGAACGAGGACGAGCTGCTTTCGGCTCTTGAGGCCAAGGCCCCGGAGTTCGCGGTCGAGCCGGTATCCGCCACACTGAGCATCGCCGAGGGCACGATCGAGCGCACCGATTCCACCCCGGGCGTGGAGCTGGACGCCGAGGAGAGCGTGACCCCGATCACGGAGGCCTACCGCGACGCCAAGGCAGAGGTTGAGGCCGTCGTCCAGATCAACCAGCCAGAGGTGACCACCGAGATGGTGGATGAGGCCGTGAGCGGTTTCGCCGAGCCTCTGCTTTCCGCTCCCGTGGTGTTCACCTCGGGGGAGGGGAGGATGACCATCCCCGTGGCGAAGCTGGCCGCCGCCGCCTCCTTCGAGGTGAACGACGGCGCACTCGTCGGCAGCCTGAACACCGACGAGCTGTTCGAGGCGATCGCTGAAGAACGCAAGGATCTGAAGCTCACCGGTCCGAAGGATGCCAGCTACAGGTTCAGCAACGGCACGCCCGTCGTCGTGCCCTCGTCCACCGGTCAGGTGATCGACGAGCCGGCCTTTGCCGAGGCGGTCAGCACTCTCATCCTGGGGGCCGACGAAGCCGGCCGCGCCGCTCCCGTGCCCCGGATCACCGAAGAGCCCGAGTTCACCACCGAAGCCGCCGAGAAGGTCAAGCCTCGCGAGGTCATCGGCGAGTTCACCACCTACTACCCGCATGCGAGCTACCGCAACACCAACCTGGGGCGGGCCGCGGAGAAGGTCCACGGCTCGGTGGTGATGCCGGGAGAGATCTTCAGCCTGGATAGCACCCTGGGTCCCCGAACCAGGGCGAACGGCTTCGTCGATGGCATCGTGATCGACGGCGGGCGCCTCGTGGAGTCCTCTGGCGGAGGCATCTCCCAGTCGGCCACCACGATGTACAACGCCGCCTTCTTCGCCGGCTACGAAGACATCGAGCACAAGCCGCACTCGCTGTACTTCGATCGTTACCCGGCGGGCCGAGAGGCCACCATCATGCGGGGCGCCTTCGACATGCGCTTCCGCAATAACACCGAGTACCCGGCGATCATCCAGGGCTACATCAACAGGTCGAGCTCCGGTAGTCGCGGCAGCCTCACCTTCAAGGTCTGGTCCATTCCCACCTGGGACGACGTGACCTCGAGCGAGATCAAGAAGTCCGGCTTCTACTCCGGGCGTACCATCAGGATCCCCTACGGCCAGGAGTGCGAGCCGCAGGCTCCCATCCAGGGCTTCACCGCCACCTATAGCCGCCTCTTCTGGAAGGACGGCAACGTGGCCAAGCGGGAGAACTACTCCTGGAAGTACAGCGCCGGTGACCACATCATCTGCGAGCCCAGGCCCGAGCCCGCCAGCACCTCATCCGACGACTAACCCCGAACCTGGTTCTCCCAGAGCGTATCCACGAGGGCCGTTGCCCCGTGGCGCCGCCCGAGTGTCCAGGACTAAACTGACGAAGAACCTGATCCAAGGAGTGTCATCGTGACCTACATCATCGGTCTGCCCTGCGTTGACGTAAAGGACCGCGCCTGCGTGGAGGAGTGTCCCGTCGATTGCATCTACGAGGGCAACCGGATGCTGTACATCCATCCCGAGGAGTGCGTGGACTGCGGCGCCTGCGAGCCCGTGTGCCCCGTCGAGGCGATCTACTACGAAGACGACGTGCCTGACGAAGAGGCCGAGTTCTACGACGTGAACGTGCAGTTCTTCGACGACATCGGCTCTCCCGGTGGTGCCGCCAAGCTGGGCGTCATCGACAAGGACCATCCGGTCGTCGAGGCCCTGCCTCCGCAAGGCGAATAGTCGTGGTGGCGTCTGGGCTCGGTGCCCGGCTGCCCGACTTTCCCTGGGACACGCTGGCCGGCGCCAAAGCGAAGGCGGCGACGCATCCACGGGGGCTCGTCGACCTCACCGTCGGCACCCCCGTGGACCCCACCCCGGAGTTGGCGAAGAGCGCTCTGGCCGAAGCGGCCGAAGCTCATGGCTATCCCACCGTGTGGGGTTCTCCTGCGACCCGCCAGGCCATCGTCGACTATCTGGAGCAGCGGTGGCATTCCGTCGCGCTTGCTCATGAGAGCGTGCTGCCGGTGGTGGGCACCAAGGAACTCGTGGCCTGGCTGCCCCTGCTGTTGGGCGTGGGTGCCGGGGAGTCGGTGGTCTTCCCGGAGTGCGCATACCCCACCTACGAGGTGGGGGCGCTCGTCGCAGGCGCCAGGCCCGTACCGCTCGACGATCCGTCTCAGCTGCCTGCCGACGTCAAGGTGATCTGGATCAACTCGCCCGGTAACCCCACGGGCCGTGTGTTGAGCCTGGAGGAGCTGCGCGCCTTCGTGGCGGCTGCGCGGGAGCGCGGTGCCGTCCTTGCCAGCGACGAATGCTACGGCGAGTTCTCCTGGGATGCCGAGGCCATCTCGGTGCTGGACCCGCGCGTCAACGACGGCGATCTCACCGGGTTGCTGGCGGTGCACTCCGTCTCCAAGCGGTCCAACGCCGCCGGCTACCGCGCGGGTTTCGTCGCCGGGGATCCGGCAGTGGTCCAAGAACTGCTCGCCGTGCGCAAGCACTTGGGCATGATGCTGCCGGCGCCCATTCAGGCGGCGATGGTGGCGATGCTGGGCGACCAGGAACACGTGGAGGAGCAGCGCCAGCGCTACCTCGCCCGCCGGGCCGTGCTGCGGCCCGCGCTGGAGCAGGCCGGCTTCCGCATCGACCACTCCGAAGGCTCCCTGTACCTCTGGGTCACCCGCGGGGAACCAGGGCGCGACACCGTCGAATGGCTAGCCGAACGCGGCATCCTGGCCGCCCCGGGTGACTTTTACGGCACCAAGGCCGCCAACCACGTCCGCGTGGCTCTCACCGCTACCGACGAAGCCATCGCCGAGGCCGCCGCCCGCCTGGCCTAGAGCCGGGTCGCTGGCGCGGCATAGACCATAGGCAGGGAAAACCACTATCAGTCGAAACATACACATGCTACTGTATGTGTATGTCCGTGATGGAGAGACGTCTCCAGCTCTTGCTGGACCAAGCGCGGTATCGTCGGGTGGAGGAAGAAGCTCGGCGATCGTCTCGTAGCGTCTCCGCCGTGATCCGTGGGGCGATCGATGTCGCTTATCCGCCGGAGGACGAGGCTCGCAAGGCCGCGCTCCAGATGTTCGTGGACTTCAGTTCAGCGACGGACGAGGAACCCGAGGAAGGATGGGCCTCGATCAAAGAATCGTTCGATCGGGACCTCGTCGGCGGCCCACAGTGAGAAGGCTCTTCATCGATTCCAACGTCCCGATCTACGCGATCGGTGGGCCGTCGCCTCACAAAGCCGCCTGCCTCGACGTTCTTCAGCGTGCTGCCGGTGGTGAGTTTGAGCTCCATGCGAGTGTTGAGATGGTGCAGGAGTTCCTGTTTCATCGGATGCGTCGCTGTGATCGCGCAGAGGCGATGGCTCACGCGCGAACACTGATGGCGGCTGTGGTTCTCCATGAGTTCGGTGTCGAGGTGCTCGACAAGGCGATCGCGCTCGTCGAAACGCATCATATGCGGGGACGTGACGCGGTCCATGCGGCGACCGCGCTCCATCATGGATTGGCCGAGATCCTCACCCTGGACCCAGAATTCGACCAGTGTCCGGATTTACGTCGCATCAATCCCGGGGAACTTAGAGGTACCTGCGGAATCTCTTAATGGCTGATTCCGTCATCGTCGCGCTCCCAGCTGTCTCAGAGGACTGCGTGCGGCTCACCCCAGGGTGAGGATGGCGGGAGCCTGGTCTGAGGGATCCTTCGCCTCGCTCCACCCCTCGCTGCTGGATTCCCAGGATCTGCCCAGTACCTCGGCACCCGAGACACCGGCACGGTAGGTGTTGGCGATGGCCATGTTCGCCGCCGACCACACCTTGGCCTCATCGTCGGCGGTGGTGATGCGCACGGAGTTGCCGTCGATCACGTATTCCGCCCCGATGGCCTCCAACACCGGCGTGAATTCCTCGGGCGCGGGGGTGCCCACCTGGAAGCTGATGCAGCTGATCGACTCCGGTGCCCCCAGGAGGGAGCGCGCCACCGCGGTGGCGTTGTCGGCGTGCTTGCGGTAGGCCTCCGGGAATCCGCTGCGCTGCACCTTCTGCGCCATGTCGTTGATGTCCGTGGTCTCCCAGTTGTCGAACTTCACCAGTTCCTCGTAGAACCGGTGCGAGGTGTACCACGGATCCATGATCTCCTCCTCGGTGCCCCAGCCGTACGACGGGCGCTGCTGGAACAGGCCCAAGGAGTCTCTGTCGCCGTAGTCGAGGTTGCGCAGCCCCGATTCCTGGTATGCCGTGGCTAGCGCCACGATGGCAGCCCTCTCCGGCAGGCCGCGCTCCACGGAGGCGGCGACGATGATCGAGGCGTTGCGAGCCTGCTCCTGGTGAGGGTCACTTCGTGGTCGTCGACAACGACGGTGCACCGTGCCGGCGTGAACCGTTCATACAAGTAGTGGTAGGCCATGTAGCCGCCCACGGCCAGGCCTCCCAGGATCACCAGGGTGACGAATAGTGCGAGCCCGCCCTTCCTCGTCATAGGCCGCGATCAGTTTGTGTGCAGGGCATCGTTGAGTTTCACCTGCTGTCCGCGGCGGTTCTTGACGACCACCTTGCCGGTGGTGGAGTCGCGCAGGAACAGCAGGTCGTCGCGACCGGACAGCTCCCGTGCCTTGACCACCGCGCCGTCGGGCAAGGTGACCTTGGTGCCTGCGGTGATGTAGAGACCCGCCTCGATCACGCAGTCGTTGCCGAGCGAGATGCCCAAACCGGCCTGAGCGCCCAAGAGGCACCGCTCGCCGATGTGGATGACCTCCTGGCCACCGCCCGAGAGCGTGCCCATGATCGACGCGCCGCCTCCGACGTCCGAGCCGTGCCCCACCACGACGCCGGCCGAGATGCGTCCCTCCACCATGGAGGTGCCGAGCGTGCCGGCATTGAAGTTGACGAACCCCTCGTGCATGACGGTGGTGCCCTCGGCGAGGTGCGCCCCCAGTCGAACGCGGTCGGCATCGGCGATGCGCACGCCGCTGGGCACGATGTAATCGACCATGCGGGGGAAACGGTCGATGCCGTAGACGGTGAGCTGCTCGCCGCGCGCGCGGAGAAGGGCCCGTACGCGGGACACGTCGGCGATCCGGACGGGGCCGCGGGTGGTCCACGCATTGTTGGGCAGGATGCCGAACAACCCGGTGAGGTTCAGGGCGTGTGGCTGCACGAGACGCGAGCTCAGCAGATGCAGCCGGAGATACGCATCCTCCACGGTGGCCGGCTCCGCGTCGAGGTCGATCTCGACGCGCACCACCTTCGCCTCCACGCCGCGGATCTCGTCGCCGCACTGTGCTTCGACCAAGAGCGACGGGGCTTCGTCGGTGACATCGGAACCCAGCTGAGGCTCTGGGAACCAGACATCGAGAACAGCGCCGGTACGGTGAACGGTGGCCAGGCCCCAGGCCCAAGCAGTGCGGGTGGCATCAGTCATGCTGGCATTCTATGAGCAACCCCCATCTCGCCGCCTCCCTTCTTCCTTCCCGCCCCACCGCCGAAAATCGGCCACTGGCCGATTCTCGGCATTAGACACCGGAAAATCGGCCACTGGCCGATTTTCCAGGGAAGCGGATTTTCGGGGCGGTAGTGTCGTGGCTATGAGTCTTGACCTGGGAGCTGGCCTCGTCGCACTGTTGCGGCAGATCGTCGATATCGAGAGCGTATCCGGCAACGAGGCAGAGCTGGCCGACGCGGTGGAGACGACGCTGCGGCGATACCCCCATCTGATGGTCGAGCGCGACGGCGACTGCGTCGTCGCTCGCACCCACCTAGGGCGAGCCGAGCGGGTCGTGATCGCCGGACACCTCGATACCGTGCCGGTGGCCGAGAACCTTCCCTCGTCGGTGGAAGACCATCCGAAGGGCCTGCGTGTCGTCGGGCGGGGCACCTGCGACATGAAGGGCGGGGTGACGGTGATGCTGACGCTGGCCGCCGAGCTGAGCGACCCCAACCGGGACATCACCTGGATCTTCTACGACAACGAAGAGGTCGACGCCACCCGCAACGGGCTGCGCCGCCTGGCCGCCAACCGGCCCGAACTCCTGGAGGCCGATTTCGCCGTGCTGATGGAGCCCACCAGCGCCGAGATCGAAGGCGGCTGCCAGGGCACCTGCCGGATCGTGATCGCCACCCAGGGCAAGGCCGCGCACAGCGCGAGAGCCTGGATGGGTATCAACGCCATCCACGGTCTCGGAGAGGTGCTGCGCAGGCTCGAGGACTACCGGCCCGCCCAGGTCGAGGTGGATGGTCTGGTCTATCGGGAAGGACTCAACGCCGTGCGCATCCATGGCGGCGTGGCGGGAAACGTCATTCCGCCCACGGCATCGGTGGAGGTCAACTACCGATTCGCGCCGGACAAGTCGCCCGACGATGCCCTGGCCGAACTGGCTCGGGTGTTCGACGGGTACGAGTTCGAGGTCGTCGACATGTCTCCCGGCGCCCGCCCGGGTCTCGATCTCCCGCTGGCTCAGCAGTTCGTCGCGGCCGTGGGAGGCGAGGCCCGGCCGAAGTACGGCTGGACGGACGTGTCGAGGTTCAGCGCCTTGGGCGTGCCCGCCGTGAACTATGGTCCGGCCGATCCGCTGGTGGCCCACGCCGACGACGAATTCTGCCCCGCGGCCGATCTCGAGCGCTGCGCGTCGGGGCTTCGCGCTTGGTTGACATCGACATCGGAAGGATGATGGAGACCCCATGATCAAGAAATCTCGCAGGCAAGGCGCCGTGCTGCTCTCCGGGAAGCAACAGGGTACGCCCATGGCAGACCAGGCCTTGCTCGACACCGGGGCCGACGACTGGGGTCGCCGCGATCCGTGGCGCGTGCTGCGCATCCAGGCCGAGTTCGTCGAGGGCTTCGACGCGCTGCGAAACCTGCCACCCGCGATCAGCATCTTCGGCTCGGCCCGGATCACACCCGGCACGCCGATGTACGATCACGCCGTCCACATCGGGCGGCGTCTCGCGGAGGAGGGGTTTGCCGTGATCACCGGAGGCGGCCCCGGAATCATGGAGGCCGGCAACAAAGGAGCCTCAGAAGCGGGCGGCACCTCAGTCGGCCTCGGCATCGAGTTGCCCCATGAACAAGGGCTGAACGAGTACGTCAACCTGGGCATCGACTTCCGCTACTTCTTCGCTCGCAAGATGATGTTCCTCAAGTATTCGCAGGGATTCATCGTCATGCCCGGTGGCTTCGGCACCTTCGACGAGTTGTTCGAGGCGCTGACGCTGACTCAGACCGGCAAGGTGACTCACTTTCCCATGGTGCTTTTCGGCACCGCGTACTGGGGAAAGCTCATGGAATGGCTCGAGGACGAGGTGGCCGGCGGTGGGTTCATCTCTCCCGCGGATCTCGATCTGCTCACCGTCACCGACGACATGGAGGAAGCCGTCGCCGCGATGGGTCAGCCTCGGGCGGCAGGGTAGGCGGACGTCGTGGTGTGGCTGATCGTCGTCGTGGCGATGGTGGTGATGGGACTCGCCGCCATCGCCGGCACCGGACGGTGGGGGCAGATGCCGCCACCCGTCACGGACAGGCCCAAGCCGTATTTTCCCGACCTGCCCTTCGGTGAGCAGTATCTGGCTCAGCTGCGCTTGCCGGTGGTGCTGAACGGCTACGCCACCGATCAGGTCGACGGTGCGCTCGTAGCCAGCATCTCCGGAGAGATGTCACCGGAGATGCTGGCGCGTGCCCGGTTCGACGTGGTGCGTCGCGGTTACGCCATGGATGCGGTCGACGAACTGATCGAACGCGTGGTGCGGCAGGCCTCCAGGAGCGTCGAAGGGGAAGAAGCGACGCCCCCGCTGGCCGAGCTTTCGCCGGAAAGCTTGAATGTGCGCGATAATAGGATGGTCCGCACAACCGAAGAGATTGAGGATGCTCATGGCAGCGATGAAGCCCCGCACTGGTGATGGACCGATGGAGGTCACGAAGGAGGGTCGCGGCATTGTCATGCGCGTTCCCGTCGATGGCGGAGGGCGCCTCGTCGTGGAGATGAACGCCGAAGAAGCGACCTCTCTGCTGGACGCGCTCAAGGACGTCGTCGGCTAGGGCCTTCACCGACAATCAAAGAGCGAGGCCGCCCCGGTAATACCGGGGCGGCTCGCTCTGGCGCGTCACGAACCGTGATGCGCGATCGCCTTCTTGTACACCTCGATGGTCTCGAGCGCGATCTTTTCCCACGAGAACTCGTCGATGCAGCGCTGGCGTCCTGCCAGCCCGTAGCTATTCGCCAAGGCCTCGTCGCGGGTGATCCGATTGACCTTCTCAGCGAAGTCGGCCTCGAAGCCGGCCACGAAGTCCGGATCGCCGGCCTGTGCCGGATCGTAGTTCACCAGCAGACCGGTCTCGCCGTCGACGACCACCTCGGGAATGCCACCGACCGCGGATGCCACGACGGGCGTCTCGCAGGCCATCGCCTCCAGATTCACGATGCCCAGTGGCTCGTAGACCGACGGGCACGCGAAAACGGTGGCGTGCGTCAACACCTGACGCACCGACGCGCGCGGCAGCATCTCCGGCACCCAGATCACCGGCGCATTGCGCTGGGCCTGCAGGCTCGGCGAAGGCCTCGTCGAATTCGGCCTTGATCTCCGGGGTGTCGGGGGCGCCGGCCAGCAGCACCACCTGGGTGTCAGCATCGAACTGTGCGGCGGCGCGCACAAGGTGCACCAGGCCCTTCTGGCGGGTGATGCGTCCGACGAAGACCACTGATGGCTTGTCAAGGTCGACGCCGAGGCTGCTGACCACGTCGGTGCCGTGATCGGGCTTGAACTCGTCCGGGTCGATGCCGTTCTTCACCACGTAGACGCGCTCGGGATCCAGATCGGGGTAGGAATCGAGCACATCACGGCGCATGCCGGCGCTCACCGAGATCACTGCATCGGCAGCTTCGAAGGAGGTCTTCTCCGCCCACGACGAGACGGCGTAACCGCCGCCGAGTTGCTCGGCCTTCCAGGGGCGATGGGGCTCCAGGGAGTGAGAGGTGACGACGTGGGGCACGTCGCGAAGCAGGCCGCCGACCAGGCCGCCGAAGTTGGCGTACCAGGTGTGGGAATGGATGACATCCGCATCGTCGGCGATCGCGGCGGCCATCGAGAGATCGGCCCCGAGCACCCGGAGGGCGGCATTGGCGCCGGCAGGGTAATCCTCGGCATGCGCCGTCGCGCCGTCGCGGTCCTCGCCCATGCAATGCACCTCGACATCGATGAACTTGCGCAGCTGGGGGACGAGCTGGCCGACATGGACGCCCGCACCGCCGTAGATGTGGGGAGGATATTCGCGGGTCAACAGTGACAGTTTCATGTTCATGCTCCGATGCTTCCACATGGATGAGCCCGCGCCCGGCCAATCCGTGAAATCAGTTGTGACGCCCCCCGAAAGGCAATAGGGTCAAGCCATGGTGGCTCATCCAAAAATCTTGTCTATCGTCCTCGCAGGTGGCGAGGGAAGAGGCTCATGCCTCTCACCCAGGATCGCGCAAAGCCGGCGGTTCGATTCGGTGGAACATATCGTCTGATCGACTTCGTACTGTCCAACCTGGCCAACTCGGATCTACGGCAGATCGCAGTGCTGACGCAGTACAAGTCGCACTCGCTCGACCGGCACATCTCAATGACCTGGCGGTTCTCGACCTTGCTCGGCAACTACGTCTCCCCGGTGCCCGCGCAGCAGCGGCTCGGGAAGCAGTGGTACCAGGGCAGCGCCGATGCGATCTATCAGTCGCTCAACCTCATCCGTGACGAGGATCCCGACTACATCGTCGTGTTCGGGGCCGACAACATCTACCGGATGGACATCCGGCAGATGGTGGACGCTCATATCGATTCCGGACTGGGTGCGACAGTGGCCGGTATCCGCGTTCCTCGCAAGGACGCATCCGAGTTCGGTGTGATCGACGCCGCGGCCGACGGGAAGATCAACAGTTTCCTCGAGAAGCCGGCCGATCCTCCTGGCCTGCCCGATTCCCCGGACGAGTCCTTCGCGTCCATGGGCAACTACGTGTTCAGCCGGAAGGCCTTCGTCGAGGCGCTGCGCTACGACAACGAGAATCCCGACGGCCGTCACGACATGGGCGGCGACATCATCCCGTGGTTCACGGACCAGGGCCAGTCCCAGGTCTACGACTTCACGGCCAACAAGGTGCCCGGCGCCACCGACAGGGATAACAACTACTGGCGGGATGTGGGCTCGATCGACGCCTTCCACGAGGCGCACATGGACCTGGTCTCGGTGGAACCCGAATTCAACCTCTACAACGATCGCTGGCCGATCTACACCCACCAGCCTCAGCTGCCGGGTGCGAAGTTCGTCATGCGCGGCCGTGCGGAGGATTCGATCGTCAGCCAGGGCTGCATCATCTCCGGCGGCGAGATCGAGCGCAGCGTGCTCAGCCCCGATGTTCGCGTGGAGAAGTGGGCATCGGTCAAGAACTCGGTGCTGATGGACAGCGTCGAGATCGGCCAGCACGCGGTGGTTCGCAACGCCATCCTGGATAAGCACGTCGTGGTCGAGGACGGCGCCCAGATCGGCGTCGATCACGAACACGATCGTGCGCGCGGATTCTCCGTCTCCGAGGGCGGCATCGTCGTCGTCGGCAAGGACAGCAGGGTCACCCGCGACTGACATCTCGGTCACATGGTTCGCGCCCGCAGACTTGAGCCTCAAGTCTGCGGGCGCAGCATGTCACCGACAGTAGCGCCGGGCGAACGGCGGCGACTTCTTGGCGAGGCTCAGCTGTGCTTCACGGCCACCAGCAGGCCGTTGCCCACGGGCAGCAGGGAGTAGGTGTAGGCCTCGTTCTGGGCGATGGAATCGATCGCTTCGCGCAGGATCAGGGCTTCATCGCTCTCGTTGCTCTCGTCGGCCACCTCGCCGTGCCAGAGCGCGTCGTTGAGAATCAGCATGCCTCCGGGGCGCAGCATCCGGTCGGCGCTGATCACGTACTCCACGTAGGAGGTCTTCTCGCCGTTGACGAACACGATGTCGTAAGCGGCGTCGCGCAGCTTCGGCATGATGTCCAGCGGGGAGCCGGCGATCAGGCGGAACCGGGAGCTGTGCCAGCCGGCCTTGATGAAGAACTTGCGGGCCGCGTACTGGTTGTCGGCCTCCGCGTCGATGCTGGTGAGAACGCCATCAGGCGCCATCGCGTCGAGGAAGACCAGACCGGAGGAACCCATGTACGTGCCGATCTCCACCACGGCCTTGGCGCGGGCCGCCCTGGTCAGGGTGGCCAGGAGGCTCAGGGTGCCGCTGCTCAGTGCGGCGTGACCCGCCGCGGTGGCCTCGGCGATCGCCTCACGTACGGCAGGGGAGGGGGCAACATGCTCTTCGCAATACGCCCATGTCGCCGGGCTCGGCGCTTCAGAAGTGCTGGGTGTGCTGTTCACAGCCCTACCCTACCCATTTGCGATGCGGGTAACCTCCTCCGGGCATGACGCGGCGCGCGCAACCTGGCGAGGAGACCGTTAGGATGGCCCGCATGCGGAGCTCTACACCAGGTGACATGCAGCCGGTCTTCGGCCGTGTGACGTCGGCCATGATCACCCCGTTCACGAAAGACCTGCGTCTGGATCTGGACAAGGCGGCGGCGCTGGCCCGTCATCTCGTCGACGATCTGGGCCACGACGGTCTGATCATCAACGGCACCACCGGCGAATCCCCGACCACCTCCGACGAGGAGAAGAACGACTTGTTGCGTGTGGTCGTTCAGGAGGTGGGGGACCGGGCACGCGTGGTGGCCGGCGTTGGCACGTTCTCCACGGAGCATTCCTGCAAGCTGGCGCGCGACGCCGCCGAAGCTGGGGCCCACGGCGTGCTCGTCGTCACCCCCTACTACTCGCGCCCGCCGGCCGATGCGCTGGAAGCCCACTTCCGCACGGTGGCCGACGAGACCGAGCTGCTGACGATGCTCTACGACATCCCGCACCGCTCGGGCTTGCCGATTCCCGAGGACATGCTGATCCGCTTGGCGGAGCACCCACGGATCGTCGCGGTCAAGGACGCCAAGGGCAACGTCTCCTCATCCTCGGTCGTGATCGCCAACACGGATCTGCACTATTACGCCGGCGACGACGCCTTCACGCTGCCGCTGCTTGCCGTGGGGGGCGTGGGCGTGGTGGGCACGTCGACGCATTTCACCGCGCGCCCGATGCGACGGATCATCGAGTCCTTCCTGGCCGGAGACGTCGCCGAGGCCTGCCGTTTGAACCAGCGCTTGCTGCCTGCTCTGACGGGGGTTTTCGCCACCCAGGGATGCATGATGGTCAAGGCCACACTGGGTGCTCGCGGCTTCGACGTCGGCGAATGCCGGGCCCCCATGGGCAAGACGCCGGCCGAGTTTGTGTCACGCTACGCAACGACCTTGGAACAGTACGCGGATCTCTGACGCCGCCGGTTCGGGAACAATTTGGCCCGGCTGTTCGTTGTACGTGATGTGGGTGGTGAGGGTAGCCCAGGGAAGAATCAGGGATGGTTCCAGGGTATGCCCACAGCTTCTCCACAGGTTGATGGGCCACACTGGTATCCATGGAAAGGCGTAGCGTGTTCTTAAGCCGGAAGGCGAAGCCAGAGGCGCAGACCACGGAGTGGGTCGCGCCCACCTGGCAGGAACTCGTGCGCGATTACTCCGCACAGGTCTACCGGCTGGCGTATCGGCTCACCGGCAACCCCCATGACGCGGAGGATCTCACCCAGGATGTCTTCGTCCGGGTCTTCAAGTCGATCCATACCTTCAAGCCCGGAACGCTGGACGGTTGGCTGCACCGGATCACCACCAACTTGTTCCTCGATCAGGCTCGGCGCAAGCAGCGGATCCGGATGGATGCGTTGAGCACGGCCCCCGAGCACGTCTGGGGCGAGTCTTCAGGCCCCGATCAGATGCACGCCGACGCGAACCTCGACCCCGATGTGGCCGAGGCGTTGGCGGCGCTCAACCCGGAGCAGCGCGTCGCCGTGGTGCTGTGCGATATCGAGGGATTGAGCTATGAGGAGATCGCCACGGTGCTCGACATCAAGATCGGCACCGTGCGCAGCCGGATCGCCCGCGGCCGCGCCCAGTTGCGCGACGCACTGAAGCACCGAGCTCCCGATCCCGACCGCTCTCGGTATCTGGGCCTAGGGGTCTCATGATGGGAGCAGCACCCATCGATGGGCGCTGCCAAAAGATTCGCCCAGACCTCTCCGCCTTCATCGACGGCACTCTGCCGCACAAACGATGGGAGCAGGTCTGCTACCACCTCGCCGGATGCCAAGCCTGCCGCGACGAGTTGAACGAACTCTCCGAGATCTGTTCCACGCTGTCGCGTCAGCGCGACGCCACCGCGGATGCCCCCACCGATCTCACCTCCCGGTTGGAGAGCATCGCCGGCGAGGGTGCCGCGCAACCTCTCTACCTGAGCGCCGCCGCGGATCCCTCCCATGCCGCACTGCCGTCGCGACGGCGAGCCCGGCAGCGGCTGGTGGTCCAATCCGGCGTCGCCGTCTTGACTTTGGCCGTCGTGGTGATGGTGCTGGCCGTGGTGATCGCGCCCAGCCCGCAGGTGGTATCGAAGCCCGTGGAGACGGCACGCGATCAATTCAACCTGGCCCTCACCGCGATCGGCGTCAACGAGAGCGTCGGGGCCGTCCTGTTCGCCCATGAACGAGGTGCTCGTTTCGCTGGCAGCAGCCAGGAGGCGCCGACCGAGGTGAAGGAAGAGCAGGCGCTGCGCATCTCCGCCTCCGCGGCCGCAGAGGTGCTCGGTGCCAAACGGGACGCTGGGCTCAACTACTCCGGGTTGCAGCGCGTCGTCTTTTCTCACGAGGAAAGTGCTTTTCTCACGGCCGACGTGCAGGTGACCAAGGTGGAGGGCGAAGGCAGCAGCATGGTCGTCCTCGACGCCGAGGGGGAACGGTTCACGTCCACCATCTCCCCGGAACTCGACGAGCCCGGCCTCGCTCCGCCAGCCTCCTGGTCGTTCTACCAATATCCCACCCTCGGTACCGTTGCCGGGCGCTCGACCAGCGTGCTGGAGGCACGTGAGGAGGAGCGTGTTGCCCGCCGGTGGTGGATCGACATGTCGACGAACGCGCTGTTGCGGGCGGAATACTTCGACTCGCAAGGCAAGCCCACCATCATGGCGGGGTTCGAGAGCATCTCCTATGAATCGGTGCAGCTGCCCGATGACGCACAGCAACTGATCGCGCTCATGCCAGTCTCTGCGAGCGGCGTCAGTGGGTGGTGCCCAGGAGCGTTGGAATGCCCCCTCACTCTCGCGGGGCTGCCCCTGGTGGCCTACTCCTCGGGCGAGAGCGAGCATGCGAGGCTCGTTTACTCGGATGGATTCCGCGCGCTCACGGTGGCCTCCGCGGAAGGTCGGCTCGCCACCGATGCCACGTCGGGTCCGCGGCGGGCCAGCGGTCACCTCAGCGTATCCGCGTGGCAGGCAGGCGAGGACGTCGTCCTGGTTGCCACTAACGGTCCCCAGGCCTTGATGGCGCAAGCGATGGGGGAGCTGCCCCGCGAGGAGCCCTACCCCGATTCCTGGCAGGACTGGGTGCGGCGCGGCTTGGAGCGCTTGCTGCCGGTGCAGTCATAGGCCGTCGGGGGCTTAGCGCTCCGCCGGGTTTGGGGAAACCAAGCTAAGATCGAGCCCGTGTTAGGCATTTCGGGAGTGGAGCTTCTTCTGCTCATCGTGCTGGGAGTGATCCTCTTCGGCCCTGAGCGCCTGCCCGAAATGTCGCGCAAGGCAGCCCGGGTCTTCGTCTACCTGAAGGGCATCGCGAACAACGCGCAGAGCACGCTTCGCACCGAACTGGGGCCTGACTTCGCCGATCTGACGCTGGAAGACCTCAACCCCAAGACCTTCGTGAAGAAGCATCTCGCCAACGAGGTGGCGGCGCTGGAGGAAGCCCAGCGCGAGATCATGCAGGCCGGAAAATCCCTGGACGATGCCACCGCGCAGGTCACGCAGGAAGCCGGCAGCCTCGCGCAATCTCTGAAGAGCGCCCCCTCGCCCACGACGGCCGCGACGATGCTCGAACCCACCCCCTACGACCCCGACGCCACCTGATTTCGTCTACCGAGGCTGATTTCGTTCACCCACTGGGCAGTCTCGGCCTTAGCGAGGCTGTGAACGTCGCTATGCTGACGGACTCAGCCGCGGTAGCCGGGAAACCACCCAAGGCCTGACGGAATCAACCTCGATAGCCGGTTTACGTCTGCAGTGATAGGCGCTGGCCCAGCAGGCCGCGCTTGCGGGAGGCGATGTTCTCCGCCAAGGTAGTCAGGGCCTGAGCCGAGGGGTGCTCCGGGTTGTCCACGACGATCGGGCGGCCGCGGTCGCCGCCTGCCAGCAGTGCTTCGTCGAAGGGGATCTGCGAGAGCAGGGGGACGTCGTAGACGAGGCGCTCCGACAAGGCTTCCGCCACGAGCGTGCCGCCACCGGAGCCCCAGAGCTCCATGCGGTGGGTTTCGTCGCACTTCGGGCACACGGTCTCCAGCCACGACATGTTCTCGACGACGCCGATCACGCGCTGCTCCATGATGTGGGCCATGGTCCCCGCGCGCTCGGCCACCTCGGAGGCGGCGAGTTGGGGGGTGGTGACGACGATCACCTCGGAGGAGGGGATCTTCTGCCCGAGCGACATGGCGACGTCGCCGGTGCCGGGGGGCAGATCCACCAGGAGGTAGTCCAGATCCCCCCAGTAGACGTCGGCCAGGAGCTGGGTGAGTGCGCGATCCAGGATGGGGCCGCGCCATGCCACCACCTGGTCGCGGCTGGGCTTCAGCATGCCCACCGAGATCACCTTGAGGTTCTCGATGGCCGGTACCGGCATGATCATGTCTTCCACGGGGGTGGGGCGGGCGTCGCCCAAGCCCAGTAGATCCGGTACGGAGTGGCCGTAGATGTCGGCGTCGAGGATGCCGACGCTGCGGCCGAGCTTGGCGAGCGCGACGGCCAGGTTGACCGTCACCGATGACTTGCCGACACCGCCCTTGCCGGAGGCGACGGCGATGACCTTGGTGAGGTTGCCGGGCTGGGCGAATGGGATCACTCGCTCCACCTGCCCGCCGCGCAGCAGCTGCCGCATCGCGGCGCGCTGCTCGTCGTTCATCACACCCAGTTCAACCCGGACGCCGGTGGCGCCCTCGACGGTGGAGACGGCGTTGGCGACCCGGGTGGTGAGCTCCGCCTTCATGGGGCAGCCGGCTACCGTCAGCAGCACCTTCACATAGACCTGGCCGGCATCATTGATCGTGATCTCATCGACCATGCCGAGGTCAGTGATCGGCCGGCGGATCTCGGGATCCTCGACCTCATGCAGGGCGGCTCGGACTAATGGCAGAAGAGGATGCTCACTCACCCTTCTTTCCTATGCGGAACCAGGCTGATATGCAAGTTATGGGCCGGTGATCTGCTCTCGATCACGCTCCAGGCGTAGAGGCCCCGCGGATAGGTGGTGCCGCAGTGGGCCCCATCTATCCGCGGAACCTGTTAATCCTCGGTGGTGGGTGGGTCGGGGAAGAAGACGTCCTCGATGGTGCAGTGGAATTCGGCCGCGATCCGGAAGGCCAGGGGCAGGGACGGGTCGAAGCGTCCCTTCTCCAAGGAGATGATCGTCTGCCGGGAGACCCCGAGTTGGTCGGCGAGCTGCTGCTGCGACCACCCGCGGTCTGCACGCCGCTCGGGCAACGAGTTGCGCATCAGCCCTCCGTCCGAGCGAGGCGCCAGTAGCGCAGGCCGAAGTCGCAGATGGCGATATAGCACAGCCCCATCAGCACCCACATCGGATCGACGTCGAAGCTGGAGAACGCGAACACGGCCGCGCCGATTCCGCTGACGGCGAGGAGATCGCCGAATGCGCCGGCCGCGGCCTGGGTGTACCAATGGCCCTCCACGGAGTCCTCGGGCGCGTCGACGGCGCCGGTCAGCGACCTGCGGTCGACGAAGATCGCCCACGCCAGCATCGAGGAGGCCGGGAGCGTGATCAGGGTGCCCACGAGGAACAGCACCCACCAGGCCACATCGGCCGGCTTCACGACGACGAGCAGCCATCCGACTCCCGCCGAGAGGAGTCCGCCGACCCCGAGGGAGAGCGCCACCATGGCGCGCTCCCCACCGCCGAAGCGAGGGCGTCCCCATCGAGTGCGCGAGCGCTGAGACGAATGTGCTGAGGTGTCCATGATGGCTCCTTCCAGGAGGTGAATGTAAAGTTGACTGTACAGTCAAGCCTCCTTTACGTCAAGCACATTTGACATCGCTGTGCGCGGTGGCAGGAAGGAACGCAGGTGTAAGCGTCGCGGTGCGCGACGTGGATGAGGACTGACTCGCGGTTTTCTGGCGTGAGGCCGCCGATCGGGGCGTCAGGCCCGATGACCCTCGGAGCCGCCGTCGTCCTCTTCGATCTCCGGAGGCGCCATGGGCAGGCCCACGATCGATCGCTCGTTGAGCGCGTCGCAGAGGATCACGATGCTCGCCGCCACGAGGGCCGTCATCCACGCCCCGGCGAAGCCCGCCAGTATGACCACCACGGTTCCTGCCACGAGGTTCGCGATGAGCCGCTCCCGGTAGGCCAGCCGTCGACCGCTTCCCGGCACGAGCCAGACTGCCCAGAGCGCGGCGTACGCGGCGGTGAAGCAGACGGCCGCGAAGGTCCCGCTCCATCCACCGTTGGTGATACGCCACAGCGAGGAGCACCCGACGATCAGCACGCCGATGTGGGCGAGGAAGAGGACGAGTGCGTACCACCTGATGCGCACGGGATCTCTGGGGTCAGCGGTCACGGGAGGGGCCTCTTCTGTGGATGGTGTCGTCTGCGGGAGTTCGTCTCGATCAACCATGGTTGACGTCTGTCGGGGGCTCGCCGTCCATCTGGTCGCCGCGCCAGTCGTCAGGCAGCATGTGGTCGAGCACGTCGTCGACGGTGACCGCTCCCACCAGCTGACGCTGGTCGTCGACCACAGGGGCGACAACCAGGTTGTAGGTCGCGAAGAAGCGGCTGACCTTCGCCAAGGTGTCGGAGGGAGACAGAGGAGTCAGGTTCTCGTCGAGGATCGTCGCGACGATACTCGTCGGCGCGGCGCGGAGCAGCTGCTGGATGTGGGCGGCGCCCAGATAGCGCCCCGACGGTGTCTCCAGCGGCGCCCGGCAGACGAACACCATGGATGCCAGCGCGGGCGTCAGCGACTCCACGCGACACAGGGCCAACGCCTGCGCGACGGTCGCGTCGGTGTCCAAGATGATGGGCTCGGGGGTCATCATGCCGCCCGCGGTGAACTCCTCGTAGACCATGAGGCGACGCACATCCGAGGCGTCTTCGGGCTCCATGCGCTGCAGCAGCTCTTCGGCAAGCTCGGTCGGCAGCTCGCGGATCAGGTCGGCGGCATCGTCGGGGTTCATCTCCTCGAGCAGGTCGGCCGCGCGGGCCTGATCCAGCACCGAGATCAACGCCACCTGTTCGTCCTCGGGAAGCTCCTCCACGGCCCGGGCCAGCATCTGGTCGTCGAGGGCCTGCACGACGGCGACGAGTTGTTCGCTGTCGAGATCGTGCAGCTCCTTGGCGATGTCTGCCGGCTTCATGTCGGAGAATTCCGAAATGAGACGCGCGGTAGCGCTCTTGCCCGTCAGGCTGAGCAGCGGCACCTCCGTCCAGGAGACCACGACCGGTGCCGAGCGCCCCCCGAAGCCGAAGCGGCTGAGGGGAGATACGGTGCGCAGCGCCACGGCGCTGAGTTCCCATTCGCGGTTGCGCACCTGCTGCATCGCCACGTCGAGGATCTTGGTGGGCTGAACGTGGGTGGTGCTGCGGTCGAATAGGTCTGCCGCCACCAGCACTTCGCCTTCTCGGCGCTGGAACCGGCGGGTGTCCACCTGCCCGAGGATCGCCACCTGGGTGGGCGTGATGTTGTGCACCCGCACCATGGGTACGAAGATCCGTTGTCGCGCGAACAACTCGATCACGAGCCCCTTCACCCGCGGGGCTCTTCCCTCGTGCCGAAGGAAGCACACCACGTCCTTGACCCGTCCCACCTGATCGCCTGCGGCATCGACGATGGGTAAGCCAATGACACGGGAGATGAAAACCTGCCGATCGCCGCTCATGAAGACAATTCAAGCACCTATCTGCCCTTCTCAGGTGCGCACCGGCCGGCGAATCCGCTCGATGCTGCTCACGGGCTGCAGGCCGCCCCCTCTGCCGCGCCCCACCCCGCCCGACCTTCTTCGGTGTTGGGTGGGGCTCGTTGGGCGCGGGAGGGGTCGAGGGGGAGGCCGGCGACTACGGGGGACGGGAGGAGAGATGAGGGACGGGGCCGAGGGGTGCGGCGGCGGGTAGGGTGGGAGCCAGAGAAAGGGGGCTGCGTGTCCAGTCCGATGATGAACCCGAAAAAGGGTTTCGAGCTCAACTATCCGCAATCCCTTGCCGGATTCCGGACCTACGAGGAAGCGCAGAAGGCCGTCGACTACCTGGCCGACAACAACTTCCCCGTGCAGAACTTGATGATCGTCGGTGCGCAGCTGAAGTCGGTGGAGCGTGTCACCGGTCGCCGGACCTGGGGCTCGGTGCTCGGCCGGGGAGCGGTGTCTGGAATCAGTACCGGCTTGCTGGTGGGATTGATGCTCGTCTTCTTCCTCGGTGGCAACACGCCCTTTTCGGTCCTGCTTCTCGCGGGCTTGGCGCTGGGCATGGTGATGGGCGTGATCACCGCCGGTCTCGCCTATTCCCTCTCGCAGGGCAAGCGCGATTTCGATTCGGTGCGCCAGATCGTTGCCACCAGCTACGAGGTGCTCTGCGAGCACAAGGTCACCGCCCAGGCCCGAGAACTACTGGAGAAGATGCCCGGCTTCCGGGCCCAGTATTTCCAGTGATGGCGAGCACGCCGATACCCATCCCGCACTGACGAGAACACGGAGGAACCACGATGCAACTCACCTGGCAACTGATCAATCCGGAGGGGAATGCCGAGCGCATCCTGGTGCTCGCGCCGAGTCTCGCGGGACACGTCGAGCACCAGTGGGGAGATGTGGCGCGCCGGCTGGACCAGGAAGCCTATGTCGTTCTGGTCTACCTGCCTGGTCATGGGCCGGTCGAGCCATGGGGCGATGACGACGCCACCCTGGACGTGGTGGCGGACGCGATGGCCGACGTCGTCGCTCAGGTGAGGGCGCAGGCGGGCGACCTGCCGGCGTACTACGCAGGACTATCGGTTTCCGGTGCGGTGGGCCTGCACCTGGCTCGCGACTACCCGGAGGTGTTCGCCGGGATTGCCGTGGTGGCCTCCGCCGCCACCGTCGGCGAGCCGGCGGGGTGGCAGGAGCGCGCCGAGCAGGTGGAGCAGGGCGGCATCGAGCCCCTGGCCGACGCCACCGTCCAGCGCTGGTTCACCCCCGCCTTCGCGGCCAGGGAACCCGCGGTGGTGGCGCAGATCCGCCAGGACATCGTCGATACCGACGACCACTCCTATGCGCAGCTCTGCCGGGCGCTCGCCGTCCACGACGTGCGCAATGATCTGCCCGGCATGGGAGTGCCACTGCTGATCATCGCTGGCGAAGAGGACGCCTCCAACCCCTTGGAGAAGGTTCGCCTCGTGGCAGAGAAAGCGCCCGACGCTCGGCTCGTCGTGATCCCGGGCGTCGCTCACCAGGTACCGCTGGCGGCCCCCGTGGCGGTGGCGGGACAGCTGCGGGAGCTCATGACGGCGTGAGCGCCTCTAGCTCTTCGACGGTTGGCCGTATCCCTTGAGCGCCACCACCATGTGGTCCACTTCCGCATCATCGAGCACTGTGACGGGTACGCCCGTGGACATCGCCCGCAGGTGCACCTCGCAGATGTACTCCAGATAGGGCAACAACGAGAGGGCCTTGTCCAGCGTCGGCCCGATGGTGACGGCGCCGTGATTGGACATCAGCGCACCGAATCGGTCCTGTAACGCCGCGCAGACGTTGTCCGCCAGTTGCTGCGTCCCGAACGAGGCATAAGGGGCGACCCGGACCGGACCCCCGAACATCGAGGAGTAGTAGTGCGAGCAGGGGATGGTTTCGCACACCAGTCCCATGGCGGTTGATGCTGGTGCGTGGTTGTGTGTGATGGCCAAGGCGTCGGTGCCTTGGTAGACGGCCAGGTGGAGCGGCAACTCGCTAGAGGGTTTCATGGGAGCATCGATGGGGGCGCCGGTCATGTCATGCACGCCGATCATCGCAGGGATGAGGTCGTCGTACTCGACGCCGGATGGGGAGATGACGACGTGGTCGCCGATGCGCACCGAGACATTGCCCGCGGTGCCAACCACCAGTCCCAGTCGTTGCATCTCTTGACATGCTCTCGCGACCTCGGCGCGAGCCTCTTCGTGGATCATGGGGTTACTCCTTCGTATCGTGGTGCGTGGGCGCCGTGCTATCCGACGGACATCTCCTTGCCGAGCAGGTCGCGGAATTCATCGAAAGTGGTGACTTTGCGGACCTCGGCGTAGAGCTGGGGGTCATACAGCAGATGCACCAGGGGCTGATGGAAATCGACGAAGTCGTCGTAGTCGTCGCCGTTGATGGCCAACTGAAGTACCAGGGTGACGTCAGCGTGCTCCCACCGGATCGGACCGGGTGGGATGAGCGCCGCCACCTTGGTCTCGTACGCTACGAAGTCCATTGAATGGGGGATGGCGAAGCGCCTGGCGAAGGCCGTGGACGAGTAGGTCTCTCGGAGCAGGACGCTCTCGTAGTAGGTGGGCGGCACCACCCCCTTGGCCTCGAGCGCCTCGCTGAGAAACCTGATCGCCTGGGTAGAGTCCTGGAAGGGATGTCCGACGAAAAAGAGGTCGGGGTCGAGGAAACGAGCGATCGCGCGGGCCATCTTCGCCCGCGAACGCGTATCCCGAGCGCGTGCGATCGCTGCATCGATGGCTTGAAAATCGAGTGGTGAGAGAACCGCGCTGATCTGGACGCTGGCTCGTGCCGCTCCTGGCTCCTCGAACGTCGTGATCACGAGATCGCAGTCTGCGGCATCAGCTTCCTCTGGTGTCGGGACGATGTCGATGATCCGCAGGGAGTTGACATAGCGTTCGACCAGCCCGGCGATGAGCCAGTCCTGAAGAGTCTGGTATCGCGGGCACACCAATACCGCGGTGATCTCGGGATCGCCAGCCGCCGGCTGCTCGGAATACAAGCCGAAGTAGATGGCGAGCAGGCCTATCTCGTCGTCGGTGAAGCGCACGCCCAGTGCCCTGGAGACACGGTCTGCGAGGAAAACGGCTACGTCGTAGAGCAGAGGGGAGCGGGAATGCAGTGAATCCTGCAGGCTGTTGCGGAAGTAGAGCATGGTGTCGACCCGCTTCAACATCCGTCGGATATGCCCCTCCAAAGCGGTATACAGCTTGTCGCGCTGTACGGCGAGGTTGAACCGCTCGACAGTCTCGTCCAGAGCAGCCGTGAGGACCTCTCGGACGTTGTCTGATCCAGTGGGAAGATCCTGCCCTTCGGGGCGGTCGCCGGTCTTATCGAGGCTCGCGGAAACCAGGCGATCGAGGTGGACCAGATCGCGCCCACTGAACCGGGGCTCGGGGTGAAGTTCGGCGGTGTCGTGGACGATGTCCGCGACGATCTCGGCTGCGCGGTCGTCGCCCGATGCGGTGATGCCAGGGGAGTCCTCGCCCGCCCCGGCGCGCTGAAGGCAGATTGCGACGGTGACGGCGAGGCTCTCCAACCGGACGTCGTCCATAGGCGCCTCATGCCGCTCCAACACGGCTGCGACGGCGCGCTGGATCGCGGGCAGATTGACGTCGGGAAGATAACGCGCCAGACGGCCGCTGCGACCGACGGAGGTGCCCATCGCCCTGCGGACGAGTTTGCCGAGGATCCGCCGCAGTCCCAGTTCGTCAGACTCGAGCTTCACTGTGCTGCCCTGCGTGGTCAGCGTGACCTCTGTGGTATCGAGCTGGGATTTCAGGGTGCGGAGGGTGGCGCGCACGACAGCCTCGCCCAGATAGCAGTCGACCATGATGTCGTAGACATTTGTGTGGGGATGGTCGAGAAGATGGAGAAGCACCCGGTCCTCGTGCACCAGCTCCGGGGTGAGATGCGCATGGCCACCCGCGGCCTCCTGGTACACCGCGCCGTCCAACCGGTAGCCCTGCGCCGTTCCTACCACGACGTCGGCCCCGGCCAAGCGATTCACGCGTGCGATGTCATAGCGCAATGTGCGCGTGCTGATCCCCAGTAGCGTTGCCAGGTCATGCCCGGTCAGCGGGTGCTCGACTTCGCTCAGCAGCTGTAGCAGCAACGCTTGCCGCTCATTCAACCAAGCCACTGGCACACCTCACTGTTGAGCAGGGCGGGATGTCGCCCATCTGCCAGCATTTCACCAGCGCCCTTGCGCGATCACAAGGCGGCCCGTTGCCAGCCCCTAGGCAGGTTTCGTTGCCCACCCCCAGGCAAGCAGACGATGGCAGAGCGCCGAACGAGCGGGACAAAATCAGTCCACACAACCAGCCGTCGAGCAAGCCAAGGGAGTCGTGCGGTGAAGGAACTCATGGATGCCGCCGTCATGTACGGTCCCGGAGACATCCGGTTCGAGCAGGTCGAGAAACCGGAATGCCCAGAGGGCGGATTCGTCGTCAAGGTGGAGGCGGTCGGCCTGTGCGGATCGGATATCCGCAACCTGACGACCGACTCCCGCAAAGGGGCCTATCCACATATCTACGGCCACGAGGTGGTCGGTCTCGTTGACGACGTGTGGCCGGGGGTCACCGAGTACGAGGTGGGGCAGCGGATCTACGTGTATCCCGTCGCGCATTGCCTGTGCTGCGAGTTCTGCCGCAGTGGCCACAACGAGCAATGCCCTCACGTCGAGCAGTACACGGAGCACCCGGGAGGCTTCGCCCAGTACATCGCCTACACCGCCAAGCGGGTAGAGAGGGGAGCGACGTTCGTGGTACCCGACGGCATCGACCCCGCGGCCGCTTCCCTCGCCGAGCCGCTGTCGTCCACCTATGCGTGCGTGGACAACATCGGTGTGACGATGGGCGATGACGTCGTGGTCCTGGGCGCGGGGCCGATCGGCATCTTCCTCGCCATCCTCTGCCGGATACGGGGAGCGAGGACCGTCATCGTCGTGGACCTCAACGCGGACCGTCTCGAGAAGGCCGCCCAGTTCGACATCGACCACTGCGTCAACTCCGGCGAGGTCGACCCGGTGGCCGAGGTGCGACGGCTCACCGGTGGCTTCGGCGCCCACAAGGTGATTTCCGCCAACCCGTCCACAGTCGCTCAACAGCAGGGCCTCGCCATGGCGCGCAAGGCCGGCACCGTCGTCTTCTTCGGTGGGGTGCCGAAGGGCGCGCTGACGGAGATCGATACCAATCTCGTGCACTACAGAAGCCTCTGGATCTACGGCCACTACGGCGCCAACAGCATCCAGGTGCAACGTGCCTTCGAGCTCGCGATCGACCCCAAGTTCCCGGCAGAGAAGGTGCTCACCCACGTTCTACCGCTCTCCGCGATTAACCAAGCAATCGAGTTAACAAGAACCGGCGAGGCGCTCAAAGTGGTGCTCCTGCCGAACACCAAGGAGGAACGATGAAGAACCAAGTGAAGATCCTGATCGCGTGTGGAAGCGGTATCGCCACCTCCACCGTCGCCCAGGAGAAGGTGAAGGAGATCCTGAAGGACGCTGGAATTCCCGCCACCATCACCAAGGGCACCGTCGGGCAGGTTCCCGCCCTTGCCGACTCCGTCGACATCATCATGCTCACCACGCGGTACCCCAAGCCGCTGGACAAGCCCGTCATCCAGGTGTTCGGGCTGATCTCCGGCATCAATGAAGACAAGGTGGCCAAGGAGATCGTGGATACCTGCAACGCCATCCTTCAGGGGGAGTGAGCCTCGATGCTTGCGGTGATCCAATCCATCATGGATATGGGAGCAGTCGTCATGCTCCCGATCGTGATGACCGTCCTCGGTCTCGTCTTCCGGATGAAGGTGGGCAAGGCGATCAAGGCCGGTCTGATGATCGGTATCGGTTTCGCCGGTCTGGGACTCGTCATCGGCTTGCTGATGACGACCGTCGATCCCGCCATTCAGTATTATCGGGGCCTCGATACCCAGGGCTTCACCACCGTCGACGTGGGCTGGGCGGCGATGGGGGCGTCCGTATGGTCGGTGCCGTTCGCCGCGTTGGCGATCCTGTTGATCGTGCTGGTCAACCTGCTGATGATCCTGCTGAAGTGGACCAACGTCCTCAACGTGGACATCTGGAACTACATCCACTTCCTCATCCCCGGCACCCTGGCTTATGCCCTCTCCGGCAACTTCTGGGTGGGGCTCATCGTGACGGTGGGCCTGTCCGTCGTCTCACTGATCGTCGGCAAGATCATCGCTCCCTACTGGCAGAAGTACTACGGGCTCGAAGGCACCACCTGCACCACCTTCTCGTTCATCACGTTCGCTTGGCCTGTCGGCGTGCTGGTCGACAAGTTGATCGGGGTTATTCCCGGCCTCAAGAAGGTCGACCTGTCGATGGAGAAGGTCGGTGACAAGCTCGGTTTCTTCGGCGATACGGCCTTCATCGGTCTCATCGTCGGCGTCTTCCTCGGCGTCCTGACCCGTCAGCCCTGGCAGGGCGTGTTGGGCATGGGCATGGGTATCGCCGCGACTCTGGTTCTCCTGCCGCGCATGGTGTCGGTGATGATGGAAGGCCTGAGCGCCGTCGGCACCGGTGCCCACGAGTTCATGAAGAAGCGCGTGGGCAAGGACCGCGAATTGAATATCGGTATGGACGTCGCCCTGGCGCTGGGCGATCCCACCGCCATCACCACCACGGTGTTGATGATTCCGCTGGCCATCGCGTTCGCCTTCATCATTCCGGGTATGACGTACTTCCCGGTGGGTCTCCTCACGGTGATCGTCTACATGGTTCCGATGATCTCTCTTGCCTGCAAGGGAAACCTGTTCCGTACCATCATCGGCAGCGCGATCTTCCTCGCCTTCGTGCAGTTCGCCGCCAATCTCTTCGCTCCGGAAGCCACGCAGATGATGCAGGCCACCGGCGTCGCGGTGGATGGCACGGTGACCGATGGCTTCTTCGGATTCAACATCGCCAACGTGATCATCAGCCTCATCGGCCGGCTGTTCTGAGCACGCCCTAGCCCCAAACAGAATCGACGAAGAAGATGGAATTGATCAGGACCGACTTCGTTCATGTCGGACTCGATGTGCCCGACCAAGCCGCGCTGTTCGACGTCATGGCCGGTGCGCTCATTGACCGAGGACGTGTGCGGCCCAGCTACCGCCAGGCGATCGAGGAGCGTGAATCTGTGTTTCCCACAGGGCTGCCCGTCGGGATCGGCGTGGCGATCCCGCACACCGACGCCGAACATGTGATCGAAGACACGATCGCGATCGCAACCTTGGCCACCCCTGTGGTCTTCGGTGAAATGGCGGGCGAGGCGGACGCCACCGTGGAAGCACGCGCTGTCATCATGCTGGCGCTGGCGAGCGGATCCCAGGTCGAAGTGCTGAAGCGGGTGATCAAGGCGATCCAGAATGCCGAGTTCATGGACGCGTTGGTGCGAGCCGGGGAACCTGCCGAGGTGATGGAGTTGGCGACGGTGGCCTTCCTGCCACAAGACTGAATGCGCAACCACGACGAAGAGGGGCCAAGCCGCAAGGAACTGCGGTTTGGCCCCCTTTCGGTTCCTCCTAGGAACGGGCGCTATGCCTGCAGGCGAGCCAGCCAGGCCTCGACGTCGTCGGGGTGACGGGGGAGAGCGGCAGAGAGATTGACGGGATCGCCTTCGGTGATCAGAATGTCGTCCTCGATCCGGATGCCGATGCCGCGGTACTCCTCGGGCACCAGCAGATCGGTGGACTTGAAGTAGATCCCCGGCTCGACGGTGATCACCATGCCGGCCTTGAGATCGCCCAGCCGGTAGGACTCGACGGAAGCCGCCGCGCAGTCATGCACGTCGAGGCCAAGGTGGTGGGAGGTGCCGTGCACCATCCAGCGCCGGTGATACTGCTTGTCGGGCTGCAGCGACTCCTCGGCCGAGCACGGCAGCACGCCGATCTCCTCGAGGAAGTGCGCCACGACGGCGATCGCCGCGCCGTGCACGTCGGCGAACTTGCCGCCGGCACGACAGGCTTCGATGCCTGCGCTCTGAGCGGCCAGGACCGCCTCGTAGACCCGGCGTTGCGCGGGACTATAGGTCCCGCTGACGGGCATCGTGCGGGTCACGTCGGCCGTATACAGCGTGTTGACCTCGACGCCGGCGTCCAACAGGAGCAGGTCGCCGGGATTCACGTCTCCGTCGTTGCGGATCCAATGCAGCGTGTTGGCGTGATCGCCTCCCGCGGAGATGGTGTCGTAACCCACGGCATTGCCCAGATGGCGGGCGTGGAGGGCGAAGATGCCCTCCACCCAGCGCTCGCCACGGCCGTTGGCGACGGCGGTAGGCAGCTCGCGGGCGACGGCTTCGAAGCCCACCTGGGTGGCATCGCAGGCGCGCTGCAACTCCGCCACCTCGAACTCGTCTTTGACGAGACGCAGCTCGGAGATGTTGCGGGCCAGTTCCGCATCGCCCTGCTCGTCGGCTTTTCCTCGCGCCTCGTCGACCTTCGCGGTGGCGGCCGGATCGGCGTCGCGGATCACCAGCAGGGTGTCGGCCTCGGCCAGCGCCTGCGACAGCTCGTCCCAGTGCCGGCAGGCGATTTGGGTAGCTGCCGACATCTCCTCCACCGAGTCGCGCATGCCCACCCACATCTCGCCATAGCGGGCGTCGGCGTAGAACTCACGGTCGGTGCGCGGGGCGCGGGGTTTGAAGAACAGCGTCGCCGAGGCATCCGGAGATACCACCAGCACCGAATCGGGCTCGCGGTCCTCGCCCAGGCCGCTCAGGTAAGCGAAGGCGGTGTGCGGGCGGAAGCGGTAGTCGGTGTCGTTGGAGCGCACCTTGAAAGGCCCAGCAGGGATCACCAGCGTCGCGCCGGGATGCAACGCCGTGAGCCGCTCGCGACGCGCAGGCGTGTACTGAGTCGCGGGCAAGGCCGGCGGCAGCGCGTCGGGGTAGGGCGCCCAATCGGAGACGATGAACGCCTTGAACTCCTCGGAGAACGGGTCGCGGCGGTTGCTGGTGCTGTCGGTATCGTCAGCTGCGGTCATGAGGTCCGATTCTACTCGCGGAACTCCGGCGCGTCGTCAGCCCGGAACTACACCGGGATATTGAGGCCCCCGTCGGGAACGTGGACCGGGCCGGTGAGCTCGGCATGGTCCACCCAAGCACGCCAGCACAGTAGCTGGAAGGGCAGCCGCAGCGATTCGCCGGGCCGTGCGGAGGAATCGTAGAGCTCCATGACCGCCCCCACCAGGCGGTCGAGTTGGCCTTGGTCGAGCTTGGCGGCGAACGACTGGCCGCGTACCAGCTGGGCCATCTGCTCACGCGTCACCGTGCGCCAGATCCGGAACGCCCGCTGATCGATATCTGCGAAGTACTTGGTCTCGCGCAACCGCTCCAGGGAGGCGTGCCCGTAGTCACCGCTCATGGCGAGAGGGTCGTAGCGGCGAAGAAGAGCCTGTAGGCGGCGGACCCACGGCACCGAATCGTCGCGGATGACATAGGACGCCGACAGGCAGCCTCCGGCCATCAGAACCCTTGTGATCTGAGGAAGGGCCGCGTCGAGATCCAGCAGATGCAGGCCCTGGTGGACGAAGACCACCTCGAACTGGAACGGATCGAATGGGAGGGCCGAGGCATTGCCGACCAGTGATCGCACCGTGGGACCCCACAGGCGCCTGGCTTGTCGATGATCCTCGGTCAACGCGATGAGTGTGTGACCGCGATCGCGAAGACGACGGGGAAGATGCACGTCGTCGCCAATGGTGAGGCCCCGGACGCTGGGCCATACGGCCAGCCAGTCCAGCGCCTCATCGGGCATTGTCGCTCGGCTCATCGGATCCTCATCGGGGGAATACTGACTCTACGTTTCCCAAGACTAGTGGGCAGTCATAGAGGAGTTTTCCACAACGAGGACATCTCCTGGGAATCCGGCTCACCTGATGGCTATCACGGGGCATGAGTCATGTGCTGTTGTGCGCGAAGGATCCTTCGCTGATCGAAGCCGTCGAGACCACGGCGATCGCGGTGGGGGTCGAGGTGTCCGTCGCGCGGGGAATGGATGAGGCGTCGGCGGGTTGGTCGGGTGCGGCCGTGCGGCTGGTCGCGCCCGAGATGGCCGGCCGCGTATCGGGCCTTCGGCGTGCATCGGGGCCGGGTTACGTGGTCGGGGCTGTCGATACCGACTTGGTGGGAGCCTCCACGGCCTTGGGTCTACCGGTGCTGGCTCTGCCTGCAGGAACCACCCGCCTGGCCGAGGTGATCACCGCCGCCGTGGCCCAGCGGAAGCCTCACGCCATGGTGATCGGGCTGCTGGGAGCGTCGGGCGGTTTGGGAGTCAGCACCGCCACGGTTGCTTTGGCGCTGAGCGCCGCGGCCTCGGGAGCGACCACCACGGTGGTGGAACTGGATCCTTGTGGGGGAGGCCTCGACCTGCTGCTCGGCGCGGAGACGCAGCGCGGCTTCCGGTGGCCGGATCTTCAGCATGCGCGCGGCGAGTTGGAGGACATCCGAGAATCGCTGCCCTGCGTCGAGGATGTGGCGATTCTCTCTGCCGCCCACAGTTCGTTCGTAGCCATCTCGGAGGCTTCTGTCGCGGCGGTGCTCGCCTCTTTGCGGCGGACGAACGACTACGTGTTCGTGGATTGGGGGAGAGGGTCTGCGGATCAGACCTACGAGGCCGATGAGCTGGTGTTGGTGATAGGCGGCGACGTGCGCAGCGTGTCCGCGGCCCGGATGCGCACCTCCTGGTTGGGGGTCAGCCCCAGCCGGGCGGTGGTGCGCAGTGGCCCCGGTCGCGGCGTGGCCCCTGCGTCGGCGGCGGAGGCGCTGGGGCTGCCGCTCCTGGGGGAGCTCCGCCACGACAAAGCGGTGGCACCGCTGGCCGAACTGGGGATGCTGCCCACGAGTCGTCAGGCGCGGAGACTTCGTCGTGATGCGTCGGCGATCTGGAGGCGGTTGAGCGATGACTGATGAGCAACTGGATGCGCTGCGGTCACGGCTGGCTGGTCTGGGGCGGGCTCATACCCCGGCCGACGTGGCATCCGCGATGCGCGGCATGGGGCTGGTCGTCAGCGACGAGGGGGTCCGCGACGCGCTGGCGCGCCTGCGGCGCCACAGCATCGGTGCCGGGCCGCTGGAGGAACTGCTGCGGCTGCCTGGGGTGAGCGATGTGCTGGTCAACGGTCCTCATGAGGTTTTCGTCGACCAGGGAAAGGGGTTGGTGCGCACCTCGGTGAGGTTCATCGATGACGAGCAGGTTCGCCGGCTCGCCGTGCGTCTGGCCGCTGCTACCGGCCGGCGGCTCGACGACGCGCAGCCCTTCGTCGACGGGCGCCTGGCCGACGGCACCAGGCTGCATGCCGTGCTCTCCCCGGTTGCGCAGCCGGGTACCTGTCTCTCCTTGCGTGTGCCGGCCCACCGTTGTTTCTCTTTGTCCGACCTCACCGCGGTGGGAGCGGTATCGGAGCAAGGCGCCGATCTGCTGCGGCGCCTGGTGTCGCGACGAGTGCCCTTCCTCATCAGCGGAGGCACCGGTTCGGGAAAGACGACGTTGTTGGCGGCGATGCTGGCCCTGGTCCCCGCGGCGGAGCGCATTCTCCTCGTCGAGGACGCCCGTGAGCTCACCCCTGACCACCCGCATTGCGTGCGGTTGGAGGCCCGGCCCGCTAATGCCGAAGGGACGGGACAGATCGAGTTGTCCATGCTGGTGCGGCAAGCGCTGCGGATGAGGCCCGACAGGGTGGTGCTCGGTGAGGTCCGTGGCGCCGAGCTGATCGACTTGCTCACCGCGCTGAACACCGGCCACGAGGGAGGCTGCGGAACGGTGCATGCCAACTCCGTGGCGGACGTGCCCGCTCGCCTCGAGGCTCTGGCAGCCCTGGGTGGGTTGGGCAGGGAGGCCTGCCACGCGCAAGTGGCGGCGGCATTGAAGGTGGTGGTTCATGTCGACCGCGATGAGACGGGCCGGCGGTTCGTGGACGAGATCGGTGTCTTCCGGCGGGCCGCGGGCGGAGACCTGCGCATCGCGCCGGGCGCTACGCTGACCCCCCACGGCGTGAGGTATCTGGAGGCGGGCGACGAACTTCGTCGCTTGATGGGGCTGTGATGGGGGCCGCGGTGATGGCGAGCCTCGCGGTGATGCTGTGGCTGCCGCCACCGGATCGCGCATGGCGCCGCCGGCTCGACGACACCGCCGCCACCGGGAATCGGTGGCGGAACCCACTGCTGGGCGTAGGCGCTCTCGTCCTGGCGCTGATGCTGCTCCTGGGAGGATCCTGGCTGGCGTGGTGGCTCGTGGTGGTGATCGCCGGAGGCACCGTGGCGTGGATCCTTCATACCCGTCGGCGCCGTCGTGACGCGCTGCGGGCGGCCGAGGAGGTGGCGGATGGGGCGCGAGTGCTCTCTTCGCTCATGACATCCGGACAGATCCCCGGCCTGGCGTTGGTCGAGGCGGCTCAGGACTGCGGGGTGCTGCGATTCGCGGCGGGAATCGCCGCGTTGGGCGGAGATGTCGGGGAGGCCCTGAACAAGAGCTCGGTGGAGCCCGGTCGGTCTCAGCTCGGTGCCGTCGCTGCGGCGTGGAAACTGAGCGAGCGCAGCGGTGCGCCGATGGCGGCCACCCTCGCCGGGGTCGCCGACAGCTTGCGGCATCGGCAGGCTCTCATCTCCATCATCCACACGGAGCCTCGCAGCGGCCCGCACCAGCGGTCGCATCATGGCGTGTTTGCCCTTTGCGGCAGTGGACTCGGCGTGCTGGTCGGGGCTGATCCGTTGAGCTTTCTGCTGCGAGATCAGTGGGGATCGCTGGTTGTGCTCGTCGCGGTGGTCCTCACGGCAGCCGGGGTGTTGTGGACCGAGCGCCTGGCGGCGAGCGTCGAGGAGGCTCAGTCATGACGGCGATGCTCGCGGCGGGTCTGGCCGGGGTGGCGTGCTGGCTGTTCCTCTCGGTGCCGCGGTTGCGGCGATTGCTCCCGATCCGCTCCGATCGCAGGTGGAGGCGGAAGGAGACGGCGCTGAGCATCGCCGCCGGAGCCCTGACCGCGGTCGTTTTCGACGGATGGTGGGCGGTGATCGCCGGCATGGGTGTGGCGGCAGCGGTGTACGTGCTGAGTCGTCGACGCAGCGACCCAGAAAAGTGGCAGCGGCTGGTACAGCAGCTTCCCGATGTGCTCGGCTTCCTCGCCGTGGTGCTGGAGTCCGGGGCGCCCTTGCCCGTGGCTGTGCGTGTGGTTGCTGAGGTCAGTCCTGAACCGAGTCGAACGCTGTTGCACGGCCTCGCGGCGTCATCGGGACTGGGCATGGACGAGACCGAGGTATGGACATCGTTGACGGAGCATCCGGTCTGGGGCCGTGTCGCGCGCGATGTGGCGCGTTCGGCCCGTTCCGGGACCACTCTCGTCGAGGTGCTGCGGATGCACGCCGAGGAAGCTCGTCAGATCGCGCGCGACGGCGCCGTGAAGGCCGCGCGCAGCGTCGGAGTGAAGTCCGTGCTGCCGCTGGTGGTGTGCTTCCTGCCCGCGTTCGTGCTGGTCGGTGTCATTCCCATCATCATCGGCCTGCTCAGAGGGCTGACCGGTTGACTGGATGGGCGTGGCGGCCCTTGGACCGGGCGTACGATTCTTCCCATGTGTGCCTCCAGGTCCGAGTCTCACCGCGGTGCGCGGTGGAACTGGGTGCTGGGTCGCGAAGAAGTGGTGGCCGTGCGGCATCAAGACGCCCGCTCCGGGACACGAGGACAGTGGCCGAAATGGCTGGGTGAGGACACGGTGGCCAGGATCCAAGCCAGCGGAGTGCCGGCGCCGTGGGGGCATCAAGTCGAACTGGCGGAGCGCGCTTACGCCGGCATACATGCTGCGATCTGCACTCCCACGGGATCAGGCAAATCCCTCGCCTACCTGATGCCGGTGCTGGCCGCCACTGTTGACGGGAACCTGGGCGCCGGTGCACCGGCGAGGCCGGAGCGTTTGGCAGGGTCGAGGCCCACCACGCTCTATCTCGCACCTACCAAGGCCCTCGCGCACGATCAAGTGCGGGCCGCTCGGCCGCTCGGCCCGCCGAACTGGAGGATCACTGCACTGGACGGCGACTCGGACGTGAGCGAGCGACGGTTCGCCCGCGATTACGCGTCGCTGATCTTCACCAATCCGGACCTGCTGCACTACTCGATGCTCCCCAACCACCGCCGCTGGGCCTCCTTCCTGCGGGGCCTGCGCTACGTGATCGTCGACGAGGCGCACCGCTACCAGGGCGTGTTCGGTGCTCACGTCGCCCAGGTGATCAGGCGATTGCGACGAATCGCGGCGCAGTACGAGGCCGCGCCCACCTTCGTGCTGTCGTCGGCCACCATTCCCAATGCCGCGGAATTCGGAGGGCGCCTGGTGGGGGAGCCTGGGGTCGAGACGATCATCGACAGCGCGGCGCCGTCGCCGGCACGCACCGTTGCCCTATGGCAGCCCACCGACTCGTTGAACTCCGACGTGGCGAGACTGCTGGCACGCCTCACGGACGAGGACGCGCAGTCGCTGGTCTTCGTCTCCTCGCGGATCGGTGCGGAGTTGATTTCGGCACACGCCCAGGAGCATGCCGCTGAACCCCGTCGGATCGCCTCCTACCGAGCCGGCTATCTCGCCTTGGACCGACGCTCGCTCGAGGCACAACTGCAAAGCAGGAAACTGCTGGGGGTGGCCACCACCAATGCCCTGGAACTGGGCGTCGATATCTCCGGGGTCGATGCGGTGCTGGTGGCCGGTTATCCGGGCAAACTGTCGTCGTTGTGGCAGCAGTTCGGTCGCGCCGGTCGAGGAGGCCGGGATGCGTTGGCGGTGTTGATGGCCCGGGAGAACCCTTTGGACTCCTATCTGCTGGAACACCCCGAGCTCATTTTCGACGCGCCGGTCGAGCACGCGGTCGTCCATCCCGATAACCACTTCGTTCTCGGTCCGCATCTCGCCGCCGCAGCTCAGGAGTTGCCGCTTTCCTCAGCCGACGAGTACTGGTTCGGCGCGACCTTCCCGGTGTTGGTCGAGCAGCTGTGCCGCCAGCGTGTGTTGCGCGACCGGGCGGGCCGATACTTCTGGACCAGGGCAGACCGGGCGGTCGACTACATCTCTTTGCGCTCGCCCGGCCCGAAGCCCCTGGACATCGTGGAACGCGACACCGGACGCGTGATCGGGGTCATCGACCATGAGGCCGCTGACCGCACCGTGCATCCCGGCGCGGTGTATCTCCATCAGGGAGACAGTTACCTGGTGGAGGAGTGTGTTTTCGAGGACAACCAGGCGCTGGTCGTGGCGGCGCGCCCCCGCTATTACACGCAGGCCCAGAGCAGCTTCGAGATCTCCGTCCAGCGCGAGCGCGGCAGCCGAGGCTTCGGGGCCACACGAGTCTCCTGGGGAGATGTGATGCTCACCTCCCAGGTGGTGGGCTACCTGCGCCGCGACGAGATCACCAATGAGGTGTGGGACTCCACCCCTCTGGATATGCCGCATCGGCGGCTGGCCACGCAGGCCGTGTGGTGGAGCGTGCCGGCGGAGCTGATGGCTCAGATCGGCTGGCCCGATCTGCGTGTGGGTGCGGCGCTGCACGCGATGGAACACGCCGCGATCGGGCTCCTTCCCGCCTTCGCTCCCTGCGACCGGTGGGATATCGGAGGCGTGTCCACCCCCGTCCATCCCGACACCGGGCTGCCGACGGTGTTCGTCCACGATGCGTTGGCAGGGGGCGCCGGCTTCGCGCGGCGCGGGTTCGACGTGATCGAACCGTGGCTCGCCGGAACCTTGGAGGTTCTGCAACGGTGCCGGTGCGACGATGGCTGTCCGGCATGCGTGGTCTCTCCGAAATGTGGCAACGCCAACCAGGTGCTCGACAAGACGGATGCCACCACATTGCTGAAACTCCTGCTCGAGGACTGAATTCCCACTGTCCACAGGGGAACCTCGAAGGAAGCGATTTCTTCCACAGCGCACCAACTTCGCGGGGAAAATGCCTCCGATATCGCAATAACGGGGATGATCCGAGTGAAAGGCGCTCGGGCGGAGGAAAGGTTCACCCTCATCATGTCTGCATCCCTTCAGGTTCGTCCTCGTCACCGCGTTCGCCATCTCGCCGAGCGCGGGCTCACCACCGTGGAATACGCCATCGGTCTGCTGGCCGCCGCTGCCGCCGCACTCGTGCTGGTGCGCATCTTCAACGACAACGCCTTCTTCCAGGCCCTGTTCGACTGGGTCATCCAGGTGTTCAACCAGGTCTCGGCCGGGTTGTGAGAATGAGCGCTCGGCTTCGTCAACGCGGCATGGTCACCGTGGAACTCGCCATTGGCTTCGTCACCGCCGCCGTGCTTCTGGCAGCGCTGATCACCATGGGACAGATCGGCGTCACCCAGGCCGCCTGCGCGGAGTCGAGCGCTCAGCTTGCGCGGCAGGCCGCCCGAGGCGACGATGCGGCCGTCGCTGCCGCCGAGCGGCGTCTTCCCCGCGAGGGACGCGCCGAACTGACCCGAGGTCAAGACGGTGTTCACGCGGTGGTCACCGCCGAGGTCGCGGTGCTGGGCATCGGTCGTGTCCCCGTGTCTGCGGAGGCCTTCGCCGCCTACGAGCCGGGAGAGGAACCGTGACGGGCCGGGGCGAACGCGGCGCCGGCACGGTCCTCACCCTCGCAGTGTGCGCGGGCCTGGCCACCGTCATGTTCATCGCGGCCATCCTGATCTCCTGGTTCGCGCAGATAAGACACGCAGAACAAGCCGCCGAGTTGGCCGCTTTAGCGGCCGTGGGGGCAGCTGTGAACGGCGGTGACCCCTGTTCCTCCGCGGAGCGCGTGGCGCACGCCAATCACGCCGCGCTGTCCGGGTGTCGTGTGCAAGGCACCGCTCCCGACGTCGTGGTCGTCGCGGAGATCATGGTCGACCTGCGGTCGTCGGGGCCACTCGAGAACGGAGGTGAGATCGTGCGCCAGGCCACCGCGGGCACGCGGTGAGCCGATGGCAGAGCTCGCGGCAGGCTCCCACTAGGCTGGTCGGCATGACGTACCTGGCAAGCGACGATCGTTACTCCTCGATGCCCTATCGCCGGCTCGGCGCCTCCGGCCTGAAGCTGCCCGCGATCTCTTTGGGTTTGTGGCACAACTTCGGCGATGACGTGCCGCTCGAGCGGCAGCGCGCCGTTTTGCGCCATGCCTTCGACCGTGGCGTGACCCACTTCGATCTGGCCAACAACTACGGGCCTCCGTACGGTTCGGCGGAGATCAACTTCGGGCGGATCCTGGAGGAAGACTTCCGTCCCTATCGCAATGAGCTGGTGATCTCATCCAAGGCAGGGTGGGACATGTGGCCGGGCCCCTACGGTTTCGGCGGTTCGCGCAAGTACCTGCTGAGCAGCCTGGACGACTCGCTTCGCCGGATGCGTCTGGACTACGTCGACATCTTCTATCACCACCGTCCGGATCCGGAAACCCCGCTGGAAGAGACGATGCAGGCTCTCGATCAGGCGGTGCGATCCGGCAAGGCGCTCTACGCCGGCATCTCCTCGTACTCGGGTGCGCTGACGCTTGAGGCGCAGCGCATCGCGCGCGAACTGGGCACCCCGCTGGTCATCCACCAGCCCTCGTATTCGATCCTCAACCGCTGGGTGGAGAAGGGCGAGCCCAGCCTGCTCGATGCGTGTGCCGAGGCCGGGATGGGCAGCATCGCTTTCTCCCCGTTGGCGCAGGGGATGCTGACCGGACGCTATCTCGACGGCATCCCCCACGGTTCCCGTGCGTCCCAGGGCAAGTCGCTCGATCCCGCATTGTTGCAGGAGGGGAATCGCCAGCGCCTGCGCGCCTTGAACGATATCGCCGCCGCGCGCGGGCAGAGCCTGGCTCAGATGGCCATCGCCTGGATCCTGCGGGACCAGGGGGCCAAGACCGTCACGTCGGCTCTGCTGGGAGCCTCCTCCGTGGAGCAACTCGACGACAACCTGGGCGCACTGAATAACCTGTCGTTCTCGGACGAGGAACTCGCGGCGATCGAAGCCCAGTCTGAGATGGCGGGCATCAACCTCTGGCAAGGCGCCACCGATTCAGTGAAGTCCTAAGGGAAGCACCGTGATCGATGCCGCCGCGCTCCGTGCCGCATTTCAGGCTGCCGGATACACCACCGATGCCGTGATCGAACGGGTCGGATCGCTGGGTCAAGAGGGACTGGGGCGTAATTGCACGATCCCCGCCGATGTGGCCCTGGGGGAGGACCACGATCCGCAGGCGGCATTGATCCGCCTGTTCATCTTGCAGCAGGCAGTTCCCTCGAAGGCCGTGGCCGCGGCTATCGATCTCGACGCCCTGGTGGCTGCAGGAGTGGTCGCGATCGACGGAGACACAGTCTGTGCGGCGGTCGATATCCGCCCCTTCGCCTCTCCCGATGACGGGGCATCCGGGTGGGTGGTTTCGGATCTGACTCCTGGGCTCGATCAGGTGACGGCGCCCACGCGCCCCGACTACGTGCTCGGAGTGTCGCCGGCATCGACAACCCTCGCCCAGCTGATCGCGCGCACCCCTGTGGGATCAGCTCTCGATCTGGGCACCGGCTGCGGGGTGCAATCGTTGCACCTCGCCCGCCACGTCCAGAAGGTGGTGGCCACCGACGTGAATGAGCGTGCCATCGATCTCGCGGGGCTGACGCTCGCGCTCAGCGGGGCGCACGCCGATCTGCGCGTCGGATCCCTGTTTGAACCGGTCGCGGGAGAGCGCTTCGATCTGATCGTCTCCAACCCGCCGTACGTGATGAGTCCTCCTTCGGAGGAGGAATCCACCCTGGCCTACCGCGAGACCAATCTGCTGGGCGACGGGCTGGTGGAAGCGATCGTGCGCCAGGCCCCTGACCACCTCAACCCCGGCGGGTCGCTCCAACTGCTCACCAACTGGGCTGTTGTCGAGGGGGTCGACTGGAGCGAGAGGCTTTCCTCCTGGGCTCCGGATTGCGATCTCTGGGTGATCGAGCGCGAGCGCTTGGACGTGTTCTCCTACATCGAGATGTGGTTGACCGACGCCGGTTTGGCGGGCTCGCCGGATTGGCGCCCGGCCTACCGGCGGTGGCTGGATTATTTCGACGACCTGGGCATCCGCGAGGTGGGCATGGGATGGATCCTGCTCACTGCGATCGAGGGGCGCCCACCCGTGCATCGTCTGGAATCCTGGCCGCACGCCGTGTCCCAGCCCGTCGGCGACGTGTTCGCCCGGCATCCCCGCGCCCTGGAAGACTCGCTCCTTCCCACCGAGAAGCTGCTGGCCAGCCGTCCTCGCCTGGTTGACGTTGTGGAAGAGACGATCGGCCGGCCCGGTGAGGCTGATCCCGAACACATCGTGCTGCGGCAGAGGCGCGGCCTCCTACGGGCCATCGAGGTGGGCACGGCGGAAGCAGCCGTCTTCGGCGCCCTCGACGGAGAGCTCACCCTGGGGCAGGTGCTGGCCGCGGTGGCTGATGTGCTCGACCTGAACCCGGTGGAGTTGTCGGCCAGCGTGATACCGGTGGTGCGCGGTGCCCTGCGCGATCAATTCCTCGATATCTCGTAGGCGTAGCCCAGCCTGTCTATGACCTGGCGGCGGATGTGTAGCATGTGAGGCTGTGGCACGACGGCGTTCGCTTCGCAGAGCCGCGCCGTCAGCTTCTACTAACTACTGAAGTCCCTGCCAGCCCCGCTGTCGGGTACTCTCACTCAACGTTGCCCTATCCACCTCACATCTTTACGAACGGGAAGTGTCCGCATGGCCGAGAAGCTGAAGCGCCTCGTGATCGTCGAGTCGCCGACGAAGGCGAACAAGATCGCCGGGTTCCTCGGGGACGGCTTCATCGTCGAGTCGAGCCGCGGTCACGTGCGCGACTTGCCCACCCGGGCGTCTGAGGTGCCGGCCAAGTTCAAGGGCGAGAAGTGGGCGCGCACCGGGGTGAACGTGGACGCCGACTTCCAGCCGATCTACGTGGTCTCCCCGGATAAGAAGAGCACGATCAAAGACCTGAAGGCCAAGCTCAAGGACGCCGACGAACTCCTGCTGGCCACCGATGGTGACCGCGAGGGCGAGGCCATCGCGTGGCACCTGTTGGAGGAGCTGAAGCCGAAGGTCCCGGCGAAGCGGATGGTGTTCCACGAGATCACGAAGCCCGCCATCGAGGATGCGGTCGCCAACCCGCGCGAACTCGACGTCGACCTGGTGGATGCTCAGGAGACCAGGAGGATCCTGGACCGGCTGTACGGCTACGAGGTCTCGCCGGTGCTGTGGAAGAAGGTCATGCCCAAGCTGTCGGCCGGGCGCGTGCAGTCTGTGGCCACTCGGCTGATCGTCGATCGTGAGCGCGAGCGCATCGCCTTCGTGCCGGCCAGCTACTGGGATCTCGACGTGGCCCTGGACGCGGGCGAGGAGGCGGAACCCCGAGTGTTCCCCGCACGGCTCACGACGGTGGGCGGGCGTCGCGTCGCGCAGGGGCGCGACTTCGATGCCCAGGGGCAGATGAAGACCCCGGACCTCGTGGTTCTCGACGAGGAGGCCGCCACGGCGCTGGCCGGTGGCCTGCGCGATGCCGCCTTCACGGTGGCGAGCGTGGAAGCGAAGCCCTACACCCGGCGACCCTACGAGCCGTTCCGCACCACGACGCTGCAGCAGGAGGCGGGGCGCAAGCTGGGCTTCTCCTCGCAGCGCACCATGTCGGTGGCGCAAGACCTCTATGAGGGCGGTTTCATCACCTATATGCGTACCGACTCCGTGACGCTGGCCTCTTCCGCCATCGAGGCGGCGCGTGCTCAGATCCGTGAGCTCTACGGCGAGCGGTATCTGAGCCCGAAACCCCGGATCTATGCGTCGAAGGTGAAGAACGCGCAGGAGGCGCACGAAGCGATCCGCCCCGCGGGTGACAGCTTCCGTCAGCCCGAGCGCACGGGTCTCACCGGTGATCAGCTGCGGCTCTACACGCTGATCTGGAAGCGCACGGTCGCCTCGCAGATGGCCGACGCGAAGGGCGAGTCCGTCACCGTCAAGATCGATGCCACCTCGGCCACGCCGGTCGCGGGGGCAGATGATGTGGTCCTGACCGCCTCGGGCCGCACCATCACCTTCCACGGCTTCCTGCGCGCCTACGTCGAGGGCGTCGACGAGGGCCGCGACACCGATGACAAGCAGGCGCGCCTGCCTCAGCTCGCCTCGGGGCAGGGATTGGCTGCGGAGTCGATTGCTCCCGCCGGCCACAGCACCACTCCTCCCGCCCGCTACACGGAGCCGTCGCTGGTTGCCAAGCTGGAAGAGCTGGAGATCGGGCGGCCGTCGACCTACGCCTCCATCATCCGCACCATCACCGCCCGCGATTACGTGTTCAAGAAGGGCTCCGCGCTGGTGCCCACCTGGCTGGCCTTCGCGGTGACGCGGCTGCTGGAGGAGCATTTCCCCGAGCTGGTCGACTACGACTTCACCGCGCAGTTGGAGGATCAGCTGGACGAGATCGCCGGGGGCAAAGCCGAACGCATCACGGTGCTCACCGAGTTCTACCGCGGCCGCGTGGGCGCCGAGCACCAGGGCTTGAGCGCCTGGTGAGCGAGCTGGGCGACATCGATGCGCGCGCCATCTCCACCTTCCCGCTCGGCGACACCGGGATCAGCGTCCGGGTGGGGCGCTACGGCGCCTACGTCGAGGCTGCCGATGGACGCCGCGCCAATCTGCCGGAGGATCTTCCTCCCGATGCTCTCACCGAAGAGGTCGCCGAGGAACTGCTCTCCAAGCCCCTCGACGAGGAGCGCGAGCTGGGCGTCGACGAGGCGACCGGTCATCGGATCGTCGCGAAGAACGGTCGCTACGGCCCCTACGTCACCGAGGTTCTGCCGGACGACGCGCCGAAGTCGGCCAAGCCGAGAACGGGATCGCTGTTCAAGTCGATGACCCTGGACACCATCGATCTGCCCACGGCGTTGCAGCTGCTGTCGTTGCCCCGCGTGGTTGGCTACGACGCGGATGAGGTGGAGATCACCGCCCAGAACGGTCGATACGGGCCGTACCTGAAGAAATCCTCGATTCGCGCTCGCTGACATCCGAGGACCAGATCTTCACCATCACGCTGGAAGAGGCCGAGGCGATCTACGCCCAGCCGAAGACGAGGGGACGCGCCGCGGCCGCGGCGCCGCTGAAGGAGTTCGGTGCAGATCCGGCCTCGGGGAAACCTGTGGTGTTGAAATCGGGACGCTTCGGCCCCTATATCACCGACGGCGAGACCAATGCCACGCTGCGCCGCGATGACGATCCGGAAACGGTGACCCCTGAGCGAGCCTTCGAACTGCTGGCGGAGAAGCGCGCCAAGGGACCGGCGCCCAAGCGCACCACAAGGAAGCCTGCCGCGCGCAAGACCACCGCGACGCGCAAGACGGCCGCGAAGAAGTCCACCGGATCCTGAGTCGGGCTCGGAGATATGTTCGTCTGCTTCGAGGAGGCGACTCGGTGGGCAAAACCACCCAGGTCGCGCTGCTGGCCGACTGGCTCCGTGGGCAGGAGATCGCGCACCTGGTTACCCGCCAGCCCGGGGGGACCGTGATCGGCAACGAGTTGCGGCGCCTCCTGCTCGATCCAGATATGGGCGAGGTCGACGCCCGGGCCGAGGCTCTGATGTACGCGGCGGACAAGGCCCAGCACGTGAACGAGGTGATCCGGCCGGCCCTGGACCGCGGTGAGGTGGTTGTCACCGACCGCTATGTCGACTCGATGATCGCCTATCAAGGGGCCGGGCGGGATCTCGGCTGCGACGAGATCGCCACCATCGCATGGTGGGCCGTCGGCGGCCTTCGCCCGGATCTGACGGTCTTGCTGGACACCGATCCTGGAGATGCGGTGGCCACCATCGAACGCAAGGACCGGCTGGAAGCCGCTGGAGACGACCTGCACCGGCGCGCGCGCGAGCACTTCCTCGCGCTCGCGGCCGCGGAGCCGTCGCGTTATCTGGTGCTGGATGCGCGCCGGACCCGGGAGGAGATTGCCGACGAAGTCCGGGAACAGGTGACGGCGCTGCTGACCCAGAGGACGCCGCCGATCTCTGGGTAGGTCTGTCAGCCGTTCCTGGCAGGATGGGTGTCGTGGGAGACGTTTTCTCGGAACTGATCGGGCAGGAGCCCGTGGTGAAGACCCTGCGTCGGGCGGTCGAGGGCGGCTCGCACGCCATGACGCATGCGTGGCTGTTCGTCGGGCCGCCCGGATCTGGGCGCTCCAACGCCGCGCGTGCCTTTGCCGCGGCGCTGCAGTGCGATCGGGGTGGGTGCGGGAGGTGCGAGGCCTGCCGAACCACTCTCAGCGGTGCGCATCCCGATGTCACGCTCGTGCGCACCGAGCAACTCTCCATCGGCGTGGACGAAGTGCGCGCCATGGTGGGGCGGGCCAACGTCACGCCCGTAGGGCGGCGCTACCAGATCGTCGTGGTCGAAGACGCCGATCGGATGACCGAGCGCGCGGCCGATGCGTTGTTGAAGGGGCTGGAGGAGCCGTCGCCACGAACCGTGTGGCTGCTTTGCGCCCCGACGCCCGACGACGTGATCGTCACCATCCGCTCCCGCTGCCGCCTGGCTCGCTTGGTAACCCCCTCCGCGCAGGCTGTGGCGGCGTTGCTGGTGGAACGCGATGGGGTCGACCCCGCTCGGGCCGATCAGGCGGCGCGCATCGCGCAGGGCCATGTCGGCCGTGCCCGGGTCTTGGCGCGTTCTGAAGACGCCAATCAGCGGCGGCGCGACATTCTCATGCTTCCTCCGCGCCTGAGAACGCTCACCGACTGCCTCGTGGCCGCGCAGGGCCGGGTCGACGCGGCGGCGCAGGAGGCCGCCGAGGTCACGGCCGCACTGGATGCCAAGGAGATGGCGGCTTTGCAGGAGGCCCTCGGGGTTGGGGGACGCGGCAGCAGACCCCGTAACGCCCAGGCGGCGATCCGCGACTTGGAAGATCAGCAGAAGCTGCGGCTCAAGCGCCTGCAACGAGATGCCCTGGATAGGGTGCTGACGGAGCTGACCTCTTATTTCCGCGACGTGCTGGCGTTGCAGACGGGAGGAGATGTGGATCTCATCAACGCCGATTTCGCCGAGGAGATCGAGAAGCTGGCTGCCCGATCCACACCGGAGCACGCGATCCAGGCCATCGACGCGTTGCTGGAGGCCCGCACCGCGCTGGAGGGAAACGTCGCCCCACTACTGGCTTTGGAAGCGATGTTCATCGCGATCTCGCGAGCCATGCGCCACTGACAGTCTCCGGCGCCGAGTAGCCTCGGAGGGCGAGACCCGGGCGTGTCATTTTCGTGCGATGACCACGGTGGTGCCAGGATGGGTCCGGTAGACCGCCTAGAGACGAGGTAGGACATGTCGACGAACCAGGGCCGCTCCGGAGACTGGGTCCGGGAGACCACGCCAGACGACAGCGACTGGAACGATGACAGCGAGTATGGCATCGCGGTTGGCGGATGGAGCACGCCTTCGCCGACTCCCGCGGACCCGCCGCCGAGCGCGGACCACGAGGATTCGCCGGCGATCCGGGATGACGTGTCCTCCGACGAGAACCAAGAGTCTCCCGCGCAGGCTGTCGAACAGCCCGGGGAAGAGCCGGAGTCCCAGCCCCAGCCCACGACGGAGGAGCCTGCCGCGGTGCGCGTCGAAGAATCAGAGCCCACCACAGACTTGTCGTCGCTTCAGGGTGAAAGCCAGGTTTACAAGGACCAGCCGCGTCCCCGTCCCACCGTTCCGACGGTGTGGGTGGAGCAGGGGGCCTCGCCCGAAGCCTCCGCCACCTCTTCCCCCGTCAACGCAAGCGGCTTCGAAGAGGAAGAGGTGCCGCTCAGCGGCGCCAGTTTCGGCCGTCCCGTCTCGCAGCCCATCGGTGCGCCCGTCAGCGCGGCTTCGCCTACCGATGAATCCGCCGTCAGCGCCACCGCCCCCACCGCTCCGTCGCCCGTCGCCGTCGACGAGGCGGTCTCGGTTCGTGTGCCGGAACCCCAGACCTCCGGCGACCCGGACGAGGAGACCGCTGTGGCCTCCACCGCGGCGATCGAGGAGCAGCCCGATACTCCGGCCGCCGTAACCTCTGCCCCCGTCTCTGTCGTTTCTGTCGAAGAGGAGAGCCATCCCGCGCCGGTCGCGCCGAGGCAGGTGACCGACAAGTTCCTGGGGAGCTTCGGACTATTCGTCTTGAGGATCGTGGTCGCCGGCATCGTCGGTGTCGTGGGCTACCAGGTCTTGTCCGACATCGACGCGACATCCGCCTTCCTCGCCACCACGCTGCTGCCTGAGCCGCGCGTGATGGCGTGGGTTCTGGGGTGTCTGCTGTGCGCCGTCGCGGGGCTCCTCATTCTGGGGCTCCTGGTCAGGGTCGCCGCGTTGCTGCTGCTCGTGGCAGCGGTGGGCTCTCTGCTCTTCATACGGTGGGGTGCGTTCAGCATCTTCGTCTCGGGCATAGAGGGGTTCCTCGGCGATCGGGATCTCCTGCTGGCCGCCGTGGCTCTCGTGCTGCTCTGCCTGGGTGGCGGGCGTTGGGGCCTCGACGGGGCCGTGCGCGGGATGCGCGAGAGGGCCCGCGAGGGGTACCCGTACTGAGATGGTCTTCCTCCGGTGAACACCACGACTCCAGGAAAGCGGCTGCGCTCTGTCCAAGTGATCTTGGCGCTGCTCGCCGTCGGCTTGACCTTCGGCCTGATTATCTCGACCGTCGGTGGCGGCGGGATGCCGCAGCCACCCGAGACGCCGGTGCCGGAGACCGGCTCCCCGGTTGCGGAGGACCAGCGCACGCCGGGCGTTCCGGAAGTCCCGGTCGATGCGCTGGCCACCTTCGACCAGCCCGAGGACGCCAACGCCGACCGGCAGCTGGACTACGAGCCCACCGGGGAGCCCGCGGTCGAATTCCTCGACCCGCTGGGCGGCCTCGATGCCTACGCCACGCAGGAGCTGGCCTGGGCCAGCTGTGACGAGGGCGCCGCGACGTGCGCGACGATGCTGGTGCCGCTCGACTGGGAGAATCCGGAAGGTTCCGCCATCGAGATCGCCGTGCGCCGCTACGCCGGAGCGGATGGCAGGCTGGGGCCGCTGTTCGTGAATCCCGGAGGCCCCGGATTCGGCGGACAGCTCTTCGCCGGTTTCCTGTCCGGCGCGGGATGGGACCGCTACGACATCGTCGGCTGGGACCCCAGAGGCACAGGGGAATCCACCGCGGTGGTGTGCGGCTCCACGCCGCAGACCGATGCCGTCTTCGATCTGGATCAGAGCCCGGACGACGAGACGGAAGATCTCGCCTTGCGCGACGGTTACCGCGAGTTCGCACAGCAGTGCCGCGATGCATCGGGCCCGCTGCTGGACCACCTGACGACCATAGACAACGCCCGAGACCTGGATCTGCTGCGTCACCTGCTGGGGGCTCCCAAGCTGAACTATGTGGGCGTCTCCTACGGCACCTTCGTCGGTTCGGTCTATGCCCAACTCTTTCCCCACAGCGTCGGACGGCTCGTGCTGGATGCGGCCGTCGACATCACCGACAACGACGATGCGCCGCCTCAGGTGGCGGGATTCGAGTTGGCGTTGACCAACTGGGCTTCGTGGTGCTCGGATGCCGATGACTGCGTGCTCGACGGTTCCCCCGAAGAGATCACGGGGCAACTCGGCGACTGGTTCCAGCAACTCGACGCGGCGCCCCTTCCCGTCGGAGACCGGCAGTTGACCCAAACCTATGCGGCGGTGGGTATCGCGGCCTATCTCTACGAAGATGAGCAGGCCTACCCATATCTCAGCCAGGCGATAGAAGCCGCGATGACGGGCCGAGATGGTTCGGCGCTGCTGGAGGCCGCCGATTCGCTGAACGGGCGCATAGCGGGCGGTTACGACACGTCGGCCTTCGCCTTCCCGGCAACCCTATGCGTCGATTTCTACGACGAGGGTGCCGATTCCGTTCCCGAGTTGTGGAGAGAGAGTTTCGCGCTCGCCCCCACCATGGGGCCCAACATGGGGATGACCTATGTCTGTGAACTCTGGACCGCCGACTCGGCTCCTGCCCTGCACATCACGGCCGAGGGCGCCCCACCCATACTGGTGGTCGGCACGACGGGGGATTCCGCCACGCCGTTCGAGCATGCGCAGACCATGGCCGAGCAACTCGAGTCCGGAAGGCTGCTGACGCTGGATGGCGCCGGTCATGGCGCGATCAGCTCCGATAATGAATGCCTGCGCGAGGCCATCGACGACTACCTTCTCGAAGGAATCGTGCCGGCCGACGGAACCGTGTGCTCATAGCGGAAATCTCACGATTTCCCGCGCCGCTCGGTGAGCCGCTATAGTTGCGGACTGCCGCCGCCCTAGCTCAGTCGGTAGAGCGACGCTCTCGTAAAGCGTAGGTCACGGGTTCGAATCCCGTGGGCGGCTCCAGGGGTGGCAGGGGCGCCCGGTTTCGGTAGCGCCCAGGACCGCCGTCGAAACCGGGAGAGCCGGGAGACCTAACCAGCCCCGCCTTCGGTTTACACCGGGTAGACCGATAGTCTCATGTCCTGGAACCATTCGAGGAGGGACTAATGATCGACTGCGCAATTGTCGGCGCTGGCCTGGCAGGGCTTGCGGCCGCGCGCAATCTGGTCCAGCGTGGCCTCACGGTCATCGTCTTAGAAGCGCGAGATCGGGTCGGGGGACGGATCGAGAATGCCGTCCTCGATGATGGTCAGTACGTGGAGCTGGGCGGGCAGTGGGTCGGTCCCGGCTTCGACAACATCACCGACCTCATCGAGCAACACGGCCTGTCCACCATCGACCTCCCGCCCACGGGAAACCTGGTCGTACGGTTGCGCGGGCAGAGCGTGCAGGTGCCCTCGGCCATCGACGGCCCGCAGCTGACGCCCTTCGAAGTGGCAGACCTGGGACAGGGCCTGTTGCGGTTGCGCCGCCTGGCAGAGCGATTCCGCACCGACGCGGTATGGGCTCAGGCGAACCACGTGTGGCTGAGCCAGGATCTGACGCGCTGGGTGGCAACCAACTTGCGTACGCGCGGAGCTAAACAGCGCTTCGGCGAGGTGTATGAGGCGGCCTTCGGCTCGATGCCAAAGAAGGCCACCCTCGAAGAGGGGCTGCGGCAGGTGCTCTCCGGTCCCGACCTGGAGACCATGATGGCCAGCCGTGGCGGATTGCATCAAAAGCGCGTCGAGGGCGGTGCCTATGCCCTCACCCGGGCCATGGCAGATGCGCTGGGCGACGTCGTGAGGCTGTCGTCCCCGGTGGAGAAGATCAGCCATCGTGCGGATGGTGCCACGGTTCATCTGGCCGACGGCGAGACGATCGAGGCGCGCCACGTGATCTCCACCCTGCCGCCGCGGCTCGCCGTCGCGTTGGAACACGAGCCCCCGCTGCCGCCATGGCGCACGGAGGTGGCATCCAAGGTCTCGCCCGGAAACGTGATCAAGGCCGTGCTCGTCTACGAGACGCCCTTCTGGCGTGAGCATGGCCTCTCCGGCCAGTCGTCGGCCGATACCGGGGCGATGCGGGTGACTCTGGACGCCTCTGTCTCGGATTCGCCACGAGGGCTTTTGATGGGGTTCTTCGAGGGCGCGGAAGCGGATTCGCTGTCGCGTCGCTCCAGCACGCTCAGGGAGCGGGCGTTCACCGACTCGGTGAAGGCCACCTTCGGCGACGGGGTACCCAAGCCGATGGCCTACATCGAGCGCGACTGGTCTACTGAGCGCTACACCGCTGGCTGCCATGGCGCCCACTTCGCGCCAGGGGCGTGGAGCGCCAACGGTCCGCTCCTGGCCGAATCCGATGGTGTGCTGCATTGGGCAGGCGCCGAATACGCGTCGCGATTCAACGGTTATATGGAAGGCGCCGTGCGTTCCGGGCTGGAAGCTGCGGCAGAGGTGGCGCGCAACTGCGCCTGATCTCGACAGGCGCCGAGACGAACGAGGTCGCTCGTGAAGATTCTGGTTACGGACAATACGGAACTGTGCTTCCCCACGCCGGATGACGCCGTGGTGGTGGGGTTCAAGGAAACGCGCCCCATCCCGCCCGAACACCTGGATGCCGACATCATTGTGTGCTGGGGAGCCACCGCGTCGTTGGCGTCTCTGAAGGAGATGCCGAATCTGAAGTGGGTGCAGTCGCTTTCCGCGGGCACGGACGCGTTCTTCTCGGCCGGTATTCCCGAGTCGGTGGTGCTCACCTCGGGCCGAGGCCTGCACGATCACACCGTCACCGAGCACGCGGTTGCTCTTCTGCTGTCGCTCGTACGGGGACTGCCGGCTTTCGTGCGTGCGCAGGATCAGCGCGTCTGGTTGTCCGGCACCCGAGGGCCGAGGCCACTGCATCTGCCGGAGCGCGTCTCCACTCTGATCGACGCGCGCGTTCTGATCTGGGGCTTCGGGTCCATCGGCCAGACTCTCGCGCCCGCTCTCACGGCCTTGGGATGTTCGGTGCGCGGCGTGGCGCGCTCGGCGGGGGAGCGAGCCGGTTATGAGGTCATCGCCACGAAGGACCTGCACGAGGCGCTTCCGGAAACCGACATCCTCGTGATGATCCTGCCGTCCGAACCGGAGACGGAAAAAGCGTTGAACGCCGAGGTTCTGGGGATGCTGCCCAACCGTTCCTTGGTGTGCAACGTCGGCCGCGGGTCCACCGTCGACGAGGAGGCTCTCGTCGACGCCCTTCGTGCGGGGACGATCGCGGGGGCGGCGCTCGACGTGATGGCCACAGAGCCACTGCCAGAGGATTCACCGCTGTGGGACGCCCCCAACTGCATCCTCACCCCGCACGTGGCCGGTTTCCGTGCCCACGGAGGCGACGAACTGGTGGGAGCGAACCTGGCGGCCTTCCTCGCCGGGGAACCGATGCGCAACATCGTCGCGCACTGACCACGCTTCCTGACGGACCGGGGAGAGGAGTGCCTCCCCCGGTTGCCTCTTCCATCGAGTCCTGGCTAGCCCTGATACGTGGTGGAAACAGGCGGTAACCCCGCCGAAATCTATCCGGTGAATCTCTAACTCCACCGTTACAGAGCGACGACATCGGCGAAATCAGGCGCGCAGAAGATGTTGCCCATGGAACTACTTGAAATATCCGCAGGCGATACCGCCTGGGTTCTGGCCAGCGCCGCCTTGGTGCTGCTCATGACACCTGGTTTGGCGTTTTTCTATGGCGGCATGGTGCGCGCCAAGAGCGTCCTCAACATGATCATGATGTCGGTCGTCACCATGGGTGTCGTTGGCATTCTCTGGATCCTCGTCGGCTTCTCGATGGCCTTCGGCGACTCCGTCGGCGGGCTTGGCCTGATCGGCAACCCCTTCGACTTCGCCGGTCTCCAGGGCTTGATGAGCCCCGACGCCATCGTGGGCACGATCCCGACCCTGGTCTTCGTCGGCTTCCAGGCCGCATTCGCGATCATCGCCGTGGCACTGGTCAGCGGCGCGGTGGCCGACCGCATGAAGTTCTCCGGCTGGATCGTGTTCTCCGCGGTGTGGGCTCTGCTGGTCTACTTCCCGGCCGCGCACTGGGTGTTCGCCTTCGATGACAGCGTCTCCGCGACGGGCGGCTTCATCGCCAACACCATCGGCGCCATCGACTTCGCGGGTGGCACGGCCATCCACATCAACGCCGGCGCGGCCGCCCTGGCCCTCGCGCTGGTCACCGGGCCTCGCCTGGGCTTCGGCCGCACCCCGATGCGTCCCCACAACCTGACCCTCGTCATGCTCGGCGCGGCCCTGCTGTGGTTCGGCTGGTTCGGCTTCAACGCCGGCTCCGCCCTTGGTGCCAACGACTTGGCTGGTCTGGCCTGGGTGAACACCCTGGGCGCGACCGCCGCCGCCATGATCGGCTGGCTCCTGGTGGAGCGCTTCCGCGATGGCCACGCCACCTCCCTCGGTGCCGCCTCCGGCATCGTCGCGGGCCTGGTGGGCATCACACCTGCCGCCGGTTCGGTCTCTCCCGTGGGCGGCCTGGTGATCGGTCTTCTGGCCGGTATCGCTGGCGCCCTCGCGGTGGGCCTCAAGTACAAGCTGGGCTACGACGACTCGCTCGACGTGGTGGGCGTCCACCTCGTGGGCGGCCTGGTCGGCACCTTGATGATCGGCTTCCTCGCCGATCCCGCCAGCCCCACCGGCGAAGCCGGCCTGTTCTACGGCGGCGGGTTCGGGGTACTGTGGAAGCAGTTCCTCGGTGCCGCGGTGGTGCTGGTCTACAGCTTCGTGGTCACCCTGATCATCGCCAAGGTGCTTGACGCGGTGATGAAGCTGCGGGTCGACGATTCGGTCGAGACCAGCGGCATCGACCTCACCGAGCACGCGGAGGTGGGTTACGATCTCAGCCACGTCAGCTACACCTCCTACGGCGTGAAGCAGACACTCGTTGTTCCCGTCAAGAAGGAAGGAGCTGACGCATGAGGCTCGTCACCGCCATCGTCCAGCCCAACATGCTCCCCTCCGTTCAGGTCGCCCTCGCCCAGCACGGCGTCGCAGGCATGACCGTGACCGAATGCTCCGGCTACGCCCGTCAGCGCGGCCACAAGGAGGTCTACCGGGGAGCCGAGTACACCATCGATTTCATCTCCAAGGCCAAGATCGAGGTCCTGGTCGAGGACTCTGAGGTCGACGGCGTGATCGACGTCATCACCCGCTCGGCCCGCACCGGCTCCGTCGGCGACGGCAAGGTGTGGTCCACCGCCGTCGACGAGGTGGTCCGGATCCGCACTGGCGAGCGAGGCGCCGCCGCCGTCTAGCCGCTCAGAGCCATCACGATTTCTGCCCGGTCCCCGGAAGGGGGCCGGGCAGGAACACGTCCGGCTCGGAAACCAGTTCGGGGAGATCTACCTGTGCTACGAGGCGTCTGTTGGCGGCTTCGGTGGTGTCGCTTCTCTTGCAGACCCGGTTGATGGATGGCTCCACGTTCCCTTGACCGGTGACGACCAGAGCTAAGCTACCCACAACCGTTCATTTTTCGACCGGCAAGACCGACCAGAGTTCGAGCAGCACTGACACGCGTCAGCCAAGCCTGGCCAGTTCTAGGAGTAACCATATGTCCAGTGACCCCGAGGCCGTTGCGGATCTGCTGAGATCTCAAGGCGAGATGAGTTTCGTGGAGCCGACGACGGACACGCGCATCGAGGCCTTCGAGGCGAAGCATGAGCTTCAGTTGCCTTCTCAGCTCAAGCAGTGGCTACTCGTTTCTGATGGTGGAGACTTCTTCCTTCCCGCAGGGTTTCAGTTACGAGGCGTGGAGCATCTTCCATTGATTGATGTTGACGACCCAGACCGACCGGATGACAGCTATGTCGTGATCGGCACGTTGTCTTCCGGCGACCCAGTTCTGTGTGAGAGGTCAACTGGGCGAATCTCGATCTATAACCATGAGGAGGGACGGATCGAGGACGACGAGTCCTTCGCCGATTTCTTCACCTTTCTGACCAGCCTGGCTGCTGTCGTCGGTATTGGTGACGACGATGTCGCGTAGGACTGCGGGCGCCAACCGAGCGATCAGGGAGGCTGGGGAGAACGAGAAACGTCTCGTGCTCGAAGGCAAAGGTACCCGTGACTGGACGGACGAGCAGCAGAAGCAGATCGCGAAGAAGGGCAAGGCCTATGACGGTCAGGGGAGGGCATTTGAAGGCCAGCACATGAAGAGCGTCTCGACGTACCCGGAGTATCAAGATGACGCTCGTAACATCCAGTTCCTCTCACGCGAGGAGCACCTTGCCGCACATGGCGGCAGTTGGAAGAATCCGACGAACGGCTATTACGACCCAGTTTCGAAGACGATGTCGGACTTCGGGGACGGTCCTCCCCAACCGTGCGCTGAGGTGCCGCTCACGAGTCCGCTGTATGCCGACCTCGTCAAGCCAGCTAGACCGCAGTCGTCCGGGGCCGGGAGCGAGGGCGTCAATGCTCCCGCCGACATGACTGCCGCTCCAAAAGGTAGGTCGAGGCTGTGGCCCCAGTCGCTGAGGCACGTAGCTCGGCAGGTGTGGACGGATCCACGACTGCGGGCCGTGGCAGCCGTGGCAGTCTCTGTCGGCCTCAAGATGGCTGTGGACGCGGTCAATCAGGACCGTTCTCCGAGGAGGAGATCGCACCGGTGCTTCCCCGACACAGTCATCCATGAGGACGGCTCCAGAGCCCGACGCCGACTCTTCGCGCGAAGCTCGGCAGTCGCCCGACGAACACGATGTGAGTGGGTACACAAGGAAGAACGGGACTATCGTTCAGCCGTACCGACGCGGTGGCAAGAGAGTCTGACCGGACGGGTCTGGCCCCCGAACCCAGCGGCACAATGCGCGTACCGCCGCTGGGAAAGATTGGGCCTACTGGGTCAGAGCCTTCTCGTCTCGCTGGAGGGGTAGCCTGCCCGTCTCGCTCGGGTGTCGGTCCGTCCTCGGCCTCCATTTGCATGGCGCAACTCTACCGTTTTCGGTAGAGTTGTGACATGACTGGCGGAGTAAAGTACCGGGAGATCGTGCGTGAGGTCGCGCTCGATCATTACGGCTATGTCACGACCAAAGAGGCGGCCGAAGCTGGGGTGCCGGGCGTCGAGTTGCCCAAGCTGGCGGCGCGAGGCGGGCTGCAGAACGTCGCATACGGGCTCTACCGCGTACCGGATGTGCCGCCGACTGCTTATGACCAGTTCGCCGAGGCGCTCCTTCGAGTGGGCGAAGGTGCTTACCTGCATGGCGAGTCTGTGCTCGCGTTATTCGGGCTAGCCGATGTGAACCCACGGCGGGTCAAGGTGGCTGTCGACAGGCGTACTCGCGCGAAGCTACCCCCTTTTGTGGAGCTGACTCAGGTGAGAGAGCCAGCACGTGCAGTGTTTTATGAAGGGTTGGCAATGCAACCGGTTGCGGATGCCATCCTCGAGTGTCGCGGTCACGTCGAAACACAGCGACTCATGGACGCAGCCAGGCAGGCGCGAAAGCAAGGGTTGTTGACCACCGTGGAGTGGCAACGAGTCAAAAGGGGGCTTCAGTCGTGAGATACACCACCCCGCCGACGAGTGTGCGATCCCTGGAGCAGCGCATTCGTAATCTGGAGGGCAATGACGGACTGGCCCTGCGACGCCGTGTCGGGATGGCGCTCGTCGTCGTTGGTCAGATGCTTCCCGAAGGTGCGGTCAAGGGCGGTAGCGCGATGGCACTGCGTTACGGGCGTGGGACACGGTTCACTCAAGACCTCGACGCCGCACGGGTTCAATCACTTGCGAAGTTTCGTAGTGATTTTGAGGACTCACTCTCGGCCGGGTGGGCGGGCTTTTCGGGAAGGCTCGTAGAGAAGGCGGCGCCTCGACCGCCAGCGGTACCGACGGCGTACGTGATGCAGCCGTTCGAAGTGAAGCTCGACTACCGGGGTAGATCATGGTGCACCGTGAAGTTCGAGTTGGGCCACAACGAGATCGGTGACGCGGACGAGCCAGAGTATCGACTCGCCGCCGACCTCGTCGATCTCTTCACCGATGTCGGGCTGGACCCGCCGAGGCCTGTGCCGGTCCTGCGCTCTGACTATCAGGTTGCTCAGAAGCTCCATGCCATCTCAGGTGTGGGAAGTGAGCGGGCGCGCGATCTCATCGACCTCCAGCTCCTCAACGCTGGCGAAGATCTCAACCTCCTGCAGGTGGCCACGACCTGTGTCAGACTCTTCGACTACCGGAAGCAGCAGGCGTGGCCTCCGTCCATTGAGCATGGTGCCCGGTGGGAGACGCTCTACATCGAAGCTGCTGAAGGGCTTGATGTCCTGCCAACCGTCGACGAGGCGGTGGCCTGGGTCAACCGGTTCATCAGCCTCATAGTCTCATCTCTCCGTGAAGAGTCGTCCTAGCTGCGCCAAGACCATGGTGTGGTTGTTGTGGTTTCCCTCGAGCATCCCCACTCCCACGAACGAGGTGACCTGGATGGTGACGTTGACGAGAGTTCCCGCACCGTCCGGCTCGAATGCCCAGGCCAGGACGGCCGTTGCGAGTGGGTGCCCGTCGTTTCTCACGGTCTCCATGTAGACGACGAGTTCCTGCGGCACGGTTGCTAACGTGAACCGCATGACCACCCCGCGGCCCGAGGCGATCGTGTACGACTTGGACGGCGTGATTACGACGCGAGATTCGTTCACGGCGTTTGTCGTCGAGCAGTTGCGGCGCAGACCGCTACGGCTGTTCAGAATTCTGCCAGCGGCCGTCATGATGCTCCTCAGCAGGCAGGAGAAATGCCGGCGAGACGCGGTCGCGCGGGTCACCAAGGTTGCTCTCTCAGGCCTACGCGACAATGACTATTCCGGGCTCGCCGCAGCATTCGGGAAACGTATCGGTAATGACCACTCCTGGATACGTCCCGCCACCGTCGAGCGCATCCGACGCCAGAGCGCCCAGGGGACAAGGATCGTCGTAGCAACAGCGACCGAACGACGACTCGCGCAAGCCCTGCTTGCGCAAGCCGGGGTGCCATACGATCTGCTTTCCGCCTCCTTGTTGACAGAATCACCAACAGGCATGAACGTGGCTGACCACCGCGTCGGGGTGCGGAAACTCGAAGCGCTCCGTGAACAAGGTGTCGCCATCGACCAAGCCGAATTCGTGACTGACTCCATAACCGACCTCCCAATCGCTCGCGCTGCGGCACGAGTGATCCTGGTCGGGGCCTCGAAGAAGACCCGCGATCAGTACGCGCGAGCAGGCGTCACCGTCGCAAGCATGGTCGTGTAGGTTTCCGCGTGCTGCGGTATAGCCGCTTGTCAGTGTTCGTGTTCCCTTACGCTGGCGACGTTCGAGGGTGACTGGTTCCACCCGAGCGAGAAAGGGCACGCGCTCTGGACCGATGCGCTCTGGGCGCAGCTTTCAAACGGTGACCGCACAACTCCTGAGAGGATGGGTGCATGAGTGACCCAGCGAGAACCGTAGCGCCCAGCCTGTTTAGCAGGGCCGTTTGGTAGCGGGTGTGCGCGGGTCTGGTAGTGCGGGCGCGGGGATCGGGTAGCAGGTCCGCGCGCCCGCGCGATGTCATGTCGTGGGTGTGGGTGTGGGTGTGGGTGTGGCGACGCATGTTGGGGCCGTCGAGTTGGACGAGCTCGGCGGTGGAGACGATGCGGTTCAGGATCGATTCGGCGATAACGGCGTCGTGCAGGGAGCGGTACCAGTCCTCGGGGTCGAATTGGCTGGTCACCACTGTCGTAGCCTCGATGCTCGCGGGCGGCGAGGATGTTCAGCAGCTCGGCCGCGATCTCCCCGGTGATCGGGGTGGTGAGAAAGTCGTCGAGAACGAGCACGTCGCAGCTGTGCAGGGCGTTCAGGAACGTCAGGCGGGCGGCGTCTTCGCGCTGATAGACGGCGAGGCGGTTCGCAAGGTCGTCGAGGCGGAAGTATCTGGCGGTGTAGTCACGCCTGCAGGCGGCGTTGACCAGTGCTTGGGCGAGGCTGGACTTCCCGACGCTGGACTTGCCGAGGATGACCAGGTTGTGGGTCTGGTCGATCCACCGGCACGCGCCGAGGCGGGCGATGAGATCCCGGCTGAGGTTACGGCCTGCCAGGTAGTGGATGTCCTCGATGCAGGCGGCTGGGTTCGGGTGCCGGAGGCCTTCAGCAACGAGCACCCGCCGCTCGGTGCGCGCGGCGGTCTCGTGATCGAGGGCGTGGCGGATCTTGGCGGAGAAGGTCCACTGGTCGTAGGCGGGATCGTTGGCGATGTCGATCACGGCTTCCCCGAACGCAGTCATCCGCAGCCGGGTGAACAGGGGCATGTCATCGACGCTCAGGTGCGCATCGGAGGTCATCGGGTTCCTCCGGTGAGGTCCTGGCCGCTGGTGCCCTGGCGGGCCGTGTCCTGACCGGCCGTGGCGTCATCATCTTCAAGCGGGGTGGCGGGGCGGGTGAGCGCATCCAGGCTGAACGCGTCGGCGCCGGCCAGGTGTGCTCTGCTGGTGTCCCGCCCGCCAGGACGAGCGGTCTCACCGGTGTACGCGATGGCGCCGCGGCTGCTACCGGTGCTGTCAGCGCGGGTTCCGGTGTCGCTGCTGGTGGTAGGACGCCCGTGATGTTCAGCGCGTAGCGCCGCCAGGTGGTGCTTGACCGCGGTGTAGCTGACCTGCCGGTGCGGGTCGGCGACCAGGCGCTGGCAGGCCTGTTCGAGGAGGTGGCGGTTGCCGCGTTTGCCGAGGTCGAGGATGTTCATGCAGGAGCGGAACCCTTGGGCCTCGATCGCCCGTGAATCCAGCAGCCTGCTCAGCGCGGCCACACAGCCCGGGCCGACCTTGGCGGCTTGACGCAGGAAGTAGCCGCGGGTCCACAACCCGTCCATTCCCTCGTGATGGGCCGGGGCGTGCGCGGCGTCGGTGACGAAGCTTCCTGTTGCGTCGCTGACCCTGGCGGTGAGTGGCGATCACCTCGCCACCGGCGAGCACGTCCAGCCGTGAGCCGATGATCCGCACGTCCACGCTGACGCCGGCGAACCGATACGGAACGGAGTACTTGATGGACTCGACCTGAATGTGCAGTCCGGTTGACCTTGGCCCTGCGCCATGTCACCGGCTGCCACCACTGAGCCGGCAGGCTGGAGCAGACTCGCCCGCCTCGGCCTCATCCGAACCAGTCACGACGAGCGTGCCTCTCCTCGGAACGGGGTGCGCTCGTTGATCGCCTCGACCCGCTCGGCCACCGCGGCGTTGATGTCATCCAGGTCAGCGAACATGTGATCGGCGAGGAAGTGGATGACCCAGTTGGTCACGACCTTGACCCCAGCCTCGACGTGGCCTTGTCCTTGGTGCCCGAGAGCGGGTCGGCACCGCGGCCGTGGAGTAGTACTCCAAGAAGTCGGCGTACTCCGGTTGACCTCACGAGCCCGTTCGGTCTTGCTGATCTGGTTCGAGGCGGTCGAGGCGTTATCGGGCACGATGACCTGAGCCACTCCGCCGAAGTGCTCGAACGCGCGCCGGTGACCATCGAGCCACGCTGGTGAGCGCTCATCGAGGTAGCCGTGAGCGAACACCATCCCCGAGTACGGCAACGTGGCCACGAACACCGACACCGGCCTGGCCTTCCGCGTGAGCGGATCGATCAGCGCCATCCTCGTGCCGGCCCAGTCGACCTGCATCGTGTGTCCCGGCACATGGCTGATCGGCATCGTCAGATCGTTGACGCGCACATGCGCGGCGACGATCTGACAGAACCGCTCATACCCGTAGTGACGCACCCCAGCCGGTGCCTCGGACTCCAGATACCAGGCCCACAACACCTTCAACGGCGGCTTCTTACGCCCGAGCCGCGCCTTGACGACCCGCTCGACATCGACCGGCACGAACGCCTCGGCCGTGCTCTTCCTGCCATCGGCGAACAACCGATCAGGTCCTCAACGCTCAGCGCCTCAACCTGCTCCCTGGTACTCAACACCTCCTCCTCGAGCACCTGAGCAGCCTTGGCGATCGTGCGATGCGAACGCAGCCATCGACTCGATCTGACGATACGGATAGCCCTGCACCAGCAGGACCATGACATGACGGTAGTCAGCCATTGAAGTGGGCTCCCTTCCAGAGCACCCGCAGCCACCCTTGACCACGGGACGAACCCGACGCAACCACACACCCGAGCGGCGCTACCAGATCCCGCGCGCCCCCGCTACCACTTCGTTACACAGCCGCTACCGAAGCGACTTAACACCCAGCCCGGCGCGGCGATCTCGGCGGTCGTGCTCGTTGCGGTCGTGGTGTGGTTCAGGCCTCTGGTACCACTCCCGGTCTGCTCAGCAACGGGGTCGGTTCGCTGTTCACGAACGACGTTGCCGTATCCGTGCTCGTCGAGACAGTCATCGTCCTCGTGATCGCGGTGATCCTCGTGCTCCTGCATCGCCGCTACAACCGAGAATTGTTCGCCCGAGACTGGACCGTCTGGCTCTATGCGCTCCCCGCTGGTGGCCGGGGTTGCTTTGCCGTTTCACTACGGCCTCGAGTTCCCCGTCGCGCTCTATATGTTCTGGATGATCGTCTCGGTGTTCTGGCAGGACTACCTCACATTCGGGCTCTTGCAGAAGTACCTGGCCGAGCGATTCCCGACCTGGGCGGTGCTGGTCGCGAGTGCCGTGATCTTCTGGGCCGGGAACGCCCTGTTCCTGCCCGACAAGTTCGCCCCGGTGCATGTCTTGCCGACCTTGCGTTCTCGCCCTCGGCTTCGTGCTCGCCTCGCTCCGTGTCTGGCTGGGCACGCTGCACCTGATCCTCGCCCTGCACCTCGGGTTCTACTTCATCTTTGCGTAGATGCAGCCGACGTCCATAAGTAGAACTCGTTAGGGCGTAAGTTGAGTGTCAGGGAGGGGGCCGGATGATCCGGTTACGCCCGTCAGCGCGGCCACAAGGAGGTCTACCGGGGAGCCGAGTACACCATCGATTTCATCTCCAAGGCCAAGATCGAGGTCCTGGTCGAGGACTCTGAGGTCGACGGCGTGATCGACGTCATCACCCGCTCGGCCCGCACCGGCTCCGTCGGCGACGGCAAGGTGTGGTCCACCGCCGTCGACGAGGTGGTCCGGATCCGCACTGGCGAGCGAGGCGCCGCCGCCGTCTAGCCGCTCAGAGCCATCACGATTTCTGCCCGGTCCCCGGAAGGGGGCCGGGCAGGAACACGTCCGGCTCGGAAACCAGTTCGGGGAGATCTACCCGTAGCTACTTTTACGCCCCACGGGTTCCCTACGGTCTTCTGCCCATTACTCGGAGCCGTCTTCCGGAACCTCTACGGTGATGAGACTGAAGCTCTCAAGGCTCGCCTCGACCACAACGTCGCGGGGAGCATCGCTCGTGGTGACGACCGTGTCGAGGTCAGCGAGGTCACCGAAGCGATGGGCCGCGGTGCGAGCGAACTTGTCACCGGTGGCGACCAGAACGGCGCGCCGTGTGGAGGCGAGGATAGCCCGCTTGACCTGCGCTTCACCCCAGTGGGCGACGGTCAGTCCGGTATCGGGCCGGGCGGCGCACGACCCGATGAACGCCCAGTCGAAGCGCATCTCACGCACGGACCGCTCGGCCCCGGCGGCAGCGAATGAGAGGCCGTCGTGGCTGATGGATCCGCCTGGAACAACGACCTGATTGCCCGGCCTGGATGCCAGGGCGGCCGCGGCATGGAGAGACAGGGCGAGCGCGGTGATGCCCCGGCCCGCCAGCTCGCGGGCGACGGCCAGGGCGGTGGTGCCGTTGTCGATCAGCACGGCGTCGCCCGGGTCCACCAGGCTCGCAGCCGCTTGGGCGAGGGCCTGCTTGGTTGGGGCGTGTTCAGCCTGCCGCAGCTCGAAGGGGTATCTGTCGCCGCGTGACGGCACTGGCGCTGCCCCGCCTCGGACCCGCAGCACGGCGCCCTGATCGGATAGTTCGGCTAGGTCTCGGCGCACCGTAATCGCCGACGCGCCCGTCAGGGCCACGAGGTCCTCGACGCTCCGGGTGCCCGAATCGACGGCCCTAATGATCATTTTATGCCTATTCGATCGTTGCATATGATCATTATGGAACATGCGGTGCGTCTATGGGCACAAGAGTCAGAGCAAGATCCAAAGTCGCGACGATCGGCGTCGGTGTGCTGTTTGTGAGCAATGGCGCGCTTTTCGCGTCCTGGTACCCGCTTCTGACCGAGCGTCTCGAAGGGTGGTCCCTGAGGAGGGCGTCCTTCGAGGCTCGTACCTCGCACCTCAGGGACCACCGAGCGCCCGTCTCGAAGGGCTCGTTCCTCGCACCTCAGCCCCCTGCGGTTCTGGTCACCGTGGGGCAGGGAAGTGAGTGGAGGGAACTCTTTGTCAGATCCCTGAGGTGTGACGAGCCCTGCGAGGAACCCTTCGAGACGCTCGTTCCTCGCTCCTCAGGGACCACCTCGAAGGGCGTTGACTGAGACCTTTGGGCACAGTCCCTGCGAACGCTTGCGTTTAACGCCCTTCGAGGCTCCTTCGTCGCACCTCAGGGACCTGACAGAGGGATCCGCCACATACTTTCGCATCAGGGACCTGTGAATTGGGTCTCGTCTTCCCCCATTCCCGCTATCCAGCATCAGCGTGGAGCGGCTCACGGGCAGGGAGCTCTGATCAGAAGCGGCGGATGTTCTCCAGCAGGATGCCGCTGAAGTCGTGGTCGGCCAGCGCCGCCCATGGGCTGGTGATCAAGAAGCTGGACAGCGCCGACGTGGGATACCAGCACTGCGCCTGATCGGCCTCTGCGGGGTTGGACTCATAGGCGAGCTCCGCCACCAGGCCGGGGATCGTGGGGGCGTGACCGATCACGATCAACCCCTTGACATTCTCGTCGGTCTCCGAGATGCGCTGCAGCATCGTGTCGCTGCCACCGAAGTAGAGGGCATCCATGAACTCGGCGGGAACGCCAAGGCCCAGCGCATCGAAGGTCTCGCGCGTGCGCGTCGCGGTGGACACCAGCGCGCGTTGGATGCCTCGGTCGGCCAACTCCATGCCCGCTGTCCGGGCCTCCTGCCGGCCGCGGCCGGTCAGCCGCCGTGCCTTGTCACCACCCACATTGTGGTTTTCAGTGCTGGCGTGGCGCATCAATACCAGTCGCTTCATGGGGGAAGTCTATAAGCAACCTTTAGGGTGCAACGGCGACGATCAGGTCGCGCTTGATGGAGGAGTCGACGCGGTGCTGGAAACCGCCGTCCTCGATCACGTTCAGTCCGGCCTTGGTCATGATGGCGGCGAGGTCGTCGCGAGCCAATCCGAAGGTATTCCACGAGATGCCCAAGGCGCCGCCGTGCTTCAGTTGACGCGCCCATACGGGGATCGCCGCGCGGAGGAGGCCGGCGGGGGAGCGATCGCGACCGGCGTCCGTGGTTGCGCCGTGAGCCACCCCATAGGGGGCGTCGGTGACGATGGCATCGAAGCGCTTCTTGCCGAACAGCTCCGCCGACTGGCGGGCATCTCCGGTATAGACGACGGCGTTGAGGCTTCCCGCAGATGTGTCGATCGTCGCCTCGAAGCGCCGGCCGACGGATTTCCCGTCGCGGCGTACCGGGCGCACGTCGGCGGTGTGTTTCAGGCGCTTGCGACGCAGGTAGGTCTTGTAGAACGAGGCCAGCTGCTCGAACGATTTCGTGTCGGCCTCCACGCCGTACGCATCGTGGCCTGCCATGAGTGCGGCAGACAGCGTGGTGCCGCGTCCGGCCAGGGGATCGAGCACCTGGCGGCGTCCGTCGGGTTCACGGGCCACGGCGGCGAGCGTCACGTTGAGGAGCAACCGAGTGAACTGCTCGTTGGTCTTGCCTTGATACTTCGGGATGGTGACCAGGTCGTCATCCAGCACGAACGGATCGGCGGTCTCCACGGGACGAAGCAGATCGCCTTCTCGATAGAAAAGTGCCAGGAACGACGATTGGGCGGCCACGACGGCCGTGGCGGCCTCGCTGAGGGGATCGGCGTCGAATCCCAGGTAGCCGATGCCCGCTAGCGTCTCCTCGCTCACATCTGAGACGAAGGCGGCGGTGTTGCGTAGTTCCGCGGCCGACAGCTTCGCCGACTCGCCCGCGTAGACGCGGTTCGCCGACGGATTGCGCAGCATCACATATCGAGGCATGTCCACTCCCTCAGAGGCGCTTGCGGCACCTCACCCTTGCCGAACTCCGCCGACGAAAATCGGCCAGTGGCCGATTTTGCCTCGTCTTGTCCGGAAAATCGACCAGTGGCCGATTTTCCGGACAAGGTGAGGGCTGTGGGGAAAGGGTGTTCAGGCGAGGTTGACGTGATGATGCTCGAAGGGGGTGCCCTTCGCGCGCTCGAACGAGTTCTGCACTTCCTGCTCGGCCTCTTCGCAACCGGTCCAGGTGGCACCTTCGACGGACTTGCCGGGCTCGAGGTCCTTGTACACGGAGAAGAAGTGCTCGATCTCCAGCAGCACGTACTCCGGCACGGAGTCGAGATCGGTGAGGTGGCTGCGTCGCGTATCGGCGGTGGGGACGCAGAGCACCTTGTCGTCTCCGCCCATCTCGTCCTTCATGCGGAACATGGCGACGGCCTGGCATTCGATCAGGCAGCCGGGGAAGGTGGGCTCCTCGCCGATCACCATGGCGTCGAGCGGATCGCCGTCCTCGCCCAGGGTGCCCTCGACGAAGCCGTAGTCGTAGGGGTATTGCGTGGAGGTGAACAGCGTGCGGTCCAAGCGGATCCGGCCCGTGTTGTGGTCCATCTCGTACTTGTTCTTGGTGCCCTTCGGGATCTCCACGGTCACGTCGAACAGGATCCGTCGTCCAGGCTCGATGGGCCTGAAGCCCTCGGGGATGTCGTGGCTCACTGGCGCTGCTCCTATGATTGGTGAACGACCACCCGCAGGGGCTGCGGGCTGATTTAGTTGGCACAATACCGCTTGGAGGCGATTTGCGCGCACACCATCGAGCGGCTCGTTGGCTGGCTTTTTGGCTGATCCTCGGCGTGGTATTGGTCTTGGGCGTTCTCGGCGTGAGCTTTCGCGGCCCCATCCTGGTGGCCGCGGGGCTCGATGTGCAGGGTGGCTCGCCCACCATCTCTCCGACGCTGTTCGCGCCGCCGCCGGCCCCCACCGCGGAGCCGGAAGCGGGCCTGCCCGGGGCGGTCCAGCGTGTATCGGACGGTTTCGCACCCGATCGGCAGGCGCTCGAGGCGCGGGTGGCGGCCTTGGACACGTCGTTGCTGGTAGGGCACGAGGACGGGCCGGTGATGTTGGCCTATGAGGTGATAGACGTCTCCTCCGGCGACGTGGTTGGGGCCTCGAATCCCGATGCATTGCTGATTCCCGCCTCGAACACCAAGACCTTGACGGCCGCGGCCGTGATGAATGTCTTCGACGGCGACGAGACCTTCGCCACGACGGTCGTGCAGCCGACGCCCGGGCAGATCGTCTTAGTGGGAGGCGGCGATGGGCAACTGGTCAGCGTCATGCCGGATCCGGCGAGCTATCCGTGCAACGCCTCCACCCAAGAACTCGCCCGCGCCACGGCCGCGGCGCTGAAGGAGGAGGGGCAGACCCAGGTGTCGCTGGGCTACGACGCCTCGCTGTTCGAGGACCAGGGGTGGGCGGCGAGTTGGCCGCCCAACTACCGCGACCAGGTGACGCAGCTCTCCGCGCTTTGGGTGGACGAGGGACGCATCGATGGGGCGCGCAGCCGTACCGCCGCCCTCGACACGGCGAGGGTCTTCGCCGCCCAGCTCGCGGCGGAGGGCATCACGGTGACGGGCGAACCCCTGCCTGCTGAGGGCGTCGGCCAGGAGGTGGCGCGCGTCGAGTCGACGCCGGTCCACGTGCAGGTGGAGCAGGCGATGCAACGATCCAATAACTCCTTCACAGAGGTCCTCGGTTTCCAGCTGGCGCTGGCCACCGGTCACCCTGCGACCTTCGAAGGCTCCGTCGCCGCGATTCAGGAGCAGCTCGTCTCCCTCGGGATCTGGTCGGACGGCGCGGTGCTCCACGATGCCTCCGGGTTGTCGCGTCAGAACCTGGTGACCGCCGAGATGCTCACTCAGGCCATGGCGCACATCGTGGCAGAACCCCGGCTCTCGGTCGTCCTCGACGGACTGCCCGTCGCCGGGGTCACCGGCACGTTGGCCACCCGGTTCGACGACGACATCTCGCGGCCGGCTCGAGGGGTGGCACGGGCGAAGACCGGCACGTTGTCCTTCGTATCGACGCTGTCGGGCACCACCACGACCTCCGACGGTGCCGTGCTCGCCTACGCCTTCATGGTCAACGGCGTCCCCAACGGCTGGGCAGCCCGGGTATGGACCGACCAGGCCGTCGGTGCGATTTCGGCGTGTGGTTGCTGATGTCTGCGATCTCCGCCCCGGATATCGACTGGTCCCTGGCCCGGCGGATAGGGCTGTGGACCGGCGGCGAGCTGCCCGCGGTCTCGCGCTCGGAGGCCGCGCGGGAAACCGCGTCGCTGCGCCTCGCGGCCTTCGAAGCCCGAGACCTGGTGGCGCGGCAGTTCGGCCCGCCCGGCCTTCGCCACGACGTGGCGGTCGTGGATCGCGAGGGCTGGCGGGCAGGTGCCGAATCGATGGTTGAGGGATTCGTCGCCGCGATGGGGTTGGTCCGACGGCGACGCCGATGGCTGACCCCGGTGCGCCGGGCCGCCTTCGGCATGGCGGTCGGAATCGGTCTGGGTGTGGCCGGCCGTCAGCTGCTGGGGCAATACGACCCCCTCGGCCGGCGGTTGTTCCTCGTGGCGCCGACGATCTACGCCACCCGGCACCGGCACGGTATCGGTGCCGGCGATTTCCACTTGTGGGTGTGCCTGCATGAGCAGACCCACGCCGCGCAGTTCGCGGCTGCCCCGTGGCTTCGGGACCATTTCGTCGGCCTCTTGATGCAGGCGGCCGACGGCAAGCGCCTCAATGACACCTTGGCCCTGATGACCTTCCTCGAGGGCCATGCCGATCTGGTCACCGATCGCGCTGCGGCGCGCCGGATCTCGAGCGTGGCGGCACTGCGCACGGCCTTTCGGCGTCCGGCAGGCCCACGGCGCCGCGGGCTGTGGGGCGCGCTGGACAAGAGCGCCCAGTACCGCGACGGGCTGGCCTTTTGCCGTGCCGCCACCAAGCGACGCAGGCATGCGCTCAACGCGGCCTTCGAAGACCCGGCCAACCTGCCGACGCTCGACGAGATCGCCAACGCGTCCGCATGGCTGGAACGCGTCCATGGCTAGGAAAGAGCTCGGGTCGCACGCGCTGCGGATCGGGCAGGCCGTCCGCCTGGCCTTGGCCGAGGTCGACGATGAGGTGATCGTCGGCTGCTCCGGCGGACCGGATTCGCTGGCTCTCGCCTTGGCGACGGTGTGGGCCGCGCCCAGGGCGGGCCTCTCGGCCCGGGCGGTGGTCGTCGACCATGGCCTGCAAGAGGATTCCGCTGCGGTAGCTGGCCGCGTGGCGGCGTTGCTGGAGGAGCGGGGGCTTCCTGCGGAGGTGCGACGTGTGCGCGTCGAGTCCTCCTCCAGCGGATTGGAAGCAGCGGCCCGGGATGCTCGGTTGGCGTGCTTGGCCCGCGACGGGCTGCCGGTGCTGCTGGGCCATACCCTCGACGATCAGGCCGAGACCGTGCTCCTGGGCTTGTTGCGGGGATCCGGCACGCGCTCGTTGGCAGGAATGGCCGCCCGCCGGGACCGCTTCCTCCGGCCGCTGCTCGGCGTCCGGCGCGCCGACACGGAGGCGGCGTGCCGGGAGTGGGGGGTCGAGCCCTGGTGGGATCCGCACAACGCCGAGGCGCGGTTCTCCCGGGTGCGGGCGCGCTCTCACCTGACGGAGCTTTCGCAGGCGCTCGGCCGCGACGTCGCCCCGGCCTTGGCCCGCACGGCTGTGCTGGCCCGGATGGACGCCGATTACCTGGAGCGGCTCGCGAACGAGACCATCGGGGACATGCGGCCTGGCTCTGCTCTCTCCGTCGCCCAGGTGGCGCCATTGGACGATGCACTACGGCTTCGCGTCGTCAAACGCTGGCTGACGCTCGGCGGTGCCGGTGAGGTGAGCATGACCCACGTGCTGGAGGTCGATGCGTTGATCGTGAACTGGCATGGGCAGGCCGGTGTTCCGGTTCCCGGGGCGGGGGTCGCCCGCGTGGAGGGACAGCTGACGATTCTTCCCCGGGAGTGAACGATCCGGTTCAGCGGGACAAAGCTGGCACTCCACCGGGAACCGGAATCGGAGTAGGGTGAAGCGCGTGGATGCCGCTGATATCTCCAATGACCTGAGCCGAGTCCTTTTCACCGCCGCCGATATCGACCGGCGCATCGCCGAGATGGCGGCGCAGATCGATGCCGACTACGAAGGACGGGAACCCTTGCTCGTCGGCGTGCTCAACGGCGCGGTGATGGTGATGAGCGACCTGCAGCGAGCCATGAAGAGCCACGTCCAGATGGATTGGATGGCCGTGTCCTCCTACGGTGCCGGGACCCAGTCCAGCGGCGTGGTGCGGATCCTGAAGGACCTGAGCGTCGACGTCGCCGGGCGGCACGTGATCGTCGTCGAGGACATCATCGATACCGGGCTCACGCTCAGCTATCTGATGGGCAACCTCTCCTCCCGCGGACCGGCGAGCCTGGAGATCGCCTCCATGTTCCGCAAACCCGACGCCGCCCAGATCGATGTGCCGGTCACCTACATCGGCTTCGACATCCCCAACGAGTTCGTGGTGGGCTACGGGCTGGATTACGCCGGGCGCTACCGCAATCTCCGCGACGTGGGCACCTTGGCGCCGCATGTCTATCAGGGCGGCGAGTCCTGACTCTGGTGGCCTGCGGCCGGTAATCGGCCCGCATGGCCCCTTCTCCACCGCTGGTATTCTCGGGGCTGCGCTGTTTCGCGCCCGAAAATGATTGGGATTGTCCTTGCAGAAGCTCCTGAAGAACCCTGTCTCATGGATCATCATCAGCATCCTCGTGCTGATCCTGGGTATGCAGATGTTCAATGCCTTCACCGGCCCGCGCACGGTGCCGACGTCTGAGACCATCGAAGTGCTGCGCGGCGACGCCCCGCTCCAGGAAGTGGTGTTGATCGACGGTGAGCAGGTGATCCTGGTCACCGACGAAGAGGGCAAGCAGACCCGCTCCCACTGGGTGGGCGAGCAGTCGACCGAACTGCTGGAACTGCTCGATGCTCGTAAGGACGCGGGCACCGTGGAGAAGTGGGACGGCCGGAATCCGTCCCCGGGCATCTTCTCCATGCTGTTGTACACCGGCTTGCCCATCCTCATCTTCATCATCCTCGCGTTCTGGGTGATGCGTGCGATCAGCGGCGGTGGCGCGGGCGGCCCGATGTCGTTCGGCAAGTCCAAGGCCAAGCTGGTCTCCAAGGACACCCCGCAAACCACCTTCTCCGACGTCGCCGGCTGCGATGAAGCCGTCGAGGAGTTGGAGGAGATCAAGGAGTTCCTCGCGGAACCGGCGAAGTTCCACAAGCTGGGTGCCAAAATCCCCAAGGGCGTACTGCTCTACGGGCCTCCCGGCACCGGCAAGACCCTGCTGGCCCGCGCCGTCGCGGGCGAGGCGGGGGTGCCCTTCTTCTCGATCTCTGGCTCCGATTTCGTCGAGATGTTCGTCGGCGTCGGCGCCTCCCGCGTGCGCGACCTGTTCTCTCAGGCGAAGGAGAACGCGCCGGCCATCGTGTTCATCGACGAGATCGACGCGGTCGGTCGCCACCGTGGCGCCGGCATGGGCGGTGGCCATGACGAGCGTGAACAGACCCTCAACCAGCTGCTGGTGGAGATGGACGGCTTCGACGTCAGCGGCGGGGTGATCCTGATCGCGGCGACGAACCGCCCCGACGTACTCGATCCCGCGCTGCTGCGCCCCGGCCGTTTCGACAGGCAGATCGGCGTCGACGCGCCCGATGCCGACGGACGCGCCCACATCCTGCAGGTCCATGCCAAGGGCAAGCCGCTCGCATCCGACGTCGACCTGGTGGCCATCGCGCGCCGTACCCCGGGCTTCTCTGGCGCGGACTTGGCCAACGTGCTGAACGAGGCCGCGCTCCTGGCCGCCCGGAGCAACCAGGACATCGTGCATCAGGCGCAGCTGGACGAGGCCATCGACCGCGTGATCGCCGGCCCCCAGAAGCGCACGCGACTGATGAACGAGCACGAACGGCTGGTCACCGCATACCACGAGGGCGGTCACGCTCTGGTGGCGGCCGCCATGCCGGGCAACGACCCGGTGCAGAAGATCACCATCCTCCCGCGTGGACGAGCGCTGGGGTACACCATGGTGATGCCCGACCAGGACAAGTACTCCCAGACCCGCGGCGAGCTGCTGGACCAGATGGCCTACATGATGGGCGGCCGTGCGGCCGAGGAACTGGTGTTCCACAACCCCACCACCGGAGCCGCCAACGACATCGAGAAAGCCACCCGCGTGGCGCGGGCCATGGTCACCCAGTACGGCATGAGCGAACGCATCGGCGCCGTCAAGGTGGGCGGGGGCGATTCGGAACCGTTCATGGGAATGCGCGGCACCGATTCCTCGCAGGAGTACTCCGCGGCGACAGCGGCCATCGTCGACGAAGAGGTCGCCCTCCTTCTGCACACCGCGCACCAGGAGGCCTTCGACGCCTTGGTGGAGAACCGCGACGTGTTGGACGAGCTGGTGCGCCGCCTCTTCGAGAAGGAGACCCTCAACAAGGCAGAGGTCGCCGAGATCTTCGAGGGCCTGCGCCGCCGCCCGGATCGACCGGCCTGGACCGGCTCCGAGCGCCGTGTGCCTTCGGATATCCCGCCCATTCAGCCGCCGCCGTCGGCTCCGCAGATCACCCGGGAGAGACCCACGCCGTCAGGTCCTCCGCCGGCATGGGCGCCGCCCAGCGGCGCACCGTCTCCGTGGGCGGCCCCTCAGCCACCGGCTCCGGGCGACGATGAACGGCCGTCAGGCCCGAATACTCCGGGGCGTTGATGGCTGTCGACTACGAGAGGGCCGCGGCAGCCGTCCGTGAGTTGTTGATCGCGGTAGGGGAGGATCCGGACCGCGACGGATTGCAGAACACGCCCGGGCGCGTAGCCCGGGCCTATGGGGAGTTGTTCTCCGGGATGGGGCAAGACCCCACCGAGGTGCTCGGCACCACCTTCGATATCGCCCACGACGAGCTGGTGCTGGTCAAAGACATCGAGCTGACGAGTTGTTGCGAGCATCACCTGTTGCCCTTCACGGGGGTGGCCCACGTCGGATACATCCCGGCCGCCGACGGCCGTGTGGCCGGATTGTCGAAGCTCGCACGCCTGGTGGATATCTACGCTCGGCGTCCTCAGGTGCAGGAGCGCCTGACCGCCCAGGTGGCGGACGCGCTCGTCGATCATCTGCATGCCCGAGGGGTCATCGTCGTGGTGGAGGCGGTGCACATGTGCATGACGGTGCGCGGCGTGCGTAAACCCGGTTCGAAGACTGTGACCAGCGCGGTGCGGGGGCAGCTTCGCCAGCCCGCCACGCGGGCGGAAGCGATGAGTCTGATCATCGGCCGATGACGGTGCCTGCCATGCCCTTGGTCATGGGGATCGTCAACGTCACCCCGGATTCGTTCTCAGACGGTGGCCGTCACCTGAAACACGATGCCGCCATCGCGCACGGTCGCAGATTGGCGCGAGAAGGCGCGCAGATTCTCGACGTCGGCGGCGAGTCGACCCGCCCAGGCGCCGACAGGGTAGCGGCCACCGAGGAACGCGCCCGCGTGCTGCCCGTCGTGGCGGCCCTGGCTGCCGACGGTATCCAGGTATCGATCGACACCATGCGGGCCAGCACGGCCGCCGCCGCCATCGCGGAGGGCGCGAGAATCGTCAACGACGTCTCGGGCGGATTGGCGGATCCGGACCTGTTGGCCGTGGTGGCGGAAACCGGCGTGGACGTGGTGTTGATGCACTGGCGGGCGCACTCTCGCACCATGCAGGACCACGCCCGCTACGGCGATGTGGTCGAGGACGTGCTGGCAGAGCTGTCGTCTCGTCGGGATGCCGCGCTGGCCGCCGGCATCGCGGCAGAACGGATCATCCTGGATCCCGGCCTGGGGTTTGCGAAGACCGCGGCGCACAACTGGGACCTGCTGCGTCACCTGGATCGGTTCCAGCAGACGGGGCATCGGCTGCTGGTCGGCGCCTCGCGGAAACGGTTCCTGGGTGAGCTGCTGGAGGGACGCCCACCGTCGGAACGCGACGGCGCCACCGCCGCCGTATCGATGTGGTGCGCCCTGCACCGAGTGTGGGCCGTGCGCACCCACGAGGTGGTGCGCCAACGCGACGCCATCGCCGTCGCCCAAGCCTTGACGGCCTCCGTTCAGGGCGAATCCGGCGATGTCGGGTAGAGTCGGGCGTGACGTCTAGCGCCATCGATAGGGGGTTTCCCATGGACCGGATCACGCTCACCGGCATTCGTGCCGTGGGTTATCACGGCGTATTCGAGCATGAGCGTCGTGAAGGCCAACCGTTCGTCGTCGACGTCGAATTGCGCCTTCAACTGGACACCACCTCGGATCAACTCGATGGCACCGTCAATTACGCCGAGGTCGCACAGGCGATCGAGGACATCATCACCGGTGAACCGCGGAATCTCATCGAGACTGTGGCCGGGGAGATAGCTGGGCGTTGCCTGGCGTTCACCGGAGTGCAGTCGGTGCAGGTTACCGTGCATAAGCCTAAAGCGCCCTTGCCTCAGAGTTTTTCTGACGTGGCTGTCACCATCACTAGGAGCTTGAATGACTAACGGCCCATTCGAAATCGACGTCGACACCTTGGGTAATCTCCGCCCGATCTCAAAGGTCGTCTTCAGCCTCGGCTCGAATATGGGGGACCCGGACGAGATTCTGCGCGAAGCCGTGCAGTATCTCGCCGATACCCCAGACCTCATACTGGTGGACGTATCGCCGGTCTACCAGACGAAGCCGGTGGGCGTCGTGGAGCAGGACGACTTCCTGAATCTGGTGGTGATCGCGGAAACCACCCTGGAGCCATTGACGATTCTCGATAGGGTGCACGCGATCGAGGAACACTTCGGTCGCGAGCGCATCGTCGTCGGCGGACCGCGAACCCTGGATATCGATCTCATCGTCGTGGGGAGGCATCGCAGCCAGCCCGGATTGGATCTCCCGCATCCTCGCGCCCATGAGCGTGCTTTCGTGCTCGTGCCGTGGCTCGACGTCGAGCCCAACGCGGAGTTGCCCGATCAGGGGCCTATCGCGGAACTCGTCGACGAGGTCGACTTGACCGGGGTGATTCGGCGCGACGACATCGTCATCGCCATGCCCGACCGCTCTTGAGTCGCAGTCCCAAGCTGGGACTGACCACCTCCCGGCAAACGATCACCGCGGTGCTGAGCGGTGCGGTCGTGGGGTTCGTCATCATGTCCCTCTTCGATGCCACCGGAGGATTTCCTCCGGTGGTGCCATGGTCGGTGCCTATCGTCTTGCTCGTGCTGGCGATCAGCGCCTTCATCTACGCCCGGTTGCTGCCGAAACGCCTCGAAGAACAACGCGTCTCCAGCCAGGAGGCGTTAGGGGCGGTGGTGACCGCCAAGGCGATGATCATGACGGGAGCCATCCTGGCCGGCGGGCACGTGGTCTACGTGATGCGCTTCGTGCAATCGATGCATGCCCCGCTGCCCACCGCCCGGGTGATCCAAGGAACGGCCACCATCATCGTCTCGCTCATCGTCGCGGCGGTGGGAGTGATGCTGGAGCGGACCTGCGTGGTCTCAGGAGGATCGGACGATGACGACGACGGGGCTCTTCCCGCCGCATCCTGATCAGTGCGCGGAATCTCTTATTCGAACGCGCCGCGTTTCGTGGCTCTCTCTCGTCCCCTCGTGGTTAGGATATTCGCATGGCTGGTTCTCACGGTTCTCGTCCTGTCTCCGAGCGGAGCGTCGCGCTCACGATCCTCGTCATCGGCGCGGTTGCGGCGGCGGCCTCGTTGTTCGGCGATATCTGGATCGTTCGCGGCGGCATCGTCGTCGCCATCGCGATGTCCATCGCCGCGTTTTACGTTGCGGGCCGCGAGTTGCAGCGTGAAAGGGCCGAACACGATACTCAGCTGAAGCGCGAGGTCGACTTGCGTTCGCAGCAGGCGGAGCGCTTCCACGTCGATTCCCTGGCGATGATCGATCGGTTCAACGACCGTATCGACAACCTGAAGAGCGTGGTGCTCAAGCTGCGTCGTCAGCTCGCTGCCGCCCAGTCTGAAATGAGTTCCATGCGTGGCAACGCCGCGTGGCTACGCGGCGAGATCGCGGAACGCCAGGCTCGGATCGAGGCTCTGGAGGCGCACATCGCCGAACTCGAGAAGGAGACCAGCGACAACGTCGTGACCTTGCACACGGGCGCTCTGCCGAGCGTGGACGATATCTGGGGCGACGACGAGCACCCCACCATGGTCGATATGGGCAAGCTCAATCTGGACCTCTACGACGAGCCCCTGCTTCGTCAGGCCTGAGCCTCAAGCTACTTGTCAGCATCGCCGATGCCGTAACCGATACCGGATACGGCATCGGCGATCTGGTTCTCCTGGACTCCTTCGAGGGCATGGCCCAAGGCGCTCAGATTGGCGAACGACGGCGTGCGCAGAGCCAAGCGCCACGGCGTGTTCCCGCCCCGCGACACCAGGACGCAGCCGGCGATGCCCCACGGCGCCTCCACCTCCACGGCATGCTGGCCTTCGGGTACCTTGAGCCGACGCGCCAGCCGGACCGCCACCTCTCCGGATATACCGGGGATCACGTCCAAGAGGTGTCGGATCATCTGAGAGCTCGTGCGCACCTCGTCGATCAGCAGAGCGAGGCGATCATGAGTGTCGGCGCCGCTGCGGACCGGTGCCGCGACGAAGACGTCACGGTAGGCGAGATAGCCCGAGCCTCGGCGATCCAGATCCATGCCTGCGCCGCGCGCCACCGGCCCTGATAGGCCATAGTCGAGGCAGTCGGCGACGGTGAGGGTGGCGAGTCCGGAGAGGCGTGCGGCGGCGTCCTGCAGGGCCTCGTCGAGGTGGTGGCTGAGAGCATCCACGCGATCGAGCAAAGGAATAACCGTGGCGTCCCAGCCTGCGGGCATATCAGCGGCGAGACCGCCCACTCGGTTGATCATTGGATGAATCCGATTTCCGGTCCAGGCGCGCAAGCCTCCACGAAGTTCTTCCACCACCGCCCACAACGACGCCTCGAGTTTCCCAGCTGTCAAATAGCTGAGGAACGAGAGATGGCTATGCACCCGGGCGTATTCCGCGAGCAGAGTGCGCAGATGAGCGGCTCGCGGCGGAACCGGTAACCGCATTGCGTTCTCCACAGCTAATGTCACACAAAGTTCACCGCTGAATGCTGCCCACCAGTCATGGCGGTCGGCCAGCATGATCAGCGAGCGGTAGTCGCGCACCTCAAAGAGCTTTTCTGCCCCGCGATGGCCGTAGCCAGAACGCACATCAACCCTGCGCAGGCAATGATCCTCCCGTTCGGCGGTCATACTAATCACGCCTGCTTGGGTGGGGTGGCGTAGGCCAAGTGAAACCCACTTATGGCCGGGTAGCGGGAACCCGCCAATACTCCACTGCTCCATTCATGGCATTATGCCTGATCTTGAGTTACTGTTTAAGCTGCGCTAGCGTTTCTTTCGTTAGTGAACAAGGGCCTATCTCAGGAGGATACATATGGCTCGCAAGGTTGAAGTCACGCTTGTTGACGATATTGATGAGACCCCGGCTGATCGCAACGTGACGTTCGCCCTCGATGGGAAGACCTACGAGATCGATCTCTCCCAGGCGAATTACGACAAACTCGCCGGCGCGCTGGCTCCGTTCGTCGAGAAGGGCCGTCGGGTGACCGCCTCCCGCACCGCGCGCAGCAGCTCGCCGGTTCGTCGCTCTTCCACGGGCGGGTCGAGCAACGCCGCGGCCGTCCGGGCGTGGGCGTCGGAGAACGGCTACGAGGTCTCCGACCGTGGCCGCATCCCGGCGGACGTGGTTGCCGCCTACGAGGCCGCTCACAACAAGTGATCGGCGCCCCGCGTTCGCGCTGGGGAAAAGACGAACTCTCCTGTTTCTCGTCGCCTTGAGTAAGCTGGGTACAGCGTTGCCTCAGTCACGCTCAAGGTGGCGGGCAACAG
>JAWKJW010000021.1:0-87780 GCA_041393555.1 Tessaracoccus sp. | reverse complement strand
CTGAGCGGTCGGGCGATCTTGCGAGTCACATTCACATAGAACTCTTGAAGCACCTGCACGCTGAGCACACCCTGCCGATCACGACCCAGCTGCGAAACGAGATCTCTGGCGGCCGTGTGACGCGCTCCGGCCGAGGCATCGTAGGCGTAGAGGAGCACATTGGTATCGACAAACTGAAGGCTCATCGGTCATGCAGCTCATCGCGGGTCCAGGACACCTCTCCCACGGCCATCTCAACGCCGTCGTCCATGAGCTCTACCTCCGCAGCCCAGGTTTCAGCCCACACAAGGTCGCCCCCCGTCAACTGACGCAACGCATCGGCAACCAGCGCCGACACCGAGGTGTCGCGTTCCGCCGCGAGCACCTTCGCCCGCCGGAACACATCCTCCGGCAGAGAAAGAGTTACGTTTCTAGTAGCCATGTGAGCCAGTGTATCACTGGATCACAGCTATTCTGCCAGACGAGGACTACTAACCGGCGTTGCCCAGACGGCGCGCTCCGTCAATGCGACTCGACCATTGCCTAGGCTTATGGCGTGGAACCGACCATCGACGAACCGGTGCACCTTCGCCCTCACGACCCGGCGTGGCCAGAGCTCTTCGCCCACGAGAGCACGCGCATCCTCGCCTCCGTAGAGCCTGAGTGTGCGGTGGAGCACATCGGAAGCACGGCGGTCTCCGGTCTCGACGCCAAGCCCATCATCGACATCATGATCGGCGTGTCCGCCTTCAGCCCTGGACATCCGATCGTCGCCCATCTGGTGGAGATGGGATACGAGAGTCTGGGCGAGACGGGCATTCCGGGTCGTCTGTACTTCCGCCGACGCAGTGTCGCACAGCCGTTCAACGTTCACGTCGTCCAACACGATGGCCTCATCTGGTGCGACAATGTCGCGCTACGCGACTATCTCCTGGTCAACCCGGAGGCAGCGAGACGCTACGCAGACGCGAAGCGACAGGCCGCTGACAACGCCCCTCAGCTTGCGATTAAACCTTGGGGTCGAGTTCGGGGTGTTCGAGGATCAGTGCGGTGGCCTTGTCTGCTGTGTGTCGCATCTGGTTGATGATGGCGCGTAGTCGCCGGTCGTTGTCAATCCATTGTTGGTAGCGCTGGGCCTGCTCAGGGGTGAGTCTTTTGGTGACGGTCTTGCCGCTGACCTTAGCGGTCCATTGCCAGTAGGGGCCGTGGGGCTGGTCGGCGTGGCAGCGACAGTTCGGGTTGGCGCAACGGGTGTGTCGGCAAGTGATGGATCCCGAAGCGATGAGGCCAACCTCGGCGAGTTGGTCGGCCAGTTCCTGGTAGCGGCGCTGGTAGCTGGCCAGCCGCTGCTGGGGTGAGCACGGCATCTGGTTCTCCTTGCGGGCGTACTGGGCGTGGCGTGTCGATTTTCCCGCCATCATGACAGACAGTATTACTACTGTCTGTTACGAGGTGGTCATCATGGAGCAAACACAACCTGTGATAACTCCCCCCGGCAGCACCGACTCGCTCCACGCGCTGCGCAACTTCCGCGCCGGTTTCCACCGCTGCTGGACCGGGTGGGCCGATGCCGGGTTCGAGTTGTGCGAGGCGATGTTGTCGTTCCCGGGGTCGGTGTCCTCGATGCCGATGTTGAGCACCGAGCCATGCTTTAGACGTTCCCATGGCAGCCTCTACAAGGCCCTGCACCACGGTCATATCGACGCCACGGCGATGAAGGACCTGCTGGCCGCGCACCGACCGGCCGACTGGCCGCTGGTCTTCGCCGTCGATGAGTCCACCTGGGCTCGTTGTGACGCCGAGACATCTCCCGGCCGCGGGTTCTACTACTCCGCTTCCAAGCATTCGGCCGGCCAGCCGATCGTGGCCGGCTGGTCCTATCAGTGGATCACCCAGCTGGACTGGGCAAACGATTCCTGGACCGCGCCGATGGACGCGGCGCGGATCGGCCCGGCAGCTGACAAGGTGATAGCAACCGCGACCCAGGTACGTGAGTTCCTCACCCGACTCCACGACCCGCAGCGCTTGGTCCACACCATGCCGCTATTCGTCTTCGACGCCGGCTACGACCCGATCGCGTTGACCCACGAACTAGCTGGCCAAGCCGCGACCTTAGTGGTGCGCATCCGTGACGATCGGGTCTTCTACGCCAGGGCGGCACCAGCCGAGCCAGGCACGGTCGGACGACCCAGGCGCCACGGGAACCGGTTCAGCTGCGCCGACCCCAGCACCTGGCCGTCCCCTGACCACGAGTCGGTCACCAACGATGATCGCTACGGAACCGTGCAGGTCCATGCCTGGCATCACCTACACCCCAGACTCGGGTGCCGTGGCCGCTGGCGCAGCTTCGCTCAACCACCCATCGTGTCCGGCACCGTGGTCCGCGTCCACGTGCAACACCTACCCAAACCCACCAGCCGGACCAAGAAGACCCTCTGGCTATGGGTCGCCGCTGGTACCGATGATGAGACCGACATCGAGGTGTGCTGGCGCGCCTACCTGCGCCGCTTCGACATCGAACACACCTTCCGGTTCGTCAAGAACACCCTGGGCTGGAACACCCCCCGGCTAAGCACACCAGACCAGGCCGACCGCTGGACCTGGGTGATCATCGCCGCCTACACCCAACTACGCCTGGCCCGCGATCTCGTCGAAGACCAACGACTGCCCTGGGAACGCCGCCTCCCATCCACACGCCTCACCCCAGCACGAGTCCGACGAGGATTTCGCCGCACCACACCAACCCTGGGCACCCCCGCCAGCCCACCAAAACCCAGCCGAGCCGGTCCAGGACGCCCCAAAGGCAGCCGCACCGGACCACGAACCCGCTACCCCGCCATCAAGAAAACAGCCTGAACCCGCACAGTCAAGGTTTAATCGCAAGCTAAGGACATCAAGGCGTTCGCGCAGGTGTATCGCTGGCGAGTCGGCACGCGCTAGTTCCTGCGTCGACCGGACCCCCACCACCCGGCGCCGTCCCTTCGGCCAACCTCGACCGTGTCCGCAGGGTGCTCGACACACTTCTCACCCAACCATCCGTGCTTGAAGCACCCCTTTCCGGAGGACACCGCGCGATGCATCCGGCGCGGCAGGAGAGCAAACTCAGACAGGCTCGGCGCGCCACGACAAACGAGCCCGGTTCTTCCAGGCCAACTACCCGCGCTCTCCGTCGTTGTCGCACACTGCAACGGGGAGACACAGCAGCAAATCGCTACCGAACTCGACTTGCATGTGCAGACTATTCGTGCCGCGCTTCGCAATGCCAGCGTGAAGCACGGTGAGCGCAATACGACCCTCAGCGACGAGGAGTTTCAGACCAACCAGAAACCTCACGCACACGGAGTCAGCGCGCGCAAACTCCGGCGTCGTGCACACGACAATCCTCCGCCGGTTGCACTGAGGGATTACAGCCACGTCGCAGTGGTTGCGCGGCGCAGTCGGGCGCAGTCGCCCGCACCACCTACTGCTCCGAAAGCACCATAACTCGCCAGCAAGACCCCCTGGCCAGTACATTTCAGCATTGTCACTGAGCGGGCACCGAAAGGTGAGGTGCCCCCGACGGGATTCGAACCCGTACTGAAGCGGGTTTAAGCCGCCTGCCTCTACCGTTGGGCTACGAGGGCGCTGACCTGATCCTATGGAAGCACAGATCGTTGAGGCAACGGGGACCCCACGGACGGTCCGACTGCGAGACCTTGGAGCACCCAGCTAAACTGAGGAGAAGCTAGCCAGACCCGCCTTAAGGACTTAGATCATGACTGCTTTCCTGATCATGGGGGCCGTCGGGGTAGCTTTGGTGCTTATGTCGCTCATCTTCGGCGACCTGATCGACGGCATCATCGACATCGACATCCTCGACAGCGACCTGTTTTCGCTCACGAGCGTGGCCGCCTTCGTCGGAGCATTCGGGTTCGGCGCCGCCATCGGATTGGGGTTGACCGACCTGATGATCGTGGCGATCCCGCTCGGGGCATTCACCGGAGCAGCGGCTACGGCGCTCGCCATCGCCCTCACCAGATTCCTGCGCAAAGACGAATCAGCCGCGTCATTCAAGACCTCGTCGATGATCGGCCATCCCGGCATCGTCATCACAGATATCCCCGAAGAGGGCTACGGCGAGATCCGGGTCAGCGTCGCCGGACACGTGCGCAAACTCACCGCTCGAGCTTCCGCACCGATGGTGGCGGGCACGGAGGTGTGGGTCGCCGAGGTCCTCTCCCCCACGGCGGTCGCCGTCGAACCCGCGCATGAGCAACGCGAACTGACGTGAGAGCGAACCTGCACACCTGGCAAACCAACGCAACAGAAAGGGCGTCATGTTTGACCTGAACCCCGTACTCGTCTCTGTGCTCGGGTTGATCCTTCTTGTCATCCTGATCGGTTGGCTCATCGCCAGCCGCTACAAGGTGGCCAAACCGAACGAAGCATTCATCATCACGGGCCGCAAGGGCAAGGAGGTGCGCAACCCCGAGACCGGTCTGGTCTCCACCGATCTCAGTGGTCAGAAGGTGGTCATGGGCGGAGGCGTCTTCGTGGTCCCGTTCATTCAGCGCCTTCACGTGCTCGACCTCTCGTCGCGGCGCATCATGGTGACCATCCGCAACGCCGTCTCCGGGCAGGGCATCAAGCTCACCGTCGAGGGCGTCGCTCTGGTCAAGGTGGGCGGCAACGAGGATTCGATCCGCGCCGCTGCCCAGCGCTTCCTCACCCAGCAGGAGGAGATTGAGACCTTCACCCAGGAGACGCTGGCGGGTTCGCTGCGCTCCATCGTGGGTTCGCTGAGCGTCGAGCAGATCATTCGTGACCGCGCCGCCTTCGCCCAGCGCGTCACCGACGAGTCTGAGGCCTCGTTGACCGGCCAGGGTCTGGTGCTCGACACCTTCCAGATCCAGGACATCACCGACGACGGCTCCTACCTCTCCGATCTCGGCCGTCCCGAGTCCGCCAAGGTGGGCCGCCTGGCCGCCGTCGCCGAGGCCGACGCCCGTCGTGAGGCCGAGCAGGCCCAGATCGCCGCCGAGCAGGAGATCGCGATCTCCCAGCGCGCCCTGGTGCTGAAGCAGGCCGAGATCCAGTCCGAGACCGACGCCGCCCGCGCCACCGCGGCCGCCTCCGGCCCGCTGGCCCAGGCGGATCGCGACCAGGCCATCCTGCTGGAGCAGGAGAAGGTCGCCGTGGCTCAGGCCGCGCTGAAGGAACGCCAGCTCGATACCGAGGTCCGGCGTCCCGCCGATGCCGAGCGGTACCGCGTGGAGACCGAGGCCGAGGGTCGCCGCAACTCCGCCATCTTCGAGGCCGACGCCCGCAAGGCCGCCGACATCGCCAACGCCGAGGCCGCAGCCGAGCAGGCCCGCCTCACCGGTATCGGTGAGCAGTCCCGCCGTGCGGCGTTGGCTGAAGCCGAAGCCATCGAGGGTGCCAAGCGAGGCGAGGCCGAGAAGGCCCGTCGTATCGCCGAAGCCGAGGCCGTCCGGGCCGAGGGTGAGGCCAAGGCTGCCGCCATCCTGGCCGTCGGCCAGGCCGAGGCCGAGGCGATGGACAAGCGCGCCGAGGCGTTCAAGCACTACAACGACGCCGCCGTACTGCAGATGCTGATCGAGGCCCTGCCCAAGATCGCGGAGGAAGTCTCCAAGCCGATCAGCAACATCGACACCCTCACCGTCGTCTCGACGGAGGGTGCCGGCACCATCCCGCGTCAGGTTACCGACAACTTGCTGCAGACCATCCAGATGGTCAAGGACACCACCGGGTTCGATCTCACCACCGTTCTCGATCGCTTCGGCGGCAACAGCCCCAAGACGGTCAAGGGCGAGGTCGCCGAGACCAACAGCTAGTCACCACAACAGACAAAAAGGGGTGCGCCGGAAGGCGCACCCCTTTTTGTCTTTTCTCTGCATCTTTCTCGACTACCGCTCGATGAAGAATGGGATCCTGCTGGTAATCTGTTCCCATGAAAGCGGTGATAGACCAGGCAGGGCGGATTCTCGTTCCCAAGACGCTACGCGAAGCACACGGTTTCACGCCTGGGAGCACCGTGGATATCTCCTGGTACGGCGACGGGCTGCGCGTCATTCCCGGCGGACGAACGGCACGCCTCGAACACGATGCCGACGGCAGGCTCGTTGCACGAGGGGACACGCCCGTCGACGATGACGATCTGTTCGCCCTTATCGACGCCGGACGACGATGACAGCCTCCACCGCTATCGACACCAGCGTCGCGGTGGCGTTGCTTACCACATCGCACACTCAGCACGCAGCGGTCGCGGCCTGGGCGCGCGGCAGGCTGCTTGCGCTCAGCGGGCACGCACTTCTTGAGACCTACTCGGTCCTCACCCGGCTCCCAGGGGACGCGCGCGTCGCACCCCACGATGCCATTCGGCTCATCGAGGAGAATTTCAAGCCAGCTTTCCATCCTGCCGAGTCGACGCGCGATCGCCTGCACGTATTGTTGGCCGACGCGGGCATCAGCGGCGGCGCCGTGTACGACGGGATGGTAGCCCTCGCTGCCTACGACAACGACGCGCCCCTAGCCACGCGCGACGCCAGAGCTCGCTCAACCTATGAAGCGTTAGGCGTCACCGCGCAGATCGTGGGCTAAATCAGTCTCGAGTTCCACCATCAACGGCGGAACTCTTTACTTCTTGTCGCCGATACATCGAGCGCACTGACGCACCTCCTCCAAGGATCAACACGTCGGGAGATCAGCCCACTTCGTTGGCGTAGGTATCCACAGGCTAGTTACTGATAAGGTTCTTGACATTTGCATGCGCCGCATGCCCTTTGTCACCATTTTTGGGGGTTCAACCGTGTTTCGACGTCCACACCTTGCCGTTCTCGCTGCCGCAGCATTGGCAGCAAGTTCTTTTCTGGCAGTTCCGGCCCAAGCCGATGAGCCTGAGTCCACCGCCCAATCGACGGTAAAGGACTTCCCCGCCGGCTCCACCCGGCTGTCCGGGAAAACCAGATACGAGACGGCCATCGCGGTATCCAAGCGCTACGAGCCCGGGGTTCCCGCGGTCTTCGTCGCTACCGGCACCGATTTCCCCGACGCCCTGTCTGCGGCGGCCGCCGCGGCTGAACTCGACTCGCCCTTGCTGCTCACCCCGACGGAGTCTCTGCCCAATAGCATTCGGGACGAGATCAAGCGACTGGCCCCCCAGCGGATCTACGTCGTCGGCGGCGAGAAGGCTGTCAGCGCCAACGTGTTCAACGCCCTCAAGGCGATCGGAACGACGACTCGCATCGGCGGTGCAGACCGATACGCGACGAGCCTGAACATCGTCGACGCCATCTTCCCTGAGACTCCCCACGCGATCATCGCGACCGGCCGGGCCTTCCCCGACGCGCTAGCGGCGACGGGAGCGGCAGGCCTCGCCGAAGCACCGGTGATTCTGGTCAACGGCACCGAATCGAAGGTATCGGATGATGTGATCTCCATCCTGGACGACCTGATGATCGAATCGATCGGCATCGCCGGCGGAAACAACGCCGTCAGCTCGGCCATCCAGACCAACCTCCGGAACGAAGGGTTCTCCGTCACCCGATTCGGCGGCGCGGATCGATACGCGACGGCGGCCGCGATCAACAAGGCTTACTTCGATGATGACGCCTCCACCATCTTCCTCGCCACGGGACAGAATTTCCCCGACGCCTTGTCCGGTGCCGCTTTGGCAGGTGCCCTCGAAGCACCAATGTTCATCACGCGCACCGACTGCGTCCCGCCGGCTATCCATGACGGGATCACCGCAACTGCACCGAAGAGCAAGGTCATCCTCGGCGGCACGAGCGCTGTGAGCGCCGGTGCCGCGCAGAACACGAAGTGCGTGCCGGCTCCGAAACCCACGCCGACCCCCTCGTCGAGCCCGACGCCCACCTCCAGCCCGAAACCTACCTCCAGCCCAACAACCAAGCCGGGAAACCCGGGAGACACCAAGAACTGCAGCGACTTCAAGACTCAGAAGGAAGCGCAGGCATGGTTCGACGAGTACTTCCCACACTGGGGAGACGTCGCGAAGCTCGACTCCGACGGTGACGGGATCGCCTGCGAGACTCTTCGCTGAGTCCCCGCAGCGCCAGTAACACGACGCGACGCAGGAAAGGTGAGGGGTTCCGTAACGCACGGAACCCCTCACTTCCGCATGTAGAGGTTTCCTCCCTGCTCACCAATCGTCGACTCGCTCCGCCGCCGCGCGGAACACTGCACTCCGCATCGATGTCACCTCGTTATCGTTCTCGTTCGAGCAGATCCACGCAGAATCTCCGGGCACCTCGGAGCCTGGTTTAGGGGCGCTCCCACCCTTCGACCTCTCCTGGAACCACGATGAAAAGCGGATGCGCGGACGGCGAACAGCTCTTCCACCGCTCAGCGTCGGCGGGGCTCCGGTGGGCAAGTTTGTCCCCAAGGTGAGACCACTCGAACTCGAGCTGGCCCTGCGTCACGGGAAGCGGCTGTCGCACGGGGCCGGGAGCGAGGATTTTGCCGCCGTCGAAACGATATCCCCGCGCCGTCGCCTCGTCCCACAAGCTGCTCAGAAACGCACCGATAGATTCCTGAGGCTCTGTGGATTCTCGGAAACGAATCAGCTGCGGATGATGCCGATATCCCGTCGTTCGTCCGGCGAGTACCGCCTGAGCCAGTAACGCCTCCCGCCAGCCGGCGACGAGACCCGCCCGATCCAGGTGGCGCGGGTGTAGCGACCACAACCTCATGACGGCCTCGTCCGCTGATCAGCAGTCACAGCGACGACCCGAAAGCGGTGTGTCGAGTAGGCCGGCATGGTCGCCCAGGAAACAGGGAGCGACCTGTGCGGCGAGGTGAGCGCGGTCATTGTTTGAGGATAGCGTCGGCCCCAACGCCAGGGACCGGTCTTCCTCTCGATGCAGGCGTTCCACCACCGCGTCGCGCTCCCTCCGGTCCCCGGACGGGCGTAATCCCATTCCCCGGTTGGGACTTCTTTGAAGACGAAGATGTCGGGGATCTCGACGACGCACCCCGAGCGCGCACCGCGTTGCTCACCCATACGGAACCCGCGCGAGTAGTGCGACAGGACGACCGCTTCGCCGGGGGGTGATGACGAAAAACACATCGAACCTCACCATCGGATAGCCTCGGAGTCATGTCAGGTGCTTCCGCTGCGGCCGCCGCCGCTGTGACGGAGACGCTCCGCTAGCGGCGGAACGTCTTCTTAACTCTTCTCATCCCACGTTCCGTCGCTTGATCGTCGGTTCGGTGCGACGCGTCTCGTCGCCCGATTCTTCATTCGAGCAACGGAGTTTTCTGTGCCTTTCAACACCTCATCATCGCGGCCTGATCGTCTGTCGGCCACTCGTTCCTGGGCAGTCCTTATCTGCCTGTCCATCCTGCAGTTCCTCATCGCCGTCGACGTCACAGTGGTGACCGTGGCGCTGCCATCCATCGGAAACGATCTGGGCGTTGATCCGCGTGGCCTGACATGGGTCGTCGTCGGATACACCATCACAGGCGGCGGCTTGTTGATGCTTGGCGGACGCCTTGGGGACGTCTTCGGCCGCCGCCGTCTTCTCCTCATCGGCACGGCGATCTTCGGGGCCGCCTCGCTGATGGCAGGCCTTGCGGACTCCTTCGCGCTACTTGTCATCGCCAGGTTGTGTCAGGGAGCAGGAGAAGCCCTCGCTCTGCCCGCCGCGATGGCCACCGTCGTCTTGTTGTTTCCCGAAGGGCACGCGCGCAGCCGCGCATTGAGTCTCTGGGCGGCGGTTGCGAGCTGTGGTCTCGTGTTGGGGTTCGTGCTCTCGGGGGTCATCACCGAGTACCTCGGTTGGCGATGGATCTTCCTCGTCGCCATCCCCTTCATCCTGTTCGTGCTGGTAGCCACGGTCGTCCTGCTGCCGCGCGACCGGGCACAGCAGCGCGCACCATTGGACATTCTCGGATCGATTCTGTTGACGAGCGCACCGCTCCTGTTCGCCTTCGCCGTGGTGGAGGCCGGGGAGCGCAACGGGGATATGCCATGGCTGTCGCTTACCTCCCTGGTGGGCGCGATCGTCGCCGCTGTGCTGTTCATCACTGTGGAGCGGCGAGCATCGAATCCGTTGGTTCCTCTAGCCTTCTTCCGTAACCGAACGCGGGTGCGGGCGAATCTTGCGACCGCCTTGCTGAGCGCAGCACTCTCGACATCGTTCTTGCTGTTCACGTTCTATCTACAGAACGAACGCGGGCTCTCTCCTCTGGAAACTGGGCTGTTTCTCTTGCCGCTTGCCGTGGCACTGATCGTCGCCGTGACCGTCGTGCCTCGCCTCATGGGACGATGGGGAGCACGTTCCTGCATCGTCGGCGGCCTGAGTTCCGCAGCGGCCGGCATGATCGTGATCGCCGCTGCCGCGCAGTTCGAAGCGCCAGCGTGGTTACTACTCGCGGCGATGCTCTTCATCGCCGCTGGTATGGGGTTCGGGATCGTTGGCTTGCAGTATGCGGCCGTCACCGGAGTAACCGACGACGATGCCGGAGTCGCGTCCGGAGTGCAGCGAGCCGCAGACCAGCTTGGCGGGTCCGCAGGTGTCACTGTCTACGTCGGCCTGGGCTTTGCGTCTGTCTTCCACGGAATATCCCCCTACGTACTGAGCAGCGGGCTCGCGATCATTGGCCTGTGCCTCGCAGCCGTCATAGGCCGACGAATCATCATCCGCTGATGAGGAGAGGGGGCGAAGAGAGCGCCCGTTACCCACATCCCCTCAGGTGCCTCCGGTAAAGACGACGTCGCCGAACGGCTACAGGAGACCGTCGCACCAGAAAGCCCTCGACGGCCACGAAACCACTAAGAGTTCGCTATTCCACCAGTTTTGGTGGAATAGCGAACTCTTAACGACTGGGGCTCAGCAGTCGCACGGGGAGAAACCGGGATAACCTCAGAAATCCCAGTCCTCATCCTCCGTGGCGACGGCCTTGCCGATCACATAGGACGACCCCGAGCCACTGAAGAAGTCGTGGTTCTCATCGGCGCTCGGCGACAACGCGGACAGGATGGCCGGGCTCACGTCGGTGACGGTGGAGGGGAACATCGCCTCGTAGCCCAGGTTCATCAGGGCCTTGTTGGCGTTGTAGTGCAGGAACTTCTTCACGTCCTCGGTCAGGCCGACGGCGTCGTAGAGATCCTGGGTGTAGTGCACCTCGTTGTCGTAGAGGTCAAACAGCAGCGAGAAGGTGTAGTCCTTCAGCTCGTCGCGCTTGGCTTGGTCGACCAGCTCCAGTCCCTTCTGGAACTTGTAGCCGATGTAGTAGCCGTGCACGGCCTCGTCGCGGATGATGAGCCGGATCAGGTCGGCGGTGTTGGTGAGCTTCGCACGGCTGGACCAGTGCATGGGCAGGTAGAAGCCCGAGTAGAACAGGAACGACTCCAACAGCGTGGAGGCCACCTTGCGCTTCAGCGGCTCGTCGCCGTGGTAGTAGCTCATGATGATCTTGGCTTTGCGCTGCAGGCTCTCGTTCTCGATCGACCAGCGGAACGCGTCGTCGATCTCCTCCGTCGAGCACAACGTCGAGAAGATCGACGAGTAGCTCTTGGCGTGCACCGACTCCATGAAGGCGATGTTGGTGTAGACCGCCTCCTCGTGGGGAGTGAGCGCGTCGGGGATCAGCGAGACGGCGCCGACGGTGCCCTGGATGGTGTCCAGCAGCGTCAATCCGGTGAACACCCGCATGGTGAGCTGCTGCTCCTGTGCGGTGAGGGTGTTCCACGATTGGATGTCATTGCTGAGCGGCACCTTCTCCGGCAGCCAGAAGTTGCCCGTCAGGCGGTTCCACACCTCAAGGTCTTTGTCGTCCTGGATACGGTTCCAGTTGATCGCCTGGACGTGTTCCAGGAGATGACCACTCATCATTTGCCGACTCCCACCGACTCAAGTTTGGTTTGACTACTCACGTTACCGGCCTTGCGCGACGCGTCGTCGTCGCTCGCCGAGGCTTGGTTCCGGCGACGATACGCATGCGCCTTGCCGAACCTCGATGAGGCGAACGACTCTCCGCATCGGAAAACCCGACCCCGCATCACAGCGTGCAGCTGACGCATCCCTCGACCTCCGTGCCCTCGAGCGCCATCTGGCGCAACCGGATGTAATAGATGGTCTTGATGCCCTTGCGCCAGGCGTAGATCTGCGCCCTGTTGATGTCGCGGGTGGTGGCGGTGTCCTTGAAGAACAGCGTCAGCGACAGGCCCTGGTCGACGTGCTGCGTCGCCGCGGCATAGGTGTCGATGATCTTCTCGTAGCCGATCTCGTAGGCGTCCTGGTAGTACTCCAGATTGTCGTTCGTCATGAACGGCGCCGGGTAGTAGACGCGCCCGAGCTTGCCCTCCTTGCGGATCTCCACCTTCGAGGCGATCGGGTGGATCGAGCTGGTCGAGTTGTTGATGTAGGAAATCGAGCCGGTGGGCGGCACGGCCTGCAGGTTCTGGTTGTAGATACCGTGAGCCTGAACGGAGGCCCTCAGCTCGCGCCAGTCGTCCTGCGTCGGGATGTGGTGGTTGGCGAAGAGTTCACGCACCCGCTCGGTCTGCGGCACCCACTCCTGCTCGGTGTAGGTGTCGAAGAACTCGCCGGTGGCGTACTTCGACTCCTCGAACCCGTCGAAAGCCTGGCCCCGTTCGATGGCCAGCTTGTTCGACGCCTTCAGCGCATGGAACAGCACGGTGTAGAAGTAGATGTTGGTGAAGTCGATGCCCTCTTCGGAGCCGTAGTGCACGCGCTCGCGGGCGAGGTAGCCATGCAGATTCATCTGGCCGAGCCCGATGGCATGTGAACGCTCGTTGCCCTCCTCCACCGAACGCACGGAACCGATATGGCTCTGATCGCTGACGGCAGTGAGCGCACGAATGGCGGTATCGACCGTCGCCCCCAGGTCGGGTGAGTCCATCGCCAGCGCGATGTTCAGCGAACCGAGGTTGCAGGAGATGTCCTTGCCGATCTGGTCGTAGGACAGGTCCTCGTTGAGAGTAGTGGGGGTGTTGACCTGCAGGATCTCCGAGCACAGGTTCGACATGTTGATCCGGCCCTTGATCGGGTTGGCCCGGTTCACGGTGTCTTCGTAGACGATGTACGGGTAGCCCGACTCGAACTGGATCTCGGCCAGCGTCTGGAAGAACTTGCGGGCATTGAGCTTGGTCTTCTTGATCCGCGGATCGTCGACGAGCTCCTGGTACTTCTCGGTGATCGAGATGTCAGCCAAGCCGGCACCGTAGACGCGCTCCACGTCGTAGGTGGAGAACAGGTACATGTCCTCGTCGCGCTTCGCGAGTTCGAAGGTGATATCGGGGATGACCACGCCGAGCGACAGCGTCTTGATCCGGATCTTCTCATCGGCGTTCTCGCGCTTAGTGTCGAGGAAGCGCATGATGTCGGGGTGGTGGGCCGAGAGGTACACCGCGCCCGCGCCCTGGCGCGCACCGAGCTGGTTGGCATAGCTGAAGCTGTCTTCGAGCAGCTTCATCACCGGGATGATGCCCGACGACTGGTTCTCGATCTGCTTGATAGGAGCGCCCTGCTCGCGGACGTTGCTCAGCAGCAGCGCGACGCCACCGCCGCGCTTGCTCAACTGCAGGGCCGAGTTGATGCCGCGAGCGATCGATTCCATGTTGTCCTCGACGCGCAGCAGGAAACAGGAAACCAACTCGCCGCGCTGGGCCTTGCCCGCGTTGAGGAAGGTGGGCGTAGCCGGCTGGAAACGCCCCGAGATGATCTCATCGACGAGCGAGGTGGCCAGCGCTTGATCACCGTCAGCCAGCGCCAGTGCTGTCATGACGACGCGGTCTTCGAAACGCTCAAGGTAGCGCTGCCCGTCGAAGGTCTTCATCGTGTAGCTGGTGTAGTACTTGAACGCGCCGAGGAAGGTCTCGAAGCGGAACTTCGCGTCGTAGGCGCGCTCGGTGAGAGCCTTGACGAAGTCGAAGGCGTACTTGTCGAGCACCTCGGGCTCGTAATACTGCTTGTCCACCAGATAGTTGAGACGCTCCTTCAACGAGTGGAAGAAGACAGTGTTCTGGTTGACGTGCTGCAGGAAGTACTCCCGTGCGGCGCGCTTGTCGGCCTCGAACTGGATGTTGCCCTCGGCGTCGTAGAGGTTCAGCATCGCGTTCAGGGCGTGGTAGTCCATCCCGTCGAAAGCCGGGTTGTTCTTGTAGGTCAACTCTGCGGTTGTTGCTGCCACCACTGCTCCAATCCGGCGCGCACCCGCGCGACGTCCTCTGGCGTGCCGAACAGTTCCAGCTTGTACAAGTGCGGCACGCGGCACTTGCGGCTGACGATTTCTCCGGCCAGGCAGTAGGCCTCGCCGAAGTTGGTGTTTCCCGCCGAGATCACCCCGCGGATCAGGCGTCTGTTGTGGGAATCGTTGAGGAAGCGGATTACCTGCTTGGGCACCGCCCCCTTCTCCTCACCCTTGCCCTGGCCTCCCCCGTAAGTGGGGGTGATCAGGACGTACGGCTCGTCCACGGCTATTGCCGGATCCGCGGGGAGGGTGGGAATGCGGGCGGCCCGGAGGCCTAACTTCTCCACGAACCGGGCGGTGTTGCCCGAAACACTGGAGAAGTAGACCAGCAGCGGGACGTCGGAATTGAGTTCTGTGTCTGTCACGACCGGTTGCCGTGCACAAATCTGCCTATCCATCGCGGCATCGCTACATAGCCGAGGCCTCGCGGTATACGCAGATTTATGCGCGATTCCCTGGGGATCAGGCGACGTTGAGTGCGGCGATCTTGTCGGGACGGAAGCCCGCCCAGTGATCGTCGTCGGTGATCACGACCGGAGCCTGCAGGTAGCCGAGCGACTTCACCATCTCCAGCGCCTTTTCGTCCTCGCTGAGATCCAGGATCTCGTAGTCGAGACCCTTGGAATCGAGCGCACGGTAGGTGGCGTTGCACTGCACGCAGGACGGCTTGGTGTAGACGGTGATTGCCATGGTGACCAGTCACTCCTCGAGATCTTCATCCGACGCCCCCGATTGCGCGTCAGCCAGATCTCGAATACTACATATAGGGACCCTGCCCCGCAAGCGACACTAGGGATTGGGTTACATTCGTGTCATTCCGCCATAGCACACCCGCGCCCCGACCCGCCAGAGACATACTCGCAGCAGCTCCGGAATGAGCGATTCAGTCACGCAACAGCTGGTGGGCGATGCCGTCTAGGATGTCGGTCTCGCTGACCAGCACCCTCTGATTGGGCACCTGGGCGGCGACCTCATCGAGGATCAGCGAGCCCGCCCCCAGTACGCCAGCGCGCAGCGGGTGCATGCATGGCTCTTTGGCGGTTTCCTCAGCCGTTTGGGTCAGCCAGCGATGCGACGCCGCGGCGATCTGTCCCCGGTCCAGCAGGGTGCCGTGCACGGCCTCACGCGAGTACTCCTGCAGCCCCAGCACCGAGGCCGCGACGCTGGTCACGGTGCCGGCAACACCCACGGCGGTGACGACCTGAGAGAAATCGACGCCAGTGCCCACGATGGTGCCCAGAACGAACGCCCGGGCGGAGGACACTTGGTCCTCGCCCGGAGGGTCGTCGTGAAGGAACCGCTCCTTCACGCGCACAGCCCCCATCTGGGTGCTGACGGCGTGCACCACGTCACGGTTGCCATCGATCAAAACGAACTCGGTGGAACCGCCGCCGATGTCAAAGACCAAGACGGGAGCCTCGGCAACAACGCCGCTCAGCACCCCGGCGGCCGATAGCCGGGCCTCCTCGTCGCCGGAAATCACGTCGACGGCGAGCCCGAGCCGCTGCTGCACGTCAGCCTCGAAGACGTCGCGATTGGAGACGTCGCGCGCCGCGGCGGTGGCGACGAAACGCGCTCGGTCGACGCCGAGGTCGCGCATCATCGCGGCGAACTCATCGAAGATCGCGCTCGCCCGGCTGAGTGCGTCGGGATGGAACTCTCCCGTCGCGTCGACGCCTTGACCGAGACGAGCCAGGCGCACCTCGCGGGTCAACTCCGAGACGAGCCCGTCGTCCTCCTGACGCAGAACCAGCAGTCGGATCGAGTTGGTGCCGCAATCGATAGCGGCGACGGTGTGGGTCATGAACAAAAGTCTCCCATGGCATCGAGTGCTTCATCACCGAGCGGGTTGACGCCGCGACCCGCGGCAAGAGCGTGACCGACCAGCACATGCAGGCATTTCACGCGGGTAGGCATGCCGCCAGCGCTGATGCCGCTGATCTCTTCGACGTGCCCGAGCGCCTCGCGATCGGCCAGGTAGGCCTCATGCGCCGCGCGGTATCGGGCCGCGAGATCGTCGTCGTCGCCCAAACGAGCAGTCATCTCGGCCATCAGACCCGAGGCCTCCAACGTCGAGACGGCTGACACCGCCCGGGGGCAGGTGAGGTAATAGACCGTCGGGAAAGGTGTGCCGTTGGGCAGCCGGGGAAGGGTCTTCACCACACCCGGGTGCCCACTCGGGCACCGGTAGGCGACTTCCACCACTCCCCTGGGCTCCCGCCCCAGCTGCTCTGCGACGGTCGTGAGATCTACGGCATTCAGCTCAGACATGGAAGACCTTTCGGTGGGCTTTCTCGTTCCCGAAACGCGTCGGGCAGTGGCCGATTTTCCACCCCAGACACCGAAAAATCGGCCATTGGCCGATTTTTCGGGATTGCGCCTGGGTGGCGGCATTGCGCCTGGGTGGCGGCGAGGGTGAGGTGGGGCGGAGCGAGGGTGCGACGACATCGATCATTCTTCGGGATCGGGCGACGGGCCGACGATGCGGTCGGGATCGAGGGTCGGCACGCTGTCGTCGACGGGCTCGTCGGCCACTTGGATCGACGCGACCAAGGCTTCCCACCACAACAGTTCCGGCCCATCCGGCACATCGCCGGCGCTTTCGGAGCCGTCCAAGGGCTGGCCGTCGGCCCCGATCACCCGGTACCCGACCTCGCCGGGCATCACCCAGCCCAGCTTCGACCGAGCGATGGAGCGCACATACTCGGGATCGTCCCAGCGGGTGAGCTGATCTTCCAGATCGGCGATCTGCTCATGCTGCGCGGCGATCTCGGCACGCACCTGCGAAAGCTCCTGCGCCTGCGCGAGATATACCCGCAACCCATTGACGAGGAGCAGGGCGAGGCCGATCAGGACGACGAGGAGGACGATCAACCGCCATGTGATGTTTCCTGCGCGCGTCCGTCTGGCTGGTGTCGCTCCCGCACCTTTTGCCAAGGCGGTATGAGCTTCGTATTCAGGGAGGAGACGCACGCGTTCGCGACGTCCTCCCGGACGCGCAGTGGTCCGGGAGGACGGTTTCGCTCCTCCCGGACCACTGGTGCTGGGCTTATGCCCTGGGGTCCGTGCCACCTATCCAGTGTGCCGGATGTTGAGCAATGCTCAACCTTCGAAACGCGGGAATGCGGAACGTCCGGCGTAGACAGCAGCCTCGTCGAGATCCTGCTCGATGCGCAGCAGCTGGTTGTACTTGGCAACGCGATCGGTACGGGCGGGTGCACCCGACTTGATCTGGCCACAGCTCAGCGCCACCGCCAGGTCGGCGATGGTGGTGTCCTCGGACTCACCGGAGCGGTGCGACATCATGGTGCTGTACTTGCTGCGGTGGGCCAGGTTGACCGCGTCGATCGTCTCGGTGAGCGAGCCGATCTGGTTCACCTTGACCAGCAGCGCGTTAGCGGTGTCGGTGTCGATGCCGCGCTGGAGGCGGGTGACGTTGGTGACGAACAGGTCATCGCCGACCAGCTGTACCTTGTCGCCGAGACGATCGGTCATGGCCTTCCAGCCATCCCAGTCTTCCTCGTTCAGCGGATCCTCGATGGAGACCAGCGGGTACTTGTCGACGAGACCGGCGTAGTAGTCCACCATCTCGTCGGCGCTCTTGGCCTCGCCCTCGAACTGGTAGGCGCCGTCCTTGTAGAACTCGGAGGCGGCCACGTCGAGCGCCAGCGCCACGTCGGAGCCGGGCTTGTAGCCGGCCTCTTCGATGGCGGTGACGATGAGATCGAGCGCCGCGGCGTTGCTCTCAAGGTTGGGGGCGAAACCACCCTCGTCGCCCAGGCCGGTGTTCAGGCCGCGCGAGTTGAGCACCTTCTTCAGCTGGTGGTACACGGCGGCACCCATCTGAAGGGCCTCGGCGAAGGTCGCCGCGCCAATGGGGGCGATCATGAACTCCTGGATGTCAACGTTGGAATCGGCGTGCGATCCACCGTTGAGGATGTTCATCATGGGGACGGGCAGCACGTTGGCGGTGGGCCCACCGAGGTACTTGTACAGCGGCAGGCCGGACTCCTCAGCGGCGGCCTTGGCCACGGCCAGCGATACGCCGAGGATGGCGTTGGCGCCCAGCTTGCCCTTGTTGTCGGTGCCGTCCAGCTCGATCATGGCGTTGTCAATGGTGCGCTGATCGGTGGCGTCGAGATCCTCGATCTCCTCGGCAATCACGGCAACGTTGGACACTGCGGTCAGGACACCCTTGCCCCCGTAGCGGCCCTTGTCGCCATCGCGAAGCTCAACGGCCTCGAATGCCCCGGTGGAGGCACCCGACGGCACGATAGCCCGGCCGCTGGCGCCCGAGTCGAGTTCGACTTCGACCTCGACGGTGGGGTTGCCTCGCGAGTCAAGAACCTCGCGGGCCTGGATGAACTCGATGTATGCCATGTGATCCCTTTCGAACAATGGGGCTTACGACGCCAAGCCTAACTGCCACGAGCGACGTTGCGTGTCCGGGGCCAGGTTTGGACACCTGCATCCTACGCAATGTTCATCAGTCGCAATGTTCATCAGTTCTTCTCGGCCGCCCGGATCTCAGTCTCCAACCGGCGCAATGCCGTGCGCGCCGCGGCGTCCGCGTCGATGCCGCTGGCTTGCGCCCGGGCAACCAGAGCCAGCATCTCGTCACCCAGTTCCTCAGCGGTGATCGCCTGGGCTGGCAGGTCCACCGCTACCTCGTGCGAGCGGGTGCGCGAGATCACCTTGTGCGCCCTGGCCAGCACGCTCATGGAACGAGCGATGCCGTCCAGGGAGGAGTCCCTGCCCTTTTCGACCTTCTTGGCCACCTCCCAGTTCGCCCGCACGTCGCCAGGTGTCTCCGCGTCGGCGAAGACGTGGGGATGACGGCGCACCAGTTTGTCCGCGATACCGTCGGCGACATCGTCGAGGGTGAATCTCCCCTCGTCCGTCGCGATCTGAGCATGGAAATAGACCTGCAGAAGCAGGTCGCCGAGTTCCTCGCGCACGTCGTCGTCGGTGCCTTCTTCGACAGCATCGACCACTTCGCACGCCTCTTCGATGAGGTGATTCAGCAGCGAGGCGTGGGTCTGCGCGGCATCCCAAGGACAGCGGACCCGCAGTGTCGCCATGACGTCGCGGAGCCGCTCCAAGGCGTCGGACATGGCGGCCTTACGGTGCGGTGGGTACCGATAGAGACCCGCTGCCCACCAGGCTCAGGGTTTCTGCGTCCCACTCGCCATAACGAGGATTGATCTCAACGTCGGCGCCTCTAAGCTCGGAGAGGATCTCCTCGTCGCCGACCGCCTCGGTCAGTAGCCCCAGGCTGACGCCGGGATAAGACAGTCGCGCACATTCCTCATTACCCAGCACACCGGCGAGCTGGGTCTGCTGAGCCAGTGCACGCAGCTCGCCCTCGGCGAACTCGATGCCATGGTTGGCGGCAACCTGGTTGACCAGCTCTCCCGCGGTGAGGAAGAGCACGTGTTGCTTGACCGGAAGTTCCTGGGTGGTGTACCCGAGCTCTGCGCACCCATCGATGCTGCGCTGCAGGTCCTCGGCGCTGACCCGCTCGCCGTTGACGAGCGACACAGTGCTGGGGAGCGGGCTGCAGGCGGCGAGCATGGCGACGGCCGCGGCGACAGGAACGAGTCGAGTCAACTTCATGAAAGCGGGTCCTCTCACGTCAGGATCGGTGCGTTTGCACCGTCGATCAGACTACCGCACGCTCCTTGCCCGTCGTCGCGGGAGGAGGCTGTGGGAGGAAATGCTGCGCCCCGGGGACATCGCCATCTGAGCACAGCGCGGGGCCGGCCTCGTGAGGCCGGCCCCGCGGGGATTCATTTATTACTTAGCTATTACTTGGCGTCGCGCGAGGAGAAGAGCCAGGCCGCAACAGCCATCGGGATCAGTGCCCACACCGCGAGCGAGGCCATTGCCTCGCCGTAGCCCGGCATCCGAACGGCCAGATCCATGCCGCCGGCGGCCGCATCGGTGACGCCAGCTCCGACGACGGAACCCAGCATGCTCGGGAGATAGTTCATCACCTGTGCGACCCAGGTCCATTCGGTGAGCTGCGCCGTGATCTGCAGGATCGTCGGGAGCAGGAAGAGCACGCCAACCACGACCGTGATGCCACCCGCGGTACTGCGCACGATGCCGGCGACGGCGAAGGCGAACAGTGCGATCGCCACGAGGAACGCCGTGGTGCCGAGCAGACCGGTCAGGGTCTGGGGCTCCAGGATGCTGCCCGCGGCCTCGGGCATCAGGATCACGGAGATCGTGAGGCCGGCGGCAATCACCAGCGCGGCGACGGCGGCGGACAGGATGGTGAGCACCAGGGCCTTGGCAGCCATCACGGTGCCGCGTCGCGGCGCGGCGGTCAGGGTCGACAGGATCATGCCGGAGGCGTATTCGCTGGAGAAGACGAACACCCCGAGCACACCGAACACCAGGGCGAGGAAGCTGGCAGGGAAGCTGGTGACCGTGGTCAGGAACTCGACGTGGCTGCCGAACGGCACCTCGGTGGCCAGCGCTTGGAGCGCAAAGGCGATGACGACGCTCATCGCGATGCCCAGTCCAATCGAGACGATCATGCTCCAGCGGATCGAGCGAAGCGAGAGGGCCTTGATCCATTCGGAGCGCACGACGCCACCGAAGTTCAGGCGGGCGGATCGGTTAGCGGGGAGGGTGACGACGGTGGGTTGGATGGCGGTGGTGGCGGTCATGAGAGGAATCCTTAATCGATGCAGAAGCGTTCGGGGTGATCAGGCCGGGATACCGGCGGGCTCGCGCGTCTCGTATTCGAGCTCGCCGCGTGTGAGCGTGAGGTAGGCGTCTTCGAGGCTGCCGGTCACCGTGGTCAGTTGGTGCAGTTCGATACCGTGCTGCGCGCAGACCTGGCCCACCTGAACCGCGTCGATGCCGCGGATCGTGAGCGCACCGTCGTTGTCGACATCGATGCTCAGTTCGGTGCTACCCATTTCGGGGAATCGGGCGCTTCGCAAGACGTGCACCAGCCGCGGCGTCTCCGGGGTGATCACCCGGGTGCTGGGGGCACTCGCATTCAGCAGTTCGGAGACCGGGGCGTCGGCGACGACGCGGCCGCGACCCAGCACGATGATGTGGTCGGCGGTCTGCGCCATCTCGCTCATCAAATGGCTGGAGAGCAGCACGGTCTTGCCCGCAGCAGCCTGGCTCCGCACGAGGTTGCGCACCCACATCACACCGTCGGGATCGAGACCGTTGACCGGTTCGTCCAGGATCAGCACCTGGGGATCACCGAGCAGGGCGGCGGCGATGCCGAGGCGCTGGCCCATACCCAGGGAGAAGCCGCCGACGCGCTTGCTGGCGACATCGGTGAGACCGGTCATCTCGAGTACCTGGTCGACGCGTTGCGCGCCGATGCCGTGAGTGGCGGCCAGAGCACGCAGGTGGCTGCGCGCGGAACGACCGGGGTGAACACCCTTCGCGTCGAGCAGCACACCCGCGACGGTGAGGGGAGCACCGTGCTGGACGAAGGGCTTACCGGCGATGGTCACCTCACCCGACGTGGGGCGATCGAGGCCAACCATCAGCCTCATCGAGGTGGACTTGCCGGCGCCATTAGGTCCCAGGAAGCCGGTGACGAGTCCGGGTTCGATGTCGAAGCTGACGTCGTCCAGCGCCAGCTTGTTGCCGTAGCGCTTACTGAGGCCGCGTGCGGTGATCATTTTCTGTCTCCTCGGTGGGTGGCTTGTGTGCTCCCAAGCTTTCCGAGAAAAGACACCTTCGCGCGTCACCCGCCGGGGCTGTCTTCGGGTACCACGACCACCACGGGTGGTACCCCGGTACTAGGCGTTAGAGACCGAGTTCCTTCGCGAGGATCACGGCGTGGATGCGATCGCGCAGGTCGAGTTTGAACAGCACCCGGCCGACGTGGGTCTTCACCGTCGATTCCGAGAGATAGAGCCGTTCGCTGATTTCCGAATTGTTGAGCCCCTCAGCGATCAGCACCAGCACCTCTCGCTCTCGCTCGGTGAGCGCGCTCAGGGCTTCGTTCGCCGTCGCCTTCCTCGCCGCACCCGGCCGGTCGTCATCCCGAGGGAAGGCAACCTTTGCGCCGCGCATCTGCTCCATCATTCGGCGCGTGGTAGCCGGTGCCATCACCGCGTCACCCGCGGCCACTCGCCTGATCGCATCGACCAACTCCGTCGGGCGCGCATCCTTGAGCAGGAAACCGCTCGCTCCCGCCTGCACCGCCGCCTGGGCGTACTCATCGAGGTCGAAGGTCGTGAGGACGAGCACCCGCGCCTCCGGGAACTCGGCCACGATCCGGTGAGTGGCATCGATGCCGTTCATTCGCGGCATCCGAACGTCCATCAGCACCACGTCGCAGGCACCGCCGAGCCGTGCCAGCTCCGCGAGCGCCCCTTGCCCGTCGGAGGCTTCCCCGACGACGGTGATGTCCGGCTCCCCCAGCAGGATCAACCGGAACCCGGTGCGAATGAGATCTTGATCATCAACCAGCAGCACACGTATCTGTTCACTCACCGTGGGTCCCCACTTCCGTATCCGATGGTCGCGCTGCCCGAGCGGAGACCTTCCGTCGGCGCGCCAGGCTCCGGCAGCATGGCCGAGACACGCCATCCTCGTGAGCCGGTGGGCCCGAATTCGAGTTCGCCACCGTAGAGGCGCACGCGCTCGCCAAGCCCGATCAAGCCCTGTCCCGATCCCACGCCCGACATGGGGGCGGGCTGCCCGGGTTGCCCGCCGTCGTCGGTGACCCGCACGATCGTCGAGCCCTCGCGCTGATCGACCAGCACCGTCGCCGAGGCTCCCCTGCCAGCGTGGCGCAGCGTGTTGGTCAACGCCTCCTGGACCGTGCGATACACCGCCAGCTCTCGTCCCTGCCCTCCGGCATGAGCCGATCCTCCCGTCGCGCCCTTCAACGTGAGGTCGACCTGAAGTCCCGCGGCACGGAAGCCCTCCACCAGCTCCGGCAGCGCCTCCACCCCGGGAGTGGGCTCCAACTCCACCGCTTCGGGCACGCTGGCCTCGGCATCCGGTTCACGCAAGGCGCCGATGAGCCGCCGCATCTCCCCCAGTGCCGAGCGTCCCGTCTCCGCGCATTGGCCCATCGCCTTCGCCGCCTCCTGGGGCTGAATCTCCGCCGCACGGGCTGCACCTTCGGACAGCATGATCATCACCGAGACCGAGTGAGCGACGATGTCATGCATCTCGCGGGCAATCCGCGAGCGTTCCTCGGCCACGGCGAGGCGAGCTCTCTGATCACGCTCCCGGGCCAACTGATGGGCCCGATCGATGATGGCCTCGGTGTAGCGCTTCCGGTTGCCGGCGTTGATGCCGATGATCACGGGGATCAGCATCAACAGAGCCGAAGTGATCGCGAATGAGACCACACCACCGGGACCTGAGATGTCGGCTGTCACCGGGTCGCCCATCAAAGCGGGAAGCGGCAGGAGGGAGAAGAAGACCGCGAGGCCATAACCGACCCATGCGGCCTTGACGGAGCGGTAGACGGGTACCGAATAGAGCAGTATCCACACGGCTATGGTCGCCCCCACGACGGGCTCCATGTCCTCGGGGGTTGGCAACACCACGACCAGCACGGCGGTCAGGCTGGCCAGTGGGAACCGGCGACGCAGCAACAGAGCTGCGGCCGTGACCCCCACCATGACAAGCAAGAGGAGCAACCAGGGCCAACGGAGATAGTTGGGGGTCGCGACACCGGTAACTTCCCCTATGTCGCTGATCACCAATCTGCTGAGCAGGATGAGCAGCACGGTGCCGAGCAGATAGCACCCGGCGATGAACCCGTCGACCCACCACGGGTGTCGGCGCATCAGCCCCCGTATGGCCCCGGGGGGCTTGGGCAGATCCAGCGTGGGCGTCCCCGCAGGGTGCGGCGCGGTCATGTCGCACTCGCAGCACGTGGGTGAATCAGGCGAATCGGGCCGGGTCGGACCATGGCGCCAGTCTAGGACCTCCCCGAGGGACCACTCAGCGCACCAGTTCTTTCCCCCACCGTCGGGCACCATCCAACTCGCCGTCCGCCAACGGCCCCTGGGCGCCCCGCACCGTGAAGTCTCGCCCGTGCACCCCGGCAAGCCGTCGCTTCTTGAGCGCCTTAGCCGCTGCCTTGCCGGCCGAGCCGGCAAAAATCGTTCCGGTGGTGGTGGAGAAGGTGAGCACGCGCCTGGGAAGAGGTGCCGCATGCTGAATCCACTCCCGTACGCCTGAGGTGTATGCGACCTCCGCCTGCGCACGCGATTTCTCGCTGGGCTTCCTCGATTATGGGTCAGTGCACCGACCAACACGACATCGGCCTCCACCTGGGACGGGGCCTCTTGGGCGGGGATGATCTCCACCTCCACGCCCTCTTCTCGGGCTCCCTCGGCTACCGCTTGACACCTCCGCTCGACGGGGCTTCTGGCTTCCGGATCATGTCGGAAGCCATCGGCGCGCTCATGACCGGCCTGGCCACGAGAACCCCTGCCACGGAACACCACCCCTCCCTGCGAGCCAAGGCCTTCGGGTCTCTCGTCGAGGCCGAGTGGAGCGTCGCAACCTACGCCCTCGTCTCAGCGGTGCTCGCCTATCTCGAGCCCGACCCCGCAGTGAGCTGGGACGAAGAACGCATCGCCGCCTCCTTGCACCGCATCGAGAAGCTCGAACAGGAGTTCTCTCCGCACGCCTCTGAACCCGCGTAGGGCGGCACAATCTATTGCCGATTCTGTCCAAAGGCCATGGTGGACGTACTGACCGGAACGCCAGTGGGAACGATGGAGTCCCACGGGAGATCATGGCGAGCGACATCCTGCACTGGGCCCCCGACGACGAGTAGGCAACCGCAGGCATATCCTCGTTCCATGGCGGACTCTTCTTCCTTCACCGACGTCGACCCCATTCCGAGGTCGGGACACGTCCCGACCTCCGGGTCTTGCTGGATGCCCAACGCGAGACCTGCCCCGTCGTCAGAGACTCCGACGGCACCGTCACCCTCCTATCACACGAGGACGTGCGCGCTGCGGCCCTCGATCCCGGCACCTTCTCCAGTGCCGTCTCCGCGCACCGGGCGCTGCCCAACAGCCTGGACGGCGCCGAACACCGTGCGTACCGAGCGTTGATCGACGCCTACTTGACCGACGACGAGGTTGCCGCGCAGGAGCCGCAATGCCGCGATCACGCCGCGGCCATCATCGGAGCCCTCCCACGAGGGACGACGGTGCGGACGGTGCTGGACATCGGCACCCCCTATGCCGTGCGCGCCCAGAGCACGTGGCTCGGCTGGCCACACGACATCGAGAAGGAGCTGATCGCCTGGGTGGCCGACAATCGCGAGGCGACCCGTTCCGGCGAACGCTCCCGGCTGGCGGAGGTGGCGCAGCGATTCGACGCCATCATCACCCGGCTGCTGGATGCCCGGAGGGACGGGACGAGGACGACGTGACGTCGCGCCTCATGCGCGAGCGCATCGACGCTCACCCACTCCCCGACGCCGAGATCGTCTCGATCCTGCGCAACTGGACAGCGGGCGACCTCGGCTCGCTCGCCGCCTCGGTCGGGGTCATCGTGCACCACCTGGCCACGGACGTCGCGCTTCAGAGTCATCTGCGGCAGCTCGTCGCGACGAGCGCCGTGGCGGCGTTCGAGCATGCGTTGGAGGAGATCTTGCGCATCGACGACCCGTTCGTCTCCAACCGTCGGATCACGACGCGGACACCGTGGTGCGCGGCGAGCGCATCGAGGCCGGCACCCGCGTGATCCTCAACTGGACCGCCGCCAACCGCGATCCCGATGCCTTTCCGGATCCGGAGGCTTTCAACCCCGACGAACACGCCGCCGCCAACCTGGTCTTCGGCATCGGGCCTCACGTGTGCCCCGGTCGGGCGCTCACTCTGATGGAGCTGCGCGTGATCATCTGGGAGCTGCTGTCGCAGACAACGCACATCGCGATGTCGCGCGAGCGCGGCCCGGTGCGCGAGCTCCCGCCGGTAAGCGGCTGGGCGAAGGTGCCCATCGTGCTCGATCCGGTTTAGAGATTCTGCAGTAGGTGGCACCTACTTCAGAAACTCTTAGTTTCATATCTTCGCCTACGCCACGACCGGAAAGGTCGCCGAAAGAGAACCCGGCTCCGGGATTGCATTCTCCGCCATTCAGAAGACGGCTTGGCAATACCCCAGAAAAGCTGTTACTGTGTTATCCGCCATTGATATACGAAGGAGCAAGATCATGTCGCAGGGCACCAACACGATGGGCCATAAGGGCCTGTACGTGGCGTGCCCGATGAGTGCGCTGCCGCGTGAGGAGCGAACCTTCATGTTCCCGCAGGACTGGTTTGTCTCCACCGCCCGGCCTTCGCGCCGCGACGATTCCCCGCGCCAGGGGCCATCACTGACCTAAGCCACGCAGCACCGTCACGCTGCAGGCAGCGTAAGGCCAAGGCCCCGAGGGAAATACCATCCCGAGGGGCCTTTTTTGTGGCCCCTATTGCTGAGATATCGACGATTCGACCTCAGTCTCTTCACCCTGCCATAAAACAATTCACCATGAATCCATACATAACCCGAAGAGCAGATAAGGAGGCCTCCCATGAAGACCATGCTGCACGCCCACAGGGCATTTCCCACCCATGGGATTCAGCCATCTCGGACCAACACCGTGTTCGTCGTCGGCCTCGACTACGACGTCAAAGGAGAGGTGCACTGGACCAGCGCGGTCTCGGGCATCCTCGACGGTGTCTACTCCCCGTTCAAGGTGGAGCAGACGCGTCGCGTGCGTTCTGCCGGTGGCACCGTCGACATGGCGTGGCCGATCATCGTGCGGCTCAACTACTGGGTCACCATCCCTCACCGGAAGGCACCTGATCTGCACACCCGCTGCAGCCGCCTCGACGTGCTGCGTCGCGACGGCTGGACCTGCGCCTACTGCGGGGACTATGCCAACACCGTCGACCACGTGCTCCCCGAGTCGAGGGGCGGCGGCTGGACCTGGGGCAACCTCGTCGCGGCGTGCGGCAACTGCAACGAGTTCAAGGCCGCCCAGACCCCCGAGGAGGCCGGCATGAAGCTGCTGTGGGATCCGCGCGTCGACGTCACCCAATACGCCGGCGTCCAGGCCGAGGTCTGGCGCATCCTCCAAGACAGTCAATGACCCACCACCGCGCTCGCGCCCGAACGTCGTACCCAACCACATCATCAACAGATAAGGACCGATCATGGTCAACGCACGAGGCCTGCCCTTCGCTCTGCGCGGAGCGGTGGCCCCCACCTATGTCTGGGCGCCCGAGCACGAGATCGAGCACGCCGCCCTCGACCAGCTCCGCAACATCTCCAAGCTGCCGTGGGTGCATGGCGTGCTCGCGATGCCCGACGTGCATCTGGGCAACGGAGCGACCGTCGGCTCGGTGATCGCGGAGCGCCACATCCACAAGGCGAAGACGTTGGACTGGAACACCGATCTGCCCGATCGCGATCTCGCGGTGTTCCTGCATCGCGACGAGGCCGGCCGGGTGCTGCCCGAGTGGGACGACTACCTGCACGACCTGTACTGGGCCCAGGACTACGCCCTGCTCAACCGACACGTGATGCTGGCGCTGCTCACCGACGTGCTGCGGACCCACTTCCCGCAGATCGCGTTCGACGAGCCCATCCAGTGCCACCACAACTACGTGTCGGAGGAGGTCCACGACGGTCTCGACCTGGTGGTGACGCGCAAGGGCGCCATCTCGGCCCGCACAGGCCAGCTGGGGATCATCCCCGGCTCGATGGGCACAGGGTCGTTCATCGTCTCCGGCCTGGGCTCGGAGGAGTCGTTCCAGTCTGCGTCGCACGGCGCCGGTCGTCGGATGTCTCGTGCTCGCGCCAAGCGCGAGTTCACGATCGCCGACCTCGCCGCCCAGACCGCTGGCGTCGAGTACCGCAAGGACGGTGGGGTACTCGACGAGATCCCGGCGGCCTACAAGGATCTGAACGAGGTGATGGCCAACCAGTCCGACCTCGTCACCATCGAGGCCCGCCTCGAGACGATCCTCTGCGTGAAGGAGTAGGCACTTGGGGAGTCCGGCCACACGGCCGGACTCCCCAAGATCCAAAGTGTCAGCCCCTACGCCTAACGTGACTTCCGTGGCAGAACCGGTGTGACCATCGCCGTCTGGGCCTGCATCCGTGTTGGCGTCGACGGCGATTCGGGCCACCTCGATGAGCCTCCGTTCAACGTCGTCACTCCGCCGCGAGTTGGGCCACCACCTGGCGCGCGGGCTTCTCCAGAGATTTCAGCACCGGCAGGGTCGTCGCGGCGATCACGACGGCGGCACACAACAGCATGACGACCGTCAGGTCCGCCCACGGTATGAACACCGGGGCCGTCACACCGAGATCGAGGGTGTTGGTGCCGATCACGAAGACAGCCATGCCAACGGCCGCCATGATGAGGCCGAGGATCGTGGCGCTCACCGTGATGATGACGCCTTCGAAGACCGGCACGAGCACCTGCTGGCGCCTCGTCGCGCCAACAACGCCAGCGAGTGCCAGCTCCGCCTCCCGCTGCCGGGACATGATCAGCACGACGCTCACGCCGCCCGAGATCGAGATGAGCAGCACCAGCCCGATCAGGCCGAGGACCGCTCCGGTTCCGGCATGCTCGATCTGCTCGCGCTCCAGCTGGTCGAGCACGGCGACGACCGAGCCGACGATCGCCTGCAAACCGACGATCAACCCGACGGCCATGGCGATGGGCGTCACCGTGCGGGAAAGGCGCTCACCCCGCGTGATGACGGCGGAGCGGGCGAGCACCCAGGAGGCTGAACGCGACGGCACGAGCGCCGTCCATGCGCGCGTCAGTTGTCCTATGGTGAGCGGCGCACTCAACGACAACACGATGCTGGTCAGCAGAATGCAGCCGACGGCCGCTTGCATGATGGTGTCGCCCCCATCCACCCCCAGGTGTGGAGCGGTCACGATGGCAGCCGCGGCGAGTACGACCGTGCCGAGCGCCAACAGCACAGCGGCGATCCAGCGGAAGATCTGACGCCGCCGAACCGTCGCACCCGGAACGGTGCGCAGCGCCTCTACGGGCAGCACCGCGGCAGCGATCCGCGACTGTCTCAGGCCTGCGAGCAGGGCGAAGAGCACGAACCCTCCCGCACCGACGAGCACCAGCAACGGGTCCACACGTACGACGGCGATGTCACGAGACACTCCGCGCTCCCCCACGGCCTCCGCGATAGCCGCAGGCTGCACGATGATGGCGGCAACGACACCGAGCACAGACCCTGCGAGCGCGACGATCGCGAGTTGCCCCAGCAGAATGCGCGATACCTGGCCTGGCGTCGCACCTGCGAGCGACAACCGGGCAACAGCACCGCGTCGCGCTTGTACCACCAGGCCCGTGACCGCGCCGATGACGCTCAGGGTTCCGATGATGGCGAGCGCGAGGTTCCACGCGGGCAGGAAGATCAACGCGGGTCCTTCCGACTCTGGCACGTTCCCACTCGCGATCGTCGCGGAAAGACTGTCGATGGCGAGCACCGCCAGCACGATCGCAAAACTGGTCACGATGAAGGCGATGAGCACGGCGAGCCAAGATGTCCAGGCCGCTCGCAGCTCCGAGAATACGAGCGCGCGCATCACGCCGCCTCCTGCCCACTCTCCTCCAGCGCCGCGAGCATGCTCGCTACACCTTCGGTGGTTGGTTCCGATACCTGATGGGCGAGCCGACCGTCTCTCATGAACACAACCCGGTCGCAGGAGGCCGCCACCGCCGGATCGTGAGTCACGACGAGCACGCACTGCCCGGCAGTGCGGCCTATGCGTTGCAGCTCGGCTAGCACGGCACGCCCCGACTTTGTATCCAGGGCTCCGGTGGGCTCGTCGGCGAAGACGATCTTCGGACGCTGGGCGAGCACCCGGGCGATCGCCACACGCTGTTGCTCGCCGCCAGACATCGAAGACGGCAGGGTCGCTCCGCGTCCGCCGAGCCCCACCGAGACCAGGGCTGATTCGATGCGCGCCTTGTCGACGCGCTCACCGCGCAGCCGGAAGGGAAGGGCCACATTCTCGGTCACCGGCAGCGTCGGCATGAGGTTGTAGGACTGAAAGACGAAACCCAGTTCCGCACGGCGCAGTTCGGCAAGCTGCTTACGCGAACTCCGGTTGAGACTCGTGCCGAGGAGGGCGACATCGCCGGTGGTCGGTTGTTCGAGGCCGGCAAGACAGTACAGCAGAGTGGACTTGCCCGATCCCGACGGCCCCATGATGGCGCAGACCTCTCCCTCGCTCACGGTGAGCGAGACGTCGTGCAGGACATCGACGGTGGATGAACCCACCGGATATGACTTGGAAAGGTGCTCGGCGACGATGAGGGCGCCGGTGACATAAGGGGTCTGGGTGGTCATGACCCGAGCATTGCGTGTCATCCGCAGTGCCCACATCGCCCGATCAGGTCGAGAAGAATACGACCTGGGGTGTACTCCGCCAGCGCTTCTCGATCAGTAACATCCTGATATGACGGCTGCAGCGACGCCAACGCAGAGAATCCGGCTGCGTGATCGCCCGCGGGTCATGCAATGGAGCTCGCACCTGATCTACTTCGTACTGCTCGGGGTTGCGTCCTACATCACTCAGTGGGGGGCGGGCCGGACGGAGTGGGCGCTCTGGGCGGCGATGGCTCCGTTCGTCGTCGCCGCGGTGCTCTTACGCGTACGGTTTCCCTACGCTCTTGCACTCCTTGGGCTGATCGAGATCATCGCCGGCATCGGATACAACGTCTACGCCTTCGGCATGTTGAGCTTGGCGATACGCCGCCGAGGTGTTCCGGTGTGGACCGTGGCATGTTTCGCCGCCGTCATCGACGCTTTCCGCACCTACCGATACGACGTCGAACACAGTATCTCAAGCGGTCAGGCGCTGCTCAGCGCCGTGGTAACGGGGGTAGCCCTCGGAGTGACGCCAACGCTCATAGGCCGCTATCTTCGTATCCAACGCGACCTTCAGGAAGCCGCCGCCACACACGCGGCACGAGCAGCGTTCGAACACGAACTCGCCGTGCGGCGCGCAGCGAGCGAGGAGCGTGAACGCATCGCCCACGAGATGCACGATTCCCTCGGCCATCTGCTTGCCCGGCTGAGCATGCAGGCCGGCGCGATGGAGGTCCGCTCCCGCGAACCGGAAGACATCTCGGCGGCTGCTCGCATCCGCGAGACGGCGCGCTCGGGCCTCGTCGAGCTACGAGCAGCGGTGCGCGCGCTAGGCGAGAACACCCAGCTGTCTCCCACCACGACCTTCGCTGCCATCACGAACCTCGTCGAGGCGAGCCGCGACGCCGGTGCCGTGGTGACCTTCGACGACGAACTGATCGATGCCGCATCGCTGCCACCCTCGACTGGCCGGATGATCTACCAAGTGGTGCAAGAAGTACTGACCAACGCGCATCGCCACGCCCCCGGCGCACCCATCCGCATACGACTCACAGGCGCTCCCGGCGCCGGCGCAAAGGTTGTGGCCGAGAACCCCTTGATGCCAGGCGGCGAAGCGGGCGCGGGAACCGGCCTCGACGCATTGCGTCGACGAGTTTCCGTACTCGGCGGGAAACTCGATGCGCGAGTATCGCAGGGTCGGTTTGCACTAACGGTGTGGCTGCCATGGGAGGTGGCACCGTGATCCGAGTCGCGATCGTGGATGACGACGCGCTCATGCGCGCAGGACTACGGGCGATCCTTTCCTCCGCAGACGACCTGCAGGTGGTGGGCGAGGCCGAAGACGGCACGGGGGTACCCAGCCTGGTAAGGCATGCCCATCCAGATCTGCTGATGATGGACATCCGCATGCCGCACCTCGACGGCATCGAAGCGACCCGCCGCCTGATGGCGGAACCCGATCCTCCACATGTGCTGGTGCTGACCACCTTCCAGCTCGACGAGCACGTCTTCGCGGCCATCGAAGCGGGGGCGAGCGGCTTCCTCCTCAAGGACACTCCACCCGGTGACCTCATCGATGCGGTGCGCATTGTGGCCGCGGGCGACGCGATGCTGAGCCCGGCGCATACGCGCGCACTGATCGATCGGTTCGCCGATACCGGCAGGGATCAGCGCCGCAAGACCGCGCGCATGATGCTGGAGCACCTCAGCACCAGGGAGCGGGAGGTCGTCGAGTTCGTGGCAGAAGGCCTGTCGAACGCCGAGATCGGAGCCAGGCTCTTCTGCTCGGAAGCCACGGTGAAGACCCACCTCACCCATGTGTTCTCGAAGCTCGGCGACAGCAACCGCGTACGGCTCGCGCTGCTCGTTCGAGATGCCACGGCCTGAGGCGCGGCTATGGGATGGCGCTCGCATGTGATCTATCTCGCAGGACTCGGCGCGCTGATCTACTCCTTCGTCACCGGACCTGCGACGGGAAACCGTGAGCTGGTGCTGCACCTTGCCCTGCTGCCTCTCGCGGTGGCGGCGGTGCTCCTTCGTACCCGGTTTCCCCATGCCCTGGCCCTCCTGGGAGCGATAGAACTCGTTCTCGGCCTCGGACCTGCGGTCTACATCGTGGGCATGCTGAGTCTCTCCATGCGATGCCGTGGGAAGCATGTGTGGATCATCGCGGGAATCGCCGCAACCATCATCGGCGTACTCAGCTACAGACACGCGGTCGGCTCTGGCGACCCCTGGTGGGAGATGATTGCCAATGCGATGCTCGACGCGGCCGTGAGCTTGTTGGCTCCGCTGGCAGGCACCTACATTCGGGTTCAGCGAGAACGGCTGGAATCGGCCGCCGAGCAAGCCGTCCGCGCAGAGCTCGAGCGCGAGGCCGCGGCGCATCAGGCGGCATTGGACGAACGCGAGCGCATCGCTCGCGAAATGCACGACTCGATCGGCCGGGTGCTCACGCTGGTGACGATGCAGGCCGGCGCGTTCGAAGTCAACACGCACGACCCCGAACTCGCCGCCTCAGCCAGGCAGGTGCGCGAAACAGCACGGTCCGGACTCATCGAGCTGCGCGCCGTGGTGCGAGCACTCGGCGACGACCCGCCTAGATCAAGCCCTCCGCGGACAGACTGGTGACCTCGATGCCCCGGATCCTCATCGCTTCGGCGATGCGACCGGAGGTGACGAGCTCCAGCTCCCGGGCACGAATGACGTGGTAGCTCGTGATGTCCAGCAGTTCGGCATCAACATAACCCGGGTGCGTGATCAGGATGCTGATGTCGTGCCGAGCCACCTGATCGAGCATTGCCTCGAACTCCTCGATGGGTTTGGCGTCCGCCTGGATGTTGGCGTCGAACGGACGCGTGTACCAGGTGTTCGGAACCCAGTTCACGCCGGATCCCGGCTCGATCAGGTCATCCATGACCTTCACCGACCGCTCTTCCCCGAGCTGGTGAATCACCCGCTCGATCCCCGGGGTGATGATCGAGTGGTGATGAAGGTAGGCGGGCTTCCGGCCCGCCAGCTCTACGAACCGCTCGTACTGCGCGTTGGCCTCGGCCATCGTCTGCTCATGACCGAAGGGCTCCACCGCATAGGTGGTCTTCATTCCTTGCGCCTCAACGAGCTCGTACTCGGCCCTGATCTGGTGGGACGTGCGGAAGGTGCCGTCTCCGGTCACCAGGTCCGGGACCTGCTCCGCGGGAAGCAACGGGGACCCCGTGACCAGGTTCAGATCCATGCCGAGATCGAGTCCCTCCCAGTGACGCAGCGCCTCGATGGCCCGCGGAGCAGAAGGCCGGTTCGTGAAAACCCCTGTTGCGCGGATGAATCCGTTGTTCACCGCGTGCACGACGCCCTGAGTCGCCGCCGGGGTGATGCCGTAGTCGTCGGCTTGGAAGATGATCTTCGCCATTGTTTCTCCTAAGTATGGTGTTCGGTGGATCCACCTGAGTGCTGCGCGTTCGCGTCTGCGAGACGTTTGAGGTGGATCATCAAGTAGAAATGCTCTTCGTCGGATAACTGCGTGGCGTACTGATCCGCCAAGTAGGCGCCGATCTCGAGAGCGCACTCGTAGACGTCGACATCCTGACTACGAAGCGTCTGGAACATCTCGTCGAATCCGCCCTGATAGGTCTGATGCCCTAACAACCGGCGCACGACGAACTTGACGTGCGTGAGGAATCTGGTGATGTCTGCCTTCGACTGATCGAGGGCGATTCCCAGGCGTCGTTCGACGATCGCGATGACCTCGTGGAGCACGCGACCGAGAGCGATCGTCTGCTCGGAGCTTCCCGCGGCGTTCACGTTCGCAAGATGCATGGTCACGAACCCCGCCTCGTCGAGCGGGAGGCGCACTCCGAACTGCTTGTGAACGATGTCCAGGATCTTCAGCGCCAGGGTGAACTCGGCGGGATACGACATCTTCGTTTCCCAGAGCATCGAGTTGTAGATCGGGATGCCCTCTTCTCGCCGTTTCAGCGCTTGCGCGAGGTGATCAGCCAAGGCGATCTCCGCGGCGGGGCTGAGGACGATGCCTTTCTCCTCGGCCAGCATCTGTGAGATCAGCCTGGTCGAGTGGAAAATGGAGGGAGGAAGCTCCAGAAGCACGCGCAGGGCACCGGATCGTGTCATTCCCGTGCGCTGAAATACTCGCTCCGCACGCGACATGTCGACCTTTTGGCCACGCCCCGTGCTGAACCCCACGCCGGCACCGGCGACGATGACTTCGTCGCCGCGCTCGTCGATGGCGAGCACGATGTTGTTGTTGTAGATCTGTTTGATGATCGGCACGATCTTTTTCCTACTGCGCTCGGGCGCTTCGGTGGTCGGGCTGAGCCGCTCCTCCGAGCGGAGATCAGCCCGACCACCGAACCAGCCAGGGTCTTGGAGGTCCAGCAGGCTCCTAGGCCTTGACTCTTACATCGAACAAGGGTCGCCCGGCGGCAACATCGTCCCCGTCCGCCATCACGATCTCCTGAGCATCGGTCAGGTTGGTGATCACGATCGGCGTGACGGTGGAGAATCCTTGCTCTGCCAACGCTCTCGGATCGAACTCCATCAACACGTCGCCGGTCGATACGGCTTGGCCCTTGCTCACCTTGGGCGTGAAGTGCTTTCCTCCCAGCTTGACGGTATCCAGACCGACGTGGATCAGGATCTCGACCCCATCATCAGTACGCAGGCCCACCGCATGGCTCGTGTCGGCAACCATGACCACGGTGCCTCTGACCGGCGAGTACAGCCTGCCGTCGTCGGGATCGATGGCGACACCGGGGCCAAGGAGGGCGCCCGAGAAGACGGGGTCGGGCACGTCGCTCAGCGCAACGATCTTGCCTGACAGGGGCGCATTGACGGTCACAGTGCCGGCCGGGGCATCAGCATTCGAAGCTCCCCTGAACCCACCAGGCTCAGCCGGCTCCTCACCGCTATCACCGGCAGCTTCAACGGGAGTCTTGGATTCGATACCCCAGATGCTGATCAACAGGAACGCGACCACCAAGGCGACCACGATGCCGAGCACCCCACCGATAATGGGCCTGAGCAGCGGGAGCGCGAGGAACGGGGCCGGGCTGAATCCCACGACATAGGTGCCGAAAAGGCCCAGAACCGCACCCGATGCGCCGGCGGTGATCATCTCGATGATCAGAAGCTTCCGGTAGCGCAGGATGAGGCCATAGAGGGTCGGCTCGGTGATACCACCGATGGCAACGGAGAGGGAGGCGGCCGCTGCGGTATCGCGCAACTCGGGGTTCTTCTTCTTGATCGCCAGGATGACGAAGACGGCGATCGCGACCGCCATCATCGCGTACTGGTAGCCGAAGGCCGCCCCCAAGATGACCGACTGCCCCGCGCTGAGTTCATTCAACGCAACGGCGATCATGGCCCAGTGGATTCCCATCGCCACCAGGAACACCCACAGCGCGGGGACGATCACGTAGAAGAGCCACGGCGCATTCGTGGCCAGCCAGGCGACGCCGGCACCGATTCCACTACCAACCACCGCGCCGATCGGGCCGAACACCAGGAGCGTCAGCGGCACCAGAATCAGCAGCTCAAGGGTCGGGTTCAAGACCTGCTGCAGAATCCTCGGGATGATTCGCTTCAGCAGCCTGTCGAGCCCCGAGAGCGCCAGCGCGATGATGACCGACGGGAACATCGTGTTGCCGTACTCGTACATGAAAAGCGGCATCCCGAACGCCTGCAGAATGTCGCCGGTCTGCCCGAGAGCGGTGAACCCGGGGAAGAGCAGGGCCGCCGCGATCGCGGCACCGATGAACGGGTTGGCTCCGAGCTTCTGCGTCGCGGTGAATCCGACAAAAATCGGCAGGAAGTAGAAGATCGCGTTACCAGCCGCGAACAGGATGATGTAGGTCGGCGATTCCTCCGACAAGACCCCGAACATGTTGAGCAGCAGCGCCGCGACCTGCACCATCGCCGCGCCGGTGATCGCCGGGATCAAAGGCTGGAAGGTGCCGCCCAGGAAATCGAAGACCACGTCCATGGCCTTGCGTTTCGTGGCCGTCTCCGAGGCCGAGCCGTCGGTTGTCGATAGTCCGGACCAGCCGGGTAGTGACAGCACGTCTTTCCTCACATCGTCGACGTGCGTACCGATGACGATCTGGATCTGTCCGCCTGCCTTGAGTGCCTTGAGGACTCCTGGGGTCGCGCCCAGTTTGTCGAGGTCCACCACCGACTCGTCCTTGACGACGAAACGAAGCCTCGTCGTGCACGAACCCACGGAGATGACGTTGTCTGGGCCTCCGATATCGGAAGCTATGGATGTGGCGAGGTCCGCATATGTGGGCATACCTCTATCTCCCAACGAGAAGAAACCTAGAGGTCTCGCCTGTCGCAACAGTAACAATCCCCTATGCTCTGGGCGCTTCGTCAACGAAGCGGATCCATCGAAATGGTGACACAGCCTCTACCCAAGGTCAAGGGAGACGGAACTCGTTCACGAGACCGGGTCGATGCGGAAACATAAAGACTCCGTCGTCTCATACCTGGTGGCGGATGGCCTCACCACCAACCCAGGAGAGAAACCAGGTGGTGGACTCCAGGGCCGGATCGTGTGATCACTGGGGATGGCTCACACCTCTCTAACGACCGAGTACGGCTCACGTCCCCCATGTGAAGACGTGAGCCGCACTCGGTCGCTCACCGTTTGTAGAGAACTCCGAGAAGCTCCTACTTGTTGATGGTGTACGAGTCGAAGACCTCCATGGTGTCTGTCTGATACGAGGTCAGCGATAGAGTGTCCGATCCAAAATGAATCACGGAGAAGGTCGGGACATAGTTCTGTTGCCTGAATGCCAGGTAGTCGTACTCCTCGTCCACGAAGTCGTAGTACTTGCTGCCACTGGACGAACTGTTGGTCACATAAAGCGTCCCTGCCGGGCTCACAGCGACCGTCTGTTCCTCATCCTCGAACACAACATCGTCAACCTGCTCGAAGTCATACATCTGGTGAGACCTCGCGTATGTGTGGTCGTGTCCCATCAGGACCAGGTCAACTCCCATCTCATCAAAGACAGGGACCAGGGCTTCTCGCCTAGGAGGAACATCGTCGCTCAGCGACTGCCTACCGGCAGCGTAGATTGACTGGTGGAACATCACCAGCCGCCACTCGAAGTCCTGATCGGCCGTGGCGGCTGCTGTTTCTTGCAAGAACTGGACATGTTCCTCATTGTTCAAGTTGTTGGCGTTGAGGACCATGTAAAGAACATTTCCGTATGTGAAGTAGTAATCGCTCCCCGCCTCATCCATTCCATACTCGGACAGATTTGGCTCGTTGAAGTGGTTTCGGTAGTTCACGGCCACGTCGTGGTTTCCGACGGCAGTGGCTGTGGGGTACGACGCAAGAATTTCTGGCTCGAAGTAGGCGTCGTACTCGCTTTCCTTATCCGGTGAATCGACAAAGTCCCCGGCGTTCAAGATGAGGCTCGTCTCCGGGTAGAGCGCGAAGGCCTCATCCAGCGTGTTCGCCCAGCCGTATGGCCGCAATTAAACAAAATCGGTTTTTCGGGTGATGGGGAGGTGTTCGAAGTCGTAGTCGAACTCCCGGTTGTTGATGTAGTCCATGAATGCGGTGAAGGTTTCGTCTGGGGTGGCGTGTTGTAGGTTCGTGATATGTCCTTTCGCTGCGTCTCCATACGTGCTCTCTGGTCGGTTATGATCGGGTGTACGGCGGGAGGTAGATTGGGGTGATCCGGTCCAGCAACTCGCTCCGGCTTGTACAATGTGACCGCTGCGTGGTGGAACCCGGCATTGTCCAACACCACCGCGATCCTGGCTTGGTGGTCTCTCGTTGGAGGCGTTCCAGCGCGAGTAACGACCCGCGTTCACCAGCGTTTGTTAGCCGCCGATCGGGTAGACCCGCATGGTGCCGCTGGTGAGACTAACGCCCCGAAGAACGAACACGCTGCCCGTTTCCGGTCGACGTAGAGCTTGGTGCGCGTCCCTGTATTTCACATCCGCCGGGTCTCGGCTTCGTGTTCGACCCTGACCTCGTCGATGGTGTACACCTCGTAGCCTTCAGTTAGCAGCCCGGCGACCTGAGCCTGACCTCGGCCATCCGTGCCGTGATCGCGGTCTCATCGCGCCGCTTGTCGAACGTCGGGGAGCTTGGAAACTCATCCCGCACAACCGCATCAGCAGATGGTAGGACGAGTCGGCGGCATACTCGATGTCGAAGTAGATCTTCACCACGTCACGCAACGCCGGCATCGTCCCAGAACTCGGCCGCTGATGCCGGACTCGGATGGTTCCTTCGCGAGCAGGGCTTTCACTTCTGCTTCGGGTCCGTGAGTTTCGCAGCGTTTCAGTTTCGCGTGCCCGGCCACTACCGAACACAACCTGGCTTCGCCAATCGCGAAGCCAGCCCTGAACTGTTTTCACCGAACGGTCCACCAGTTTCGCAACAATCTTCCAGGGGCCACCTTCGGAAACGTATAAGACCGCTTCCGCTTTCAGTCGGATCAGTATCAACGTGTCCGGACTGTTTCTTCCAATATCAACACGTTTTTCTCGTTCTCTGTTACCTCAACGATCGGCATACATGAATTATGTTCAATTAGACAGTTTTAGACAGATCGACACGCCGGTTTTATTTAATTACAGCCATAAACGTCCGTTGGGATGGTTCCAGTACCGATCTGCGGGTCAGCTACGAACAGAGCATCGTAGCCTTCCGAGATGTCCTGGGTGCTCAGCGGGTAGACCGGGGAGTAGCCATCATCATTTCCTACGCGGTACAAATAGTCCTGACCCCGTTCGACCTCGATTGTGGCTTTGTTGAAGTAGTAGTCCGTTGAGGTGAACTTCGTGTAAGCGTGTTCAACTGAATCGGCTTCGTAGATGACGGCATCTGATGCGTCAAAGGCTGCGGGGTCATCACCCTCGACGACCTCAACCTGACCAATCTCTGACGACAGCGAGTTCCAGGTCAGGTTGATAGCGCTCTCGTCAACGCCCACGTTGACGGCTACATTCTTGACTTCCTCGCTCGCGGACGCGAGTTCCGACTCGTCAGGGTTGATGACGAACGAAACAAGCTCGAAGCTCGCTTCGGTGTCCTGAGGGTCAGAAGAGTGGAGTTCCACCGCAAGAGTGATGTCAACATAAGAGTTCCCATCAGCATCCGTCCAGGGCTCGACCAGTTCATGCTGCACGAGGCCTTCTTCTTCGCCGACGTCTTCGCCGATGAGATACTCACCTGGAATGTAACCGTTCGTGATGCTGGCAACATCGTCAACGACGAACGTCTCTTCAATGAACTCCCCGTCAGGAACGGCTTCCTGAGCGCCATACTCCATGTTCTCGGAGTAGTTGCTGGTTGGGATGTTGTGGAAGCCACCAACAGGGCTGCCGTTCACGTAGAACGTCATCGCGTCGTTGTACCGGACTGTGATCTCAAGCGCATAGGCGCTCTCAGCCTGCTCCTGGGTCAGGGTGAAGGTGTGACGCAAGAAGTACGTGCTCTTCACCGTTCCGTCATCGTTCTTGGCGAGAACCTGACCCGGTGAGTCATCTGCTGTACTGAAGGCTGTGCCTTCATAAGTGGGCCAATCCACTTCGGTGAACTCCATGGGAATGGTGCCCCAGTCCAACCAGCCCTCGGGGTATGCCCAGCCGTTGCGCTTGTTCCACCCCTCGTACCACGTTCCTTCGTTGGGGTCCTGATCGTCGTCGTAGTAACGCCACTCCATGCCCGGATCGACCAGCTCGACTTGATCCAGGCTGGAGATGCTCGGATCAAAGACCGATGTTCTCTCGACCTGCTGGACCGCCCCCGATTCTTCAACATTCGACTGTTCGACGGCGGATTCCTCAGTGTCGGGACCTGGCGAACTAGTGCAGGCCATCAATCCCAACGCCGTAACCACCCCGATGGCGGCTAGCGCACGTTTGCGCGCAACATACTTTCTCATTGCTCAACCTTCTCCGTCTTCATCACGGTCAGTCTGAAACCCGGTGTTTGCTCTGAACTCTGGATGTTGAGAGATCGGCTGTTTAGAGATTCCGCGGATAGGTCATGGTCGACGGGTGGGGCGGGTGGCCCAGGCGGTAGGTGTCCCCAGGCCCGGGCGAGTAGGCGTCGGGCACGATCACAGCGTTCGCGAGCGCGATGAATGCCTCGATCGATCGTTCGACGCTCGGTACAGTTGGCGAGTTTTTTGAAGCCACGGTTGTGCCAAGAGTTCGTGCGCTCGACGACCCACCGTTTCCTGCTTGCAGTGGTAGCCTTTTCTCGCTGATGATGCCCTGACAGCCGTACTCGCTTGAGTGGCTCACAGGTCTTGGAGTTGTCGTAGCCGGCATCGAGATGGACCCGGATCTGTGCCAGTAACCCGCGCCGAGGCCGTGATCGAACCAGACCCAGTTGCTCCATGGTAGGGCGCAGCAGTGGGAGTCGTTCGTGTTCGCAGGAGCAACCACACAGCCCAGCGGAACCCCGGCGGCGTCGGTGATCAGAGCGTTTGGTTCCTTGTTTGCCCCTGTCAACCGGTAGTTGCCTGCTGCTTGACCACCACAAGAGGCTTTCACGTGCATCCATCGATCACGGTGTCATCGAGGTCGAGACCGGTGATCTTGTCGTAGGCCTCCAGGCAGAGTTGTTCGAGCTGCAGGGGAAGATCCCTGCCTGATCCACTCGTCACGGCGGTCACGGATCGTGGTGGCGGAGCAGCGGGAATCGGCGATCTTGTCGTAAGCAGCACCAAGGACCAGGACTTGGACGAGTTTGTCGAAGATGATTCGGTCCGGGATCCGTGGTCGGTGACAGCCCAGTGGGTGGGTATCGATGTGTTCGGGCAGCAACGCTTCGAATTGGTGCCACAGGGGTTCCATGATGAAAGATGGCAGAGCAGGCATGAGTACCTCGCAGGGGAAGAACGAGACTTTGACACCTCATTCCTCTACCGGGACTCGTGCCTGTTCTACGTCACCGACACGCACCTATCCGCCAGATCTCTAAAGCGGCGTTTAACCTGTGTTGTTGTTGATCGTGGTGGTGTTCGGCGTGCCATAGCGTGGCAGTGGCCGCTGTTGGCGATGCTTTTGGTAACCACACCAAATCGTCAGGACAGCGACCACTTCCATGATTATCGACCATGACAGCTCCACGAAGGTAGCCCGGTATCAGGCATTGGGCTTACTCAACGACTTCCGTGCCAGTCTCTACTCGTGTCTGACACGTCGGGCGGATGTTCTTTTCGAACTCACCGACGCGATGTTGTCGCGCACCGGGTCGGGTCACCGACCTTGCTCCACCTGTGTCTTCGAACCCGTGCATCGGCGTGGTCACGCGCTTTGTATGACGCCTTGAACGCGGCCAGATGAACACCGCAGAGCTGGGACAGCTCGTGGCAGCAACTCCCGCTGCCACGCCTGCCGGGACCAGATGGACGAGACCGGATCGTGCTCGCGGTCGATGTGTCGAACTGGCTGCGACCCGACGCCACTACCAGCCCCGAGCGATCGTTCTGCCATGCCTATCCACGCGGCCGTGGGCACGCGCAAATGATCCGGGCTGGAGATACCTATGGATCGCCGCACTTGAGCGGGTACGACCTCCTGGACCGCACTGCTAGAGACCCGCCGACTGCACCCCGACGAAGACGAAACCATGGTGACTGCCAACCGGCTCGAACGGTCTTCGAACGCCTCCACAACGCGGGGCACTGGAAGATGGGTGACCCGGATCTGTTGGTCGTGATGGACTCCGGCTACGACGTGACCCGGTTGACCTGGCTGCTCAAGGATCTGCCCGTGACCTTGGTGGCACGAGTACGGTCCAGCCGGGTGTTCTACGCCCCGGCCAGGAAACGCAAGGGCCGACCAAGGGCCGTGGCCCACGTCGCGGCCATAGCTCACCCTGGCCGATCCCGAGTCATGGCCGAGGCCCACCGTGACCACGACGAACAGACCACCAACTACGGTCGCGACCGCGATCGCGTTCGACCACCAGCACCAGCGCCTCGAATGCCGCGGCCCCTGGGCAGACCACCACGGTGAGGCACCGATCATCGAGGCACCCTGATCCAGCTGACCGTGGACCACCTGCCCGGCGACCGCGCCCCTGCACCGGTATGGTTATGGTGCTCGACCACCGGCGCTACCACGGCCGAGGTCGACCATTACTGGTCAGCCTACCTGCGCCGTTTCGACCTCGAGCACACCTTCCGGTTCCTGAAGCAGACCCTGGGCTGGACCCGCCCGATGCTGCGCGATCCCGAGGCTGCCGATCGGTGGACCTGGCTGGTCTTGGCCGCATACCCAACTCAGGCTCGCACGCCCTCTCGCTGCTGATCACCGGCTGCCCTGGCAACCCCCTCTCCCCACGACCGCGTTGACTCCAGGCAGAGTGCGCCGAAGCTTTCCCCGCGTCCACGCGTCCTGCGTCCAGCCCACGAGAACGCCAATAGCCACACAGGCGGCCCCGGACGGCCCCAGGCAGCCGAAACCACCGGAAAGCACCCATCCACCCCATCGGCAAAACCAGCCCAACAGGTTAAACGCCAAGCTTAGCCGTGGCCACATTCTTGGCATTCACGTGAATTCCCCTCGTTGGTGCACGATCCGGCGTCGGACCGCTTTCTCACGCCCTAGAGAATACATGATCCATGCATCAGGCATCGCTGACGTGTCTCGGGAGCTACTTCACGCTGAAGGCAGCGTGCATCAACCGACCATTCGAGATGCTGCTCGAGCCAGAGGTCAACGCCAACGCTCTCGCCTGGGCCGGAGACGGAAACAAGGCCCGAACCTCCACCAACATTGACGTTGGCTAGGGTTCGAACCTTGTGCGCGAAGTGGAGCTAGGGGGATTCGAACCCCCGGCCTTCTCATTGCGAACGAGACGCGCTACCAACTGCGCCATAGCCCCTTGGAACAGCACAGATATTAGCACCGCCAGGAAAGGGAGGCCAATTGACCGCTGCGGCCAAGGCCTCCTGGGACCTACTCGCCAACCGCCTTGGGACGGAACTCGGCGATCACGCCCGTGTCAGCCTGTCCATCCACATCCCCCGCAACAGCCTCCCGCGGATCATCGGCGGTGGGGATGAACGGAGAGGGGGGCGCCACCGGGGCGGAGAGGTCGATGGTGCGCACGGTACGCGGCATCAACGGCTTGGACATGTAGTTCGCGGGCGGGGTCACGGGAACCGGATCCCAGAACGCACTGGTGACCATCGGCGCGGTCAGGTCAACCGAGATCTCCACCGTCTCGGACGGTCCGGCCTCCTGCTCGATCACAACCGTCGGTTCATCCTCCGAGAAACCGCTGAGAGCCTCCTTCGCGCGCTCATCGAGATGGCGCTGCATCGTCACGACGGAGAACCGTGCGACGAACGGGAAGGCCACAAGCAGACCGCCCGGAATCACCAGCATCCATCCCCGCACGACATCGAAGCCGACGAGTACGGCGAGCACAACGAAAGCTGCCAGAAGAACCGCGAGAACGCCCATCCGGATCTTGGCGGCCCCTTGCTGCATCATGCGTAGCTCCATCAGCTGAGCCCGTCGGGTGAGCGGCGTCGACACCGAGGTGGTATCGACCCGTTCGGCGTAGTCAGCGACGTCTCGGCGTAAGATCCGCATCGAATGACTGAGACGCTCGGCGGGGTCTTCTTCGGCGGGGCGGTCGCCCGAGGTTGCTTCAAGAACCCAGGGAAGCCCAAACGTAAGACCCGCTACCACGAGGACGGCGATCAGGATTCCGGCTAGCACGCCTCAACCGTAAACAACATCACCGTGATTTGTCCCGGGTGGCGGCGGCGAGTCGCAGGGTTGACGATCATGAATAGCTTTCGCAGCCATCCTCTCCCCAGGCGTCCTACGCTAAAGCAATGCTGGGGACGAAGAAGACGCTACGGGCACAGGTGAGCGAAAGCCGGAGCCAGACGCCGACGTCCTCGTGGGCGGCGGAAGACGAGCGGCGCACACAGATGCTGCGCACGGCATTGACCGGGCTGGATCCGTCGGCGACGGTAGCGGCTTACTGTTCCATCACCGGGGAGCCGAGCACCCACGCCATTATCGATTTCCTCCACTCACAGCATCGCCGCGTGCTGTTGCCGGTGCTGGGCCACGAGATCGCTTGGGGCTGGTTCACCGGATGGCAACACATGGAGGTCGCATGGCGAGGCATCCGCCAGCCTGTAGGGCGCCGCCTGGGTCCAGATGCATTGCGAGAGGCCGACATCATCTTGACGCCGTGCCTCGCCGTCGGACTCGATGGAACACGATTGGGAACCGGTGGCGGCTGGTATGACCGGGCCTTGGCGCATCGTCGCCCAGGAGTCCCCGTCATCGCCCTGGCACGCGACGCCGAGGTATTCCCCACCGTTCCGACGGAGCCCCACGACCTCCCCATTGATGCCGTGGCGACGCCGTCGGGTCTCTCTTGGCTGCGCGCCATCTAGCAGAACTTCGCATACGCCTCGCTCACGGGTACACTTCCCCACCGGATACCCCATTGAGTGGCGGCTCACGCCTCCCGTGTCAAGGAGCGAACTTGCCTACCTACCAGTACCGATGCACCGAATGCGGCTCCGACCTGGAGGCCGTGCAGAAGTTCACCGACCCCGCGTTGACCGACTGCCCTGAATGCCAGGGCCAGTTGCGCAAGGTGTTCAGCGCGGTGGGCGTCGTGTTCAAGGGGTCTGGTTTCTACGCCACCGATTCCCGCTCGTCCAAGTCCTCTGCCAGCAGCGCCTCATCGTCCTCGACCAAGAGCGAGAAGCCGGCCGCGAAGACGGAGAGCTCCACCACGTCGAGCACCCCGGCGGGCGCAGCCGCCAGCTGACGAAGCCTCCCGAGGCCAGCCTGTGGAAAGTGGGAAATCCGTGCTCCCCGGCGCTATCACGGAGACATGCCTCCTCACTTCCGTCGCTACCTTCGTTTCCTGGCACCGCCGCGCCATCGCCGCGTTGTGCGCAGGACTAGCCGTCTACCTCCTGGCTCACCAACTCGCGTCGCCGACCCGCGATGGCACCCCCGTGGCGGTGCTGGCGCACGAAGTTCCAGCGGGGCGTCCTCTCGCCGCGCACGATCTCGAACTCGCGCTGCTCCCCACCGACGTGATCCCGCAAGGCGCCTATTCCTCCGCCGATGAGGCCGCGGGCCAGGCGCCCGCGTTGCCGTTACCGAAGGGCACGGTTGTTCACCCCGCGCTATTCGCCACATCGCGCACCATCGACGCGGGCCGGGCACTGGTCCCCATTTCGGTCAACGACGAACGACTGCTGAGCGTGGTGCGTCCCGGTGATCGGATCCACCTGGTGGTGGGCGGTGGCGATTTCGCCGAGCCGATCAGTGCGGATGCCCGGGTATCAAGCGTTCCCACGGAGGACGAACGCGGCGCCACGAGCCTCGGCGGCGGACGCGGCGCCCTCATGCTCGTGGACGTGCCGGAGACAGAAGCGGCAACGGTGGCCATGCTGGGCCAAAGCGGACAACTCGGCATCGTCATCCCAGCACCCTGACCACACTCTCGCCCCGCGCCGAACACGAGGTCCAAAAGCGCGTCGGTTCTAGGGCATATGCCCTAGTGGAGGCATATAGTGAGCGGCATCTCACTAAGAAAGGGGGGCCCGGGATGAAGGGCTTCAAGGAATTCCTCTTGCGCGGCAATCTCATCGAACTGGCCGTGGCATTCATCATGGCCGCCGCGTTCACCACCGTCGTCGAATCGTTCACGGCGATGCTGATGGATGTGATCGGCCTCCTCGGCGACATGCCCGACTTCAGCTCGTGGAATGTCGGCGGCGTCGGCGTCGGCACCTTCCTCACCGCTCTGGTGTCGTTCCTCATCATGGCCGCCGTGGTCTACTTCGGCATCGTCATGCCCTACAACAAGGCACGCGCGCATTTCGATAAGTCGGATGGCGGCGATACGCCCGCTCCTCCCACTCAGGAGGAACTGCTCTCCGAGATTCGTGACCTGCTGAAGGAACAAAAGCAGGCCTGATCCTCAGACCCATTACGAGCGACGCCGTCTCGCCTCCGAATCCCCTATCCCCAATGTGGGGGGCGTTCGGAGGCGAGGCGGCGTTCGTCAGACGTCCAAGGCCGGTCTGCGGCGGCTTCGGGACGTAATCCATCCAGTCCCAACGCGGCCCTGAGCTCACTCAGGCGGGCGTGGAATCGTGCGAATCCCAGCCGGCGCACAGCTTCCAACTCCATGGGGAACGGCCACGGTTGCTCGTTTTCCTGCCGTTCGCGCCGGAGCGCACGCAACGACATCGCATCCCAACCACAGTCGCTGAGTTACTCGATGAGGTCCTCCGGATCGGGTTGCGAGACCGGCAACCACTCCCCCGTCAGAGCATGCGCCAGTTGACGCGCCAGCTCGGCAGAATCCGTCATCCGACGGCGTCGCCCGTCAGCACGGCGCCGTCGGCGATGAATGACGACTGGCCATCGTCGGCGAGCTCGACCTCACCAACTACCTTCACCCCCGTACCGAAGGTCCAGTCGCCTTTCACCCGCAAAGCCTTGGCGTCGCGCAAGGAAGGGGCCGACGGTATCCGGCGCTCGAACTCCTGAACCGTCTTGTAAGGCTTGCTGAGGCTGATTTCCGGCGAAGACGAGGCACGGAGCACGAGCTGGCCGGAATCGTCGAGATCATAGGCATCCGAGCGCAGCAACAGCAGTTCGTTCGTGGTCTTCACCGGGAGGAAGCGGTCACGCCCCACGCAGATCGCGGTGGCACCGTCGAACACCTCGATGGCCGCTCCCATAGCCGATTCGATTTGGATGACAGGGGTCGACGAGGAATCGGCCGGATCCACGGTCTTCTCGTTGCGGATCAGAGGCAGTCCGAGCACGGAGTCCCGCTCCGCGAGGGTCTCCCGCAACTTCTGCAGATCGAACCAGAGATTATTGGTGTGGAAGAACGGGTGGCGATGCTCATCGGTGAAGTAGTCCATCTCCTCAGATGCGGTCTGCGCGGTGTCACGCAGAATCAGCTGCCCGTCGGCCTTGCGGATGGCCAGATGACCGCCCTTGCGATCGTTGACCGTGCGCCGGCACAGCTCGGCGGCATAAGGCGCCCCTGATTGCGCGAACCAACCCGCAATCGTCGCGTTGGGAGATGCGCCGAGATTGTCTCCGTTGGAGACGCAGGCGTACCGGAAGCCTTGGGCCAGCAGGGCATCGAGCGTTCCCGAGCCTTCCAGGGCCGGATACAAGTCTCCATGTCCTGGTGGGCACCATTCGAGAGTGGGATCCTTCTCCCATTCAACGGGGATGAGGTCGTCGGCCCGCAGCTTCGGCTCCTGGTTCTGCACAAAACTGAGAGGCACACCGTCTACCGCCAGTTCGGGGTACTTGGCGAGGAACTTCAACGTGTCGGCGTCTGTGCGGAAGGAGTTCATCAGCACCAACGGCAGGCGCGCGTCGTACTTCTCCCGAGCCGCGAGCACCTGGCGCGCGAGGAGATCGAGGAAGGTCAACCCGTCGCGCACCTCCAACAGCGACTTGGCCTTGTCCAAGCCCATCGACGTGCCGAGGCCGCCGTTGAGCTTGATGATCACCGTCTTACCGATGGCTTCCTTGGCCGCCTCATCACTGACCTCGACGTCGGCCAGCATGGGAGGAGCCAGTAGCGGATCGATGCTGTCTTCCCTGATCACACCGGTTTCCCCGGATTCGAGCTGGCGGTAGAAATCAGAGAAGACCTCAACGGCGGGAATCGAGACCCCCGCATCGAGCATCTTCTGCCTTGCTGCCTGCAAACCTGCCTCGGACACACCAATCTCACTTTCATCGGGAGCGTCGAACAGCAGTCTAGGCGGCATGAGAGGTGCAGACGACGGCCGCCAGCACTTAGCGTCCCGGCTGACGCGCTCGGCACACCTGTCAGGATTGGGCTAGCCTTGACCTGTTGGCCCCGTAGCTCAGGGGATAGAGCAGAGGTTTCCTAAACCTCGTGTCGGAGGTTCGAATCCTCCCGGGGTCGCCAATCCTGAGAATTCTCATTCGTGGCGACAACCAGAGGTGCCGCCAATCCGGGCCGACTAGGTGGTTTGACCAGGGAAGCCGCGCGTCCGTCGCCCCAAACTGCACAGTTTGCGCGGAAAGGGGTTGACTTCGCCTCCCCAAATCCTGAGAATAGCCTGAAGAACTTTCAGCTTCTGTTAGGTGAACTCATGGAACCACGCCGAGCGGCCGAATCCGTCGAGGAGATCGCGCGCCTCAAACGAGACCGGCATGCGCGAGGCTCGCGCATGCGCGCCGTCGTCGCCCCGCTGGCGATGATGGCGGCTGCCGGGATCCTGGGCACCACCCTTGTGATGTCGAACACCGCGGATCGAGCCGAACCTCTGCAAGAGGCCACCCACTCCGCCGATGCCTCCACGCATCAACTCAGCCGGTCATCACAGCGTACGGGGATCCCGTTCGTCATGCCGACTGCTCCGAGCGTCACGCCCTCAGCCTCAGCAACCCCGTCGCCATCGGCTCCAGTTTCGGTGACCCCGTCGCCCTCTGCGTCAGCGACCCCATCGCCATCGGCAACTGCCACCCCTTCCCCCACCCCGAAGCCCTCGGCGGCCCCTGCTTCCACCAAGTCCGCGGCACCTAGTAGCGCCACGGTCAAGGCCGCAGCCGCCGTTACGAAACCCGCACCGACCAAGAAGCCCAAGCCTTCTCCCACCCCAGAGCTCCCCGCCCTGGGCAGCGACACCGGTGCGCTCTACACCACTGCTTCGGTGAACGTCCGCTCCGGCCCCGGAAAGAACTACGACTCCCTCACCGCCTTGGACACCGGCTCCAAGGTCACCGCCACCGACGTGACGATGGATGGATGGCAGCAGGTCAACCGAAAGGGCAAGGCCGCCTGGATCAAGGCCACATACCTGACTTCCGAGGCCCCCAAACCTGCTAAGCCCAAGGCCAAGGCCGCAGCCTCGTCGGCAAGCGGAAGCTCCGCGGCCTCGTCGAGTGGCGGCTCTGCCAGCACCGACGCCAAATGCTCCAAAGCCGGTGACCTGGAATCCAATCTCACCAAGCGCACCCGCGGCGTGCTGCGCGCTGTGTGCGCTGAGTTTCCCTACGTCTCAAGCTACGGCGGCTACCGTCCCGGCGACGACGGGTACCACGGCTCCGGTCAAGCGATCGATGTGATGATCTCCGGTGACGCCGGCTGGGATATTGCCGAGTGGGCACGTTCCAACGCAAAGGACCTGGGCATCGTCGAGGTGATCTACCAGCAGAAGATCTGGACCACCCAGCGCTCCGGCGAGGGCTGGCGGGGCATGTCGGACCGCGGTTCGAAGTCCGCGAACCACTACGACCACGTGCACCTCAGCGTCCGCTGAATCTCGGTCCGTTCGAGGGCTGACGGGCTCAAGCCCCGTCAACGCCGCCTCGGTCTCGCGCAAGCCGCTGATGGCGACGCTGGGCAGCGGCGATCACCCGTGGCCAAACGACCTCGGCCAGAGGTCGCAGCTTGGGACCCGCGAAGGTCTTCTCCGACCACAGAGCGATGGCCAGCTCCGCCGTCTCCGGCTCGGTCGTGAGGTTTCGCACGACCGCACCACCATCGGTGCCGTAGCGACTCAACGATCCCTGTAGGAACAGGGCGTTGCCGAGGACGGCCCACGGCTCCAGGCTCGGCTCCGACTCCGTCGGATCGACGACCTAGCCGGCGTTCGGATCGGACGTATCCTGGAAGGCCGGGTCCGCAGCCAGATAGCGAACCGACCCAACCCCGACGAAGGCGAGGGCAGCGGCGCACATGGCGCATGGCTGCTGGGTGCTCCACAACGTGTCATCGCGGAGGTCGCGCTCGGTGGGAACTCCCGCCAACACGTTCATCTCAGCGTGCCCAAGAGGTGTGACACCAAGGATCTCCGTGCCGCCCCCGCGGAGATCGAATGCGGAGCAGCGTCCGTCCGCGACGACGAGCCCCGCATTGTCGACCAGCGCCGCGCCGCACGGCAGACCATCTGACGCGATTGCCTGATACGCCTTCTCGAGCGCCCGCCATGCTCCGGCGGGAAGAGACGCCTTCGCCGTGGCGAAGGCCTCGGCGGCTGTCATGCGGCAATGATAACGGCGAGGGACCGGCCGAGCACCCCAGCCTGGCAGGTCCGGCCTTTCGGTGCCGGCGATCGTCGCGGCAGGCATCGAGATCCCCGACGCCGCCGGTCTCGACGCGATCCTCTACGGCATCCAAGCCCGCATCGAAGGACGTCGGGCCGGGGGTTAAGAGCTTGCTATTCCACCGAAGTCGGTGGAATAGCAAGCTCTTAACCCCGAACCAGACGACGTCGTCGTCACGGTGCTCGACCCGGACGGGAGCAAGGTGATGTTCGGCACCACCTGACGGGGTGCTGGAGCTAACTGTCATTCATCCGATCGTTCGCAACGCACGACGCACCATGAAGGCAACCGCGTCGTTCATGTTGATCGGATGCACTCGAATGCCGGGATGCTCCGACGGCCACACCCTCAGGATCTCGTCCACGAAGCCCTGTCCCACGTCGTCGACGCCGGCGAAGTCGATATCGATGTCGTCGAAGTCCGTCATGTCGGCCATCACGCGACGCGCTTCCGAGCGGGACACGAACAGAAGGCCAGTGCCGAACAGCTTGACAGTCGGGCGGCTCCGTGAGAACCGCAGATCCTCATCCGTGAACTCCTCGAACACTGAGCGCAGTGTCCGACGCGGCGGCAAAGAGAGGCGCGCTTCGACCATAGTGCCCTTGCGTACCGGGGAGACGCCAAGCGCTGAGTCGCCACGATCGTTGTCCACGGTGAGCCGGATGCCATTCGCCGACAGCCGGAACAGATTGACCACCTTGGAGGTGAAGAAGATCCCCTCACCGGTGTGCCGCTCCTTGAATGTGGTGCGCTTGCCTTTGGTCAGCTCCGCCGCCGCCGCAAGGTCACTCTCCAAGCCCAGCCCCTCGCGAACATGCGAGAACACCCCACGACCATCATCAGCGATCCTGAAGGCGATCTGCGCGGGCGCGTTCCAGAGCTCTACGCCGACTCGCCGACCACCACTGTGATCAATCGCGTTGTTGAGCATCTCCGTGAACGCGTACGCCATGATGCGAAAGGCCTCGCTCGTGCGGCCTAACCCCAGAGCAGTCGCTGCTTCGCCCCAGACCAGGGCCTCGTCGAGCCCGTCCAGCACGTGCTCCGACCGCCAGTGCGGCGGGTCGGATTCGGGGACGACGATCCCACCACCGGCCAGCGCAGCATCCAGGTCCAACACAGACCTTCCGAGGGCTCGAGCCACCTCGTCAAACCGGAAGACCCGATGCCCCCCGTCCGAACGATGCATGGGAATCTCCCCTTGGTCCGCCAGACGACGAAGCGTCTTGACGGGAAGGTCAACCCTCCGGGCAAGTTCTCCGATACGAATCTCCCCCTCAGCCACCATCGATCCTCCTAAAATCTTCCCAACGGGAAGATTTTAGCCACCATGGAGGCAACTTCCAGCCGTTGAGGAGATTTCATGTCTGCGTGGGTAGGTTCTGTCTCGACGTCCGCCTTCCTTGAGGAAGCGCTAACGAATGTGGCTGCGGCGCACCACACGGGCGATCTACGCCACCTACATCTTGGCGAGCAAGTCCACCTCATCGCTGAAGTGAACGCGTCTCGATGAACTGTGCGGAGCTGCAGATGTGGTTTCCGAGTTGTGGATCACCCGTGGAGGTACGGGCCGAACTCCTCGAAGACGAGCGTGGCGACTTCTGCGGGCGTGCTGTGGTCTGTGTCGACGACGAGGTCATACGACGATAGCTGGTGGAGTTCCTGTGCTAGTCGCTCGTGGTCGCCGAGGTGCCAGGTCAAGGCGCGATGCTGGCTAGGGGTGTACCGGCCGCGCAGTCGATGCTCTGCCACCTCCAATGACGCAGTGAGATGCACGACAGGAAGGGGAAGTTCGAAGCACCGTTCGTAGCGCTCCAAATCCTTGGCTTTCGTGATCACTCCTGCGATGATCGGCGTCCGTGGACCCGTCTGGCGGTAGTTCCTCCACACTGCACGAATGTTGTCGGCCTCCGTGAGGACGTTCTCAGGGTCGGTAGGGGCCGGAGGCCATGAGCGGTGAAACCAGTCCACATCGAAGAGGCTGAATGGGAGCTGAGCCTCGGCGAAGAGGTCCGCGAGGTGATCGAGCGTCGAAGACTTGCCCACGCCGTACGAACCGTTGAGGAAGATCCCGAACTCGTGACTCGTCACGATCTGAAGCCTAGCTTCAATCTCTACGAACTGGATGTGTCAGCCGGACGTTGGATGGGTCGCGTAGTAGGCGATATTCCACCGATCCACGCTAAGTGAGCGAGAACGTCTCCGCGTATTGGCTCAGCCCCAGACGACGAGCGACGGCCTGCGAACTGAGGTTGTCGTAGGACGTGCTGTAGAGGGCCGTGCGCCCAGAGTCCTCGATCGCGGTGCGCCACGCATTGACGACGGCGGCAGCCAGGCCTTGCCCACGATGCGCTGGGGCGGTATCGACGCCCGCCTCAGCGGCATGATCGGTGAGCCTGGCGCTGTAGCACGCGGAGACGACCCTCCCGTCGCGGAGCACCCCGAAGAAGGGCCGTATCGCTTTCAGGTCCGCCTGAAACTGGGCGAACTGCCCGACGAGCACCTCGCGTCCGTCCGTGATCTCGGTGGCCTCCGATGGCACGGCTGAGCAGCGCACGGTGAAGGCGTAGGCCAACCCATGCCACCTCGACGCGATGGCGCGGGCCTCGGTGATCGCGGCTTCGATCGCCCCGTACACCTCGGCGTCGCCGCGATGCTCCGGGTAGAGAGAGCTCGCGAGTCAGCTGATTGATGCGGCACCCGAGTCCCTCGGGAACATCGCGGCGGAGATAACACGAGCTTCCTTCGGCCGTCCGCCCCACGAAACCCGAGGCGCCGGGTTTGGCGTCGCTTCGTTGGTCGCGATCAGGCATCCACGCTCATCCAGCCGGTAGAGCGCCTTGACGTGGAGATCGAGGAGGTGTGTGGCGCTGTCCATCTATCGCCGTTCCTCCCCCGCCTGAGTCAAGAGGTCGCGGTACTCACGGGTCAGGCGAGCGGGCCAGTCCGTGAAGTTGACCATGACGTCGTCGGCATGCGGAACCTCCACGAGGGGCGCGACGGCTTCGGCGTAGAACGTCTCCGCCAACGCCAGCCCCGACACCGTCTCATCCCGCATGTCCACAGGCTATCCGCGGCGCGGATCGCCGCGATGGTGTTGCGAGAGGCATGCCACACCGGCAGGACACCCCGCGCCCACCACGCTTAAGAGCTTGCTACTCCACCGAAGTCGGTGGAATAGCAAGCTCTTAAAGGCCAGCCAACGGGAAAACGCTGCGGCTGACTCAAGACGCCCGGAGCGCGAAGATCGCTCGTCCATGTGGGTCGGTGAGAGCCCTCGGCTGCCCGTCGACGGCCAGCACGAAACGACCGTCGCCCGGCACCGCGTCGATGGGGAGGCTCGCGACCACACCCTGCCCCTCGTTGCTGATCCAATGCCCGGGCAGGTCGCCGGCCAGCCGGACGAAGCGGGCCCGGTCCTCGGGTGCGAGGTATGCGAGAACGGCGCTGTGAAAGACGACGAGAGTGGCATCGTCGGGTACCTCTGCGACCAGAGCCGGCAGCGCCTCGAGGAGATCTCCCCGCATCACGCGCGGCGGATCGCGTCGCGCGACGGATACGGCGCGAGTCAGGCGTTCTCGACGCTCCTCCTACCCCGGCCAGATCAGGGCCTCCAACCAGGCGCAGGCATCCTCATCGGTGACGTCGACGGGCGACAGATCGATGCCGGCCCGCCAGGCCACCTGCGGCAACGCGGCCGGCGCAGTGATACCCGAGCCGAGACGCCGCGCACCTCTCGCCGGGCGAAGCGTCGATAGGCTTCCCCGAGGGGCAGCTCGCCCCGATGAACGGCCGGATCCATGGACCCATTCTGCTCCAGCGTGCTTAGAGATTCCGCGGATAGGTGCGTGTCGGTGACGTAGAACAGGCACGAGTCCCGGTAGAGGAATGAGGTGTCAAAGTCTCGTTCTTCCCCTGCGAGGTACTCATGCCTGCTCTGCCATCTTTCATCATGGAACCCCTGTGGCACCAATTCGAAGCGTTGCTGCCCGAACACATCGATACCCACCCACTGGGCTGTCACCGACCACGGATCCCGGACCGAATCATCTTCGACAAACTCGTCCAAGTCCTGGTCCTTGGTGCTGCTTACGACAAGATCGCCGATTCCCGCTGCTCCGCCACCACGATCCGTGACCGCCGTGACGAGTGGATCAGGCAGGGGATCTTCCCCCAGCTCGAACAACTCTGCCTGGAGGCCTACGACAAGATCACCGGTCTCGACCTCGATGACATCGTGATCGATGGATGCATCGTGAAAGCTCCTTGTGGTGGTCAAGCAGCAGGCAAATCACCGGTTGACAGGGGCAAACAAGGAACCAAACGCTCTTTGATCACCGACGCCGCCGGGGTTCCGCTGGCTGTGTGGTTGCTCCTGCGAACACGAACGACTCCCACTGCTGCGCCCTACCATGGAGCAACTGGCCCGGTTCGATCACGGCCTCGGCGCGGGGCTACCGGCACAGATCCGGGTCCATCTCGATGCCGGCTACGACAACTCCAAGACCCGTGAGCTACTCGCCGAGTACGGCTGTCAGGGCATCATCAGCGAGAAAGGGCTACCACTGCAAGCAGGGAAACGGTGGGTCGTCGAGCGCACGAACTCTTGGCACAACCGTGGCTTCAAAAAACTCGCCAACTGTACCGAGCGTCGAACGATCGTGATCGAGGCATTCATCGCGCTCGCGAACGCTGTGATCGTGCTCCGACGCCTACTCGCCCGGGCCTGGGACACCTACCGCTGGGCCACCCGCCCCACCCGACGACCATGACCTATCCGCGGAATCTCTTAGCTTGGCGTTTAACCTGTTGGGCTGGTTTTGCCGATGGGGTGGATGGGTGCTTTCCGGTGGTTTCGGCTGCCTGGGGGCCGTCCGGGGCCGGCCTGTGTGGCTATTGGCGTTCTCGTGGGCTGGACGCAGGACGCGTGGACGCGGGGAAAGCTTCGGCGCACTCTGCCTGGAGTCAACGCGGTCGTGGGGAGAGGGGGTTGCCAGGGCAGCCGATGATCAGCAGCGAGAGGGCGTGCGAGCCTGAGTTGGGTATGTGCGGCCAAGACCAGCCAGGTCCACCGATCGGCAGCCTCGGGATCGCGCAGCATCGGGCGGGTCCAGCCCAGGGTCTGCTTCAGGAACCGGAAGGTGTGCTCGAGGTCGAAACGGCGCAGGTAGGCTGACCAGTAATGGTCGACCTCGGCCGTGGTAGCGCCGGTGGTCGAGCACCATAACCATACCGGTGCAGGGGCGCGGTCGCCGGGCAGGTGGTCCACGGTCAGCTGGATCAGGGTGCCCTCGATGATCGGTGCCTCACCGTGGTGGTCTGCCCAGGGGCCGCGGCATTCGAGGCGCTGGTGCTGGTGGTCGAACGCGATCGCGGTCGCGAGACCGTAGTTGGTGGTCTGGTTCGTCGTGGTCACGGTGGGCCTCGGCCATGACTCGGGATCGGCCAGGGTGAGCTTATGGCCGTGACGTGGGCCACGGCCCTTGGTCGGCCCCTTGCGTTTCCCGGCCGGGGCGTAGAACACCCGGTTGGACCGTACTCTCGCCACCAAGGTCACGGGCAGATCCTTGAGCAGCCAGGTCAACCGGGTCACGTCGTAGCCGGAGTCCATCACGACCAACAGATCCGGGTCACCCATCTTCCAGTGCCCCGCGTTGTGGAGGCGTTCGAAGACCGTTCGGAGCCGCTCGGCAGTCACCATGGTTTCGTCTTCGTCGGGGTGCAGTCGGCGGGTCTCTAGCAGTGCGGTCCAGGAGGTCGTACCCGGCTCAAGTGCGGCGATCCATAGGTATCTCCAGCCCGGGATCATTTGCGCGTGCCCACGGCCGCGTGGATAGGTATGGCAGAACGATCGCTCGGGGCTGGTAGCGGCGTCGGGTCGCAGCCAGTTCGACACATCGACCGCGAGCACGATCCGGTCTCGTCCATCTGGTCCCGGCAGGCGTGGCAGCGGAGTTGCTGCCACGAGCTGTCCCAGCTCTGCGGTGTCTATCCGGCCGGCGTTCAAGGCGTCATACAAAGCGCCGTGACCACGCCGATGCACGGGTTCAAGACACAGGTGGGCAAGGTCGGTGACCCGACCCGGTGCGCACAACATCGCGTCGGTGAGTTCGAAAAGAACATCCGCCCGACGTGTCAGACACGAGTAGAGACCGGCACGGAAGTCGTTGAGTAAGCCCAATGCCTGATACCGGGCTACCTTCGTGGAGCTGTCATGGTCGATAATCATGGAAGTGGTCGCTGTCCTGACGATTTGGTGTGGTTACCAAAAGCATCGCCAACAGCGGCCACTGCCACGCTATGGCACGCCGAACACCACCACGATCAACAACAACACAGGTTAAACGCCAAGCTTAGGAGCTTGTTATTCCACCGACTTCAGTGGAGTAGCAAGCGGTTAAGCGCTACCCGACCCGCTGTCTTACAAGCGGGAGAAGAATCGTGGCGAGCTACCCAGGCGAAGCCTTACGCTGCGCGATGCTGATTTCACCCGGTCCACCGGCCTCGATCTATCATGAACAGGTGACCCAGACGACAACTCGTCGCCTTCGTATGGCGATTCTTGTCGTCTGGGTCGTGGGCTTCCTGGTCGGCACCACATCCCACATCATCGACCTGATCGCGGGTGGAGCCGAGACCTATGCGGCGTTCCCCACGGGGCTGCGTGTGTTCTGGATCTCCCTCACCGTTCTCGACCCGATCACCGCAGCGCTCCTCGTCATGCGACGACGCGCGGGCATCGTCCTCGCGCTCGTCGTCATCCTCACCGACATCGCCGTGAACTGGACGGTCTATTTGACGATCGCCGGCAACCCGCTCTTCGGCGTCGTGAACCAGACCCTTTTCGCCATCGTCCTGGTCGTCACCACCCCAACTCTCTGGCGATGGTTCCAGAACGCAGCATCTTCGTGATCACGTCGCACCGACGCTTAAGAGCTTGTCATTCCACCGACTTCGGTGGAGTAGCAAGCGGTTAAGGCCTCGGGCAGAGCCGACAGCGGGAGGGGCGGCCGGTCCAGCCGCGACCCAACAGCGCCTCGGCGATCTGGCTGGCGACGAGGCACGGCTGCTGCAACACCGCATGCCAGCCGTAGCGCAGAGTGATCGCGTCGAGGCGGAGGGCATGGGCGTTGTCGCGCAGCATGTCCTTGGACCAGTTGCCGTGATCCCGGATGCCATCGAGCTCAGCAATCACCCGGAACGCATCGAAATGGCAATCGATGCGTCCTTCCTCCGACCTGATCTGCCGTTGGGGCGCCGGCAACCGATGGGCCACGATCACGCGCTCGTCGAAGAGCCATTCCAGAGCGCTCTCGATCCCTGCCTTCCCGGCGGAGCACAGCGCCCGGACCTGCGCACTGTGCCGAATGCGTTCGCGCCGATCCAACGCGGTGAGCACTCTCGCGGGTGTCGTGTACTGACGAACAAATGCCCGCGCGATCGCATCCATCGTGCCGGCCAGGCTCTCATCTCGGGCCAAGTCCAGAAGAGCCTCCTCGATGGACAACCGAGCAGGTGAGCCGCGGCCGTCCCGGAGCCCACGGCGAGGGCGCGTGCGCCACCGTCCGATCTGGATTGATCGGTGTTGGTCACGACCCCAGATCACGACCTCCGAGGGAGGATCCCGCAGCACGCCCGCCAGATACGCAGCGGCTGATGAGCCGATCACACTGTTGGGGCCGCAGAACAAGGACGCAGCCCACGTCGCGGCTTCGAAGGATGGCGACCCAGCCAGATAGAGCCCGCGGGCCAGCCTGATCCACCCCGACGTGACCCGCTCGCAGACGCGTCGGGTGAGACCGGCCTCGAGAAGCTGCGCGACGGTGACCACACCTTGCTGCTCTCGAAGTAACCGGGCCACCTCCCGAGGCAACGGATACTGGAACGGCATGCCCCTAGCATCGGGCGCTCACGAGCACCGGTGACGGCCAAGGGCACGAACGGACAACACCTCACCACCGGCAGACAACACTGGTCGGATCCGCTAACCGCTTGTCATTCCACCGAAGTCGGTGGAATGACAAGCGGCTAAGCGGGTGTCGCGAAGAGGCGAGGCCTAATGCAGGGAACCGTACTGGCTGCGGGCCTTCTCCAAGGCGGTGACGTAGCCGGCGCGGGCGTAGGCATCGGCCTCTGCCTCCGCGGGCACACCGAGCATGCCGCGCGCCTGATCTAGGCCCAGGCCGTGGGCATCGAGCCACTCCGCCAGACCGTCGATCAACGTCTGTGCATAGGACGGACCACGGCGCACCAGCGCGGACGTGGTCATCACCACATCGGCGCCAGCCAGGACGTACTTGATGACATCCTCCGGCTGATCGACTCCGGTGGTGGCGGCCAACGACGCCGAGATCTTGCCCCGCAACGCAGCGATCCAGGTGCGCGGCAAACGGGCCTCGCCCGGGCTAGAGAGCGTCACCCCGGCCTCGACGCGCATCCGGTCCACGTCGATATCGGGCTGGAGGAAACGATTGAACAGCACCAGCGCGTCCGCTCCCCCGCGATCAAGTTGCACGGCCATGTTGCCGAATGACGAGAAGAACGGCGCGAGTTTCACCGCCACCGGCACCTCGACGACCGATTTCACGGCCTCCAGGATCTCCCGATGCCGCCTCTCGACTTGATCCCCGGAGGTGGTCACGTCACCGGGAACGAAGTAGATGTTCAGCTCAATACCGGCGGCTCCCGCGTCGGCCAGCTGCCGGGCGATCCGGGTCCATCCTCCCAGCGTCGATCCGTTCATCGACGCGATCAGGGGCACGTCGATGGCGCGAGCGGCATTCTCCACCAGCGTCAAATAGTGATGCACCGGATCCTCGGCCACCTTCACCACCGACGGGAACATGCTGAGCGCCTCGGCGAAGGTGTCGTCGTGCAGGTCGGCTAGCTCCTCCATCCGGGCTTCCTCGCGGCGTAGCTGCTCTTCCAGCAACGAATACATCACTACGGCCCCGACGCCGCCATCGGCCAGTTGGCGCACACCGTCCACGGTCTGCGAGAGCGGCCCCGCCGACGCGACAACGGGGTTGCGCAGCGCCAGCCCCATGTAAGTGGTTGCGAGATCAGCCATCGTCCCTCCTCGTATCGGGGGTGAAGCGTTCCGCACCCCGGGTCGCCAGTTCTTCGTACTCCCGCCAACGACGGTTCACCTGGGCCTGCCCCAAGGTCAGCAGCCGCTCGGCCTCCTCCGGATCGGAGGCGCGCAGCACCTGGTACCGCAACTCGGCCTTCTGGTACTGCTGCAACGTGAGCCGTGGACGCGGCGAATCCAGCAGGAAGGGGTTGCCACCATCGTCGCGCACGACGGGGTTGTAGCGCATCAGAGGCCAGTGCCCGGAGTTCACGGCCTTGTACTGCTGGTCCAAGCCCTTGCGGATGTCGTAGCCGTGGGCGATGCAGTGGCTGTAGGCGATGATCAGGCTGGGCCCGTCGTAGGCCTCCGCCTCCCGGAAAGCTGTCAGGGTCTGCTGGGGATCAGCGCCCATCGCCACGCGCGCCACGTAGACCGAACCGTAAGAGGTGGCCTGCAGTGCCAGGTCCTTCTTGATGGTCTGCTTGCCGCCCGAGGCGAACTTGGCCACCGATCCCAGCGGCGTCGCCTTGGAAGCCTGACCACCCGTATTGGAGTAGACCTCGGTATCCAGAACCAGGACGTTGACGTCGCGTCCCGACGCGAGCACGTGGTCGACGCCGCCGGATCCGATGTCGTAGGCCCAGCCATCCCCGCCCACGATCCATACCGAACGACGCAGCAGATGATCGGCCACCGACTTCAGGTCTTCGACCTGTGGCCCGGACAGCTCCTTCAGCCGAGCCTTCAAGCGGGCTACCCGCTCCTGTTGGGCTACCAACTGGGAGCCGTGCTGCTGCTCGGCGTCGAGCAGCGACCGCACCAGGTCCTCGTCACCGATCTCATCGCGCAACTCCTCAAGGCGAACGCGGGCCAAATCGGCGTGCAGGTCGGCCGCGAGCCGCATGCCCAGGCCGAACTCGGCGTTGTCCTCGAACAGCGAGTTCGACCACGCCGGACCCCGGCCCTGCGCATTCTTCGCCCACGGCGTGGTGGGAAGGTTGCCGCCGTAGATCGACGAGCACCCGGTGGCGTTGGCCACGATCAATCGGTCTCCGAAGAGCTGGGTGAGCAGCTTCAGGTACGGCGTCTCACCGCAGCCGGAGCAGGCGCCCGAGAACTCGAACAGCGGCTCCAGGAACTGGGTGCCGCGCACGGTGCCGAAGTCGACGCGCTCGCGCCGGTTCAACGGGATCTCCTCGAAGAACTCGATTGCTTGTTTGTCGTCCTCCCGGTCCAGCTTCGGCACCAGGTTGATCGCGCGACGGTTCGGCTGCCCGATCGGTTTGACGGGGCAGGCCTCGACGCAGAGTCCACACCCGGTGCAGTCCTCGACATAGACCTGCAGCGTGTAGTTCGTCTGCGGAAGCCCTGCCGCATTCAACGGCGCCGTCAGGAAACCGTCCGGTGCACCGTTGGCCGCGGAACAGGGATAGCTCTTGGCCCGCAGCACTGAATGCGGACAGACGAACACGCAGTTGCCGCACTGGATGCAGGCTTCCGGATCCCACTCCGCCACGATCTCCGAGATGTTGCGCTTCTCGTACTGGGTGGTGCCCGACGGATAGGTGCCGTCGATCGGCAGCGCCGAGACGGGCAGGTCGTCGCCGCGCCCTCGCAGCATCTGCGCGGTGACCGAACGCACGAACTTGGGCGCATGATTCGGCACGGGTGGGATCAGATCGTGCTCAGACGTGGGCACGCCCGGTACCTCGATCCGCTTCAGGTGCGCGAGCGACTCGTCCACAGCCAGGTGGTTCTTGCGCACCACCTCAGCCGACTTGCGGGCATAGGTCTTCGAGATGGCGTCCTTGACCTTGACGATCGCGTCCACCTGGGGCATCACGCCGGAAATGGCGAAGAAGCAGGTCTGCAGGATGGTGTTGGTGCGCGACCCCAGACCTGCCGCCCGAGCCACTCGACCCGCATCGATGGCGTAGATCTGGATGCCCAACTCGATGATGCGCTGCTGCATCGGCAACGGCAACCTGTCGAAGGTCTCGTCGCCATAGGGCGAGTTCAGCAGCAGCACAGTTCCTGGGCGCGCGAACTCCAGCACATCGACGCGCTCCAGGATCGACCAATGATGGCAGCCGATGAAGCCCGCCTGGCTCACCAGGTAGGGCGCCTTGATGGGGTTGGGTCCGAAACGCAGATGCGAGACGGTGCGCGATCCCGACTTCTTCGAGTCGTAGACGAAGTAGCCCTGCGCATAGCGCTGGCCGTCATCGCCCAGGATCTTGATGGTGTTCTTGTTCGCACCGACGGTGCCGTCCGAGCCTAAGCCGTAGAACACGGCGCGCAGCGTCTCCGGGTCCTCCAGATCGAGCGTGGGATCGTAATCGAGCGAGAGCTTGGTGACGTCGTCGTTGATACCGACGGTGAATCGGGGTTTAGGCGCCGGCTCCTCCAACTCGTCGAAGACGCTCTGGGCCATGGCCGGGGTGAACTCCTTCGACGACAGCCCGTAACGCCCACCGATCACGGTGGGCAGCGATGAGCGTCGCCCATCGGTGACCGCTTCGGCCAGCACGCTGGTCACATCGAGGAACATGGGTTCACCGGAGCCGCCCGGCTCCTTGGTGCGGTCGAGCACCGCGATCTGCCGCACGCTTTCCGGCAGCGCGGCGAGGAAGGCCTCGTTCGGGAACGGCCGGTACAGCCGCACTTGCAGCATGCCCACCTTGCCGCCGTCGGCGTTGAGCGCATCGACGACGGGGGCGATCGCCTCGGCTCCCGAACCCATCACCACCACCACGCGCTCGGCATCGGGGGCGCCGTGGTAGTCGACGAGGTGGTAGCGCCGGCCGGTCAGCTCCGCGAACTGATCCATCACGTGCGCCACCACCGCGGGGGTCCAGGTGTAGAACAGGTTCGCCGTCTCGCGCGATTGAAAATACGTATCGGGATTCTGCGCAGTACCGCGAATGAACGGGTTGTCGGGGCTCAGCGCCCGCGAGCGATGCTCCAGAACCAGTTGCCGCGGCACGAACGTGCGCAGGTGATCGTCGTTGATGACATCGACGACGTTGAGTTCGTGCGAGGTGCGGAACCCGTCGAAGAAGTGCACGAAAGGCAGCCTGGTTTCCAGCGTTGCTCGATGAGCAATGGCCGCGAAGTCGTGGGCCTCCTGCACGGATGCCGAACTCAGCAGGCACACACCGGTTTGCCGCACGCCCATCACGTCTTGGTGATCGCCGAAGATGGACAGGCCTTGGGTGGCCAGGGAACGCGCCGCCACGTGGAAGACGGTGGAGGTCAGCTCGCCGGCGATCCGGTACATGTTGGGGATCATCAACAACAGCCCTTGAGATGCCGTGAACGTCGTGGACAGAGCCCCGGCCTGCAGCGCACCGTGCATCGCGCCCGCGGCGCCGCCCTCCGACTGCATCTCGATGACGGTGGGCACTTGGCCCCACACATTGGCCCGCCCTCTCGATGCCCATTCATCGGCAAGCTCGGCCATCGTCGAGCTCGGCGTGATCGGATAGATCGAGCAGAGCTCACTCACCCGATAGGCGACATCCGCCGCAGCCTCGTTGCCATCGATGATCTTCCTCATCGCTGCCCCTCCTGGATCATCTCGATGGCGTGCACGGGGCACTGGTCGTAGCAGGCGGCACAGCCGGTACAGAGCTCGTAGTCGAAGCGATAGCGCTTACCCTTGCCGAGCTTGATCACCGCATCCTCGGGACACGCGCCGAAGCAGCCGTCGCACTCGAAACAGTTACCGCACGACAGGCACCGCGCGGCTTCGAACCGTGCCTCGTCAGGGGTCAGCCCTGCGACGATCTCGGTGAAACTGGTAACTCGCTCCGAAACCTCAGCCTCCTCGTGCTGACGCCGATCGTGACCGCCGAAGTACCAGATGTTCATCTGGTCCAGCGTGACGATGGGGTGCTTGACCGGATTCAACGGATGCTCACGATTGAGCCACGCATCGATCCGATTGGCGGCTTTCTTGCCGTGACCCACGCCGATGGTGACGGTGCGGTCGGAGGGAACCGCATCGCCACCCGCGAAGATCCCGGGCACCGAGGTCATCAACGTGGCGGGATCGACGTCGACGACGTCGTCCTTGAAGGTCATTCCGGGCACGGCGTGCAGGAAATCGGTATCCGCGCGCTGGCCAACAGCCAGGATGACGGTGTCGGCCTCCAGCCGCTCGAATCGGCCGGTGCCCCGGGCTCTGCCATTCTCGTCGAGCTCCATGATCTCCACGGTGAGATCGCTGTCCTCCATCTCGGTGATCGTGCGCAGCCAGTTCATCTTGACGCCTTCACGCTCCGCGTCGAGCCGCTCCTCCTCGTGGGCGGGCATCTGCTCTTGGGTGCGCCGATAAACGATGACCGATTCCTCGGCACCGAGCCGACGAGCCACGCGCGCGGCATCCATGGCGGTATTACCGCCACCGTAGACGGCGACCCGGCGCCCGATCACCGGCCGTTCGCCGGAGGCCACGTCGCGCAGGAAGCTGACCGCATCGACGATCCGCGACGCATCTCCGCTGGGGATATCGACCCGACGGCTGAGATGCGCACCCACAGCAACGAAGACCGCGTCGAAACCGCCCTCCTCCTGAGTGTCGAGGAGGTTCTTGATGGGGTTGTTCTGCGTGAAGACCACACCCAGGTCGACCAGACGCGCGATCTCGGCATCCAGCACGTCGCGTGGCAAGCGGTACTCCGGGATGCCATAGCGCATCATGCCGCCGGGAAGTTCGCCCGCATCGTGGATCTCGACGGCGTGCCCCAGCCTCGTCAAGTGATAGGCCGCCGACAGGCCCGACGGTCCGGCACCGACGACCAGCACCCGGCGCCCCGACGTTCGCGAGGGCTTGGTGAACGACCAGCCCTTCTCGATCGCCAGGTCACCGAGGAAACGCTCCACGGAACGGATGGAGACGGCCTCATCGAGGTCCGCCCTATTACAGGACGTCTCGCAGGGGTGGTAGCAGACGCGGCCGTGGATCGCGGGGAACGGATTGTCCCTGGTGAGCTGACGCCAGGCGGCTTCCTCCTCGCCCGCCTTGATGAGGCGGAGCCATTCCTGGATGTTCTCCCCCGCCGGGCACGCCGCGTTGCAGGGCGGCAGCATGTCCAGGTACACGGGTTTTCTGCTTCGCACAGGAGCGACGCGCCCCAGTCCCTGAGAGAGGTCGGGAAGTAGGGTCAGATCCTTCGGCTCCTGTGCCATGGCGACTCCTTGAGTAGCGGTCTACGACCCATAGTAGTTATCCCCAAGGATTCGTGCGGCACAGGGGTAGAAGTAGATTTTCACAAGGAAAAGGCGTTGTAAATGCCACAACCGTCCGTCTCCATAGAGACGGACGGTTGTGGAAAACGATGGCGAGCGGGCTCAGGCGTTGGCCTGCTTGCGCAGCTCCTCCATGTCCAGCGCCCTGATCTGCTCGACGAGCGAATCCAGCTGCTTCCCATTGAGAAGCCCCGCCTGACGGAACACCAGCCGCCCTCGCGGAACCCCATGATCGTCGGGATGGACTGGATCTCGAGCGCCGCGGCCAGGTCGCGGGCATCCTCGGTATCCACCTTGGCGAAGACGACGTCCCCGTGGCGCGCCGAAGCCTCCTCGTAGATAGGCGCAAAGCGCTTGCAGGGGCCACACCAGTCGGCCCAGAAATCGACGAGAACCACGTCGTTGCCTTCGATGGTGCTCGCGAAGTCGGCGGAAGTCAGTGCGGTGGTAGCCATGAAATTGCCCTTTCGGCAGAGTGCTCTTGTTTCGACCAACGGTACAACCGCCACGATACCCGAATTATTCCCATACCCTGGGGGTACCCTTCGCGGCTCGTTCCTCGCACCTCAGCTTCCGGGCTGCTTCGCCGCCACCGTGAGGTGGGAAAGTAGCGATACTTTCGCATCAGGGACCGCCCTTCGAGGCTCGTTCCTCGCACCTCAGGGACCGCACCGGCTCCGGCCACCATGGGGCAGGAAAGTGACCGAAGGGACCCCTTGGTCAGGTCCCTGAGGTGTGACGAGCTCTGCGAGGAGCCTCGAAGGGCGTTGACTAAGGCTTTGGGCAGGGTCTGTGCCCAGGGTTTCCGTTTCACGCCCTTCGAGGCTCGCTGGCGCTCGCACCTCAGGGACCTGAATATGGGATCCGCCACACACTTTCGCATCAGGGACCGACAAACGGGAAGCTCGCATACTTTCGCATTAGCGAACTGGCGAAGGCGGGCTATTTGATCGCCGTGATCCGGCGCATGGGCAGCGGGACGCGGACGGAGCCGTGACGATCAGCCCTGCTGAGCAGGAATGCCGTGGCGGCGGCACGCCGGGTCGGATCCTTCGGCGCACGGAGGCCGTCGAACAGGATCTCAGCGTCGTTGGGGCCGTGCACCTCGAAGAAGTAGCGAGCCCGGGAGTCCTCGGATTTGGTCAATCCCACCGATCCCAGCATCTTCTTGGCCTTGAACTCGACGAATCCCGGTAGCTGAGCGGTGCGCCTCAGGTGACTGCTCAGCCGGCTCAACAACCGCGCGTTCTCTATGTTCAGGGGGCGCAGCGACGGCGTCAGACCAGCAAACACTCCCCCCGGCCGCAGCACTCGCGAGACTTCGGAGAACAACCGCTCACGGTCTGGCACGACCGCGAGTCCGATCGACGAGACCACCGCATCGAAATACTCATCCTGGAACGGAAGGTAGTTACCGTCTGCTTGCACCAGCGGCCCGCGGCCCCGCAACCGAGCTTCACCCAATTCGGCAGGTGACAGATCTAGGCCCACGACGAGACGTCCGGGCTTGGCCAGCCGGTCGATCATGGCCCCTGCGCCGCACGCCAGGTCGAGAACGCGGACAGCCGAATCCGAGACGGCGCGTGCCAACCAGTCGTAGGGCGTCTGAGCGCCCCCCAGAGAGCGGCTCAGGACCGCCTCGATCGCACCGGGGGTGTTATCGCCGTCCCACCTGCCGCCGGCTTCCGACACCGGTCACTCCTCCCCCGAGACGAACAGGAGATCCGCGGATCCGCCAGGCAGATCCAGGCTCGACTCGTCGGGCAACCGGATCTGCACCCCATCGGCTCCGCGCACAGCTTCGAAAGAGGTGCCCGGACGCAGCCCTGACGCGGCGAGCAGGCTCAACAACTCCGCATCAGCCTGAAGATTCTCACTCATCCGGACCAACACGAATCGACGCGGCTCTTCCGTCACCTCAGCGCCCAGCGGTTCAGCGCCCTCGCGGAAGCGCACCGGATGCGCGTCGACGCCCAGCGGACGGAGCCCGGGGATAGGGTTGCCGTAGGGAGAGAAACGGGGTGCATCCAGGATCTCGACCAAGCGCTTCTCCACATCGACGGAGATCACGTGCTCCCACCGACAGGCCTCATCATGCACCTTCTCCCACTCCAACCCGATCACCTCGGTGAGCAGGCATTCGGCGAGACGGTGCTTGCGCATCACGTCGCGCGCCAGCTTCGCGCCCTCCTGGGTGAGACGGATCGTGCGGTTGGGCTCGACCACGACGAGCCCGTCGCGCTCCATCCTCGCCACGGTCTGCGAGACCGTGGGGCCGGACTGGTGCAGACGCTCGGCAATCCGGGCACGAAGAGGAGGAACTCCCTCTTCCAGGAGCTCGTATACCGTGCGCAGATACATCTCTGTTGTATCAATAAGGTCACTCATCACTCGTCCTCCGGCTTGCAATCCTCCCGCGTGAGTCTATCGCCGCACCCAGTTTCCGTCCCGGATTACGCAATGCAAAATACCGTCGTCGTCAACAAGACAGATATCTGCGCGTTTTCCCGGTTCCAACGTGCCCACATCAGCCAGGCCGTGCCACTCGGCCGGGGTGGTGGCGGCCATCGTCGCGGCCATCGGGATGCTGACCCCGGCTTGCTGGACGACGAACTCGAAGGCCTTGGCCATGGTGAGCGTCGAGCCGGCGATCGCCCCCGGACTACCGTCCTGCGTCGCCAGGCGAGCGGTGCCGTTGTCGACGACCACTTCTAACTCGCCCAGGACGTAGCAGCCATCTCCATGACCGGTGGCGCTCATGGCGTCGGTGACCAGAGCGATCCGGTCCGGACCGGCGGCATCGATCGCCATCGCGATCACCGACGGGTGGAGATGGATGCCGTCGCAGATCAGTTCGCACATCACCCGACGGTCGGTGAGCAGGGCGGGAATCGGGCCGGGCACGCGGTGATGGATACCGCGCATCGCATTGAACAAATGGGTGACCACGGAGGCACCCCAATCCAGCGACATGGCGGTGGTTTCATGATCCGCGTCCGAATGCCCAAAGGCCACCGCGACGCCAGCCTCGACGAACCGTCGAGCGGCCCGCTGCGCGTGGGAACGCTCGACGGCCAGGGTGATCATCTTGAGCGCCGGAGCCCCCGCGGCGATGAGACGCTCGACACGTTCCGGGGTGGGATCGCACAACAAGGGCTCGGCATGCGCCCCCTTCTGCTCGGCCGCGAGGAAGGGCCCCTCCAGGTGGATGCCGTCCAGCTCCCCCGACTCGACGATGCCCTTCAACGTGACGAGCTGTCGCTCGAGAGCCTCGATGGATTGCGTGACGGTCGAGGCGAACAGCGTGGTGCTGCCATGCGATCGGTGATATTCGATAGCTCGCAGGTTGGCCGCCACGTCGTCGTCTCCGAAGCTGACCCCGACGGCCCCATGGCAATGGGTATCGACGAAACCCGGCACGGCCCATAGTTCGGCGAACTCTCCCCCACCCTCACCGGGCGCGACCGATCGGATCCGGCCGTCAGAGATCTCGATGACCGCATCGTCGACCACCCCGCCGGGCGTGACGGCCCGGGCCACCTTCAGCTGCATGTGTCTATTCAACACCCTCCTCATGGAACGTCCCGAAACAGTGCTGATCCCGACCGCTTATCCAGCGACTTTGGCACGGACAAGGACGAAAGTAGGGCATCGAAGCCACGTATCCGCGGGGACCCCTCTCAGCCAGGAGAAGACTGGTGCAACGACGGCACCACATATCGGCTCGTTGGACAGATCCTCAGTCCGATCCCTTAAGCTGACGTGAAATCCCAGGGGCAAGGAGGACTGCGTGGTCGACGACCGGTGGGTCGAAGTCACCCCCTCCCAGTTCCCGCACGAGGCCGAGGGCCTGCGCATCATTCGCGACCTCCTTCCCCAGCGCGCCCCCTTCCGTGCCTGGACCAATTTCGAGTTCCGCGACGAGCGCGGCACCTGGTCTGAGGTAGATCTCCTCATCCTCGCCCCAGACGGGCTCCACCTCATCGAGCTCAAGTACTACTCCGGCCGCCTTCGGGGCAACGACCAGACCTGGCTCCGCAGCGGCCACGCGCCCGAGGATTCACCGCTACGCCTCGCCAACCGCAAAGCCAAACGACTGCGCTCCAAGCTGATGCGCACCTACGACGATTGGAAGAGCGGCCGCAAGTTCAGTTCGCCCCCACCACCGGCGCGCCAAGTCATCCCGTTCATCCAGGAGGCAGTCTTCCTGCACCACCCCAACCTCGTCGTCGAGCTGCCAGAACAGGACCGCCGCGATCTGTACGGGCTCCCCGACAGCGAGGCTCGCTCCGGCCTTGCCTCTATCACCGATCTGTTCACCGGCACGCCTCGGCATGGCACACCGCCGAACGACGCCGTCACCGCCCAGATCATCGCGTTGACCGGTCTCCGCCCGCACCATCGCGAGGCCGGCAGCTTCATCCTCGATGACCATCCGCTTGAGGATGGCCCTGGCTGGCAGGACTGGCTGGGCACCCACAAGCTTCTCCAGAGCCGCCGTCGCATCCGCTTCCGCACGGTCCCGGAGGGTTCCTCTGATGAGGCCCACCGTCGGGTGCGCCGCATCGCGGAGCACGAGGTGCGGGTAATGCAGCATCTCTCCCACGACTCCGTTCTCCGCCCCGAAGACCTCGTCGACTCCGACCTGGGTCCTGGCCTCGTCTACCCCTATGACCGGGCCTGGCAGCGCCTGGACCTCTGGCTCGCCGGCCTCTCGAAGCCCTTGAACTTCGACGACCAGCTCGCGCTGATTCGCCTGATCGCCGAGGCCCTGCAATACGCACACGGGCGCCACGTGGTGCATCGCGGCCTCAATCCGCGCGCCGTACTGGTGCGACGAGGCGGGGACGGCCGTCTCCGGGTCAAGGTGGGCGACTGGCAGGGTGTGGGACGCATCGACGAGGCCACCTCCGTCGAGGCCACCCGTGGCGTCACCCAACTCGCCGAGGTGTTGTCCGACGAGGTTCCGAAGGCGGAGCGCTGGGCGCGCGGCGCATTCACGGCCCCCGAGGGTGTGTGGGTCGGCACCCCGGACAGGCTCCGCCTGGACGTCTTCTCCTTGGGCGCGCTCGCCTTCTATCTCGTCACCGACGGCCGCCTACCCGCCCCCACTCGCGCGGATCTCACAGCGCGCCTGCGCAAGCAGGATGGGCTAGACGTCTCGGTCGAGCTCCCCGAGGCTCCGCCCGCGCTGCGTGACGCCATCCTGCGCGCCACGCGACCGCAGGTCTCGGAACGGCTCACCGATGTCGGCGCGTTTCTGTCCGCCCTGGACGCTGCCGAGGCTCCCCCCGAGGAAGAGGTCACCGACCCCCTCGATGCCGGCCCTGGTTCCCTCCTCGCGGGGCGCTTCGAGTTGCAGCGCCGCCTCGGCGCAGGCTCAACGGCCGTCGGCCTCCTGGTCACCGACCTGGCCACCGACGACCGCCCGGAGCGTGTTCTTAAGGTTGCCCGAGACGACGCCGCCGCCCGTCGTCTCAACGACGAAGCCGATGCCTTGCGCCAGCTCAACAGCCCTCGGATCGTGCGTCTCTTCGAGGGTCCCCTCGACGTCGGCGGACGCCGCGCCCTCGTCCTGGCCAGCGCCGGCCCCGAAACCCTGACTGCTCACCTGGGCAATAGGGAACGGCTCTCCCTTGACCTCCTCGACCGCTGGGGTACCGAGCTCTTGGAAACGGTCGTCGCGCTCGACGACGCCGGCGTGATGCATCGCGACATCAAACCGGCCAACCTCGGCATCCGCGAAGAACGCTCCAGCCGAAACGACCGTGCCAAGCACCTGGTCTTGTTCGATTTCTCCCTGACCAAGGCAGCCGCGTCGGACATCCAGGCCGGTACTCGCCCGTACTTGGATCCGTTCCTCGGCTCTCGCCGCCAGTACGATTCGGCCGCCGAGCGCTACGCGGCCGCCGTTGTTCTGTTCGAGATCGCCACCGGCCACGTTCCTGTCTATGGCGACGGCCTCTCAGATCCCGCCGCCATTCCCGATGAGGCCACCATCGTCGCTACGGAGTTCGACCCCTCGGCCGCATCCGCCCTTACCTCGTTCTTCACCCGTGCCCTCGCCCGCAAGGCTTCTGCTCGTCATGACACCGCTGCGCAGATGCTCGTTGAGTGGCGCGCTTGCTTCCCCACCAGTTCCGTTCCCCCTGCCGACGCTGACCAGCTAGCCGAGCAGGCGACCGAGGACACCCCTCTCACCCAAGCAGGCCTCACTCCTCGCGCCATCTCCGCCCTGGAACAGTTGAAGGTGGTTACGGTTGGCGATCTAGCCCAAGTGGATGCGCTCCGCCTCAATCGTCTCCCTGGCGTGGCGTCAGCCACCCGCGAAGAGGTTAAGCTGCGCGCCAGAGCGTGGCGCGCAAAGTTCGGGCGCCGCAACCGCGCCTGGCGGGTGGTTGACGGACGCACGCTCCTACCTGGTCCCCACGAGTGCGCCGACGTTCTCCTGGCCGCAGCCCGGAAAGGCAGGCGAGACCGCGCCGTCGAGCTCGTCTCGCTGCTGCTCGGGGTGGTCGGCACCGTAGACCCCAACGCCACCCAGGCAGAACTCGCCGCTGCCCTCACTCCGCCTGTCACCCGCGGCCGGGTCAGCCAGCTCCTCGGCGCGCTGCAAGAGCGCTGGGCCTCGGACGCAGCGGCGCTGAGCCTTCTCACACAGCTCACCGAGACTGTCCAGCAGCGCCTCACCGAGCTGGGCGGCGTGGCAACCTTCGACGAGTTGGCTCACCACCTCATGACCCTCATGGTGGCAGACCCATCGACGGACGAGGCGACGTACCTGCGCCTCGCCGAAGGTCTGCTGCGCTGCACGATGGAACGCGAGACGGCCCGAGAACGCGCCGAGGGGCCCGACTCCGAGGAAGGCGCGGGCTGGTTGTTCCGGCGCCGGGAGGGCCGTCCGCTCCTGGTCGCCGTCCGCGACGACCTGCTCGATCTCGCCGAAGCACTCGCTCGGCGCGCTGACGCCCTGATCGACGCCGCCGCCCACACGGACGCACTGGTACCGGCCGAGCGTGCCGCCGAGCAACTCGGCGCCATACTGGGTCAGGCCACGCCCGCCCGCGCCGCCGACACATATGACGGTCTGCGAGAAGGACATCGTCTGGCGCACCTCGCCGCGCTCATGTCGCATCACACGGGGGCCTCTGCCGCCGGCGAGCTTCACTATCGCGGCCTGTCTGCCCGGGCCGCGCTGGCCCACGCGCTCCCGGCCATCGTCGCCGGCCAGCTCTATCCGTCCAGCGAGCTGCGCGAGCGCGTTCGTGCTCGCTTCCCCCAACTAGCACCGCTGCCGCAGCGCCCCTCGTTGGATGCCATCGTTGACGGCATCGGCCAAGGCCTGCACTACGACGAGGCCGCACGCGGCTATCGTGCTCCCGCAGCGGTGGGCAAGGACACCACTGGGCTCGATTCGCGCCTTGCCACGACCGTGAGCGTGGCCACCCAGACCACCGGACCCGGTGCCGTGGGCCAGCGCCTCATCGACAGCAGCCGAAGCCACTCCTTCATTGCGCTCGGCATGGACGCACCCCTGCACGACCGGCTCGCCGATGTGCTCACCACCCACTTCGACGCGGTCTCGTTGAATCTCGCCCACACCCTGATGGATGCCCTCCGCCGCACGGCGAGCCAAGCCGGCATCGACTGGGGTGTGGTGGTCGACGCCGACGCCGAGAAGCCCGGCACCCGTGCACAGGCGGGCCTCCATGCTCTAGTCGGCCGCTCCCTCTCCACCGTCAGCGACGCCGTGGAAGCCGCTCTCGACTCCTCCGAGGGCCGTCCCGTTGCCCTGCTCGACGCCTCCCTTCTCGCGCGCTACGGCGCACTCGACCTGCTCTCCGGCTGGATGGATCTGGCCACCCGCCGGCCCTCCGCCGTCTGGCTCCTGGTGCCCCAGCTGCACGGAAATCTGGGCCCCATGGTGGATGGCCACTCGCTGCCGCTCACCGCACCCAATCAGTTTGTGTCGGTGCCGCGTGATTGGATCGGCATGTACCACGGCACACCCGCCCCGGAAGGACACCCCGCGTGATCAGCCCTGCCGCCCTCGTCGACGACCTGAAGAAGCAGGTCCTCGCCCTTGAGGCCGACCTGCGTCAGCGGATCGCCCTGCCCGAGTTCGATCAAGAGTGGCGTCGCGAACACACCTCAGCCACGTCGGGCGATCGAACCGCCGCCACTTACACCGCCTGGGCCGACGACCGCATTACTCAGGCTGCTGTCTCCTGGGTGTTGACCACCGTGTTCGTGCGGTTCTGCGAGGACAACGCGCTGCTCAGTCCGGTGTGGATCTCTGGCCCAGCCGAACGACGGCAGGAGGCGCTGGACGCACAGCTCGCCTACTTCCGCGAGAACCCCGAGCACACCGACCGCGAATGGGTGGAACAGGCGATCGATCATCTGGCCACCACGTCCGCCACCGCCGGCCTGGTCGATGATCAGGCCATGCTGCACACCGTCTCGCCCTCCGGCCAGGCTATCACCCGGCTGCTGGAGTTCTGGCGCCGGCGCGACGAGAACGGTGCCCTGTTGCACGACTTCACCGACCCCAACCTGGATACCCGCTTCCTCGGCGACCTTTACCAGGATCTCTCGGAGCACGCCAAGAAGACCTATGCCCTGCTGCAGACCCCGGAGTTTGTCGAAGAGTTCATCCTCGACCGCACCCTGGACTCGGGCCTCAATGATCGTCCCCTCGACGGCTTCAAGCTGATCGATCCGGCCTGCGGCTCAGGCCACTTCCTCCTCGGCGCCTTCCACCGCATCCTCGGGCGCTGGGAGAAGGAGGCGCCCGCGCTAGGCGCACGCCAACGCGTGAACCTCGCGCTCGCCTCGGTGTGGGGTGTGGACATCAATCCCTTCGCCGCCGCCATCGCGGTGTTCCGGCTCACGGCCGCCGCGTTGAAAGCCGTCGGCCAGACCTCTTTGGAAAAGTCTCCCAGCTTCGCCATCAACGTGCTGGCCGGAGACTCGCTGTGGTTCTCCCACGAGCAAGACTCGCTGATCTCCCACGACAGCGACTTCGCCTACTCCACCGAACACAAAGCCGACCTGGTCCGCGCGCTGACCCGCGGACAATACGACGCCGTGGTGGCCAACCCTCCTTACATCACGGTCAAGGACAAGGCCCTCAACACCGGCTACCGCCAGCGGTACAACCATCTCAAGGGCAAGTACCAGCTCACGGCACCATTCATGGAGTTGCTCTTCAAGCTGGCCAAGCGCGGCGATGGAACAACTCAAGCTGGCTGGGTTGGCCAGATCACTTCTAACGCCTTCATGAAGCGAGAGTTCGGCGTGCCGGTGGTGGAGGACCTCCTCGCGAATCTCGACCTGAGGCTGGTCATCGACACCTCTGGCGCATACATCCCCGGGCACGGCACCCCGACCGTGATTATCGTGGGCCGAAATCAGAACCTCGCCAGTGATCGCGTCCGTGCGGTGCTCGGAAAGCAGGGAGAGCCCGGCCGACCGTCCAACCCAGCCAGCGCACAAGTCTGGTCCTCAATCCTCAATACTGTCGATCTACCTGACTCTGAGACGGACTGGGTCTCCACCACCGACCTCGCCCGCACGTCCTTGGCACGACACCCCTGGAGCCTCGCGGGCGGAGGCGTCTCAGCCCTCCTCCCACTACTTCAGGCCTCCGCAAGCTATCTCTCTGATCGCGCCACCTCGATTGGGATCACATCATTCACCCTGGAAGACGACGCCTACCTCGCCCCGAGGGCCTCGTTGCGAACCCGAGCCATGAACTCACACCTCATACGGTGGATGATTCTCGGCGATGAAATCCGGGACTGGATTGAGTCCCCCGATACGGCAGCGATCTTTCCTTACACTGAGGACTTGCACCCCATTGATCCGGCCTCCGAGGCGGGCGTCTTGAAGCGGCTGTGGCCGGTTCGGACGAATCTCAGGAACAACATCATGTTCGGGGGAAGAACCAAGGTCGAGACAGGGTTGCTCTGGACTGAGTACGGAAGGCTAACCACCAGTAAGCTCCGCATCCCACTCTCTATCACTTTCGCCTTCGTCGCCACACACAACCATTTCGTCCTCGACCGTGGCGGGAAGGTATTCAACCGTTCTGCGCCGGTGATCAAGTTGCCCGCCGAAGCTACCGAGGATGACCACCTCCAGCTGTTGGGGGTACTGAACTCATCGACAGCGTGCTTCTGGCTCAAACAGAACAGCTATCCCAAAGGTGGCGATCCAGTAGGCAAAGACGGCGCTCGCGTCTCCCAGCAGCCCTGGTCGGATCGCTATGAGTTCACCGGTACGACCCTCAAGGACTTCCCGCTTCCCAAGAAGCTCCCACTTGCCAGGGGTCGCGTACTGGACAACCTGGCGCAAGAGCTCTCCGGTGCTCAGGTTGGATTGATGATCGAATCCGCTCCGCCCTCCCCCGACCTGCTGGGCCGGGCCGAGGCCCAGCAGGCGTCGCTGCGGGGGCGGATGATCGCCCACCAGGAGGAACTCGATTGGGAGGTCTACGCCTCCTACGGGTTGCTGGACGAAGTCCTGGTCTATGCCGGTGAGCCGCCGGAGGTGCGCCTCGGGGAGCGTGCATTCGAGATCGTGCTGGCACGCAAAATCGCTGCGGGAGAGGACGACACCACCTGGTTCTCCCGGCACGGCTCCACTCCGATCACCCAGATTCCAGCACACTGGCCGGCCGACTACCGCGACCTCGTCCAGCGCCGGATCGACGCCATCGAGCAGGTGGACGCCATGCGGCTGCTGGAGGCACCCGAGTACAAGCGCCGGTGGGCCACCGAACCGTTCGCCGAGCAGGCTAACAAGGCGCTGCGCGGCTGGTTGCTCAACCGGCTGGAGGACCGCGCCCTGTGGTTCACATCGCAGGGGCAGGTGCGCCCACGGTCCATCGGCCAGCTGGCCGACATCCTGGGCCGGGACGAGGAGTTCGTCTCCGTCGTCGATCTGTGGCAAGGGCACCGCGACAGTGATCTTGTCTCCGCGCTCACCTCGCTCGTCGACCACGAGGCCGTGCCGTACCTGGCCGCCCATCGCCTCAAGGACTCTGGTTTGCGAAAGTTTGCCGAATGGCAACGCACCTGGCAGCTCCAACGCAAGGAGGATGCCAGCGAGCATGTCGGCACCATCCCGGTGCCGCCAAAGTATGGCTCCGCCGACTTCCGCAAGCCCGCCTACTGGGCCAACCGGGGCAAACTCGACGTGCCCAAGGAGCGCTTCATCCTGTACCCCGGCGGCGGGCGAGAGACCGATCCCACCCCGCTTCTCGGCTGGGCCGGCTGGGATCACGCCCAGCAGTCGCTGGCCCTGGCCACCATCCTCCACGAACGGATCACCGACGGCGCTGCCGAAAACACCCTGATCCCGCTGGTCGCCGGCCTGGCCGAGCTGCAGCCCTGGGTGGAGCAGTGGCACTCCGCCATCGACCCCACCTTCGGCCTCAGCCCGGCGGAGTTCTCGCGTGGGCAGATGCGCGACCATTTGGCCGCGCTCGGCGCTACCGTCGACGATCTCGCCGCCTGGCGTCCGCCCGCTCCCACGCGCGGGCGCCGCGCGGCTTCAGCAAAGAAGGAGGCAGCCCGATGAGCACCTTGCTGCGCGACATCTTTACTATCCCGGAGACCACCAGCACCGCCGATTACGTGCTGCGACTTACCGAGAGCGTGGACGATGCCCACCTGGCTCACACGCTGGACGACTACGTGGTCACCGAGGAACTCGCTACCGCCTTCGACCGGGCGCTGGGCGTGGTGAACGACGCGATCGCCACCAACACCAGCAAGGGAGCGTTCCTCACCGGCTCGTTCGGCTCGGGTAAGAGCCACTTCATGGCCGTCCTGTACGCGTTGCTCAGACAGCATCCCAAAGCACGCGCCATCCCGGAGCTGAGCGCCCCCATCGCGCGGCATGACCCGCAGCTCCAGAGCCGCACGGTGCTCCCACTGACGTTCCATCTGCTCGGAGCGCACTCGCTGGAGCAGGCGCTGTTCGACGGCTACCTCCGCCAGATCGGCGAGCTGCACCCCGATGCCACCCCACCGCTGCTCCACCAGACGGCTCGGCTGCTGGAGGACGCGGATGCACTGCGTGCCCGGATCGGCGACGAGGCATTCTTCGGCGGCCTCAACGAGGGCACCGAAACGGCCGACCCCTGGAGCGCCGTCCTCGGCGGCGCCGCCACCTGGGACGCAGCGAGCTACGACGCCGCCCGCGCCGCGTCCATCCACGATCCGCACCGGGCTGAGCTGGTGAGCACCCTGCAGGAGCGCTACTTCAGCTCGTACAGCCAGCACGCCTCGCACGTCGGCCTCGATGAGGGCCTAACCGCCATCTCCGCCCATGCCCAATCCCTGGGCTACGACGCGGTCGTGCTGTTCCTCGACGAGTTGGTGCTCTGGTTGGCCTTCCGCATCCGCGACCACGCCTTCTTCGGCGCGGAGGCCCAGAAGATCAGCAAGCTCGTCGAGGGAGGCCAAGGCGGGCGCCGCGTCCCGCTCGTGTCATTCATCGCCCGCCAGATGGACCTGCGCCGATGGCTAGCAGATTCCGGGGCCAGCGGGGCCGAGCAGCAGGCCCTGGAGCAGGCGTTCCGCTTCCAGGAAGGCCGTTTCCCCGAGATCCGGCTGGGCGACGACAACCTTCCCTATGTGGCCAGCAAACGCCTGCTGGCTCCCCGCAGTGAGGAGGCGGCACGCGAGATCGACCGCGCCTTCGCGGCCCTGGACCGGCAGGCCGAGTCGTGGGATGTGCTGCTCGACGGAGTGAACACCGATGATCGGCACCGGGGAGCCGACGCCAAGCAGTTCCGCCTCACCTATCCGTTCTCCCCCGCTCTGGTCTCGACGCTGCGTTCGCTGGCCGGCGTCATGCAGCGGGAACGCACCGCCCTGAAGGTGATGCAGCAGCTTCTAGTCGACCGCCGGGACGCGCTCACCATCGACGACGTCATCCCCGTCGGTGATGCCTTCGACTACCTCGTCTCCGGTGCCGCCGGCGACCAGCCTCTCGATGAGGCCTCTGCCGCCCTGTTCCGGGCGGCGAGCGCCCTGTACGAGGAGAAGCTACTGCCGATGATCCTTGAGCCGTACGGCCTTACCGCCGCCGATCTGGTCTCGCCCACCGCTCTGCCACCGGCCGCCGTGGGCGATCTGCGACTGGCGAAGACGCTGTTGCTCAGCAGTATCGCGCCCAATGTGCCTGCCTTGAAGAGCCTCACCGCCAGCCGTTTGGCCTCTCTCAACCACGGCTCCATCCGCTCCCCCCTTCCCAACGGGGAAGCCAGCGTGGTGCTGTCCAAGGTGCGGCAGTGGGCAGCTCAAGCCCCCGAGATCCGGGTGGAGACCGAGGGTCGCAATCCGCTCATCACCGTGCAACTGTCGGACGTGGACTATGAGTCGGTGGTAGACCGGGCCCGCGGCGAAGACAACGACGGGCGCCGACGCGATCTCATCAAGAAGCTCGTCGCCGAGGACTTGGGCCTGGGCCCGCTCGGGATGCAGGATCCGCTGGGCGCTTACCACCACAAGGTGGTCTGGCGCGGCACGCCCCGCACCGTGGACATGGTGTTCGGCAATGTTCGTGACCCAGGCTGGCTCAGCGACGACCATTTCCGCTCCGGCCCTGACCGGTGGCGATTCGTCATCGACCATCCCTTCGACGACCCCGGCCGCTCCGCCGCCGAAGACCTGGCACGGATCGATTCCATGCGCGTGCGCAACTGGGACGAGCGCACCATCGTGTGGCTGCCGCGGTTCTTCAGCGAAGAGCGCATGCGCGACGTCAGCCGCTTGGTGGTCCTCAACTACCTCCTGGAGGGCAACGGAGACCGGTACGAGCAACACGCCGACCATCTGTCCGAGTTGGGACGCGTGCAGGCCAAGACCATCCTGCAGTCACAGCGGGAGGCACTTTTGCACCGCGTGCGGCAGGCCATCCAGGTGGCCTACGACGTGGAGTCACCGGCGGGCGGAAACGACGTGATCAACGACGCGGCCCACCCTGACGTCCTCGCGTCGCTGACCCCCAGCTTCACTCCACGACCATCCGCCGGCGGCACGTTGAGGCAGGCATTCGAATACCTGGTCCGAGAGGCGTTCTCTGCCACCTACCCGGCGCACCCGCAGTTCGATCCCGGTGACCAGGAGGTGCGCGTCCGCGACCTCCAGGTCACCTATGGCTACATCGAGCAGGCTCTGGCCGACCCGCAGCACCGCGTACCGCTCGGACCCGACCTGGCGGCTGCGCGACGGATCGCCAACCCGCTTGGCGTTGGAAAGGCCACAGAAACCCACTTCCTGATGGGCGACGACTACTTCGCCATCTGGGGGCCGGAGTTCGAGCGACGCCTGGGCTCTCGCAACGCGGACAACGACGCCCCCGTGCTGGTGAGTGAAATGCGAGGCTGGATCGCCGCGATGGAACCCAAACGGGGCCTCACCCGCGAGGTGGCCGACCTGGTGATCCTCGCCTGGGCGGCCTTGCGCCGACGTGCCTGGTATCAGTTCGGCAACACCATCGACACGCCCAGACCTGGCGCACTGCGCGACGACATGGAACTACGGGTCCAGCCCATGCCCACCGAGCAGGAATGGGTCGATGCCACACGGCTGGCAGGCGCCGTCTTCGGTGTCTCTGGAACCCAGTACGCCACCCCGGCCGCCGTGGCAAGGCTGGCCGATGACGTGCGTGCCAACGCCTTGAAACTATCCGACCCGGCCAGCCGTCTCGTCACCGCTCTCGAGGGTGCTGCAGCGCAACTGCGACTCGACGGCGGTGCTCGGCTCGCCACTGCCAGGTTGGCCGCTGAGTTGTGCGACTCCCTGCGCAGCCTGCACGGGCTGCAACTGATTCGTCGCCTGGCGACGACTGACATTGCCGAGCCAACCAAACTGGGCAGATCGCTGACCGCTTCCACCGATGTCGCCCGCTCGGTCAGCGCCTACGACTGGACACGGTTCGCCCCACTCGCCTCAGCCGCCTCCGGCGAAGGTGCTCGGGCGGACGACGCCGCGCGAGTCCTGGCACACCTGCGCAAGGTTCTGCTTGACGACGAGTTCATCACGCCTCTGGTTCCCGCCCTGCGACAGGTCGAAGACCAGCTGTTCCACTGGCTCACCGCTGCTACCCCCGTCCCTTCGCCGACGGAGGCAGCGGCCCAGCCTGACCCCGTGGCACCGGCATCCGCCATCGGCCGGGCACGCATCTGCGGATCGCGAGGGGTGCGAGAGGTCACCGAGAGGCTGCAACTCTTCGTGGCCGAGCACCCGGAGGCGAACGTGGTGGTGGAATGGCGGATCGAATGAGCGTCGACATCGCCGCAGCTACCCCGGTCACTCCGGCCATTGCCCGTGCCTTCGTCGATCAGGCGCGCGGGAAAGGGTATCCCGGCGGGGTGATCGGCGTGCGCGCGCACCCCGAGGCCACGCGCGATGCCGTCTTCCCGCACGGCACGCAGCAGGTGCGGATCGCGCCCGCCGGATCCGCACTGGCCATCCATGAGGCCATTCGGGCCGCCGACCCCGATGGCTGGTTGTTGGTGGTCACTGACCGCAGCGATGCCGACCTCGGGGCAGGTTTACTCTCCCACCTCATCTGGCAGCGCCTTCGCCATCCCGATCCCTGGCAGGCGGTGCAGCAAGCGTTCGCCGCACACACCATCGACGCCCGCCTTCTTCAGCTGCCAGACGCCCGCGAAGTTGCGTCCGGGCTGCTGGAACTCACCCCGCCCGATGGCTGGCCACCGGCCCCCGCCGGAATGCTGACTCGTGACCACGCCCTAGCATCTGCTGCCCGCGCCGAGCTGGGGCTGCCACCCGGCCCGATCGATCTGATAGCGGTGCTCCACTGGTCGACCGACCCCGAGCTGCCGTCCAGGATCGCACGGCTACGCTCGCATGCGGGCGAGGCCACCGTGGATGCACTGCTGGACTGGGTAGCCGATACGTCGGGCGAGGCGAAGCCGATGGCCGCCTCCCTGCTACAGAGCGGCACGGTGACCGACCTCGTACCGCTCGGCGTGGTGGTGGACTGTCTGCTGACGACGCACCCCCGCCACGAGGCAGACCTCGCGCTCGCCAGGCTCCAGCATCGGTGGGGCGACGTTCCGCAGGACGCGTTGGTCACGGGGGGACGCCTGTCACGGATCGTTGTCTCCGGCTTGCTCGGCGGCCGTGCCTCGACGGAGACCGCGCAACGGCTCTTGGTGCGCGCGGATGACTTGATGACGGAGGCGCAGGCGCAGCACCTCGCTGAGGGATCGCGTCTGCTGCGCTCCGGGCTGACCCGGCGACTACGCGCCCTGGCATCCGTCCTGGACCCGGCAGCCGAAGCGAACCCCTCGTCACTTGAGTCGGCATGGGCGAGAGTGACCGATCACGAGCTGGTGGACGACGACATCCGCCTGCCTCCCACGCGGGCGGCAGTACGGCTGATGCGCTGGCTACGGAGCGCGTCTGGGGAGGCTGCGCCAACGACGCTCGCCGCGTTGGCTCAACGACATCTGCTGGTAGATGCGTGGGTGGACTCGGCGGTCAACGATGCAGCAGCAGGGGTGGACGACCCGGTGCTGGCCGCAGGGTTGGAGTCTGTGCTGGCCGCAGTGCAGGAGCACCGTGACACACACGACGTGGAGTTCGCTAAGGCACTCGCTCGGGAGGGCTGCGCGGAACAGCCGACGGGCGTTCTCGGTCTGGAGCACGTGCTCCCCCGTGTGGTGGAGCTGGCAAAGGAATACCCGACGCTGCTCCTGGTCCTAGACGGAATGAGCGCCGGCGCGGCGACGGAGATCCTCTCGCATGCGACCTCCGACCTGGAGTTCGGCATGGTCGAATGCCTCATGCCAGGAGCACAGACACGGACACCCGCTCTGGCGGTGCTGCCGAGCGTCACCGAAGTGAGCCGCGCGTCGCTGCTGGCGGGACGCCTCACACGCGGACAGCAGGACGCCGAGCGCCGCACGTTCGGAGGCTACGCTGCCTCGTTCGGGCTGGGAGAGGCGCCTCTTTTCCACAAGAAGAGCCTTGACACTGGCCGCCAAGGCTTCGCGCTGGCCGACGATGTACGGCTGGCCATCGGCGACATCGAGCGTTACCGCCTGGTGGGCTGCGTACTGAACACCATCGACGACGCCCTTGATCGCACCGATCCGGGCGGCACCGACTGGACCGCCGAGACCGTCAAGCATCTCGGCCCCCTGCTCCGCGCTGCCCGAGCTGCGGGGCGGCTGGTGGTGCTGACCAGCGACCACGGGCACGTCGTTGAACGCCGACGTGGCATTCAACGCGGCACCGGCCTAGGCGCGCGCTACCGCGCCGTCGACTCCCCAACCGAGGCCGACGAGGTGGAAGTGTCGGGAGCCCGAGTCCTAACCACAGACCATCGCGCGGTGCTCGCGGTCAATGAGCGGCTGCGCTACGGGCAGCTCAAGGCCGGCTACCACGGAGGAGCAGCCCCCGCCGAGGTGGTGGTGCCGGTGGCCGTGCTGGCGCCGACCACTCTGACGCACTCCTTGACCGCCGCCCCCGTCGCCGAGCCAGTCTGGTGGGACGCAAACGCATCAGTGCAAGCCACAGCCGCAGTAGTGGTGACCACCGCACCATCAAACTCGCCCCAACCAGACTTGTTCTCCGCCGTGCCAGAACCCACGCAGGGCGGCACCGGCGACGCGCTCGTGACGTCCTCGACCTACAAGGCGCAGAGAAAGCTGGCGGGACGCCTCGCGGTGACCGATGTCGCCATCGCGGGGCTGGTAGACGCGCTGTCCACGGCGGCGGGCCAACGGCTGAGCCTGCCACGAGTTGCCTCCATCCTGTCAGTGCCGCCCAACCGGGTGCCCATGGTGATGAGCCAGGTCGCGAAACTGTTGAACGTCGAGGGCTATCCGGTGGTGGCCATGGACCCATCCACGCAGGCGGTCATCCTCGACGTCGCGCTCCTGACCGAGCAGTACGGGGTGGGCATATGAACTCCCTGAACCCCACGCGTCGCCCCGCCGCAGCATCTGGAACGCCCCGCGACTGGTATCCGTACCGCGATGAGGACGGCACAGATATCGTTACACCCGAGCTTCTGTCCTCGATCGCACCGAATGGCGTCGCCGCGTTGACGAGCGAGGAGAGGCAGATGCGATACGCCGAACTCCAGGCCTTGTTGCGCTCGGCGGCCAACGGTTCGCTCAGGGACGACAACTGGAAGCCGGTCTCCCGGGATCCTCTCCTGTGGGAGCTGCGGTGGCACTGGCAGGACGGTTCGCAACACCGCGGCTACTTCCACGAGCCGTCTCTGGAGCCTGACTCCACCATCTTGGCAAAGGTGCACAAGAAGCAGATCATTCACAGTAACAAGCGTGAGACCCAGGATCGCCAGAACGACGCCATTGACGAGGCGGGGATCAGGATCAGACGCGGGAAAGATCATCGGTGGGGGCTTGGCGAAGCCAGAAAGCTGAACTGAACCACGCCGAATTGACAGAGCATATAGACTAAAATTTATGAACACCTTGGCTGAGCTGCTCGGCATCGATGCCGATTCACCGGACGTTCTCCGCGCGGAGTCTCTTGCAGAGCAAGATCGTGCTCTGCTCGACGCGCTCGTACAAGTGCGCATCACACGCGGACTCACCCAGACTCAGGTCGCTGACGCTTTGGGAGTGAAGCAACCCTCAATCGCGCACTTCGAGACGCACGATAGCAACCCGACGCTCTCACGAATCCGCCGCTACGCGCATGCGGTAGGCGCACTGATCTCGCACCGGGTGGAGCTCGACTCCGGTCAGCTGCTCGACCATCGCCGCGAAGAGTGGCTCCCCGCCGCGATCAACGTCAGGGTAGAGACCTCTCCGAGCAACCGGAGGCCCGTGGAGGTGACGCGGACTGCGGGCGCTCGCTCGGGCACCTTTCTCGTCGTGGAAGTCACACGGCAAGGCACCGACCTCGCACTGGCGGCATGAGGTGAGCCATGGACGTCGTTGAGTTACTCAGCTCAGTGCATCTCACCGATGTGCGCACCATCCAGACCATGGGTGAATTGAAGCTCGATCCATCGGGAAAGGGCCTCGCGGAACTTGACGAGTCAAAGCGGGACGGGGAACTGTCCATAGCCATCAACCCGGTCGCTTGGGGACGGCACATCGAGGTCTGGTTCCGAGCCCAGTTCGAGACATCAAACGCCCTTCTAGTGGCGGCGGTTGCCGTCACATACGAGCGCGAGTCGGAGGCAGAGATCCCTGACGAGACGCAGACAGAGTTCATCGAGAAGGTGGCCGTGATGGCCGCCTATCCCTACCTCCGGAGCATGCTTCAAGGCCTCGCGGCCGAGATGAGGTTCGGCACGCTCACCCTGGATGTTCTCCGCCAGGGCGAGTTCCAGATGACACCATTAGAGGCGGATAACGCAGCCGAATGAACACCGAGGTGTCCCCGCGGCGACGGCGCGAAGTGATCGACGCGCTGCGCCGCGGCACGGTGCCAGCAAATGGGCTAGACCTGCTGGCCGTCGGGCTGGAGAGGTTCGCGTCGGCGCTCGACACAGAGCTTGCTTCGGCCTCCAACGGATCGGCGGCCTTCAAGGCTGTGAGAGGCGAATACGGCTCCGGCAAGACCTTCTTCACCCGACATCTGGCCGAACGGGCTCTGAAGCTGGGCTGGGCAACCTCTGAGGTGCAGGTGAGCGAGATGGAGACTCCCTTGCACCGCCTGGAGACGGTCTACCGTCGGATCACGGAATCGCTGCGCACCGCAACGATGCCCCCTAGCGCCTTTCGCTCGGTGCTCGACGGCTGGCTCTTCACGTTGGAGTCAGAGGCAGTGGAGGCTGATCCGTCCTTGGCGCAGGCGTCCGATCTCGAGCTGTCGGCCGCAGTCGAGCGCCTGCTGGAGTCTCGACTGGCGGCGGTATCGAGCAAGACCCCAGCTTTCGCTCAAGCGTTGCGCGCCTATCGCACCGCGTCACTCGGTGGTGACTCTGCCACCGCCGACGGCCTCGCCGCCTGGATCGGTGGCCAGCCCCACGTCGCCGCGTCCGCCAAGCGCGCAGCCAGACTCAAGGGCGATCTCGACCACTTCGGCGCCATGGCCTTCCTCCAAGGACTACTCGCCGTGCTGAAAGATGCCGGGCACCCGGGACTATTGGTGGTACTCGACGAGGTCGAGACGCTGCAACGGGTCCGTGGCGATGTTCGGGACAAGGCACTCAACGCGTTACGTCAGCTGATCGACGAGGTGGACTCCGGCCGTTACCCGGGCCTTTACCTGCTGATCACCGGCACGCCGGCGTTCTTCGAGGGGTCCTCGGGCCTGAGCAGGCTGCCACCGCTGGCCCAGCGTCTGCATACCGACTTCACCACCGATGCCCGCTTCGACAACCCGCGAGCGGTCCAGGTCCGCCTTCCTGGGTTCACCCGCGCGAGTCTGGTTGAGTTGGGCGGCAAGGTCCGTGATCTCTACGCCGATGGCACGTCCTCCGGTAGACGGGTTCGCGCCATCGTCGATGACTCCTACATCGGGGAGCTTGCCGACGCGGTGACAGGATCTCTGGGGGGACGGATCGGAGTCGCGCCTCGGGTATTCCTCAAAAAGCTGGTGGGGGACGTGCTGGACCGAGTGGATCAGTTCCCCGATTTCAACCCGCGCCTGCACTACGCGCTTACCCTCGCTGAGGGAGAACTCACAGCCATCGAACGCAATGCCTCTCGAGGAACGAGATCCCTCGACGACATTGATCTGGACCTCTCCCAGGCCTGATGGGCGCCTTCGACGCGCTGCATCCTGTGCTGCAGCACCACATCGTCAACACATTGGGGTGGCAGGGACTGCGGCCGCTGCAGGAGCAGTCGGTGACACCGATCCTGGCCGGCGAGGACGCGCTACTACTTGCACCCACGGCCGGTGGCAAGACCGAAGCCGCGCTGTTCCCCGTTCTCACTCGGATGGCTGGAGGCTCCTGGAGCGGCACATCGGTGCTATACGTGTGCCCGCTCCGTGCGCTGTTGAACAATCTGGAGCGCCGTGTAGACGGTTACGCGTCGTGGCTCGGACGCGCCGCCGCCGTGCGCCACGGCGACACATCCCAGGGCACGCGCCGCCGGATCGCGGTGGAGAGACCAGATGTGCTGCTGACCACTCCCGAGTCTCTGGAAGCGATGTTGGTTTCCGCGACCATGGACCCGCGAGTCCTGCTCGGCGATGTGCGAGCTGTCATCGTCGACGAGGTCCATGCGTTCGCGGGCGATGATCGTGGCTGGCATCTGCTCGCCGTGCTTGAGCGTCTTACAGCGCTAGCTGGCCGACCGCTCCAGCGAGTGGGATTGTCGGCACACGGTGGGAAACCCGGACGAGTTGCTGGCGTGGTTGCAGGGTCGAACCGGAACAAAAGGACTCCCCAGTCGCGTGGTGGCCCTGTGGCGCGCGTGGCCACGGCATCGGAGGTTTCGCTGGACTTCGTGGCTTCGCTCGACAACGCGGCCACCGTGATCGCGGCACTCCACCAAGGTGAGAAGCGACTGGTGTTCGCTGACTCCCGGCGCGCAGTCGAACGGCTGGGCGTGCGATTGCGCGACCGGCGGGTGGACACCTATGTGTCGCATTCGAGTTTGTCTGCAGAGGAGCGACGTCGCTCCGAGACCGCATTTGCAGAAGCCAGGGACTGCGTGATCGTCGCGACCTCGACATTGGAACTGGGCATCGACGTCGGCGATCTGGGCCGTGTACTGCAGGTCGGAGCGCCGACCACCGTGGCATCGTTCCTTCAGCGCCTCGGACGTACCGGGCGTCGTCCCGGCAGTACCCGAAACATGACCGTGCTGGCCAGCACCGATGCCGAGCTGCTGAGGGGAGCCGGGCTGCTCCTATTGTGGTCCGAGGGATACGTCGAGCCCATCACCGCTCCGCCATCACCCGCACACATCACGGCACAGCAGGTACTGGCGATCACACTTCAGGAGCGGCAAGTAGGGCTTCTGGAGTGGCAAGACCGGCTGGGCGGACTACACCTGGTGTCACAGGGCGATGCTGACCGAATCGTGGCCACGCTGCTAGAGCGAGGCCTGCTCGACAACGGCAGCGGCATGCTGATGGTAGGCCCCGAGGCCGAGCGTCGCTACGGTCGCCGCCACTTCATGGAAGTGATGAGTGTCTTCACCTCGGATCCACAAGTGACGCTGATTCATGGCCGGACTGAGATCGGGACCGTCGACCCTATGGTGCTGCTCACCAAAGTGCAGGGGCCTCGACGAGTGGCGCTGGCAGGCCGGTCGTGGAGGGTCACATCGGTGGATTGGAAGAGGCGGAGGGCCTTCGTCGAGCCTGCGGAAGGACTGGGGGCCGCCCGGTGGTCAGGGTCGTCATCCCCGCTGGGGTTCGAACTGGTGGACGCGATGCGGCGGGTACTGCTAGGAGCGGACCCACAAGGCATCATGCTGAGCAACCGGGCAGTTGAGCGACTAGAAGGATTGCGCATCGAGTGGCAGCACCGCGTCGATCCCAGCCGGACGGTACTGCTCCACGAGCCGAATGGAACGAGATGGTGGACCTGGGCGGGAGGCCGCGCGAACGCGGTCTTACGAGCCGCGCTGGACACCGTGGCGCCCGGTTTTGGGGATCCCGACGGGACGTTCACTAACGAGAATGTACTGCTGAGAGCCGGTGTGACTGCAGCAGAGTTGCAAACAGCCTGGGAGGAGGCGAGGTGCCACTTCGGCGACAGTTTCACCAACATGCAGCCCGAGATAAATAAACGTGCTATCCAAGACCTGAAGTTCGGAGACCTG
>JAWKJW010000020.1:0-95717 GCA_041393555.1 Tessaracoccus sp. | reverse complement strand
GAGGCTCCTCGCAGAGCTCGTCGCACCTCAGGGACCGGACAATGGGTTTGCCCACGTTCACTTTCGCATCAGGGACCGGACCAGGGTATCCCTCTCACACTCCTAGGCGTCCTCGATGATCAGCTGCGGATAGACGGGGCGCCACATGGCGTCGAAGACTTCGTTGACGGGGTCTGTGAGCGGCTGCTCGGCAACCCGGTCTCGGGCTGCCGCCTGGGCGACGGCGAGCGCCACCGTCGCCGAGACGTGCCTGAGGTCCTTGATCGCGGGCAGCAGCGACTGGCCGGGTTTGCTGACCGTCACCAAGGAAGCGACCGCTTCCGCTGATGCGGCAATCATCGCGTCAGTGACGCGATCGGCCGTGCACACCGCGACTCCCAAACCGATCCCAGGGAAGACGAGCGCGTTGTTGGCCTGTGCGATCTGGTGGGTCACGCCGCCCTGGGTGACCGGAGCGAACGGCGAGCCGGTGGCGATCAGTGCCCGGCCCCCGGTCCATGCCAGGAGATCGGCGGGAGTGGCCTCCGCGAGGGCGGTGGGGTTGGACAGCGGCATGATGATCGGCCGGGCGACGTGGCTCGCCATCTCGCGCACGATCGATTCGGTGAACGAGCCGGGTTGTCCCGATGTGCCGATCAAGACGGTGGGGCGCACAGTGCGCACGACATCCGCCAGCCGATACTGGCCGGCGATGTCCGTGGACCACCCGGAGAGTTCCGCCGTCTCCCGGGCATAAGGCACCTGGAAATCGCGGAATCGCATCGCGGGATCGTCGGTGACGAGGCCGCGGCTCCCCGTGACCCAGAACAATCGGTGCGCGTCTTCACGACTGATCCCGGACTCCTTCACCAGCAGGTCGATGAGCAGGTCTGCGACGCCGATACCTGCGGTACCCCCGCCATGAATCACGAAACGCTGGTCTGACAACGATTCCTTCTTGGCCTGGACGGCTGAGAGCACGGCGCTGGCGACCACCGCCGCGGTGCCCTGGATGTCGTCGTTGAAGGTGCAGATCTCGTCGCGGTATCGAGAGAGCAAACGGTGGGCGTTGTCGGCGCCGAAGTCCTCCCAGTGGATCATCGCGCGGGGGAAGAGCTTCCTGGCGGCTGCCACGAAGGTGGCGACGAACTCGTCGTAGCGTTCGCCCCGAACCCGGCCGTGACAGGCGCCGAGATACAGATCGTCGTTGAGCAGGCGCAGGTTGTCGGTGCCGACATCCAGCACCACGGTGAGCATCCGATCGGGATCCAGGCCCCCCGCCGCGGTGTACAGCGACTTCTTGCCCAAGCAGATCTGAATGCCGCCGACCCCTTGGTCTCCGATGCCGAGGATGCCCTCGGAATCGGTCACGATGATGATGTCGACGTCGTCGGGGTCCTTCCCGGAGGAACGCAGGGATTGTTCGACGAGGTCAGGGTTGTCGATCGAGAGGAAGGTGCCGCTCATCCGTTGGTACCACATGCTGAACTGCTTGATCGCCTCGCCGATGGTGGGGGTGTAAACGATGGGCATGAGCTCTTCGATGTGCTCGCTGAGCAGTCGGTAGAACAGCACGGTGTTGCGTTCGCGCAGCCCCTGCAAATAGGCGAACTTGCCGAGCGCCGTCTGCTCGCGGCATACCCGCGCGTAAGCCCGCTGCAGCTGGGCGGCGAGCGGTGTCACGTTGTTGGGCAGGAGGCCAACCAGCCCCAGCTTCTCGCGTTCCTCGTGGGTGAAAGCGGTGCCTCGGTTGATCCGAGGGTGGCGCAAGATGTCGCTACCCCGTGCGTTGATCTTGACCTTGGAACCGTGGCTGCCCCGCAGCACCTCGTATTCGCGTTTCGCCATGGCCCGAGCCTATCGACCGACACTTGTCTGCCGCGTTCGGCCCGCCGGACGGGGATCAGGGTCAGCGCGCGGAGCGCAGATCCCGCAGCCCGAGTTCCTGGACCAACGCCAGGTACAGCTCAGCGCAGCCCAAGGCATCGACCAGCGCGTCGTGGCCCCGGTAGCTCGGGAGGCCTGCGCGGGCGCGCAACCGCCAAAGCCTGAGCGACTCGGGTTTGTGGTCGTGGTCTATCCGCAGAGCTCGCTGCCCCAAGCGGAGGGTGTCGATCGACGGGATGCTGATCCTTATGCCGTAGAGCCGGCGCACCAGTGCAGTGAGAAAGCCGACCTCGATCATGTCGTGATGGGCCAGCAGGACCCGGCCCGCGAGCCGCTCGAAGACCCGGTCGATGGCCGTTTCCACCGGGATGCCGTGGGTGAGTAACTCGTCGTCGGTGAGGCGATGGATGATCGCCGACTGTCCCACCTCTTCACCGGGCGCCACCAGGAAATGTTCTGTGCTGCCAAGCGGAATGCGCAGGCCGTGCACGTCCACCATTCCCACGGAGATGATGCGGTCCGTGTTCGGGTCCAAGCCGGTCGTCTCGAAATCGATAGCCAGCAGGGGAAGGGCGTGCACGCGGGTGCTGCGCCGAGGGGGTGGCGTGCTCAGATACCGTCGGAGGCCTCCGTCGGGCACTCTTTCCGCGAGCGCGGCATGGGATTTATGGAGCGGCCATCTCATGATATGTCGATGTCTTATCGGGGGTCAGCCGATGTACTGGGTTTGGAAGATGATGGTGAGTGCCTGCTGTGCGCGCCTGACGATCCCGAAGGCATTGCGCAGATGGCGACGCTCGAAATCCGACAGGTCCTTCGGGTTGGCAAAATTGTCCGGTTCTTTACCGGCAGCCACCAGCCGGCCTTGATGCTGCAGGCGCGTATAACTCAAGAACTCGAAGGCATCGAGCAGGTTGTCGACCTCGGCGCCGTGCTCGGCCGCAGCCAGTAGCCGTGCCCGCGTGCTCACCTGAGGGAGTCCCCACCGCAGAGCGTAGATCCGGGCGACGTCGACCACCGGACTGATGCCACCGCGTTTGATGTCCAGCCGGTGCCGGTGTTTGCCCTGTTTCTGCACGACGAGACCACGAAGAAAGCCGATGGGGACCTCGTAGTCGTTGGCGTGTTTCGCCAGATGCCTCAAGAAGAGCGTCGACGTGGGAGTTTGGGCGATGACGCGGCGTTGCAGCTCGGTGTGGAGGCTCTCCTCGCCGTAGACCGGACGCATGTCGAAGAAGATGGAGGCGCGCAGGATCGCATCCGAGGTGGGCTCGTTCTTCCAGGCAGCGAACTCCTTGAACCACTCAGCGGGGGTTTTGCGCCACCGGGGGTTCGAAGCCATGGCTTTGCCAGGGCACCGCGGCATCCCGCAGGCGACGAGCGCAGCAGTCACGAACTCGGCGAACCTCGCGAAATACGCGTGGTCGACGGGAGCGATGTCGTTGCCGAGAATCAGGGCGTGATCCTGATCGGATCCGAGAGTCTGCTCCTGGCGGGCCAGCGACCCCAGGGCGACCCAGCAATAGGGCACGGGTGGCGGCCCGAGCTCCTCCTCCGCCAGTTCGGCCACCCGCCGCCAGAGGGCGTCGGTGGTGCGGCTGAGAATTCTGGTGATGTCTGCGGCGGTGGCATCCTGACGCAGGAGCCTGCCGACGAGTTGAGGCACGCGGGCGGCTACGTCCGCCAGCCCCGCGACGTTCTGCTGGCGTGTGATATCCCCGGCCAGATAGAGCGGGTTCGAGCGTTCGAGACGCATGAGATCGCCCGAGGTGACCATGCCGACGATGTGGTCGCCGTCCATCACGGGGAGATGGTGAATGGTGTGTTCCACCATGCTGAGCAAAGCATCGAGTGCCAGCGCGTCGGCCTGGATCGTGTACGGAATGGCCGACATCACCTCGGCGATCGGTGCGTCGCCCGGCAATCCTTGGGCCACCACGCGGCGAAGGTCGCGGTCGGTGAGGATCCCCGCCAGGCGATCGTCGTCCTCGGTGACGATGATCGCGGAGATGCGCTCGTGATCCATTTTTCGCGCGGCATCCCCGACCGTCGCTTCGGCGGCGATCGTGATGGGCGGGCTGGTGAGCATGTCGATGGCGGGGACGTGCAAGACCGGCCCGCCCTCTGGCGTGTGCGACGTGGCGTCGGTCAGCCTGGCCTCCGTGAAGAGATGCCGGGCCTCTGGCAACGCCACCAGTTCACGGACCACCTCCGCGTCGAAGGACCAGAGCAGCGTGTCTTCGATGGCGCGGAAGGTGAACCGTGAGGGGCGATCTTCGATGATGGAGGCCTGGCCGAAGTACGATCCCTGCTCCTCGTGGGCGACGAGCGTGCCGTCGGCATCCAGCACCTCTACTGCGCCAGAGCGCACCACATGCATGCGCGAGGGCAGCTCGCCGACCCGGAGGATCACCGTTCCGCGGCGGACGTAGGATCCCTCCGCCCGTCCTGCGTATGCCGCGACCGTGGAGCGGGGTAACAACGACCAGGGTTCGCGGCTCTCGAGAAACTGCGTCGTCTCCATGAGCTCTGACATGCCTCGATCCTAGACGGAAACCCACCGCGGTTTCCCGTGCCGGCTAGGGCATCTGTGGCTTACCACGACCCGATTCTTCAATAAACCCTACGCAAGGTAGTATAAAGTCCAGGCGCTGGAGCTACCGGTCCTCGTGAGCGCACCAATGGGAAGTTCGGGACGAACCTATTCGTGCGGATGGAAGTGGTGAGCGACTGCCGCGCCAAGAGTTTTCTACCTCTAGGAGCACGATGACGGCCTCGACCATGACCCGCAATGACAGCCAGCGCGAAGATCCCTGGGAGGGTTTCGTCCCCGGTGAATGGCAAGACAAGATCGATGTTCGCGACTTCATTCTCGCGAACTACACGCCGTACACCGGCGATGCCGCCTTCCTAGAGGGTGCCACCGCCAAGACCCTCACCGTGTGGGACACCCTGCAGCGTGAGTTCCTGAGCGTGGAGCGGGCCAAGCGGGTCTACGACGTGGAGACCCACATCCCCGGCGATATCGACGCCTTCCCGGCTGGCTATATCTGCGAGGACGACAACGTGATCGTCGGCCTGCAGACCGATGTGCCGCTGAAGCGCGCCATGATCCCCGCCGGCGGATGGCGCATGGTGGAAACCGCGATCCGGGAGGCCGGTCTCGAGCCCGACGAGCGGGTCAAGGAGATCTTCACCAAGTACCGCAAGACGCACAACGAGGCCGTCTTCGACATCTACACCCCGCGCATCCGCGCCGCCCGCAGCTCGCACATCATCACGGGGCTTCCCGACGCCTACGGCCGCGGACGCATCATCGGCGATTACCGGCGCGTGGCTCTCTATGGCGTGGACCGGCTGATCCAGGCCAAGACGGCCGACAAGGATGCCGTCAACGACCTGCCGTTCAGCGAGGAGTGGGCGCTGTACCGCGAGGAGCACGCCGAGCAGATCAAGGCGCTCAAGAAGCTGAAGAACCTCGGCACCAGCTATGGCTTCGACCTGGGACGCCCGGCCCGCACCTTCATCGAGGCCGTGCAGTGGACCTACTTCGCCTACCTGGCTGCGGTGAAGAGCCAGGACGGTGCGGCCATGAGCATCGGTCGTCTCTCCGGCTTCTTCGACGTCTATGCGGAGCGCGACATGGCCGCCGGCCTGCTCACCGAGGCCGAGGCTCAGGAGGCCATCGACGCCATGGTCACCAAGCTGCGCATCGTGCGGTTCCTGCGCACCATCGACTACGACCAGATCTTCTCCGGCGATCCCTACTGGGCCACCTGGTCGGACGGCGGTTTCGCCGGAGACGGGCGTACCCTGGTCACCAAGACCTCCTTCCGCCTGCTCCAGACGCTGCGCAACCTCGGCCCTTCGCCCGAGCCCAACATCACCATCTACTGGGATCCGGCTCTTCCCGAGGGCTACAAGGAGTTCTGCTCGCTGATCTCGATCGAGACCTCCGCGATTCAGTACGAGTCCGACAAGGCCATTCGTGAGCATTGGGGCGACGACACGGGCATCGCCTGCTGCGTGTCCCCGATGGCGATCGGCCGGCAGATGCAGTTCTTCGGCGCCCGTCTGAACAGTGCGAAGGCGCTGCTGTACGCCATCAACGGCGGCCGCGACGAGATGTCCGGCAAGCAGGTGGTCACCGGCTACGAGCCGATCACCGACGACGGCCCGCTCGACTACGACACCGTCTGGGCGAAGTACGACGCCATGCTGGACTGGGTGGTGGGCACCTACGTGGAGGCGCTGAACATCATCCACTACAGCCACGATCGTTACGCCTACGAAGCCATCGAGATGGCGCTGCACGACGACTACGTCGTACGGACCATGGGCTGCGGCATCGCCGGGCTGTCGATCGTCGCCGACTCGCTGTCCGCGATCAAGTACGCCACCGTCACCCCGGTGCGCGATGATTCAGGCCTCGTCATCGACTACATCACCGAAGGCGAGTTCCCCCGCTACGGCAACGACGACGACCGCGCCGACGAGATCGCCAAGCTCGTCGTCAAGACGGTGATGGACAAGATCCGCAAGCTGAAGCTCTACCGCGACGCGATCCCCACCCAGTCTGTGCTGACGATCACCTCCAACGTGGTCTACGGCAAGAACACCGGATCGTTCCCGTCCGGTCACCGCGCCGGCACCCCGTTCGCGCCCGGCGCCAACCCGGAGAACGGTGCCGATACGCACGGCATGATCGCCTCGATGCTGAGCGTCGGCAAGCTGGAATACGACGATGCCCTCGACGGCATCTCGTTGACCAACACGATCACCCCTCCGGCGCTCGGCCGTACGGACGAGGAGCGGATCACCAACCTGGTCGGCATCCTCGACGCCGGCATGGGGGAGGGGCTCTACCACGCCAACATCAACGTGCTGAATCGCGACACTCTGCTCGACGCGATGGAGAACCCCGAGAACTATCCGCAGCTCACCATCCGGGTTTCCGGCTATGCCGTCAACTTCGTCAAGTTGACGCGCGAGCAGCAACTCGACGTGCTGTCGCGGACCTTCCACGAGTCCGTCTGACGTGACGGAGATACACGCAGGCGCCCCGGTTCAGACCGGGGCGCCTGCCACGTCGGCCCGGATGCTCGGCGGCATCCCCGTCCTGGAGGACGCCGACAGGCACGCTTTGCTGATGGGCACCCGCACCGGTGAGATCGGCATGGTGCATTCCTGGGAGCTGGTGACCGCCGTCGACGGTCCCGGCACGCGGATGACCACCTTCTTCGCGGGTTGCCCCCTGCGCTGCCTGTACTGCCACAACCCCGACACCATGAGCGCCCGGCGGGGCGTGCCGGTGCGCGCCGCCGATCTGCTCGCTCGGATCTACCGCTACAAGGGAGTATTCCGCGCGACTCGGGGTGGCATCACGCTGTCGGGCGGAGAGGTGCTGCAGCAGCCGGCTTTCGCGGCCCGGATTCTGAGGGGGGCCAAGGAGTTTGGTGTGCACACCGCGCTCGATACCTCCGGTTTCCTGGGCAAGAACGCCACCGACGCGCTGTTGGCGGATGTGGATCTCGTGCTGCTGGACGTCAAAGCGGGCGACGAGGAGACCTATAAGCGGGTGACCGGGCGCACGCTCCAGCCAACCCTGGACTTCGGCCGTCGCCTGGATGCGCTCGAGCGCGAGATCTGGGTTCGTTATGTGCTCGTGCCGGGGCTCACCGATGATCTGGATAGCGTGGCCCGCGTCGCGGACTACGCGGCATCGTTGTGTCACGTCACCCGCGTCGAGGTGCTGCCTTTCCATCAGATGGGCCGCGATAAGTGGGCCGAGATCGGCATGACCTATCAGCTGGGGGACACGCAGCCTCCGTCGGTGGAGTTGACCCAGCAGGTGCGTGACATCTTCTCGGCCCGGGGGCTCACCGTCTACTGAGCAAGTGGGGCTACTGACACAATGGGCACCATGGTTGGCGATATCGCACTGAACGACGGCAGCACCCTGCCCGCGCTCGGCTTCGGCCTCTACAAAGTGGCGCCTGAAGTGACGCAGCGGGTCGTGCGCGAGGGGGTCGCGGCGGGTTACCGGCTCGTCGACGGCGCCGAGTTCTACGCCAATGAAGCCGAGGTGGGCGCGGCGCTGCGACAGGTGGACCGCGGCCGGCTCGTCGTCACTTCGAAGTTCTGGGGAGAGGAGTCGCAGAGTCGCGACGCCGTGATGCGCTCCTTCGACGCCAGCGAAGCCGCGCTCGGCACGAACATCGACGTCTATATGATCCATTGGCCGCGGCCGAAGCGGAATCAATACGTCGACGTGTGGCGCGCACTGATCGAGCTGCGCGACGAAGGACGCGTGCGCACCATCGGGGTATCGAACTTCGCCCCGCATCATCTGCAGCGGCTGATCGACGAGACCGGCGTGGTGCCGGCGCTGAATCAGGTGGAGACTCATCCGTGGCTGCCGCAGCACGACCTGCGCGCCTTCCATACCCAGCACGGGATTGTCACGCAGGCCTGGAGTCCGCTGGGCCGCGGGCGCCTGCTGGAGGAACCGACGCTGGTGCGCGTCGCCGAAGCCCATGGCGTCAGCGTTGCACAGACCATCATCCGCTGGCACCTGCAACTCGGCGGTGCGTTGATCCCCAAGTCGGTCACGGCGGCGCGGCTGCGTCAGAACCTCGACATCGATGGCTTCGCCCTGACGGATGCCGAGATGGCTGAGATCGCGGCCTTGGAGAACGGGCAGCGCACTGGTTCCCATCCCGACGACCGAAACTGACCCGAGCCGTCGGTGGCGGAGCCTTGGCATGACAGGTAGCGTCGCTGTATGAGAGCGCGTCACTTGTCCCTCATCACCGCGGCCGGAGCGCTGGTGATCGCATCGTGCGCCGGCCCCGGCGACGTACCGTCGATCAGTCCGACCCCCACCGGCGCCGAGACCACCACACAGGAACCATCTCGTCCTGCTTCTCCCACCCCGACGAGCAGCGCTCCTCGCCCGAGCACGACAGAGGCCTCGCCACCTGAGGACGGCGGCACCCACGAGTTCGTCGTCACCGAGCACGAGACCTTCGACGAGCCGTGGGCGATGACCTTTCTCCCGGGTACCGAGACCATGGTGATCACCGAACGCGGGGGCCAGGTGAAGCTGCGCGACGCCGCTGGCGTGCGCGAGGTCTCCGGGGTGCCGGATGTCGTCGCTCGCGGGCAGGGCGGATTAGCCGACATCATCCCAGGCCCCGATTTTCCGTCGGATCGGACCGTCTATCTGAGCTGGGTGGAGGCCGACGATTCCGGGAACACCGGGGGAGTGGTGGCCACCGCCACGCTCGACGTGGAGCAGGCGATTCTGAGCGACCTCACCCCGGTATGGGAGCAAACCCCCAAGATGGGCGGAAACGGGCATTTCTCCTTGCGCCTGGCCATTCAGGACGACCATCTGTTCGTCAGCTCCGGAGACCGCCAAGAACTCACTCCCGCTCAGGATCCCTCGAACAACCTGGGCTCCATCGTGCGCCTGACGCTGGATGGCGAGCCCGCACCGAGCAATCCTTTCGGCAGCGCCCCGGTGGCAGACCAGCTCTACACCATGGGCCATCGCAACCCCCTGGGCCTCGCCTTCGATAGCGACGGCAGGCTGTGGGCCCCGGAGATGGGGCCGCAGGGCGGCGACGAGCTGAACCTCATCGTGCCGGGCCGCAACTACGGCTGGCCCGAGGCGTCGAACGGTTCGCACTACGGCGGTGGCGCGATCCCCGATCATGAGCCCGGGGACGGCTTCGAGTCTCCCAAGGTGTTCTGGATTCCGAGCATCTCGCCCGGCTCGCTGATGATCTATTCCGGTGATCTGTTCCCCAACTGGCGCGGCGACGCCTTCATCGGCGCGCTGTCCGGCGAGGCGCTGATCCGCGTCGACCTGGATGGCGAGGACGCCGTCGATGAGGAGATCTGGCCGATGGGTTCGCGTATCAGGGCCGTGACTCAGGCCCCGGACGGCGCGATCTGGGTCCTCGAAGACGGCTCCGACGCCCGTCTCCTGGAGCTACGTCCCGCCTGACTTCGTACATCGTGGGGCCGCCCATTCTAGAGCCAGGGATTGATCAGTGTGATCCCGCAGTCCTCGAAGTCGTGGGTGTTCCTCGTCGCCAACGGGAGATCGTTGGTGCGGCAGATCGCGGCGATCATGACATCGACCGTTGGGCGAGGGCGGCCAGGTGTGCTGGTCAGTTCTCCGTAGACCTCGGCCTCAGCTTTCCCAAACGGCAGGATTCCGCCGAGGATGTTCACCATCGACGTGAGGTGTTGTGTCAAGGTGTCGCGTCTCTTCCCGAGCGGTAGGAGTAGTGCACCCCGTTGTAGTTCAGCCCAGCATGGAGCCGGAAGGAAGAGCTCCTCCGAACCGAATCTGGAAAGCCAGGTGAAGACCTTCTGGTCGCAGTGAGACTTCACCGCCTCGGAGACGATGTTGGTATCGAGTGCCACCAGCATCAGAAGGTCACCCGTGGCTCGTCGTAGGTTCGCTCAGGGAGCTCGAGTTCAATGTCCTCGTCGCGCAGCTCGACATGCATCTTGATGAGTGCGTTGGGATAGACGAGGTCGGCTGCGACGACGTCAGCAAGGATCTGCCGGGCTTCCGCCTCCATCGATCTACCATGTCGACGCGCGCGCCGGGCGAGTGCCTCCTTGACGTCGTCGTTCAAGCCTCGAACAGTAATTGCGGCCATTGCTAGCACCTCCTGGCTTAATGATAGCAATGGGCTGTTGGTGGCCTCTCCGAGGCGACCGAGCTGCCGGGGGAGGCCGTCGACGCGGCGGTGGCGGCAGTCAGCTGACCCCGAGCCCCTCGGCGCGGGCGCGCACGATCGCGGCGGCCCGGTCACGCAGCGACAGCTTCGCCAGCACGGTGGCCAGGGTGTTGCGCACCGTCTTAGGGCTTACCGCGAGGCGGCGGGCGATGGTCGCGTTGTCCAGGCCCTGGGCCACCAGGTCCAACACCTCGCGTTCCCGCGTCGTCAGCTCCGGGAACGGAACTCTGGCCGTGCGGTGACCGCCGAGCAGGTAGGACATCGCGCGCTCCGCGACGGCAGGGGAGAGGATCATCTCTCCCGCAGCCACCGCCCGAACCGCGCGTTCGACCGCCTCGGGTGGCGACGATTTCACCAGGAAGCCACGGGCACCCGCGCGCACGGCGGCCACCACGGCGTTGTCATCCTCGTGCATCGTCACGACGAGGATCTTGCAGTCTGGGCGACGAGCCAGGAGATCCCGTGCGACGTCGATTCCAGAGCCATCGCCGAGGTCGAGGTCCAGCAGGACCACATCGGTGGCGTGCTCGGCGTCGAACAGGGCGCGGGCCGCGGCGGCGCTGTCGGCCTGGCCGACCACCACGATTCCTGGCAGCGAGTTCAGCAGCGCGGTCATGCCGATCCGGAAGACGGGGTGGTCGTCGATCACCGTGACCTGGATCGAGGCGCCGTTCATAGCGGGACTCCGGCTGGGGTGAGGGGCAACTCGGCACGCACCGTCGTTCCGGTGCCGCCCCGACCTGATTCGATGGCCAGGGAGCCGCCCAGTTCTTCCGTGCGTTCGCGCATCGAGCGCGTCCCAACCCCGTCGGTGGCCTGGGGCGGGCGGCCCGCGCCGTCGTCGTGGCAAGCGATGACGAGACGTAGCCCATGGTCGTCGCGCAGGCTCAGCTCGATGGTGGCCTCGCGAACTCCCGAGTAGCGTGCGGCGTTGAGTACCGACTCAGAGATCACGGCATAGGCCGCCGCCGAGACTCGGGCGTCCAATTCGTTCAGGAGGCGGGGCTCGCTGGCCAGCTGTCCGCTCTGGGAGACCCTCATTGCGAAACCGCTCTCGGCGTGGCGGGCGGCCAGTTCGGTCAACGCGGCTTCGAGCCCCCGTTCCTCGAGGACGGGAGGGAGCAGGCTGCGGGACAGGAGCCGCACGTCCTGCACACGTTGGGTCACCTCGTCCTGCAGCGCGGCGAGCACCGCGTCCGCCGTCGTGGGATCGGTGGGTAGCGTGTTGCGCGCGCCCTGAAGTCCGAGGCGCAGCCCGGACAGCCACGGGCCGATGCCGTCGTGCAGCTCTCGTCGGATCACCCGTCGCTCGGCCAGACGGGCCCGGGTGGCAGCGTCGCGGGCGCGCACTAGGTCGAGGCCGACGGCGAGCACCGGCTGCAGGTGCTCGAGGGCGTCGAGGCTGCGGCGGTCCAGCCGCTCGCCCGGGCGTGCCGTTAGGGCGAGCCACCCGAGAGCCGAGCCGTCCGCCCGAAGGACCGAGCGTTCGATAGGAGCGCTCGTCGGCGTGCCCCAAACGCCCGTGGACTCGGTCGGGCCGGGCACCGTGAGGCGGACTGACTCGAGACGAAGGGCCTCGCCCACGGCGGCGGCCAACCGGTCGAGGAGTTCCTCGCCACCCGCAACGGCAGACAGCGAGGCGCCGATGCTCAATGCCGCGCGCCCGGGCGACGCCGCCTCGCCCCACACCAGCCGCCGCACGCGCTGCTCCAGCCATCGTCGGATGGGCTGCACGGCGAGCACCACGCCGATCGCAGCCACGGCCTGCGCCACCACCGAGCTTCCGACCAGCACCGTTGCGAGCCAAGCGAGGCTCGCATAGACGGCGACCAGGCCGAGGGTCAGCAGGCCGGCGATCACCGCTCGACTCACCGCGAGATCGATGCCCCAGAGCCGGTTGCGCAGCATCGTGACGAGGAGGGCTCCGGGAAACACCGCTTGGCAGGCGAGGTGCGAAATCGGAACCAGGAGAATCACCGACTCGGCGGTGTAGGGGATGAGGATCAAGGGAAGGAACGACAGTGCCATCACGGCCGTGCCGAGCGCCAGCAGACCAAGACCCGCCCGTTCGCTCGGTGGCCCGTGCTGCCGTCGCCACAACACGGCGGCTGCGGTCCCGAGCCCGAAGACCACCACCGCCACGATCAGGCCGGTGTTGTCGGCCAGAGGGAAGAACCAGCGCTGCGTCGTGAAAGTGAGGGCGATGAGGGCGCCCCCGGCGACGCCGCACCAGGCCTTCGGTGTCAGCGGATGGTCTCGCACCAGCCACGGCACGACGAGGAACAGCGAGAGTGTCCCCGGCACCCAGGCGGAACCGAAGAGACTGATTCCCAACGCCGGGTCGGGCGCTGCCGGGTGGGACATCGCGAAAGATGCCCATCCACCCCCAAGAGCAGCGACACCGGCGCCGACGGCAGCCAGGGCGACGAGCCAAGCCACCGGATGGCCGCGTCGGCTCAGGATGACCGCCGCCACCGTGCCATAGACCAGGCCCACCATCACGTCGACCACGAGGAACAGCACATCGGGAGTCAGGGGAATCCGGCTCGCGGCCTGAAGCACGCCGCCGGAGATGGCGGGCAGGAAAGCGCCCACCGCTACCGCCAGTGCCAGGCGCGGACGGCCGGGATAGCGGTGGGGCGTATCCGTCATGGCTGAACTCTATTGCTCACCGGCGGTCGCCAAGGGCGAACCCGAGCGACGTCACCAGCACCCACACCGGGGCGACGAAACCCGCCAGGTACTGGAAGGGGGAGACCCCCGTTGCGACGATGAGAAGGCCGAAAACCAGCGACAGCACTCCGAGCCAGCGGGGCGCGCCACCGTGGCGCAGTGAGAGAGCGGCGACGGCGAGCGCCGGCAGCCCCATGCCGACCCACAACCAGGGGAGGGTGGCCACCCAGTCGGTGTAGAACGCCACCGATTCCGGCACGTACATCGACGGTTCCGACAATCCGAGCGCGAACTGGGTGTCCAAGCCGCTGCCCAGGAGCAAGGCCCCCGCGGTGAGCAGCACCCCCGCCATGGCGACGTGGCCGTGCAGAGAGCCGACGGGCCCCCTCGCCTCGAGCCGGCGCCTCAACCCGGCGCCGAAGACCGGCAAGACCAGCAGGGTCAGTGCCGCCAGAACGTGGAACACGAGGTAGGCGCCTTGCTTGCTCGCGGCGTCGGCGAGCATCTTCTCCGCATTGCCGGCCGTCGCCTCCCAATCGACGGAGGTGGCCATCGACGCCTGGATGGTCGCTATGCCCAAGGCGCCGGACAGCACGCCGGCCCATGCCCAGAGGCGGGGAGGGCGAGGCGAAGCGATGGGCTCCTGCGTCGTATCGGGGTCGGAAAGAAAGGTGGACATGGGGGGCTCCTCAGGTGTTGCGCGTCCGTCGGGAATCGGCGAACAAGGTGAGCTCATCCTTCGCTGCGTGCCGTCCCGGGCACCAGGGCGTCGCGCCCGGATTCCCGGGCGGGTGGTGGCCGATTTTTCTGCGTAGACCACGGAAAATCGGCCAGTGGCCGATTTTCGGCAAACGCGGGGCGGGGAAGGGGGTCGGGGAGGGGGAACGCGGAGGGGGGTGGGGAGCGGAAGCACGAAGATCGGGGGCCGGATCGTGGTGCCTCATTGTCAAGTCCCCGGGAAACGGGGTGCGTGCCTCACATGGTTTTTCCCCGCGTAGAGGTTATCCGGCGTGGAGTCGGATCCCGGCCGGGTTGGGTAGCTTCGGGCGGGCTTGTTCTTCGAGGCGGCGGGTCTTATGGCCGGCGAGGCGGGTGAGTTCTTGCTGGAGTTGGTGGATCTGGTCAGCGATCTGGGTCGGTCGCAGGCTGGCTTGTAGGTAGCCAGCTCGGTTTCCTGGGTGGGGCTGAGGATGCCGGCGGTCAGGAGCCGCTGGTAGGGGTGCGTGGTTTGTCGTAGACGCGTTTACGTCGCCCGATGCGGTCGGTGGACCAATCGACGGGCTTCTTCGTTGGGGTGAAGAAGTTCAACCGGTCGTTGACCAGCGGCCAGAGCCGGTTCAACAGCTCGAGCTCGAGCGGTGTGTCGTAGCGGTGGTAGAAGCCGTAGCGGCGCACGAGGTGGTTGTTCTTCGACTCGATGGTGGCTTGGTCGTTCTTCTGTAAGGGCGGGAGCGGGTGAAGTAGACGTCTCGTTCGGTAGCCCAGCCGACGAGGTCGTGGTTGATGAACTCGCCTCCGTTGTCGCAGTCGATACCGGTGACCAGGAACGGGATCTGGTCGACGAAGGTGTCGAAGACGCCTAGGACGTGGATGGCGGCGTTGTTGCGGATCGCGCGGTGAACACCCAGCCGGTATGGACATCGGTGTAGTTCACGGTGCGCGCGAACTCGCCTTTCAGGGTGGGGCCGCAGTGAGCCACGGTGTCGATCTCGAAGAACCCTGGTTCGGTTTCGACTTCGTCTCCGGCCTTGCGGATGGTGATCGAGTTGCGCAGCAGACTGCCTGGTTTGGTTGTGGTCTTGCCGCGGATCGGGTCCTTCGCCCGTGCGGGAGTGAGATAGCGGTCGATCGTGGCTGGCGACATTTGCTCCAGTTCCGAGCGCACCTCGGGGCTGTAGCGGCCCTGGCCGGGGATGAGGAGCCTTCGGCCTCCATCGCGTCCAGCCAGTCCGACATGGACACGGCAAGGTATTTGCCGCAGATCCCGCCCGCGACAGACCACACCTTCTGGAGCGTGAGGAGCGTCGTAGGAGTATTTACGTGGTTTGGTGCGGCGCCGGTCGATCACAGCGATCGTGGCGGTGGCTCTGCCTCTTGGGCTGGGCCAGCCGGCCCCGGAGTTGTTGGCGGGCGTGGTCCCGGTTCCAACCCGTGACCGCGACCACGGTGTCGAGGATCCGGCTCTTGTCCTTCTTCGACGTTGCCGCGTACGCGGTGGCGTACTTCTTCGTAACCTCAACCCTTGCTGCCAACGACATGCCCTTCGTGCTCCACCCCATCGTGACCGTCGCCTGGCTACGCGGGGGAAAGTGTGTGAGGCACGGCCCCTGGCTACGCGGGGACTTTACGTGAGTCTCGTCGCCGATTTGGATCGTCGGGTGAGACGTGACAAGATAGTCAGGTTGCTCCGCGAGGAGTCCTGTGGCGTGCGTCGCCGCGGTGAGTCTTCGGACGAGGTCGAGCACGTGCCCAAAGCGCGAGATCCGGCCCTTCAGGGACATCCTTGAAGGTGGTCTTCTTTCGTGGAAAGGGCGCGACACTCCCGACCTCGGGGGTCGGAGTGACAAGGGGTTTTACCCCTCTGGAACTTCCAGGTAAATAGGGACGAGAAGAAGGAACAACTGTGGCGGGACAAAAGATCCGCATCAGGCTGCGGGCGTATGACCATGAGGTCATCGACAGCTCGGCGCGCAAGATCGTCGATACTGTGACTCGCACCGGTGCAAAGGTGGCTGGCCCCGTGCCGCTGCCCACCGAGAAGAACGTGTTCTGTGTTATCCGTTCGCCCCACAAGTACAAGGACAGCCGCGAGCACTTCGAGATGCGCACGCACAAGCGTCTCATCGACATCCTCGACCCTACGCCTAAGACGGTCGACTCGCTCATGCGTCTGGACCTTCCTGCGGGCGTCGACATCGAGATCAAGCTTCCGTGAGGTCTGAGAACATGAGTGAACGTAATGTGAAGGGCATCCTGGGCACCAAGCTCGGCATGACCCAGCTGTGGGATGAGAACAACCGTCTGGTTCCGGTCACCGTGATCCAGGCCGGCCCCTGCGTCGTGACGCAGGTCCGCACCCCCGAGACCGACGGCTACAACGCCGTGCAGCTCGGCTTCGGTGCCATCAAGGCCAAGAAGGTCACCAAGCCCGCCGCCGGCCATTTCGCCAAGGCGGACGTGACCCCTCGTAAGAACCTCGTTGAGCTGCGTACCGCCAACGCCTCCGAGTTCGCGTTGGGCCAGGAACTGACCGCCGAGATCTTCGAAGGCGGCGAGATCGTCGATGTGACCGGCACCTCCAAGGGCAAGGGCACCGCTGGTGTCATGAAGCGCCATGGCTTCAAGGGCCTGCGCGCTTCCCATGGTGTGCACCGCAAGCACCGCTCGCCGGGCTCCATCGGTGGCTGCGCGACCCCCGGTCGCGTGTTCAAGGGCCTGCGCAGGGCCGGCCGCATGGGCAATGCCAAGGTCACCGTCCAGAACCTCAAGATTCACGCCGTCGACGCTGAGCGCGGCTTGCTGCTGGTCCGCGGTGCGGTCCCCGGCAACGCCGGTTCGCTGGTCGTCGTGCGTACCGCGGCCAAGAAGGGTGGCGCAGCATGAGCGACAATCTCACCGTTGACGTGATCGACACCACGGGCAACAAGGCCGGCACGGTCGACCTGCCCGCGCAGGTGTTCGACGCGCAGACCAACATCCCCCTGATCCATCAGGTGGTCGTGGCTCAGGCTCGCGGCCGCTCGTCAGGGCACCCATTCCACCAAGACCCGCGGCGAGGTCCGCGGCGGTGGCATCAAGCCGTGGCGCCAGAAGGGCACCGGCCGGGCTCGTCATGGCTCGCGTCGCGCTCCCCAGTGGGTCGGCGGCGGCGTCGTGCACGGTCCCAAGCCGCGCGACTACTCGCAGCGCACGCCCAAGAAGATGGTGGCCGCTGCTCTGCGCGGTGCGCTGTCGGATCGGGCCCGCGATGGCGAGATCTACGTGCTGAAGGCCCTCGTGGCGGGGGAGACCCCCTCCACCAAGCTGGCCAAGGCCGCGCTGAGCGCCATCGGCGACGTCACCAAGGTGCTGGTCGTGCTCGACCGTTCCGAGGACGTGGCGTGGCTGTCGGTGCGCAACCTCGACGAGGTGCATGCTCTGGCCGTCGATCAGCTGAACGCCTACGACGTGCTGGTCAACGACAAGGTCGTGTTCACGGAGGCCGCGCTGGCTGCCTTCCTCGCCGGACCCAACAACTCTGAGGAGAAGGACAAGTGACCGCGCCGCTGAAGATTCGCGACCACCGCGACATCATCCTGCGTCCCGTCGTGAGCGAGAAGACGTACAACCTTCTTGACGAGAACAAGTACACCTTCATCGTCGCTCCGCACGCGAACAAGACCGAGATCAAGATCGCCATCGAGCAGATCTTCAAGGTCAAGGTCGTCTCCGTTAACACCCTCAACCGCCGCGGCAAGACGCGTCGCACCCGGTACGGCCTCGGCAAGAAGGTCGACACCAAGCGTGCGATCGTCACGGTGGCCGAGGGCGACCGCATCGACATCTTCTCCGGACCGGTCGACTGACCGCGCTGGTTGAGGAAGGAAGCTAAACCTCATGGGTATCCGTAAGTACAAGCCCACGACGCCCGGTCGCCGCGGCTCCAGTGTCTCGGACTTCGCCGAGATCACTCGTTCGACGCCGGAGAAGTCGCTGCTGGCCCCCAAGCCCAAGACCGGCGGCCGTAACAACACCGGCCGCATCACCACCCGCCACATCGGCGGCGGTCACAAGCAGGCCTACCGCATCATCGACTTCAAGCGTTACGACAAGGACGGCGTGCCGGCCAAGGTCGCTCACATCGAGTACGACCCCAACCGCACCGCCCGCATCGCGCTGCTGCACTACTTCGATGGTGAGAAGCGCTACATCATCGCCCCGAACAACCTCGCTCAGGGCACCGTCATCTCCTCGGGTGAGGGCTCGGACATCAAGCCGGGCAACAACCTGGAGCTGCGTCAGATCCCCGTCGGCACCACGGTGCACTGCGTGGAACTGCGCCCCGGTGGCGGCGCCAAGCTCGGTCGTTCCGCCGGCACCTCCATCCAGCTGGTCGCCCGCGAGGGCAAGTACGCCACCCTGCGCATGCCCTCGGGCGAAATGCGCATGGTCGACGTGCGCTGCCGCGCCACGATCGGCACGGTCGGCAACGCCGAGCAGTCGAACATCAACTGGGGCAAGGCCGGCCGTAACCGCTGGAAGGGCATCCGCCCGACCGTCCGCGGTGTCGTGATGAACCCCGTCGATCACCCGCACGGTGGTGGCGAGGGCCGCACCTCCGGTGGTCGTCACCCGGTGTCGCCGTGGGGCAAGCCCGAGGGCCGCACCCGCGATAAGAACAAGGCGAGCAACCGCCTGATCGTCCGCCGTCGCAAGACCGGTAAGAAGCGCTGATAGGGAGCCTGAAGAAAAATGCCACGCAGCCTTAAGAAGGGCCCCTTCGTCGACGACCACCTGATCAAGAAGGTGGACGCTCAGAACGAAAAGGGCACCAAGAACGTCATCAAGACCTGGTCTCGCCGCTCGATGATCGTGCCGGACATGCTGGGTCACACCATCGCGGTACACGACGGCCGCAAGCACGTCCCGGTGTTCGTCACCGAGTCCATGATCGGTCACAAGCTGGGCGAGTTCGCTCCCACGCGCACCTTCAAGGGGCACGTGAAGGACGACAAGAAGTCGCGTCGCCGCTGAGGCAACGAGAAAAGGAACTGATTCAACAATGAGCAACGAGAACGGCAACAGCCGTCGTCGCGAGACCCTGCTCGGGGATCGTCCTGGCTCGTACGCCATCGCGCGCCACGTCCGGATGAGCCCCACCAAGGTGCGCCGGGTCATCGACCTGGTCCGCGGCATGGACGTACAGGACGCCCTGGTGGCCCTGAAGTTCGCCCCGCAGGCCGCTTCCGAGCCGGCTTACAAGGTGGTGGCCTCCGCTGTGGCCAACGCCGAGTCGGCCGAGGGCCTGCGCGCCGAGGATCTCTACATCTCCAAGGCATTCGTCGATGAGGGTGTCACCCTGCGTCGGATCCGCCCCCGCGCTAAGGGATCCGCCAGCCGGATCCTCAAGCGTGGGTCGCACATCACCGTTGTCGTCGAACCCCGCGAGGCGAAGGGAGCCTGACATGGGCCAAAAGATCAACCCGAACGGCTTCCGTCTCGGCATCACCACGGATCACGTGACCCGCTGGTATGCGGAGAAGAACTACGCCGAGTACGTGGGCGAAGACGTCAAGATTCGTGAGTACCTCACCAAGACGCTGGAGCGCGCCGGCATCTCGACCATCGAGATCGAGCGCCGCTCCGAGCGGGTCACCATCTTCCTGCACGCCGCCCGTCCGGGCATCGTCATCGGCCGCAACGGCGCCGAGGCGGAGCGCGTGCGCGGCGAGCTGGAGAAGCTCACCGGCAAGCAGGTGCAGCTGAACATCCTCGAGGTGAAGAACCCCGAGACCGACGCTCAGCTGGTGGCCCAGGGTATCGCCGAGCAGCTCGGCGCCCGCGTGGCCTTCCGTCGTGCGATGCGCAAGGCCCAGCAGACCGCCATGCGCGCCGGTGCCAAGGGCATCCGGATCAAGTGCTCCGGTCGTCTGGGTGGCGCGGAAATGTCGCGCTCCGAGGGCTACCGCGAGGGTCGCGTCCCGCTGCACACGCTGCGCGCCGACATCGACTACGGCTTCTACGAGGCACGCACCACCTTCGGCCGCATCGGCGTCAAGGTGTGGATCTACAAGGGCGACGTCACCGGCACCCGCGCCGAGCGCGCTGCCCAGAAGGCCGCCCGTAACGCCGCGCCGTCCGGTCGCCAGCGTCCCGGGCGTCGTCCCGGCCGCGGCGAGGGCCGCGGTGATCGTCCCGAGCGCGGCGGACGCCGTCGCGCCGAGGCAGCTCAGGCTGAGGCCCCGGCTGCCGCCGCCACTGAGAACGCAGGAGCATAAGTCATGCTGATTCCTCGTCGCGTCAAGTTCCGTAAGCAGCACCACCCCAAGCGTGACGGTGCGGCCAAGGGCGGCACCAAGCTGGCCTTCGGCGACTACGGCATCCAGGCGCTCGAGTCCTCCTACCTGACCAACCGTCAGATCGAGGCGGCTCGTATCGCCATGACCCGTCACATCAAGCGTGGCGGCAAGGTGTGGATCAACGTCTACCCGGATCGCCCGCTGACCAAGAAGCCGGCGGAAACCCGCATGGGTTCCGGCAAGGGTTCCCCCGAGTGGTGGGTGGCCAACATCAAGCCGGGTCGCGTGCTGTTCGAACTCTCCGGCGTGCCGGAGGAGGTGGCTCGCGAAGCCATGCGGCTCGCCATCCACAAGCTCCCGTTCAAGGCGCGCTTCATCAAGCGCGAAGCAGGTGATATCTGATGAGCAAGGCACTGAAGGCTCACGAGCTGCGCGGCCTGTCTCGTGACCAGCTCAACGCGAAGGTCGTTGAGCTGAAGGAGGAACTGTTCGGTCTCCGCTTCCAAGCGGCTACCGGCCAGCTCGAGTCGCACGGGCGGCTGCGCGAGGTCCGCAAGGACATCGCCCGCGTCTACACCGTGCTGCAGGAGCGCAACCTCCACATCGAGGACGAGCCCGTCACGGAGGAGAACTGACCATGAGTGAAACCCAGACCGAACGCGGACGCCGCAAGGTGCTCCAGGGCGTCGTCGTGTCCGACAAGATGGACAAGACGATCGTCGTCGTCGTCGAAGACCGGGTCAAGCACCCGCTCTACGGCAAGGTCATGACCAAGTCGTCGCGCCTCAAGGCCCACGACGAGCAGAACTCGGCCGGCATCGGCGACCGGGTTCGCGTGATGGAGACCCGCCCGCTGTCCGCGCAGAAGCGCTGGCGCCTGGTGGAGATCATCGAGCGCGCCAAGTGATCTCGGCATAGCCAAGAACGAAAGGGCCGTCCCGCATCTGCGGGACGGCCCTTTTGCTGTCTGGTGAGAGAAGGCAAGCAAACTTTCAGGAAGGTTGCCTGTATGGCGTGTGGCTAGGGGAGACCCGTCTTGAGAAAATCTCAGGTTGAGAGGGTCGGGGCGGCGCGGGGTTGACCTGCCCGGGGAACTTCGAAACGGTGGAAGTCCCGGTCGTCGGCGGGGGCACGTCGTCTCGTGCCTCCTGGCGCCCGTTGGATCTTGGGTTCGACCGGGCTTTTCAGGGGGTCAGCGCACCCTCTGGAATAACCACGATGATGCCTGCCCCAGGAGTGATGTGAGCGCGATTCGAGCCTCCCACGTCTACAGAGTCTTCGGACGACGCCCCGAAGGAGGTGTGAAACTCCTTCAGTCGGGTGCAACCCGGGAGGATCTGCAGCAGAAGGGCTTGACCGCCGCCGTCATCGACGCCAGCTTCGAGGTGAAGCCGGGTGAGATCTTCGTGGTGATGGGGCTCTCGGGCTCGGGAAAGTCCACCTTGATCCGGATGGTCAACGGGCTGCTGCCCATGACCCATGGCACACTCACCATCCAAGGCAAGGCGATCGGTGCCCTCAGCAAACAGGAACTGCTGAAAGTGCGACGGGAGAAGATCTCCATGGTCTTCCAGCACTTCGCGTTGCTGCCGCACCGCACCGTCGGTGAGAACGCCGCTTACGGGTTGAAGATCCAGGGCATGAACAAGGCTGACCGCGAGGCGAAGGCCAATGAGGCTCTCGGCCTGGTGGGCCTCGCCGGCTGGGGCGGCTACAAGCCGGGCGAGCTCTCCGGGGGGATGCAGCAGCGGGTCGGTTTGGCCCGGGCGCTGGCAGCTGGCACCGACATCATGCTGATGGACGAAGCCTTCTCGGCGCTGGACCCGCTGATCCGGCGCGGCATGCAGGACCAGCTGATCGAGCTGCAGCAGAAACTGGACAAGACCATCTTGTTCATCACCCACGACCTCAACGAGGCCATGCGGCTGGGCGACCGGATCGCGATGATGCGCGACGGCCGGATCGAACAGATCGGCACCGCGGAGCAGATCTTGAACGATCCCGCCAGCAACTATGTGGCTCGTTTCGTCGCGGACGTGGACCGCACCCGTGTGCTGACGGCCAGCAGCATCGCCGAGCCTCCGTACGCGGTGGTGGGGTCCGAATCCGGCCCCCACGTGGCGCACAAGCTGCTGCGCGAGCACCAGCCGTCCTGGCTGCTGGCGGTCAATCGCGAACGCAAACCCGTGGGCATCCTCTGGGAGGACGACGTCGCGGAGGCGGTACGCGCGGGGCGCACCGATCTGCCCTACTCGACCGTGCACGAGATGCCGGTGGTCACCGAAACAACGCCGATCAACGAACTGTTCGCGCATTCCGCCCAACACCGGGCGCCGTTGGTGGTGGTTGACGACCACGGCCGGGTCACGGGCGTCATTCCCCGCGTCACCCTGCTCGCCGCGCTGGGCGCAGCCAACGGAAGCAGCGATGACACCGAAGGAGCCGACGCGTGATCGAGAACTTCCCTCCGTCTATTCCCCTGGGCCGCTGGATCGCCGACGCGATCGACTGGGTCAGCATCCACCTGCGCGTGGTGCTGGACGCTATCAAGCGCTCGGGCACCGCCGTCAACGATGGTCTGGTCGACGTGCTGCTGTTCCTCCCGCCACTCGCGATGATCCTGGTTTTCGCTGCGCTCGCGTGGCTGGTGCGCTCCTGGAAGCTCGCGATTGGGACGACGGTGACTTTCCTGTTGATCGTGAGCATGGATCTCTGGACCGAGGCCATGCAGACCTTGGCCCTGGTGATGCTCGCGACCACCACCGCTGTGGTGATCGCCGTGCCACTCGGCATCTGGGCCGCGCGTAATGATCGGGTGAGTGCCGTCGTCAGACCCGTACTGGATCTCATGCAGACGATGCCGGCGATGGTCTACCTGATCCCCGCCATCATGTTCTTCAGCCTCGGCGCTGTTCCCGGGATGTTCGCGACCATCATCTTCTCGCTTCCTCCCGGCGTCAGGCTCACGGAACTGGGAATCCGCAGCGTGGACAAGGAGACGGTTGAGGCCGGCGAGTCCTTCGGGGCCTCGGATGGGGAGATCCTTCGCGGCATCCAGCTCCCACTTGCGATCCCCACCATCATGGCCGGCATCAATCAGGTGATCATGTTGGCCCTGTCGATGGTGGTGATCGCCGGCATGGTGGGCGCCAAGGGGCTGGGCGACGAAGTGGTCAGGGCGCTGTCCATGGTCAGGATGGCCGATGGTGTCGAAGCCGGCCTGGCGATCGTGTTCCTGGCGATCTTCTTGGATCGCTTCACCGGCGCGCTGGGCTCGCCGGCCGAGAACACCTCGTCCTTGCTCGCGAAGTGGAAGTTCGCCCGCGAGGAGAAAGCCCGTAAAGCCCAAGAGCTCGCAGCTACCGCTGTGTGAAACAGAAGTGAATGAAAGAGAAGGAAAGGATCCTCCATGATCAACAACGCAGTTCGCAAGGGCGGTCTCGCTGTCCTCGGTGCGGGCTTGGCCCTGTCTCTCGCGGCGTGCGGCGGCGACAGCCCGGGAGCCGCCCCGAGCGATGATCCGACCTCCGTCGGTTCCGAAGCGCCCGATAACACCATCACCCTCGGCTTCATCCCATCGTGGACGGACGGGCGCTCCGTCGGCAACCTGCTGAAGGTGCAGTTGGAGGAGATGGGCTACACCGTCGAGACTCAGGAACTCAGCGAGGCCGGTCCGTTGTATCTGGGGCTGGCTCAGGGCGATGTCGACATCTACCCCTCGGCCTGGCCCGAGGTGACTCACGCCAGCTACATGGAGGAGTACGGGGACAGGCTGGAGAGCCTGGGCGCCTACTACGACAACGCGGTGCTCACCTGGGCGGTGCCGGAGTACTCCGAAATCCGGTCGATCGAGGATATCCCGGACTTCGCCGATGTCCTCAATAACCAGATCATCGGTATCGAACCTGGTGCCGGTCTCACCGAGGCCTCGCTGGATTCGGTCATTCCTGAATACGAACTGGACGAGTTCGAGCTGGTCACCTCCAGCACCACTGCCATGCTCGCCGAGCTGAGGAACAAGGTCAACCGCGAGGAGGAGATCGTCGTCACGCTGTGGCGTCCGTTCTGGGCCAACGCGGAGTTCGGCATGCGCGACCTCGAGGATCCGAAGGGGGCTCTCGGCGAGCAGGAGGCGCTGCACTTCCTCGCCACCGCGGGCTTTGCCGAGCAGTACCCCGATATCGCCGAATGGGTCGCCCAGGTGAAGCTGGACGACGAGCAGTACGGCTCGCTCGAGGACACGGTGGTGAACCAGTTCGAGGAGGGCCAGGAGGAAGAGGCCGTGCACGCGTGGATGGAGGCCAATCCGGGCGTGCTTCCTGAAGGCTGATCGCCGGCCTATCGCGGAGGGCGGTTCCCGTCGGGGAACCGCCCTCCGCGCATGCTGGGCAGGTAGTTGCCCAGGGCCTGTGGGTAATTCGTTGCCGAATCGATATCTCCAGATGCGGCATGACGGCCGTTGTGGACGCTAGCGTAGGTATCACAACGGGGGCTGCGGCAACGGAGCCACGGCCCCCGCGTTATCGGACCATCAGCCTCTCCCCGCGGCCACCCGGAGCGGACGGGTTTGTCGGGCGGTCGTATGCTGGCTTGCGGTCCAGCCATCCGTGCGCCATGCCGGACCAGAAAGACGCCGCATGCTAGAACTCCGAGACGTCCGCAAGTCTTACACCACGGGTGATTTCACCCAGGTCGCGCTGAACGAGGTGTCCATCGCCTTCCGCGACAACGAGTTCGTCGCCATCCTCGGCCCGTCGGGGTCGGGAAAGACCACGCTGCTCAACATCGTCGGTGGCCTGGACCACTACGACTCCGGCAACCTCATCATCGACGGCATCGCCACGGAGCGCTACAAAGACCGCGATTGGGACACCTACCGCAACAACCGCATCGGGTTCGTCTTCCAGAGCTACAACCTGATTCCGCATCAAACGGTGCTGGCCAATGTGGAACTGGCGTTGACGCTGGCCGGGGTGTCCCGGAGCGAGCGGCGGCGCCGAGCCAAGGACGCCCTCGACGAAGTGGGCTTGGGCGAGCACGTCCACAAGCGGCCCAATCAGCTCTCCGGTGGCCAGATGCAGCGTGTGGCGATCGCTCGCGCACTGGTCAACGATCCTGAGATCCTGCTCGCCGATGAACCGACCGGTGCTCTGGATTCCAAGACCAGCGTCCAGATCATGGCGCTTCTCACCAGCATCGCCAAAGACCGCTTGGTGATCATGGTCACGCACAATCCGGAGCTGGCCGAGGAGTACGCCACCCGTATCGTCCATCTCAGCGACGGCGAGATCTCCGAGGACAGCGACCCCTATCTTCCCCAAGCCGGCGACGAGCGTGATGGCACTCCGGCGCGACGCACCAGCATGTCCTTCCTCACCGCCATCGCGTTGTCTTTCAACAACTTGATGACGAAGAAGGGCCGCACCCTCATGACCTCCTTCGCCGGCAGCATCGGGATCATCGGCATCGCCGCGATCCTCGCGCTGGCCAATGGTGTCAACGCCTATATCAAGAGCGTCGAAGAAGACACCCTTTCGCTGTATCCGCTGACCATCCAGCGGCAGGGCATGGATATGACCGCGATGCTCGCGGCGTCGGCCGGCATGATGGAGGAGATGTCGGGCACAGGTGGCTCAGACAGCGATGACGTGCACGAGGTGCAGGCGATCTCCCAGATGTTCTCCAGCGTCGGTACCAACGACCTGGAGTCGCTCAAGCACTTCCTGGACGACGATGGCGGGGGAATCGGTTCTCACGTCAACTCGATCCAGTACTCCTACGACGTCTCCCCGCAGATCTTCGCCCCGGATACCGTCGACGACGTGCGTCAGGTCCATCCGGATTCCAGCTTCGACGCGCTCGGCTTCGGTGGCATGTCGGCCAACAGCATGCTGTCGGCGTCGATGAACACCAACGTCTTCCGTGAGCTCGTGGACGATCGGTCGTTGATCGATTCGCACTTCGAGGTCGTCGCAGGAGAGTGGCCGACGGCCGCCGACGAAACCCTGGTGGTGTTGACGCCCAGCGGCGGATTCAGCGATTTCGGCCTCTACGCCATGGGCCTTCGGGATCCGGCAGAGCTCGACGAGATGGTTCGCCAGGTGATCGACGAGGAGGACGTGGAATCGCCCGGCGATCCGGTCTCCGTCAGCTACGAAGAGATGCTGGACATCACCTTCACGGTGGTCGACGCCGCCGACTTCTACACCTACGACGACGAGTTTGACATCTGGACCGATCGCAGCTCGGACGAGGCCTTCCTCAGGAATCTTGTCCAAGACGGCATGGATCTGAAGGTCACGGGCATCGTGAAGCCCACCGACGATTCCGCGCGCCTCGAACCGGGCATCTATTACACGAGGGCGTTGACCACACAGGTCATCGAACAGGCCGCGGCCTCGGAGATCGTCCAGAGCCAGCTGGCGGACTCCAGTACCGACGTGTTCACGGGGCGTCGCTTCGGCGAGACCCCGGAGGAAGAGGAGTTCGACTTCGCGTCGATGTTCACCATCGACGAGGAAGCGATCGCGGAGGCCTTCACCTTCGACGAGTCCAAGCTTCAGCTCGATATGTCGGGACTGGAGGCCGGGCTCTCCGGCATGGATCTGAACATGGGGGATCTGCAGATCGACCCCTCCCAGCTGCCTGCGCTGGACCTCGAGGGCATTCTCGGCCAGCTCGACCTCTCCAGTCTGATCACCGTTCCCGAGACGGATGCCCCCGCATCGCCTGACGAGAGCGCCGAGCCACAACCGGAGCAGGAGCAGCCTGGCGACGAGACACCGCCGGCGCCCTCCGTCGAACAACTGACAGCGGTTGTGGAACGCCTGATGGACGGCTACGCGAACTTCGTGACGGCGAATGAACTCGACCCCGCGGACATCGGTGCCAACATCCCGGCCTTCCTGGAATCGGGAGAGGCTCAGGCGATCGTGGAGGAGGCCGGCGAAGAAACGCCCTTCGACGCCGTCGGCGAGGTCCTGCAGGGATACGCCGCCTTCGCCGCGGCCAATGAGCTCGACCCGGCCGACGTCGTGACCGTGCTGCCGGCCTTCTTCGAGTCGGAGGAGGGACAGCAACTGCTCGCCGAGTTGAATCCTCTCCCGCCGACGCCCCAGCCGGACCCGAACGCCGGGCTGGTCGAGCGCCTCATCCAGGGATACCTGGAGTTCGCGCTCGCCAACAACCTCAATCCCACCGACGCCGCTGCGAACTTCCCGGCTTTCCTCGCCTCAGAGCAGGGAGAGGCCCTCCTGGGCGATGCCATGGGCATGATCAATACCGACGCCCTGGAGAGCCAGTTGCAGGGCGTGCTCGCCGGATACATGGAGCAGGTGATGACGGTGTTCATGGGCCAGATCGGCTCGGAACTCACCTCCGCCCTCTCCGAGCAGATCGGGACGGCGCTGGAATCCAGCATGGGTCAGCTGGCCGAGAACATGGGTGAGGCCATGGGCATCGATCAAGATGCCTTCCTCGCGGCGTTCCAGATGGAACGCAGCCCCGAGGAGCTCAGCCAGCTGCTGATGTCGATGGCGGGCACCCAGATGGCAAGCCTCGATGCCAACCTGCGGCAGCTGGGCTACGCCGATTTCGACAACCCGGCGCGGATCGACATCTACCCGATCGATTTCGAATCGAAGGGGGAGGTCACCCGCATCCTCGACGACTACAACGAGCGGATGCAGGACGACGGCAGTGAGGACCAGGTCGTCACCTACACCGACATCGTCGGTGTCCTCATGAGCTCGGTCACCGAGATCGTCAACATGATCAGCTACGTATTGATCGCCTTCGTCGCGATCTCGCTGATCGTCTCGTCGATCATGATCGGGGTGATCACCTACATCTCCGTGCTGGAACGCAAGAAGGAGATCGGCATCCTGCGCTCCATCGGCGCCAGCAAGCGCGATATTCGCCGTGTGTTCAACGCGGAGACCCTGATCGTCGGTTTCGTGGCCGGTGCGCTGGGCGTCGGCATCACCTTCCTTTTGACCATCCCCGCCAACATCATCGTCTACACGAACTTCGATGTGCCCAATATCGCCCGACTGCCCTGGGAGGCGGCAGGCATCCTGGTGCTGATCAGCATGGTGTTGACCTCCCTGGCCGGGTTGATCCCGTCCAGCGCGGCCTCCCGCAAGGATCCCGTGGAGGCGCTGCGCAGCGAGTAGCTTCGACGATGCTGGCTGGTTAGTGCGGCTGCGTGCGTCGCCATGCCGACGGAGGCAGCCGCACTGTCGCTGAGATCGGTCTGAATCCGACGCATGCAGCCGCACTGGTGGTGGTTCCGACGTGCAGTCTTTGGGCCGCGTCGGGGCGATTTCGCCGCTCAGACCCTCTGGGATAGACTGTTCCAGTTGCCTTGGGTCTGAGCCCTCCTCAGAGGGGACCTCTCCCGGGCGCATGGTCACCATCTCCATCGAGCTTGGTGGCTGCCTCCTGGCAAAATCCAGGGGGACCGTTTCTAGTTTCGCAAGGCCCCATCCCAAGGAACCGGCGAGACAAGGAGAAGTAATGATCCAGCAGGAGTCGCGGCTGAAGGTCGCCGACAACACTGGTGCCAAGGAGATCCTTTGCATCCGTGTTCTCGGTGGATCCCGGCGCCGCTATGCCTACCTCGGCGACACGATCGTCGCCACCGTCAAGGATGCCATCCCTGGCGGCAACGTTAAGAAGGGCGACGTGGTCAAGGCCGTCATCGTCCGCTCCAAGAAGGAACGTCGCCGCGCCGACGGTTCCTACATCAAGTTCGACGAGAACGCCGCCGTGATTCTGAAGGCTGACGGGGAGCCCCGCGGCACCCGCATCTTCGGTCCCGTCGCCCGTGAGCTGCGTGAGAAGAAGTTCATGCGTATCGTCTCGCTCGCCCCGGAGGTGATCTGAGATGAAGTCGCTCCATGTCAAGAAGGGTGACCGCGTCAAGGTCATCTCCGGCAAGGATAAGGGTGCCATCGGCGAGATCATCGCCGTCTACCCCGAAGAGCAGCGCGTCACCGTTCAGGGTGTCAACCTGGTCAAGCGTCACCGCCGCGAGGCGCAGGGCGCCAACGGCCGTCGCATCGAGGGTGGCGTCATCACCTCCGAGGCCCCGATCCACGTCTCCAACGTGCAGCTCGTGGTCAAGGTCGACGGCAAGGACGTGGTGACCCGCGTCGGCTACAAGCGTGTCGAGGTCACCAAGCGCCGTCCCGACGGCTCTGAGTACAAGGCCTTCCGTTCGGTGCGCGTCTCGCGCAAGACGGGGGAGGAGATCTGATGAGCGACACCGCAACCACCGTGATCCCGCGTCTCAAGCAGAAGTACCGCGACGACATCGTCCCGGCCCTGCAGGGAGAGTTCGACTACGCCAACGTCATGCAGATCCCCGGCCTCGTCAAGGTCGTGGTGAACATGGGTGTCGGCGAAGCCGCGCGCGACTCCAAGATCATCGACGGCGCCATTCGCGACCTCACCGCCATCACCGGCCAGAAGCCGCAGGTCACCCGCGCCCGCAAGTCGATCGCCCAGTTCAAGCTGCGCGAGGGCATGCCCATCGGCTGCCACGTGACGCTTCGTGGCGACCGCATGTGGGAGTTCGCCGACCGCCTGCTGACCCTGGCGCTGCCCCGTATCCGCGACTTCCGCGGTCTCAACGGCGCTCAGTTCGATGGCAACGGCAACTACACCTTCGGTCTCAACGAGCAGGTCATGTTCCTCGAGATCGATCAGGACAAGATCGACCGCGTGCGTGGCATGGACATCACGTTCGTGACCTCCGCCACCAACGACGCCGAAGGCCGGGCTCTGCTGAAGCACCTGGGCTTCCCGTTCAAGGCCGTCGACGACCCGAAGAAGGTCAAGTCGAAGCGCGGTCCCGCCTACTACGCCAAGAAGAAGAAGTGAGCTTAAGCGATGGCTAAGACAGCACTCAAGGTCAAGCAGTCCCGCAAGCCCAAGTTCGGCGTGCGTGCCTACACCCGCTGCCAGAAGTGCGGGCGGCCCCATTCGGTTTACCGCAAGTTCGGCCTGTGCCGAGTTTGCCTGCGCGAGATGGCACATGCCGGCGAACTGCCGGGCGTGACCAAGTCGTCGTGGTGACCAGCCCCACCTATCTGATCAATACGCGACAGGTCCAGGTATCTGGAAACCGGCGCGAGAAAGAGGCAAATAAGTCATGACAATGACTGATCCAATCGCAGACATGCTCACGCGTGTGCGCAACGCCAACCAGGCGTACAAGGACGAGGCCACCATGCCTGCGTCGAAGATCAAGGTGGGCATCGCCAAGATCCTGAAGGAAGAGGGCTACATCGAGGACTACGAGCTGACCCAGGTTGAAGGCCAGGTCGGCGACGTTCTCAAGGTCGTCCTGAAGTACGGCGATTCCCGCGAGCGTTCGATCGCGGGTCTGCGTCGTATCAGCAAGCCCGGCCTGCGCGTCTACGCGAAGGCCACGGCGTTGCCGAAGGTGCTCGGCGGTCTCGGTATCGCGATCATCTCGACGTCGCAGGGTCTGCTGACCGATAAGGAAGCCAAGGCCAAGGCTGTGGGCGGCGAAGTGCTCGCCTACGTCTGGTGACCGGGCGAGGATAGGAGGAAGAGAAGATGTCGCGTATTGGCAGGCTCCCTATCACCGTTCCGTCCGGTGTGGATGTCAAGCTCGATGGCCGGCAGGTCGACGTCAAGGGCCCCAAGGGTTCGCTGACGCTCACCGTTGCCGAGCCCATCACCATCGATAAGAACGCTGAAGGTCAGCTCGAGGTCGCTCGTCCCAACGACGAGCGCGAGAGCCGTTCCTTGCACGGTCTTACCCGCACTCTCGTGGCGAACATGATCGTCGGAGTGACCGAGGGCTACAAGAAGACGCTCGAGATCGTCGGCGTTGGTTACCGTGTGGTACCCAAGGGCCCGAGCCAGCTCGAGTTCGCTCTGGGCTACTCGCACCCGGTGATCATCAACGCCCCCGAGGGCATCACGTTCACCGTCGAGACCCCCACTCGTTTCTCGATCGAGGGCATCGACAAGCAGCTCGTCGGCGAGACTGCGGCCAAAATCCGCAAGCTCCGCAAGCCCGAACCGTACAAGGGCAAGGGCATCAAGTACCAGGGCGAGCAGATCCGCCGCAAGGCTGGAAAGGCTGGCAAGTAATGGCTATCTCGCTAAGCACCAAGAAGTCGCTGGCTTCCAAGCAGGCGTCGCGTGCGCGTCGTCAGCTGCGTGGCCGCAAGCGCATCAGCGGTTCCGCCGAGCGTCCCCGCATGGTGGTCACCCGGTCTTCGCGTCACCTGTTCGTTCAGGTGATCGACGACGTCCAGGGTCGCACCCTCGTGTCGGCGTCCACCATGGAGGCCGACCTGCGCGCCCTCGAGGCGGACAAGTCGGAGAAGGCCCGCAAGGTGGGTGCCCTGGTTGCCGAGCGCGCCAAGGCCGCCGGCATCGAGCACGTCGTCTTCGACCGTGCAGGCAATAAGTACACCGGCCGCCTCGCGGCCCTGGCTGACTCGGCTCGCGAGGCCGGGCTCAGCTTCTGACCCGACGAAAGGAATAGGGAACACGATGAGTGAAACCCAGCAGCGCCGCGGTGGCGGTGCTCACGGTGAACGTCGTGGCCGTGACGATCGTCGTGGCCAGGCAGCCAAGGAAGACAAGAACCAGTACCTGGAGCGCGTGGTTGCCATCAACCGCGTCGCCAAGGTCGTCCAGGGCGGTCGTCGCTTCAGCTTCACCGCTCTCGTAGTGGTGGGCGACGGCGAGGGCATGGTCGGCGTCGGCTACGGCAAGGCGAAGGAAGTTCCGGCTGCCATCGCCAAGGGCGTGGAAGAGGCCAAGAAGAACTTCTTCCGCGTGCCGCTGATCCAGCGCACCATCCCGCACCCCGTCCAGGGCGAGAAGGCCGGCGGCGTCGTGCTGCTGCGTCCTGCCAGCGCTGGTACCGGTGTGATCGCCGGTGGTTCGGCGCGCGCCGTGCTGGAGTGCGCGGGCGTCCACGATGTGCTGTCGAAGTCGCTCGGCTCCGCCAACGCGATCAACGTGGTGCACGCCACCGTTGCCGCGCTGAAGCAGCTGGAGACCCCCCAGCAGATCGCGAACCGTCGCGGCCTGCCCGTCGAGCGCGTGGCCCCCGCTGGCCTGCTGCGTGCGGCTCAGGAGGGAACCAACTGATGGCAGAGCTGAAGATCACCCAGACGAAGGGTCTGGCTGGCTGCAAGCAGAACCAGCGCGACACCCTGCGCACCCTGGGGCTGAAGAAGATCGGCGAGTCGGTCGTTCGTGAGGATCGTCCCGAGGTCATCGGAATGATTCGCACGGTCTCCCATCTCGTTACCGTGGAAGAGGTCAAGTGACATGGCGCTGAAGATTCATGATCTGCGTCCTGCCCCTGGCGCCAAGACCACCAAGACCCGCGTGGGTCGCGGTGAAGGCTCCAAGGGTAAGACCGCGGGCCGGGGCACCAAGGGCACCGGAGCGCGCAAGAACGTGCCGGAGGGCTTCGAGGGTGGGCAGATGCCGATGCATATGCGTATCCCCAAGCTCAAGGGCTTCAAGAACCCGTTCCGGGTTGAGTACCAGGTGGTGAACATCGCCACGCTGGCCGAGCTGTTCCCCAAGGGCGGCGAGGTTACCGTGGCCGACCTGGTCAAGGCTGGCGCCGTGCGCGCCGATCGTCCGGTGAAGGTGCTTGGTGCCGGTGAAATCGAGGTCAAGCTCGATGTCACCGCCACCGCGTTCTCGGGCTCCGCGAAGGAGAAGCTCGCTGCGGCGGGCGGCTCCGCCACCGTGGCCTGATACGACGGATAAAACCCAGCGACGAGGGCGGCAGGGCAACCTGCCGCCCTCGTCTTGTGTGCTGGGATGCGGCGGCTGGTTTTTGGGGCAAGATTGAGCCCAAGGTATGCTGCCATGGTTGTCGTGCGCTCACGCGCGCCTCTGTAACGAGTAGACGAAAGTAGTGCCGGATGATTTCCGCCTTCCTTAACGCGTTCCGAACCCCGGATCTGCGTAAGAAGATCTTCTTCACCTTGGGGATCCTCGCCGTATTCCGGTTGGGGTCCACCATCCCGACGCCGAACGTGAACATGGCGCGCATCAACGAGTGCGTCGCGATCACCAGTCAAGGTGAGCAGGCCGGTCTCTACTCGATGATCAACCTGTTCTCCGGGGGAGCGCTGCTCCAGCTGACCATCTTCGCGTTGGGCATCATGCCCTACATCACCTCGTCGATCATCATGCAGTTGATGACCGTGGTGATCCCGAAGCTGGAGGCGTTGAAGAAGGAAGGCGCCTCGGGGCAGGCCAAGATCACGGAGTACACGCGATACCTGACGCTCGTGCTCGCGGTGCTGAACGCGTCGGCGTTCGTCACCATGGCGCGCACCGGGCAGCTGTTCCCCGGCTGCCAGGGCATCCTCTACCGCGACGATCTGTTCCCGCTGGTCACCATGGTCCTGATCATGACGGCCGGCACGGCCATCATCATGTGGATGGGCGAGCTAATCACCGACCGCGGCGTCGGCAACGGCATGTCCATCATGATCTTCGTCCAGATCGCCGCCTCCTTCCCGTCGGGCCTCTGGTTCATCAAGGAGTCCAACCCCGGTGCCGTGGGTTGGTTCATGTTCTTCGCCGTGATCGGCGTGGGTCTCCTCGTGATGCTCGGCGTGATCTTCATGGAGCAGGGCCAGCGCCGCATCCCGGTGCAGTATGCCAAGCGCATGGTGGGGCGTCGCCTGGTGGGCGGCTCCACCACCTACATCCCGCTCAAGGTGAACCAGGCCGGTGTCATCCCGGTGATCTTCGCCACCTCGATCCTGTACCTGCCCATCCTCTACTCCACCTTCCGGCCGGATAGCGCGGTGTCGTTGTGGATCAGCCAGCACCTGGGTGGCCAGCAGGGACAGTTCTCCTGGATCTACAACATTCTTCAGTTTGCGCTGATCGTCGGCTTCGCCTACTTCTACGTCTCGATCACCTTCAACCCGGAGGATGTGGCTGACAACATGAAGAAGTACGGCGGCTTCATTCCGGGCATTCGCGCGGGCAAACCCACCGCCCGCTACCTGGCCTACGTGCTGTCGCGCCTCACTGCTCCCGGCTCGACCTACCTCGGTTTGGTGGCCCTGATCCCGTCTATCGCCTTCGTTTTGGTGGGAGCTAACCAAAACTTCCCCTTCGGTGGCACCTCGATCCTTATCATGGTGGGCGTCGGTCTTGATACCGTCAAGCGCATCGAAAGTCAGCTGCAGCAGCGGAGATACGAGGGATTCCTTCGATGAAATTTCTGATCATGGGCGCGCCGGGTGCAGGGAAGGGCACCCAGGCGGGCGACCTGGCGAAGCACTACGGCGTGCCCGCCATCTCCACCGGAGAGATCTTCCGGGACAACATTCGCAAGCAAACCCCGCTGGGCGTCGAGGTGAAGAAGCTCATCGACGCCGGCGAGTACGTGCCCGACGACATCACCGAGGAGATCGTCGCGGCTCGTATCGCGGAACCGGATTGCGCGGGCGGGTTCCTTCTCGACGGTTTTCCTCGCACCATGCATCAGGTGCACTTCCTCGACAGGCACCTCGCCAAGCAGGGGCAGAGCATCGACGCCGTCGTATCGCTCTACGTTCACCCTGATGTACTGGTGCGTCGCCTGCTCGCTCGCGCGGCGAAGGACGGGCGCGCGGACGACAACGAGGACACCATCCGGCGCCGGATGGAGGTCTACGCCGGCCAGACCGCACCGCTGTTGATCCATTACGAGATGAAGGGCCTGCTGGTCGAGGTCGATGGCACGGGAAGCATCGACGAGATCCGCGAGCGCATGCTGGCCCAGCTCGACGAGTTCCTGAACGACGCCGACGACTAGCCCGGATGAGCATTGATCGCAAGACGTCGCAGCAACTGAGGCTGATGCGCAAGGCCGGTCGCGTGGTGGCCGAGGGCTTGGGCGCGATGATCGAGGCGGCGCGCGTGGGCACGAGCACCGCGGAGATCGACGCGGTGGGTCGCGACGTGTTGAAACGGCACGGCGCGGTGTCCTCCTTCTTCGGCTATGGTGGCGATTACGGCCCGCCGTTTCCCGCCGTGGCCTGCATCTCCGTCAATGACACCCTGCTGCACGGCATCCCCGATGAGAGGCCGCTCGCGGACGGCGACGTGGTCTCGATCGACTTCGGTGCCATCGTCGAGGGGTGGCATGGCGACGCGGCCCGCACGGTCATCGTCGGCAACGGCGATCCGGCAGACGCGGCCATGATCTCGGTGTCGGAAGAGGCGTTCTGGGCCGGCGCTGCGCAGATGCGTCCGGGGCACCGGGTGAGCGACGTGTCCCGAGCCATCGAGACGGTCATCCGGCGCGCCCCGGATCAGTACGGCATCCTGCGCGAGTACACCGGCCACGGCATCGGCACGGAGATGCACATGGAACCGGACGTGCCGAACTGGCATCGCAGCTTGGCTCGTACGCCTCGTCTCGAAGCGGGTGCGACGTTGGCCATCGAACCGATGATCACCCGCGGCACCCGGCGCACCGTGGTGGCCGACGACGAGTGGAGCGTGCTCAGCGCCGATGGCTCGCGCGGGTCGCACTGGGAGAACACCGTGGCGATCACCCCAGCCGGGGTGTGGGTGTTGACGGAACCCGACGGGGGAGAGGCCCGGCTGCGTGCTCTGGGCGTGCCCTTCGGCCCCCTCGCCGACTGAGACCGGCCACGCCCTCTGGCTTGTCGGAGCCGTTAGCATGGATCACATGACCCAGCTGCCGCCGTCGTCCAAGTACCGTGCCCAAGCGGACCAGCCTGTCGACGACGCGGAGCGCGAAGCCCTGACAGAGCGCCTCAACACGGCGTTCGAGAAGGGCGCGATCACGCAGGAGCGCTACCTCGAAGCCATGGACATCGTCTATGCGGCCCAGACGCTCGGGGAACTGGTGCCAGTGGTCGAGCAGCTTCCGGGGCCGGTCGCCGCCACGCCGGCGATCATCGAGTCCAGTACGACGCCCCCGGGAGAGGTGCAACCTACGCGCAGTGCCGTGGTCCCCGCGGTCGTGATCGGTGTGGGGGGACTAGCGCTGTTCCTGATCCTGTCCGTCCTCATCGCGCTGTGGTTCATCTTGTGAGCAGCCGGGATCTCGGGTGAGTCAGAACCACAACTGGGGGCCACCGCGCTCCGATCCGCCGCCACAGGGGCCCTCCTACCGGGCGCCTCGCGGCTATCCGCCGCACGGTCACCCGGGGCACCCGCCGGCCGGCTGGGGCGAGGGTGGCATGCCCCTCAGCACGGCCACCCGGTTTCCCGTCAGGGGCCACCATATCCGCCGTATCCTGCCCCGCAGCCCTACGCCTGGTCTCCGCCGCGCCGCCGCAGAGGCGGGGGCGTACTCGTTGCGCTGTTGGTGGCCTCCGGCGTGGTCGCCCTGATCGCCTTCTTCGCCCTCTCACTCATGGGCGGACTTCTCTCCTCTGTCCCCGGAGTGCCAGAGCGCGTGCCCACGCCGCCGCCCGTGACGCTGTCTCCTCCGGAGGAACCCGAGACGCCGCTCATGCCTCCCGATACCGATCCGGACGATGAGTCCTGGCCGCCCGGCTGGGTGCTGCCAGAGCGCACCTGGCCGGAGATCCCTCCTGCCACATCCAGCGACCCCAATTGGATGGTGGTGCAGACCAGCCCGCTCTATGCGACAAGCTTCCCAGAGCACACCGGCTGCCCCGCACCCGCCTATGCGTACACTCACGCCGAGATGGAGGGCTACATCACCCAGCAGATGGCGTGCATCCAGCAGGCGTGGAAGGACGTGCAGCGGGAACTCGGTTTCAGCACCCAGGACATCCCCGTGCACTTCTATCAGGGCTCGGGGATCAACTCCGCCTGTGGGTATGTGGAGGCCCCGGCCTTCTACTGCTCCGCCGACGGCGGAGCCATCTATTTCGGCCAGGGCACGCTCGACTGGGGCTCCTTCCAGATCTTCGGGATGAAGGACATGGCAGCCCATGAGTACGGGCATCATCTTCAAGCGCAGGCCGGTTTCTTCGAGGCCATGTACTACCTGGGCGACGATGATGAGATCGTCCGCCGTTCGGAGCTGCAGGCCACCTGCTTCGGGCAAGGCATGATCGGGCGCGATGACTCCTTCGTGATGGACGAGGAGTATTACTTCCAGCTCACTCTGAAACACCAGCAGGTGGTGGAGGACGGCACCCACGGCAGCAACGCCTCCAACGACTTCTGGGGATTCCGCGGGCTGTATGCCACCTCGTTGTCGGAGTGCAACACCTGGACCTCCCCGTCCTCCGACGTCGATTAGCTCTTGCCTCCAGCCTTGAAGAGTGGGGCGTCGAGACCGACCTGATCCTCGGGATGCTCCCGTACGTCTTGCATAGAGCGCGGGATGTCGAAGGGGAGCGACCCTCGGGGAGGGATTACGCCGGTCAAGGCGTCCACCAGGGCTTCGTCGCTCGTGCCGTAGTTGGCGGTCAGTACCGTGGCGACATCGACGAGTGGCGTGAGCACCGCCGGCCGGTCGAGGAACACATCGACGATCAGGGGACAGTGCTGTGCGATGCGCGCCAACCTCCACCTCAAGCCTGGCTGGAACTCCAGCGAGCCCTGGTGGAACCATGCCTCAAGGAAAAGTTGGTCTCGCGGCTCCCATGGGGCCTGGATCCTGACCAGGGCGAGATCGGCGTCCTCGGGCTGGCCTACGACAGTACCCAAGCGTGAGGCGGCTTCGATGGAGATGCCCTCGACGTAGATCCGGTGCTGCCCGGTGAAAGGAAGCAGATCCTCCCCACGCAGAACCGTGACCGATGCGGCTTGTGCGCGGTGGCCCTCCGCCTGGAAGCTCGGGTGCCCGACGATCTCCGCGGCGTGCTGCTCGTCGACATAGGGATCGTCGAAGAGTCCGAGCGCGAACTTGACGGTCAGCAGACGCCGGATGGACACATCGATGCGTTTCTCGCTCACCCGGCCCTGAGCGACGAGATCGGCGAGCACGGCGACGCATTCCTCTCCTCCGAATTGGTCGCAGCCCGCATCGAGGAGGCGTTCCATTCGCCCATGTGCATCGAGATGCTCGACGCCCCAGGCGCGTGCCGCCAGCACCTGGTTGCCCACGTGGTTGTCGTTGACGAGCTCCCAATCGGAGAGCACGACTCCTTCAAAGCCGAGCTCACGGCGGAGGAGATCAGTGACGATGGGGCGGTTGTACCCGAAGCCGACCTCCTCGGCATCCACTCCGCGCAAGCGCAGGCCGATGGGTTTCGAGTAGTACGGCATGACGGCGCTGACTCCCGCGGCGATCGCGGCGGGAAAGGGAGCCAGGTGCGCCTCTTGGTTGTGAGCGGGATAGACCTGTCTCGCGCCGTACGGGAAGTGAGAGTCCTCGCCGTCCTCGATCGTCCCGCCGCCGGGAAAGTGTTTGGCGGTGCAGGCCACGCTGCTCGGTCCGAGCGACGTGCCCTGCATGCCGGTGATGTAGGCAACCCCGAGCTCGGCGACCAGTTCGGGGTCTTGACCGAAGGTTTGCGCCTGACGTGCCCAGCGTGGTTCCGTCGCCAGGTCCAGCGTGGGGTGGAGGGCTGCTCGGATGCCGACAGCCGCATACTCTTGGCGGGCGATGTCGGCGAATCGATGCACCAGTTCAGGCTCCCTCAATGCCGCGAGCCCGAGCATCTCCGGCCATTGGGAGAAACACCCGGCGGAGAAACTCGCTCCCGCGTTCTCTGCGAAGGAATGGCGGGGGTCGCTGGAGATGGTCACCGGGATGCCGTGCGGCGTCTGCTCGGCCAGCGCCTGGACGGCGTTCTGCCATCGTGCCGCCGCAGCAGCATCGCGGAGGAGGTGCACGTTGAAGTGATTGATGAACTTGTCCCTGACGACCGTGGAGGTTGCCGTCTTGCTGATGGCACCAGGACCCTCCACCACCGACCCGTCGGGCCCCGCCTCGATGACGGTATGGAACATGAGCCCGATCTTCTCCGGAAGCGAGAGCCTGCCGAGGAGGTCCTCGACTCGCTCGGCGATGGGAAGATGCGGATTCTCGTAGGGATCCATGACCCCGTTGCGGTTCAGATCGCGGTACGCGATCCCCTGTGGGTCGGTGGTGAAGGATGCAGTTGCCACGTCAACACTCCTGGTGCGTGATGGGATTTTTAATCAAAATAATTTGAAGCCCTGAAATTTAGAAATGAATTTCAGGGCTTCTTTGATGCCCTGGATGAACCGCCGCTGGAAGATCAAGAAGACCACCAGGACGGGGAGAACGACGATGGTGGCACCGGCCATGAGTAGGCCGTACTCGGTCTGGTTCTGTCCCGTCGAATAGAGCGCGAGCGCCACAGGCAGGGTGTAGGTGTCATTGGTCTGTGCGACGACCAGGGGCCAGAGGAAGTTGTTCCAACTTCCGAGGAAGGTCAGGATCCCGAGGGTCGCCAAGGCTGGCCCGAGCAAGGGAAGGATGACCCTCAAGAAGATCTGGATCTCGCCCGTCCCGTCGATGCGGGCGGCCTCGACGAGCTCCCGGGGGAGCCCGCTGATGAACTGACGCATGAGGAACACCCCGAACGGTCCGACAAGGAAGGGAAGGAACAATCCGGGGAGCGTGTTGATCAGGCCCATGTTCGCCACGAGAACGAACAACGGCACGAACGTGACCACACCAGGGATCATGAGAGTGCCCATGATCAGGAAGAAGACGAGTTTCTTACCCCGGAACTCCAGCATCGCCAGGGCGTAGCCGACCATCGAGCAGAACAAGAGGTTGCCGATGGTCACGACGGCGGCGACGATGAAAGAGTTGCCGAAGTAGACATCGAAGGAAAGCCTGCTGAACAGTTCGGTGAAGTTCGCCAGAGTGGGGCTCTCGGGCCACCACGTGGGAGGAACTTGCCTCAGCTCGGAACTCGTCTTGAACGCGCCCAGCACCATCCAGGCGAAGGGAGTGATGACGAGGATCAAGGCCACGGTGAGGAGGAGATAGAGCCACCACCGCTGGCGAAATCCTGCTTTTGTCAGCATGTCAGTCCTCCTTACCGAGGAATCGGAACTGGATGATCGTGACGATCGCGATCACCAGGAAGATCAGGTAGCTCAGCGCAGCCGCGAAACCGTAGTTACCGAAGCTGAACTGTTGATAGGTGTACATCGAGGCCGAGATCGTTGAGTTGAGCGGACCGCCGCTGGTCATCACGAATGGTTCCTCGAAGAACTGCAGGTAGCCGATGACAGTGGTGACGGACACGAACAAAACGGTGGGGCGGAGAACGGGAAGCGTCACGTTGAGGAATCGCTGCCACGCGCCGGCCCCGTCGAGTGCCGCTGCTTCGTGCAACTCGACGGGAACCGATTGCAGCCCGGCGAGGAAGATGATCATCGATGTGCCGAAGTTACGCCACACCGCCATCGCGATCAGTGACGGCATCGCCCAGGTGGTCGAGCCGAGCCAGTTCGGTCCGTCGATCCCTACCCACCCCAGCACCGTGTTGACGAGTCCGCTTTCAGGATTCAGGAGGAACCGCCACACCACCGCGACGGCAACGATCGATGTGATCACGGGCGTGTAGAAGCCAAGACGGAACACCGAGCGGAGTTTGGTGATGCCGTTGTTCAAGGCGATAGCCGCGGCCAACGCCACCATGAGGGTCAGCGGTACCCCCACCACCACGAAGAAGGCTGTGTTGAACGCGGCCTTCTGAAAGATGGGATCGGTCAGGGCGGCGATGTATTGATCGAAGCCGACGAAGTTCACTGCGAAGGGGGTGCGGAGATCGCGGTTGCGGATGTCGGTGAATGAGAAGAACACCGACTGCAACACCGGCCAGGCGGTGAAGACCAGGAACAGCAAGAGAAAAGGAAGGGTGAGCAGCCACCCGGCCCGCTCCTCCATCTTCGCGCTGGGTGCGCCCGAGGGACGACGTTTCTTGCTGGTTCCTGCTGAACGGCCCGTAGCTGTGGCCGACATGACTATCGACCTGTTCCGATCGAGTCGGCCTGCGCCTGGATCGCGGTCATGGCGTCCTGCCCGGATAGGCCCTGTTTCGCGACCTTCTCGATCTCGCCGTCGAAGCTCTCGGCGACCTGTTCCCACGACGGGAAGGAAGGCGGTGCCTGGGCGGTGAGCAACTGGTCACCGAACTTCGAGAGCTTCTCGTCGTCGGCCAGGACCGGGTCATCCCACGCCGCCTGGACGGAGGGAAGGTCGCTGGTCAGGTTGTACCAGGTGATCTGGGTGTCGGGCTCGCTCAGCCACTCGACGAGCGCCCACGCGGCGTCGCGGCTCTCGGTGCCCTTGAACACAGCGAGGTTGGAGCCACCGATGAAAGAGCTGCCCGTCGCTCCGTTGGCGGTGGGAACAGGGGCGACATCGTACTTGTCTGCGAAGTTCTCATCACCGTCGGTGGCAGCGAAGTCCTCGATGATGCTCATCATCCACGGTCCGGAGACGAACATGGGAACGGCGCCGCTGACGAAGTCTGCCTCAGTTTGACCAGCTGGCGGCTCAGGGTCTGCGATCCCCTCCGCGAAGAACGAGCCGTAGTAGTCGACGGACTCTACCAACTCGGGTGTGTCGAAGGTGTAGGCATCGTCGGTGGCGACGGAGGCGCCGCGCGACCAGGCGAAGGGGAGGACGGTTTGCCAGGAGCCGGTCTGTCCAGGCTGCAAGCTGACGCCCCATTTCACGCCGTCCTGCGACATCAGCGAGGCCGCTAGGGCCTTGAACTCGTCCTGGTCGGTCGGGATCTCGGTTGCCCCTGCCGCCGCGAGGATGTCGCTGCGGTAGTAGACCAGGCGCGTCTCGACGTACCAAGGGACACCGTAGGAGGTGCCGTCGACGACCGTCGTGCCGTGTGCGCCCTCGAAGAAGATGCTCGAGTCGATGGAAGGCGGAGTGGGATCGAGCGCGTCCATGCCGGCGAACTCTCCCATCCACGTGGTGCCCACCATCGCGACGTCAGGTGTGGTGCCGGCGGTGATGGAGTTGACGAACTTGTCGTGTGCCGAGTCCCAGGGAACGGCCGTGACGTTCACGGTGATGTCGGGGTGCGCGTCGGTGAACTCCTTCACCAGCTCGGGCAGCTTCTCTCCCTCAGCTCCCATCGCCCATACATCGAGAGTGCCCGAGGCGTTCTCCGTGTCGACTGCTTCTCCGGTGGCGGGGGCATCACCGCCTCCCGTGGGGTTCTCGTCTCCACGACCGCACGCGCTGAGCATGAGTGCCGCGCTGGCCGCTAAAGCAACGAAGGTTAGGTCGCGTCGCATGGTTCCTCCTGTGTGTTGGGGCCAGTGGCTTTACGACGTCGCGGTGTGGATTCACCGAGGGACACCGTTGAGCCTCGACCAGGTCACGCGTGTAAGCGCTTACATTTGATAGTACACAAGGGCACGGGCGAGTGCAAGGGTGGGTCAGGTGTCGCTGCGAGAGGCTCAGGTGGTTTCGGGGCAGCCGCAGGATTGGCGGTAGACGACCGTCGTCGGTAATCGATGCGTCGTCTGGGTCATTGTCGACGACGACCCCAGGAGTTGTTGGAATCTCTCCACGACGAGGTGGCCCAGGTCGCGAACGGGTTGTCGCACCGTGGTGAGGGCGGGGGAGAGGTAGCGTGCGGCAAACACGTCGTCCCAGCCGGTGATGGCGATGTCCTCCGGAATGCGCGCGCCGCTCTTCTTGAGCAGTCGCAGGACCGGTAGCGCAGCTTGTCGTTGGCGCAAACGAGACCGTCGGTGTGGATCAGGCCAGAGGTGAGGCCGTGGGCGAGGGTGGCGCCGAGCTTTTCGCCTCCTGCTTCGTGGGGAAGGCAGAGCACGGGGTCGCGTGGCGTGAGGGTGCGCTCCTCGTGTGCCTCCACGAAGCCCCGGTATCGTTCGCGAAGATCGGGGGCGACGCTCGGGTCTCCCAGAAAGAGCAGATTCCGTCGGCCGTGCACATCGAGAAGGTGGCTCGTCAGCTCCTTCGCGCTGGTGATGTTCTCGGTCGAGAAGTCCTCGATCCCTTCGTGATGTTCGCCCGCGAAAGTGACGACCGGGATCTTGCGCCGGATGGCCTGGAGTGTCGAAGCCTTGACCCTCACGTTGCCCATCACTGCCAGCGCGTCGACCCTGCCGGCGAGCCGTCGCACCATGGCGTCGGCATTCTTCTTTCCGCGAGTGAGCATCACCATGACGCTAGCCTCGTGGTGAGCGGCCGCGGCTTCGAAGCCGGTCAGTAGTTCGGCGTAGTAAGGGCCACTCAGCTCCGGCAGGGCGAGACCGTAGGCTTCGTTGTTGCGAGCAGCGAGAGCTCGTGCCGCGCCGTCGGGCACGTAGTTGAGTTCGTCCACCGCGCGCAGCACGCGCTCGCGGGTGGTGGGGGAGACGACCTCCGGCTTGCTCAGTACCCGCGAGACCGTGGCGATGGACACCCCCGCGGCGTTGGCCACCTCGTAGATGGTCTGGCGCCCGGTCGTCTCGCCCTGTGGCTCCGGCATCGATCTCCCAGCTGTCGTGCTGTCATAGCTGGAACGAGCTTAGGGCATGTGCTCCGCGGCGCGTTGCCCTGAATCTGCGTAAGCGCTTACAGTTTGGGTATGTCTGATCTCCTTGCGCCGCTGCATCCCGCGAACCAGCTGGAGGACGGGTTGGCGGGGCTCTGGCTCCGCGACCGCGTGGGCGACGACTCGCCCTGGCGACCACTGGCCCTGTCTCGCGTTCGCTCGGGGGTGGCGGATGGCATTCAGTGGACCTGGCGTCGCAGAGATCTGGAAAGCACGCTTGGGTGGTCTACCGAGATCTTGGTCACCAATTGGCGACCAGAGGCCATCGAGTTCGATCTGCTGTGCGTGGAGGACCCGTCGCTGACTTCGCCGGAGGCCCTCGAGGCGAACCGCCTTTACCCTAGCCAGTACCTCGACCTGACTCCGCTCGACCTCGGGGATCGCGGTACGGGGTTGGCGATCAGGCAGAATATGCCCGGAGCGCGGTCTCCCTGGGCTCTCTTGGGATCGCACACCAGATCCATTGCCTGGGCTACCGACGCGTTGCAGCTCTTGGGTCGGGGCCTGCCGGAAGGCGCGCCATGGCCCGGGGTGCGTCAGGATCTTCCCAGCCACCGGCTTCAACACGAACACGCTGCGGCAGCGTTGCAGACGGAGTCGGTCAGGCTGGAACCGGGGCAGAGCTGGTTGGGCGGCTTCTTCTTGATCGTCGTTGACGACCACCCGGAAGCGACGTCGCCGGCCGATGCGGGTATCGCGGCGGGTGTCGCGCTCCAGGGTGGGTTCGGACATCCGGATGAGGGGGTGCAGGAACGTCCTGACAGCCTGGTGTGCCGGGAGGCGGCATATCTGCCGACGCGCGTTCTCACGGATAAGGAAACGCTGATTTATTGACCGCGTGGGGCGCTGCTGGCTGGGAGAATCGGGGTATGCCTGGTCGTGATGTGCAGCAGCCGAGTTTCGTGGATGTGGAGTACGGGAACCGTCGTCGTCGGACCCGGCGGGATGAGTTCTTGGCGATGATGGATCAGGTGATCCCGTGGGATGAGTGGACTGGGTTGATCGTGCCGTTCTATCCCACGACCGGGCGTAGGGGTCGGCAACCGGTCCCGGTGGAAACGATGTTGCGGATGTACTTGCTGCAGGTGTGGTTCTCTTTGTCGGATGAGGGCACCGAGGACGCGATCTACGACTCGTACGCGTTCCGGCACGTTCCTGGGGCTCGACTACCACCGCCCAGGTCCCGGACGCGACCACGTTGTTGCATTTCCGGCACTTGATCGAAGCCCACGACCTGGGACGAGAGTTCCTGGACGCCCAAACCCGCTTCTTCGAGTCCAACGGGTGGATTATGCGCGGCGGGTCGGTGATCGACGCGACGATCATCAAAGCTCCCAGCTCGACGAAAAACGTTGCCGGGGCGCGGGACCCGCAAATGCACCAGACGGCCAAGGGGAACCAGTGGTACTTCGGGATGAAAGCGCACACCGGCGTCGACGCCGGAACCGGATACGTGCACACCGTCACGGTGACGGCCGCGAATGCTGGCGACATCACGCAGGCGGCGAACCTGATGCGCCCGGACGACGAGGTCGGGTACGCCGATTCCGGGTACCAGGGCGTGCACAAGCGACCCGAGATCACCGGTGACCCCGACTTGGCGAAGATCCAGTGGCGGGTCGCGGCACGTAAGTCGATGTTGAAAGCGATGCCCGCGTTTGACCAGCACCTGGAGTCCAGGAAGGCGTCGGTGCGGGCGAAGGTCGAGCACCCGTACCTGATCGTCAAACGTGACTTCGGGTTCACCAAGACCCGGTACCGCGGGCTGGCCAAGAACAGCAATCTGCTTCATGTGCTGTTCAGCAGCGCGAACCTGCTGATGCGATGCCCGAGCGGTCCGGATAACCGGGGTGCCTGGGCGGTAGCCTGCCCAAAACCGGGCCGAACGGTCTGCGAAACCCGGGTCACCGGCCAAACCAGGCAGTATCAGCATGATTCAACGCTGACCGATCGAGTGACATCGCACCCCTGCACCGACGTTGCCGTTAGATCAGCGCTTCCATAAGGAACTGGAGCATCTCGTGCCGGGTGAGAAGAAGCATCCGGAGTGGGATGGGGATCAGCTCCTCGGATGGTTCACTGCCCGAGGTGAGCTTCTCGTGACCTCTGTCAAACAAAAGCGCGTACTTCGTCCCCACGGCCAAATCCTGCGCCCGCTCAACCGCCTCGTGCCCGACGAGCACGATGTGACCAACACCGTGTGGATGGATGGCGGATTCTGCACTCATCTGACGCAGGGACATGCCGCACGGGGACGGATACTGTCCTCAAGGCTGACCCCGCTCGGAATCGGACGGATGCATGGGCTGCGCATCCTGGTCGACCTCGGCGAGGGATGGCGCCTGTTGGGTTCCCCGTCCGCCTGGCTCTCGGGGGTGGACCATGCGACTTGGTGGTATGCCGTGGGTGAGCGGGTGCTGCAGGTGGTGACCCACGCGCCGGATCTGGACGGAGCGAGCCGGATCACCGTCACGACGGTCTCGGGCGAGCCGGTGGCGGCCATGGTCGTACTGGTATTCGACTGGAGCGGAGCGCCAGGGATGACCGGGACGGTGGAGCGTTCCGGTTCGGCGTTCACCGTTCGTGCGCCCGAGGGCGCGCGTGCCCGATCCGTTGACGAGAGAGCCCGCCTGGAGGTGGTTGTGCCCCACGGCGCCGTCGTCGAGGACGATCGGCCGCTTTTCGCCGATGGGGTGGCGCGCGGAGAGCCCATCGTGACCGTGACGGTTGCACCGCAAGCGCAGTGGTCGGTTGCCCTCCTGCCTCGGACGACGGGTTACCGGAGGGAAGAGCGTCCTGCCACCGGACGGAGCTGGGGGGAAATTCATGATCTCGTGTCCGTCGGCAGTGCTTCGAAGAGCGACGCCTCTGCGCTGCTGTCTCGTGTGGGGCAGATGACGGGGTGGTACGCGCACGACGCGATTGTTCACTACCTCTCGCCTCGCGGGCTCGAACAGCACACCGGAGGGGCATGGGGGACCAGAGACGTCGCGCAGGGTCCGGTTGGTTTGCTTCGATCCTGGGGAGAGCACACCGCATGGCGTGAGTTGCTGCTCACCGTGTTCGGCGCGCAGCGGGCTCAGGGAGATTGGTCTCAAGCGATCGAGTTCCTACCAGGTTTTACCCGTGACGCGGAGGAACCGCATGGCGATGTGGTCTACTGGCCGCTGCTCGCCCTGGGGCAGTACCTCGGTGCCACCGGCGACGTGGCCGTCTTGAATGTAGAGGTCGGGTTCGACGGAGATGGCGAGACGAAGCCGCTGATCGAACATGTCGCCCGCGCGTTGGGTCTCATTGAATCGTCATTCGTCGAAGGCACCTCGCTGCCCGCCTACGGCCATGGTGACTGGAATGACTCCTTGCAGCCCGCGAATTCCGAACTTACGCAGCGGATGGTGTCGACATGGACCGTCGTGCTTCAGATCGAGGCGCTGGAACAACTGGCGAACGGGGTGGCTGCGGCGTCACCGCAGATCTGTGAACGGGCGCGATCAGTGGCGGAGGCGAGCAAGACCGATCTGAGGAGCCGGCTCCTCATCGATGGGGTGCTCGCTGGCTACGGGGTGGTGGAGGCTCCCGGGGTCTTCAGGCCCCTGATTCATCCGCTCGACGAGGAGACCGGGCTGACCTACTCACTGTTGCCTATGATTCACGCCATCTCAGGGGACCTGCTCACTCCGTCGGAGGCGAGACGGCATCTCGACCTCATCGAGGAACACCTGATAGGTCCGGACGGAGCACGGCTGTTCGATCGCCCGGTCGTCTACCGAGGGGGCCGATGACCGTCTTTCGTCGCGCGGAGGCTGCAAGCTTCTTCGGGCGCGAGATCGGCTTGATGTATCTGCATGCGCATACCGCTACGCGGAGGCCCTGGCGAGGGTGGGCGACGGGGCTGGTGTGTTGAGGGCGATGGCGCGTGCGGTGCCGGTAGGGCTCGACGATCTCGTGCCGAGTGCCGCTCCTCGTCAGGTGAATACCTACTCGTCGAGTTCGGATGCGGCGTTTGCCGATCGTTATGAGGCGGCGGAGAACTATCGTCGCGTCATCGCCGGGGAGGTCTCGCTGGAGGCCGGATGGCGGGTCTACTCGTCTGGGCCCGGCCTGTTCCTCGAGGTTCTCACGCAACGGATGCTCGGCATCCGGCATGCGAGGCATGAGGTGGAGATCGACCCGGTGCTCGATCCGCAGCTCGGCATGGTCAGCGCGTGCCTTCCCATCCTCGGCCGATCACTGCAGGTCGACATCGTGCTGGGAGAGAAGGGGCACGGGGTAGTGAGCGTCGAAATCGATGGGCAATCGCTTGCCTCGCGCGCGTTGCGCAACCCCTACCGGGCCGCGGGCGTCGCTGTTCGCGCGGATGCTCTGCGGGGAAGCCGCGTGTTGCGCGTCGTCACCTTGTGAGCTTCGCGCCGCCGGTCAGCCGGCGAAGACCCCGATCACGGGAAGCCACTTCTCGACGCTCCGCTCGGCAATGAGATCGGCCTTCCTGAAGGGGTCGGCGTCGAGGGCCTTCTCGATCTCTTCTGCATTCTCGCCGCGCAGGATCAGCAGTGCCCGGCTGGGGGAGGTCTCGGGGAGTGGACCGGAGGCCACCAGCTGGGGGAGCGCACCCAGAAACGCGCGATGTTCGGGGCGGATCCGATCCAGCGATTCCTTGTCCTCGCGGTAGACATATGTCACGGCGTAGTAATCCATGGGCTCAGCCTAGGCCCCGCACGTACCCCCGTGGGAGAGGGGCTGATTTGGGGTGCCCGGAGGCAGCCCGGTATTATGGCATAGGCGGAGACGTCCGTCTCCTCCCCAGCACGACGAATGAGAGTTTATGGCTAAGAAGGAAGGCGCCCTCGAACTCGAGGGAACCGTGGTCGAGGCCCTGCCCAACGCGATGTTCCGCGTGGAGCTGGCCAACGGTCACAAGGTGCTGACGACGATCTCAGGAAAGATGCGTCAGCACTACATCCGAATCCTGCCTGCCGACCGGGTGGTTGTTGAGTTGTCCCCGTACGATCTGACCCGTGGGCGGATCGTCTACCGGCACAAGTGAGCCCCCAGCTCTGACCGCGATGCGTCTGGCCTCACGGCCGGGCGCATCTTTGCGTTCCGGCTTCTTCGCCGGGGCGGAGGATTTGGGATCGCAGCAGGCTTCGAGTAAAGTAGCTCGTCGGTCGCGTCTGCCCTCTGCCAGGTGCTGAGGTTGGTCGCGACTCGACGATTATCCACCACAAAGATTGGGCATTTTCCTGCCCAGTCGCCGATTGAAAAGGTTGCTCGATGAAGGTTCAGCCGAGCGTCAAGAAGATCTGCGACAAGTGCAAGGTCATCCGCCGGCACGGTCGTGTGATGGTGATCTGCGACAACCCGCGCCACAAGCAGCGCCAGGGCTGACCTGGGCTCACCGCTCGGGGAGCAGAGCATCGCGGTGAAGGAGGGCAACCTCCGAGCCGCCGACAACTACACAGCAACGTGAACGCAAAAGGCCGGATCATTTCCGGCCCACACCCTTGGACGAAGGCCAAGGCCCTCACGCCGTCGAGGCTTGGGGGACGCGTCGCGCCACACACCTTCGCGGTCCTCAACCGGATGGAAATCCTGGGCCGAAACCCATGAAAGGTACCGCCTGATGGCACGCCTCGTTGGCGTCGACCTCCCGCGCGAAAAGCGCCTGGAGGTTGCGCTCACCTACATCTTCGGCATCGGCAAGACCCGTGCCGCTGAGACCCTCGCCGCCACTGGAATCAGCGGCGATCTCCGTGTCCACCAGCTCAACGACGATCAGCTCGTCGCGCTGCGTGACCACATCGAAGGCAGCTACGAGATCGAGGGTGACCTCCGCCGTAGCGTGGCCGCCGACATCCGCCGCAAGGTCGAGATCGGCAACTACCAGGGCCGTCGTCACCGCAGCGGTCTTCCCGTGCGTGGGCAGCGTACGCGTACCAACGCGCGCACCCGCAAGGGCAAGAAGAAGGCCGTGGCCGGCAAGAAGAAGGCTCGCTGACCTCACGGTTGAGCGTTTAGGACTCAGGAGAAAAATCACTTATGGCTACTGCAAGCCGGAAGGCGGCCGCCAAGACCAAGGTGCGCCGCAAGGAAAAGAAGAATGTGCTCGCCGGCGAGGCGCATATCAAGAGCACCTTCAACAACACCATCATCACGATCACGGACCCCACCGGTGCCGTTATCGCATGGGCCTCGGCGGGCACCGTCGGGTTCAAGGGTTCGCGCAAGTCGACCCCGTTCGCCGCTCAGATGGCCGCTGAGGCCGCCGGCCGTCGCGCCATGGAGCACGGCATGAAGAAGGTTGACGTCTTCGTCAAGGGCCCCGGCTCCGGCCGTGAGACCGCCATCCGTTCGCTGGGTGCCGTCGGTCTTGAGGTCGGCGCGATCTCCGACGTGACCCCGGTGCCGCACAACGGCTGCCGTCCGCCCAAGCGTCGTCGCGTCTGATCGCCCGAGAAGAAGAAAGAAGGTAAGACAATATGGCTCGCTACACCGGCCCCATTACCAAGAAGTCTCGTCGTCTCGGTACCGATCTCGTCGGCAACGACAAGGCGTTCGAGCGTCGTCCGTACCCCCCGGGTGTGCATGGCCGCGGCCGCACCAAGGACTCCGAGTACTCGCTGCAGATGAAGGAGAAGCAGAAGGCTCGCTTCGCCTACGGCGTGCTTGAGAAGCAGTTCCGTCGCTACTACGAGGAGGCCGATCGTCTCCCCGGCAAGACCGGTGACAACCTGCTGCGCATCCTTGAGTCGCGTCTCGACAACGTCGTGTACCGCGCGGGATTCGCCTCGACCCGCCGCCAGGCTCGTCAGCTCGTCGTGCACGGGCACTTCCTGGTCAACGGTCAGCGCGTGAACATCCCCAGCTTCCGCGTCCAGGCTAAGGACATCATCGACGTCTCCGAGAAGTCGATGAACCTGCACCCGCTGGTGGTCGCCCGTGAAACCCATCACGAGCGCTCCGTTCCCGCGTGGCTGGAGGCCCGTCCCAACCGGATGCGCATCCTGGTGCACCAGCTCCCCGTCCGCGAGCAGATCGTGGTGGACGTCCAGGAGCAGATGATCGTCGAGCTCTACTCCAAGTAGCGCTCTCTGGTGGGCCGGCCGGCATCCGGGCGGCCCACCTGCATATCCCCTTTTAGTTCGCATCATCAAATAGCGGTTGGTGCGGGAAGGAAACCCACATGCTCATCACTCAGCGTCCCACCCTGTCGGAAGAGGTCGTCTCCGATCAGCGCTCCCGGTTCATCATCGAGCCGCTGGAGCCCGGCTTCGGCTACACCCTCGGCAACTCGCTGCGTCGCACCCTGCTCTCGTCGATCCCCGGTGCCTCCGTCACCAGCATCAAGGTCGAGGGCAATCAGCACGAGTTCTCCACGCTGCCCGGCGTCGTCGAGGACGTGACCGAGATCATCCTCAACCTCAAGGGCCTGGTGCTCTCCTCCGAGGAGGACGAGCCCGTGGTCATGCACCTGCGCAAGGCAGGCGCGGGCGCCGTCTGCGGGCGACATTCAGCCCCGGCCGGTGTGAGATCCACAATCCCGAACTGCACACGCCACGCTGAACGAGAACGGTCGGCTGGAGATGGAACTGGTCGTGGAGCGCGGTCGCGGCTACGTGTCCTCGGTGCAGAACAAGAACCCCGAGGCGGAGATCGGCCGGATCCCGGTGGATTCGATCTACTCCCCGGTGCTCAAGGTCACCTACAAGGTGGAGGAGGCCACCCGTGTGGCCCAGCGCACCGACTTCGATCGTCTGATCATCGACGTGGAGACCAAGGCCTCCATCGCGCCGCGCGACGTCGTCGCCTCCGCGGGACGCACCTGGTGGAGGCTCTTCGGGCTGGCCCGCGAGCCAACGTCGAGGCCGAAGGCATCGAGATCGGCCCGTCGCCCGTCGACGAGCAGATCGCCGAGTCGCTGAACCTCCCCGTCGAGGATCTCGAGCTGTCGGTTCGTTCTACAACTGCCTCAAGCGCGAGGGGATCCACACCGTGGGCAACTCGTCGCTCGCAGCCGAAGGGACCTGCTGGACATCCGCAATTTCGGTTCCAAGTCGATCGACGAGGTGAAGGAGACCCTGGCCACCCTGGGCCTCGCCCTCCGCGACTCCAACCCGGGCTTCGATCCGATGCAGGCCATCGAGCGCTACGACGAGGACAACGACGAAGACGTTGACTTCGCGGAGACCGAGCAGTACTGACCCGCCCAGCGAGCCACGGCTCGCACTGATTTATTCACACCTGGAGATAGAGAAATGCCGAAGCCAACCAGGGCCCTCGCCTGGGCGGCACCCCCACCCACGAGCGCATCATCCTGCGTAACCTCGCTGCCCAGCTCTTCGAGCACGGCCGCGTCACCACCACCGAGACCAAGGCTCGCCGCATGCAGCCGCTGGCCGAGAAGCTGATCACCAAGGCCAAGCGCGGCGACCTGCACTCGCGTCGCCTGTGCTCAAGGACGTCACCGACCGCGACACCGTGGCCGTGCTGTTCGAGGAGATCGCGCCTACGCTCACGGATCGCGAGGGTGGCTACACCCGGATCACCAAGATCGGCAACCGCAAGGGCGACAACGCGCCCCTGGCCGTGATCGAGATCATCACCGAGACGGTGGAGCAGTCGCGCCAAAGGGCCGCACCGCTCCCGCCGCCACCGCCAAGGCCGATGAGGTCAAGGCTCAGATCGACGAGGCCGCTGCAGAGGCCGAGGTCGAGGAGACCGTCGAGGCTGCCGACACCGAGGATACCGCGGCTGAGGCCGAAGAATCCAAGTGATTCGCTGGCACCGCACGAGAGAAGGGGCCCGATCAGGCCCCTTCTTTGTATCGACTTGATCTCAATGCGGGTGGGGGTGTGGGCCCTGCCAGGGTGCTCGGTAGGGTGTTCCCGAACCCAATGCGAGGAGGAGACTTTCCATGAAGCGCGCTGTGATGGCCGGGGCCTTGGCCGCGGTGCTGCTGGCTGCCGGTTGTTCGACACCGGAGGCGACACCGTCAGGTACCCAGACCACGGGCAGCGGCGAACCGCCGAAGGAGCCGGTATCGATCGGCGCGGTCACGATCGTCTCCCATCCCTCCCTGGATGCGGTGTACGAAGGCGTGCAGGACGGTCTCGCGGCAACGGGCTACGTTGTTGGCGACAACCTGGAACTGGAGTTCCAGAACCCGCAAGGCGATCAGCAGACCCTCACCAATATCGCCACCACCTACGCATCGAGCGACCGCGATTTCTTCGTCGCGATCGCCACTCCACCGGCCCAGGCGCTGGCCAGCAGCATCACCGATCGCCCGATCGTGTTCGCGTCGGTGACCGATCCCGTGGCAGCAGGGCTTGTCACCTCGATGGAGGAGCCAGGAGGCAATGTCACCGGAACCTCCGACCAGATCCCCGCGGACCGGCTGGCTCGAGTTGCTGAGAGAACTCGTGCCGGACCTGGAGACGATCGGCATCGTGTACACCTCCTCCGAGGTCAACGCCGAGATCCAGGCGGACATGATGACGGAAGCCGCCGCCGAACACGGCATCGAGGTCAAGACCGCGGCGGTGATCAACTCCTCCGAGGTGGCCCAGGCCGCCGAGTCGCTGGATGTCGACGCCTACTACGTCGGCAACGACAACAACGTCGTAGAGCGCCATCGAATCCATCGTGCAGGTCGCGGAGCAGAACCAGCGTCTGCTGTTCACCTCCGATGCCGACTCCGTGGAGCGAGGAGCGGCCGCGACGCTGGCCACCGACTACAAGGCCCAAGGTGAGCAGACCGCCCGGCTTCTCGTGAAGATCATCGAGGGCGCGGATGTTGCCACCACCCCGGTCGAGATCCAGGAATCACTAGAGTTCACCGTGAATCCCGAAGCGGCGAAGCGCATGGGCGTCGAGATCCCGCAGGAAACCCTGGCCAAGGCCGACCGGACCGTCTAGGACCTCGCTACCAGTACCCACCGGTGGGATTTCTCCAGCCCGCCAACGAAGCAAGGGAGAACCATGAAGATCAAGGCCACCATCCTGGCGTCCTGGGGGCAGCCGCGTGGCGTTGACCGCTTGCGGCGGCAACACCACGCCAGAATCCCCGCAGACCGCCGACCCCGGCACCCCGAGCTCTCCGTCGACGGATTCCGACGGGAAGGTCGACGCCGACGGCAACCCGGAGATCAAGCCGATCACCATCGGCGCCGCCACCATCCAGTCGCATCCGGCCCTGGATGCGGCCTACGAAGGTTTCGTCGAAGGACTGGCGGAGGCCGGTTACATCGAGGGGAGAACCTCGTCATCGACCTGCAGAACGCCAGCGGCGATCAGCAGACGCTGACCAACATCGCCAATAACTTCGCCTCCTCCGACGCCGATCTGTTCTACGCGATCGCCACGCCGACAGCCCAGGCACTGGCGACCGTGGTCACCGACCGCCCCATCGTCTTCGCCGCCGTGGCCGACCCGGTCGAAGCCGGCCTGGTGGCCTCGTGGGAGGCGCCTGATGCGAACGTGGCCGGCGTCTCCGATGCCAACCCGATGCTCGACCAGCTGCAGTTGATCCAAGAGGTGCTGCCCGATCTGACCTCGGTCGGCATCGTGTACGCCTCCGGAGAGGTCAACTCGGAGGTTCAGGTGCGCGAAGCGGGGAGGCCGGTGCCGAGCTGGGTATCGAGATCCTGACCGCGACGGTGACCAACACCTCCGAGGTGGCGCAGGCCGCCGAGTCGATCAAGCCCGATGCTTTCTTGGTGACCACCGACAACACCGTGGTCTCCGGGGTGGAGTCGCTGATCCAGGTGGCCGAGAACAACCAGATCGCTGTCTTCGCGTCGGATGAATCCACGATGGAACGCGGCGCGGCTGCCGGCATGTCGGTGAGCTACCCGCAGCAGGGCCGCGATGCGGCCGCTGTGGCCTTGGAACTGCTGGAAGGCACCCCTGCCTCTGGGATTCCGGTGGCCACCCAGGAGAACTTCGACCTGTTCGTGAACGAATCCGCCGCCGCCGCTCAGGGCGTTGAGCTGCCACGGCAGATCTCATCGAACGCGCCGCCAAGAAGTTCTGACCGGAGGCACGACACACCGATGATCATCGCCCTCGAGTTAGGCCTGCTCTTCGCCATCATGGCGTTGGGGGTATACCTGACCTACCGTGTCCTCGATTTCCCCGACCTGACCGTGGACGGCTCCTTCACCACAGGAGCCTCCGTGGCAGCCATCCTCATCGTGAGTGGGGTGCCGTATCAGGTCGCAATCATCGCCGCGGTGGTTTCCGGCCTCCTCGCGGGCGTGATCACCAGGCTGCTCCACGTATGGGGCAACATCAACCCGCTGTTGGCGGGCATCCTGACCCAGATCGCGCTCTATTCGATCAATCTGAGAATCATGGGCAAGGCGAACTTGCCGCTGCTGCGCGAGACCACGATCTTCAGCAGCATGCGAGAAGCGCGGTTGCTGGCCACCTGGACGTCGGTGGGCATCTTCGCCGTCGTGGTGGCCATCATCGCTGCTGGTCTACTGGTTCCTGGGCACCAACTACGGCGTCGCGCTGCGGGCCACCGGCGACAACGAGCTCATGGCCCGCTCTCAGGGCATCAACACGGGCAGCGCCAAGATCATGGGCGTGGCCCTGTCAGACGGCCTGGTGGCGCTGTGCGGCGCCCTCATGGCCCAATACAACGGCTACTCGGACATCTCCATGGGCATCGGCCTGATCGTCGCGGGCCTGGCGTCGGTGATCATCGGGCAGGCGATCTTCGGCATGACCAGCGTGTGGCAGGCGGTGCTGGCGGCGGTGCTGGGCTCGGTGATCTACCGCGCCATCATCCAGGCCGCGCTGAGCGTCGGCCTCAACCCCAACGACATGAAGCTCATCTCGGCGGTGCTGGTGGTGCTCGCCTTGGTGCTGCCCAACTTCGGGCCGCTGAAGAAGATCCGGATCAAGCGTCGTGCGGCCAAGGCTCAGGCCGCGGCAGGAGGAGCGTCCTGATGCTTCAGCTCAAGCAGATCACCAAGCGGTTCTTTCCCGGCACCGTGAACAGGCGCACCGCGCTGGACTCGTTGAGTCTCAGCCTCAACGAAGGCGACTTCGTCACCGTCATCGGATCCAACGGCGCCGGAAAATCGACGATGCTGAACGTGATCTCCGGGCGGTACACGCCGGAGGCCGGGGCGGTCGTCATCGACGGCAAGAACGTGACGCGGACGCCGGAGCACCTCCGGGCGCGATGGGTGGCCCGGGTCTTCCAGGACCCGATGGCGGGAACCTCCCCGCACCTCACCATCGAGGAGAATCTCTCGGTGGCTTTCGCCCGTGGGAAGCGACGCGGGCTGGGACTGGCGGTCAACAACGCCAAGCGGGACGAGTACCGCTCGGCCCTCCGCCAGCTGGACCTGGGGTTGGAGGACCGGCTTGAGATGCGCGTGGGTATGCTCTCCGGCGGTCAGCGCCAGGCCCTCAGCCTGCTGATGGCGGCGCACACCCGGCCGTCGATCCTGCTGCTCGACGAGCACACCGCGGCGCTGGATCCCTCTCGAGCCGAGCTGATCACCCGCCTGACCGGCGAGATGGTCTCCGAGCACAACCTGACCGCACTCATGGTCACCCACAACATGCATCAGGCGATCGAGCTGGGCAACCGGCTGATCATGATGCACGAGGGACGCGTTGTTCTTGAAGTGGACGAGGAAGCGAAGAAATCGATCACCGCGGATCAGCTGCTGGAGGAGTTCAGCAAGATCAAGGGCGCGACGCTCTCTGACCGCACGCTGCTCGACTGAGTGCTGGATGGCGGAACCTGCTCCGTCGCGTCTCCGATGGGGTGTGTGATCGCTGGCTCTCGCCCCTCAGCTTCCGGGCTGCTTCACTGCCACCGTGGGGCAGGAAAGTGAGCAGAGGGAACCCGTTGTCTGGTCCCTGAGGTGTGACGAGCTCTGCGAGGAGCCTCGAAGGGCGTGTGACTGGAACCCTTGGCAGAGTTTGTGCGAATGCTTGCGTTTTACGCCCTTCGAGGCTCGCTAGCGCTCGCACCTCAGGGACCGGACAATGGGATTCCGTCACACACTTTCGCATCAGGGACCTGACAACGGGTTTCCTCCACTTACTTTTCTGCACTGCGGTGGCCCGAACCAGGCCGGGGCGAAGGGCACTTCGGGGACCGGACAGAGGGATTCCTCATGCACTTTCCCGCTAGCGCCGCCGCAGGTACTCCCCGCCCCGGCTCACTAGCTGGCAGCGAAGAACACCACGAACAGTGCGGTGAGGACGATCTCCGTGACCCCGATGACGATCGGGCGGATGGTGCGGCGCCCGGCGATCCACGGCAGGATCCATGCTCTCGCGGTGGTCAGGGTGAAGAACAGGGTCCAGATGGCGCTGAGCGGGCCGGTGGCGGCGAGGAGCGCTGTCACCAAGGTCATCGCGGCGTGCCACCCCACGGAGGCGTAGAACCAGGCCGGTTTGCCGCGTTCCCGGATCATGCCCTTGACATGGAAGACCGTGCCGAAGAGGTAGCCGAACACCACCAAGACGGCGAGTAGCGCATGGGCAGCCGGGGGAGTGGCCCAGACGTCGAGGAGAGCCGCCGGCGTATCGAAGCGCACCACCGGCACCATCAGGCTGGCGGCGGTGGTGGTGAGAGCTCCGCTCAACAGCGTGCGGTCTTTGCGTCGGGCGGCCAGCCAGAGCGCGGGAAGGATCAGCGGTACGAAGGGAACCACCCAGGTCAACAGCGGGAGGCCCGCGAAGGCCACGGCGAGCAACCCGAACACCAGCGAAATGCTCGCGTAGACCAGCACCGGGGGCGTCTGGGCATGTCGTCGGGCGGGAGCGCTGCGCAGCCACACCGTCGCAGCGTTGAAGGCCAGGTAACCGACCACCCAGCACGCGGCCAGCGGAAGGAGATACCACGCGAGAGCAGCGTCGCGGCCGCGCAGAATGACGCCGGTGATCACCGGGAGCGAGAGCATGAACCATGCGCCGTGCTGTTTCGGCAGCCATCCCTGAGGTCGCTTACGACGTCGCGTCCGGGCCATTTAGGACCCTCCAGTAAATTATCGGTGCGTGTCGCTTCGAAGGATCGGGCGCCTGTGTTCACGTTGTCGGCCACGCCCACGTAGCTCCACTACGAGGGCGAACCTCTGCCTTGCCATCCATCCCGTCCAGAAACCGACACACACGCAACGAAATTTCCTGTCGGGTCTTAACCCAGACTATCGGGGTCACACAGCCGCCCTCGGGCCGGGGTTTTCCATGCTCTTGGCACGCGTGTTTCAATGGAGGGATGCGCATCGCTCAACTCGCCAACTTCGTCTCGCCCACTTCTGGTGGCATGCGCGTGGTGATCGAAGAACTGGGTAAAGGCTACGTCTCCGCGGGCGAGGAACGGCTCCTGGTCCTGCCCGGCGAGCGCGACGAGACGGTGGAGACCGAACAGGGCGTGATCGCCTTCATCGCCTCGCCCAAGGTATCGAAGCAGTACCGGATGGTTTTCCGTCCCTGGAAGGCTGTCGAGGTGCTGCGCCGGTTCCGTCCCACCAGCATCGAGGTGAGCGATAAATGGACTCTGGCGGGGACGGGTGCCTGGGCGCGACGCCACGGTGTGGGATCTGTACTGTTCAGTCATGAGCGACTCACCGACATGCTCTCGATGTGGTTGCGATGGGGGCCTGGGGTGAAAGCCGGCGTCGGCATGCTGAACCGACGTCTGGCGGCGCGATTCGATGCGGTGATCGTGACGAGCCGATTCGCCGCGGAGGAGTTCGAATCCGTTCCCGGCAGGATCGAGCTGGTCCCGTTGGGCGTGGATCTGGAAACCTTCCACCCGCGGCACCACCAGCGGTCGGACGACGGGGTGCTGAAGCTCTGCTACGTGGGACGGCTCAGCCACGAGAAGAGCCCGCAGCTGGCTGTGGAGACCGCCGTCGAGTTGCACCGCCGCGGGCACAGGATTCAGCTGGATATGTACGGCACTGGGCCTGACCAGGCGGCGTTGGAGAAAGCGGCGGGGGATGCTCCGGTGCGGTTCCTGGGCTTCCTGCCTGGCCGCGACCAGGTGGCGGAGGCCTTCGCCAGCCACGACATCTCACTGTCTGTCTGCCCCGCTGAGACATTCGGACTGGCCGTCCTGGAGGCCTTGGCGTGCGGTACCCCCGTCGTGACGTCGAACCGGGGCGGGGCGCATGAGGTGGTCGATGCGACCAGCGGTGCCTCCGGCGCTCCTGTGCCTGCGGATCTCGCGAACGCGGTGGAGAGCCTGCTGCCCCGTTTGGGCCCGGAACTCCGCGCGGCGGCACGGCGGAGAGCCGAGCAATACAGCTGGCAACGCACCATCGCGGCGATGCTCGACATCCACCGCTCAGTCGAAGGAGGTTCTTCTCCATGATGGTGGTAGCGTGCATGGGCCGACGTGTGTGACCGTCGCCATCTTCCTTCTTGATCCCTGTGTCAGATTGGCGGCAACTGCGTATGCTCCGAATGCTTCGATCGCCCGCCACCCGGTACCTGACCTGGGTGGCGCTCGTGGTCAGCGTCCTGTTGTGGATCTTCGTCCTTCCCTACGGACCACCATCGCCGTACCGGCTGGACTTCGATGTCTACCGCACCGGGGGAGGGGTGTTTCTCGAGGGAGGCACCCTCTACGGTGGGTTACCCGAGTTGGCCATGGGGATCCACCTGCCCTTCACCTACCCGCCCATCGCCGCCGTGTTGTTCAGTGCGTTCGCGATCATTCCGCTCTGGTTGGGGTCGCTGCTGTTCACGATCGTCTCGATCGGCGCCCTGTGGTGGATCGCACGGCTCGTGGAGCGACGAACTCCGGTTGCTTCGTTGCTGCCGGACGAGATCGGCGCCCGCGACGTCACGCTGCTGATGATGATCGCATTCACCATCGGCATGTGGTTTGGGCCCGTGCGCGAGACCTTCTGGCTGGGGCAGATCAACATCGTTCTCACCGCGCTCGTGCTGGCCGACGTGAGTGTCAGACGTCCGCGCTGGTGGACCGGGGCTCTGGTGGGGCTAGCGATCGCGATCAAGCTGACGCCGGCGGTGTTCCTGCTGTTCTTCTTCCTCCGCGCCGACTGGCGATCGATGCTGCGAACCCTTCTGTCGTTCCTGCTCTTCTCCGGCATCGGCCACCTGCTGATGCCTTCCGAATCCCGCCAATACTGGACGGAAGTGGTGATCGACACCGGCCGGATCGGTGGAGCCGCGTACGCCTCCAATCAGTCGATCAACGGCGCCCTCGCCCGCTTCGGGCTGGAGGGATCGACGCTGACGCTCGCGTGGTTCGTGCTATCCCTGATCGCGGGGCTGACGATCGCCTGGATCGCGTGGCGACTGCTGCGTCATGGACACCTGATCGTCGCGGCCATCGTCGTTGGTTTCGCCGCGCTGCTGTGTTCCCCGGTGTCATGGGGCCATCACTGGATCTGGGCATGGCCGCTGCTTTTCCTCATGACGCTCTGGGCGCTCAAGAGCGGCGACCGGTGTTGGGCCTGGTTGTCGGTGACGGGGGCGTTGATCTTTCTCGCCACCCCGCAATGGTGGTGGCCCCATGCGAAGTGGGTCGAACTGCAGTGGACCTGGTATCAGCACCTGACGGGTGACGCGATGCTGCTCTGGAGCCTCGTCGCGCTCATGCTCCTAGGGGTGAGGGCGGCCCGGACCCCCTCGGGAAATACGGTGTGAAGGAAAGCTCACCCACGGTGCCGGCACCAGGGGAAGGTGGGGAAGCGATCGCACCACGCCATCGGAACGACGCTGGCTTCCGCGGTCTCCACGGCCTCCGCCGCGTGCGCCGACTGAGGGGCGATAGCCAGGCCGGCGAGAAGCAGTAGGGCAAAAAATGTGTTCTTCATGCCTACCAGCTTGCGGGTTTTTCCCGAATATTTCCACTCTCTCGGGGGAAAAGAGACGAGGGTCTCTCTTTCCCCTGCCTTTCCCGGACCCGTGGACCGAGGTTCATCCCTGAGGCGCCAGGCTCGGTACGATAGCGCCGTGAGGTCGTGGAAGTGGATCCAATCCGGCTGGCTGGAGGCAACCGTCGGTCTGGCCCTGGCGACCCTGTCGATTGGTAGCGCGGATCGATTCCCGTGGCAGAGCACTTTCGCCGACCTCCTGGCCTTCGTCGCCATCCTGCTGTCTTTGCGGTGGTTGCGGCTGGGGGTCGCGATGGCGCTGGTCGTCACCTTGGTGGTGCCGTTCCTCGATCCCGACTTCTTCGGCCTATCGCTCTACCTCTGCATGATTCCCGTCGTCACCGCGATCCGGCGTGACCAGTTTCCCATGGCCATCATCCTGAGCATCGCCAGCTTCGGGATGGGTCTGTGGGCGAGTTTGCGGCCGTTCGAGTCGGATCAGGTGACCGACGGGGTGGGCTTCACGGTGCTCGCCTGGCTCGCGCTCGCCGCCATCGTCTGGGGGGCTGGCCTCGGCATCCGTTTCGCCGCCCACACGGCGGTGGACCGGGTCGAGTCTCGGGTGCGGGCGCAGCAGACGGCGCTCGCCGCCGAACTGCACAGCTCTGTGAGTCGCGAGCTGGGCCGGCTGGCGAGGCTCGCCGACCGCGTGAGGGAATCCGGCAGTGCCGAGGCGACTGACTTGCAGGAGATCGCCGATCGCGCCAGGTCCGCAGACCGGGCGCTCAGACAGGCCACATGGGCTCTTGCGGAAGGGCTCGACTCGGGAACAGGAGAGGACCTCAACCCCGATCAGGCCTTGGCGCATGGCCTCCGTGAGCTGAAAAGGGCCGGCTTCTCGGTGGAGGCGATCAAACAAGGAGAGTGCGAGCTAGGCTACGAGACCGATCTCGTGGCTGCGAAGATCCTCGCGGAGGCCCTGCGCAACGTGCAGCGACACGGTGATCCCAGCGGACCCTGCACCGTCGTTCTCGAGCACACCGCGGAGTCCTGGGAACTGACCGTGATCAACCAGCCGCGCCAACAAGACCCCGACCATCTGGCTGGGGTGGGCATTTCCGCCATGAAGGCGCGGGCCTCGGCCGTCGGTGGGCGCGTCGAAGCGAGGCTCGTCAAGGAATCCTGGGTCTGCGAGGCGCACCTGCCCGGCAATTGCCCCACGACAGCGCATCGGCCGTCGCACCGTAGACGGTGCGACGGCCGATGCGCGTGTTCGTGGAGGTGAGTGAGGGTTCCCACAAGGAATCAGGATCAGGCGAGGGCAGCCGAAGCGGCCTTGGCCTTCTCCAGGCGCTGGAGCCACGTCGTTCCAGTTGACCACGTTCCACCATGCGGTGACGTAGTCGCCTTCACGTTCTTGTGGCCAGCAGGTAGAAGCGCGTGCTCCCACATATCGAGCCTGCAGCACGGGACTCGCCCGGCCGGCAGGTTGCCCTGCTGGTCGAACAGCTGGTTGATGTTGAGGCGCTGGCCCAAGGTGTCCCACACCAGCATCGACCAGCCGGAGCCCTGGATGCCGTTGGCGACGGCGTTGAACTGCCCTTGAAGCCGTCGAAGGAGCCGGGAAGAACCTCGATGGCCGCCTTGACCTCGCCCTCCGGCTGACCGCCGCCATCCGGCGACATGTTCTTCCAGAAGGTGGAGTGGTTGATGTGGCCACCCAGGTGGAAGGCCAGATCCTTCTCCAGCTTGCTGATGGCGCCGAAGCTTCCGGACTCGCGCGCGCCTCGCGCCAGTTGCTCCAGCGCGGTGTTGGCGCCGGTCACATAGGCCTGGTGGTGCTTGCTGTGGTGCAGCTCCATGATCTCGGGGCGATGTGCGGAGCCAGGGCGCTGTAGTCGTAGTCCAGCTCGGGCAGGGTGTAGGTCATTAGGTTTCCTCTCTCCTGACGGATTTCTCCATCCTAGCCACGCTCGGGGAGAGGGTGGGAGACCTTCAGTACCCTGAACCCCTTGGCGGAGGCCAGTTTCTCTGTGGCCAACCTGCGCGGTCAGCCAAGCCTGGAAGCGAATCCGCGCCCAGGTTCTTGCCGACCACCAGCCATGCCACCCTGTCGTTCTCCAGCCGCGGCAGCCAAGTGAGCAGGAGCCTCGTGGAGGGGCCTGCTTGCCGATCCGGATGGGCGTGGGCTTCTGACCAGATCTCCTGATAACGACGCCTCCAGTTATTGAAAATCCGGTGTCATCGCCTGCACCCGATCGGTGACTCGTGATGTTCGGCGTTGCGGCGGGTCAACTCCACCGCTCTCTCGTTGACATCGACGGCGTCGACGACGACGCCGGGCTCGGCCAGCCAGCCCCACGGCGATCGGACCGAACCCGCACCCCAGGTCGAGCACGCGTCCTTCGAGGAGGATCCACCTCGCGAAGCAGAACCGAGGTGCCTAGGTCTAGGCGGGATCCGGAGAACACGCCCCCGGCGGTGAGGAACTCCAGGTCGTTGCCGAACACCGTGGCGCGAATGGTGCGCGTGACCAGCGGGGCGTCGGTGTTCTCGAAGTAGTGGCTTCATCGGGCTCCTTCAACGTGCGCATCGCTCGTGCCTCAAGGGCGCGCGCGGCCAACTGATCATCAGGCGGGTAGCCCAGCACTTTCGAGGATGAGGCCGGGCGGGCATCACCTCCACCTCCGCGGCGATGCGTGGCGAGCGCGACACGATGCAGCCAGGCCATATCGCGTCGCCCTCGCAACCGTGGTGACGGCGCCCACCCGAGAACGCACCATGGAGTGGCAGAAAGCGTCCGCGAGAAGATGGATCTCGACCACGCCGTCGGCGCGTTGCTCGGCCCGGAACTCTCGCAGCTCGCGGATGGTCGTCGCGCCGACGCGGGCCTTGCAGAACGGGGCGAAATCCCGCAGGCCCAGCAGAGTGTGCGACGCGGTAGCCAGCAGCGCCAGATCGATCGGGCGTCGGAGGACGACCACATGGCGACGCATCAGTGGATCGGGTGTGGCGCCCGATCCGAGCACGCGATAGCAGTAGCGACGCCACACGGCGGAGAACCTCGCGTCGAAGCCGTCCGGTGCTGCCGTGACGTCCCGGATCACCACATCGGGAGGGAGCACGCGGCGCAATCGCCGCAGAAGAGCAGGACCCAGATCGGGATCGTCCGGGAGGTCGATGTGGCTCACCTGGCCTCGCGCGTGCACGCCGGCGTCGGTGCGGCCCGCGACGGTCAGCTCAGGGGTGGGATGGAGACGAAGCACCCGCCCGATCCATTCCTCCACGGTGCCCTGCACGGTGCGCAATCCGGGCTGACGTGCCCAGCCGTGGAACTCGGTGCCGTCGTAGGCCATGTCGATTCGCCAGCGCATCACCGTCTCCGGTACGTGAGGTCGTAGACGGTGCGGCCGGCGGCCAGGCCCTTGGCCTCGTACTTGGTGACGGGCCGCTCCGCCAGGCGCGGCGCCCAATCGTCGTGCATGTTCACGAACTGCGGATGCTCGTCGAGTTCCTCGCGCATCCACATCGCGTAGTCCTCCCAGTCGGTGGCCAAGCGCCATAGACCGCCAGGGGCGAGCGTGCGTGCCACCAGATCCCCGAACCTCGACGAGACCAAGCGCCGCTTGTGGTGGCGTTTCTTGTGCCACGGATCGGCGAAGAATGTCCACAACTCCGTGACGGTGTGCTCGCCGAACAATCGATCCAGCGCCTGTGCGCCGTCGACCATCGCGAGCCGGACGTTGCTGATGCCGGCGCGCCCGATCTTTCCCAGCGCAGAGGCCACAGCGGGTTGGAAGACCTCGAAGGCCACCACGTTCGCCTCGGGGCGCTCGCCGGCCATCGGCACCAGCGATTCCCCGGAGCCGCAACCGATCTCCACGATCAAGGGCGCCTCGCGCCCGAACTCCGCAGCCCAATCCATCTTCACATCCGGCGCGATGGAGGTGGATTTCTCCTCCTGGGGGACATCGACGACGAACTGGCCGCTGTAGCGTTCCCAGGCCTTGGTCTGTGATTCGTTCATACGTGAGCTACGACGAACGAAGCTCACCACTTCGCGTTTGCCCCGCGTCGGCTTCCCGGTTTCCACAGACTGCACCGGTTCAGGGTACCGAGGTTGAGCCAGGGAAGTATCGTTGAATCGGAACCTCGTATACGGCAACGGATGGAGAGACATGAGATTCCTGCTCAACCTGATCTGGTTCCTCTTCGGAGGCCTATGGCTCGCCCTGGGGTATTTCGTCGCCGGCGTGCTGGCCTGCATCCTGATCGTCACCATCCCGGTTGGCGTGGCCTCCTTCCGCATGGCGCGCTACGTCGCCTGGCCGTTCGGAAAAGCGGTGGTTCGCAAACCCGGTGCCGGTGCCGGCTCCGCCGTGATGAACGGCATCTGGTTCATCATCGCCGGCTGGTGGCTAGCCCTGCTGCACCTCGTTGCGGCCGTGGGGCAGACCCTGACCATCATCGGCATCGCCAACGCGGCCGTCAGCATCAAGATGATTCCGGTGTCGTGCTTCCCCTTCGGTAAGCGCATCGTCGATCGCGGTTCGTTGATCCCTGGCGAGCGTCCGTTCCACTCCTTCTGATTCTGAGGCGGTAGTCCTTTATGGAATTCGTGCTACGCACCGTGGCGACGGCCGCCGGTGTCGCCGTCGCCGTATGGCTGGTGCCTGGACTTCACCTGGAAGCAGCCACGACGGAGAGCAGGCTGATCTCGCTGCTCGTGGTCGCGGCGGTGATCGGGCTCGTCAACGCGGTGGTGAAACCGTTCGCCCAAGCCTTGGGATTCTGCCTCGTCGTGGTCACGTTCGGGCTGTTCCTCGTGGTGATCAACGCTCTGCTGCTGGAACTCGCCGCCTGGATCAGCGGTCTGCTCGGCCTCGGCTTCTTCGTGGACGGGTTCTGGCCCGCCGTGTGGGGGTCGATCATCATCAGCATCATCTCCGGACTGCTGAACGCCGTCTTCAACACCGACCAGTACCGCCGGCAGGGGTAAACCCGAAAAATCGGCCAGTGGCCACTTTTCCTTGGTCTCACCGGGAAAAGTGGCCACTGGCCGATTTTTCTGTTGGCTGGTGTGGTTACTGGGGCCAGAGTTCCTGCGGCATCAGCTCGTAAGCGTGGAACTCGCGGGTGAAGGAGCCGCTGCCCTGGGCCAGGCCCCGGAGATCGATCGGGTAGCGCACCAACTCGAGCTGGGGCACCAGCGCTTCGATGATCGAGCGACCCGACTCGTCCATGTCGCTGCCCAGCACCTGGCCGCGTCGTGAGGCCAGATCGGTGAGGACGGGCCCGAGGAACTCGCTGCCGATGGTGACCCGCACCAGGTCGATCGGCTCGAGGAGGCCGACGGCGCCGGAGGAAGCAGCGTCGCGCAGGGCGAGGGAACCGGCGATCTGGAAAGCCATGTCGGAGGAATCGACCGAATGGGCCTTGCCGTCGTGCAGTGTGACCTTGATATCGACCATCGGCTTGCCGAAGACCGTGCCCTGCGTCAACTGCTGCTCGATGCCCGACTGGACCGAGCCGATATAGGCGCGCGGCACGGCCCCACCCACAACCTTGTCCACGAACTCGAAGCCCTCTCCTCGGGGGAGAGGCTCGACGTCGATGTTGCACACCGCGTACTGGCCGTGACCACCCGACTGCTTTACGTTGCGTCCCAGTCCCTTGGCGGGGCTGAGGAAGGTCTCGCGGAGGGCGACGCGGACATCTTCTTCCGCGAGCTGCACGTTGAACCGCTCGGTCAACCGGGCCAACATGAGGTCTTTGTGTGCTTGACCCATCACCCAGAGCAACTGTTGCTCGGTCTCCGCGTTGCGTTCTAGCCGCACCGTCGGGTCTTCGACGGAGATGCGGTGCAGTGCGCCCGCCAGCTTGTCCTCGTCGCCCCGAGAGGTGGCGCGCACCGCCACGGGCAGCAAAGGCTGGGGCAACGTCCACGGTTCGACGACGGCCGGCCGCTCGACGGCGGAAAGGGTGTCCGAGGTCTCGGCGTGGGCGAGTTTCGTGACCTGCACGATCTCCCCCGCGATGGCCGCGGTCTTCGGCGTGAAATCCAGCCCGGACGGCGCGCTCATCGGCCCGATCCGTTCTTCGTCGTCGTGATCCGGATGGAGCGGATCGGTTCCGGCGCCGAAGAGCTCGCGGTGTCCCGAGACGTGCACCACATCGTCGATGCGCAGGGTGCCCGAGAACACCCGCACCAGGGAGGTGCGGCCGGAATAGGGGTCGGAGGTGGTGCGGATCACCTGGGCGACCAGTTGCGCATCGGGGTCGCAGACCAGATCGGGGAGACGGGCGCCAACCGGCGTCGTCGCGGAAGGCAGACCGTGCATCGACGGCGAGGGGAAGCCCCCCTCGATCCAGCGCAGAAGTTCCTCGGTGCCCTTGTCTGACGTGGTGTGGGTGGGCATCAGGGGGAAGAACCGGCCGCTGGCGACGGCGAGGCCCAGAGCCTTGTGGGTCTCCTCGACCGCGATCTCCTCTCCTTCCAGATAGCGTTCCAACAGCTCGTCGTCTTGGATCTCGGTGATGATCGCCTCGAGGAGTGGCGCCCGATGCTGCTCGATGAGCGACAACTCTTCGTCGGAGGCATCCCTGGAGACCCGCGTGCCGGAGGAGTAATCGTGGGCCCGCTTGTTCAGCAGCGAGAGATTTCCGATGTTCTCCCCACCGACCACCAGGGGAATCAGGGCAGGGATGGTTTCTTCGCCGAAGGTGGCGCGGCACGTCTCCACCATCTGCTCGAAGGTGGCGCGGCCTTGGTCGAGCTTCGTGATCGCCACGATGCGAGGCAGACTCACCTGATCGCACTCGTGCCAGAGGGTGACCGTCACCGGATCGATGTCTTCTCCGGCCGGCACGACGAAGACGGCGGCATCGGCGGCACGCAGGCCCGCCCGGAGCTCGCCCACGTAGTCGGGGTGTCCTGGCGCGTCGAGCAGGTTGATCTGCACCTTCACCGCCGGGATGGAGGCCAGCGTCAAGGACGCGGCGCGCTCCGCCGTCTGTTTCTCTCCGCGATACCCCTCGACGCGAGCGCGCAATAAGTGCTCGAACAACGTCGTCTTGCCGGAACCGCTTCCTCCGACCAGCACCACATTGCGGATATCGTCGGGGGAACTGACATGTACTTGCGAGCTCGACTTTGAGGCCATGCACAGACGCTACCGCCTCCCTAGTCAGCCGTCTATGGCACCCCCCAGTTATGAATGCCGCGGCGGTCGACACCGCCGTCGGCTCCGGCGTGAGGTGGGGAGTCGCTCGCGTGTGGCTGAGCCGGGCATCGGATAGGCTGATGAGCGCCCAGCATCGCCATTTTGACCATTCGGTCTCTGGCAAGTAAGGTTGGTAGCTGTTGCGCGCCGTGCGCTCGGGAGACCCCGCGAAGCCGGCTGCACAACCTTTCGAGTTTGAAGTAAACGAATGGAAGTTGGTCTGCGTCCGTGTCTACGTACACCCCAAAGCCAGGCGAAATCGCCCGGAACTGGCATGTGATTGATGCCGAAGACGTCGTGCTTGGTCGTCTTGCGACCACTGCCGCGAACCTGCTTCGCGGTAAGCACAAGGCCACCTTTGCCCCCCACGTCGATGGCGGAGACTTCGTCGTCGTCGTGAACGCTTCGAAGATCGCCCTGACCGGCAACAAGCGCGCCGATTCGATGCGCTACTCCCACTCCGGCCGTCCCGGCGGTTTGAAGTCCATCTCCATCGGCGAGCTGCTGGAGAAGGACCCCCGCAAGGCAGTGGAGCGTGCGGTCTGGGGCATGCTGCCTAAGAACAAGCTGTCGCGTCAGCTGATGGGCAAGCTCAAGGTCTACTCCGGCCCGGAGCACCCGCATGCAGCTCAGCGGCCGCAGCCGTACGAGATCACCCAGATCGCCCAGTGAGCCACGAGAGCGCGAGTACACATATGACCACAGAGATTGTTGACGAGACCGTCGCCGACGACATCACGCCGTTCACCGACGACCAGGATCGCGAGATCGCCTATCGTTCCGATTCGGCCCCGGCTGTCGCCGCCGGCCTCGGTGATCGTCCCGCCGTCGTTGCCCCCGGCAGCGCCACCGGCCGCCGCAAGCAGGCTGTCGCCCGCGTCCGCCTGATCCCCGGCTCCGGCCAGTGGAGCGTCAACGGCCGCTCGCTCGAGTCCTACTTCCCCAACAAGGTGCACCAGCAGCTGATCAACGACCCGTTCGTCGTTGCCGGGCTGGAGGGCTCCTACGATGTGATCTGCCGCATCCACGGCGGTGGCATCACCGGCCAGGCCGGTGCGCTTCGCCTGGGCATCGCCCGTGCGCTGAACGCCATCGACACCGAGGCCAGCCGCCCCGCGCTGAAGAAGGCCGGGCTGCTCACCCGCGACGCCCGCATCAAGGAGCGCAAGAAGGCCGGTCTCAAGAAGGCCCGTAAGGCTCCGCCGTACAGCAAGCGCTGATTTTCCGCGCCGCAAACGCCCGTCCCACTCCGGTGGGGCGGGCGTTTCGCCATTTTCGGCGGCAATGCTCACAGATTTGCCAGTGGGATCGTGCCCTGGATTCGCTCAATGGTTTTGCTCAGTTGTAGGCTCCCTTCTCATGGCACGTCTCTTCGGCACCGATGGGGTGCGCGGCAAAGCGAATGTTGAACTCACCGCGGAACTGGCACTGGATCTTTCCGTGGCCGCCGCCCATATCCTCGGCGAGGCGGGTGCGCTGAAGGCCGCCCGGCCGTTTGCCGTGGTGGGGCGCGACCCCCGCGCCAGCGGCGAGTTCCTCGAGGCCGCGGTGATCGCCGGGTTGGCGTCCGCAGGCGTCGACGTGATCCGGCTGGGGGTGCTGCCGACCCCCGCGGTGGCCTACCTCGTCGATGACCTGGGAGCCGACCTGGGCGTGATGATCTCGGCCTCCCACAACCCGATGCCCGATAACGGCATCAAGTTCTTCTCCCGAGGAGGCGTCAAGCTCGACGACTACCTCGAGGACGCCATTGAAGCCCGGATGGGCGAGGAATGGACCCGGCCCACCGGTGATGCCGTCGGCAGGGTGCGCTCCGACATGGGGGCCGTCGATGCCTATGTGGCGCACCTGGTGGCCTCTCTAGGGGCCGACGCGAGCCTCGAGGGCCTGAAGGTCGTCATCGACTGCGCGAACGGCGCAGCGTCGGTCACAGCCCTGGAAGCGTTCGCCGCCCAGGGGGCGATCGTCGTCCCGATGCATGCGAACCCGGACGGTCTCAACATCAACGACAACTGCGGATCCACGCACATGAACTCGTTGAAGGAGCGCGTGGTGGCGGAAGGCGCCGATCTGGGCCTCGCGCTCGACGGCGACGCGGACCGGTGCCTGGCCGTCGATGCGCAGGGCAACCTCGTCAACGGCGATCAGATCCTCGCCATCCTGGCGGTGGCGCTGCACGAGGAGCATCGTCTGCACTCGGACACCCTCGTGGCTACGGTGATGAGCAACCTGGGCCTGATCAAGGCCATGAAGGCTCATGGGATCCGCGTCGATCAGACCAAGGTGGGCGACCGCTACGTGCTGGAATCCATGAACGCCAACGGCTTCGCGCTGGGCGGTGAGCAGTCTGGCCACGTCATCATCAACGAGTTCGCCAACACCGGCGACGGCACGTTGACCGGTCTCCACCTCGCGGCCCGCATGATGCGCACCGGCAAGACCCTGGCCGACCTGGCCTCCGTGATGGAGATCCTGCCCCAGGTGGTGATCAACGTGCGGGGAGTTGACAAGCTGCGCGCGGGTATCGACCAGGACGTGCAGCAGGCGGTATCGGCGGCGGCGCAGAGGCTGGGCGACTCCGGGCGCGTCCTTCTGCGCCCGTCCGGCACGGAGCCCGTCGTGCGGGTGATGGTCGAGGCCGAGAGCAAGGAGGAGGCCCAGGGGATCGCCGAGGCCCTGGCGGCGAAGGTCACCGAACGATTGGCCCTGTAGCGCTACAATTCGGGCGGACAGTTCCATAGAAGGGGAAGCCCGATGCTCGCAGATCCCGATGCCCAGCTTCAGCTGCTCGCGTTAGCCGATCTCGATTCCGAGGTCGCCAGGTTGCGCCATGCCGCCCAGACCTTGCCCGTGCACAAGGAGATCGCAGAGTTGGCCGCGCGACGCCAGGACGCCGGCAACGCGCTGATCGCCGCCAACACAGAGGTCGACGACCTCGGTGTCGCCGTGCGTAAGGCGGAGACGGAACTGATCCCGGTTAAGGCGCGCCTGGAGCGCAACGAGGCACGCGTCGCGGACGGGTCGATCTCGGACCCCAAGACCCTGCGCGGTCTCACGGACGAGGTCGCGCACCTGAAGCGTCGTATCTCCGAGCTGGAGGATGCGGAGCTCGAGCTCATGGAGCAGGTGGAGCAGGCGACGGCTCGCCGTGATCAATTCGCGGCCAGCAAGGCGAGCATCGAAACGCGGCTCCGGGAGCTGGTCGCCACCCGCGACGAGGCCGTTGCCACCCTCAGCCAACAGGCGAAGCAGCAGCTGGCTCGTCGCCCGGCCCTCGTCGGTGCGGTGCCGGATGGTCTGCTGAAGCTCTACGAGAGGTTGACGGCGAAGTTCGGGCGGGGAGCGGCCCGTCTCGAGAGGGGACGCTGCGGCGGATGCCAGTTGCAGGTTACTGCCGCCGACCTCGACGCGTACCGCAAGGCCCCGGCCAACGAGGTGCTGCGCTGTGTGGAGTGCGATCGGATCCTCGTCCGGACCAAGGAGTCAGGTCTCTAAGAGGTTCCGCAGGTGGGTGGTGCCGTAGCGAGGACGTGCTGGATGGATGACATGGCAAGGCGGTAGATCCGAAACTCGCATTGGGCATGCTTGTGAGTTCGACAACGAAGCCAGGTCGCCATCCAGTGCGCCGCAGTAGGTGCCACCTACCTGCGGGACCTCTAAGCCTGCCGTCAGGTGAGGCGCTGGTCGCGATCGCCCGAGTTGCGCCGGAGTCGGCGGATGTTGAGGGCGGCATCGATGAGGCCATCGGTGAGCAGCACCGCCGCACCGGCTATCCCCAGCGCGCGTTTCGCTCCGCGCCCGCGCAGGCTTCGTCGGAGCCAGAGGTATCCCAGGCCGATCTCCGCCGCCGACAAAGTGAGTCCGAGGGCCGGGCGCTCCAAGATCGCGTCGTTGGCGCTTTCCATCAGGCTCAGCTGCCGGTTGCGCGGCGCCACGCCTCCCAGCCCGCCGTCCGCGATCGCGATCAGATGAGAGAGGATCGGGCGCGGGACGATCACCTGCCGGTCACTGCGGTGCGCGCCTGAGACGACCACCTCCGCGAGTGCCTCGGGCACGCCGAACGCGCGGAGCAGCGTCGAGGCTCGCTCGCGGGGGTCGGCGTCGGAGGGAGCCAAGGCCGTGTGCAAGCCCACGGCGTCGACGGTGACCGTGTCGTCGGCGAGAAGCTGGTTCGGCTCGGAGTCGGGGCTCAAGTTGTCGTCGGCGAGCACAGCCAAGAGGCGTGCGGTGGCGTCGTTCGTGGCCTCCGGGAAGGTGGTCAACGCAGCGCGCTCGAAGGGAAGGTAGTAGCCACCGAACAGGTTCCTGCCGCGGGTCTTCACCTCGACCCACCCGGCGATGTCAGACTCTTCCGGCTCACCCTGGGGGAGATAGGCCGTGATCAGAGGGAGTTCCTCGCGAGAAAGGGGCAGCTCGGTGCGGCCCTTCTCTGGTTCCTCGTAGCCGAAGACCGACCACTCGCCGGAGTAGTCCACGGTGATCGGATGTCGATTCAGCAGCACGTCCAGCTCGGCCCAGCTGAGTCCTCGGTGAGAGAACTCCCACACCCGCATGGTGGGCTCTGTGGGCCACTCGAAATCCTCGGCCTCGACCGGGCCGTCCTCCGTCAGTTCGTAGACGGTCTCGTTCCCGAAGTCCTCGGGTAGTTCCAGGTCCTCCTGATCGAGGTCATAGGCGGAATCGTCCTCATCGTCGATCGGTTCCGCATCGCAGGACAGCGAGACATCGATGCCGAGACCCGCGGCATCCAGTTCTTCGCGGAGCGCGCTGACGGGCATCGCGTCGAAAAGAGCGCCGTTGTCGTCGACGGCCTGGACAGCGCCGTCGGGGCCATGGGCGATCACGAAGATGATCGAGCCCCGCTCAGCGGGCTTCACGGCCGCGGCGATGTGGCGCTGCCGTAGCCACGAGATCACCTCGTCGGCGGTCGTCGTGGACTCCTCGCCCAGCACCAACTCGCCGTACTCGATGCGCAGCGGGGAGACGTCAATCGAATGCACACTCACAACGTCCAGCCCTGGCCGAAAACTAGCATGCGTGTGAGGCGGGCTCCCTGCGCGGTCTGGGGAGGGATATGATTCATCACTGGACGAGGTGGCCAGATGATCGCGGCAGCAATGCTGAGGAAAGTCCGGACTCCGTAGAGCAGGGTGGTGGGTAACGCCCACCCGGAGTGATCCGCGGGACAGTGCCACAGAAAACAGACCGCCTGGCAACAGGTAAGGGTGAAACGGTGGTGTAAGAGACCACCAGCGCCCAGGTGACGGGGCAGCCGTGCAGCCCTCGGGCAAGGCCAAGAAGGCCGGCGATGCCGGCCGCGGACACCGCCCAGGCGCTGCTCGCGCGAGGCGCCCGGGTAGGCTGCTAGAGCGTCGCGGCAACGCGCCGTCGAGATAGATGGTCATCCATCGACAAAATCCGGCTTACCGGCCACCTCGTCCCTCAAATCAGCGGTTGCTAGGGCCATTGTGTGGACATTGCGGTTGATTCCGTCAGTTTCCTGACCGGATCAGCAATACTGCGGCTGGGTCTGTCGGCATAGCGACGTCCGCAGCCTCGTTAACGCCCAAGACCGGGGGAGAGCGAACGGATTTAGCCTCGATAAGTGGTGCACAGATTCTGCGAGGATTGTGCGCCGGGGACCGCGTCGACGAGGATCACCTCAGTTCCCGGGCCGGCTCCGGCTGCCGTGGGGCAGGAAAGTGAGACATCAGGACCCAATCACCGGTCCCTGATGCGAAAGTGCGTGACGGTATCCCTTGGTCCGGTCCCTGAGGCGCGAGCGCCAGCGAGCCTCGAAGGGCGTAAAACGCAAGTATGGGCACAGACTCTGCCCAAGGTTCTGTTTAACGCCCTTCGAAACCCCGGTTGCTCGCACCTCAGGGACCGGGCAACGGGTTTATCCGCGCTGCTGTATCGGGTACCGCCCTTCGAAGACGCTCGTTCCTCGCCACCTCAGCTTCCGGGCTGCTTCGCTGACACCGTGGGGCAGGAAAGTGTGGGAGACAAGACTCAATCACCGGTCCCTGAGGTGTGACGAGCTCTGCGAGGAACCTCGAAGGGCGTTGACTAAGGCTTTGGCGGGGTCTGTGCCCAAGGTTCCGTTTAACGCCCTTCGAGGCTCGTTCCTCGCACCTCAGGGACCTGACAGAGGGTTTCCCGCCCACACTTTCGCATCAGGGACCAGTGGTTACGTAGCCTCGTCCCACTTTCGCATCAGGGACCGGACAACGGGTTTACCCTTGCTCATTTTCGCATCAGGGACCTGATAGGAGTTCGCGCACCATTACTGCCGCATCGGCGAGCTGACAGTGGGTTTGCCCGCGCTCGTCTTCGTGTCAGGGGAGGGTGAGGATGTCGGCGCCGGTCTTGGTGACGGCGAGGGAGTGCTCGAACTGGGCGCAGCGCGACTTGTCCAGGGTGGTCACGGTCCAATCGTCGTCCCACAGCTCGTTGTCCTGCCGACCCAGGGTGAGCATCGGCTCGATGGTGAAGGTCATGCCCTCCTCGATGACGGTGTCGAGGCGCGGCTCGTCGTAGTGCAGCACCACCAAGCCGGAATGGAACTGCGTGTGCACGCCGTGGCCGGTGTAGTCGCGCACCACGCCGTAGCCGAAGCGCTTCGCGTAGGACTCGATCACCCGACCGATGATGGAGAAGGGGCGACCGGGCTTGACCGCTTTGATCGCGCGGTTCAGCGCCTCCAGGGTGCGCTCGGTGAGCAGCTTCGACTCCTCGTCGACATCGCCGCAGTAGAAGGTGGCGCAGTTGTCGCCGTGCACGCCGTCCTTGAACGCGGTGCAGTCGATCTTGACTAGATCGCCGTCCTCCAGCGGACGAAGGTCGGGGATGCCGTGGCAGATCACCTCGTTGACGGAGGTGCAGATCGACTTCGGGAAACCCCGGTAGCCGAGCGCGGACGGATACGCCCCGTGATCCAGCATGTACTCGTGCGCGATGGCATCCAGCGCGTCGGTGGTGACGCCCGGCGCGATGGCCTTGGCCGCCTCGTGCATGGCCTGGGAGGCGATGCGACCCGCGATGCGCATCCGTTCGATCACGTCTTGGCTCTGCACATGCGAGCCGTGATAGGGCGTGGGAGCGGGCCGGCCGACGTACTCGGGCCGCGCGATGCTTTTCGGCACCTTCCGCATGGGGTGATCGGATACGGGGTCACAACACTCACGATGACGCAGTCTAGACCGTGCGCACCAGCCCGCGGTTGAGCACGGGCCAACCAGCGCTACTCGACGCGCAAGGTGTTGAACGCCTCGGCAACCTCCTGAAGGTTGTCCGTCAGGTCGATGGTGGCGCAGGACACATACACCGAGGAGGCGATCGGGCTCTCCCAGGTCCAGCACCAGGATGTCGACGGTGTCGCCGTCGACCTCCGGCTGATTATCGACGTAGACATTGGCCGTCAGCCGCCAGCCCTGACGGCCGTCGACCTCGTACGCCGTGGACTCCAGGATGTCGCGGTGCGAATAGCCCTGGAACATCGTCGACGAGGCCATGCAGCTCATGAACTGCTCTGCTGCGGTGCGCGGGTCGGTGAATCCGTCCTCGGCGTGGACGTAGCCGACGTCGATGTTGCTGATCCAACCCTCCGTGATCACCCGGGTGACAGAGTTCTGATCGCTCATCCACAACGTTCGTGGGCCAGAGATCCCACTGATCGCTGGTAGGGGCGACGAAGGACAATCCACCGCCGCGTACGCGCCCATCGGCGTCGATTTCGGATCGGGTATCCGGGTGGACGAGGGCAATCGATGACCTGGCCGCTGTCGCCGAGGCTCGGAGCATCGGTGGGCTGAGGACTGGGGACAACTCATCCCATTGGCTGCCGGACGGACGAGACGAGGGCTCAGCCCGAAAATCGAGGTTTCCCAGCGACGACGTGCCGTAGAGCAAACCGACGACGAGGAGCGCGACGGCGCCATGGCCACCGCGAACCACACCCATTGCCTGCGCGGTTTCGGGTCGGGCTGGCTGGGGGCGCCCATTGCCGACCGTCCCAGTAACGAGGACGGGAAGGATCCTGAGGGTCCGATACCAGCCTGGTTGCGCCATGAGCCCCGATGATAGTCGCGCCCAATCCGCCCGCGGTATGAGATTTCGTCATGCACCTGTAACAAATCCGGGGCACAATGGCCGACATGGATAGGCAACTGGAGTTCGTGCTGCGTTCCATGGAGGAGCGAGACGTCCGATTCATCCGGCTCTGGTTCACCGGCGTTCTGGGCGCGCTGAAATCGTCGCCATCACCCCCGCCGAGGTAGAGGGTGCGCTCTCTGAGGGCGTGGGGTTCGACGGATCTGCCATCGAGGGCTTTGCGCGCGCCTACGAATCGGACATGGTGGCCCACCCTGATCCCTCGACGTTTCAGATTCTGCCGTGGCGCACAGGACCGGGCTGGAGCACGGCCCGGATGTTGTGCGACATCAAGCTTCCCGGACGGCAGTCCCAGTTTCGCCGATCCCGCTTCGTGTTGAAGCGCGCGCTGGACAGGGCTGGTGCCGCGGGCTTCACCTTCTACATTCATCCCGAGATCGAGTTCTTCCTGCTCAGCCGGCTCGATCCGCCAACCCCTCTCGATCAGGGCAGGTATTTCGACCACACCACGCTGGGCAACGGCACCGACTTCCGCCGCGACGCGATCACGATGCTCGAGCAGATGGGCATCTCCGTCGAGTTCAGCCATCATGAGGCCGCGCCCGGACAGCACGAGATCGACCTGCGCTACGCCGACGCGTTGACCATGGCCGACAACGTGATGACCTTCCGCGTCATCATCCGCGAGGTGGCCATCTCGCAGGGCATCCACGCTACGTTCATGCCGAAGCCGTTCGGTGGACGTCCCGGCTCGGGCATGCACACCCACATGTCGTTGTTCGAGGTGACACCAACGCCTTCTACGACGCCGCCGACGAGTACAACCTGTCTCCGACCGCCCGGCATTTCGTGGCCGGTCTGATGCGGCACGCGCCCGAGATCACTGCGTGACCAACCAGTGGGTGAACTCCTACAAGAGGCTGGCCGACGGTCACGAGGCTCCCAGCTAGCCTGCGGGGCCGCGCCAACCGTTCGGCGCTGATCCGCGTGCCGCAGTTCACTCCCGGCAAGGGGTCTTCTGCTCGTATCGAGTATCGCGCCATCGATTCCGGGGTCAACCCCTACCTCGCCTACGCGGTGCTGCTCAGCGCGGGCCTCAAGGGCATCGAAGAAGAATACGAGTTGCCGGCGGAGACCGAGGACGAGGTGTTCCGTCTCAGCGAGCGCGAGCGTCGTGCGCTCGGCATCCAGCCGCTGCCGCGCAACCTGGAGGAGGCGCTGCAGCTCATGGAGGGCAGCGAACTCGTGGCGGAAACGCTGGGCGAGCACGTCTACGAGTACTTCCTACGCAACAAGCGCGAGGAATTCGATGAGTACCGTCGCCAGGTGACTCCTTGGGAGTTGGAGCGTCACATCAACGTTCTCTGAGGCACCGTCCTCACGCGATGAGGGGGAAGGCTGCTGCGGCCTCGTCCGCATGCACGCCGGACGCCCGGCGCGGCGTGGCGTTCAAGCGGGATGTGCCCACGACGAGGTCGAGGAATTCCTCGGGGGAGAACTCGACGACGTTGGGCGGCGTGCCGCGGGTGTGCCGCGGCCCGGTTCCGAAACCGATCTGCGCCGCCGCGAACGGTGGCACCCGCAGCTCGATCGTCGCGCCCGGGTACCGCTGACGCAATCGCGCGCAGGCTCCGCGGCAGGCGGTGGCGAGCACGGTGCGCTCCAGCGGCCGCTCGGCGTTCCTGACCGCGCGTAACAGCAGATCGGTGAGATCCGGCGCACGGGTGGCGAGAACCCTTTCCAACTCGGCAGTCCCGTCGGCATCGAGCAGCGCCCGCAGTTGATCGACGAGGGCGGCAGTGGGCTTCACCATGGCGCAATTCTCCCATGTTTGGCGCGCCGCGCCACGCCTCTGGCGTTAATGTGGGTCCGTGACCAGGATCTCCTCGCCCACAGGCGAATTCGCACGTCGTGGCTTCCAGTCACCCGCAACGGCCGCTCGCACGTGGGAGCGCTGGACCACCTGGCTGGGAGGCACACCGCAGATCGACCTCTCGGTGTTCGAACGCGCGGCCGACCGCGATCAAGCTCTGGACGGTCTTGAGCGGATCGCGCAATCGGCACCGGAGGAGTTCGCTCAGCTCTCCGACGACCGCGATTGGCTGATCCGCGTCGTCCGGGTGATGGGGGGCTCGGCGGGGCTCACCCAGACCCTCGTGCGCCACCCCGAGCTGATGCGGCTCCTGCGGCAGCCGGCAAAACCGCGAGGCAAAGACGGCTGGGAGGAGTTCTTCGCGGACTTCGTCGAACGCGATCCCGACGGCGTGGCCCGGGGAAATTCGGACCAGCTGCGCATCGCGAACCGCGCCGCGCTGATCGAGATCGCCGGGCGCGACCTGAGCGCGGAGGATCCCTACGCGATCGTCGACGATATCGCCCAGGAGCTGGCCTTCGTCGCGGAGAACATTCTGGAATTCTCGCTCGCCTTCGCGCGAGCCGAGGTGCCGGGATGGGAACGGGCGCGCCTCGCGGTGCTGTCGTTGGGAAAGACCGGCGCGCGAGAACTGAACTACCTCTCCGACGTGGACGTCATCTACGTCTGCGAACCGGTGGGGGATGCCTCCGCCACCGCGGCCCAGGAGATCGGCGCCCGCCTGGCCGCCGCCCAGGCGCGGATCTGCTCGGCCTTCACTCCCGAGGGGTCGATCTTCGCCGTCGATGCCGCCCTGCGCCCGGAAGGCAAGGCGGGCTCGCTTGTTCGTAGCCTCTCCTCGTATCGCACCTATTACGAGAAGTGGGCGAAGAACTGGGAATTCCAGGCGATGCTGAAGGCCCGTCCCGTGGCCGGCGACATCGAGCTCGGCCAGGAGTTCGTCGACATGGTCTCGCCGATGGTGTGGCGCGTGGGCGAACACACCGGATTCCTGTCCGAGGTGCGCGCGATGCGCGAGCGCGTGGTCTCCCTGATCCCCGCGAAAGAGGCCAAACGCGAGATCAAGCTGGGTTCGGGCGGATTGCGCGACACCGAGTTCTCCGTCCAACTGCTGCAGTTGGCGCACGGACGCGCCGACGAGAGGCTTCGGCTGCGCGGCACCTTCGAGGGGCTGCAGGCGTTGGTGGACTGCGGCTATATCGGACGCGCCGACGGCGCGGAGATGGAGGCCGCCTATCGCTTCCAGCGGGTACTGGAGCACCGGATTCAACTGCGCCGGCTGCGGCGCACCCACCTACTGCCCGACGATCCCAGCGGCTTGCGCGACGTGGGACGGACGATGGGGATCCCCGCCGCGGACCTGCACAAGCGATGGAGGGCATCCGCGTTGTCGGTCGAGCGGCTCCAGCGGCGGATCTTCTTCTCGCCCCTGCTGGATGCGGTATCCACCGTCTCTACGGATTCGCTGCGGCTTTCGCCGCAGGCCGCCACCGACCGCATGCATGCGCTCGGCTTCGAGGACCCCCGCGCGGCGCTCGGCCACATCCAAGCCCTGACCAAGGGCAATACCCGTGCGGTGGAGATCCAGCGCCAGCTCATGCCGGCCATGCTGGGGTGGTTCGCACAGGGCCCGAACCCCGACTACGGGTTGCTCAGCTTCCGACAGTTGTCCGAGGCGCTCGGTTCGACGTCGTGGTATCTGCGGGCCTTGCGCGACGAGGGGCTGATGGCGCAGCGCCTGGCGCAGATCTGTTCCTCCAGCCGCTTCGTGGTGAACCTTCTGCGCCGTGCCCCCGAGAACGTGCGGCTGCTCGCCAGCAGCGATGCGCTGCGCGCCCGCACCGTCGAGGAGCTGACCTCGGCGATGAGGTCTGCCGCGCAACGCAAGAGCGACGTGGAACAGGCCACGGAATCCTTCCGGGCGCTGCGCCGCTCCGAGCTGTGCCGGATCGCCCTCAGCGACGTGCTGGGGCACGTCGATCTCGACACCGTGGGAACGGCTCTGAGCGATCTGACGTCGGCTTCCATCGATGCGGCGCTGGGCATTGCGCGACGGGAGGTGGATGCCCCCGAAGTCGGGGTGGTCGCGTTGGGCAGATGGGGCGGATCCGAACTCAGCTACTCCTCCGATGCCGACTGCATGTTCGTGGTGCCCGACGGCACCGACGCCGATGGGCGAAGCGCGGCGACGGAGCTGGTGCGCCGCGCCAGCCAGTTGCTCGGCAGGCCGGGCCAGGATCCCGGCGTCGAGATCGACACGGATCTGCGTCCGGAGGGCAAAGGGGGGCCGCAGGTGCGCACGGTCTCGTCCTACGCCACCTACTACGAGAAATGGGCCGCCACCTGGGAGTACCAGATGCTGCTTCGCGGCCGCCCGGGCGCGGGGGAGCGCAGCCTGGCGGCGACGGTGCTGGGGGACGCGGATCGCTTCCGCTACCCCGCGGGAGGCCTCTCGAAGGAGCGCGCCGTCGAGATTCGGCGCCTCAAATCCCGGATGGAGAAGGAACGAATCCCTCGAAACATCGATCCCGCGCGGCACCTCAAACTCGGCCCGGGGGGCCTGTCCGATATCGAATGGAGCGTGCAGCTGCTCCAGCTGCAGCACGCCCATGAGGTGCCGGGGCTGCGCAGCACCTCGACCTTGAAGGCCTTGGCCGCCGCGACGAAGCGGGGCTGCTGGCCGCTGATGAGGAAGAGGTGTTCCAGCACGCCTGGCGGCACCTCTCGCGGTTGCGCAACGCCATCATGCTGGTGCGAGGCCGCGCCAGCGACGTGCTGCCCAGCAACCACCAGGAACTCGCCTCCATCGGACAGCTCATCGGCTACGACACCTATCATGCGTCAACCCTGATGGAGGACACGATGCGTCATATGCGCCGCGCCACGGCCGTCGTGGACCGGGTGTTCTGGGAGGACTGAGAGGTCGCGTGCAGGCCCGGTGGGTGCGCTGCTAGAGTGGCGGCAACGTGTTCCGGGGTCGGTGAAAGTCCGAACCGGCGGTGATAGCCCGCGACCCTCGAGGCCAGAGCAAGCTCAGGCCGACAGGTTGACTCGGTGGAATTCCGAGGCCGACAGTCAAAGTCTGGATGGGAGGAACGTGTTCGCTCGGGCGTACCCGGGCGGGTTCGGCCTGTGGGTCGGCTCGCCGGTCGACGCCCGTTGAGGTCATATCCCCGGAACCTGAGCAGGACGGGGTGAGATGGCCACCATCACACGAACGCTGGCCCGGGCAGGGTTGTGGTCGGCCTACCCTGCGCGCACCCGCCCGCCGTCGGCGGTGGGCAGGGTCGCGCCGGCGTCGATCGTCTTCGTCGCTCTGGTCGTGCTGTGGTGGTGGGTCACGACGGAGGGCCGGATCGATTCGTTCCTGCTGCCCAACCCGCTCGACGTGATCGTGCGCATGGGCGAGCAGCTCGCCAGCGGTGTCGCGTGGCGCTATCTCTCGCCCACCCTGATCGCCGCCCTCCTGGGATCCGGGATCGCGGTGGTGGTCGCGGTCCCACTGGCTTTCGTCGTGGCGCAGTCTCGTGTGCTGGGGGCGGTGCTGGAACCCTTCGTCGCCGTCTCTCAAACCGTCCCCCTCGTCGCGATCGCCCCATTGCTGGTGCTCTGGATCGGATACGGCACGTGGCCGATCGCGGTGCTGTGCGCGATCATCTCCTTCTTCCCGATGGTGACGACGGCGCTGGTGGGATTGCGCACCCTGAACATGCGCGTGATCGAATCGGCCCTGCTCGACGGCGCGGGCGTGTGGCAGCGCATCTGGTACCTCGAAGCACCGATGGCGGCGCCCGCGATGCTGGCAGGCGTGCGCGGGGGCGTGGTGCTCTCTATGACCGGTGCTGTCGTCGGCGAGTTCGTGATGGGCGGCTCGGGGCTCGGCACTTTGCTCACCTTGTCGCGCGATGCCACCGACACCGTGGGCATGTTCGCCGTCATCGTCTGGATCAGCGCCTCCGCGCTGGTGCTCTACGGGCTCATCTATGCGGCGGAGCGTGCTGCCGTCGCCACACTGCAAGGAGAAGACACATGATCTTGTCACGACGACGCCTGTTCGGCGGGATGGTAGCCGGCCTCGGCGCGGGTGCGCTGGCCGGATGCTCCGCGCCCCCGCAGGCTACAGCCGAGAGTCCTGGTCCGACGGGAAGCCCCACCTCCCTTGGCGCTCTGACCATCGGCATGACCTACATCCCCAACGTGCAGTTCAGCCCGCTCTACGTAGCCCGCGACCAGGGCATCTTCGCCGACCACGGTCTCGACGTGCAGCTGAGGCATCACGGGCAGCAGGAGGACGCCTTCGGCGCGGTGATGGCGGGGCAGGAAGACGTGGTGCTCGCCTCCTCCGACGAAGCGGTCGTCGCCGCCGCCAACGGCACCGCGCTGTTCACGTTCGCCACCTGCTACCAGCGATTCCCCGCCGAAGTGATGACAGCCCTGCCCCTGCCCGAACAGCCCTTGGACGTGTTGCGTGGCATCCGGTTGGGGATCCCGGGTCATTTCGGTTCGAACTACTACGCGGCCCTCTGCGCGCTGCATCTGTCAGGACTGACCGAGGACGACGTGGCGCTGACCGATGTGGGCTACACCCAGGTGGCCGCGCTCACCACGAACAACGTCGAGGCCATCGTGGGCTACCGCAACAACGAACTGGTGCAGTTCCGCGCCCAAGGCCTGGAGATCTCGTCGGTGCCGGTCTCGGATCCCGAGACTCCCTCCCTGGTGGGACCCGGATTGATCACCGTGCCGGGCCGCTTCGACGACGACCAGCTGCGTGCCGTGCGCGACGCCGTCTTGGAGGCCGAGAAGCTGATCGCCGCCGACCCCTCCGTCGCGTTGACCGCCACGGAGAAGGAGGTGCCCACGCTCAGTGAGCCCGCCCAGCGGGAGGCTGCGGAGGCGGTGCTGGCGGAGACCATCGCGTTGTGGAAGGGCGAGCGTGACGAGCCCTTCGCCGACGTCGATGAGGCCGCGTTCGAACGCATGGGACAGCTGCTCACCGACGTGGGGATCATCGAGGCGCCGCCCGCCGATACGTTCCTGAAGCTCTAGGGACGCACTGATCGATGAGGCCCCTGCTGCGGCGCACCAGATCGCCTAGGCTGGACGGGTAAGCCACCCGCGCCTGCGCGTGGGAGAAGACGAAGGAGAGTGTGATGGCGAAGAAGAGCAGCTATACGGTTCCGGGTCTGTCCGGCGAGGCGGGCGGAAAGGCCGTGGAGATCCTCCAAGGGCGGCTCAATGAGTACAACGACCTTCAGCTGACTCTCAAGCACGTGCATTGGAACGTCGTGGGGCCGAACTTCATCGGCGTACACGAGATGATCGATCCGCAGGTCGATCTGGTCCGGCTCTACGCCGATGCCGTGGCGGAGCGCATCGCGGCCCTGGGCGGTTCCCCGCGCGGCACCGTCGGCGGGATCGCCGAGGATCGTGCCCTGCCGGAGTATCCGTTGGGACGCAACACCGCGCTAGAGCACCTGAAGGCTCTGGATGGCATCTACGACGTCGTGATCACCGACAATCGGGAGGCGATCACCGTGCTGGAAGAGCTCGACGTGGTCACCCAGGATCTCGTTATCGGCCAGACCGCGGAGCTGGAGAAGTTCCAGTGGTTCGTGCGCGCGCATCTGGAGAACCCCGGCGGCCAGCTGCCGTAGTGAGGCTCAGTTGTCGTCAGCGGAGAAGAACAATGAGCCCTGCCCGGTGACGAGGGTGAGCGTCGAGCCTTCGAGGGTGAAGGAGGACACGCTTTCCAGCGCGGCCCGGATGAGGCCCTCTTGGAGGGTCTGCTCTTCGGATTCGCATGCCCTCTCCGTGGCGGTGAGCTCTCCGAGGCTGAGCGTGGTCTCTTCGATCGTGACCTCGCCGGTGATGGTGTTGCACGCCTGGACGGTGAGGGTGCCGTCGTCGATAACCAGGGTCACGGGACCTGCGTCCGCGACCGCGGTGACCGCCTCATCCCGAGCGATGCCGGTCAGCACCCAGGTGGTGGACTCCAGCGGCTGGTCGCCGTCGGGAGCCAGCTCTGCGAGGGAGAGCGCGACCTCGCCCTGGGCATCGGTGAGTTCGGCGCCGTCGGCGGTGGTGCGCGCCCCTTTCACCGTGGGCAGGACGGCGTAGAGCGCGGCCTCCTGTTCATTCAACTCCTCGTCGCAGGCGATCAAGGTGGACCGAGGGTCGCTGAACGACAACGCGGTGCCGTTCTGGGTGTAGAACCCGCCGTAACCGTTGCAGCCGGAGTTGCCGTCATACTCACCGTCGATGAAGTTCAGCGTGGGGCGTGCGGAGGGCACGGTCTGCGCGCCCTGGATGGCCACGACCTCCCAAGAGGTATCGACCACAGTGAGGGGCTCCGTGGTGGGTTCACTGGCCATCTGCGTGGAAGGCGATGCCTCAGGAGAGACGGTGACGTGGGGATTCGGCGCACACGACGCCAACAGCAGCAGGCAAGCTGCTCCGAGGGGGCCGAGCAATCGCATGGGGGTGCACCTTTCGTCAGCGGGCTGCGGCAAGCTTACTCACCGCACGGCGACGAGAGTGCGCCCGTGGCTTCGTCCCGCCAGCAGGGCTTCAGCGGCGGAGATCGACTCCGCGAGCGGAACTGTGGTGGTGAGCGACTCCAGCTGCGTGAGATTCACCGTCTCGCCCAGAATGCGCCAGGCTTGCTGCCGGCTTTCCAGGGGCGCCCACACGGAATCCGCCCCGGCCAGGGTCACTCCTCGCAGAATGAACGGCATCACGGTGGCGGGCAGGTCTGCCGAGCCCGCCAGTCCGCAGGCCGCCACCACTCCGCCTGGTTTGGTCTGCGCGATGGCGTTGGCCAGAACAGTGCCGCCGACGCTATCGACGACTCCGGCCCAGGTGGCCTTCTGGAGTGGTCGTCCAGGTTCAGACAGCTCCGCGCGGGCAATGAGATGCGACGCGCCCAGGTCTGTGAGCAACTCGCCGTGCTGCTCGATCCGGCCGGTGGAGGCATGCACCTCGAAACCCAGAGTCGCCAGGATCATGATCGCGACGGTGCCTACGCCCCCAGTGGCCCCGGTCACCAGCACGGGACCGTCCTCAGGGGTGACTCCGGCGCCGGTGAGCTTCAGGGCGCATAACGCCGCGGTGTATCCGGCGGTGCCGATGGCCGCTGCCTCAGCGAGCGAGAAGGAGCCAGGGGAGACGGCGAGCGCCCCGTCGATCTTGGCCACAGTGGTGAGACCTCCGTGTCTCGTCTCCGACATGCCCGCGCCGTTGAGCACGATGGGATCCCCCGGACTCCATCGCGGGTTGGTGGAATCTCTGACGGTGCCCGCCACGTCGATGCCACCGATCAACGGGGTGGTGCGCACCACCCCGGGTCGCCCGGTCAGCGCCAGCCCGTCCTTGTAGTTGAGGCTGGAGAAATGCACCTCGACGGTGACATCGCCCTCACCGAGGAAGTCCTCCTCCACCTGCTCCAGCGCCGCGGAGCGGGTGGGCCGTCCTTTCGCGTCAAGACCTGTCTCACGAATCACCACCGCATTGATCATGAGAAACACTCTAGGAGGCCGTGAGAGCAGCATGACAGGGGAGCCCGTGATGTCTCGTCTGGGATGAGCCGGGGCAGCACGCTCGCACGACCGGTGGGGTGGTGCGTACACGACTGTGGCCCCCAACCTCGAAAGGTTGAGGGCCACGGCTGGTCTGGCTCAGCGATCAGATCGCGTAGTACAGCTCGAACTCGTACGGATGCGGACGCATCGCGATGGCCTGAATCTCGGCACGCTTGAGCTCGATCCACGTCTCGATCAGGTCAGGGGTGAACACGTCACCGGCGAGCAGGAACTCGTGGTCGGCCTCGAGGGCGTCGAGCACGGCGCCGAGCGATGCGGGCACCGTCGGGACGGCGGCGTGCTCCTCCGGGGGCAGCTCATAGAGGTCCTTGTCGACGGGAGCCAGCGGCTCGATCCGGTTCTGGATGCCGTCGATGCCAGCCAGCAGCATGGCGGCGAAGGCCAGGTAGGGGTTACCCGACGGATCGGGACAGCGGAACTCGATGCGCTTGGCCTTGGGGTTGGAACCGGTGATCGGGATGCGGATGCACGCCGAACGGTTGCGCTGCGAGTAGACCAGGTTGACCGGAGCCTCGAAGCCGGGCACCAGGCGGTGGTAGGAGTTCACCGACGGGTTGGTGAAGGCCAGCAGCGCCGGAGCGTGCTTGAGCAGGCCGCCGATGTAGTAGCGGGCCATGTCGGATAGACCGGCGTAGCCGTTCTCGTCGTAGAAGAGGGGCTTGCCCTCGTTCCAGATGGACTGGTGGCAGTGCATGCCGGAACCATTGTCGCCGAAGATCGGCTTGGGCATGAAGGTGGCGGTCTTGCCGGCCTCCCACGCGGTGTTCTTGACGAGGTACTTGAACTTCATCACGTCGTCGGCGGCCTTGAGCAGCTCATCGAAGCGCCAGTTGATCTCGGCCTGGCCTGCGGTGCCCACCTCGTGGTGCGCGCGCTCGACCTCGAGACCGGCGTTTTCCATGTGGCGCACGATATCGTCGCGCAGATCACCGAAGTGGTCGACGGGGGCGACGGGGAAGTAGCCGCCCTTGTACTTCACCTTGTAGCCGCGGTTGCCGCCGTTCTCCACCCGGCCGGTGTTCCAAGCGCCGGCCTCGGAGTCGATGTGGTAGTACGACGAGTTCGCCGACGTGTCGAACCGGATGTCGTCGAACACGTAGAACTCGGCCTCGGGCGCGAAGAACGCGGTATCGCCGATGCCGGTGGAGGACAGGTAGGCCTGCGCCTTCTTGGCGATGTTGCGCGGGTCGCGGGAGTAGGCCTCCTTGGTCAGCGGATCGTGCACGAAGAAGTTCACGTTCAGCGTCTTCGACTTGCGGAACGGGTCCAGGTAGGCGGTGGTCGGGTCGGGCAGCAGGCTCATGTCCGACTCGTGGATCTTCTGGAAGCCGGTGATCGACGAGCCGTCGAAGTTAAGGCCCTCCTCGAATACCTCCGGACCGAAGGCCGATGCAGGAACGGTGAAGTGCTGCATCACTCCGGGCAGATCGCAGAAGCGCACATCGATGGTCTCGACGCCCTCCTCCTTGATGTAGGCCAGCAGATCGTCTGCGCCCTTGAACATAGTCGGTTTCCTCCCGTTTAACGGACGTGGTGGTTGAGACGTTACCGCCTCGTAATTGCTGAGTCGTTGCACGATCATTTCAGCCAGGTAACGCGGATGGGGAAGTTTTACAAGATAGACACATGGGGACCGCCCAGTCGGGCGGTCCCCATGCAGGTGAGAGGCGGTGTCTCAGCGGGGGTCGTAGCTGAAGGTCGGCTTCTCGTTGTAGGTATCGATGTCCAGTACACCCTCGCGCTTGGAGACCACGGCGGGAACCAGGGCCTGACCGGTCACGTTGAGCGCCGTGCGGCCCATGTCGACGATGGGCTCGACGGCCAGCAGCAGGCCCACGCCCTCCAGCGGCAGGCCAAGGGTGGACAGCGTCAGGGTCAGCATGACCGTCGCGCCGGTGGTGCCGGCGGTGGCCGCGGATCCGATCACGGCCACGAAGGCGATCAGCAGGTAGTGGGTGATGTTGAGGTCGATCCCGTAGAACTGCGCGATGAAGATCGCGGCGATGGCGGGGAAGATCGCGGCGCAGCCGTCCATCTTCGTCGTGGCGCCGAGCGGCACCGCGAAGGAGGCGTACTCGCGCGGCACGCCGAGGTTGCGCTCGGTCACCTGCTCGGTGACCGGCATCACGCCCATCGAGGAACGGGTCACGAAGCCCAGCGAGGTCACCGGCCATACGTTGCGGTAGAACTGGGCCACCCCCAGGCCGTGGAGGCGCAGCACGGCCGGGTAGACGAAGACGAAGACGATGGCCATGGCGATATAGAGCGCCAGCACGAACGCGCCGAGCGAGGCCAGAGAACTCCAGCCGTAGTTGACCACCGCGCGCCCGATGAGCGCCGCGGTGCCGATCGGGGCCAGGCGGATGATCCACCACAGCACCTTCTGCACCACCACGAGAGCGGATTCGGTGAACGAGATCAGAGGCTGGGCCTTCTCGCCCACCTTGAGCGCCGCGATGCCGAAGGCGATGGAGATCAGCAGGATCTGGAGGATGGAGAAGCTGGGGGAGGCGGTGTAGCCGTCGTCGACGTTGCCGCTCACGTTCACGCCCAGGCCGAAGATGTTCGACGGCACGAGGCCCAGCAGGAAGGCCGACCACTGGCCGAAGCGGCTCGGCTCCTCCGCGGCCGCGCCGGTGACGCCGGCGGTCAGCCAGGGCCTGCTGACCAGCCCGACGACGATGCCGACGATCACGGAGGCGAGCGCCGTGATGGCGAACCAGACGAGCGTCTGCACGGCGAGTCGTGCGGCGTTGGCCACCTTGCCCAGTCGGGCGACGGACGAGATGACGGCGGTGACCACGAGCGGGATCACCAGCACCGTCAACAGCGAGACGTAGGCGCTGCCCAGGTGGGTGAGCAGGCTGGTGAGCCAGTTGGGCTCCTCGTTGTTCGGGCCGTTGCCGAGCCACGTGGCGATCAGGCCGAGCAGAAGCCCGACGATCAGGCCGACGACGATCTGGAAACCGAGCCGGGTGTAGAGAGGTTGTGGTTTGGCGGGCGCATCCGTCTTCGCGGACGAGGTGGGGTTAGCCATGTTTCAGAGCACTTTCTGAGGAGGGAGGATGGTTCGAGAGAATCAGCGATGGGTCAAGGAATCGTAGGGCGGCTCAACGTGGACACACGGAGCTTGCCTGGCGACCCAGGTCGAGGAATCGCCTCTCGAACAACAACGGCATGCCATTACCACATCATGTTCGATCAATTCGTATCAAACGGGTTCGCTACTGGCTGATCCGGGAATAGAACTGGATGTGAAGCGGTGATCGAGGATCACCGTCGAACTCGTCAGCGACGGTTGACCACCGCGGTACCGAGCAGGAGATCGTTGAGCGCGCGTCTTTCGGCTCCCACGACGATGGCTGGGATCACCAGGCACTTGAGAGCGGTGCGCACCACCGGGCGCCACCATCCCAAGGGCTGCCCGTCGAGCCGCGTCACGCCGACTCGCGCGATCAACTGGCCGAAGGAGCTCCCGGTGAGCGCGGTGAGGACGCTGGCCTCCACGAAGTACACAGCGAGGATCATGAACGAGCGCCAATCGGAGCCGGTCAGCACCTCGGTGCCGAAGACCAGTGTGGCCACCACCATGCTGGCGGCCCAGTCGCCGACCATCGCGCCGACGCGTGGCCACCATCCGGCCAAGGAGCCGCGCCCGTCTCTGGGCAGGCCAAGGGACGAGCCGGGGTAGGTGCGGGGTGCCACGCCCGGCAACCTACCAGCAGGTCATCAGCCGGATGGGGATCGCTGCGCGTAGGTCAGCACCACATCTCGGCGGGTTTGGCAGGGACAGTGCCTTCATAATTGCGGCAGGTCTTGAGGCCCTTGTTCTCAGACCCTTCTTCCGTATCCTTGATCGCGGTGGCGTTGAATGCGTTCCACTGCATGCATCAGGACGGTATCCCCGGCCTTGGCGTTGTTCGTGACGTAGGAGACCAGCTCGGAGCGGCCCTTGCCACGCCAGTCGTTCGTGTCGGTCAGGTCCAGATCTTCATCCCGACTTCGGCATAAGCGGCCTTGACGGTGTCGTTGTAGGCACCGTAGGGAGGCCGGCCGTAGGTGGTGACGATGCCCGGCGAGCCGAGTTCCTTCTTCACACCGGCCTTGCTGAGGGTGCGCAGATCGGGGTGGGTGATCGAGTGATTGAACACATGCATGCCGTGTTGGCGCGCGAAGTTGGCGTCGAAGCGCCCCGACTTGACGCAGTTGCCCGTCGGGAACAGGGCGAGGCCCACGTTCTCCTTCTCAACCGCCACCACGGTGTCCTTGAACGCCTTGAGAGAGGTGGGGCAGTCGTCGAAGGTCAACACCACGCGATCGGTGTAGTTGGGGCCGCGGGAGATGCTGTAATTCCTCTGCTTGGCGTTGCGGGTGACGGTGATCTCCCGTGAAGTTGCCGTGCGGGTGCCGTCGGTGGCGACCACGCGCCATTTGCTTCTGGCACGTTGGTGCCGTAGGCGATGTCTGCCTTGTAGCTGCCGCTGGTGGTGGTGACGTGCGGGCGAGCTACTCCAGCGCTTCTCGGTGCTGATCCACACCTGCGGTTTGATCGTCACCTTGCCGGAGAAACCGGTGAGCTTACCGCTGAGATAAGACTTGGTGCCCACCGTCACCGGGCTCGTCGTCGATACCGTCACCGCGGGCTTGGACAGGCGTGTGAGGGTGATCTCCGGCGACGTCGCGGTGCGGGTGCCGTCGGTGGCGACCACGCGCCATTTGTAGCTGCCTGGCACGTTGGTGCCGTAGGCGATGTCTGCCTTGTAGCTGCCGCTGGTGGTGGTGACGTGCGGAGCGGTACTCCGGCGCTTCCTCGACGCTGATCCACACCTGCGGTTTGATCGTCACCTTGCCGGAGAAACCGGTGAGCTTACCGCTGAGGTACGCCTTGTTTCCCACCGTGATCGGACTGGTGGTCGATACAGTGACGCCTGCCTTGGGCGCGGCTGGAAGCCGGACTGCGTCATCCGCGGACGCGAGTTGCCCCGGCCCCCACAGACCGACGACGAGCAGCAGCGCGCTCACAATGGCTGTCGCCACGCGAAGGAGATTTCGGGTGGCGTTCTTGGTCTTGGTGGTTTGCATGTCAACCTCCACCGGTATCTCTAGTGTCTCTAGAGTCGTTGTTCTCGGAGCATAACAAGCGGAGGCCTCCCGATCCATGGTCTCTGTCGAGGAGAAAAGCTACGGCTGAGGCGACTACCCTTGCCCACTATGGCGCATCTCCTTGGGGCCGAAGGCCTGCACCTGGAATACCCGACTCGGGTTGTGTTCGAGTCTCTCACGCTGGGCATCGAGGAGGGCGATCGGATCGGCATCGTCGGCCGAAACGGTGACGGGAAATCGAGCCTGATGGGCTTGCTGAGCGAGCGCATCGAACCGCAGGAAGGTCGGGTCACCCGCCGAGGCGGCGTGCGGTTCGGATACCTGTCGCAGAGTGACGACCTCAATCCCGACGACACCGTGGGACGCGCCATCGTCGGCGACCGTCCCGAACATGAATGGGCCGGTGATCCCGCCGTTCGCGACGTGATCTCCGGTCTGGTGGCAGATGCTGACTGGCATGCGAGGATCGGCGAACTCAGCGGCGGTCAGCGCCGTCGGGTGGCGCTGGCTGCGCTGCTCGTAGGGGAGTGGGACATCGTCGCGCTCGACGAACCCACCAACCATCTGGATATCGAGGCCATCGCCTGGCTGGCCCGTCACCTGAACGGTCGCTGGGCGAAGAACGCCGGTGGGCTGCTGGTGATCACTCACGATCGCTGGTTCCTCGACGAGGTATGCACCGCCACATGGGAGGTGCACGACGGCATCGTCGAGCCTTTCGAGGGCGGCTATGCGGCCTACGTGCTGCAGCGAGTGGAACGCGACCGGATCGCCGCTGCCACGGAGGCCAAGCGTCAGAACCTGATGCGCAAAGAACTGGCGTGGCTACGTCGCGGTGCTCCGGCGCGGACATCGAAGCCGAAGTTCCGCATCGACGCCGCCAACCAGCTCATCTCCGACGTGCCTCCCGTGCGTGATGCCATCGAGTTGAAACGCCTGGCGGTTGCTCGCCTTGGCAAGGAGGTTGTTGATCTGGAACATGCCGGGCTCTCCTACGGAGACAAACAGGTGCTGCGGGATGTGACGTGGCGGATCGCGCCGGCGGAACGTACCGGAATCCTTGGGCCGAACGGTTCCGGCAAGTCGACGCTGCTGGGCCTTATCTCTGGTGCCCTGTCTCCCACGGAGGGACGGGTGAAGCATGGCAAGACCGTGCGTTTCGGCATGCTGGATCAGCAGTTCTCCCAACTCGCCGAGATCGGCGGCGACAGGATGCGTGAAGTGTTGGCCCGAACCCAGACGACCTTCCACATCGACGGCAAGGACATGACACCGGCGCAGCTGCTCGAGCGGCTCGGGTTCGCCCGCGAGCACCTCTCCGCGCGCGTCGAGGATCTTTCCGGTGGCCAGAAGAGACGGCTGCAACTGCTGCTTCTGCTGCTCAGCGAACCTAACGTGATCGCTCTCGATGAGCCTACGAATGATGTGGATGCTGACATGCTGGCGGCGATGGAGGACGTGTTCGATTCCTGGCCAGGGACGCTGCTCGTGGTCTCGCATGATCGTTATCTCTTGGAACGGGTGACGGATCAGCAGTACGCGATTCTCGAGGGTCGGTTGAGGCATCTGCCCGGTGGTATCGATGAGTACCTGGAATTGAGCGCGGTGCGGTCAGCGGCTCCGGCCTCATCTCCGCTGGTCGCGGAGGGCAAGCCCGTGGCGCAGAGGCTGTCGTTGGGTGGTGCGGAGGAGCGGGCATTGCGGAAGGAACTCGCGGCCGTCGAGCGGCGGATGGACAAGCAGGTGAAGGTGATCGAGAAGATCCACGAGAAGATTGCGCGACCACACCGGCCACGTCGGCCTCACGTGCTGATGGATGAGCTTCGGAACGTGGAGTCGGAGAACGAGGCTCTGGAGAGAGTTGGCTGGAGTTGTCGAGCGCCTCGACTGACGGCCCCCGGCCTTGGGTGCCTCTGACCAAGGCGTTACCTGGGCGCCGCGGTGAGCCAGGCGATCCGAGGAGGTTTGACCGTGGGCCGGCTGCGCTCGATGGGGATCAGATTCTTGGCTCGGAAACCAGCCCTGGGGCTGACTTCACCCTGCCTTCGCGAAGGTAGCTTTCTGCTATGAACATATCCGCCGCCTCGTCCACGCCGCAGCGATCACGGTGCTGGCTGTCGGTCTCGGCGGTTGCTCGGCCACCGACCCCGCACCGACCGGCGCGTTGGAGACCCCACCTGCCAGCACCGCACCGATGGTGACCGAAACGGCGATCGCTTCCATTGAGGACGCCTTCAGCATGCCCCTCGATCCTTATCGTGCGATCGTCAGCGGGTTGGCAAGCACCGACGCCGAGAAGGTCGCGGCCCAGCGCAGCCGCCAGGATGAGTTGCGGGCCCAGTGCATGCGCGAGCAGGGCTTCGAATATTTCTTCTCTCCCACCACCGCCGAGGACGTGCTGGAGGAACTCGAGAGGATGGCGGATCTCTACCCCGACGGTTGGGATGAGCGGGGGAGCGTCGCTTTCGCGGAGAAATACGGCTACGGCCTGGTGCATGGCCCGGTGATCGAAGGGGAGCCCATCGGTGACGAGGAGGCAGATCCCGTGGCCGACGCCGAGACCGCCTATCTCTCGTCGCTCAGCCCGTCGGAGCACGAAGCATGGGAAATGGCCCTGTACGGCGACATGTTCCGTGAACCCTCCGAAGACCCCGATCCCGACGAATGGAAGAACAGGGGGTGCATCGGCTGGGCCGACCATGAGGTTAGCGGTGGAAAGCCCCGTCCTGATGATGATCCCGCCTTTGCCGACCTGGTCGCCACCCTCTACGACACCACCCCGACGCCCGATAACGACCAAGCCACGGCGGCGCTCGAGGCCGAGTGGTCGCATTGTATGGCCGCCGAAGGCTTCTCCTTCGCCCACCGGCAAGACGCTGCTATCACCGTCGAGGGGGACTTCGACGACCTGTGGCCCCGTGGCGCGGATGGCAAGCCCGAGCCGGATGGGGAGCCGAGCGATGAGCAGCAGGATCGCTTCTTCACTGATCGCGAGTATCCCGTCGCCATCGCTGACGCAACCTGCGCGGAAGACATCGACTACGACGCGCGCAGCCAGGCCAACGCCGCCGCCTTCGAGGAACGCTTCATCGAGGAGCACCGCGACCAGCTTGATGCCCTGGCCCTCGCCCATGGCCAGTAGCAGGCGGATATCTGGCCGTGCTCATCGACCGCGCGCGTCTGTGTTGGCGAACTCGCCCGGAAGAGCTCCGCTGAGGCCGAGTGCCGTGCATAAAAATGCCTATTTGGTGCGGCCTGTGCAATAGGTACAGGCCGCACCAAATAGGCATTCTTATGCGCACGCCTGCTCGCCATCCTCGACCTCTTCCTGAGTAGCGAATGCGAAGTGGGAGTGGAGAGCCTGGGGATCGTCGGAGGAGAGCCGCAGCAGGGCATCGGTGCGAGCAGGATCATGCGTCGGCCCCGTAGAACATGCTCTGGATCTGGGGTCGTTGCCGTCGAAGACCTCGCTTCTAAGAGGTACCTGCGGAATCTCTGAGCGCTCGAGAATACCTACTGTCTGCCATTGAGAAACGCTGAACAGTCATTTAGTATAATGAACATGCGTTCAGATCTCACCGCCACAGCACGTATCCGCGATGCCGCCATCGATGTCTTCGGGCGGCGCGGTTTCGATGCTGCCTCCGTGCGTGAGATCGCCCAGGAGGCGGAGGTCTCACCCGCGTTGGTGATTCATCACTACGGCTCCAAGGCCGAGCTGCGCGAGCATTGTGACGACTACCTGATGAGAGAGGGGCTTCGGATCAAGACCGGGGTGGACCTGGACGATCAGGCTCAGCTCTCCGAAATGATTCGCAGCTTCCCGCCACACCATCCGTGGCTGGCCTATATCTCGCGGATGATCCTGGAGGGTGGCCCCGCCGGCGTGGCTCTATGGGACCGCTTCGTGAACGAAGCGGCGGGTGCTCTGGAATCGGTCAACGCGCAGCTTCGCATGAAGGAGGGCGTTGACGCCGCGGCAGCCAACGCGGTGGCCACGGCCGTGGGTCTGATCCCGCTGGTCTTCCAATCCCACCTCGCTCGCAGCCTTGGCGCAGAACAGCTCGACGGTGATGCCTACGAGCGCCTCATGACCACCCTCATCGAGCTCCTGATGACGGGGCTCTACGAGGTTAATCCGAAAGGAGAGCCCGCATGACAACCGCTATTGCCGCCAGACAGCTCCGGAAAGATTTCGGCCATATTCGCGCCCTCGACGATCTCGATCTGGAGATTCCGAAGGGGTCGATCTTCGGGGTCATCGGCCACAATGGGGCGGGCAAGACCACCTTGATGAGGATCCTGCTCGACATCATTCGCCCCACCTCCGGCGTCGTGACGGTTCTCGGTGTCGATCCCAGAAGCGGCGGGGCCGAGCTGCGCAGCAGGATTGGCTTCCTGCCGGGGGAGTTACGGCTCAATCCGAAGATGAGCGGCCGTGATCTCCTCGCGTTCTGGGCCTCCCTCGGCTCGAATCCAAAAGCGGCTCGGCAAGAGGCGCTGCGCCTGGCCGAACATCTCGACGTGCGCCTGGGTGATCACACCCGCAAGCTCTCCAAGGGTAACAAGCAAAAGCTCGGCATCGTGCAGGCCTTCATGCACAGGCCGGAACTGGTGATCCTCGACGAGCCCACGTCCGGCCTCGATCCCCTCGTGCAACAGCAGGTTCTGAGCCTCGCCGCGGAGGCGCGCGACGCCGGCGCGACGATCTTCCTCTCCTCCCACGTGATGAGCGAGATCGAGCAGATCGCCGATACGGCGGCTGTTCTCAACCGCGGCACCCTCGTGACCGTTGCGCCCATGAGCGAACTGCGTGCCTCGGTGGCCCGTCGCGTTCGGGCGGTGGTGCGAGGGGAGGTGGGGGGCGTGCTCCGCGTCCTCGACGGCTACGGGCTGGGCCTCGACATCACCGGGCTCGACGAAGGGGAGGTGGCGATCAGCGGGCTCCTCGAGGGAAGACCCAAGGAACTCGTGACCGCGCTCGCGCAACTCGATCTGGTCAGTCTCGTCGTGGCCGAACCCGACCTCGAAGAGCGCGTCCTCGACATGTACGGAGTGAACTGATGCCTATTTTCGCCTCTGAACTACGGCACGGATGGAAAGCCCTGATGGGCTGGATCATCGGGCTGATCGCCGTCTGCGTGGTGTATCTGCCGTTCTTCGAGTCCATCGGCGCATCACCTGAGAT
>JAWKJW010000019.1:0-98779 GCA_041393555.1 Tessaracoccus sp. | reverse complement strand
CTCATCACGACCACGCGTCGTCGGAGCCGCATCGTTGTGCGTTCGGCTCGTCCCGGCTGCCGTCATCCTCTCGTCGACGCGCCCTGCCACGCCTCCCACAACCGGGCATATCTGCCATCGGTAGCAAGGAGTTCGTCATGCGTGCCGGTCTCCACGATGCGGCCGGCTTCCATGACGACGATCCGGTCACAGCTGGCTGCCTGAGAGAGGCGATGGGCGATGACCAAGCCCGTGCGGCCGGCCAGCACCGCCTGCGAGGCGCGGTCGAGTACGTCCGCATGAGTGGAGCCGGCTTCAGCGGTTGCCTCGTCGAGAATCGCCAGCTCAGGGGCCGCAAGCAGCATTCGGGCGAGCGCGAGCTGTTGCGCCTGCGCGTCAGTAAGGGGATGCCCGCCAGTCCCGACCACGGTATCGAGGCCGTCGGGCAGCAGTTCGCGCAACGGTGCCGATCCGGTGGCTTCGAGCGCGGTCCGGATGTCATCGTCGGTGGCCGCTGGGGCGGCGAGGGTGAGGTTGTCTCGCACCGTCCCCGCGAACACATGGATCTCTTGGGTGATCACCGCGGTCCGAATTGGCCTCGCCACCGCCCCGCATAAAGGCGGGTGGATGCCGGCTATCACGGCGGCCAAGGTGGTCTTGCCTGCCCCGGACGCGCCGACGACGGCGACGTGCTCGCCTGCTGCGATGTCGAGCGTGACGTCGTCGAGCACACGTGGACCATCGCCATAACGAAAAGTGACCTCGCGGAGTTGAACGGTGAGGCTTGGATCCGCGGGTGTCACCGGTTCTTCCGCGACATCCCGAATGGTGATCACACCAACCATGCGGTTCAGCGACGCGAGGGTGGACTGAATGGTGTCGACCACGAACAGCAACTGGTTCACCGGGCCGAGGAGGCGCAGCATGATCAGCATGGCTGTGGTGGCACCGCCGATGGTGGATGCTCCTTGTCCGATGAGCACGAAGCCGACGATGAGGACGGCGACCAGGCTGAGGCACTCGCCAACGTTGAGCCGCGCATTCAGCATGCTCTGCACGATGCGCGCCCGCAGTGAGAGCACTCCCACCTCCCACGAGGTGCGCATCACCGAACGATGCCTGTGCGCACCCAGCCCAAAACCGAGCACCGTGGCGTAGCCGCGCTGAGATTCCAGGATCTGTTGGGCGCGCCTGCTCATACCCGCGCGCTCCTCGCGATACACGCGAGGCCCGGCACGCAGGTACCAGCGCATGGCGAGCACATAGACCGGCAGCGTCACCGCAAACGCCACCGCGTAGGGCCATTCCAACGCCGCCAGCCCGCCAAGCGACACCACGATGGTGAACACGGTGATGGTCAGCACAGGGATCACCGCGGGAGCGGCGTCTGCCACCGCCGTCACGTCGTCGCTCGTCCGGGAGATCACGTCTCCCGTGCCCGCCTGTTCAACACGATGTTGCGGCAGGGTCATCGCGCGACCGACGAGTTGCTCACGCAGCGCGGCGAGCAGCGTGTGATAGACACGGGTGGCGAGCACGACGGTCACCGCCGTTCCCGCGGCACCGACGATCGTGGAGGCCACGATGATCGCGGTGAGCACGAGAACAGCGCGGAGGTCTGCCGCCCCCGTCTGCACGCGATCGACGAAGAACCCGATCACCATGGGTGGGATCAGATCGATGGTGGTGCTGACGATGCCGAGCACCCCGACAACGGTGAGCGTGAGCCGGTACCCGCGGCTGAGCCGCCAGAGCTCCCGCGCCGTCACTCGCCCAGTCGCCACCGGCAGCGCGGCATCGGATGTCGCCGAACGAGCGGTTGTTGAGGCAGAACTCACCATGCCGCCCTCTCGCGGGTCAGCTGGTTATCGAGGAGGTCTATGACCCGGTCGCATGCCGAGAGCAGCGCTGGCGAGGAGGCGATCAGCAGCGTCGAGCGGCCCGCGCGGGCGTCACGCAAGCGCCCTGCGATCACATGCTCGGTAACCGAATCCACGGCAGTGGTCGGATCGTGCAGAACAAGAAGCGGTGCATCGCTTGCCAACGCACGTGCCAGCGCGATCCGCTGACGCTGTCCGCCTGAGAAACGATTGCCGTCTTCGCCGACGGGAACATCGAGGTCGGCGACGAAATCGTCGCACGCGGCCGCTCGTACGGCGGTGTTCACCAGTTCGGGCGCGCCTCCAGCGAGGTTGTCGCGGATCGTGCCGCTGAACAGCGTGGCCCGGTGTGGAGCGACGGTGACCAAGGAGCGGTACTCCCCCGGCGACAGCTCACGCGCGGCGTGCCCGTCGAGCCGCACCTCGTTCCGGTTGCCATCGGTCATCGGGTTGAGCAGCACGTCAGCAATCCGTGCAGCGGTGAGATCATCAGCGCGCACTCCGACGAGTTCGCCAGGTCCCACGCAGATCATCCCTCCGGGTGCGGATACTTCCAATACAGGAACCGCCGTGTTGCGGGCCGAGGTCGCGTCCTCCGACGCGTCGCGGCCATCGGGCATGTCGCGCAGCACGTCGAGAATGCGCGCGGCCGAGGCGCGGGCGCCAGCAAGGTTGGGGATAGAGGCGTACGCGATCGCTTCAACCTGCGGCAGGAGCGCCTGGGTGAGCCCGACGGCAGCGATCAGTTCGCCGATGCTCAGCCGGCCAGTCACAGCGAACCATCCCACGAGTCCCATCACCACAGCGACGAACGCACCGCTGACCACGCTCGACCCCAGGAGAAACCTGCCCAGGAATCCCGCGTTGCGCTTGGCGCCCACCAGGGTCTCTTGGCTCGCTCGCTGATATCGCTTGGTCACCTCGGCTTCCGCTCCCACGCCCTTGACCACCCGATATCCACCGATGAGGTCGGTAGCCCGCCCGACGGTGGAGGCCAGCAGCCCCTGGTATTCACGGGTATCTCGCGAATACCGCTCGCTCAGTACGCCCATCAACCAGACAGCCGCAGGCGCGCCCAACAGCACCAGGAGACCGAGTACCCCATCGATGGCCAGCAGCGATACCGCGATGAAGATGATCGCCGCGATCCTCGACACCGGGATGACCAACAAGATCCCCGCATTCGCCATGCGGGCTACATCGTTGGTCATCACCGAAACGACGGCGCCGTCAGGCGCGCCGGCGGCACGACCGGCACGGCCGATTCTCCCACCTGCCACACGATCGCCAGCAGCATCGCGGGAACGGTGATGCGTTTCACCGAAAAGATCAGGCGCAGCAAGAACCGGCCAGGGGTGATACCGCCATCAGTGTCGACGGGACGGGTCGTGAGCGGTTCCGCAGGGGCGTGCAGGAACACGGGGACTCGGCGAAGAAATGGCCCTCGCCCGAGCCCGGCCGGGTCACCATTCGAGCGAGGGGTCACGACGCGCTCCGCGATGGCCCTGGAGATTCCGGGTCTCGAACCCCAGGTTCTGACCTGGTCGGGAAGCACCAGCGCAGGGCATCACCGAAGAGCCCTCGCCACCAGGCGTAGTCGTGGCCACCGGCAAACTCCCGGTAGAGCGTGTCGTAGCCCTTGCCGATGAGCACCTGGTCCAGCCACCGGCTATGAGTGAGAGAACCCTCCAGTTCGCCCACGTCGTGGAAGATGCGGATCGGCGCCGGTTCCGCGGCGAGGACGTCAGCGATCAGCGTCGGCACGGGGACGCGGCGCAGCAGCTCGCCTGCGCCACCGCCCCACCTGAGGTCGGGGTGGTAGCCGCACGACGGCGACTGGAGAATGGCGTTGCCGAACGCCTCCGGATGATGCAGCGCCGTCCATCCGGCGCACAGACCGCCGTAGCTTTCTCCCCCCAGCGCCACATCGGCCGGATCCCACGACAGCGGGTACCGGTTGCGGAGCCACGGCAGCAGTTCTTCCACCAGCATCCGGGAGAATTCGGCGCTGCACAGCAGTTCCTCGTACCGCTGTGAGCCGAGCTGGTCAACGAGCACCACCGCGCAGGGTCGAATCACTCCCGCCTCGACGAGGGCATCGCGAACGCTCGGCGCGCTGTGCTCAGGCGTACCGTCCAACTGGATCACCAACGGCAGCGGACGGTCATTCGAGGCCTCGCCCGGCGGCATCGACACCCAGATCCGGCGTTCGTTTCCCAGGATCTCGCTCACCAGCACGGAGGGCTCCGGCATCAACGCAGGGCGCGCCTCAGCCCAATCGAGCCACGGCAGCGGCTCCGCGTCAGGCAGCGTCAGCACGGACGATCCGGAGAACCTCGGCTCGGAGTATTCGGAGAACGGCGGCGGCGGATTGAACGGGTCGGGAACCTGTTCGTCCTCGCCGGTCGGGCCCCGTCGCGTGAAGACATAGCCGAAGCGCAGATCGGAACGCATCCGCAGGGTGAGGACGCGAAACGGTGTCCCTGGCACCGCCGCGAACTCCTCATCTATCGTGTTGCGACCGATGATCAGGCCGATGACCACCGAGAGGCGGGTCGTGGTGTCGGATCCGGGTTCGTCGATGAACGTCACCTCCACCTCGTCGTCGCCGACCCGCTCGACGGGCGGAACGCCTGCCTTCGCGAGGTGCCGGCGGAACCGCTCTGGATCCCACTCGCCGGCGGACAGCTTCTGAACAGCCGGGGGGATCGTCCGGACGGCCTCGGCTTCCATACCGCGCGAGCTCACGACCGGTCCCGAGCGTGTGAAGGCCCGTTGTGGCGCGTGGATCTCGGCCGGGTCCGATCGCGACCGAGTGGCACCACCTGCGGGCTACCCACCACCGGATCCGGCACCACCACGCACCGCAGACCGAAGACCTCCTCCACCAGATCCGCGGTCACGATCTCCGACGGAGCCCCCTCCGCCACGATCGCGCCGTCCTTCATCGCGATCAGATGCGTGCCGAACCGGGCCGCCTGGTTCAGATCGTGCAACACCGCCACCAAGGTGTGACCCACCTGGTTGAGGTCGGTGAACAGCTCCAGCAGGTCGATCTGGTGCGTGATATCCAGGAAGGTGGTGGGTTCATCGAGCAGCATGATGTCGGTGTGCTGCGCAAGTGCCATGGCCACCCACACTCGTTGCCGTTGACCACCCGACAACTCGTCCACCAGGCGACCGGAGAGCTCGGTGACCGTGGCCTGTTCCATCGCCCGAGCCACCGCCTCCTCGTCCTCTTCGGTCCACTGCCGGAACATCCCCTGGTACGGATAGCGGCCGCGGGCCACCAGATCGGCGACGGTGATGCCGTCCGGAGCGATCGACGTCTGGGGCAGCAGTCCGATCCGGCGGGCCACTTCCTTGGTCTTGTAGGACTGGATGTCCGCCCCGTCCAGGACCACGTGCCCGGCGCTCGGCTTCAGCAACCGCGACAGTCCGCGCAGCAGCGTCGACTTCCCACACGCATTCGGCCCGACGATCACCGTGAACGACCGATCCGGGATCGACACCGACAGGTTCTCAGAGATCACCCGCTTGTCGTAACCGATCGTCGCCGATTCCACCTGGAGACGAGCGATGTCGGGCTTGGGTGCGCTCATAGGCGTTTCCTCGCTTCAGTGAAGAGCAGATATCCGAGATAGCCGCCGCCGAGCATGACCGTGATGATGCCGACGGGCAGCGGGGTGGGGGCGACGTGCTGGGCGATGTAGTCGGCCGTCAGGCACAGCAGCGCGCCGACGAAGGCGGCGGGCGCCAGCGTGATACCGGCGGTGCGGGCGAGGCGCCGGGCGATCTGCGGCGCCACCAGGGAGATGAACGCGATCGGTCCAGATGCGGCGGTGACCGTCGCCGTCAGCGCCACGCCCACCACGATCACGCCGAGGCGGGCGGGCGATATCCGTACCCCCTGGGATGCGGCTGCGTCATCTCCCAGCTCCATCTGCTGCATCGGCCGGCCCAGCGTTGCAGCCAGCACCAGGAGCACCGCGATGCAGATCCCTCCGGTCACCACCTGCCCCCAGGACACGCCATTGAGCGAACCCGCACCCCACGCCGCAGCGGACATCGCCTGCTCTAGCTCGGCCTTGAGGATCAGCCAGGTATTCACCGACCCCAGCATCGCGGAGACGCCGATGCCGACGATGATCAACCGGAATCCCTGCACCCCGCGTCGATAGGCCAACAGGTACACCACCAGAGCCGTGGCCATACCGCCCAGCAGCGCCCCGGCTGCAACCTCCAGGTAGGAGCCGCTGACGACCAGGATCACGATCAGCGCACCGGTGTAGGAGCCGGAAGAGAACCCGATCACATCAGGCGAAGCAAGCGGGTTGCGCATCAGGGATTGGAACACCGCGCCGGATACCCCCAGCGCGGCACCGAACACCACAGAGGCGGTCACCCGGGGCAATCGCCACTCGACGACGATCTCGTGCACCAGTCCGGTCTCGTCGCCGGCCAGCGCGGAGATCACCTGCCCGGGACTGAGCTGGTAGGAGCCGGTCATCAGCGCGAGCACCGCCATGCCAACCACCACGATCGCGAGCGCCGCGCAGACGATGATCGATCGCCACTCGAGCCGCACCGCGACAGCTCCGCGCCGCAGCACCAGCATCCGCCGTCCGAAGTCCACCGCACTCATCCGACACCCTTCCGCACCGTCGGACCGGGGCCGTACGATGGAACTATGACAACACTCACCCCGACCCGCCGCAGTGTGGAACTGCGTGCGCTGCTCGAAGAGCACCGCGCGGAACTGAACGCGGTCTTCGACCGGTACGGTGTGAAGAACGTTAGGCTTTTCGGATCGGTCGCACGCGGAGAGGCCGACGATGACAGCGACATCGACCTGCTTTTCGAGCGCCCCGACGGCATGGGCCTGTTCACGATGGCGGGCCTGGGGCGCGAACTCGGCGATGTGCTCGGCGTTGACGTTGATGTCGTGCCGGATGCCTCACTGTACGAGCATCTGCGTTCCGAGGTGCTCACCGAAGCCGTGCCGCTATAAGCCGCCGCCGACGCAGCGAGGAGCAACTCATCTCCGAGGCGCTCACGCATCTCGATATGCTGAGCCGCCACCTTGCGGCCGGTGATCTCACGAACCAGATCGTTGCGGACGCTGTCTGCATGCGGCTCTCCGCAGCTATCGAGGCACTGCAAACGGGCGATCCGCCGCTGGGAGAGCGGTTGTTCCCCGGTCTGTGGGATGACATCTGGGCGACACGGAACCACATCGCTCATGGATACGCGTTCATCGATGCTTCGATCATCGAAGAAACGGTCAAGAATGACCTGCCGAAGTTCGATCATGTGCTGCGCGGGGAGCTTGCGCGGCTGCGTGGAGAGTAGCGCGCTCATAGTCCGCTCGCTTTCTTCCGCCGAACCAGCGCGATCAGCACCGGCGCGCCCACGAACGCGGTGACGATGCCGACCTGGAGTTCGCTCGGACGGATCACGACCCGGCCCAGGATGTCCGAGGCCAACAGTAGGCTCGGGGCGAGCAGCACGCTGTAGACGAGGATCCATCGTTGGTCAGGGCCGACGAACCACCGAGCCACGTGCGGCACCATCAGCCCGACGAACCCGATCGGCCCGGCGATCGCCGTCGCCCCGCCTGCGAGCAGGGTCAGCGCGATGATCGTGAGGATGCGCGTGCGCACCAGGCGCACGCCCTGGGTGGCCGCCAACTCGTCGCCGAGCGCCATGGCGTTGAGCGCACCCGACACCACGAAGGCCAGGATCAGCGCCACCCCGAAGAACGGCAGGATCGGCCACACCACGTCCAGCGGGCGCCCCACGATCGAGCCGGCGTTCCACGACCGCATCGCGTCGAACGCGTCGGGGTTGGTCAGCTGCAGTGCCTCCCTCGCACCCCCGAGCACCGCGCCGACGCAGACCCCGGCAAGCACCATCACCACGGGCGACTGGCCGCGTCTCGTCGACCCCAGGGCGAGCACCATGAGCGTGACGACCAACGCCCCCAGGAACGCGAACCACATATAGCCCTGAATGTCGCGGACGCCGAGCAGCCCCACGGCCACCGTCACCGCGAAGGACGCCCCCGCGTGCACGCCGAGGATGCCCGCATCGGCCAGCGGGTTGCGGGTCAGCGCCTGGATCAACGCGCCCGAAACCCCCAGCGCGACACCCACGACGAAGCCGACGATCGTACGCGGCACCCGGTAGTCGCGGATCGCGAACTGGTCGATCTCGGCCGAGGGATGGAACAGCGCCTCCCACACCACCGACGGCGCGATCGCCTTCGACCCGATCATCACGCTCAGGAACAGCAGAACCAGCAGCAGCGCGAGCGCGAAGAACAGGCCGATGTAGCGGCGTCGATACCGGGGCGCGGGTGTCGCCATCCGTGCCCCGGTCTCAACGATTGTCGAGGTGGTCACTCCGGCTTGGGAAGCGTCGTCAGGGCCTTATCCAGCCCGTCCAGGTACTGCAGCAGGATGCCGTAGTTCTTCGACCACGGGCAGTAGACCGGCTGCGCGTGGCCGGACTGCACTGCAGGAAGCTCCTTCCAGGCGTTCTCATCCAACAGCGTCGCCATGTCGTTCTCCGGCTGGCCGTCGAGTGTGGCGTTGTACAGGATCAGGTCAAGGTCCGCGAGGCTGCCGATCTGCTCGAAGGTCAGATTGATCTCTGCCGGCGCGAAGTCGACGATGCCCTTGTCTCGCATGACTTCGCTGCACAGCGAGCCATTGAGGTTGAACTGTCCAGGGTGCTTGCGAACCCCAGCGGTAGGCTTCGCCGACCTTCGCCGTCTCAAGAACCTCGCCGTGCTTCTCTTGGATCTCGGCGACCTTCTCCTCGAACTGCTCTATCTGAGCGTTGAGGGCATCGACCGTGTTCGTCGCTTCCGCCAGGGCCAGGAGCTGGGCGTCCGAGTCGCTGGACATGTCGATGAACACGGTGGGCGCGATCGCGGTGAGCTTCTCCCCGATCTCCTCCCACGTCGATTCGGGCTCGAGCATCACGATGACATCCGGCTCGAGTCCGGCAAGCTTCTCCAAGTCGCGGTCTCCGCCCGGGTCTCCCACCCGTGTCGCCGCGTTGTATGCGGCCTGCTGCTCGGGCGACAGATCGGCCAGGATGGTCTCGTTGATGCCGTCGACCGCGATGGGCTCACCGCCGAGATCGAGGTATTGCGCGGCCAGGTTGAGCACCGCCACCCGCTGCGGATTGGCCGGCACTTCAACGGTGCCGTTGTCGGCCTGGACGGTGCGCGTCTCTTCGGCGCCGGTAACATCGCCGGTCGGCGTCTGACTCGCGGTCGAGGGGGCACCGGAAGGGGCCTGCTCAGTGGTGCCACCGCAGGCGGTGAACGCAAGCGTGGCGCTCAAGAGGGCGGCCGCTACGGTCACGCCGCGACGTAGGCGGGGTGTCTTGGTCATGGGTACGTTCTTCCTTGCTGTCTGTGATGGGCGAGTCGACGAGCGAGGGCCGTCACTCCTTGGCGGGCAGGGTCGCCAGTGCAGCGTCGAGCGATTCGAGGTACTGCAGAACGGGCCCGTAGGTGCTGTTGCCGGGGCAGAAGACTCCGAGCGCACGACCGGACTTCACCGCGGGCAGCTCCTTCCAGGTGTTGGTCTCGACCACCGGCTGGAAGGCCTCCGTCGGATTGCCCTCGGCGTCCACGGGGTAGGTGATCACGTCGTAGTCGGACAAGCTGCTGAGCTGCTCGAACGGCAAGGCAGTCCAACCCAACGGGTCTTCGCCCTCAGCCGCCTCGGGGAAGTCCATGCCGATGTCGTCCCGGGCGATCTCCACGCAACCGAAGTCGGTGATGGAGAAGGTGCCGGGATCGGCGTTGTTCCAGCGGGTGACCTCGACGAACGACGTCTCGGCGATGATCGTGCCGTAGGTCTCCTGAATCTTGCCGACGCGTTCCGCGAACTCCGCCTTCTGCGCGCTCAGCGCATCCCCGACATTGCCTGCCTCCGCGAGTCCGTCGGCAAGGGCCTTCCATTCGACGTCGAGTCCCCAGAAGGCCGTCGGGGCGATCGACTCCAGCTGCTTCTTGAGCGGCTCGAACTCGGTGGCAGGGAACTGGGCCAGGATGAGGTCGGGCTCCAGGCTGGCGAGCTGCTCCATATCTACTTCGTCCGCGCTGGAGGCGAGGACAGTTGCCGCCTCATACGTCGCCTTCTGGTCCTCGGGAATGAGGGCGAGCGCGGAGTCACCCACTTGGGTGACCCCCACCGGCTTGCCGCCCAGATCGATGAACGTGAGCGTCGTGTTGCCGATGGTGACGACCCGCTGCGGGTCGGCGGGAACCTCGATGGTGCCGTTGTCAGCCTCGACGGTTCGGGTCTCACCCGAGGTCGGCGTCTCGGTCGCGGTGCCCGCATCGCCGGTCGGGGTCTGCGTGGCGGCTCCGGTGGTGTCGGCGGGAGTCTCTTCGGGGTCGCTTCCGCAGGCGGTGAGAACGAGGGTTGCGCTCAGGATCGCGGCAGCCGCAGCGGCGCGTCGTGTTCGACGGGGAGTGGTCACGGAGGGTCTTCCTTTTCTTGATTCGGGTGGGGTTAATGCGTGTGGGCGGGCACGAGTTCGTAGATAGCGGTGCCCCAGCCGACGGTGTGCGTGGTTTTGGTGGTGAGCCCGGCACGGGCGATCACGGCGTCGAGTTCCGCCGCGGTGCGCAGGCCCGAGCCGTGCACGGTGAGGGCGAGCAGGTCGGCTTCGCCGTCGTGCTCATCCAGGTCTTCGGTATCGAACAGATCCTCGATCAACAGCACCCGGCCCCCCGGCGGGAGGTTCTCGGCCGCCCGACGCAGCGCGTGGGCGGCATCGGCGTCGGGCAGGGGCTTGAGGACGCGGCTGATGAACACCGCATCGGCGGCCGGGCTGGGCTCGAAGAGGGACTGCTCCACCACGTTCACCCGCCCGCGCTGAGCCTCGTCGGGGATGGTGTCGGGCAGGTCGCGGCGCAACCAGTCGGCCTGGGCGGGCAGCGCGCAGATCGTCACCTGTAGGTCTGGATGGGCGGCCACGAACTCCTGGCTCAGGATGCTCGCGCCAGCGGAATGGAGCACCAGCTGCCGAACTCCGGCGAGAAGATCGGACTCGGCGATCGAGACGGCCAGCGCGGATTGGAACCCCGCCAGGCGGTCCAGGTAGCGATCCTCGTAGTCCTGCTCGGCACGCGCCTCGGCGAACGTCTGCCCGGTCACCGACTGGTAGGAGGCGTGTCCGGTGCGGATCGACTCGGTGAGCCCGAAGATGCCGAGCGTCTCGCGGCCCAGCACGCCAGCGGGATGCAGGGAGTCGACCGTGAAGTCATTGGTCAGCACCTCGCCCAACGCGCTCAAGCGGTAGCGGCCCGGCTCGGTCGCGGTCACGAGGTTCAGCGTGCGCAGGTAGCGCAGCAGCTTTCCGAGTGCCCGCTCATCGGCACCCGCCGCGGCGGCAAGCTCCGTCACGGCAGTCACACCACGCGAGATCAGCTCGGGAATCTCGAGTTCGACGGCGGTCCGGATCGCGACCGGAGGGATCAGCTCGGTGAGGTCGTGAACCTGCTGGAACGGGGTCTTGTACTTCTCCGGGTCCGGCACGGCGGCGTCGTCTTCCGAGACGACCACCTCGCCGCGGCGCCAGTAGCCCGTGAACTCGATGTCGGGCTTCGGCACGCCGCGGTCCTCGACCAGATGGCGACGCAGATCGCGCACGGCCGTACGCTCACCCGCGACCCATGCGAAGGGCCGACCCTCCCACCAGTCGGTGTTCCTCACGGCATCCACCAGTAGGGGCACCGTCCCCGCCTCGGCGCCGTGACGCACGAGCCAGGTCACCTTGACGCCCGGAAGCACCCGCAGGTGCTGCCGGTGATCGCCCTCGGCGACCTCGATGAACACCTGGGCCTGCGCATCCTCGGGAAGCTCATCGAGCAGACGGCCGATAGCGGGAAGCGCGGTGTCGTCGCCCGCGACGAGGAACCAATCAACGTCCACCGGGAACGACTTGGAACTACTGGGACCGGCGAAGTGGGCGCGGTCTCCTGGCTGCGCCCGGTACGCCCAGGTGGTGCCGGTGCCCACGCCGTGCTTGACGAAGTCGACGTCCAACTCACCAGCAGCCGGATCCCACCGGCGCACCGTGTAGTCCCTCGACAGCGGACGGCGGTCCTTGGGGTAGACCAGCTTGACCTCACCTTGGGCCGGAAGTACCGGCTCGCTCTCCCCCGGATAGGGGAAGTACAGCGAGAGGTCGTCGTCGAACCCCGGCGAATCGAAGGCGGGCTGCGGGAACCCGTTGGCCGAGGTGAACGCACCCAATTGCTCGCCAGCCAGCGTGACCCGGCGCATCCCCGGGGTCAGGTCGATCACCCGAACCACCTCGGCCTCCCGCAACGTCAGGGGATGCACGGTGAGCCGTCTGGAAGTCTTCGGCATGGTGAAGGCTGACCTCTCGGATCTATGGGAGCTACGGACCGCGCCCCACCTCGGCGGAGCGCCCTGATAAGGTTAGGTAATCCTTTCTTAAAAAAGGGTGCGAAACCTGCCGTATAGTTAGGCAGCAATGATCCCGAACAACGTCCTCCCCGGCGCCGCCACGCCGCCGCCCATCCCAGCGGCACGCTCGGTATGGGACGGTCATCGGTGCCACACGACGGCCTATTGGGTGCGCACCGGCGCCGCCCACGTGCGGATCGACGACGCCAGGACATTCCGCCTCGCCGCCGGCACGGGCATCTGGATTCCTGCGGACGGCTGGAGTCACCGCGAGGTCGTCACCGAGCCGGGTACCGTCGCGTTCCCGCTGCCATCTCTGCACACGCACGCATCGGACGCCGAGCCCATGGTGTTCGACGTTCCCGACGCTTGGCAGGACTGGCTGATCCAGCACTTCAATCTCATGGTCACCCCCCTGGGCGACAACAGCCGCTCCCAGGAGCGGCTTCTCGATCTCCTTCGCAGTGCTGGTTCGCGACCACCCCGCTCTCCGCACCATGCGAGCCCTCCGCCGTCGGCGCTCGAGCCGTTGACGATGCCGCGCGCCGGCGGGCCAAGAACAGTGGCCGACGAACTGCTCCGCGACCCAGCGCTCGACCTGACCGTCGACGAATGGGCGGCGCGAGTGCTGTCCAGCCCGCGCACGCTGCGCCGCGATTTTCTCGCCGACACCGGCCTCACCTTCGAACAGTGGCGGCTGCACTGCCGGCTGGGCGCGGCCGTCGAGTTCCTGGCAGCGGGCTACAGCGTCGACCAAGTAGCCACACGGGTGGGCTTCGCCAGCCGAAACGGCTTCACTCGCGCATTCAAGCAGCAGTTCGGCACCACCCCGCACGAGTTCAGCCGCGAACTCTCCACCCACCCGGCGGCCGGCAGCCCGTCGCGTCGCGTGACGGCCGCACGTCAGGCCGACGACGTGCTGCACCTGGTGCGATGGGGCACCCCACCCATCGCCGCGCCGGAGACGATCCCACCCACCCGCACGGCGCCGCACACCAACGACGTGCACGTGCTCAGCTGGGTGTATCGCGGCAGCGGCTACCTGGACATCGGCGATCGCCGCATCGAGCGGCGACGAGGCGTTGCCACCTGGATCCCTGCCGGCTTCGAGCATGTCACGGGCCTTCGCGAGGGGTCCATCTCGTTGCCCATCGGAACCGTCGGAACCGACGCTCTGCAGCTGACGGGGCCGCTTCAGGCGAGTTTCTCCCGGGCCTGGGACGACTACCTGATGTTCTGCGCCGTCAGCGGCCGCTCACGGCTACGGCCGGACGACTATGACCCCACGCACGTTCTCGGGCTGTTCGAAGAACAACTCGCGGCACAGTGCGCCCTGACGGTGCCGATGCCCACGGACCCCCGCGCGCGAGCTGCGGCCACACAGTTCCTGCGCCACCTCGGCACCCCGGGCGGGTCGGACACCTTCGACCTGCCGGCCCCCGTGCATCGAGCCTTTCGCGAGCAGACCGGCATGACGTTGGCCCGCTGGTCCTACGCAGCCCGGATGCGAATGGCTCGCGACCTACTGGCGGGAGGCGCCAAACCGAGCGCCGTCGCGCGTCGCGTCGGCTACGCCCACCTCCCCACCTTCAGCACCGCCTTCTCCCGCTTCCACGGAATCTCACCCCGCGACTACCAGGAACAGCACCTCACGAAGGACTGAGACAGATCGCCGCAGCTCCGTTGGGGCTAGTCCAGGCCTTTTTGACAGACAGGGGTACGCGTTTCTCATACTTTACATCGTGCGTTTTTTGTAGTTTGAGCCATGCATTTCTGATAGTTTTAGGCTGTGAGCACAGAAGGCCCCAACATCGATCGTCGCGCAAACGAGGTTCTCTCCAGCCTTATCATCGATGAACCAGTGGTCGCGATCCACGGTCCGCGTTCAGTGGGCAAGTCGACACTGCTGAGGGCTTTCGCACATGCTCACGGCGCCGAGATCATCGATCTCGATGACGACCTCATCCGCGACGCTGCACACGCGAACCCTTCTGCGGCAGTCGGAGGATCTCGCCCGGTATGCATCGATGAGTACCAGCACGTTCCAGATCTGCTGAACGCACTCAAAGCTCGACTGAACCGCGAGGGCGCGCTTCCCGGCACAGCCGTACTCACGGGTTCAACCCGACCGGACGCGCTTCCACGGACGGCACAGGCACTGACTGGACGACTCCACGCCTTCACTCTTTGGCCACTGGCACAGGCTGAGATCGAAGGATCTTCATTCAGTCTGCTGTCCGATCTGCGCGAGAACCCCGACAAGACCGTCGCGTCAGTTCCAACATCGAGCACGACCCGTGAAGAGTATGCGCGCCGCATCTGCGCCGGCGGTTTTCCGCTGGCACTGAGACGACAGGGATTGCGGCGCTCCCGATGGTTCGACGACTACATCCGAGCGTCCGTCGAGCGGGATGCGATGGACCTGATGCGAGTGCGACAACGCGAGGTAATGAGGGAAGTGCTCGACCGCTTGGTCGCTCAGACGGCTCAGGTGCTGAACATCTCGAGTATCGCCGACGGCCTGGAGAGCCAGAGGAGCACGATCGAGGGATATGTGCGATTACTAGAGGACCTCTTCCTTGTAACCCGACTGCCAGCCTGGGGCCGCACTCTTGCGGCACGGGTGGGAACGAAACCGAAGCTTCACGTCGTCGACTCGGGAGTTGCCGCGAAACTGCTACGCGTGAACGAACAGACTCTGGCGACGCTGGATCCAGCCGTTTTGACCGAGTTCGGACACCTACTGGAGACCTTCGTGCATGGAGAACTGCGTAAGCATCTCTCCTGGATGGAGGAGCCGGCGACCGTCGGGCACTGGCGCACCCGCGTCGGACACGAGGTGGACGTGGTGATGGAGTTCCACGACGGCAGCGTGCTGGCCTTCGAGGTCAAGGCCGGCGAACGGGTTTCCGGCGCTGACTTCGGGAGCCTGCGCAAACTGCGGGATCTCCTGGGCGAGAGATTCGTCGCAGGAGTCGCCTTCAGCACCGGCACCCGGTCGTACACCTACGAAGACCGACTGCACGTGATGCCCGTCGATCGGCTATGGCGCACCGGAGACAAGTAGCCCCTGGCGCCGCACCCGCAACCGGCGCGTCACCTGGCACACCTTTTCCGTGTTACGACGGCACCCGACACCTCAGAACAGACTGATCCAACGAAGGACTTGTCGGCGCTCGTCTACGACGGGGTCCGGGCGCCGTCGTGGCGCCCGGACCGTTCTACCGTCGGGGTCGGGCCGTCATTCCTTAGCGGACAGAGTCGCCAATGCGGCCTCGACCGACTCCAGGTACTTCGTAGCCAGTCCATAGGAGGAATTGCTGGCGCAGAAAACTCCCAGAGCACGACCGCCTTCGACCGCCGGAAGCGCCTGCCAGGTGTTGGTTTCCACCACCGGCTCGAAGTCGACCTGAACCTGCCCCTCCTTATCGACGGGGTACAGGATCGCGTCGTACTGAGACAACTCCGCAAGCTGTTCAAAAGACCGGGCCTCGAAGGCCGCATCATCGGCGAGTTCCGGCAGTGTGATGCCGAGTTCCGACACCGCTAGTTCGGCGCATCCACTGTTGTCGACGACGAACATCCCGGGCTCGTTCGCCGCCCAGCGATTGAGGTTGACGAACGCCGTGCTGGCGATGAGTTCCGAGTAGGTGCCCTTGATCGCGGCGACCTTCTCCTCGAACTGGTTCTTCTGCTCACCAAAGACAACCTCTTTGTTGCTGGCCTTTGCCATTCCAGCTGCGGCGGTGGTGCCGTCAGTCGCGAGACTGAAGAACACCGTCGGCGCAATCGCCTGCAGCTCTGTGGATATCGCGTCGTAGTCCTCTGGCTGCAGGTACATCAGGATGAGGTCCGGTTCGAGACTCGCGATCTTCTCAAGGTCGACCTCGCCGGCGCTCGTCCCGACGACCGTCGCACCTTCATAGGCCGCCTGCTGTTCCGCGCTCAACTTGTCGAAGAGGAAGCCGCTCAACTCCGTGGCTCCGACCGGCTTTCCCCCCAGGTCGATGTACGGCACCGTCGCTGAGCCGAGCGTGACGACTCGTTGCGGGTCAGCGGCCACCTCGATCGTTCCGTTGTCCGCATCGACCGTTCTGACCTGGGCAGCCGTCGTCTCGGCGGTCGTCGTCTGGCCGACGGTTGGCGCACCGGCCTCCGGCTCACCGGAGCCTGGGTTTCCGTTGCAGGCAGTGAGGGCGAGGGTCGCACTCAGCAGTGTGGCAGCAAAGGCCGCGCTGCGGCGGCGGAGTGGGGTCATGGTTGTGAGGTTCCTAACTGAGGTCGTCGATATACGAAAAGCCTTGTCGGATCAGGCCGAGGTGGGCGACCATGCATGATCAACGGCAGGTCCGCCTCTAGTAAGGTTAGGGAAACCTAATCTGCAATTGTCCAGAAAAAACGCCATACAATTAGGAGATGTTGATTTCCCCTTCGGTCCCACTCAGAGAGGACGGTCCACCGCCGATCCCCGTGGCACGGCTGGACTGGACGGGGCCACATCTCCACCCGCTGCTGGTCTGGGTGCATGCCGGCTCGGCGCACGCCGTCGTCGATGACGAGGCAACCTTCCACCTTTCCGCCGGACAGGGAGCGCTGCTACCGGTAGGTGAATATCGGCATCGAGGCATCGTCACCGAGCCGGGCTCCGTCGTCTTTCCGCTCTGGCTGGAACCCGACGGCGGGTTGCCTTCGAGACCAACCCGCTTCGAGGTTCCCGACGGCTGGCGCGACTGGCTGATCCAGTACTTCAATCTGCAGGTCACGCCATTCAGCGGGCGCGGATACTCTCAGGACACGATCGCCGGCCTGCTTCACCACCCCGGTGGTCGAACAGCGCCATCACGGCACACCGGAGACATCGTCGCTCCCCTGACGCTCGGCCTGCCGCCGATGCCAAGGACCGGGGCCGCCCGGACAGTCGCCGAGGAACTGATCCGTGACCCCGCGCTCGATTTCACCATTCAGGAGTGGGCGACGCGAGTGCTCTCCAGCCCGCGCACGCTGCTGCGTCAGTTCCTCACCGACACCGGGCTCACTTTCGCGAGGTGGCGGCAGCAGTGCCGGTTGCGCACAGCAGTCGAGCTCCTGATGGAGGGCTACGAGGTCGTTCAGGTGGCCGCGCGGGTGGGGTTCACCAGCCGGGGTGGCTTCGACGACGCCTTCACGCGGCAGTTCGGATCCACCCCCTACCGGCTCAGACGAGAGCTTTCCGCCCGTCAGGCCGGTGATCGCGAGAGCGCCCGTGCGACGGCGGCCCGCCAGGCCGAGAATCTGGTGCGCCTGGTACAAGGCGGTGATGCTTCGCCCGCAGAACCGCACACGCTACCCGCAGCTCAAACGCCGTCGCATGCCAACGACAACCATGTACTCAGCTGGATCTATCGGGGCAGCGGATACCTGGATATCGGGGATCGGCGATACGAGCGACGTCGAGGCGTCGCAACCTGGATCCCTGCCGGCGTCGAGCACGTCACAGGCCTGCACCAAGACTCCATCTCCCTGCCACTGGGAGCAGCGAGCACCGCCGACCTACAACTGACCAGGCCGCTGCAGGTGCGGTTCTCGCCCGCCTGGGACGACTACCTGATGTTCTGCTCGATCAGTGCCCGCTCCGTGCTGCGCCCCGACGGCTACGACCCCCGGCACATCCTGGACCTGTTCACCGACCAGGTCGCCATGCAACGAGCGCTATCGGTGCCGATGCCCGCCGATCCACGTGCGCGCGAACTCGCGATGACCTACCTGCGACAGATCGGCACGTCGAGACTCGACGTGCCGGCCGACGTCCAGCGCATCTTTGTCGCCGAGACCGGAATGACCTTCGCCCGCTGGGGCTACGCAGCTCGCATGCGCATCGCCCGAGATCTGCTCGGCGGCGGCGCGAAGCCGAGCGCGGTGGCCCGCCGCGTCGGATACGCCCACCTCCCCACCTTCAGCGCTGCGTTCTCCCGCTTCCACGGCCTCTCACCCCGCGAATACCAGGAGCAACACCTCGCGAAGGACTGAGACAGCTTCAGAGTCCAGAGCGCGGAAAGCGACGCATCGCGGTAACACTCGCGGTCACCAGCTGCGCGTCCGGCTCTGCTTTCGCGTCGCCAGCGGACCAGCCTCCCGCGTTTTTGTGAACTAAGCAGCCGCGTTTTGTTAGTTTCGAGCCCCGCGTTTTGTTAGTTCTGAGCGAGGTCGTGACCCAGAGCACCGCTCAGCCGGCGCCTTCTTCAGTGGCGCCCAAGTCGCTATCATGGTTGATAGCAACCAGGGAGGCAGATATGTCGACGATCATCGTTCGTGGGCTCGACGATTCCGTGAAGAACCAGCTCGCCACACAAGCAAAGCAGCACGGGCGCTCCATGGAAGCCGAAGTACGAGACATCCTCACCAAAGCGGCCCGAAAGCCGCATATCGGCCTGGCGCTCCTGCACGCTGCGCAACAGGTTGGGGGCATCGAGGATCTTCCCTTGCCGGAGCGATCTGACGCCGCACGAGCAGTGGACTTCGGATGATCATCCTCGACACGAACGTCATCTCCGAGATCCTGCGGCCCCACCCAGACGGCAGAGTCGTAGCGTGGCTGGAATCGCTCTCCGATGAGGTCGCTATCACCACCGTGACCCTCGCCGAGCTTCTGGCCGGCGTACGCAGAATGGTGGACGGCCATCGGAAGTCGGAACTGAATCAAGCGATAGAGAACGCCGTCCAGCCGTACCGGGACACGCGAGCGTTGCTGCCCTTCGACGAGGACTCCGCGCGGCACTACGCAGACATCTTTGCCGCACGCGAACGAGCAGGACTCCCGATCAGCATGGCCGACGCCCAGATCGCCGCGATCTGCCGCACCCATCGCGCAACATGCGCAACCAGAAACACCAAGGACTTCACACACACCGGAGTCGAGCTTTTCGATCCATGGGATGCATAGGGCCATCCAGGAACTCTTCGGATGTCCCATGTCGCCTCACGAGTACCAGGTAACGAGTCCCCATAACATGCGACCGACGGCGAGTGATGCGCTGATGTTATGATGTTCACATGCGCACGACGCTCGACATCGACCCTGTGGTACTGAGCGCTGCCCGCGCGCGGGCGCAGGCTGAACGCATTTCAATGGGGCGGGCAGTATCCGATCTCGCCTTGGCAGGCCTCTCCGCGACGACGACTCCCCGACACGAGACGTCGGGCTTTCCGGTGCTGGCAGGGAACCCGGATCACATGGTCACCGACGAGGTGGTAAGCCGGTATCGCGACGACGATCCGGTCGGCGACGATGCTCCTTGACGTCAATGTGCTGCTCGCACTCAGCTGGGACAAGCACGTTCATCACGCGGCGGCGCATCGCCAGTTTGCGCAGTTGTCGTCTTGGGCCACCACCGCCGTCACGGAATCAGGCTTGGTGCGCCTACTGATGACGGAGGCAGTGGTCGGCCGAAAGGTCACCGGAGCAGAAGCCCTCGGGCAGCTGCGAGCTATCCGGGAGGCACCCGGCTGGCGATTCCTGCCCGACACTGGCAGCCTGGCCGACACTCGAATCGACGCGCGCGTAATGATGGGGCGCAGCCAGGTGACTGACCTGCAGCTCGTGAACCTTGCGGCCGTGCACGGCACCCGGCTCGCCACCTTCGACGCGCGGCTGCGCGAGATGCTCATACCCGCCGACCGAGATCTGGTCTCCCTCTGGCACTAAAGCGAGCACTTTGAGGAAAGCAGATTCGAAGGAACACTTGACCGGCAGCTTCCTGCCGTGCCGCAGGTGCGGCCGCGACAAGAGGTGTGGATAAGTTCCGTAAGGGGTGGCTGCCGGGAGTGACTATGATTCACATAGTTGACAACGCACTTCTCCAACGAGTGATGCAGCTTGACGAACAGTCGCGGCGCGCTATCTGGAAGATCAACCCCTGATCGGACACCTGATCAGCAGTGACGCGTGCCTGGCATCTACCCGTATTCCCGTACGCACTCTGGTACCGAGTCGACCATGAGATTGGGCTCATTCGCGTCATCGCGGTCGTTGGCCCTGGCCCCACAAGGCCTGTTCCCTCACTTTCGATGCCCACCACCGCCACGCCGGTACGCTCGGCGACATGGAGATTCAGCGGGGCGACTTCGAGCAGACCACCAGCCACTGGTGGTGGCGACCAGGATGGAGCCCCGAGACCCGCTACTTCACCTTCCATCTCACTTTCGCCGAGGAACCTGCGCTCACGTCCGTTGCCGAGCGCTACTCGGGCACGTTGACCTCACTCGCACACGTCGATCCGATCCCGACGCCGTGGTTGCACCTCACGATGACCGGGGTTGGGCACACGTGCGACGTATCCGACGAGATCGTCGATGCCCTGTGCGATCGGGTCATCGGGGATGCCGCAAACATTGCTGATCACCAGTCTCCGATCATCTTCGACACCCTCTACCTCGGGAAGGATGGCCTGAGCCTCACCGGACAAGCTCCAGAGTGGCTGACCCAGCTCAGGCGGCGACAGGAAGAGGCAGTGGAGGAACTCGTCGGCGGACCACACAACTGGAGCCGGATTCGGCCTCACGTCTCGCTCGCCTACTTCGACGGGCAGATCGACGAAGCCGCACTGTTGCATGGAATGAGGGAATCAGGGCTCGATGACATCGTCATCACTCGACCGACGGTCTCCCTCTTGGAACTGCGTCGAGACGGACACCTGTACCGCTGGTGCACCGTCGCTGATCGCGTCCTCGACCTCTCAGCCTAGGTAACGCTCCTCCGAAGTAGTTCCTCATCCGAAGCGACCGCGGCTAAACCTACTTCAGACCCCTCATACGAAAGGGGTTGGGTTAACTATCTTCAGATCCCTGATGCGAAGGGCGTGGCGGTATCCCATGATCAGGTCTCTGATGCGAAATTACGCGACGGGATCCCATGGTCCGGTCCCTGAGGTGCGACGAAGGAGCCTCGAAGGGCGTAGACGTGAGCATTCGCAGGGACTGAGCCCAAAGGTCTCAGTTAACGCCCTTCGAGGCTCCTCGCAGAGCTCGTCACACCTCAGCTTCCGGGCTGCTTCGCCGCCACCGTGAGGTGGGAAAGCAGCGATACTTTCGCATCAGGGACCTGACAAAAGGTTCCCCTGCTCACTTTTCCTGCCCCACGGTGGCGGCGAAGCAGCCCGAAACTGAGGTGCCCTTCGAGACGGGCGTTGGGGGTGGTTCCTAACAACGGGTTTACCCACGCTCACTTTCGTGTCAACGACCACGACGATTAGGAGGCTGGACACGAGGGAAGCCAACTCGTGAACCGAAAGTTCTCGACCACAGTTGAGCTGTGGCGACAGGGCTACACCATTCAGAGTCCAGATGCGGTCGAAGGATCCGTCCCGCACCGCAGCCGATCGCTCATCATTCTTCCGGGCGGGGCCAGGGCTGGGAGCGCTGGGCCTCGACCGCTTCGTTGAACCGTCGCATCAGTTCGGCGAACCGGCGCACGTCATCAGCGTTCCAGTCTTCGGTCACAGCAGCGAAGGCCGTCCGTCGCGCCTCGAGTTCCTCGCCAAGCCGCAAGCGGCCCTCGCCCGACGGCCGATGCAGCCAGGCAGCACCGCCCTCCGGATCGCGGATCTTCTCGATGAGTCCATGCTTGATCGCCGCCGTCAGTTGACGATGCACAGTCGAGACATCGAGCCCGAACGCCTCCGCCAGCTGCGCGACCGTCATCGGGCCTTCGGCGACGAGGCGCGCCAACAGCACCGTGGCGCTCCGATCAAGATGAGCCTGCCTCCCATACGGCGCAGTGCTGTGCACGGCGTGCCGCTGCAACAGCATCTGCTCGTAGACCAAGGACTCGATGGCATCGGGCATCGTTACTCCAACCGGTTGAAGGGGGACCTCGATTTTCGATATCTCCGATTTGCATGATACAAATTGCATCATGCAAATCTCAAGGAAGGCGGTCGAGTTGACAGCACCTGATGAACAGGAACACTCCCCCGCGGACATCGCTGACCACGCCGCACGAAGCGGGCGGAAGCCTCTCGTCACGCCCGCCTTCGGGTTGGCCTGGCTCGTGAACTTCTGCCAGTACCTCGCGTTCTACATTCTGGTGACGACCATGGCCCTGTACGCGGTCAAGCAGTTCGCCGCCTCAGATGCGGCGAGCGGCCTGGCATCGAGCGCGTTCGTGGTGGGAGCGACGCTCGCCCGCGTCTTCGCCGGCTACCTCGTAGACACTTTCGGCCAGCGCAAGACTCTCCTGGTTTCTCTGATCGTCGTTGTGATCGCTTGCGGGCTCTACCTTCCGGCCGGATCACTCGTGCTGCTGATCGCGGTCCGGATGCTTCACGGCATCGGCTATGCGTTCGCCAGCACGGCCACCATGGCGTTGGCGCAGTCGGTGATTCCCCCCGAGCGACGCGCGGAGGGCACCGGCTACTTCGCCCTGGGATCCACGCTGGCTACCGCCGTCGGCCCGGCGATCGGCCTCCTACTGGTCAACGACTTCAGCTACGACACGCTTTTCTGGACGGCGCTGGGCACGGCCATCGCGGGCCTACTGCTCGGCCTCCTGCTGCATCGCTACACCCACCAGCCCGTACCGAACGCCGTCCCCACCAAGACGAAGCCCGGCGCACCAAAAAACACCAAGAAGCGGGGCTTCTCCCTGCGCAACATCGCACACCCCGCCGTGGTGCCGATCGGCGCCTTCATGCTGGTCGTCGGCCTGTGCTACGCCGGAGTCATCACCTACCTGAACGCCTACTCTGAGCAGCGCGGCGTGGTCTTCGGCGCGAGCTTGTTCTTCGTCGCCTACGCCGCCTCGATGTTCGTGATGCGCTTCGTGCTCGGCAGGCTCCAGGACCGCCGTGGCGACAACGTGGTGGTCTATCTGGGCCTGATCAGCTTCGCTGTCGCGCTCGTGGTTCTCGCGCTCGCGAACCAGGACTGGCAGGTGGTCCTCGCGGGCGCCCTCACGGGGCTCGGCTACGGCACCCTGATGCCAGCCGCCCAGGCGATCGCCGTCCGACTGGTTCCACAGCACCAGCTCGGAACCGGAATCTCAACCCTGCTCCTCCTCATGGACGCGGGCGTGGGCCTGGGGCCGATCTTCCTCGGTCTCGTCGTCTCGCAGTGGGGATACGGCTCGATGTACGCGCTGCTTGCCTTGTTGGTGGCACTCTCGGCGGTCTTCTACCACTTCGCTCATGGTCGCAAGAAGTTCCGCGGATAAGTGGACGAACTACCGGGCTTCTCTGCGTGCGTCGGCCCGACGGAGCTTCACACGAAGGGCCTCGCGGTTTTCAGGGGGCCAGGGTCCCGACGCGGCGAGCGGGATCTCTGTCATGTAGCGGCGCTGGTCCTCGGGGATGAGGGCGACGAGACTGTCGGGGTCGTTCTCCGCCGTGGCATACAGATTCGGCCCGTCCGCGTAGTACGGGTCGGTGAGGACGAGCTGCCCCGTGAGAGCCCGCATGACGTTCGACGGATTGCTGTCCAGCGGGCCGCACCATGGGAGTTCTCGCTGCGCCGACTCGTGCACCCGGGCGACGACCGGGGCCAGGGCCTCGAGTTCCGGGGACGGCTCGGCGAGCCGTGCGAGGAACGCACTCGCTTCGGGTTCCGGCACCGCGGTCAGTCTCTCCAGGATCTGGAGATCACCTCCGCCTGCGAGCCGACGATGCGCGAACAACCGGGGCACGAGACCGGTCTCCGCAGCCTCGCGATAGAGCCGTGCCGTGTACGGCCCAACCGGATCGAAGGGGCTGATCCGCGCGACCACATCCGCCTCAGGAGAGGCGAGCGCGAATGCCCAGTCCCCGGTTCCGCACAACACCCAGCCCGCCTCACGCAGTACCCGCTCGGCGTCGCGATGCGTGGATGTCGGCCTCAGGGCATCGAGCACCGTGGAGACGAGAAGGGCGTTCATGAACGCGAGCGTACAGGTGCGCGGCGCAGGTGGTTCACGCCTCTCCGGCCGCAGGCTCCCACCCTCCCAAAACAGACGAACGCCCCGGCTATAGCCGGGGCGTTCATATGGAAGTCTGGAGATCAGATCCCGGAGACGTTCACAGCCTGGGGGCCCTTGGCGCCCTGCTCGACATCAAACTCGACGCGCTGCGCCTCTTCGAGGTTACGGAAACCACGACCCGCGATCGACTTGTAATGGACGAAGAGGTCTTCGCCGCCACCATCGGGAGCGATGAAGCCGAAGCCCTTCTCGCCGTTGAACCACTTGACGGTTCCTTGTGCCATGTTGCTTGTACTACTTTCTTCAGGCAACGCGACCCAAACGACAGATCGCGCACCTCTACTGTGTCACATCACCGGGCATTGTGCCGATTTCAGGCGTGAAATTCTGTCCATATCAACAAACAGCGCCCACGTGCCGTCGCTCGCACGAGGGGCCTTCGGGACCTATACCGCCACCCATCGTCGGCCCTCCCTCGACGTGGGCGCCAAGCCCTGCGAAGGACAGATGCAGATCGTGCTCAGAAACCGACACATCATGCGCCTCTTCACCTCCCCCACCCCGGCAAACCATATGGTCGAGACGCGACGGTTCTCACGGGCGAGGGACGGCATTGTCCGCGACAACGATGTGGAGTTGGCATAAGTAACGACACCTCCCACGTGCCGGGGTTCCGCGTGAGGTAATCGACGACCACGAGGTGGTCGTCAGCGGAACAACGATTTAAGGGAAGCGAATGAGGAAATCACCCATAGTCCGCGCTGTCGCGGTGACTGGGGCCATCTCAGTTCTCCTGACCGCGTGTTCGGGTACGCCGGGCGAGAGCCCCACCGACGCCCCACCGGCCAACGAGACCACAGGTACCAGCGACGGCACCACGTATGGAACCCGCGAAGTCAACGATGGCACCACCACGTTCACCATCGTGGACAACCCCGGCGACGGCCCGACGCTGAGCTTCAGCAACGAGTCGGGCTTCGAGCTCCTCGAGGAGGTCGACGGCGAGCTCACCTATGCCTTCAAGGACATGAACGGCAACGGTGCGCTGGACACCTGGGAGGACTGGCGCGTAGAGGCGGCCGAGCGTGCCGCCGATCTTGCTCCGCAGCTCGCCGTGGAGCAGGCCGCAGGCCTCATGCTGTTCAGCTCCCACGAGCGCTCGCCCAGCGATGGCCTGACCTCGGCCCAGGAGACCTACCTGTCCGAGTCTTGGCTGCGCAACGTCCTTCACGCGGGACCGAGCGACGTCGAGGCTTCTGTGACCTGGGCCAACGAGATGCAGGCCTTCGTCGAGACCCTCGTCACCGACGAGACCCCCTACATGCCCGTGAGCATCAACTCCGACCCGCGCTCCGACGCGGTCGACAGCTACGCCGGAGCAGCGGGCGGCGTCTCGCAGTGGCCGTCGTCCTTGGGCCTGGCAGCGACCTTCGATCCCGCCCGGGTCCTCGAGTTCGCACAGATCGCCTCGGCCGAATACCGCGCGCTGGGCATGTCCAACGCGCTGTCGCCGCAGATCGACATCGCCACCGAGCCACGCTGGCTGCGTAACAACGGCACCTTCGGCGAAGACCCCGACATGGCTGCCGAGATGGCCGCCGCCTACGTCGAAGGCTTCCAGAACACCTACGACGAAGAGGGCAACCCCGTCGGTTGGGGTCAGGGCTCCGTCGCCACCATGATCAAGCACTGGCCCGGTGACGGCCGCGGCGAGGGCGGGCGCGAGTCCCACACCAACGCCGGCAAGTTCGCTGTCGCCACCGGTGACGCCCTCGCCGAGCACGTCAAGCCCTTCGAGGCAGGCCTCGACGCCGCAGGTCTGATGACCTCGTACTCGATCCTGACCGATGCAGAAGGCAACCCGGCTTACGGCGACGAGCTCGTCGGCAGCGCCTACAACTTCGAGGCCATGCGCGTGCTGCGTGAGGACCTCGGCTACGACGGCGTCGTGGTGACCGACTGGGGTGTGCTGAATGGCGGCCCGACCGATCCCGACTCGCCGTTCGGCATGGCCTGGGGCGTTCAGGAGCTCACCGTTCCCGAGCGCATCTTCCGGACCCTCCAGACCGGCCACGACTCGCTGGGCGGCTTCAACGACGTCGGTCCCGTGATGGAGGCGCACGGCCTGTGGCAGGCAGCCTTCGAGGCCGGCGAGCTCGAGATCGATGCGGACACCCGCTTCGCTCAGACCGCCGAGCGCGCTATCCGCAACTTCTTCCTCGCGGGAATGTACGAGAACCCTTACCAGGATCTCGAGCACTCCCTGGAATTCGTGGGCAACGAGGAGTTCGTCCAGGCCGGATGGCAGGCGCAGCTCGACTCCGTCGTGCTCGCGAAGAACGCCGGCAGCACCATCCAGTGTGAGGCTGCTCCCGACTACTCGTCCATGACCGTCTACATCCCGCAGACCTACAACACGGGCTTCGCCGGTGCGTTCGGTCCCGCCGAGTATGTCCAGGGACAGTCGATCAACGAGGAAGCCGCGGAAGAGTACTTCGGCACCGTCGTCACCGACGAGATCGAGCTCGATGAGAACGACCAGGTGGTGAGCTACACCGCTCCCGACCTGAGCGATGTCGATCTGGTCGTCGTCGGAATGGAGAGCCCGGATAACGGCTCGAACTTCTCCAACGCGGGCCTCGATACCGAGACCGGCGAGTTCTACCCGCTGTCGCTGCAGTACCGCGAGTACACCGCTGATGGACCCAACGTTCGTACCGAGTCCATCGCCGGGGAGATCCAGGAAGACGGCACCAAGGAGAACCGTTCGTACTTCGGCAAGAGCTCGAGGATCGCGAACGAGGCGGACCTGGATGCCTTCGATCGTGCGGTCGAGGCCGTCGAGGCCTCCGGCAAGGACATCCCGGTGATCGTGGCGCTCTACGCCAAGAACCCGACCATCCCGGTCGAGTTCGAGGACAGGGCCGATGCCATCGTCATCGGCATGGGTGTCGCCGACGCCGCCATGCTCGAGGTCATCACCGGTCAGCACGAGAGTGTCGGCCGCCTGCCCGTCGTGTTCCCGAAGGACATGGACACCGTGGAGGCCAACGCCGAGGACACCCCGTTCGATGTCGAAGCCTACGTGGATTCCGAGGGCAATGCCTGGGATCACGGCTTCGGGTTGAGCTGCGACGGAACCCCGCTCTCCGCTCCGTAAGCGGCACGCGGTAACCGCATAACGAGTGCCGGGGCTGGTGTGACACCAGCCCCGGCGCTCGCTTCTTACCCCACGGCCTGAACCCGCGGGTTGCAGATGCTCACCATCGCGCATCACCCCCGCCCTGTGCGATCATCGACGAGTGAGCGCACAGCGAAACATCGAGACGCTTTCCCTGCTGCGACGCGCACGCGACCGCATGGACCGCGAATATGCGGAACCCCTCGACGTGGAGTCGCTGGCCCGCAGCGTGCACATGTCTGCCGGTCACTTCAGCCGGCAGTTTCGTCGCGCCTACGGCGAATCTCCGTACCAATACCTGATGACTCGACGGATAGAACGCGCCATGACGCTCCTGCGGCGCGGAGACCTGAGCATCACGGAGATCTGCTTCGCGGTGGGTTGCCAGTCGCTGGGCACCTTCAGCACCCGCTTCACCGAGCTCGTCGGTGTCTCTCCCCGTATCTACCGCGAGCAGGGCGCGCCGTTTCGGCCCGGCATGCTGCCGTGCATCGCGAAACAGGTACTGAGACCGGTCAGGAATCGAGAAGCACCGCGCCCCGCCGCCCCGTAGCGTGGATGCCATGAACATCACCATCAACGCCAGCTTCCTCCCGCACACCGATCCGGAGGCGTCGCTGGCCTTCTACCGCGACGTGCTCGGCTTCGAGGTGCGCCTCGACGTGGGCTACCAGGACATGCGCTGGATCACCGTCGGCCCGCCTGACCAGACCGACACCGCGATCGTGCTTCACCCCGCGGGCCTCGGCGACGGCCTGTCCGAGGAGGAGAGCGCGCTGCTGGTCCAGATCGTCGCCAAGGGCGGCTACTTCGGGATCGGCCTGGCCACCGACGACCTTGACGCCACCTTCGCTCAGCTGGAGGCGCGCGGCGCCGACGTGGTGCAGGAACCGATCGAGCAGGACTACGGCGTTCGCGACGCCGCCTTCCGCGATCCCGCGGGCAATCTCATTCGCATCCAGGAAAACAAACGATGACCGACACCAAGAGCGGCTTCAGCGCCGAAGAGCGCGCCGCCATGAAACAGCGCGCCGAAGAACTCAAGGCGATGAAGGGGGTGAAGGGAGCCGCCAAGAAGGCCAAGGAGTTCGACGCCTGCCTCGAGGCCATCGAATCTCTCGAAGGCCCCGATCGGGCGATCGCGGAGCGGCTGCACGTCGTCGTCTCCGAAGAGGCACCGCATCTCGATCCCAAGACCTGGTACGGCTTCCCCACCTATGCCAAGGACGGCAAGAACATCGTGTTCTACCAGCCGGCCACGAAGTTCGGCACCCGCTATGGATCGATCGGCTTCGAGGAGAACGCCGCCCTCGACGATGGGGAGATGTGGCCCGTCGCATTCGCCGTGACCGAGATGACGCAGGCCGTCGAGCAACGCCTCCGCGATCTGGTTCGCCGCGCCGCCTCCTGACACGACCCACGCACCGGCCCGAGGCACTTTCTGGGGTATCGGTGCCGGCGCCTGGCTGCCTAGGATGAGTCCATGAAAACTCAGCCTTCTCTGTCCACACCCCGGAGCGGCAGAAAGTGGTTCCGCAGGACTCGACGCAAGCAGACGCCCTTGTCAGAGGCGATGGCCGCATTCATGGGGACCACGAGTTTCATCTATTGGATGGCCGCGGTCCTCATCGCCTGGATCCTGTGGAACACGCTGGCGCCGAAAACTCTGGTGTTCGATCCGTACCCCTTTCAGTTCCTGACGCTCACCCTCTCGGTGCAGGCATCCTTCTCCGCGCCGCTCATCCTCTTGGCGCAGTACAAGCAGGAGGCGATGGATCGCGCCCAAGCCCAGATCGATCGCGAGAAGATCGACCAGAGCAGGGCCGACACCGATTTCCTCGCACGAGAACTGATGGATGTTCGCGGCCGGGTCTCCGGCCTGGCGACACGGCAGTTCATCTCCAAAGAACTGGCGCGGATGGAGGAACGGCTCTTGGCTGCGGCCACGGCCACCGAGCATCACGCGCCTGCCGAGAAACATCAGGACTAGGCCGCGGGCAGTCGGCGAAATCCAGCCGAAATCAGCTGCCACTAAGGTGTAGGCCATGCCCAACATCAACACGACGCCGATGCCAACCGAGCCCGGCGCGAACGCCGTCAGCGAGCTCTCCGACCAGCTTCGCGCCGATGTACGCCTGCTCACCACCTTGCTGGGGCAGGTTTTGAAGGAAGGCGGCTCTTCCGGGCTGTTCGACGACGTCGAAGCGCTGCGACAGGCCACGATCGCGGCGCACCGGGATAGCTCGCCCGAGGCCTTCGCCAGGGCGACGGAGATCGCGGAATCGTTCCCGGTCGAGCGCGCCGACGAGGTGGCTCGGGCATTCACGGTGTACTTCCACCTCGTGAACCTGGCTGAGGAGTTCCAGCGCGTGCGCATGCTGCGCGAAGGGCATCCTGAGGTGGAGGGCGCCACCGACACGATCCCGAAGGCGATGGCGCAGTTGAGGGAGGAGATCGGGGAGGAGGCCGCCCGTCGGCGCCTGGAGAACCTGCGCTTCCACCCGGTGTTCACCGCGCACCCGACGGAGGCACGGCGGCGCGCCGTTTCCACGAGCATCCGACGCATCGCGAGGCTGCTGGAAGAGCAAGTGGTGGTTGGCGCCGATCAGGTGGCGGGACGCCGGGTCCATCGCCGTCTTCTCGAGGAGATCGACACTCTCTGGCGCACGGCTCCCCTGCGGTCGACGAAACCAGGCCCCGAGGACGAGGTCCGCTCCCTCATGTCGATCTTCGACGAGACCCTCTACACCACGCTGCCCCGCGTGTACCGCTACGTCGATGACGCGCTGCAGCCCGAGAGCGCCGGCCGGCAGGAGCCCCTCGTCCGGCCGTTCATCCGGCTGGGAACCTGGGTTGGCGGAGACCGCGACGGCAACCCGTTCGTCACCCCATCGGTGACCAAGCAAGCGGCGGCCATCGCCTCCGATCACGTGTTGCGTGGCCTGGAGCACACCGCCACCACGATCGCCCGCGGCCTGACGCTCGATTCCGACGCAACCCCACCGTCGCCCGCCCTCGTGACGCTGTGGCAGAACCTGGCCGGGGCCGATGACGAGGCTGCGGAAGCGGCCACGATCAGCGCCCCGAACGAGCCGCACAAGCAGGTGATGATGTTGATCGCGCGGCGGATCTCCGCCACCCGCACCCGCAACGCCGACCTCGCCTACGGCGACCCCGACGAGCTCATCAAAGACCTCTCGATCGTCCAGAAGTCACTTCACGCCGCCGGGGCACTTCGGCAGGCGTTCGGTTCCGTTCAGACCTTGCTGTGGCAGGTCGAGACCTTCGGCTTCCATCTGGCGGAGCTGGAGGTTCGCCAGCATTCCGCGGTGCACGCCAAGGCACTGGCGGAATGCGAAGCGGGTGACGCACGCTCGCCGGAGACCGAGGGGGTCCTGGAGGTGTTCCGGACCATGGCCCAGATCCAGCGTCGGTACGGCCGGCGGGCTGCGGGCCGTTACATCGTCTCGTTCACCCAGTCGGCCTCCGACCTCGCTGCGGTGTACAAGCTGGCGGGCTATTCCGGCGCTGACGTCGTCCTCGACGTGATCCCGCTGTTCGAAACCTTCAACGACCTCCAAGGGGCCCGGTCCATCCTGGCGGAGGCCGTCACCTACCCCGAGTTCGCTGCTCGGCTGGAAGAGACCGGCGGAAAGCTCGAAGTGATGCTCGGCTACTCCGATTCATCGAAGGACGTGGGGCCGTTGGCCGCAAACCTCGCGCTCTACGAGGCGCAGGTGGAGATCTCGCAGTGGGCGGTGGACAGCGGCTACGAGCTGACCCTCTTCCACGGCCGCGGAGGGGCGCTCGGCCGCGGGGGCGGCCCGACCAATACCGCGATCCTGGCGCAGCCCCCTCACTCGGTAGACGGGCGCTTCAAGCTCACGGAGCAGGGCGAGGTGGTCTTCGCTCGATACGGCGATCCCACGATTGCCATGCGGCACATCGACCAGGTGGCCGCCGCCACCCTGCTCGCGGTGGCGCCGTCCGTCGAACATCGCAACGTGGCCGCCGCGGAGAAGTACGCTGCCATCGCCGAGCAGCTCACCTCCGCATCACGAGCCCGGTTCGATTCGCTGGTCCAGGCTGACGGCTTCGCCCCGTGGTTCGCCACGGTCACCCCCATGGAGGAGATCGGGCGCTTGCAGCTGGGGTCTCGGCCCGCGAGGCGGGGGCTTTCGGTCGAGTCCTTGGCCGACCTTCGTGCGATTCCCTGGGTATTCGCCTGGTCGCAGGCGCGGATCAACCTGGCCGGCTGGTTCGGGCTGGGCAGCGCTCTGGACGCCGTGGGGGATGCGGACGTGCTACGCCAGGCCTACGAGGAATGGCCGCTGTTTCGCACCATGATCGACAACGTCGGGATGAGCCTGGCGAAGACCGACACCCGCATCGCCAGGAGATACCTGGAACTGGGAGATCGTCCCGACTTCACCGAACTGGTGTTGGGCGAGATGGAGTTGACCCGCGCCTGGCTCACCCGCATCGTCGGTGGAGATGCTCTGCTGGCGAATCGCCCGGCGCTGCGCACCGCCGTGGATCTCCGTGCCCCCTACGTGGATGTGCTCTCGCTCCTCCAGCTGCGAGCCTTGCGCGTGCTTCGTTCGGACTCCGCAGAAGACGCCGGCGCAGATTGGGAGCACCTCCTGCTCCTCTCCGTCTCCGGGGTCTCGGCAGGCCTGCAGAACACCGGCTAGTTCTTGGGCAGAGAGGGGATGTCCGAGTCAGCAGAGGGTGACCAAGAGGTCTGACCGCATGCCGACCGAAGGGTCAATGTTTGGCGATGCAGAACTCGTTGCCCTGCGGATCTGCCAGTGTGACCCTTCTGAACGACTCGTCTCCCCTCTCCCCGACGAGGGTGGCGCCGGCCGCGAGGAGCTCGTCGCGGGTGGCGTCGAGATCCTCGGTGACCAGATCGAGATGGACGCGGTTCTTTCCGGGCGTCGGGTCTTCGACGTGCTGGATGGCCATCATCGGCGTCGAGCCGATCATGATGAACCATCCTTCGTTTTCCTCGACGATGGGCGCCCCGAGGCGTTCTGACCACCAGGTGGCGAGCGGGCGCGGATCGGAGGAGTCGACGGTGACCATTCCAATGTTGAGAGTCATGGACTCAGCGTAAGGGCCCGACAGGAAATTGGTGCGTGTGTGTCGGTTTCTGGGCGGGATGCATGATAAGGCGGAGGTCCGCCCTCGTAGTGGGGCTACGGGGGCGTGGCCGACAACGCGATCAGGCGCCCGATCCAGGAAGCGACACGCGTCAATAATTTACTGGAGGGTCCTCAGCTCCGAGACCTTGCGCATCGAGGTCTCGGAGCAACTTTCCTTCTCCTTAGTCGGCGTCGTGGAGACGCACCGATAGGCAGGTGACGCAGCCCTCGAGCTTCTCGAATTCACCGATCGGCACCGTCACCACGTCGAGCCCTCGCTCGCGCAGCAGAGCGGCCGTCTTCGGGGCATCGTCGGCCATCAACACAGAGTTGCTTCCCGTCACGACGACGTGGGAGCCGCCCCACTCCGGAACGGGCAGGAAAGCGGGCCAGAACGAGGGATCGTCGACGAGAGGCTCATACCCGATCACCGTGCCGTCGGGCAGCGCCGTCACCTGGCTCTTGAGATGCAGGGTCTTGGCGATCGGCACCGAGACCACATCCCAGCCGACCGTCGCCAAGTGGTGCCGCAGCGCGGCGGCCCCCGCCTCGGTGGTGCGGCCTCCCACACCGACGTAGACGGTGCGGCCGATCTTCAGCAGATCTCCGCCGTCGAGCACGAGGTCGCCCTCGACGGGGGCGTCGGTCAGCTCCACGACGGTCAAGCCGCGATCCTGCGCCGCACGCCGTGCCCCGGGGTGCTCCGGCAGCCGTGACTCCGCACCAATCCGGGTGATGACCGCCAGGCCGTCGACCACCACCATCGTGTCCTCCACGAACACCCCGTCGGGGCAGTCCGGCGCGGGCTCCACCTCGATGATCTCGTAGCCGGCGTCGCGCAGCGCCTGCACGTAGCCGTCCCACTGGGAGACGGCCAATTCTGCGTCCACATCGTCGCTGCGCTCGATGTGAGTCACCAGACCTTCGGCAAGCCTGGGGCTCGGTCGCCGCACGAAGGCAGCCTTGTTCGTCGTGGTCACGTCGCACTCCTTTGCTCGAATCCCTCCGGAACACTATCGACTGTGCCCGGCGCGTCCAATCCCGGCCCGATCACACCGTCACGCAGGCACGATCTCGTGGACGAGCCGCGCTGAGCCGGACGACAGTGCCACAATGCGGCCTACGCCCCCAAGAAAGGCATCCCATGAGCACGCTTGTCCAGGACCTCTTCCGACGAAAGCCGGTGCAACCCTTCACCGGCGAATCCGGAGGGCCGGACAGCCTGAAACGCACGCTGGGTCTGCTGCCGCTGATGATGCTCGGCATCGGCGGCACGGTGGGAACCGGCATCTTCTTCGTGCTCAATCAGGCAGTGCCCTTCGCGGGGCCGGCGGTCTTGGTCTCGTTCATCCTCGCGGGCATCGTGGCAGGCTTGACGGCGATCTGTTACGCCGAGCTGGCCAGCTCCGTGCCGGTTTCCGGGTCGTCCTATTCCTACGCCTACGCCACGCTGGGTGAGCTCCCCGCGATGGGCGTGGCCGCGTGTCTGATGCTGGAATACGGCGTCTCGACGGCAGCCGTGGCCGTCGGCTGGTCTGAGTACCTCAACCAGTTCTTGGGCAATCTATTCGGATTCCGGCTCCCCGATGCCCTGTCGCTGTCGCCGGAGCAGGGCGGAATCATCAATCTGCCCGCGGTGGTCCTGGTGCTGCTGTGCATGATGCTGCTGATCCGCGGCGTCAGCGAGTCGACGACGGTCAACACGATCATGGTGTTCATCAAGCTGGGCGTGCTGGTCCTCTTCGCGGCGATCGGCGTATTCGGCTGGAACACCGACAACTTCGCCGACTTCGCGCCGTTCGGGGTCAGCGGCATCACGCTGGGCGCCGGCATCATCTTCTTCTCGTTCATCGGCCTCGATGTCATCGCCACGGCTGGTGAGGAAGCGAAGAACCCCCAGCGCAATCTGCCGCTGGCCATCATCGGCGCGCTGGTCGTGGTGACCGCCATCTACGTGCTCACCGCCGTGGTGGCCGTGGCCGCGCAGCCCTGGACGGACTTCGAGGGTCAACAGGCGGGGCTGTCAACCATCCTGCAGAACATCACCGGCGCCTCGTGGCCGGGCACCCTGGTGGCGGCCGGCGCGATCATCTCGATCTTCAGCGTCACCCTCGTGGTGCTCTACGGGCAGACCCGCATCCTGTTCACCATGTCGCGCGACGGCATGATGCCGCCCATCTTCCACAAGGTGAATCCGCGGACCCTGACCCCGGTGCCCAACACCATCATCGCGGGTGTCGTGATCGCCCTGCTCGCGGGCATCGTTCCCCTGAACTTCCTCGCGGAGATGACCAGCATCGGAACGCTGGTGGCGTTCATCGTCGTGGCCGTCGGCGTGATGGTCCTGCGGCGTCGAGAACCGGGCCTGCCCCGCGGCTTCAAGGTGCCGTTCTACCCGATCACCCCGATCCTGTCCATCGCGGGATGCCTCTGGATCATCAAAGATCTCCGCCCGGTCACCATCTACGTGTTCCTGGGCTGGACCGCCATCGTCTTGGCGTTCTACTTCATCTACGGCCGCAAGCATTCGGCCCTCAACTCCATGGAGCGTCTGTCGTGAGCATCGTCGTCGGGATCTCTCCTGCACAGGAATCGCATGAAGGGGTGACACTAGCCACTCTGCTCGCCCGTTCCGCGGGTCTCGACGTGGTGGTAGTCGCTGTCGTCCCCACGCCCTGGCAAGGGCGCGCGCTGCAGGTCGACAAGGACTATCTGAACTACCTGAAGGAGCTGGCCGACACGACGCTCACAACGATCCGGAAGTCCTTCCCGGACGACGTCGAGTGCCGCACGGTCGTGCGCACGTCGCCGTCGATCTCGGAGGGGCTGCTCGCAGCGGCCAAGGAGTTCGATGCCCCGCTGCTCGTGCTCGGCTCGTCCAGCACGGGAGCCCTCGGTTTCGTGGCGCTCGGCAGCGTGACGGAGCGCCTGATGCACAGCTCACCGGTGCCCATCGCCGTGGCTCCGCACGGTTATACGGCACCATCCGGAGGCAAGGTGCCCCGGGTGAGCATCGGCTTCATCGGCGGCTCGGATGAAGGCGCGATGGTGTCGTTTGCCGGATCTGTCGCCTCCAGCGTGGGTGCGAGCGTCCGGCTGGTGTCTTTCGCGGTGCACTCGGCGCCGCCTGTCACGAGCAGCCTGGGCGACGCCACGGAACAGGACGTGGTGGACACCTGGGCCGCCGAACTCCGCGAGATCGCCGACGACCTGCACACCACCCTCGCCGATCTGCCGCATCCGCCCGAGCAGCTCCCTCCGGCGTTCGGCCGCGGCTCCACGTGGCATGAGGCACTGGCCGACGTCGAGTGGGAATGGGGCGACGTCTTGGTGGTCGGCTCCAGCCGCACCGCCGGAGCCATCGGTGTGTTCCTGGGCGGCACCGCGTCGAAGATCGCACGACACTCCCCCGTGCCGGTGATCGTCGTACCCCGCGACCGTTCCTGACAATCCTGGATCGTTAGCGCCAGTAGGCCTCGATCGCCCGGGCGAGATACCAGGCGTCCTCGATGCCGATCAGCTCGCGAGCTGAATGCATGCTGAGCAACCCGGCGCCCACGTCGACCGTCGTGATGCCGAGCCGGGTCGCCGTGATCGGGCCGATGGTGGATCCGCAGGGCACATCGTTGTTCGAGACGAAGGTCTGCGTGGGTACGCCGGCACGCGCGCAGGCGGACGCCCACACCGCCGCGCCGACCGCATCGGTGGCGTAGCGCTGCTGAGCGTTGACCTTCAGCAGGGGGCCACGGTTGGGCAACGGCCGAGCCACCGGATCGTGGTGCGACGCGTAGTTGGGATGCACGACGTGGCCGCAGTCGGCGGACAGACAGGTCGAGCGCGCCAGCAGGGCCCGAGTGGCGTCCAGACCCAATCCGTAGGCGGCGGCGAGCCGCACGACGACGTCTTCCAGGATCGGTCCCGCGGCACCAGAGGTGGTGGCAGAGCCCACCTCCTCGTGGTCGAAGGCCGCGAAGATGGTCACGTCGCGGCTGTCCTCGAGAGACTCGAGAGCGGTCAGCGCCGCGTGCGTCGAGGCCAGGTTGTCCAGCCTGCCGGAGGCCAAGAACTGCTCGCCGATGCCGATCACCTCCGGGCTCTGGGTATCGAAGGTGTAGAGATCGTGCGCCACCAGGTCGTCGGCGTCGAGGTTGGCCAGCTCAGCCAGATGCGTCAATAGGCCTGGCGTCTCCCCCACCCCCAGGATGGGCTGCAAATGAGCCTGCCGGTCGAGCTTCAGGCCGTCATTGGCGCCGCGGTCCAGATGGATGGCCAGCTGCGGGATGCGTGCGATGGCGCCGGAGCGCACCAGATGCACCGCGCCGTCGCGGGTGACGAGCCGTCCGGCGATGCCCAGGTCGCGATCGAGCCAGGAGTTCAACAGCGGCCCGCCGTAGACCTCGACTCCGACTTGGGACCATCCCGCCGCGCTGAGCGCGGGCTCTGGCTTGACCTTGAACGCCGGCGAATCGGTGTGGGTGCCGACGATCCGCAGGCCGGCGTCATCGGTCAAGGTCTCCGGCGCGACCCATGCGATCACCGCACCGTGGCGAACGAGAAAGCCCTTGCCTCCGGGGACACCGAAGGGCTGCCGCTCGTCGACCCTCCGGAAGCCCGCCGTCTCCAGCCGCCGCGCGATCTCCGCGGCGGCATGGTAGGACGTGGGCGAGGCCACCACGAAGTCGGCCAAGTCATGGATGTGGGCGCGAGCATCGGCATGCATTGCTCCAACATACCGATCCCGGGGCCTGTCAAGGCTCGCATCCCGGGCCGAAGCATGAGACTCTGGTAGTCGTGAGCAACCCCTTCCAACCTCAGTCCCAAGGCGATTATTGGTTCCGCGTCGGCCGCCTTCATGTCACGTCGACGATGTTGGTTGTTCTGATCGGCGCCATCGGCATGCTCGTGGGCACCTTCTCCGGCGCCATCGCATCGGGCTTGTGGTTCCATCCGGCCGAGGTTCTCCAGGGCGGGATCTGGCGTATCGTGACCTGGCCGCTGGCCGACACGATCTCCATCTGGAGCCTGCTGACCCTGCTGATGCTGTGGTATTTCGGCTCGATGCTGGAGCGCGAACTCGGTCGCAATCAAACGATGCGCCTCTATATCATGATGTGGGGTGCGCTCACGATATCGACCGGCATCTTCGGCCTCCTTCTACCCGGCTTCGGTCTCGCGGGCCTTCGCCAGGTGCAACTCCTGGTGCTGCTGCTGTGGATCGCAGAGTTCCCCCGCGCGCGGTTCTTATTCAACATTCCCGCCTGGGCTTTCGGAGCCTTCATCCTGGTCTTGCAGGTGCTTCAGATTCTCTCCATCGGCGCGTGGGGATCGATGCTGAGCCTCGCCGCATCGCTCGCCTTCGTCGCGCTCGGCGCACGGCGGTTGGGGCTGCTCAGCAACTATGCCTGGCTTCCTGCGGGACGCCCCCGCACCACACGCCAGCCCCGGGCACACCAGGATCCCGCACCGAAGCCCAGCCGACAGGAGCGCCGCCGAGCAAGCGACGAGGAACGACTCGATCAGCTGCTCGCGAAGATCAGCGCCGAAGGGTTGCACAGCCTCAGCAAACGCGAGCGCAAGGAACTGGAAGAGCTCCGCCTCCGCCGCCGCCAGGGATAGCCGACTTCTGGGGATCCGCGCCCGACACACGGGCGCGGATCTTTCTTTGTCAGTGCCTGCTGCCAGGGTTAGCACATGGACACGCTCGGCATCATCATCAGCCTGCTCGCCCTCGGCATCGGCGCCGTGGTCGGGTATCTCTTCGCGCAGGTGCGGTCATCCGCGTCGGAGGCCGATGCCCGGGCGGACCAGGCGAAAACAGCGGCGGAACGCGACGCCGCGGTGCGGCTGTCGGAGGAGCTGAAAGCCGACCGCGAGGCCATGGCGAACCAGTTCAAGCTCCTCTCGGAGCAGTCGCTGGACGCGCAATCCGCCAAGGCGGATCGGACGGCCGAGGCTCGCTTGGCCGCCACCCAGCAGTTGGTGGAGCCCCTCGCCGCAAGCCTCACATCGCTGACTCAACGCCTGGCGGAGGTCGAAAAGGAACGCACCCGGCTCGCTTCCGAGCTGGCGCAGCAGATCCGCCACGTACAGGATTCGGGCGAGTCCATCCGCAAGGAAGCGCTCAGCTTGGCCACGGCGCTGCGGACGCCCCAGGTACGCGGGGCATGGGGTGAGCAGAGCTTGCGTCGCATCGTCGAGGTCTCGGGCCTGAAGGCGCATTGCGATTTCGACGATCAGCAGACCTACATCTCCTCGGATGGCGGCAAGTTCCGGCCGGATATGCGGGTGAACCTTCCCGATTCCCGGGTGGTCTTCGTCGATTCCAAGGTGCCCCTCGCCGCCATCCTCGATGCCTACAACACCGAGGACGAAACGGCCCAGCGTGCACACGTCTCGCGGTTTGCCCGGCACGTCAAGACGCACATCGAGCAGTTGGGAGCCAAGAGCTACTGGCAGCTCGATCTGCGCTCGCCAGACTTCGTCGTGCTCTTCCTCGGCAGCGACGAGTTCCTGCGGCTCGCGTTGGAAGCCATTCCCGACCTGCACGACTACGCCGCCAAACACGACGTGGTGCTCGCCTCCCCCGGTCTCCTGATCCCGTTGCTGCGCACCATCTCCCATGGCTGGCGACAGTCGGAACTGGCGGAATCGGCCTCGGAGGTGATCCGGTTGGGCCGCGAACTTTTCGACAGGCTGATCACCATGGGGGGCCACGTCGACAAGCTCGGACGGGCGCTCACCTCGTCGGTGCGGGCCTACAACAGCGCCGTGAGCTCACTGGAATCACGGGTGATGGTCTCGGCGCGCCGATTCAACGACCTGCGTGTCACCGATTCAGAGCTGGGAAAACTCACGCCCATCGAGGAGCCGATCCGCGAGCCCGCCGTGCCGGAGATGCTCGCCTATGAGGAAGAAAGAGAGGCCGTGGCGGAGTTGGCGGACCGACGCGGTAATCCCGGCCAGTCGGCCGGCTGACGGATGCCCCCAGGTGGTAGACAATGGTGCGATGAGCATCCTCACTGATCTGGTTCCAGAGATCGCCGAGGCCACACGGCGCCTCGCCGGCGTGACCGAGCGCACCCCCGTCCAGCGCAACCAGCGGCTGTCGGCGGCCACGGGGTGCGAGGTCTGGTTGAAGCGCGAAGATCAGCAACCGGTTCGCTCGTATAAGCTGCGCGGCGCCTACACGCTGATGTCCCAGCTCAGCGAGCAGGACAAGCTCGCCGGCGTGGTGTGCGCTTCTGCGGGCAACCATGCGCAAGGCGTCGCTTTCAGCTGCGCGGTGCTGGGCATCAACGCCACGATCTTCGTTCCCCGCACCACGCCTAGGCAGAAGCGCGATCGGATCCAGGCCATCGGCCAAGGTCACGTCGAGCTGAAGATGGTGGGCAGCACCTACGATGCGGCGCTGGATGCCGCCAAGACCTATGCCATGGAAACACGCCGCATCGCCGTGCCGGCCTTCGACAACCCGCGCATCGTCGCCGGGCAGGCCACCATCATCGTCGAGGCGCTCGACCAACTCGGTTTCGTGCCCGACGTCGTGGTGCTCCCCGTCGGGGGCGGCGGCCTGCTTTCTGGAGCAGCGGCGTGGCTGCGCCATGCTCATCCCGAGGTGCGCATCATCGGCGTCGAGCCGGAAGGCGCGCCGTGCGTCGCGGCAGCGATCTCTGCCGGGCGCCCGGTGCGGCTGCCGGAAATCGAGACGTTCGTCGACGGTGCCGCCGTCGCCAGGGTGGGCGACTTCACGTTCCAGGCCATCCGCGAAGCCAACGTGGAGCTCATCCGGGTCCCCGAAGGGCAGGTGTGCACCGAGATGCTGGATCTCTACCAGACCGACGGCATCATCGCGGAGCCCGCCGGCGCCCTCGCTCCCGCGGCCCTGCCCACTGGTGGGGTTGGAAACCGCATCCACATCGCCCCCGGTTCGACGGTGCTGTCTCTCGTCTCGGGCGGCAATAACGACGTGGCCAGATACGCCGAGGTGGTGGAGCGCTCGCTGATCCACGAAGGCCGCAAGCGCTACTTCCTCGTCGACTTCCCGCAGCAGCCCGGCGCCCTGCGCTCGTTCCTCAATAACGTGCTCGGCCCCGACGACGACATCACCTACTTCGAGTACGTGAAGCGCAGTAACCGGGAGACCGGCCCCGCGCTGGTGGGCATCGAACTCGGAAACCCCACCGACTACCCCTTCCTGTTGCTGCGGCTCGAAGAGTCGGGCATGCAGGTGCACGAGGTGGCCTACGACTCCCCCTACTTCCAGTTCCTCGTGTAAGGGCAGCACACCTTCCGTAGCGGCTCCCACGGGAGTATTTCCTTGAGGACCCCATGAAAACAGCGATGGGTAAACCCGTTGTCAGCCCCCTGAGACGCCCTTCGAGGTGGTCCCTGAGGTGCGACGAGCTCTGCGAGGAGCCTCGAAGGGTGGTCCCTGAGGAGCGTGCTTCGAGGCTCGTGCCGGTTGCTGAGGTGCGAGGCACGAGCCTCGAAGTACGCGCCTCAGCAACCGGAACGAGCGTTCTCGAAGGGTGGTCCCTGAGGAGGGCGCCCAGCGCCCGTCTCGAAGGGCTCCTTCGTCGCACCTTAGCTTCCGGGCTGCTGCTGCCACCGTGCGGCAGGAAAGTGAGTGGAGGAACCCTTTGTCAGGTCCCTGAGGTGTGACGAGCTCTGCGAGGAGCCTCGAAGGGCGTTAACGGAACCTTGGGCAGAGACTGTGCCCCTTCTTGCGTTTTACGCCCTTCGAGGCTCGCAAGCTCGTGGTCCCTGAGGTGCGAGGAACGAGCCTCGAAGGGCACCTCAGGGACCGGACTGCGGCAGGGACCTTAACCGATCCCCGACACATAACGCCCTGAAACCGGGGGCCGGAATGCGGATCAGTGCTTGATGGAGCGGCGCAGGTCCTTGCGGAGTTCCGGAGGCAGGGCGAACTGGAGGGTTTCCTCCGTCAGGCGCTCTTCAACCGCCTCGGGGTAGCCGCGCTCGCGGAGGAACTCCAGCACCCCCTGCACCAACTCGTCCGGCACCGACGCGCCGCTGGTGACGCCGACGCTCTCGACGCCCTCCAGCCAGGCCTCGTCGATCTCCCCGGCGTTGTCGACGCGGTAGGACGCCTTGGCCCCGGCTTCAAGCGCCACTTCCACCAGCCGCACGGAGTTCGAGGAGTTCTTCGACCCCACCACGATCATCAGATCACAGCCACCGCCGGCGATCTGCTTGACCGCGAGCTGACGGTTCTGCGTGGCGTAGCAGATGTCGTCGGAAGGCGGATTCATCAGCAGGGGGAACTTCTGGCGGAGACGGGTCACCGTCTCCATGGTCTCGTCCACCGAAAGGGTGGTCTGCGATAGCCAGGCGACGTTGGTGTCTTCGGGCAACTCAAGATTCTCGACGTCATCGGGATGCTCCACCAGGGTGGTCATCTCCGGCGCCTCCCCCATCGTGCCCTCGACCTCTTCGTGGTTGGCGTGCCCGATCAGCAGGATCTTGGTGCCATCCTTGGCGAAACGCTTGGCCTCGTGGTGCACCTTGGTGACCAGCGGGCAGGTGGCGTCGATGGTCTTGAGGCTGCGCTCCGCCGCCTCCGCGTGCACCGCCGGCGAGACGCCATGCGCGGAGAACACCACGGTGGAACCCTCGGGCACCTCCTCCAGGTCGTCGACGAAGATGGCGCCACGAGCCTCCAGATCTTCGACGACGTGCTTGTTGTGCACGATCTGCTTACGCACATACACGGGGCCTTCGTACAGGTCCAGCGCCTTCTCCACCGTCACCACCGCGCGCTCAACACCCGCGCAGTAGCCGCGCGGAGCCGCGACCACAACCTTCTTGCCCGTCTGGTCAGTCATGCGCCCCAGTGTAAGAGACTCCGCGCAATGTCCCTACCTGCTGGTAGCTTCGGCCCCATGATCCGCTCGTCATGCCAGGGGTGCTCATGGCGCTGACCAGTTCGCCCGAACAGCCACAGCCACTGGGCCGGATCATCCTGGCTGTGCGCGACTGGGTCGGCAAGCTCGGGGAAGTGTGGGTGGAGGCGCAGGTGGTGGAGATCAAACGCCGCAGCGCTCCGACGCAGTTCCTCACCTTCCGCGACAGGCGCACCGAATCGTCGGTGCAGGTCACCACCACGGCGTATGTGCTCGACGCGGCCGGCCCCTTACCCGAAGGGTCGCAGGTGGTGGCCAGGGTACGTCCGCGGGTCTGGGAGCGCAGCGGCCAGCTCAGCTTCGAATGCCTCGAACTACGCGTGGCGGGCGAGGGGCTCCTCCTGGCCCAGCTGGAGCAACTGAAACGCAAGCTTCACGCCGAAGGCCTCTTCGAGTCGTACCGCAAACGCCGCCCTCCGCTCCTGCCGCGGGTCATCGGGCTGGTGACAGGCAAAGACTCCGATGCGGAACGCGACGTGATCACCACTGTCATCAGGCGATGGCCGGCGGCCCAGGTCCGCACCCGCCACGCGCTGGTGCAAGGACCCCGCGCGGCCGCGTCGGTGATCGATGCGCTCTCGGACCTCGATGAGGATCCCGATGTCGAGGTGATCATCATCGCCCGCGGCGGGGGCGCTCTGGAAGACCTCCTGCCGTTCTCCGACGAGGGCGTCGTGCGCGCCGTCGCCGAGGCCATCACCCCCGTGATCTCCGCGATCGGCCACGAACGCGACGTGCCGCTGATCGATTTCGCCGCCGACGTGCGCGCCTCCACCCCCACCGACGCAGGCAAGCGCGCCGTGCCGGACGTGGCAGAGGAGCTATCCCTGATCCGAGACGCGCGATCCCGGATGGAGCGTGCGGTGGTCACGCAACTCGACACCGCCCAGCGCCGACTCGACGAGTTGCGCGCCAGGCCCGTCATGGTGGATCCCACCAGCGTCTTCCTGGCCCACTACGACAGGCTCGAGCTGCTTCGGCACCGACTGACTCACGCCGTCGAACGCCAGCTCACCGCCGAACAGGCAACCTTGCGCACACACCTCGGCGCCATTCGCGCCATGTCCCCCAAAGCCACCCTGGAGCGCGGTTATGCGGTGCTCGTCGACGACGAACGACGCTCCGTCTCCTCCGTCACAGACGTCGATCCCGGCGCGCGCGTCCACGCCTACCTCGCAGACGGCGAGTTGACTCTCGACGTCGCCCACACCACCCCCAGCGTTGACCGAAAGGACTCCGATGAGTGAGGAAATCACCTACGAGGCTGCCCGCGACGAACTCGCCGAGGTGGTGCGCACGTTGGAATCGGGCGGGGTGTCTTTGGCCGATTCCATGGCCTTGTGGAAGCGTGGCGAGGAACTCGCTGCCATCTGTCAGCGCTTTCTCGACGGTGCTCGCGAGCAGGTGGCCAAGGCCCGCCAGTCAGACGATCCTTCCTGATCGCCTCAACGCATCCTCGACGAAGCCGCGGCTCAGGAGGGGCTCGTCGCGAGGGTGGTGGCGAAGGCCTCCAGCTGCTCGTAGTCAGTGTCCCCGGTGATCGCGGCGACGGTGTCTTCGTCCTGCGTCACCAGGCTCCGGGTGCGCCCGTCTTGCGAGATGTAACGATCCCAGGTGAAGCCGGCCGCGTCGATGGTCCCGTCCTCCCGGTAACCCTCTCGGGTCACCCAGGTGATGAAGCTCGGGAGGGCACGGTCGCGTTGCTGCAGGCCGATATAGATCTCGTTGGGCGCCAGATATCCGAGCTGCCAGGAATTGCCGACCGCAGGCTCGCCGGTGATCCACCGCTCTCCGTCGGCGGCCCACGCGACGCGAACGGGCTGCCAGTCCTCCGGAAGATCGGTGGGGTAAAGGATCGGATAGGGCGAGGCCTCGTCGGCTTGCGCCAGCACCGGTGCCACGTCGACCACTTCCACTTCGGGCTTCGGATCGTGCGTGAAGAACCATGTGATGAGCAGAACGGGGACGATGAGCACCGCCAGGGAGATCACCATGTCCCTGCCGCCGGCCTTCTTGTTGCGTCCCGCCATGTCCCTATCGTTGCATCACTCGGGTTAACGTCCGAATCGCCGCTCGCGCTGCGTGTAGGCGCGTAGCGCTCGCACGAAGTCGACACGACGGAAATCGGGCCAGAGCGCCTCGCAGAAATAGAACTCGCTGTGGGCCGATTGCCACAGTAAGAAACCCGACAACCGCTGCTCCCCGGAGGTACGGATGATCAGATCCGGATCAGGTTGGCCTTTGGTGTAGAGATGTTCGGAGATCTGATCGATCTCCAGCGTCTTGGCCACGTCTTCCAGCGTTGCCCCTTCAGAGGCGCGTTGCGCCAGCAGGGAGCGGAATGCGTCACGCAGTTCGTGCCGCCCGCCATAGGAGACGGCGACATTGACCTGCATGCCCTCCACGTCCGAAGTGCGCCCCGCGGAGGCCTGGAGGTTCTCGGCGCACTCCGGCGGGAGCAGGTCGAGCGCACCCACGGCGCGCACCCGCCAGGTGCCGCGCGTGGCGAGATCGTCGACGAGCTGCTCGATCACCCCCAGCAGGGGGGCCAGCTCGCCTTCTTCGGCACGAGCCAGGTTGTCCGTGCTGAGTACCCAGAGCGTCACCACCTGAATGCCGGCCTCGTCACACCATTCGACGAAGTCCAGCAATCTGACGGCTCCCGCCCGGTAGCCCGCCACCAGCGGCTCCCCCGGAGCATTGAGACGCGCCCAGCGCCTGTTTCCGTCGGCCAGCACCGCGACGTGGCGCGGGAGGCGAGAGGTATCCAGCTCGGCGAGGATCTTGGCCTCGTAGCTGGAGTAGAGGAAGTCGGGCGGCCAGATGCGGTTCACGAACTCGCGCAGGCCTGCCATGACATAGAGAGTATCGAACCCACCCCGTCGACACTTTGATTTCCCTCCCTCATGGCGTAACCTACGGTACCGTAAGTTACGGAAGCGTAGGTAGGATATGACCACCTTGACCGAGCACGAGATCTCGTCTGCCGCGCAGCCCGTCAAGCCCGTGCTTCGCGGCTGGCTGCACCTGGGCATGGCCCCGCTGATCTTCATCGCGGGCCTGGTGCTGACCGCCGTGTCACCCACCCTGGACACGCGGCTGGGCTGCGCCGTCTACACGTTGATGGCCGTGCAGCTCTTCGGCACCAGCGCCGTCTACCACCGCGGCACCTGGGGCCCCCGCATGGAGGCGGTGCTGCGACGGATGGACCACTCCAACATCTTCTTGTTCATCGCCGGCAGCTACACGCCCCTGACGCTCGCCATGCTGGATGGACGACCGCAGGCGACCCTGCTGATCCTGGTCTGGTCGATGGCCGTCCTCGGCGTCATCTTCCGCACCACCTGGCTGGGCGCCCCGCGTTGGCTCTATACGCTGCTGTACGTCGGCATGGGCTGGGCGGCCGTCGGCTGGCTGCCCGCGTTCTGGGCCTCCGGCGGCCCCGCCGTGGTGATCCTGATCGCCGCCGGCGGCATCATCTACTCGCTGGGTGCGCTCGCCTACGGCCTGAAGAGGCCAGGCCCGCAGGCCCGGTGGTTCGGCTTCCATGAGGTGTTCCACGCCTGCACCATCGTCGCGGCGCTGTGCCACGCCGTCGCGATCGGCCTGGCCGTCTTCAGCTGACGAGCCCCATTTCGTCCGACGTCACCAATCGAAATACCCCGACCAGGCCTGTGACTACCAGTATCGTCGAGCCATGGAGGGACAACGCATCTACGTCCTGGACACTTCTGTCCTGCTGTCCGACCCCAAGGCGTTCCAACGCTTCGACGAGCACCGGGTGATCCTGCCACTCATCGTTTTGACGGAGCTGGAAGCCAAACGCCACCACCACGAACTGGGCTACTTCGCGCGCACGGCACTTCGCCTGCTGGATGAGCTGCGCCGCGCGCACGGGCGTCTCGACCAGCCCCTCGTGATCAACGAGTCTGGCGGCACGCTTGAGGTGGATCTCACCCACATGGACCCCGAGCTTCTCCCCCTGGGTTTCCGCCAGAGCAACAACGACACCCTGATCCTGGCGGTGGCCCAGAGCTTCGCCCAGGAGGGGCACGACGTGGCGCTCGTCAGCAAGGACGTGCCGCTGCGCATAAAGGCCTCCGTGCTAGGCATCATGGCCGAGGAGTACCGCAGCCAACTGCCCCGCGAAGCGGGCTGGGGAGGGATGCTGGAGGTGGACGTGACCACCGAGCAGGTGTCCGCGCTCCATCAGGACGGCCGGCTGCCGCACATCAACGATCCCGTCGACGACGCCCCGGTGCACGCGGGAATCGTGCTGCACGGCCCCAATTCGACAGCCCTCGGCCGCAAGCTGCCCGACGGCTCGGTCGAGCGCGTCCGGCAAGACCGGGAGGTCTTCGGGATCCGCGGGCGATCGGCCGAGCAGCGCGTTGCCTTGGATCTGCTCATGGACGAGAGCATCGGCATCGTCTCACTCGGCGGCCGGGCCGGCACCGGCAAGTCCGCACTCGCGCTCAGCGCGGGCCTCGAGCTGGTTCTCGAACGCCGGGTCTACGAAAAGGTCATGGTGTTCAGGCCCGTCTATGCCGTCGGCGGCCAGGAGCTGGGTTATCTGCCAGGCACCGCCGACGAGAAGATGCAGCCCTGGGGACAGGCCGTTTTCGACGTGCTCAGCTCCGTGGCCAGCAAGTACGTGATCGAGGAGCTGATCGCCCAGGAGATGATCGAGGTGCTCCCCCTCACCCATATCCGCGGCCGCTCTTTGCACGACGCGTTCGTGATCGTCGACGAAGCCCAGTCGCTGGAGCGCAACGTGCTGCTGACGGTGCTGTCACGCATCGGCCAGAACGCCCGCGTGGTGCTCACCCACGACGTGGCCCAGCGCGACAACCTTCGCATCGGTCGTTACGACGGCGTAGTCGCCGTGATCGAACGACTCAAGGGCAACCCCTTGTTCGCCCACATCAACCTGACCCGCTCGGAGCGCTCCGCGATCGCCGCCCTCGTCACCGAGATGCTTGAGGACTAGGGAAACTGTTTTCAGGTCCCTGATGCGAAAGTATGGGAGGAAAACCCATTGTCCGGTCCCTGAGGTGTGACGAGTTCTGCGAGGAGCCTCGAAGGGCGTTAAACGTAACCTCTGGGCTCAGTCTCTGCCCCTTCTTACGTTTTACGCCCTTCGAGGCTCGCAAGCTCGCACCTCAGGGACCTGAAAACAGGAATCCGCACATACTTTCGCATCAGGGACCGGACAATGGGTTTGCCCACGCTCACTTTCACCTCAGCTTCCGGGCTGCTTCGCCGCCACCGTGAGGTGGGAAAGCAGCGATACTTTCGCATCAGGGACCACCCTTCGAGGCTCGTTCCTCGCACCTCAGCTTCCGGGCTGCTTCCGGCCACCGTAGGACAGGAAAGTGAGGGAGACGAGACCCAATCACCGGTCCCTGAGGTGTGACGAGTTTGCGAGGAGCCTCGAAGGGCGTTAAACGGAAACCTTTGGGCACAGTCCCTGCGGATGCGCACGTTTACGCCTTCGAGGCTCCTTCGTCGCACCTCAGGGACCTGAATACAGGAATCCGCACATATTTTCGCATCAGGGACAGCGAGCGCCAGCGCGCCGACCGACCTCCTAGACGCGGCTCCAAAGGGGGGTTTTGAGGTCGTTGTAGTCGTCAACCGGGTCGAAGCAGACGGTGCCCCGGCACACGTAGACACCGCGTCGCTCGCGGGCATCGAAGTGGGATCCGAACCCCGCCGTTCCTGGCGCACCCGTCACGATCGCGGAACCGGCTGGGGCCATGCGCCAGGTAGCACGCGACAGCTCGTCGAACGGGTCCTCCGCCACCACCACGACGGTGGCAGGCTTCAAACCACGGCGTGCTTCGTCGGCAACAAGCAGGCCCGCGAGGGCCGATCCCGCGAAGCGGGGCGCATCCTGCAGCGTCTGCCAGGTGGTCTTCGCCGCAAGGTCAGCTCGCTTCACCAACTCCAGTCGTTCCGCCAGCAGCCCCACCACCCGCAGCGCGGAGATCATGGCGGAGGTGCCGTTGGGCGTCACATTGTCGGTGAGGGTGCGCGGACGGGTGAACAATCCGGCGTCGACGCCGTCGTAGAAACCACCGTCTTGGTGGCCGAACAGCCCCAGCCCCTGGTCGACGAGCGCCTCCGCGGCGCGCAGCCATGAGGCGTCCCCCGTCGCACCCGCCAGCAGGGCGAAGGCCTCCGCGACGGAGCCGTAGTCCTCGGCGCTGCCGATGGCCTCCCCCACTACGCCGTCGCGCGACGAGCGGCGCAGCACCCCCTCCACGATGTGCACCTCGGTGAGGTACCTGGCGGCTCGCTCCGCCATAGCGAGCCAGCCCGGCTCGTTGAACACCAGCGCTCCGGTGACCAGCGACGAGATGGTCCAGCCGTTCCACGACGACACCACCAGCGAATCCGTCGCTGGGCGGAAGCGGTTCTCCCGCTCGGCGAGCAGGGTTGCGGCCACGGCGTCGAGGCGGGCGAAGTCCGGCCGGCCGCGCAGCTGCAGTGTCGAGAGCCCGTCCTCGAAGGTGCCGCCGGTGGTGACGTGGAACACTTCCTGCGCCCAGTCGGCGTCCTCGGCGCCCAGCGCATCCTCCAGCAGCGCCGGGTTCCAGAGATAGTAGATGCCCTCATGAACGGCACCGCGGATATCGCAGGAATCGGCGTCGAGGCCTGCCACGAAAGCGCCGTGTTCGTCCACCATCTCGCGCGCCAGCCACTCGACGATGCCGTAGACGGTGCGTTCCAGCAGAGCCCGCAGCCCTGAATCGTGATCAGCCGTGCGCCGCCAGCCGCGAATGTAGGTGCCCAGCAGCAGGGCGTTGTCGTAGAGCATCTTCTCGAAGTGGGGCACCACCCAACCGGGATCGACGGAGTAGCGGTGAAAACCGCCGCCCACCTGGTCGTAGATGCCGCCTCGTGCCATCGCCTCCAAGGTGCGCTGAGCGAGCTCGAGCGAGGATGGATCTCCCTTGACCAACAGCGCGTCGAGCAGGGTCGGGGCGGGAAACTTCGGCGCGGTACCGAATCCACCATGAATGAGGTCGAAAGACTCCTGCACCGCGTCGAGCGCCGCGCGTGGTTCCGGGGCGGTGTCAGGCTGCTCGTAGGTGAGGCTCCCGAGGTGCGCGGCGATGACATGAGCGGAATCGACCAGCTGAATGCGCTCGGTGCGCCAACCGAGCGCCAGCGTCTCCAGCACCTGCCGGAACGACGGCATCCCGTCACGGGGCTCGGGAGGGAAGTAGGTGCCGGTGAAGAAGGGCTTGGCGTCGGGGGTGAGGAAGGCCGTCATCGGCCATCCCCCGGCTCCCCGGTTCATCGCTTGCGTGGCGGTCATGAACACCGTGTCCACGTCCGGCAGCTGCTGACGGTCGACCTTGATGGCCACGAAGTTGTCGTTGATCAGCTGAGCGATCACAGGATCGTCGAACGATTCCTTACTCATCACATGGCACCAGTGGCACGAGGCGTACCCGATGGAGAGCAACACCGGACGATCGAGGCGCTCCGCTTCGGCCAGCGCCTCCGGCGACCACTCCCACCAGTCGATGGCTTGATGCGCATGCTGGCGCAAGTAGTCACTCGTCGATTCGCCCAGTCGATTCATGCGCCCAAGGCTACTGGCCCGAATGAATGGACCGCATTTGGCCTGCTCCTACCATGGAGGCATGTCGACGACCGCTACTCCGAAGCGTCCCTGGGTCCGGGCCATCCAGGTGATCGGCGCTCTCTTGATCCTGCTCTGGGCCATCGAGATCGTCGATGTGCTCACCGGGCACGCCCTGGACGGTTTCGGTATCGTGCCCAGGCACCTCGGCAGCCTGGCCCACATCGCCACCGCGCCGCTCCTGCATTTTGGGTGGGCGCACCTGATCGCCAACTCCCTGCCGTTCTTCGTGCTCGGCGTGCTCGTCTATCTCGACGGTGCGGCGCGCTGGGTGATCACCACCCTCACCGTGATCATCTCCTCGGGGCTCCTGGTGTGGCTGATTTCGCCGCCGAACAGCATCACGGCCGGTGCATCCGGGGTGGTCTTCGGCTGGCTGAGCTATGTGCTGGTGCGCGGCTTGTTCACGAGGCGGATCGGCCAGATCCTGCTCGCGGCAGCCATCCTGGCGATCTACGGCGGCGTCCTCTGGGGTCTCTTGCCCATGGTGGCCGGCGTGTCGTGGCAGGGGCACCTGGGCGGTGCCATCGGCGGAGTCCTGGCTGCCTGGCTGCTCAACGGCCGGGCACCGTCCTCCGGCGTGAGAACCTCATAGATCGCGAGCCACGCGACGCCCGCAGAAGTCTGTCCCCAGCACCCCGCCGGCAACCGGTACACGAAGCGTCACGCAGACATCAGATATAGAACTCGGGTGCGACCAGCGGCGCGCGGAGCCCGGTGAAGAGATCATCTTCCGGAATGATCGTGGGTACCTTCGAGACGACGAGCTGATAGTCCTCCGTCGGCCACCCCTTCTGCTGCACGGCGAGCGGGATGGCGAACCAGGGGCCGTCGGGATCGATCTGGGAGGCGTGCGCACGGAGGGCCTCATCGCGCACCGGGAAATAATCGGAGCACTCGATGAAGGTGGTGAGCCTGCCGTCGGAGTAGGTGTCGTCGTCGACGAAGGGCGGCCCCTTGGGCTCGAGCCCGTGCTCGTGCATCGCCTGGTCGAGCGCCGCATAACGTCGACGATGAAAGCTCATGTGGTAATACAGCTTGGCCACCTGCCAGGCATCGCCGTGCTCCGGCCAGAGGGAAGCGTCGGCCGCAGCCGTGAAGGCGGCCATGGTGACCAGGTGACACATGACGTGGTCGGGATGCGGATAGCCGCCGTGCTCGTCGTAGGTGGTGATGACGTGCGGCCGGAACTGGCGGATCACCTTGACCAGCCGGCCCGCGGCCTCATCGATGTCCTGCACCGCGAAGCACCCCTCGGGAAGGGGCGGAAGCGGATCGCCCTCCGGGAACCCGGAATCCTCGAAGCCCAACCAGATGTGTGTGATACCGAGGATCTCGGCCGCATGAGCCATCTCACGGCGCCGCACACCGGACATATCCGCCAAGACCTCGGCGTCCTCGATCAGATGGGGATTGAGGATCGAACCCCGTTCGCCGCCCGTACAGGTGACGACCATCACCTCGACGCCCTCGGCCACATACTTGGCGGTGGTAGCCGCGCCCTTGCTGGATTCGTCGTCCGGGTGCGCATGCACATTCAGCAGGCGCAACGCACTCGGCGAGGTGGTCGTCGTGGACATGGGATGTATTGTGCCCTCCCGCCCCGGGTAGCGCCCATCGCTTCGCGGAAAGAGTAGAGGTTCCACGGGCGGGTGCGCCGCGGGAGGCGCCACCCACCCACGGGATCTCTGGTGCACAATGGGAGGGTGGATATGACCGACGACGCACGCATCAAGGCCCGCTATCCCCGGAGAACGGCGACGGACTACCTGCTGTTCATCGTGGCCCTGATAGCTTTGGTGGGCACGATCGTCTTCGTCGCGATCACGGGCGCACAGCGCTCGAATCCTCCCGTCGCCGGGATGGTCCGTTCCTTCGAAGTGGTCAGCCCTACGCAGATCTCGGCCGAGATCGTGGTGCAGCGCACCGTCCCTAGCGACAGCGCCGAATGCGAGTTGTTCGCCCAGGCCCTGAGCTACGAGAAGGTCGCCGAGACCATCATCGAGATCCCTCCCGGCACGGAGAAACTCACTCGAATGGTCGTCTCGCTCAACACCATCAAGGAGCCGGCGTCCATCTCCATCGAGCGATGCCACATCGTCGAGCCCTCTTAATGTTCTACGTGGTGCCTCATTGTCAAGTCCCCGGGAAACGGGGTGCGTGCCTCACATGGTTTTTCCCCGCGTAGAGGTTATCCGGCGTGGAGTCGGATCCCGGCCGGGTTGGGTAGCTTCGGGCGGGCTTGTTCTTCGAGGCGGCGGGTCTTATGGCCGGCGAGGCGGGTGAGTTCTTGCTGGAGTTGGTGGATCTGGTCAGCGATCTGGGTCGGTCGCAGGCTGGCTTTGTAGGTAGCCAGCTCGGTTTCCTGGGTGGGGCTGAGGATGCCGGCGGTCAGGAGCCGCTGGTAGGGGGTGCGTGGTTTGTCGTAGACGCGTTTACGTCGCCCGATGCGGTCGGTGGACCAATCGACGGGCTTCTTCGTTGGGGTGAAGAAGTTCAACCGGTCGTTGACCAGCGGCCAGAGCCGGTTCAACAGCTCGAGCTCGAGCGGTGTGTCGTAGCGGTGGTAGAAGCCGTAGCGGCGCACGAGGTGGTTGTTCTTCGACTCGATGGTGGCTTGGTCGTTCTTCTTGTAAGGGCGGGAGCGGGTGAAGTAGACGTCTCGTTCGGTAGCCCAGCCGACGAGGTCGTGGTTGATGAACTCGCCTCCGTTGTCGCAGTCGATACCGGTGACCAGGAACGGGATCTGGTCGACGAAGGTGTCGAAGACGCCTAGGACGTGGATGGCGGCGTTGTTGCGGATCGCGCGGGTGAACACCCAGCCGGTATGGACATCGGTGTAGTTCACGGTGCGCGCGAACTCGCCTTTCAGGGTGGGGCCGCAGTGAGCCACGGTGTCGATCTCGAAGAACCCTGGTTCGGTTTCGACTTCGTCTCCGGCCTTGCGGATGGTGATCGAGTTGCGCAGCAGACTGCCTGGTTTGGTTGTGGTCTTGCCGCGGATCGGGTCCTTCGCCCGTGCGGGAGTGAGATAGCGGTCGATCGTGGCTGGCGACATTTGCTCCAGTTCCGAGCGCACCTCGGGGCTGTAGCGGCCCTGGCCGGGGATGAGGGAGCCTTCGGCCTCCATCGCGTCCAGCCAGTCCGACATGGACACGGCAAGGTATTTGCCGCAGATCCCGCCCGCGACAGACCACACCTTCTGGAGCGTGAGGAGCGCGTCGTAGGAGTATTTACGTGGTTTGGTGCGGCGCCGGTCGATCACAGCGATCGTGGCGGTGGCTCTGCCCTTGGGCTGGGCCAGCCGGCCCCGGAGTTGTTGGCGGGCGTGGTCCCGGTTCCAACCCGTGACCGCGACCACGGTGTCGAGGATCCGGCTCTTGTCCTTCTTCGACGCTGCCGCGTACGCGGTGGCGTACTTCTTCGTAACCTCAACCCTTGCTGCCAACGACATGCCCTTCGTGCTCACACCCCATCGTGACCGTCGCCTGGCTACGCGGGGGAAAGTGTGTGAGGCACGGCCCCTGGCTACGCGGGGACTTTACGTGAGTCTCGTCGTTCTATTGACACGCCTCCTGGCCGGCGGTACCGTCAATATCGCCTGCCGCCGTTGGCGGGCGCACAGGATGTTATCCGCGTCTCGCGGAGCAAGACCTGAATCACGACGTCATCGAATTCCGATGCCCGTGGTTCGGGTCTTTTTTCGTCTCAAGGAGGAGTGCTGCCGCTATGAGTAGCAAATACGCGCCGCTCGCCGAGCAGATCATCGATCTCGTGGGCGGCCCCGAAAACATCGCCTCGGTCTTCAACTGCCAAACCCGTCTGCGGTTCACGCTGCGCGACGACGGGAAGGCCGACGCCGACGCGATCAAGGCCCTCGACGGCGTGGCATCGGCGCTCTACGCGGGCGACATGTTCCAGGTGATCATCGGCACCCACGTCAAGGACGTCTACGAGGAGGTTGAGCGCCTCCTCCCAGCTACCGGCGAGGGCTCCGGCGACGACGCACCGGCCGATGGCGCCAAGAAGAAGTTCAACCCGATCAACACCTTCATCACCTTCATCTCCGCGACGATCATGCCGGTCATCCCGGCCCTCGCCGGCGCGGGCATGATCTCGGCGCTGCTCTCCTTGCTCGTGGTGTTCAACCTCAGCAGCACGGAATCCCAGACCTACATCGTGCTGGCCTTCATGGCGAACGCGGTGTTCCACTTCCTCCCGATCTTCCTGGCCTTCTCCGCCGCGGAGAAGCTGAAGACCAATCGGATCCTCGCCGCTGTGATCGCCGCGATGATGCTGCACCCCACCTGGGGCGCCCTCGTCGAAGCAGGCGAGCAGGTGCGTCTCTTCGAGATCATTCCGCTGACGCTGACGAGTTATGCGTCCTCTGTGATCCCCATCCTGCTGGTGGTGTGGGTTCAGTCTTACGTGGAGCGGTTCTTGGAGAAGATCATCCCCAACTCCATCAAGATCGTCGTGATCCCGATGATCCTGTTCCTCGTGGTGGGCATCCTCGCCTTCGCCCTGCTAGGCCCCGTCGGTACCTTCCTCGGCAGCGGGATCGCCGTCGGATTCGAATGGTTGGCCGCAAACGCCCCGTGGGCACCGGTGTTCTTGGTGGGCGCCTTGTGGCCGATCATGGTGATGTTCGGCGTGCACATCGCCGTCGCCCCGCTGCTCTTCCTGCAGCTGAGCACCTACGGCTACGATTCCCTGATCGGCCCCGGCGCGGTGGTCGCGAACATCGCCATGGCCACCGCGGGTGCCGTGGTGGCCTTCCGGGTCAAGGACATCAAGGAGAAGCAGATCGCCACTGCGGGTTCCATCACCGCCTTCATGGGCATCACCGAACCCGTCCTCTACGGCGTCAACCTGCCCCGGCGCTACCCGCTCATCGCGGGCATCATCGGCGGCGCTGCCGGTGGCTTGTACGCGGGTCTCACCGGGGTGCGGCGCTTCGCCGCGGGCAACTCCAGCATCCCCACGCTGCCCATGTACATCGGCGAAGGCACCCTGCGGCATCTCATCAATATCGTGATCGCGCTGCTCATCACCGCCGCCGTGACGGCGACCCTCACGATGCTCCTCGGCTCTCGTTTCGAGGCGAAGGCCAAGAGACTCGCTGCCGAAGCGGCGGAAGCGGCACCTGAATTCCCCGCCGTCTCCGGCCCCGCGTCGGCATCGACTCCCGCTGCGAGCGCTGCGCAGACCGCCATCGCGATGGCCACCGTCGACCTGACCTCACCGTGCCGTGGCACCGTGGTGGCCCTCAGCAACGTGCCCGATGCCGCCTTCGCCTCGGGCGCGCTCGGCCCCGGCATCGCCGTCGAGCCGCTCGATGGCCGCATCGTCGCCCCCTGCGGCGGCACCATCGTGGCCGCCATGCCCACCGGGCACGCCTACGGCATCCGCACGGACGACGGCCTCGAGATCCTCGTGCACATCGGCGTCGACACCGTGCAGATGAAGGGCGAGGGCTTCACCCCCCAGGTGAAGAAGGGAGATGTGGTGCAAGCAGGCCACACTCTCGCTAACGTCGATCTCAACGCGATCAAGGACGCCGGCCATCCCGCCACCGTGATCGTCATCATCACCAACCGCGGCGACATCACCGAGATCGCCCCCGTCCACGAGGCCAGCGACGTGATCGCCGGCGAACCCATCGTGGCGCTTACGCACTGAAAAGAGGATTGAGCAATGAAGTACACCGCATCTCCCCAGTTCCCCGACACCTTCTTCTGGGCGGCCGCCACCTCCGCCTACCAGGTGGAGGGAGCATGGAACGAAGACGGCAAGGGACCGTCGGTGATCGACGTGAGCACGCACCGCCCGGAAGGCGTCACCGATTTCGCCGTCGCCTCCGACCACTACCATCGCTTCGCTGAGGACGTCGCCTTGTTCGCCGAGCTGGGCCTCAAGGCGTACCGCTTCTCCATCGCGTGGACCCGCATCGTGCCCGACGGCGACGGCGAGGTGAACCCGGCTGGCGTCGCGTTCTACCACCGGTTGATCGACGAGCTCATCAAGCATGACATCGAACCGCTCGTGACGATGTACCACTTCGACCTGCCGGACGCGCTCGACGAGAAAGACGGCTGGAACAACCGCGACACCATCGATGCCTTCGAGCGCTACGCCCGCATCCTGTTCGAGGAGTACGGCAGCAAGGTGCGCTACTGGCTCACCATCAACGAGCAGAACATGATGATCCTGCACGGCAACGCGGTCGGCTCTCTCGGCCGCAGCGGCGGCGACGGGACCGATATGAAGGTGATGTACCAGCAGAACCATCACATGGCCCTCGCCCAGGCCCGCACCATGGCACTGTGCCACAAGTTGCTGCCCGAGGCCAAGATCGGGCCCGCGCCCAACATCGTGTCGGTCTACCCGGAGACCTGCGCTCCGGGCGACGTCATCGCGGCCGATGACCGCGACGCCATTCGCAACCTGCTCTACCTCGACCTGGCGGTGCGCGGCACCTATCATCCGGTGGCTTGGGCCTACCTGGTGGAGAAGGGCTACGAACCCACCATCCTCGACGGCGACATGGAGATCCTCGCGGCTGGCAAGCCCGACTTCATCGGGTTCAACTACTACAACACCCAAACCGTCGCTGCGCCCCGCGGGGACGGCTCGGATGTACAGACCCGGCCGGGCGATCAGCAGATCATCGTGGGCGAGGAGGGCGTCTACCGTCCAGCGGTCAACCCGAATCTGCCGGTCAACTCGTTCGGTTGGGCGATCGACCCGGCAGGCTTGCGCACCACCCTGCGCCGTATCTGGGACCGCTACCGCCTTCCGCTCATCATCACGGAGAACGGCCTCGGCGCCATCGACGAACTGGTGGATGGGCGCGTGCACGACGAGTACCGGATCGACTTCCTGCGTCAGCACATCGAACAGATCGGCCTCGCCATCCAGGACGGCGTCGACGTGTTCGGCTACTGCCCCTGGACGGCGATCGATCTGATCTCCACCCACCAGGGGTTCAAGAAGCGCTACGGATTCATCTACGTCGACCGCGACGAGTTCGACCTGCGCGACCTGGCCCGGGTGAAGAAGGACAGCTTCTTCTGGTACCAGCAGGTGATCGACAGCAACGGCAACGACCTCCGGAGCAACGTCGCCGCCGATGCCTGATCCAAGGAAAGGAACGCTGTGATGCGCGTCGTGCGTGTCATCAGCAACAACGCCGTCCTGGCCGAGGACCACAACGATCGTGAGGTTGTCGTCCTCGGCCGGGGCGTCGGTTTCAGCCGTCGCCCCGGTGACGAGGTCGAAGACGAGCGCATCGAGCAAGTTTTCCTCGCGAGCGGAGACGGCCAAGACCAGCACTTGTCGGCGCTGCTCACCGAGACTCCCGCCGAGTGCCTGCACGTCGCGGGCCAAATCGCCGAGCTCGCGCGGCAGCGGCTCGAGATCGAGGTGACGCAGTCGCTGATCCTCCCCCTCGCCGATCACCTGAACTTCGCGATGAAGCGGGCTCGCGAGGGCATCACGATCGACTATCCCCTGCAATGGGAGGTCAGCCAGCTGTACCCGGTCGAGTACGGCATCGGCGTGGAGGCGATCGCCATCGCGCAGAACGGCCTGGGCGTGCTCCTCGACGCGCAGGAATGCACGGCGATCGCGATGCATCTGGTCAACGTGCAGTTCGCAGGCCCTGGGCACGCGGAGACGATCCGGATGACGGAGATCATCGCCCGGATCTTCCAGATCATCGAGGACACCTTCACCCTCAAGATCACCCAGCCGTCGATGAGCGCGAGCCGCTTCGTCACGCACCTGCGCTACGTCTTCGTGCGCATCGCCACCGGAAAGCAGATCGCCGATCCGCACCCGGCTCTCTTCGACGCAATCTCCAACACCCACCCTGAGGCCATGGCGTGCGCCATGAAGGTCCGGTTCCTGATCGAGATGCGCTTCGACGCCTCGTTGACGCTCGATGAGACGGCCTACATCGCACTCCATATCGCACGTCTCTGCACCGACATCGCGAAAGATCCCCTCAAGGACGGAACCGCGGAAGGCACGTGATGCGGACAGAGATTCTTGTGCTTTTGCCTCATCAGACTAAGCTGTCCTGAATACGCTCCCGCCAGGGAGCGTTTCCCTATGGGTCCGGAGCGGGCCCGCACGCCTGGCCGACCGCCACGACGCAGTCGGCCCTAAACAACCTCTGATGCGAAATGCCTGAAACCACCACCGACGTCATCTGGCTCACCCAGGAGGCCCACGACAAGCTCGTGGAGGAACTCAACCATCTCAAGACGGTTGGCCGCCCTGAGGTCACCGCCCGGATCGCTTCCGCCCGCGAAGAGGGCGATCTGAGCGAGAACGGCGGCTATCACGCTGCCCGCGAGGAGCAGGGTCAGATGGAAGGACGAATTCGGCAGCTGGAGCATCTGCTGCGCACCGCCAAGGTGGGCGAGGCAGAAGGCGCCGCCGACGAGGTGGCTCCGGGCAAGCTGGTCACCATCGCGTTCTTCGGCGACGAGGACGACACCGACACCTTCCTGCTCGGCTCACGCGAGGTGTTGGGCGTCGACCCGAACCTGGAGCATTCCGTGTACTCGCCGCAATCCCCTCTGGGCGCCGCCGTCCTCGGCAAGAAGGCCGGCGAAGAGGCGACCTATGCGGCCCCCAATGGCAAGAGCATCATGGTCAAGGTGCTGAAGGTCGAGTCGCTCTAGCTCTCACCCCACCCACCCGCCGACCTTAGAGGTCCCGCAGGTACCTCTTAACCGAGTAGCTGCTGGGCCACTTCCGGCGAGATCTCACCGGCGGCAACCCTGGCCAGGATTTGGTCTTCGGCGCTGTCGCCGGGAGCATCGTCGTTCGTCTCATCGGCGCCCTGCGACGAGAGATCCAGTTTCTCGAGAACGGCGTCGAGCCGCGCGCGAGCCGTCGGGTAGGAGACTTCCAGGAATTTGCCCACCTCGCGAAGGTTTCCCCGCGAAGACAGGAAGACGCGCAGCAACTGCAGATCCGGTTCGGAGAGCTGGCAGAACTCGCAACTGGCGAACTCGCCGGCGATCTGAGTGCCGCAGTGCAAGCAGCCCTTGCGCGTGGTGATCAGATCCTCGCCGCACACCGGGCAATCCGCGGGGGCGTGGTACAGCGAATGCGTGGCCATGCTCACTCCGCGCTCCTGATGGTGGCCATCCCCATCAGGACGCTGACATCCATGCGCGCCGAGCCGGCACCGACGGTGACCTCGTCAGCGCCGGAATCGGCGTCGCCGGGCCAGGAGATCTGCCCCAGAGAAGCATCGCCCCGGATGGTGACATTGGCGCCCTTGGTGAGGTTGATGGTCAAAGCGCCGGACTCCACGCGCAGCCGGGAGCGACCCACGCTGATCGGGCCCTCCACGCATACCGATCCGGCCTGGCTGAGCAGGTCCTCGATCTGAACCACATCCTCCAGGGTGGATCCCCCGGCCGTCACCCGGATGCGACCGAGGTGCGCAACATGACTGGTCTTGAGGCCGCCCGTGGTGACCTCGACGTCGACGACGAGCCGTGGATTCACGCGGATCAGCAGTTCCTTGCCCAACACGATGTCGCCGACGTCTCCGAAGCTGCGCGGCGGGTTGATGAGTGAGAAGCCACCGAAGCTGGGGCCTACCTCGCCCGTCGCCTGCACCTCCATGGTGGTGCCGACGCGCCTCAGCAGGTGGGGCCCGTCAACCACCAGGGTGCTGACGGAGGAATCGCCTTCGATGCGTACCCTGCGCCCGACGGATTTCACCGAGACCCGGGCCAGCGCGCCGCTCTTGGCGCCCTCCGGCTGGGGCTCCTCGGGACCGTTGATCTCCTCCTCCGCGGCCTTGGCCTCGGCGGCTACCCGCTTCAGCTCTTCGATACGACGGCTCGCCTCGTCGGCGGTGATCCTGCCCGCCGCGAGCTCGTCCAGGATGGGACCCAAGTTCAGCTTTGCCATACAGATAGTTTAACCCAACCTTCCATTCTGGCAAGCATTACTTTCTTCTTTTACATCTGCCTCGTTGCGGCCTCCAGCGGCTCCGGCCTCCGCCGTGCACAAATCTCCGTATCTGGTATGGCCTCGCTATACGGGAGGCTGCACCAGATACGGAGATTTGTGCACGCGACGGGCGAGTGGTGGCAGGGTTAGACCATGCCGAAGCCGCTCTCAGAACTGGTCGCGCCCGACTGGGCGGAAGCCCTGGCCCCCGTCGAAGCCGATGTCGCCAAGATGGGCGAGTTTCTCCGCTCCGAACTGGCCCAAGGGCGCGGGTACCTTCCGGAGGGTAAGAACGTGCTGCGGGCCTTCTCTCGTCCTCTTTCCGACGTGAGGGTGCTGATCGTCGGGCAGGACCCCTATCCCACCCCCGGTCACGCCGTCGGTCTTTCGTTCTCGGTGAACCGCGACGTTCGCCCCATCCCTCGGAGCCTGATCAACATCTATCAAGAGCCTCCAGGATGACCTGGGCATCCCTCCGGCGGAGCACGGTGATCTCAGCTCCTGGTTCGAGCAGGGGGTGCTGCTGCTCAACAGGGTGCTGACGGTACGCCCCGGCGCCTCGGGCTCGCACCGGGGCAAAGGGTGGGAGCAGGTGACCACCCGGGCCGTGCAAGCCCTCGCCGAGCGCGGCGGACCGCTCGTCGCCATCCTTTGGGGCCGCGACGCCCAGGGCGCCCAGTCCCTGCTCGGGGATGTTCCGGTGATCGCCAGCGCACATCCCTCTCCTCTTTCGGCACGCTCGGGCTTCTTCGGCTCCCGGCCCTTCAGCCGCGCCAACGCCGCCCTCGAACATCAAGGCGCCTCCCCCATCGATTGGGCTCTCAGCTAGGAACCGCACCCACCACAACCCTGATGCGCCCTTCGAGACGCTCGTTCCTCGCTCCTCAGGGACCACCCTTCGAGGCTCCTCGCAGAGCTCGTCACACCTCAGGGACCACCTCGAAGGGCGGTCCCTGATGCGAAGGTGGACGTGGGCAAACCTATTGTCCGGTCCCTGATGCGAAAGTGAGCGTGCCGCCGGTTGTCAGGTCCCTGATGCGAAAGTGTGTGGCGCAATCCCTTGGTCCGGTCCCTGAGGTGCCCTTCGAGGCTCGTTCCTCGCTCCTCAGGGACCACGAGCTTGCGAGCCTCGAAGGGCGTAAAACGCAAGCATTCGCACAGACTCTGCCCAAGGTTCTGTTTAACGCCCTTCGAGGTTCCTCGCAGAGCTCGTCACACCTCAGGGACCACCCTTCGAGGTTCCTCGCAGAGCTCGTCACACCTCAGGGACCACCCTTCGAGGCTCCTCGCAGAGCCTCGTCACACCTCAGGGACCGGTGACTGGGTCCTGATGTCTCACTTTCCTGCCCCATGGTGACCGGAACCGGCCCGGAAGCTTGAGGTGCGAGCCTCGAAGGGCACCTCAGGGACCGGACCAAGGGATTGCGCCAAACACTTTCGCCATCAGGGACCTGGCGACGGGTTTACCCACGCCTACTTTCGCGTCAGCGACCGACAAACGGGATCCCCCCACACCTTCGCATCGAGAAACCACCTCGAAGGGGCAGTAACGCGAGCGTGGACACAGACCTCCGGGACCGAGGCGCCCCGCTGGGCAGGCGCCGTGAGGCCGCATAAGCTCAAGGCATGGAAATCGACGTGATGGGGTGGCTGCTGGGCCGTAAGGCGGAGATGGTCTCGGCGGAAGACGCCTTACCGGGACGCGAGACGCCAATCCTCGATCCGATCCCACGGCACACGGTTCTGGGGCTTCCCCTGGACGAGGTGCCGGCGGGCTGCGAGAGGGCCTACTTCGCTCTCGGGTGTTACTGGGGCGAAGAGCGGCTGTACTGGCAGACGGAGGGCGTGGTGAACACCGCCGTCGGGTTCATGGGAGGCATCACACCCAATCCCACGTACAAGGAAGTCTGCAGCGGACGCACCGGCCACACCGAGACCGTGCAGGTGGTCTTCGACCCCACCCGTGTGAGCTACGACGATCTGCTGCGGATCTTCTGGGAGAACCACGACCCCACACAGCTCAATCGTCAGGGCAACGATGTGGGAACCCAGTATCGCTCCGCGATCTTCCCCGTCGACGAGGTCCAGAACGAGGCCGCTCATGCGAGCCGCGATGCTTTTCAGGAGCGGATGGCGGAAGCCGGCTATGGGGAGATCGTCACGCAGATCGCGCAGGACCAGGTGTTCTCCTACGCGGAGGAAGAGCATCAGCAGTACCTCGACAAGAACCCTCATGGCTACTGCCCGGCACACGCCACTGGTGTCACCTGCGGCCCGCCCGCATGATCCTCCGGCGGATCGCTCCCGGCTTCTTGGTTCTCTTGCTCCTGGCGGGCTGCGGACCTGAGCCCAGCCCCGCGCTGAGCCCCACTCCTTCTCCCACCGCATCGGCGAGCACGGCGTCACCGTCCCCGACGCCCAGCCCCTCGACGACCGCAGCCGAATCCCCCACCCCGTCACCATGGGGGCCGGAGAGGCTTCCCTTCACCTTTCGGATCGTCGGTTCGCTCCTCGACGATGGCAACGTGCCTGCCATCGTGGAGGCGCTGCACCGGGCCGCCGACCACTTGCCTGTGCTGAAGCTGGACATCACGGAAACCCAGGTGACACTCACCGCCTTGCGGCCGAACAACGCCGTGATCAGTTATCGGTGGAGCGCCAATCAGATCACCACGGTGGACAGTGACTTCGAATATCTCGACCAGGCCACGTTCGATCCCCGGATCTTCCCCCTCAACTCCGTCTCACGCATGTTCGACGTCGCTGACCTCAATGGCGTCAGCGGGGAACTCGTTCTCCAGATCTTGGACTATCGCGACGGCACGGTGCTGATGACGGTCAGCTCCCGCCCGGCGACCGCCACCGTGTTCTTCAATCCGGACGGCTCCGCGGTATCGTCGCTCGGGGTCACCAGCGTCTCCGACCTGGAAGAAGGCATCGCCGCCGTGGTGCAGGACGCCTCCGCGGTGTATGCGATATCCCTCAGCGCCTCGACGGGGTACCGGGCCGAGTTGCCCGATGGTCCCGGACAGATCCTGACCCGCACGCGGATGGGAGCACTGCCGGTATTCGCGACCCAACGCACGGAAAGCACCGGCCTGGAGCCCTTCGACCCGTCTCTCATCACGCCGAGTGTGCTCGCTCAGTTGATCGCGGAGTATCGCAGCTCCCCCGAGGCGACCTGCACCGTCACCATCGATAAGAGCCTGCAGCGTTCGGCTCCCGTCATGCGCTTCGACTGCTCCGGCGATATTCACTACACCGATATGGAGGGCCGGGACATGACCGATCTCATCGGCTGAGCGTCCCCGGATCTCCCGTTTCTCAGCCTCCGAGATCGTCGGTATCCAAGGTGTTGCAGGACCGCGGATCTCCCGAAGTGAAGCCCTGTTCGACCCAGTGCTGCCTCATCGCGGAGGAGCCGTGGGTCCAGCTCTCCGGCACCACGCGTCCGCCCTGCTGGGTCTGGATGTGATCGTCCCCGACGGCGCTGGCGGCGTCGGCGATCCTCTTGAGGTCGTCGGCCGTGACCGCCTCGATCGGCGAGTCCGAGGAACGTACTGTGTTGTCGAAGAACACCCCGGCATAGCAGTCGGCCTGTAGTTCCAACCGCACCTGACCCGACGTGGGACCGCTCCCGTCGTTGCGGGCGCGCGCACGCTGCATGTCACCGGTCAGGTTGGAGATGTGGTGCCCCCATTCGTGCCCGACGACGTACAGCTCGGCCGCATCTCCGCCCTGGGCACCGAGCTGCTCCAGCAGCTGGCCGAGGAACGTCGAATCGACGTAGATCGTCGTGTCGCCAGGACAATAGAACGGCCCCATCTCGGTGGCCCCCATGCCACAGGCCGTGGACACTTGCCCGCTGAAGATCACCATCTCGGGAGACTCGTATCCGTCCACGACGCTGGCCCAATAGTCGTCTAGAGCCACGTAGTAGGCATCCCAGCGGCAGTCCCGGTTCTCTGCGATGTCCGCGCCGGTGACGCACTGCGAGTTCCGCTGGACCTCCTGGGTCTCAGGCTCAGGCTCCCCTCCGCCGAGGAGCGCCAAAGGATCGATCCCCAGGCTGTCTCCGAAGAACAGCGCCAAGAGGAGTAGAACCACGCCGCCGGCGCCTCCACCGATGACCAATCCGCCGCGCCGGCGTCCACCACCGCCGCCTCCGTAGCGCACCTTGGAGTGGTCGATGCGCGCATCGTCGCGGTATCGCATGTTGCCTCCTGCCCCAGTGTGAGCGTCATGCTACCGCCGGGCGAGATCCGGATCGGGCCTCACCGGCCCCGGTAGAATGATCGGATGCGCGTCATCGGTGTCACCAGTCCTGTGGGTGCCCCCGTTGTGCAATTCGAGGTACAGCATGGGGCCCATCCCCAAGTGACCCTGTTCGAACGAGGGTTCGTGCCGCTGCGCCCTCTCTCAGCCGTGCGGGATGCCGCCGGCCAAATTGTCTACACCTGCCTCGTGCGCGAAGCCACGCGCAGCGATCGCCGGCCGATCGGGCGGCACAGCGTGCATGTCAAGAATGAGGGGACCCCGTCGACTACCAGCGGGTCGGTGTCTACGCCCTAGTCACATCGAGTCGGGGGCTGCTCGGCACGGTGAACTCCTCCTTGACCGGAGCGCCGGGGATGTGGGCGCTCCCGGGCGGCGGGGTCGATGCCGGCGAATCGCCCTCCGAGGCGCTCGTGCGGGAGATCTACGAAGAAACCGGCCAGAATGTCGTGATCGAGCGCATCCTGGCCCTCGAATCGGAGCATTGGGTGGGGCGTTCTCTGTCCGGGAGGCTCGAGGACTTTCACGCTCTGCGGCTCATTTACGGCGCCACGTGCTCGCCCCCACCGACCCCGTGGTGCACGATATCGGGGGCTCGACGGCCTCAGCCGGCTGGGTGCCGCTGCGCACCTGGCGCCGGCTGCACTGGACCAACGCATCCCGCATGCTCTTGGCCCGCTACTCCCGCCAGCTGCCGCGGATCGCAAGTTGATCCTCAAAGGCTCCACGGATAAGGCATAAAGATGTCTATTCGGCGCGGCCTGTACGTATTTCACAGGCCGCACCGAATAGGCATCTTTATGCTGTCCATAGTGCTGTGTGAGAGAAAATGCCCCGCGGCAGGCCGCGGGGCACATCGGTTATCGCTGAGGCAATCAGTTATTTCTGAAGTAGGACAAGATGCGCAGGATCTCGACGTAGAGCCACACCATGGTGACCGTGATACCCAGCGCCGCGCGCCAGGATTCGGACGCGGGAGCCTGCATCTGGATGCCGCGCTCGACGCTGTCGAAATCGACCACCAGGTTCATCACAGCGAGCGCGACGGCGAGGATCGACACGGCGATGGCCAACATGCCGGCACCGGAACCGATCCCGCGCAAACCGGTGTCGATGTTCAGCAGCGCCAGAACGAAGTTGACCAGCATGACGCCTGCAAAGGCGATGGTGCCGATGGTGATCATCTTGCGGAACTTCGGGGTGACCCGGATGTTGAAGAACTTGTACGCGGCCAGGGTCACTCCGGCGGTGACGAAGGTGGCCAGCACCGCGGAGACGACGATGCCGGGGAACTGGTACTCGAAGAACTTCGAGATCACACCGATGAAGATGCCTTCAACAGCAGCGTAGAACAGGACGCCACCGACCGGAACCTTACGGCGACCGGCGACGAACAGCACGGTGACCAGGCCCGCGATCGCGGAGATGATGAGCGTCGCCGTCAGCCACTGCAGGGGGACGATCATGAAGGCGGCGACCGCCACCGCGAAGACGGTGCCGAGCGTGATCGCGGTCTTGGCGATCACATCATCGAGGGTCATCACGCCGCCGGGCTGCGGAACCTGCTGGAGGCGGGGATCCTGAACATAGCCCTGCTGGCTGAATGCCTGCTGGGCGTACCCCGGCTGCTGCATGTATGCCTGCTGGGGGGCGCCGTCGCGAGCGAAGGCATCGGGTCTACCGATAATGGGGTTGGCCATATGCGTGTGCTTTCTGGTCTTAGTGATCCAAGGATTCGTCTCTATTGTAGTGGGCCGTCCAACAGCGTCGATCACGTTCCAGACGGCCCGAGGAGCCGTCCCCCACGGAACAGCGCCCGTGCCCGGGCCTGTCTGCGCCGAGCGGCCCCCCTGCCCGGCAATGACCATCTGCATAACTAAGGAGAGCCTTCACAAAGAGCCGCCATGATTCCCTTTTAGGGAAGGCACAACTAAACATGGAAAAGCGCGATGAGGAAAGCCACACCTGGCTTGTGGAAATGAAACTTTCGGCGAAAACTAAGAGGTGAGGAGGAAACCACGATGACCACGCTCACCACACCTTTGAATGACATTAATGACGCCGGCGCCGGCGCCGGCGCCAGCGCCGAAGAACGATCCGCCCGAATCGGATCGAAGCTGAACTGGCTCAGGGCTGGGGTGCTCGGAGCCAACGACGGCATCGTTTCCGTCGCCGGCGTGGTGATCGGTGTGGCGGCCGCCGCACCCGGGAAGACCCTAGCCATCGCCACCGCCGGTATCGCGGCTTTGGTCGCCGGCGCCTTTTCCATGGCCGGCGGAGAATACGTCTCGGTCAGCACGCAGCGAGACACAGAACGCGCCCTTCTGGCGCACAAGCGCTGGGAGCTATCCCGCCACCCCGAGGAAGGTCTGGAAGAACTCGCCGGTTTCTATCGTCGACGCGGCGTCTCCCAGGAGGTCTCCTATCGTGTGGCACGCGAGTTGAGCTCCCACGATGCCCTCGCTGCACATGCCGAACTCGAGTTGGGGATCGACCCTGACGAGTTGACCAGCCCTTGGCACGCAGCGCTCTCCTCCTTCATCGCCTTCGTCGTCGGCGCCCTCATCCCGCTGGTCGCGATCCTGCTCCCCCTGAGCACCGGTTCGACCCTTGTCGCTGTCGCCGCCGTCGTGCTGGGACTGATCGCCACGGGCTGGATCAGCTCGGCCCTGGGTGAGGCTCCCCGCCTGCCTGCGATCCGACGCAACGTCCTGATGGGCTCGGCGACGATGGCCGCCACCCACGTGATCGGCTGGCTGTTCGGCGTCGCCATCGCCTGATGTCGTCCATCCCGGCAGCGAGCCTGCCGGCAGCGCACAGGAATGCCGCCTGGCCCGGGCAATGCCCTCCCCGAGCCAGGCGGCACGTTCAGTTCCGGGCCGATCAGGTGATCGAGGCCCGGTAGATCGATTCGATCGACGCATCCAGGGTGCGGTCGAACTCCTCAGCGGACTGTTGGGCGCTCAGCCCGTCCAGTAGCGCCCGGCTGAAGCTCGCGATGAGCCCCGGGTTGCGTGCCAAGCGTTCGTTCGCTTCATCCCGCTCGTATCCGCCGGAAAGCGCCACGACGCGCGCAACCTTGGGATGTTCGATGAGGTCCGTATAGAAACCATCCACCGTGGGAATGGTCAGCTTGATGGCCACCTTCTCATCGCCCAGGGCATCCAAGCCCCTCAACAGCGCCGCCTTCAGGAGCTCTTCAGCCTCCTGCTTATCGGGCGCGGCGATGCTGACCTCGGGTTCGAGGATCGGCACGAGGCCTGCCGCGAGGACGCGCCGACCCACCTCGAACTGCTGGTCGACGACCTGCGCGATGCCCACGGAGTTGGCGGCATGGATGACCGAACGCTCCTTGGTACCGAAGACGCCCTGCGCCGCGGCGCGCGCGAGCGTATCGTCGAGGCCGGGGATATCGCGCATGAGCTGAACACCGTCGCGCTCATCGCTCAGCCCCTTGTCGATCTTCAGCAGTGGGAGGATGCCCTTGACCTCCCACAGGTACTCCGCCACGGGACGCCCGTCGATCTGCCTCTCGAGGGTGCCCTCGAACAGGATCGCAGCGAGGATCCGCTCACTGGTGAACACCGGACTCGCGATGATCCGGGCACGCGCATCCTGGATGAGGTCGAACATCTCCTCTTCGTTGGAGTACTGCGAATCATCGACGCCGTACTGACGCAGCGCCTTCGGGGTGCTCCCCCCACTTTGATCGAGGGCGGCGATGAACCCCGGTGCGGATTCGAAGCGAGCGAGTTGCTGAGGATCGGCCATGAGCGTCTTCCTTTTCATTGGTGACCAAGACATCACCCAACCTAGCTTAAACGAGAATCATTCTCAATTGTGATCCAACCACGGGCGCCCCCACGCAACGAATCGCCCTCCCCTGCCGGCCGAAGCCACTGGCAGAGAAGGGCGATCCTCACGGAAGCACTGCATTCGAGGTCCCGCGGGCACCTCTTAACGCGACTCCTTGAACTCGACATGTCGCCGAACAACCGGGTCGTACTTGCGCAAGCTCATCCGATCCGGGTCGTTGCGACGATTCTTGCGCGTCACATAGGTGTAGCCGGTGCCGGCCGTCGAGCGCAGCTTGATGATCGGCCGAGTGTCCTTACCCCTCTTCGCCATCAGAGCTTCACCCCTTTGGCCAGCAGGTCCCGCACAACGGCGTCGATGCCACGACGATCGATCGTGCGGATACCCCGCGGGCTCACCGTAAGCGTCACCGAGCGCCCCAACGACGGCACCCAGTAGCGCTTGGACTGGACGTTGACGTTCCAGCGCCGACGGGTGCGCCGCTGCGAATGCGAGACGTTATTGCCGAAGGCCGGCCGCGCTCCAGTGACCTGACAGGTACGGGACATACTACTCCTCGTGTTAGGATTGAGAATCGTTATCGTTAATAATAGCAGGAGTCATGAAACACACGATCGATCCCCCTTACCGCCCTGTGGTGTTCCGCGACAAGGCCGCAGGCCTCGTCTTTCGCACGCAGTCCACCGCGCCGACCACCGAGACCATCGAGTTCGACGGCGAGACCCTCCCTCTGATCGATGTCCAGATCTCCAGCGCCAGCCATCCGTTTTGGACCGGCCGCAACAAGGTCATCGATAGCGAAGGCCGCGTCGAACGCTTCCGCCGCCGGTACGGCCGCGCCTCTTCCGACGACGCCAAGGGAGGTGAGCAGCAGTGAAGGTACGCAATTCGCTTCGGGCGCTGAAGATGCAGCCGGGCGCCCAGGTGGTACGACGCCGGGGACGCGTGTTCGTCATCAACAAGCGCAACCCGCGCATGAAGGCCCGACAGGGGTGAGCGATGGATAACATCTCACCTCTGAAGGTGCCCGTCATCCTCGTGGCTGGCCTTGATGCCGACACCATGGCGGTGGCGACCATGGCGATGGGCTGGGACCTGCCCCACGCCGTCGCCGTGCGTCACGACCTGAACCCCGACCGGGACGTGCTCACCCGCACGGTCTCCGATGCCTCCGGCTTGATCGAGCGCGAGGAGATCGAACTGGATCACGCCTGCGTGAGTTGCGCGATCCGGGAGGACGTCATCCCCACCCTTGAGCGTCTCGCAGCCGACGGCGCCTGGAATGCGATCGTGGCTCAGCTGCCTGCCACTGCGAGCCCAGCGCAGGTGTGCCGGGTGGCGTCGTGGGATCCCTCCAGGGTTCCGCACGTTCATATCAGCGCCGTGGTGACGGCGCTGGACGACACGGCACTGGCGGAGGACCTCTTGACTGACGAGCTGCTCTGCGAAGTCGACCTTCCGGTCCGAGAGGACGACCGGCGTGGACTGGCGGAGACCGCCTGCGAACTCGTGGAGTACTCGGACGTGGTCTTCACGCCCCGGGCGCCAGAACCGGCGGCACGAGACCTGCTCACCGTCCTGATGCGACCGGGGGCGGAACTCGTCGAGTCGATCACAGCGCTGGACGCCGCCTCACTCGCCCTCGGGGTCCACCACTGCGACACCAGCGACGAGTGGGTGGCTGACGTGCGCCGCGACGCCCTGCCGGAGACCGAGGGCCAGGCCTGGGTGCTCGACGTACACAGCGAGCGCCCCTTCCACCCCGATCGATTCCAGGAGTTCATCACCGTTCTCGGCGGCGGCCCGCGTCGCTCCCGAGGGTGCTTCTGGCTCCCCACCCGTCCGCATCAGGTCTGCGCCTGGAACGGAGCGGGAGGCCAGCTGAGCATCGGGGCGGATGAGACCTGGGGGAAGGAACAACCTGTGACTCGCATCGTCATCGTCGGCCTGGACGGCGGTCGCGATGCGTTGGCCGCGGCCTTTCAGGCTTGCCTCTTGACCGACGCGGAGATGGCGGAATCCGGACCCTACTGGGAAGCCTTCGAAGATGGTTTGGAACCATGGCTCGGGCCGATCCTGCGGGCCGCATGACAAGGAGCGATATGACCGACCCCTACGCCGCCACGGCCAGCGCTTACGAGCTGTTCGCAGGTCCGTACCGCGATGCACAGCTCAAGGCCCTCGGAACTGCCCTTCCGAGATTCCGCCCCGACGTCGGGCCGATCCTCGACATCGGCGCCGGATCCGGCGCGCTCACCGCGTCGACGCTGGAACGCCTGCCCGAGGCGCATGTTCTCGCCCTCGAACCGAGCAGGGCGATGCGCGCACTCACCCTGGCACGCCTGGCCTCCCACCCCGATTGGTTCCCCCGCGTCACCGTGCACCCAGAGGGATTCTTCGACGCCACCTTGCCCGCCGATATCGGCGGCGCGATCGCCTTGGGGGTGATGGGCCACTTCGACTCCGGAGAACGGACGGCGGTGCTCGCAGAACTCGCCGCGAGATTGCCCGTCGGCGCCACCGTGTTGCTTGATCTGCAGCCACCGGAACGCCCGGAGCGAGTGGATGCGTACGAGTTCACCGTCGCCACCATCGGCGAGCTGACCTATCGCGGGATCGCGGAGGCCTGGCCCGTCGATGCCGAGGCGATGCGGTGGCGGATGACCTATCTCGTCCTCGACGGGGATCGGGTGCTGACGGAAGACACTGTCGAGCACATCTATCATCATCCGGCCTACGACGCGTTCACTGCCGAAGCCGCCGACGCCGGCTTCTCGGCGGTCAGGCTCGGGGAGACCACCTTCTGGATTCTCGAACGCCGATAGCGAGACAAGAGATACAGAAAGACCGATCGGGGTGAACATGAATACGTTCACCCCGATCGGTCTTTCAGATGCCGTCAGGTTCGTCGACGGAGCCGCTGATCAGTGCTCGTCGTAGTGATCGCCATGCACGGCGTGCTTATGACCGTCGTGCAGGTAGTCGACGTGGTCACCATGCGGCACGGCTTCGTGGCCGCACTCCTCGCCGTGAGCGTGCTCGTCGGCGGTGTGCTCCGCAACCGCGTCGTGCTCGTCGTAGTGGTCCTCGTGCAGCGCGTGGCGGTGGTCGTCGTGCAGGTAATCGACGTGATCGCCGTGCGGCACGGCCTGATGGCCGCAGTTGTCACCGTGCTGGTGCTCGGCGGTGCTGTGATGAACGGCGTGAACGTCCGTGGTGCTCATGATGGTTCCTTCCGGGGTGAGGAGGTTGTTTCCCTACTTCTCCGCGTCGGGGTATTCCGCGCGGGGTTCCCGGACGTGCTCCAGAGCGTCCGAGATGACGTGCGAGACATGGAGGTCGGCGATCTCGTAGACCACTTCCTTGCCGTGCCGGACCGCGGCCACCAAACCAGCACCGCGCAACGTGCGCAGATGCTGCGAGACGAGCGGCTGCGACATGCCCGTGGCCTCGGTGAGCGCGCCCACCGTTCGAGACTCCTCGCCGATCAGGCGCAGTAGAAGGAGCCGGGATTCGCTCCCCAGCACCTTGAACAGCTGCGCCGCCTCGGCAAGCCCTCTCTCCATCTCCACGTCACCCATTCCATCACAGATATAAACAGATTGCAATATAACCATTACTTAATAAGAATGACTATCGTTTCGCCCCTTGCAGAACGAGACTATCGACACGGACGCGCGGCGACGACCGCGCTACCCGCAGGCAGCACCGTCGACGACACATCGGCGAATCGCGCCTCTCGGAGCAGCGAGGCATAGCTCCATCTCGGAAGCGGCAGCGGCTCACTCATCCGGCACCGCCCCTCCACCCGATCCACATAGCCGGAAAAGAGCGGATGCGCATACGTGTCCACCCACCACCGAGACCAGGGATCCTCTCCCGCAGGACCACCTCCGCCACCCGCATCAGAAAAGCGCTCTACCGTGACCAGCAGGCCGTCGGGCGCCAGCAACCGGCGACAGAGGGCATGCAAGCGGGCGAGCTGCCCCGTATCGAAGTAGTGCACGAAAGCGGAGGAGACGATCGCATCGAACGGCGCGAGATCCTGCAGGAGGACGACGGTTGACGCCGAGCCCACCCGCGCGCGGCGATAGGAGAGCAGAGCCGATCCCGGCAAAGCACGAGCCATATCGACGAGAAGAGGATCTCCGTCGATACCCAGCACGCACGTCAACGGAAGCACCTGGCTCAACCGTCGCGTCAAGGTGCCCGGCCCGCACCCCAGGTCCAGCACTCGCGGCAGCGCACGCCCCTCGACCGCCCGCCCGATGAGCTCGACCGCGACCTGCCAGCGTTGGTCGTAGTCGGGGAAATAGAAACGGTGCATGTCGTCCCACGCGTCGCACCGCTCCCGCGCCGCAGCCGCCACATCGCCATCGCCCGTCACACAGCTCCCCTTCCGGGCCGAACCGCCGCGACAGCACCCACGCACATCGACTTCTTGCACGGACCACCCTCACCCTTAATGAGTTTCATTCTCATTAAGGTAGCACGCTGACCCTCGCCGCCCCAGAACCCGAAGCACAAAGACAACAACGGGGGCGAGCGGAGACCCACTCGCCCCTTTCGCCAACCAGAAGTCAACGCTTCCAGCCGACACCCCACGCAGGCTCAGTTGCCCGACACGGCTCGCTTCAGCGCCGCGGCGGGCTTGAAGGCCGGCACCACACTCGCCGCGATCTCGATGGGCTCGCCCGTTTGAGGACTGCGCCCCGTCCGGGCGGCACGCTCGCGGGTCTCGAAGGTACCGAACCCCGGAAGCGAGATCCGCTCCCCTCTCTCCAAGGCCGCGGTGATCGTCGCCACCACGGCGTCGAGGGCGGCCTCGGCCGTCGCGAGGTCGAACTCTGCCTCAGCGGCGATATTCGCCGCGAGCGCACGCTTGTTCATCTGAATTCTCCCTACTGGTAAGTGCTGAGGTCGAGGTAGCCGGCATGGGCCGCACGCACGAGTCGACGAGGGACCCGATAGGTCCGACCCTGGATCTGCACCGGAACGAGATCCACAGGGGTCGCCTTCCAGTTCGAGCGCCGGTGGCGAGTATTGCTGCGAGACATGCGCCGCTTGGGGACAGCCATCAGTTTCTCCGTTCCGATAGGTGGCGACCATGCACGAGCAAGACCAACGACTTGCATCGCAGCCGACACTTGGACATTATTGATGATAACGGTTCTCATTTTATTCATACGGATGCCGTTCTCCGCAAGCCGCCGGACTTTCGGCACCGGTCCCTCTCGGTACCGCTGCGGGCGCATCCGACGTCCCGCAGGAGGAAAGCAGATGGCCAAGAAGTCCAAGATCGTGGCGAACGAGAAGCGCCGGGCGCTCGTCGAGCGTTATCGGGAGCGCCGGGATGCCCTGCGTGCGGCAACCAAAGAATCGTCGCTGAGCCCTGAGGAGCGAGAAGCCGCGATGCGGGCTCTCGCAAGGCTGCCGCGCGACTCCTCCCCCGTCCGGCTGCGGAACCGGGATCAGGTGGACGGCAGACCCCGCGGCTACCTCGGCAAAGCCGGTCTCTCCCGGGTCAACTTCCGCAACGCCGCACACCGAGGCGAGCTTCCGGGGATCACGAAGTCGAGCTGGTAAGAGGTACCTGCGGGACCTCTCAGCGCTACGTTCTGGATGATCGCACGCCGAGGAGACGCATCGGTCACCGGTCGGGCTATCTGATGCGGGCGCGGATACGCGAGGCCGCGAGCACCGTGAACACCACGGCCAACGCCACGAGCGCACCGAACGCGAACCAGAGCGGCACCGCCCAGTCGCCGACGTGCAGGGTGACGCCGTAGAACTCGTTGAGGCCGTCGAAGCTCTCCCGGTCATCGCCCACCAGGTCTGCGAGCGGCCCCGCTGTGAATTCTCGGCGCAGCAGCATCGCGGACTGCGCAAACGGCAGCGCGCTGATCACGTTGCGCACGGCCTCGGGGATGAGCCCGACGGCAAGGTAGGCACCGGCGACGAAACCCGCCACCGTGCCGACGACGGTGGAGAGCGCCGCGAACGAACCCTGGGTGCGCAGGAACGAGGCGATGAACGACCACAGCGCGGTAAACCCGGCGGTGATGAGCACGATCCACAGGAACGAGCGCGCGACCTCCGCCACACCCAGAACCACACCGCTGAGCAGCCATAGGTAGCCGAGCGCGACGATGAGCACGACGGTGGTCATGAACACGCCGATCACGAATGCCGAGCCGATGTAGCCGAGCACGAGTTGCCCGCGCCGGATCGGCGTGACCAGGAAGTCGCGGAAGCGGTTGCTGGCACCGTCTTCGACGAACACGGACAGCGCACCCAGCGGGGTGGTCATGGCCGAAAGCGCGACCACGGCAGCAAGCATCCAGGCATCGACGAAACCGCGCACCTGCTGCGCGCTCGCCTCCGGTACCGCCGCCGAAATCGAAAGCATCTGCAGGTTGCCGAGGAAAAGCGCGTAGAGCACGAAGATGATGAGCGCACCCATGAGCGAGAAGAACACGTTCAAGGGGTCGCGGAAGAACAGTCTGAGATTGCGACCGGAGACACCGAGCACGTTTCTCATAGCGCCTCCTCCCCACGACGCCCGGTGAGGGCGAGGAAGACGTCGTCCATGCGCCCGTGACGGAACTCGAAATCGAGCACACGATCACCGAGTTCCGCGAGAACCCGACGAGCCTCTGCGGCATCCTCCACCGGCCGCTGCTCCACACCGGCCGAGGTGGTCAGGGTAAGAATGCTCGAGCTGTACTTCGCGCGGAGTTCGGACGGCGTGCCGTCGGCGATGAGTTTGCCCTTGTCGATGATGCAGACACGATCAGCCTCTTCGGTCTCCTCCATGTAGTGCGTGGTGAGGAACACGGTGAGGCCCGTGCGCTCACGTAGCTCGTGGATGGTCTGCCAGATCACCTTGCGGCTCGCAGGATCAAGGCCCGTCGTCGGCTCGTCGAGGAAAAGAATCTCGGGATCGTGCACGAGCGCGCGAGCGATATCGGCGCGCCGTTTCTGCCCTCCCGAAAGCCGGCCGTAGCGACGATCGATGAAATCGCCGAGTTCGACCAATCCGCTGAGCGTCTCGACACGATCCCGGATCGCCCCGCGCGTCGAGAGATAAGGCAGGGCTCGGAGTGCGAGGTTCTCGCGCACGGTCAAGGCGTGGTCGAGCAGCGATTCCTGGAACACGACGCCGATGGCACACCGCACCCCGTCGCCCTCGCTGGCCACATCATGGCCCGCGACGGTGAGGGTACCGGCTGTGGGGGCGAGCACAGTGGTGAGGCAGTTGATCGTGGTCGACTTGCCCGCACCGTTCGTGCCGAGGAACGCGAACACGCTTCCGGGCGGCACCTCGAACGTTATGTCGTCTACCGCCGTCGTCTCGCGATATCGCTTCGACAGCCCGTTGACGACGACACCTTTGCCGCCGCTCATTGCTTCTCCCACCTGCTTGGAGTTGCGCCCCACCCTAACAAGACAAGTGCGGGCGCTTCGGTGATGGGGATTCAGATCATGTCAGGATCGGCCGAGGAGGCGGTTGGTGCTGGCCTCGGGAGTGAGGTCGAGACGGCGTAGGAGCTGGGCGTTGAGCGCGACGACGACGGTGGAGGCCGACATCAGGATCGCGCCGATGCTCATCGGCAGCACGAACCCGATCGGCGCCAGAATCCCGGCCGCGAGCGGCACCGAAATCAGGTTGTATCCAGCAGCCCACCACAGGTTCTGCGTCATCTTCCGGTAGCTGGCTCGGGAGAGCTCGAAGACAGACAGCACCGAGCGCGGGTCGGAGGAAGCGAGGATCACGCCAGCGGAGCCGATCGCCACGTCGGTTCCGGCGCCGATCGCGATGCCGACGTCGGCTTGCGCGAGGGCCGGGGCATCGTTGACGCCGTCGCCAACCATCGCGACCTTGCGGCCCTCATCCTGGAGTTCCTTGACCTTGGCGGCCTTGTCCTCGGGCCGGACGCCCGCGAAGACGCGGTCGATGCCGAGGTCCTTGGCGACGGTATCGGCGACGGCTTGGGCGTCGCCGGTGATCATCACAACCTGCGCGCCCTGAGCGTGGAGGGCGTCAACGGCATCACGGGACTCGAGCCGGACCTCATCGGCCAGGCGCAGTGCCCCGACGATCTCGCCGTCAGCCAGCACGTGGAGGATGATCGCTCCTTCCTCGCGCCACTGGTCGGCGACCGGCAACTCGTCGGCGGAGTGCTGCTCGAGCAGATACGGGCCGCCGACCTCGACGGTGGCGCCATCCACGGTGGCTTTCACACCGACCGCTGGGGAGGAGGAGAAATCAGAAGATGTCGGCACCCGGAGTTCCTTCGTGGCCGCAGCGCCGGTGATGGCACGGGCAAGCGGGTGCTCGCTGTCGGACTCAGCCGCTGCTGCGAGGGCCAGCACCTCGTCCTCGCTGCGACTCCCCGCTGGGGCGATGGCGGTGACGGTGGGCTCACCTTTGGTGAGGGTGCCGGTCTTGTCGAACAGCACGGCGTCGACGCTGCGCATCGACTCCAGCGCGAGGCGATCCTTGATGAGCACGCCGCCACGCGCCGCGCGCTCGGTGGCGATCGACACCACCAGCGGGATCGCGAGACCGAGCGCATGGGGGCAGGCGATCACGAGCACGGTGATGGTGCGCACCACCGCGGTATCCGGCAGGCCGAGCGCCGTCCAGACGATCGCGGTGATGACGGCGGCGCCGAGCGCGAACCAGAACAGCCAGGCCGCTGCGGTATCCGCGATCCGCTGGGCGCGCGAGGAGGACGCCTGCGCGTCGGCCACCAGCTTGCGGATGCCCGCCAGCGCGGTGTCGTCGCCGGTGGCCGTCACCTCGACCCGCAGGCCCGAGTCAGTAGCGACGGTTCCGGCGACCACGTGATCGCCGGTCTCGCGGCGCACGGTCTTGGACTCGCCGGTGACCATCGATTCATCCATGCTCGCGCTGCCGTCGACGATCCTGCCGTCAGCGGGCACCGAGGAACCGGGCCGCACGATCACCAGGTCGCCGACCACCAACTCAGCAGGCGCGACCTTCACGACGTCGTCACCATCAACCTTCTCCGCCTCGTCCGGCAGCAGCGCGGCGAGGGAGTCGAGGGCGGAGGTGGTTTGGGCGAGGGAGCGCATCTCGATCCAGTGGCCCAGCAGCATGATCACCACCAGTAGGGCGAGCTCCCACCAGAAGTTCAGCTCATGATCGAGAAGATGCAGGCTCGCGCCCCACGACGCGACGAACGCGACCGTGATCGCAAGGCCGATGAGCAGCATCATGCCCGGCTTTCGGGAACGGATCTCACCGATCGCGCCGGTCAGGAACGGCCAGCCACCCCAGAAATACACGACCGTGCCGAGGATCGGCGAGACCCACCAGACCCACTCGGCATCGGGCAGGTGGTAGCCGATGAGATGAGCGAACATCTCGTTGAACCCCACCACCGGGACCGCGAGGGCGAGCATGATCCAGAACAACCGCCGGAACTGTCCCACGTGATCCCCATGGCCATGGTGACTGCCATGGCCGGCATGGGTCTCATGATCGTCATGGCCGGAATGCCCCGCGTGAGCGTAGTGCCCGGCATGGGCGTCGTGTCCGCCGTGATGATCGTGCCCATCGTGACCGTCACGTCCTTCACGACCAGCCCGATGGTCGTGCTCAGGCGCGTGGCCGTGGCTATGCCCGTGATCGTGGTGGTCGTGTGCCGTCATCGTGAGTGGTTTCCTTCGCCTTCATTCATGTCCGAATCATTCGAGGCTATACCCATACGGGGTATGGGTCAACCGTTATTTCTTCTCTTCTCCCCCCGCCTGCGCGGCAAGATGCGCCGCATCGACCTGCGCAATCACCGCAAGCTCATGGTGGTCGACGGACAAGTCGCGGTGATGGGATCCTCGAACATGGACATGCGCTCGTTCGGCCTCGACTACGAGATCAGCCTGCTCGCTTATGGTGGCGACATCGTCGACCAGGTGCACGACGTGATCGCGGAATACATGGCGCTCAGCAGCGTGCTCGACGCCGAGGCGTGGCCGAAGCGTTCAGCCCTGAGGCGCTACACCGAATCGGTGATGCGCCTCACCTCGGCCCTGCAGTAATCGAGCGATGGATTCACGCATCGAGGAGGCGCTCCAGCGCTTCCGGCGCGATCCGTCCCTGGTCGAGCGCAATCACCTGATCGGCGTCGCGGATGCCCTGCAGATCGTGGGTGGATTCGACGATGGTGGCTCCCGGCCGGGCGGCGCGCAGACTCTCGCGCACGCGCGCGGCCAGCATCGGATCGAGATGGGCGGTGAACTCGTCGAGCAAGAAGACATCGGCCTGGCTGAGCAGGGCACGAGCCAGGGCCAGGCGCTGCCTTTGCCCTCCCGAGAGTTGCTGCCCGTGCTCCCCCACCGGCGTTTCCAGCCCGTCAGACATGTCGCGGACCTCCGCGTCGAGATGAGCGATGCAAAGCGCCTGCCAAAGCTGCTCGTCATCGGCAGCAGGGGCCGCCAGCCGGAGGTTCTCGGCGATCGTGCCGTGAAGCAAGAACGTCGTCTGGCTGACCAACGCCACTCGCGAACGCAGATCGTCCAAGCGCACCCGGCGGATGTCCACGCCACCGAGAAGCACTTCCCCGTCGGCCGGGTCGTCGAAGCGCAGAGCCAGGGAAAGAAGCGTCGACTTGCCGGACCCCGAGACCCCGGCGAGGCAGCAGTGGCTACCCGCCGGGACCTCGATGGTGATGCCGTCCACCGACGGTTCGCGCTCCGGCCCCGAACCCGGATACCGGTACCGCACATCCCGCCAGACCACGGAAAGCGGGCCATCGGGTAGCACCACGGCATCATCCGGATCCGTGACAGCAGGAGGAGCGATGACGATGGCGTGCACCCGGTTCGCCGCAGCCAACGACGCGTCAAGGCTCGCCATGAAGTCGCTGACCGGGGTGGTGCTGTCGAACAGCTTCCACCCCACCGCGGCGGTGATCGCGAGCGAGATCAGGTCGAGGCCGGTGACAAGACCCGTCACGACAGCCGCCAAGGTGGTCAGCGCCGCGGTGATGGTCTGCAAGCCGGCGCGCGAGGCCTGAACCCGCCCGCGCTCCTCTTGAGCGGAACCGATGCGTTCATCCAACCCCGTCATCTCGTCCAGACGACGTGCCGCATGGCCATAACCGACGATCTCCGTCATGCCCTGCATCGAATCGGTGGCGTGCTGGCCGAGCACACCGCGCAACCGAGCAACCCGGCCCGCCGCAGCGAGGCTTCGGGCGGAACCGAACCAGGGAATCAGCACACCGCTGATCAACGCGCTCACGGCGAGGACACCGGCGACGGGCCACGAGATCCCCCCACCCACGGCCACGACGGCGATGGCCGGTACCGTGGCCGCGGTAATGGCCGGGGCCACGGTATGGGCGAAGAAGACCTCGATCCGGTCGATGTCCTTGGTAGCCCGCATCAGCAGGTCACCGGAGGTGGTCTTGTGCATCGCCATCGGGGCTTGCGGCACGAGCGCCCGGTAGAGCTCGACCCGCAGTAGCTCCAAGGCCTTGAAGGCAACCATGTGGCCGAAGAACTGCTCCAGATACCGGCTCACACCCTTCACCACGGAGAGCAGCGTCAAGGTCACCAGCAGAGCCACGGCCGTCGTCGGCAACCAACTCGTCTCCGGAACCGGTTGACCACCGGCCTCAGCCGCGAGGCGAGCGACCGTGGCGACCCCAGCCACGAGCAGCCCGAACCCCGCCAGGCGCTCCACATGCCGGAAGACCACCGACACCGCTAGCGGGCGAAGGACGGGAGCGGTCACGCGCAGCAGCCAGCGCACGACGTCAGCGGTGGAGGTCATCGGCTCTCCCCTCCTCGAGGCGGCCGTCGTTCATGACGAGCACCTGATCGGTGTGCCGGGCGGCGGTCGAACGGTGGCTGGCCATGACGATGGTGTGGGTGGCTGCCAACTCGTCGATCGTCTTCCAGATGATGCGCTCGGAGGTCAGATCGACCTGCGAGGTGGGCTCGTCGAGCAGCAGCAGACCCCGCCCCGAGAGCATGGCGCGAGCCAGCGAGATCCGTTGAGCCTGGCCCCCCGATACGGCCAGCCCGCGTTCCCCCAAGGGTGTGTCCAGCCCGTCGGGCAGCCGACGCGCCCACTCGCCCAGAGCCACCCGATCCAGGCTCCGCCACAGTTCCTCATCGGGGGCATCGGGAGAGCCGATCCTCAGGTTCTCCGCCAGCGAGCCATAGAAGAGCCAGGTGTGCTGCCGCATCAGTGCCGATTGCGCGCGCACCCGGTCTTGCGTCTCGGAGGAGAGGGGGATGCCAGCGACGACGCATCGCCCTCGCTGCGGCACCAGGTCGCCGCAGAGCAAGGAGATCAGGGTCGATTTGCCGGATCCAGAGCGCCCGAACACCACCGCACGGGTCCCCTCCGGCACATCCAGACAGACGTCATCGAGCACGGGTCGTTCGGGGTCGTACCCGAATCGCAGGTCCTCTGCGACGACACCGCCCCTGGTGGGAGAAAGCTCGCTCGATGTCGAAGCGGGGACCGGGCGGCGAAGCAGTCCCAGCAGCTGGCGCTGCATAGCCTTCCCAGCCATGCCGATATAGAAGAAGCCACCCACCTTGTCGACGGGGGCGCAAAGCAAGGTGGAGACCAAGACCAGGCCCAGGGCCTGGCCGGGGTCGATGGCCTGCTGGCTCAGCCGCCAGAAGGCGAGGGCGGCCGCGGCACTGACCATGAAGAGGGAAAAAGCGGTGTCGGTGACGAACAGGATCAGCTGATTGCGCGCGAGCAGCGACATGGTCGCTCTCCGGTTCGCCTCACCCGTCGAGGCGAGCCGGTCACCGATCCGATGAGCCGCCCCCAGCAGCGTCAACGTGGGCAGGCCTTGGATGGCGGTCAGGAACTCGGCGGCCAGCCGTTGCCGAGCCGCGCGAGACGCCGCGGATACCGTCCGGAACGCCCGTTGGAATCCCCCGATCGCCAGGGGGATGAAGGGGATGCAGAGCAGCAGGACCCCGGCGGACAACGGATCAATGGCGACGGCCACGCTGACCAGGATCAGCAAAGGGCCGAGCACGGAGCCGATCGTCGAGCCGAGGAAGCTCTGCCGGTAGGCCGCCACGCGCTCCACCCCGTCGGTCAGCATCGCCACCACGCGGCCGGTCTGCTGGCCGGTGAAGGAGGCCGGCCCCAACCCGAAGCAGTGCCGCAGCAGCAACCTGTGCAACCGTGCGCTCTCCTGCGAGGCGCTGCGGTCGCAAAGGAGCGCGGTGATCCCGTCGGCAGCACCCGCGACGACCAGCAGGATGACCGCGAGCACGATCTGGCCGACGGGCACCTCGCTGCTTCCCGTGCCCCCGATCATGGACGCGAGCACGATGAGGAACCAGGCGAGCGCCTGCGAACCGATCACCGTGCCCGCGACCTGCGCGATGACGTCACGCCGCCCCCGGACGGTCGTCAACGTGACAGGCGCACCAACCGGCCCGGCGGGAGAGGTGGAGGTCATCCCCCGACCATATCCATAGTCCTCCGATCGCCGACTGCCGCCTGGCGGCAATCAGGCACCACCCACCGTCACGACACGGCCTCGAGGGAGGCAGGCTGGGCTGTGGTCGGGTCTCCTGCCCTCTTGCCCCGCGAGGCACCACCCACGGGGAGCGACGCCAGGGAGACCGCGAGCACCGACGCGAGGATCAGCGCAACTGCCGGAGCCAGCACCGTCCAAGGCGCCCGCTCGACGTAGCCCATGCCTTCGCCCAGCACGAGCCCCCACTCGGGAGTGGGCTGATGCGGGCCGAGCCCGAGGAAGCCCAGGGCAGCCAGGGCCAGCGCGATGCCGGGAAGCCGCAGCACCGCGTGCCGCGACACCGGACCGATGACCGCCGGAAGGATGTGCTGGAACAAGATCCGCGCCCGGCCCACACCGAGCACCGGCAACAGTGAGACGTAGGGTTGCGCCCGCGCCTCGGTGACGAGCGCCGCGGTGTGCGCAGCCAATGGCGCCCAGCTCACCAATGCCACGGCGATCGCGGCGCCACCGATCGACGGGCCCGAGATCGCCGCCACGATGAGGCCGGCGATGATGGGCGGGGCGGCGTTGGTCACCTCCAACGGACCGGTGACGGCCCGCGGGAAGCATCCCAACGCCACACCGATGAGCAGGCACGCCAGCACCACGAGCATCGCGACACCCAAGGTGGTGACGGCACCATGGCCGACCCGCCCCAACAGATCGCGACCGAGCGCGTCGGCCCCGAAGGGAAGCTCGAGGCTGGGCGGCTGCAGCCGGCCATGAACCGCGGCGTACGGATCGCGGAACAGCCCCGCCACCACGATCAGCAGCAAGGCACCGCCGCTGACGAGCGGCGCGATGAGATCCCGCCGGCGAAAGCGCACCTCCGCCGCAGGCACGGGCAAGCTCCCCAGCCGCAGGGCAGGACCGAGCAGCGCCCAGCGCAGCCCCGACACGATGATGCCCACGGTCACGGCCAACAGGAGCAGCAGCAGGATCCCAGCCTGAAGCGCGGGGATGTCCTGCGAGGCGGCAGCACCCAGGGTCGCTCGACCCAAGCCGGGGATGGCAAATACCTGCTCGACGGCCACCGCACCACCGGTCAGTCCGATCAGCACCAGCCCCACCTGGCTGAGGATCGAGGGCAGGGCGCGCCGGATGACCGCCAGGCCTATCCGACGATTGCCGAAGCCCGCGAGCCGCCAGGTCACGATCCACTTCTCCGCGAAGGTGGCGGTGATCGCGTCGCCGATGAGGCGTCCCATCAAGCCGCCGGCCGGAATGCCGAGCGCAAGCCCGGGCAGCACCGCATACAACGGCCCATTCCATCCGTAGGGCGGGAACCATCCCAACCACACCGCACCCACCACGAGCAGCACCGATGCCAGCAGGAACTCGGGCAACGCCGTCATCACCACGGCCGCCGCACCCGAACCACGCGACGGAATGCCCCGCAGTCCCGCCCTGAGCGCAGGCGCCGCCACCAGCACGGCGAGGACGAGGGCCATGGTGATCGCGAAGAGCATCAACGTGAGGGAGATGCCCATGGCGCCCACCATGCCCGGCAACACAGGCCGGCCGTTGATCCACGACACCCCGGCGTCCCCTCGGAAGAGCCCGCCGAGCCAGTCGAGGAACATCACCCACGGCCCGCGATCGAATCCGAGTTCCTCGCGCACCAGGGCCAGCGCCTCGGGCGTGGCTTCGAGATCGGCATACCGCGCCCGGAGCACGGTGTATTCGGGGCTGCGTCCGGACAGCCAGGGCAGCATGCCGACGAGCACCACCACCCCGGCGATGGCAGCGAGGCGGGACACGCCGACGATCAGTGGGCTGCTGAGACCCCGGATCGAGCGCAGGATGGTCATTCCACCACGCTCGCGGAGGTGATCAAGGTGCGCTCCCGCGGATCGCGATCGACGCCGGAGACGCCCGCCGCTTCACCTTGGATGACGCGCTCGTGCAGCATCGGGATCGCCGCGTCGCGGGACAGGATCGCAGCCTCGGCGCGCATGATCGCTTCACGACGCTCGGGGCCGGCATCCGTCTCGGAAGCCTGCTGGATCAGTGCGTCCACCTCGGGGTCGCAGAACTGCGAGATGTTGAAGGTTCCCTCACAGGAGAAGTCGCTGGCGAGGTAGGCCACCGGGTCTCCGGAGTCGATGATGGTGGCGCGCGACAGGATGAACAGGTCGAACGCACCGTCCAGGGCATCGGCCTCGATGTAGGTGTATTCACGCACGTCCTGCTCCACAACGAAGCCCGCCGCCTCCAGCTGCTGCGCGATGAGCACGGCCACCTCGGGCAGTTCCGCACGGTCGGTGAAGGTGCCGAGCGTGATCTTGACGCCGTCCACCTGGGCGGGAGCGGTAGCGTGCGCCTCGAGTTCGTCGGTATAGGCCGCCTCGCCGCGCAGGTCGGCGGCCCACGGCAACGCCGGGCCGAGCAGGCCCGCGGCCACATCTGCGCGGCCCTCGTAGACGGTATCGACGATGGTGGCGCGATCGATGGCCTCCGCAGCCGCCGCGCGCACCGCAGGGTCGGCGAACGGCCCGGATTCGGTGTTGAGGTAGAGCGTGTTAGTGCGCGGCATCGGCACCTCGTGCACCAGGCTTTGGTCGATTTGGGCCACCTGGCCGACGGGAATCGCCTCCACCACCTGAGCGGTGCCGGTGCGCAGGGCGGCGGCCCGAGCGGTGCCGTCGGGCACGAACTTCACGTCGATGCCCGCGGAAGCCGCCTGGTCACCCCAGTACTCGTCGAAGCGATTGAGCGTGGCTCCCGCGGTGCCGTCGACATCCACCAGCTCGAACGGCCCGGTGCCATGCCCCACCGGGTCCACGACCCCGTCCTCCCCGTAAGCGGCCGCCGCCAGCATCGCGAGCTGCGGGCTGGAAAGACGCTGCGGAACGAGCGGGTCGGGGTTGGTGGTGGTCACAACCACCTGATTGCCATCGGCGGCGGCGGTCAAGCCCACGCCGTTGAGGATGCGAGGCAACGGGGTGGCCTGCGTGGCTGCCGTGAGCGAGGCCGCGGCCTGCTCCGCCGTGAATGCACTGCCATCGTGGAAGGTGACATCGTCGCGCACCGTGAACCGCCACTCGGTGGGGCTGGTCTGCTCCCACTCGGTGGCGAGCCCGGGAAGGGCGTCGCCGTTCTCGTCGAGGACGATGAGGGTTTCGGCAGTGCTCCAGCGCGACAGCTTGAACGCGTCGTCGCTGAGCGGCGTGAGGCCGCTGCGCGGGGGCTGGAGCATCGCGATGCTGATCCGGTCACTGCCCGCACCGCCAGCAGCTGCCGATCCGGGCTGATCCGTGCCGGAGAAGCAGCCGCTGACCGACAAGGCCAGGCCGGCGGCGGCGAATAGGCCGACGGCCCGCTTCGGGGAGGAAGTCAATCGCATGGTGGTTTCGCTTTCTTTCGTTTCGTGGCTATCGGGAAAAGTGCGGGGTCTGCACGGGGGCAGCTGTGGGAACGAGACGGGGGACCAGCCATCCGGAGAGCAGGGGAAGGACGGCGAGCACGATCCAGACCCAGGCCGCCTCCAGCGCGGGTCGGTCGGCCAGAGAGTAGAGGGAGCCGAGCACGATATTGCCGACGAGCACCACCACTCCCCCGCAGGTGGCGAGAAGGCCGTAGTAGGCGCCCCAGCACTGCTCAGAACCGAATCGTGGAACCAGCGACAGCACCAGCGGCGTGAGAATCAGGTGACCGAGCGTCAGCAGCACCGTTGAGACGAACACGGGCACGAGCGCCCCAGCGTCGTCCGCGGGAACTCTGGCGCCGTCACGGCGAGCACCACGAAGGCGGTCGTCAGCAGGAGATATCCCAGTCGAAGCGCTCGCGCCTCGCCCCAGCGCCGCGAGAGCCGGGCAACGGGCAGTTGCAGGGTGATCGTCAGTATCGACACGGTGGCAAAGATCAGCGCGAGGGTGCCATCACCCGCACCGACCCGCGTCAATTCCACGGGGTAGCCCAGATAGAGCTGGTTGTAGGCCAGCAGATTGACCGAGGCCAGCAGCGCGAGCGCCACGTAGCGACGGTCGCGCAGCACCGTGGCAAAGCTCGACGATGCACGCCGGGCCCGACCGGTTCGTTCTTCGCGGGGCAGAATCCCGCAGAGCACCAGGGCGATGAGGACGAAGAGCACCGCGCCGCCTCCGGCTACCGCGGCGAAGCCCCATCCCAGCAACGCCGCGCCCACCACCGGCCCGATCGCGGCCCCGGTCTCACCGAAGACGGCGAGCAAGGCGAACAACGTCGTCTTGCGCCCAGAACCCTGACGCCGGGCATCCGCGCGGGCGACGAGAGCCTCGAGGGCGGGCGAGAACAGCGCCCCGCCCATACCGGTGAGCACGGTTCCCGCGATGAAGAGGGCCAAGCGCGGCTCGCGCGTCAGGGCGAGCACGTCGGCGGTGGACCAGGCCAGCAACGAGAATCCGGCGACCCGCACGGCACATCCCAGGAGGATCAGGAACCGCGCGCCAAATCGGTCCGCCAGGGCTCCACCGAAGAGGAAGAGCCCTTGTTGGGCGGCGGTCCGCAGGCCCAGGACCAGGCCCACGGACGCCCCTGCCAGCGCGAAGTCCTCACGGAGGATCCCGGCCAGGAATGGAACCACCGCGAAGAAACCCACGTTGAACAGCAACTGGGTGCCGAGCAGCGCGCCCGAGCGAGGAGCCGACGGGGTTGCCGTCCCCGGTGCCGCGGCGCCGGAGGTGCTGGTGGTCACTCCGTTGGTCCCCCCTCGGGCGGAACCGCACGCAGCCGCGGGCGGGCATTCACGATCGCTCGCGTCGCCTCGTGCTTCGGGTTGGACAGCAGCTCGGAGGTCTCCCCGGTCTCGACGATCTGGCCATCCGAAAGCACACACGACTGGCCGCACAGCAGGCGCACCGCATCCAAGTCGTGGCTCACGAATCCCACGCCGACACCCTGCTCGCGCACGATGTCGCCGAACAGCTGCAGGACCTCGTCGCGCAGCGGACGATCGAGCCCGCTCACCGGCTCGTCGGCCAGCAGTATCCGTGCTCCCGTGGCGAGCGCTCGCGCGATGGCAACCCGTTGCGCCTGCCCGCCGGACAGCTCTCCCGGACGTCGCCGGAGTAGTTGTTCGCCCAGGTGAACGCTCTCCAGTGCCTGCCGAGCGATTGCGCGGTGATCGCCGGGAACGTCAAGGCGACGCAGCGGGTCGACCACCAGTTGTTCGACCGTCATCCGTGGATCGAGGCTCGTCGCGGGTTCTCGAGGTATGTACTGCACGTGCCGCCGAAAGGCACGCAAGCCGCGCCCGGAGCGCGCACGCAGCAACTCTCCACCCACCCGAACTTCTCCGGAATCGGGACGCTCCAAACCCAGAAGGATGCGCAGCATGGTCGATTTTCCAGAGCCGGAGCGACCGACGATACCCACGGCCTCCCCCGTGGCGATCCGGATGTCGAGTCCCGTCAGCACGTGTACGTGTTCGGCAGGGCGGAAAAGGGAACCACTGATGCGCCGGTAGTGGTGCGTGAGTCCCTTGGCTTCGAGCGCAGCATCGGGGGCATAGATGGTGGTGCTCATGCAGAGCTCTCCGGCACTCCGACCGCACGCAGCGCATCTTGCTCACGGACTGCCTCGACCAATTCGCGCGTGTAAGGATGTTGCGGGCGGTTGATGAGGGCCTCGAAGTAGCCCTCCTCCACCACGCGCCCGTCCTGCAGCACCACGGCTCGGTCGCAGATCTGGGAGGCGGCGGCGATGTCATGGGTGATGAAGAGCAGCGCCAGGCCGGCACTCTGACGGGCGGCGGCGAGGGTATCGAGAACCTGCGCCTGGCTCACCACATCGAGAGCGGTGGTGGGTTCATCCGCGACGAGGATCTTTGCCTCGCACAAGAGAGCCAGCGCGATGCAGACGCGTTGGCGCTGTCCCCCCGACAACTCCGCCGGATAGGAGCGCAGCACACGCTCGGGATCCTCGATGCCGCACGCGTCCAGAACCTCCACGGCACGCGCGTGTCCCGCGTCGGCGGACATACCGGCGTTGCGTAGGGGAACCTCCAGTTGCGGCCCCACCCGCACCAACGGGTTGAGCGCACTCGAACTGTCCTGCTGCACGCAGGCGATGCGCCCCTTCGGCCGCTTCGAGGACATGAGATCGACCTTCTGACCCTCGATGGTGAGCTCGCCCGTGGCATCGAGCAGCCGCGAGAGCGATCCCGTGATCGTGGCAGCCGTGAGCGACTTTCCTGAGCCGGAGTGCCCGAGCAGGGCCACGCTCTCGCCACTCCGCAGTTCCAAGGAGATCCCGTGCACGAGCGGCGTCGCCCCGACGCGCACGCGCAGATTGTCAAGTATCAGTGCTTCGGTCATCGGTCCATCACTTTCTCGCCGGGGCACAATAGTGCGGCAACGAAATGATAATCATTACCATCAAAGCCTGCAAACACTCGCCGCGGGTCTCGACGAGGAGTCAGGCGCCCTTGCTATAGTGCGTTCATGTTCGTCATGCCGAACTTTTATCTTCGCTTGAACCAGGAGGGTGGAATGCATCGAAGCAGGAAGGTGTCGTTGAGCATCGTGAGCGCGCTCACGAGTTCTGTGCTGGTGGCGGGTTGCGCCGGGGAGCACACGGCACCTGACGATGAGGCGCTGACGGTCTATGCGACCACCGGCTATCTGGCCGACGCGGTCGCCACCATCGCACCCGAAGCCACGATCATCACAATGGTCGGCCCCGGTGGCGACCAGAACACCTATCAGCCCTCGACCCGGGACATCGAGCAGATCCAGAACGCCGACCTGGTGCTGTGGAACGGCCTGCATCTCGAGGCACAGATGATCGATCAGCTCCGCAGCCTCGGCGACAAGCAACTGGCCGTCGCCGAAGAGCTTCCACAGGAGCTGCTGCTCGATTGGCCGGAGACCGACGACCAGGGCAATCCGCTTCATGACCCGCACGTGTGGAACAGTCCTGAGGCGTGGTCCCTCGCGGTTGAGAACGTGGCGGACAAGCTGGGCGAGGTCGACCCAGACAACGCCGCCCAGTACGCGGCGAACTCGTCTGACTACGTCGCGGAGATCGAGGCCGCGGCGGCAGAAGCGGAAGAGCTGCTGTCGGCCATTCCCGATGACTCCCGGGTGCTGATCACCGGCCACGACGCCTTCAACTACTTCGGCGAGACCTACGATCTGGAGGTCTACGCCACCGACTTCGTCTCCACCGACGCCTCCTTGAGCCCGCAGGAGCTGAGCGAACTCGCCCAACTGATCGCGGAGCGCGAAGTGCCAGTGATCTTCCAGGACAACCAGGCCAACCCCCAAGCGATCACCAGCCTGAAGGAGGCGGTACGCGCGCTCGGCTGGGAGGTGGAGGTCTCCGGCGCGGAGCTCTACGCCGACTCCCTGGGCGCAGAGCCGGACGTAGATACCTACCTGGGGGTGGTCCGCCACAACGCACAGGCGGTTGCCGACGCACTCGGGACGGTTTCCTGATGACGACACCCCAGGGTGCCGCCGTCGAGCAGGTCTCTCCTGCGCCCACCGCCTGCCGTGCGCGAAACCTCTCGGTGGCCTACCGCTCCGACCCTGTGCTGCGCAACGTGGATTTCGAGGTGCCGCAGGGCGTGGTGATGGGCATCGTCGGGCCCAATGGCGCGGGGAAGTCCACGCTGATCAAGGCGATGCTCGGACTGGTGAAACCGCTCGCGGGTACGAGCGAGTTCTTCGGGCACCCACTGACGAAGATGCGTCGGCGCGTCGGTTATATGCCGCAGTCGACCAGCGTCGACTGGGATTTCCCCACCACGGTGCTCGACGTGGTGACGATGGGGACCTTCGGCTCCCTCGGATGGCTGCGCCGCCCCGGCAAAGCCGAACGAACGCGTGCCGAGGCCGCTCTCGAGGAGACCGGGGTCTCCGAGCTCGCCTCCCGGCCCATCGGAGAACTCTCGGGAGGACAGCGCCAACGAGTCTTCCTCGCGCGCACCTTGGCACAGGCGCCCGAGCTCTATTTCATGGACGAGCCCTTCCAAGGCATCGACGCGAAGAGTCAGCGCGCGATCGTCGATGTTCTCCACTCTCTGCGCGCACGGGGCAAGACCGTGGTGATGGTGCATCACGACCTGGCCACGGTGCGCGACTACTGCGATCACGTCACCTTGCTCAATCGTCGTGTGGTGGCCGCGGGCCCGGCGGCGCAGGCGTTCACGAAGGACAACATCCGCACCGCATACGAGGTCACCGCCGACGATGACTCCTTCCTCGAGTTCACCTCATGAGCCTGGCCGAGTTCTTCGCGAACCACACCTACCGGATGGTCTTCCTCGGCACCATGACCATCGGCCTCGTCGCCGGGGCGCTGGGTAGTTTCGCCTATCTGCGCAAGCAGTCGCTGATCTCGGACGTGATCTCTCATTCCGCCCTGCCCGGAGCACTGCTCGCGTTCCTGACCACCGTGATCGTGTTCGGAGCCGATGGTCGCAACATGATCGCCCTCATCGTCGGCGCCGTCGTGATTGGCACGATCGCGGTGCTTTTCACCAACGCCATCTCGCGGGCCTCGAAGATCCGCATCGACACGGCCATGGCGATCTCGCTGACCTTGTTCTTCGGCGCCGGCATGCTGCTCATGCGGGTCATCGCCAATGGGGCTTTTCCCGGCAAGGGCGGCATTCAGGACTACCTGTTCGGGAATGCGTCGGTGATCACCGTCGCCGACCTGTGGACGAGTATCGCGGTGGGGGCATTCGCGCTTCTCTTGATGATCGTGTTCTTCAAGGAGTTCACGCTGCGCACCTTCGATCCCGACCATTCGACGGTGCTCGGCTTCAGCGCTCGCGCGATCGATACGCTCATGTTCACCACGATCGTGATCGCGACGGTCATCGGCGTGAAGGCTGTAGGCCTGGTCCTCATGGTCGCTTTCGTCGTCACCCTCCCGCGGCGGCCCGGCAATGGACCCGCACTCTTCCGAGCATGGTGGCGCTTCCGGGAATCTTCGGCGCCATCGGAAGCGGCGCCGGCGCCTATCTTTCGATCAGCCTCGGCAAGGTACCCACCGGGCCGCTCATCGTGATCACCTTGTTCGCCATCTTCGTGATCTCCCTGCTGTTCTCCCCCAGAAGAAGCATCGTGACCCGAGCGATCAACCGTGCCCGTGTTCGCGCTCGCGTGAAGCACGAGCTCGCTCAGGAGGGCGCCACCGCATGAGCTTCGTCGTGGGAACCGCTCTGCTGGCCGTCGTGACCGCCTTGGCCTGCGCGCTGCCCGGGGTCTTCGTCGTGCTGCGAAAGAACTCGATGCTGGTGGACGCGATCAGCCACGCCATCCTTCCCGGAATCGTCGTCGGTTACTTCTTCACCCACAATCTCGATTCACCGCTGCTGATCCTGGGCGCGGCGCTCGCCGGCTTGGTGGTGGTGCTTGGAAGCGAGTGGCTCACCCGCACGGGACTGTTGACGGGCGACGCCCCACAGGGATTGATCTTTCCCGCGCTCTTCGCTGGCGGCGTGATCATGGTGACGATGAACTTCGCGAACATCCACCTGGACACTCACGCGGTGCTCGTGGGCGACCTGAATCTCGCGGCCTGGCAGCAGTTGATGATCGGCGACGTATCGATCGGCCCGTCTTATCTATACGTGATGCTCGGCGTGCTGGCTGTCAACGTCGTCTTCCTCGCGGCTTTCTATCCGAAACTCGCCATCACCACCTTCGATACGGAGTTCGCCACCAGCCTCGGCATCCGAGCCAGCAGGCTCAACACCGCCTTCATGTTCCTTGTGTCACTGACCGTGACCGCGGCCTTCCACGCCGCCGGCGCCATCCTGGTGCTCGCGTTGATGATCGTGCCGCCAGCCACGGCATACCTTCTCAGCACCCGGCTCTCCGCGATGATCGGGTGGACGGCGATGATCGCTGTTGCGGGGGCGCTGGCGGGATTCTGGCTGGCCTACGTGCTGAACGCGGCCACCAGCGCGGGGATCGCCGTGTTCTACGGACTGATCTTCGTCGTCGTGTTTCTCGGCGGCATCATCCGCCGGCGCAACCGTCCCGTCGCTGACCTCGTCCTCCACACAGCTCAGAGCGATACGTCCCCCGACCAACGCATCGCTCCCTGAGAACCACCCGGGTCACGGATACCACTGGTGACGCTCGTTACTCAGGCCTATCTAGACTTCTCATATGCCAGCTATCCGTAACATCGCCGTCGGTCTCCCCACTCGCGACGGCCACATCCTCGTGCTGGATGGCGAAGACCCCGTCAAAGGTGAGGTCTTTCATCGCGCAATCGGTGGTGGCATCGAGTTCGGCGAAACCGCGGAGGCCGCCCTGCGGCGCGAGTTCATGGAGGAGTTGGGCGTATCCCTCGGTACGGTCCGGCTGTTGGGCGTGATCGAGAACATCTTCGAATACGAGGGGAACCCTGGCCACGAGATCTCCCACGTGTTCGCCGTCGATTCCGAAGAAATCGACGCGATCCCCCCTCGACGCCCAGCTGAAGGTGCTCGACGAGGGCAGCCCCATCGGCTGGGTTCCCATCGACGACGGCTGGCCCTTGTACCCGGAGGGAGCCAGGGAGCTCCTGTAGCCGTACATATACCTGGCCCTGCCACGCGCGGCGTGCATATTGCAGGCTGCGCGCACGGTAGACATCTATAAAGCAGTCTCGTCGTGAGCGAACCCGTCACCTGACGGACCCATGCCGTCTAACCATGAGTTCATGCCTCCGGCTGGTAACCCGGCACCGGGCAAGGAATGGATCCAGCCCGGCGCCCCCAGCATTGCTCTGGCGCCAAACCACCACTCCACCCCGACCCCCTCAAAGGACTCCAGCGCATCCGCATAAGAGACCACGCCACACGCAAGAACCAGCCCCTGACATCCCGACGAGGGATGAGCCCGATGCAGCGCGTAAAGAATCCCGTTTGTCCGTCCCTGATGCGAAAGTGAGCGTGGCGCCGGTTGTCAGGTCCCTGATGCGGAAGTTCGTGAGGATCCCGTTTACCGGTTCCTGATCTTCACGTAATCGCACCTCAGCTTCTGGGTTGCTTCGCTGCCACCGTGGGGCAGGAAAGTGAGCGGAGGGAACTCTTTGGGGTGTGACAATTCTTGTGGACAGTCGTTTTACGGAAGGAACGACGAGACGAGATGTCATCGAAGCGTAGGAAGTTCAGTAGCGAGTTCAAGGCCGATGCGGTCCAGCTCGTCGTGGCCGGGAAGCGCCCGATCGCGCAGGTTGCTCGGGAGCTTGAGATCAACGAGAGTTCGCTGGGTTACTGGGTGAAGGCGTACCGATCCCAGAACCCCGACCCGGAGGTTGCGCCGTTGCCGGTGGAAGCAGCCCAGATCGCCCGGCTGGAGGCGGAGAACCGCAGGTTGGCGGAGGAGAACGCGTTCCTGAAAAAAGCCGCGGCCTTCTTCGCGAAGCATCAGTGATCGAGAAGTATCAGCTGATGTGGGCGGAGAAGGCGAACCACCCGATCGGCCTGATGGCCCGGCTCCTCACCGTGTCGCGCTCGGGCTATTACGCCTGGAACCAGCGACGCGACACCCCGCCGCCGGCCACGCTACGACGCGACCAGCTCCGCGAGCACGTCAAGATGTCGCACGACGACTCGAACGGGGTGAACGGGTTCCGTCGGATCCGAGCCGAGCTCGCCGCCAAGGGGATCCATGTCTCCGAAGGGGCTGTTCGGGCACGCATGGCCGAGCTCGATATCTTCGGTATTCAACCGCGCACCAGTAAACGCACCACCATCGCGGCCGACGACGCTGAGCAACGCCCTGACTTGATCCGACGTGACTTCACCACCGGTGGCACCCCCGGCGCCCGACTGGTCGGTGACATCACCTACCTGCGCACCGGTGAGGGATGGCTCTATCTGGCGACCGTGATCGATCTCGCGACCCGGATGGTCGTGGGCTGGTCCATGGCCGAGCACATGCGGCGCACCCTGATCTCGGATGCGCTGTCCATGGCGCATCAGCATGGCCGCGTCGCTGCGGGTGCGATCTTCCACTCCGATTATGCCGAGGAAATCACTAAGCCGAGGATTTGGTGTTGGGCTGGTCGGGCTGGGTTCTGTCGGCTTAGCGTTTGGGGTCAGAGTTGGTAGAGGGCATCGAGGATCTGCTGCTCCTTCCAGGTGAGGGCTTCTCCGATGGCTTGTGGGTTGGCGGTGGCGATGGCGTCGGTCATCGTCTTTACGTGGTCGCGAACGCGTAGAAGGTGCTGGTGGTGCTCATGGATTCGTGGCCGAGCATCTGCATGACGAGTGGGAGCGGAACGCCGTCGGAGTAGAGGTCATCGCGCGGGTCTTGCGTATCAGGTGGCAGTGGACCCGTTTGAGCGCTGCGCAGGTGGAGGCTGCGACGGTAGCGGCCTGTTTGAGGATCGCGGCGACGGCATCGGTTGACAGCGGCGCGGGCTGCCCGCCACGACGGCTGGCAGAACAGGGCTTATCCGGGTGCTTGCGCCGGTCGGGGTGGAATTCGTCGAGGTAGGCGCGTAGGTGCTCAACGGTCTTGTTCATCAGCGGCATGTTGCGGGTTTTGCCGCCCTGCCAGTCAGGGAGATGAACGCCGGGCTTGGCCAGGTGCAGGTCGGCTACGGTCGCGTCGGTGATTTCAGAAACGCGGGCGGCGCTGTCGTAGAGCATGATCAATAGGGTGCGGTTGCGTCGTGATAGGGCTGTCGCGCTTCCGGTGCGGCCAGGATCGCCGTTGTTGCTGCTGGGCCCAGGTGCGCTGGGCTTCTTCGGTGCCTTGGGTGCCCGGATTGTGGTGGCCGTCTCGTGCAGGGCCATGGTTCGGGGTCTTGCCAGGCTGCGTACTTCAGGAACGATTTGAGTACCGTCAGCCTGAGGTCCGCAGTCCTGGGTTTGTAGCCTTTTGTGACGGTCATCAGGTTGCGTAGGCGGTGAGCGTCTTGCAGTTGAAGCAGTCGAAGCTGATGTTCTTGCGGTCGATGCCCTCGCTGGTCAGGAGCGTGACCAGACCCTTCTGGCCGATCCGGTATGCCTCGATCGTGGCCGGGCTCATCCGGCGGTTCGGGTACGGTAATCGTGTAGCCAGTCGCGGGAAGGCAGGAACTGCCAGAACTGGGGTTCGCCGCCCTTGCGCGCCTGGTCATCGCTGACCTCTGGAATCAGCGCCTGGTAGGCGTGAGCTGTTGCCGCGTAGGTGGCGGTGTAGTCCGGGGACAGCGCAAGGTAGTAGTAGGTCGAGGAGATGTCCGCGTGGCCCATGTAGCGGGCCAGGTAGGGCAGCATCGTGAGCGGGTCGATCCCGTCAGCGGCCCAGCGTTCGATGTTGGCGAAGGCGAAGTGGTGCCGCAACGCGTACGGGTCAGCCGGGTTCGCCGTCGGTATTGGTAGACCAGCGGCTGTCCAGATCTTGGCGAGCACCACGCCCGGCGTGCAGGCAGCCACGGGGTTCCCGTGACCAGAGACGAAGAAGGTCGTCCGGCCTGGGACGAACTTAGCGGTGCGCGCACGTCACATTCCCCGAGCAGGTCGACCACTTCGGCGGTCAGGGGCAAGCGCCGTGATCGGGGGCCTTGGAGTCAGCACATCGAGGTAGCCCTCGCTGAGGTTCACGGTGTCGGTAGTCAGTTTGCGGGTCTCGCCGGTGCGCGGAGCGCAGGCTGGCCCGAAAAACGCACTGGCCTGCCGGGTCCACCCGGATCAGTATAGGGAACGTCGTTGGCGGCGACGGCGAAGAACTCGTCGATCTCGGCCGAAGACAACAGATGAGTCGGCGGCCGGGGCTTGTTGCGGCTGGAATACCGAGCCAACTCGTAGGCCTCCAAGCCACGGGTGCGCATGAACCTTGCCAGGCCCCGCAGGTGGGAGAAGTAGGAGCGGTCGGCGTCGGGGCTGTCGCCGTCATAGTGGGCGACGAACCCTTCAACAGCATCGCCAGTCAAGCCAGGGCATGTCGCCGTCAGGTAGGCACATCAAAGCGCGGCTCAGCAGGTACTCCCCCGCCCTTGAATTCAACGCCGCCGGCATGCTTGAACTCGATGAACGCCCGCATGTGGCTGGCCAGAGCGCTGGTGAACTCCCGAGTCATGACCGTACCGCCTTCGGTAACGGCAGCGCAGGCACGTAGGTGCTCGGTGTCGGTCTCCAGGTAGCGGTCAACGGCTCGGGCCGCGCGTGGCCAAGTACCGCCGGGATCGTCGGCGCAGGCGTTCCCAGCGGCGAGCATCCGCGACGCTGCAGAGTGGCGAGCCAGCAATGTCCCGCAGCGGCCCGGCGCCACCCCGGCGGCAGTGAACACCCGCCTCATCGTTGTAGATCGCAGCGTGGTCGCCGAGCCGGTGATGCGGAGCCTTGGTTCGGACAAACACATGACGCTCACCGGTGGCGGGACGCTCACGCAGCAGGTACTGCATCAGCGCGTTACCCACCGCGGGCAGCAGCGGCGAGGCTCGCTGTGACCCTGTCGCCTCGTGTATTATCGCCGCAACGGGTTGCCGGTCTTGGCCTGGACGATGTTGATCACCCCCGTCCGCCAGTCGATGTCCTCGATCATCAGGGCCACGATGTCGCAGGCACGCAGTCCGCTGGTCAACGACAACAAGACCACGGCCTGGTCGCGGGCCGTCACCTGGCCGCTGGCCAAGTGATCGAACACGGCGGCCAGCTCGCTATCGGTCAACGGCTCCAAGATGGCCCGCTTGCGCTGGAGGCGGAACATCAGGCCCGCGGCGATCCAGGAACTACGGCCCGTGTACGTCAAGAACGGACGGAACACCGAGATAGCGGTCCTCCCACCATCGTTGGGATAGGTCGCCGCGATCTCGGCAAGAAATCAATCACATCGGCGCTTGTGATCTCCTCCAGCGACCCGTGGCCGCGACCCTCAGCGAACACCAGGAACCGGCATCGTGTCCCAGCTCTGGCGGCAGTACCCCACCGAGCACTGCCGATCGAGGAGATCCTGCGCCCAACTCCTCAGCAGGCCCAGCAACTGCAGAACCTTGCGGCATGGGCTTGGTGCCGCGCGTGCGACTCACCACGCTCAGGTCTACTTCGCCAGTCAGAAGGTAGGTGTCGGCCAACCGGTTCAGTCGCCCGAACGACTGATAGCGCTGCATGCTGAACTCGCCCGTCAGCGGTTTGACCACAGCCGCCGCGAACCGTGCACCCAACTCGGCGGTGTACCGCCCATCACCGTGCTCGTGGCACCACCGCACCAGCCGCCGCGCTTCCCGGCTCTGCAACCCGACTGATGGACTCCATGTACCCGGCCGAACGCAGCTTCGCGACGTCGCCGCGGTCACTTCCTCCACCGGCACTGACACCCGGACCGCCATCGCGGACCCCCTTTGCTCACCACCCGGGACCACCCCAAGGACGCAGGCAACGCTGCCAGCCACAACTATGCCGATACAGTCCCCGTCTTCCTACGCCGCCACCAGCCCAAACACCAAATCCTCGGCGAGTGATTTCCTCGGCATAATCGGAGTTAAGCCGAGTTCGGCTTAATAGTGATCGTGGTTCCCAGTACACCTCAGCCGAGTACGCGGCCCACGCGGCACGGCTCGATGTGCGATTGTCGGTCGGCCGGACCGGCTCGTGTCACGACAACGCGGTCGCCGAGTCGTGGTTCTCGATGCTGAAGAACGAGATGTACCACCGCACCAGGTTCGCTACCAGAGCTAGGGCCCGCTTCGCGGTGATGCAGTACATCGAGGTGTTCTACAACCGTCGTCGGCTGCACTCCAGCCTCGGCTACCAAACCCCCGCAACCGCGTGGGCCGAGCACCAAACCCATCAGACCGCAACCGCGGCCTGACCAAACCACCTGTCCAAAAAACTTGACACAGCCCACTTTGTCAGGTCCCTGAGGTGTGACGAGCTCTGCGAGGAGCCTCGAAGGGCGTTAAACCGAACCTTGGGCAGAGACTGTCCGAATGCTTGCGTTTACGCCCTTCGAGGCTCGCTGGCGCTCGCACCTCAGGGACCTGACAACGAGATTCCGCCACACACTTTCGCATCAGGGACCGGACCATGGGATCCTTCACACACTTTCGCATCAGGACCACGAGCTTGCGAGCCTCGAAGGGCGACAGACGGAACCTGTCGGCGCATTACCCAGGCTCTGCATCTGTCCAGTCAGCTACCAGAGGAGACTCTGCGTCAGGATGGACAGACGATGGGCTCGGGCTGGGTGTAGCTCACCTCGTCGCTGCCCGTCTTGCCCCAGATCCACAGCTGGGCCTCCTCACCCTCCCAGGACAGAGACCACATGCCGTCGTCGATCGGGTCGTAACCCGGAGCATCGTTGATCCACCAGCTCGCGCCCGTGTCGACCAAAGTCATCCTTCCAGGAGCCCACAGGTAGATGTCGCCCCCACCGCTCCTCATTCCCGGGGTCTGCACGGAAACCACCGCGCACCCGGACCGGCTCAGCGGGGACAGCACGGTGACTCCTGCAGGGGCGAGAATCAGCCCCACCATCCCACCCAGCGCGCTCCACGGCAAAGCCACCACCGCGGCCCCGATGCACGAGAAGACGCGCAGCGCCTTTCGCGGGCGTTGATCCAGGTCGTGGTGGCGTAACAGCCAGTGGAAGAACACCGGCACCCAGAGCAACCAGCCGAGAAGAATGCACCCGACGATCACCGGACCACGGGTGACGTAGACGAACCACTGCGAGCCTCCCATCACGAGCGGTGGGGACGGGGGCACCATTATTGCCACGGCGGGCACTACGAAGACCAAGACCAGGCCTGAGAACCACAGCACCCTCATCACACGCAGCGCCCGCAGCATCCTCTCGATGCCATCCGCTTGTTCTCCCTGGCGCATCGTCTCGGATGGGGAACTCACGCCCTCAGGCTAGGGGCCGCATCGCGCTCTCGCTACCAACCCAGGTCGTGGCCACCTCGAACCTGGGCTCCTCGCCGACGAGGCAGGCTCCGACCATCGACAGAGTGTCGCCGCGCACTCAGGCGAAGGGGTTCTTGATCTTCACACCGGCGATGACCTGTCCGGCATTCAGGTCTTCAGTCCAAAGAACCCGACACCCCGACGCAGACGCGCTCCGCACGACCATGGCATCCCAGAAGGAGAGCTGA
>JAWKJW010000018.1:0-107358 GCA_041393555.1 Tessaracoccus sp. | reverse complement strand
GCTTCTCCCGACGCTCCTCCATGATCTTGTCGGGGTCTTTGCCCTTACGACGCATGCGCTCTTCCCAGTCGATGTAGGCCGGGGTGTTGGGCGCGGGGTTGTTGCGGATCAGCAGGCCCTGCTGGCCCATGGTCCAGGCGTTCGACGTGAGCCAGTAGAGCAGCACGCCGATGGGGAAGATGAAGCCCGAGAACGCGAAGATCAGGGGGAACATGTACAGCATGATCTTCTGCTGCTGTGCCATGGGGCCGGTGAGGGCCTCCGGCGGCATGTTCTTGCGCATCAGCTGGAGCTGCGTGATGAACAGCGTGACCACCATGAGGATCACCAGGATGATGCCCAGCACCTGGGTCATGCCGAACGGCGTGAACGGGTAGATGCGGTCTGAGAGTCCCGCGCCGAGGAAGGATGAGGCGTTCAGCGATTCGACCAGATCCGGGTTGTCTTTGAGCCACTTACCGCGGATGTGACCGCTTCCGACGCCCTCCAGCACGCGGAACAGTGCCAAGAAGATGGGCATCTGGATGAGCAGCGGGAAGCACGACGCCATGGGGTTGACGCCCTCGGACTGGTAGAGCTTCATCGTCTCTTGACCGAGCTTCTCGCGGTCGTGGCCATACTTCTTCTGCAGGGCCTGTACCTGCGGCTGCAGCACCTGCATGTTGCGCGAGGAGTTGATCTGCTTGACGAACAGCGGGATCATCGCGGTACGCACCACCACCGTCAGCGAGATGATGGAAAGCGCCCACGCGGTGCCTTCGGGGAGGGAGAGTATCTCGCCCCACAGGTTGTAGGCGGCAACCAGGATGCCGGAGATGGCCCAATAGATGGGCTGCATCATCGTCGAGAGCGCGCCCATGATGGAATCCCAGACGCTCAGGGTTACGAATAGTTCGATCACTTAGCTAACCTTCGTGGTCACTCGGGACGGCGTCCCGAAAGTATCTAAAGCCGGCTCCGGTCGTATCTCACCGGCACCTGAACCTGGTGCCTGGTCGTCGACCTCGTTGCCGGAAGCCTCTGTTTCTGCCGCATGCGCCTTGGCGGCGTCGGTGCCGGGAACGTAATCGAACCCGCCCTTGGCCCAGGGGTTGCAGCGCACGATCCGACGGATGGTCAGCCACGACCCCTTGAACGCGCCATGCGTCTCAAGGGCCTCCAGACCATAGGCCGAACAGCTGGGGTAGTACTTGCACACGTCGCCGTAACTGGGGGAGATGAACTTCCGCCAGCCTTTGACGAACCAGATCAGCGGGTACTTCAGCATGAACTCACCCGCTTCATCGCTCGTCGCCACGCGCCATCGAGATCTCCGGCGAGTCTCTCCGGCTCCGTCGCCGCTGGGGGCAGCGCGCGAACCACGACGTCATAGGGATGATGAAGTTCGAGATCTGCCGTCATGTGCCGTAGCCGACGCTTCACCCGGTTTCGGGTGACGGCGTTACCGACCTTTTTGGACACGACAAAACCCACCCGGGTCACTCCGGGTGGATCGTCGTTGGTTCGGCGGCGGACATGCACCACGACCGACGGTGCAGCTGCTCGCGACCCCCGCCTGACTGCAGCCGCGAAGTCAATCGCGGCTTTCAGCCGATGGGGACGCGGCAGCACGGTTTACCGCAGGTCAGGCCGACAGCTTGGCGCGACCCTTGCGGCGACGGTCGGCCAGGATGGCGCGGCCGGCGCGAACATCCGGGTGCGGAAGCCGTGGGTGCGGCTGCGCCGACGATTGCTGGGCTGGAAAAGTGCGCTTGCTCATCAGGTTGGACTCCCTCATTCTTCGTCTGACCTCATTACCTGCCCAAGGGCAGAGATACCTCGCGAAGGGCGACCTCCCAACGATACGTGCTGTCAGCCCGTTTATCCAAACCAATCGGCCACCGACTGACACCCTGCAACAAATTGCATCGATGTAGTCCAGCCGACACGCCGATGGAGCTTCGGTATTCCGCTTGCATCCGGGCCGGTTTGGCTACTAGGTTCGGTGGTCATTCCGGCTATCCACAGGGTTGCTTCAGGGAGACGCGACCCTACGGCTAGGGCGGGCCAGCCACAGACCGTTTTGGCACAGTTATACCCGGGTGTGGAAAACTATGTGGAGATCTCCACGAGGGTCAGATCTCCAGGGAAGAGAGGTATGCGTGAGCTGGCCGATGCCGAGACGCCGGATCTCAAGTCGCTATGGGCCGAGACTCCTCGCCTGACCGACAAGCCTTCTCGCGCTTGGCTCAACCGTTGCATCCCTCGCCATGCGCCTCGACGCTGATGCTGGCGGTCAGTGACGAGACCACTCGAGAGCGCATCGAGACCCGTCTTCGCGGGCCCATCGAAGCCATCCTCACCAAGCGGCTGGGCCGCCCCACGCACGTCGCGGTCACCATCGATCCCACCGTTGTAGTGCGTTCTCCCCTTGAGCCGGACACGCCGTCGAGCCCTGTGGAAAACGAGGGAGAAACCCGTAGTCAACGCGCAGTTGAATCTGGCTGGTGAAACTCAATCCGCGCTAACACCTTCGAGTCTTTCGTGGCCGGTTCGTCCAACCGCTTCGCGCACGCCACCGGCCGCTGCCGTCGCCGAGACACCCGGCAAGTCCTACAACCCGCTGATGATCTACGGGCCGTCGGGACTGGGTAAGACGCACCTGCGCACCATCGGTCACTACGTCACCTCGTACTATCAACGGCTCCGCGTGAAGTACGTGTCGACGGAGGAACTCACCAACGATTTCATCAGCACTTGATCTTCCTCGAACCGCACCGCCGAGTTCCGCAGTTCGTATCGCGACATCGACGTCCTGCTTGTGGATGACATCCAGTTCCTGGAGGCCAAAATCCAGACGCAGGAGGAGTTTTCCACACCTTCAACACCCTGCACAACGCGCAGAAGCAGATCGTGATGACCTCCGACCGGCCGCCCAAGCTGCTGGAGGCCCTTGAGCCTCGCTTGCGGTCGCGGTTCGAGTGGGGTCTCATGACCGATATCCAGCCGCCAGACCTGGAAACCCGCATCGCGATTCTCCAGAAGAAGGTCTCCCAGCAGAAGCTCACGGTGAGCCCGCACGTGCTGGAGCTGATCGCGACGCGGATCACCACCAACATCCGCGAACTCGAGGGCGCCCTCACCCGCGTCGCCGCGCTGGCCAACCTGAACCAGCGGGAGATCACCCTGGCGCTGACCGAGGACGTGCTGCGCGATCTGAATCCCGAAGGGGAGGTGCAAGTCGACGCCGGCGCCATCATGGAGGCCACCGCGCAGTACTTCGCCATCTCGCTGGCCACTCTCACCGGCGCCAGCCGCGTCGCCATGATCGCGTCGGCCCGTCAGATGCGATGTACCTCTGCCGCCAGGCTTCACCGACCTCTCGACGACGCCCAAGATCGGCGCCAAGTTCGGCGGCCGCGACCACACCACGGTGCTGCACTCCGTACGCAAGATCAACGAGAAGATGGGCGAAGACCGAGCCCTGTTCAACCAGGTCACCGAACTGACCAACCGCATCAAGCAGGCTTGACCCTTCAGAACTGGACGTTCCCCGTAGTCAGACCCGTGTTCAGGTTTCCGATGGGAAGGTGTGTGGGGATCCTGTTTGTCGGTCCCTGAGACGAAAGTAGGCGTGGGGAAACCCTTTTTCAGGTCCCTGAGGTGCGAGCTTGCGAGCCTCGAAGGGCGTAAAACGCAAGCATGGGCGCAGTCTCTGCCAAAGGCTCCGTTTAACGCCCTTCGAGGCTCCTCGCAGAGCTCGTCACACCTCAGGGACCGGTGGTTACGTACCCTCGTCTCACTTTCCTGCCCCATGGTGGCCGGAACCGGCCAGGAGGCTGAGGTGAAAGTATGTGTGGGTTCCTGTGGTCCGGTCCCTGAGGTGCGAGCGCCAGCGAGCCTCGAAGGGCGTAAAACGCAAGCACGGGCACAGACCCCTGCCAAAGCCCCAGTCAACGCCCTTCGAGGCTCCTCGCAGAGCTCGTCACACCTCAGGGACCGGTGGTTACGTACCCTCGTCTCACTTTCCTGCCCCATGACCAGCCAGGAAGCTGAGACGCGAGCGCCAGCGAGCCCTTCGAGACACTCGTTCCGGTTGCTGAGGTGCGAGGAACGAGCCTCGAAGCACGCACCTCAGGGACCGGACCAAGGGTTTCCCCACGCTTACTTCGCCTCAGGGACCGGACAAAGGTTCCCTCCAGTCACTTTCCTGCCCCACGGCAGCCGGAACCGACCAAGAGACTAAGGAGCGACGACGCGTCGATAACGGGACTCTTGTAACTACACAGCAGAGGGGGAATTGGCCGTGGATGGCGTGTGGATAACTTTTGAGGCCCAGATCGTCCACAAATCCTCCCCGTGTAGTTCCGGAGTCTCCCACAGGCTATCCACAACCCTAAACCTCGCTGACTAGGCACGACGATAGTTACCCACAGAGTTCACAACAGCTATGACGACCACTGTTGTAACTACAAGTTCCATCCCGTCAAAGACGAGGGCGTGGAAGGTGTGGAATTACACGTCTGGGCCCCGTGGCAACCGGCTGGTACCGTTCACCGCGTGACCCTTGCAGCTCAAGTGGTGGGCCTCACCAAGAAGTACGGCAGCGGCACCGCCGAGGTGACCGCACTGGATCACGTCGATTTCGACGTCAAGGCCGGCGAGTTTACGGCCATCATGGGCCCGTCGGGCTCCGGCAAGTCCACGTTGATGCACATGCTGGCGGCGCTCGACTCGCCCACCTCCGGCACGGTGCGCTTGGGCGATACGGACGTCTCGCAGCTCACGGACAACCGCTTGACGGAGCTTCGCCGCGAACGTGTCGGATTCGTCTTCCAGGCGTTCAACCTGGTTCCGACGCTGACCGCACGCGAGAACATCGTGCTGCCGCTGTCGATCGCGGGTAAGAACGTGGATGAGAGCTGGTTCACTCGCATCGTCGATGTCTTGGGCCTCGGCGATCGACTCACGCACAAACCGTCGGAGCTCTCGGGTGGCCAGCAGCAGCGCGTGGCCTGCGCGCGGGCGCTGATGAACCGACCCAGCATCGTCTTCGGCGACGAGCCCACCGGAAACCTGGACTCCACCTCAGCCGCCGAGGTGCTCAGCTTCCTGCGTCGCAGCGTCGATGAGTTCGGCCAGACGGTGGTGATCGTCACCCACGACGCCAACGCCGCCAGCTACGCGGACCGCACGGTGTTCCTCTCCGACGGCAAGATCATCGCCGAGCGGCAGGGGGCCTCCCAAGACGAGCTGCTGCAGGCGATGGCCACGCTCTACCCGCGCCCGCACAGCGCCACCGATTCGCCGACTGACGCATCGTCGGCACCCGCTGCCCCCGCAGAGCGCACGTGGGCTGTCAGCAACGACAAAGACACACTCTTCCGACCCACAGGTGCGCCAGAGGACCCTGCGCCCAAGGCTCAATCGGACTGACATATGTTGAAGCGTAGCCTGGAGTTCGTTGTGGGCTCGTAGGTTCCGACTGCTGATGAGCGCCTTGTCCATCGTGCTGGGCGTGGCCTTCATCGCCGGGTCGCTGATGTTCACTCGGCTGCTTTCTAGCGGCTTCGACGAGATCATCAAGGGCGCCCTCGCCGACGTGAATGTCACGGTGGCCGGCCGCACCATCGTTTCGGTGCAGCCTCCTGGCAGGGCCGATCTGCTCGAGCCGAATCTGGTCGACGAGGTCGCCGCCCTTGACGGGGTGGAGGCGGCCGTCGGCCTGGTGAACGGCAATCAGGTCTTCGTGGTCGACGTCGACGGCCACCTGGCGGCCTTCCCGGCGCCCCGGGCATCGTGTCTAACTGGCACGACATTCCTGCTGGGCGGATGGAGGGCACCCGCATCGTCGAGGGTCAAGCGGTTGCCGACGACGGCGAGGATCATGATCGACCCGAGCACCGCCAGAAGAGCCGGATATGCGGTTGGCGACGAGGTGGCCATCTCCACGCCGTTCGACGGCATCCAGCGCTACCGGCTCGTCGGCACCGCCACCTACGGCGCGGGTGCCACGGCCGGCGCGAGCTACGTCTTCCTCACCACGGCCGAGGCCCAACGGCTGCTCACCGACGGCGCCGACGCCTATCACGGCATGTGGGTGCGAACCGCCGACGGCGCCGAACCGCAGGCCGTGGCGGAGCAGGTCGGCGAGGTTGCTCCAGAGCCCTTCAGGTCCCGAACCGGCGACCAGGTGGCCACCGAGATCGAGGACCAGCTCGACGTGGGCCTGGGCTTCGTCAACGTCTTCCTGCTGATCTTCGCGGGCGTCGCCGTGCTGGTGGCCACCCTGCTGATCCTCAACACCTCGATCCTGGTGGCGCAGCGCGCCCGGGAGTTGGCGTTGTTCCGCGCGTTGGGGGCCAAACGCGGCCAGGTGCGTCAGATCGTGCTGTTCGAAGCCGTCGTCGTCGGCGTGGTGGGCGCGGTGATCGGCGTCTTCGTCGGCTACGGGCTGGCCTGGGCGATCCTGGCCGGAATGCGGAGCTTCAACATCGACCTGGGCACCGCCTCGCCCCAGCTCACCTGGCAGGTCGCGGCCATCAGCATGGCCGTCGGCATCGTCATGAGCCTCCTCGCTGCCCTCCCGCCGGTGCGCCGGGCCTCTCGCGCCCGGCCGGTGGAGGCGATGGCCTCCATGGCGACGGGCGGGCCGGAGAAGCTGGGCGCCGTCGGTGTCACGGGCATCGTGCTGATCGAAGTGGGCGTGGCCGTTTTGGTGTGTGGGGTCTTCCTCGACGTCACAGCACCGCTCTGGTGGGTGGGCGCCGGCGGCGCGCTGCTGCTGATCGGCCTGGTACTGGCCGCCACCCTCATCGGCGCCCCGGTGCTGATGCTCTTCCGCTGGATGTTCTCGCGGATGTTCGGCGAACCCGGCAGGCTCGCGGGCCTCAACGCCCGTCGGCAGCCGCGTCGAACAGCCGCCACGGCCGCCACGCTGATGATCGGCCTGGCGATGGTCACCGCGGTCGCGGTGCTCGCGGCCAGCACCACCACGTCGATCCGCGAACAGCTCACCGCCGACCAGAGCGGCGACTTCCTCCTGTCTCCCATCGGGTACCAGCCCTTCGACGCCACCGTGATCGAGGAGGCCGAGGCCATCGACGGCGTGGTGGCCGTGCACGGCTTCTTCGAGGGCGACGGCACGCTCGACGGCGACCCCATCCGTCTGGGCGGCGTCACCCCCAATGCGCTGGTGGACGGCGCCGTCGTCAGGGGAATGACGGGGGTGTTGGGCGAAGAACCCGATGCCGCCATGATCAGCGCCGACATCGCGCGGGAGCACGACCTGGCACTGGGCATGTTGTTCAACGTGGCCGGTCCGCTCGGCGAGCACCGGGTGCTGGTGACCGCCATCTACACCGACCCGGACGCCACCTTCGGCGACGTGGTGCTCAACCGGGCCACCTTCGCCGAGCTGGCCGAGGATTCGCTGGTGCACAGCGTGGTGATCGACACCTTCCGCGACGCCGACCAGGCGCAGGTGCACGATGGCCTGCGCGAGGTGGTCGCGGAGCTGCCCACCGTGGTCGTCGCGGATGTGGAGGAGTTCATCGCCGAGAGAGTCGGCCAGTTCTCGCCGGTCTTCTCGCTGCTGTACGCCCTGCTGGCGCTGGCGATCGTGATCTCGGTGCTGGGCATCGTGAACACGCTGGGGTTGTCGGTGATAGAGCGCACCAGGGAGATCGGGCTGCTGCGGGCGATCGGCCTTACGAGGCAGCAGCTGCGGCGCATGATCACCTTGGAGAGCGTCACCGTCGCGGTGCTCGGTTCCGTGTTGGGCGTGCTGCTCGGTGTGATCTTCGGCGTCGCCGTGGTGTCGTTGCTGCGCGAAAGCGGTATCCAGCACCTGCACATCCCGTGGGTGCAGCTCGTCGCGTTCGTGGTGGTTGCCGCGGTCTTCGGCTGGCTCGCCGCCTTGATCCCCGCGCGTCGCGCCAGTCGCCTGCAGGTCCTCGACGCCATCGCAAGGCAGTGACTGCCTCGAAGGCGTGGCCTTTCTACGGGTTGTTGCGAAGGTGACCAAGGGAAACCTGTTTCAGGTCCCCTAGAAGGTGACCGTGGGTAAACCCGTTGTCAGGGACCTGGCCAGGGCATCCCTTTCACTTCAGTTTCCAGGCTGCTTCGCTGCCACGGTGGTGCAGGAAAGTGAGGGGAGGGAACTCTTTGTCTGGTCCCTGAGGTGTGACGAGCTCTGCGAGGAGCCTCGAAGGGCGTTAAACGGAACCTTGGGCAGGGTCTGTGCCCATGCTTGCGTTTTACGCCCTTCGAGGCTCGCTTCGCTCGCACCTCAGGGACCGGAAAACAGGTTTACCCATGCTCACTTTTGCTGACAACCACCTCAGCTTCCGGGCTGCTTCGCTGACACCGTGGGGCAAGAAAGTGACCGGAGGGAACCCTTTTTCAGGTCCCTGAGGTGTGACGAGCTCTGCGAGGAACCTCGAAGGGCGTTAAACGGAACCCTTGGCACAGACCCTGCGAAAGCTCACGCCTACGCCCTTCGAGGCTCGTAGCTCGTGGTCCCTGAGGAGCGAGGAACGAGCCTCGAAGGGCACCTCAGGGACCGGACCAAGGGATACCGTGACGCACTTTCGCGTCAGGGACCTGAAAAAGGGTTTCCCACAGTCAGCTATGTACCAGCAGCCTGAAACAGGACGGTCTCGCGCCCAGACCGCCGCCGCGAAAACCCCGCGGCGTAAACGCACTGGCGTGGGCTGGCTATGATGAACAGACTCACCGGACGATCAAAGGGGACCTCATGAAGATTCGCGTGGAACGCGATGCTTTGGCCGACGCCGTTGCTTGGGTTGCTCGGAGCCTGCCCAGTCGTCCGGCGGCCCCGATCCTGTCGGGGCTCCTGCTCGTCGCAGACGGTGATGAGGTGACGCTGTCGGCGTTCGACTCCACCACTTCTGCCAAGGCGACGCTGCCCGCTGAGGTCACCGACGAGGGCACGGTTCTGGTCTCTGGCCGGCTGTTGTCTGACATCGCGCGCTCCCTGCCGAACAAGCCGGTCGATATGGTGGCTGATCACGCCAAAGTGGATCTGACGTGCGGTTCTGCCCGGTTCACGCTGCAGACGCTGCCCGTCGAGGAGTACCCGTCGCTGCCCGAGATCCCCACCCAGACGGGCACCGTCGCCTCCGCTACCTTCGAGCGCGCCGTCGCCCAGGTGTTCGTCGCGGCCGGACGCGACGAGCTGCTCAACGTCTTCACGGGTGTGCGGGTGGAGATCGACGGTGAGCAGCTGTCTCTGCTCGCCACGGACCGCTACCGCATGGCGCTCAAGGAACTCACCTGGAACCCGTCGTCGCCCGACCTCGAGGGCGCTGTACTGGTGCCTGGCAAGGTGCTGGCTGACACCGCCAAGTCGATGACCTTCGGCGATACCGTCACCGTTTCGCTGTCCACCACAGAATCGGAGGGCGAGGGTTTGGTGGGGTTCGTCGGCGAGGGCGCCAAGGGTCGTCGCGAGGCCACCACCCGTCTGCTCAGCCAGTCGTTCCCGCGCGTGCGGCATCTGATGGATGTGGCCGCCACGGTGAGCGTGCGGGTCAACACCGCCGATCTGCTCGCCGCTACCCGTCGCGTCGCTCTGGTGGCCGAGCGCAACACCCCCATCCGGATGAACATCCTGGACGACCACATCACGCTCGAGGCCGGCACCGGCGACCAGGCGCAGGCCACCGAGGCGCTGCCCGCCGAGATCGGTGTGGCGGGCGACGAGCCGTCGATCACCGCCGCCGGCTTCAACCCGCAGTACCTGCTGGATGCGCTCAGCGTGCTCGATGCTCCCTTCGCGCATTTCTCGTTCACGATGCCGGGCAAGCCGTGTCTGATCACGGGGCTGGCGAGCATCGACGGCGAGCAGCTGTTCGACTACCGTCACGTCATCATGCTGATGCGCCTTCCCGGCTAACGGCGCCCCAGGCATGTCTTCCGGTCTGTCGCGACGCGGGATGCCCTCGCATCCCGACGGGGTAGGTTCTCCCCGGTCGACGGACCGCATAGGTATGCCTCTGTCGTCCGCTTCTGCGATCGGGCGTGGACAACGCCCGATCTCGTCTACGACTGGCCAGGAGATACGCCCTCGTGTTCGTCACTGAGCTGCGGCTGACCGACTTCCGCAACTACGCCGAGGCGCGGTTGAGCCTGGGGGCCGGCGTGACGGTGTTCGTCGGACCCAACGGGCAGGGCAAGACCAATCTGGTGGAGGCGGTCGAATACTTGTCCACCATGTCGTCGCACCGGGTCTCGAACACGGTGCCGTTGGTGAGGGCGGGAGCCGATACTGCCATCCTGGGGGCGACGGTGCAGGCCGGCCTCGACGACGACCGCCGGATCTCCGTCGAGCTCGAACTCGCGCCCGGCCGCTCCAGCCAAGCCCGCCTCAACCGGGCGCCCGTGCCGCGGCCGCGGGAGATCATCGGGGCGCTGCGCACCGTCGTGTTCTCGCCCATCGACCTGGCGATCGTGCGCGAGGAGCCGTCCGATCGTCGTGCCTGGCTGGATTCGCTCGTCGTGACCCGTTGGCCTCGCATGGCGGGGGTTCGGTCGGATCTCGACAAGGTGCTCAAGCAGCGAAACGCCCTTCTCAAGGGCATGTCGGGGCGTTCTTTCACGCCTACTGGGGGTGACGAGGACAACACGCTGGCGGTGTGGAACGAGCGTTTCGCGGCCATTGGCGCCGAGCTGTTGCACGCCCGCCTGGACACCTTGGCCGACGTGGTGCCGCACGCCCAGAACGCCTACGCCACCATCGCGCCGGTGAACAACGAGGTGAGGGCGGCCTATAAGTCGACGCTCGACCTGGCTGGCGTGCAGGAGGCGTCGAATGTGAGGGAGGAGTTGGAGCGTCGGCTGCTCTCCGCGTTGGAGGCCGCGCGGCCCGACGAACTGCGGCGTGGAGTGACCCTCGTCGGCCCCCAACGCGATGATGTGGAACTGTTCATCGGTGAGCTGCCGGCCAAGGGCTATGCGTCGCACGGGGAATCGTGGTCGTTGGCACTGGCGCTGCGGCTGGGTGGTTTCGCGTTGGTGTGCGCCGAGGGCACGGAGCCGGTGTTGGTGCTCGATGATGTCTTCGCCGAGTTGGACGCCATGCGTCGTGAGCGTCTCGCTGGCCTCGTCGCCGATGCGGAGCAGGTGCTGATCACCGCGGCGGTCGGCTCTGATGTACCCGGCTTCCCCGCCGAACGTCGCTTCCGCGTCCACGCCGGCACCGTCCAACCCCTCGAAGACGAGGACTCGTCATGACGCGGAACACGACCCACCCCTTCCCCGCCCCTGAACCGAAGGCTCCTGTTTTCAGGCCCCTGTTGCGAAAGTAGGCGTGGGTAAACCCGTTGTCAGGTCCCTGAGGTGCGAGCGCCAGCGAGCCTCGAAGGGCGTAAAACGTAAGCATTCGCACAGTCTTTGCCAAGGGTTCCAGTCAAATGCCCTTCGAGGCTCCTCGCAGAGCTCGTCACACCTCAGGGACCTGACCAAGGGTTCCCCCGCTCGCTTTCCTGCGTCATGGTGGCCGGAACCGGCCCAGAGGCTGAGGTGTGAGGGACTAACCTTCGAGACGGGCGCTGGGCGCCCTCCTCAGGACCACCCCGAAGGGCGGTCCCTGAGGTGCGAGGAACGAGCCTCGAAGGGGTCTCAAGTCGTGGTTGAGGAGGAGTGATGAGCGAGACGCCTGAGCACGACCCCACCGGACTGGATCTGGCGGCGGAAGTGGCGCGGGCGACGGCGCAGTCGTCGCCATTCCTGCCTCCTCCCGCGGAGGCGCCGCCGAAACTGCCTCGTCGTCGGCCTCGTGTCTTCGACGAGGAGCGCTCGGGCGCCCACCCCGACGACCGTGATCCGCAGCCCATCGGCAAACTTTTCGAGTCCGTCTCTAAACGGCGGGGGTGGCAGCGCCGGATTTCGCTGTCGACGGTGCTGCGCGACTGGGAGGGGCTCGTCGGAGACGCCAACGCGGAGCACTCCACGCCCACGGATTTCGCCGACGGGGTGCTCACCATTCAATGCGATTCCACAGCTTGGGCGACCGCCATGCGCTACAACGCGTCGCCGTTGGTCAAACGGTTGAACGAGAAGCTGGGGCAGCAGACAGTGTTGCGGGTGAAGATCCTGGCCCCCACCCAGAAGAACTGGAAGAAGGGCCCGCGTTCGGTGCGCGACGGCCGGGGGCCGCGGGACACTTACGGGTAGACCCCATCAGGAACCTGCCTTGCGGAAGTGTGTGGCGGAATCCGGTTGTCAGGTCCCTGACGCGGAAGTGTGTGGCGGAATCCCGTTGTCCAGTCCCTGATGCGAAAGTGTGGGACGGATCCCGTTGTCAGGTCCCTGAGGTGCGACGAAGGAGCCTCGAAGGGCGTAAAACGCAAGCATTCGCACAGTCTCTGCCCAAGGTTCTGTTTAGCGCCCTTCGAGGTTCCTCGCAGAGCTCGTCACACCTCAGGGACCTGAACATGGGTTCCCCCGCTCGCTTTCCTGCGTCATGGTGGCTGGAACCGGCCCGGAAGCTGGGGTGTGAGCAAGTCACGCAACCACTGATCCCTGAGGTGCCCTTCGAGGCTCGTTCCTCGCTCCTCAGGAATCTGCCTTGCGGAAGTGTGTGGCGAAATCCCGTTGTCAGGTCCCTGATGCGGAAGTGTGTGGCGGAATTCCGTTTCCGGTCCCTGAGGTGCGAGGCTCGCTGGCGCTCGCACCTCAGGGACCGGACCAAGAGGTCCCTCCACATACCTCCGCATCAGGGACGTGACAACGGGGGCTCACGTTCGCATCAGCGACCTTGTGGTTGCGTACCCTTCGTTCCCTTCCCGACTCAGAGTGTCCGGAACTGGCCGGGAGCGGTCAAAGGAGGTTCTGGGGAGCCGCGAAGGTTTCCTTATTGGCGGACCCGCTTACGGATCGGATCGATTGTGTGATCCAATGGTGTAGTGCGTCGAGGGCAGCAGAGGGTAGCACCTCCCATCCGTCAAGGTCTTGCCGTGGCGGCTTTGGTGGCCGCCACAGCGGTCATTGGCGTGCTGGTCTGGCCCGGTAACAACAGCAACGAGAGCGTCGCAGAGCCGGCAGTGCCATCCGCATCGCCAAGCCCTACTTTCAGCGCCGCGCCGCTGGCCGACGGGCTCCCCGCCAACCTCACTTACGACAACCTCGACATCGCGACGGCAAACTCGCTGGCGCTATTCGTCAATGACCAGTTCGTTAGGTTGCCCATCGCGCCGGAGATTGATCCGGCCGACGTGGTGCCCGTGGTCCAGCCGTCGGCCACCACCTCCGCGTCGCCGATGAAAACACCCACCGCCACTCGGACATCGTCGTCAACGTCCACTTCGTCTTCTACATCCTCGCGGAGCCCAAAGAAGACCACCTCTTCTTCAAGTAGGTCCTCGGCGTCCCCATCGACCACCACGAAGAAGCCGGCCTCCCCGTCGCCCAAGGCCTCGTCGGCGAAGCCCTCCTCTTCGCCCAAAGCAACGTCATCGCCGAAGCCGTCGGCCACTGCCGCGCCGACCAAGTCGGCGGCGCCGTCACCAACCAAGTCCGCTGCCCCGTCGCCCAAGCCGACGAAGTCTGAGGATCCCCACGCGATTCCGTCGGAACTGCTGCCGGATACGGGGCCGTCGATTCCGCTGGAGCTGCTGCCGGATCCAGGCCCGTCGATCCCGCCAGAGCTGCTGCCGCCGGCACCGCCCACACCGTCGCCTACCCTGCCTGTGGGTGGGGTTCCGCGCACGTATACGGCGCCAGAGGTCCAGGCCTTGACGAAGGCCCATCCGGTTGCTACTCCGTCGCAGACCAGCAACCCTGCTCCCACCGTGACGCGTTCTTCGCGGAACGTCATACCTGACGCGTCTTCGACGGAGACGTCCTCAATCTCTGAAGATTTCGCGCCGTAGGAGACAAGCGCGGCTTGTCGGCTGTTGATTGCCTCGACGGTCGCTGGTGGCAAGGCCCGTCGACCGATGTTCCCTTGCCCTTCTCCCGCGAGGGATGGCGAACGCCGTCGCTCGTCGAACGCGACCGGATAGATTGGTGGACATGTCGCAGCCCGAGATTCTCAGCCGGAGACGAGGATGGTTTGCTACCTGGGGGCGCATGAGCGTGATTGCCGTCGCGATCGTCGCGCAGTTTGGGCTGTTGGTGTGGATCGTGCTGGCGCTGTCGGAGTCGTCGCCGTGGGTTTACGCCTTCAGCTTGGCGTTGAGCATCGTCGCGGTGCTGTGGATCGTCGTGACGCCCATGCCGCCGGAGTATCGCCTGGCGTGGGTGATTCCGATCCTGCTGGTGCCGGTGCTCGGCGGGGCGTTCTATCTGCTTTATGGCGCTCGGTTGTTGGGCCGCAAGGATCGCCAGCGGCTCGCGCAGGCCGAACTTGAGACCAGAAAGGCACTCACCACCGGGCCTGCGGTGCGACCGGTGCTCGACTTGCTGCCACCCGACGTCGCCAGGCAGAGCCAATATCTGAACGCGACGGGTGATTTCCCCGCCTGCGAGGCCACCAAGGTGGAGTACTTCGCGGTGGGGGACGACGCCTTCCCGCGCATGCTCGAAGACATGGAGAAGGCCGAGCGCTACATCCTGTTCGAGTACTTCATCGTCGCCGCTGGGGTGATGTGGGACCAGATGTTCGACGTGATGAAGCGCAAGGCCGCGCAGGGCGTCGACGTGCGGGTGCTCTACGACGACCTCGGCTCCTATTTCGTACTGCCCGCCGATTTCCACAAGAAGCTCAACGCGGCAGGTATCAAGGTGCAGGCGGTCAATCCGCTGGGTGTGCGTCTGCGGCTGCGGTACAACAACCGCAACCATCGCAAGATCCTGGTGATCGACGGCGTGGTCTCCTACACCGGCGGTATCAATATCGCCGACGAGTACATCAACAGCATCGAGAAGTTCGGGCACTGGAAAGACACCGTCGTCCGCATCGAGGGGCCGGCGACGTGGAGCTTCGTCGCGATGTTCCTGAGCGTCTGGAACTTCGACGACGATCCCGCTGACTACGCCGATTTCGTACCGACGCGCGAGACCAAGCAGGATCACCGCGACTGGGGCGTCGTGCAGCCCTTCGACGACTCGCCGTTCGACAACATCGCAGCGGGCGAGGAGGCCTACCTGGGCATGATCAACCGTGCCCGGGAGTACGTCGACATCTTCACGCCCTACCTGATCATCGACGCGCGGATGTTGGAAGGGTTGAAGCAGGCCGCGTTGTCGGGCATCCGCGTGCGTATCGTCACCCCCTTTATCCCGGATAAGAAGCTCGTCTTCGAGGTGACTCGGTCGTTCTACCTTCCGCTGATCGAGGCCGGCGTGGAGATCTACGAGTACACGCCAGGGTTTATGCACGCGAAGCAGATCGTGGCCGACGGGCGGGCCGGCATCATCGGCACCATCAACTTCGACTATCGCAGTTTCTTCCTTCATCAGGAATGCGCCGTGTGGTTGTACGAGTCGCCTGTGCTGAGGGACATGGAGGACGACTTCGACGCCACCATCGCCGTCTCCCAGCGCATCACGCTGGAGGACTGCCTCTCCGTCCCCTGGCCCCGCCGCCTGTTGCGAGCCATCCTCAGCACCTTCGCCCCGTTGATGTGAGAGGTCCTGATGAAGGTGAGTGAGGGATCCCGTGGTCAGGGTCCCTGAGACCAAGGTGAGCGGTGAAAAACCCTTGTCAGGTCCTTGACAACTACCTCAGCTTCCGGGCCGGTTCCGGCCACCGTGGTGTAGGGAGGTGAGTGGGGGACGACCCTTTGTCGGGTCCCTGAGGTGTGACGAGCTCTGCGAGGAGCCTCGAAGGGCGTTAAACGGAACCTTTGGCAGAGTCTGTGCCCTTGCTTGCGTTTTACGCCCTTCGAGGCTCCTTCGTCGCACCTCAGGGACCTGACAATGGGAGACGCCACACACTTTCGCATCGGCCTCCTGACCAGTTCCGACCACCGCGGGGCAGGAAAGTGAGACATCAGGACCCAATCACCGGTCCCTGAGGTGTGACGAGCTCTGCGAGGAACCTCGAAGGGCGTTTGACTGGAACCTTGGGCACAGACCCTGCCAAAGCCCTAGTCAACGCCCTTCGAGGCTAGCTGGCGCTCGCAACTCAGGGACCGGACCATGGGATCCACCACACACTTCCGCGTCAGGAGCCTGACAAAGGGCTCAACCACGCTCACTTTGGCCCCAGGAACCGGTACTGAGTGCTGTCACCTCGCCTCCACACCCCACAACCGATGCTCCCAGCCAGGAACCTTGGCACTACCAGCCAAGCTCACGCACACAGCTATTTATATGGCGCGGCCTGTACGTATTGCACAGGCCGCGCCATATAGCCATTCCTATGCGCGCCACTCACGCTGTAGTGAGGGCGTGACGCACTAGGGACGTCAGGATGTCCACGCCGCTGGGCGAGAGGATGGACTCGAGGTGTCCTTGCACGGAAGCGAAGCTGTCGCCGCGGAGTGCGTACACGTCACCTGACGTCGGGTCGGCGGCCACCTCCGCTTCGACGCCATGCGCACCGACACGCGTCGTTCCGGTCCTCACTCGAGCCGTGAAGGTGTTGTAGAAGCCGATGGATGCCGGTGATCCGAAGATATCGACGAGCTTCTGCACACCTTGGTGTGGAGCGTCGAGGGGAGTGAGGTCCAGGCCCAGGTGGTCGGCGAGGATCTGATGGCTCAGGCACACTGCCACCAGCGGTTTCCGGGCTTCCAGTCGCGACGCCACCACCTCGCGCATCCGTGCCATACGAGTATCCGTGAGGTCGCGCGGGTCACCCGGCCCTGGGCCGGCGAGAACCAGGTCGTAGGCATCCAGCTCCACCGCGGAAGCTGAAGTGACCGTAGAAGAACCCTGTTCACGTCCCTGATGCGAAAGTACGTGAAGGGTCCCGTTGTCAGGTTCCTGATGCGAAAGTGAGCGTGGGTAAACCTGTTGTCCGGTCCCTGAGGTGCCCTTCGAGGCTCGTTCCTCGCACCTCAGGGACCACGAGCTTGCGAGCCTCGAAGGGCGTGAAACGCGAGGATGGGCACAGACTCTGCCAGAGGTTCCGTTTAACGCCCTTCGAGATGGGCGTTGGGCGCCCTCCTTAGGGACCACCCTTCGAGGTTCCTCGCAGAGCTCGTCGCACCTCAGGGACCGGTGGTTGGGTCCTGATGTCTCATTTTCCTGCTCATGTATCTCACTTTCCTGTCCGTGGTGGGCGGAATCGGGCATCACGCTGAAGTGCGAGTCCGCGAGACCCTCAATACAGGCGCTCCACGGGACGGTCGTCACGTCGCAGCCGAGGCGACGGAGCTGGTGGGCGAGCATCATGGTGAAGCGGTCTTCCGCGTCGACCACCAGCACGGACCGTCCAGCAAATGGCCCGGCGTCGTCGGGTTCTTGAGGGTTCATCCAGAACGGTGCGAGGCGTGCGTTGCGGGAGCGCAGGAGCTGAGAGATCTCGGGGTCGTCGCCGTGACCGCGGGCGCTGCCCGCGGAATTCCCCACCCCGACGGGCACCGTCGCACCTGTTCTCTCCACCGCGCCGATCGCGCCCAGTACGCCGGCGGCCTTGCCGTGGGTCTCGCTCACCTCTCCTAGGGGATCGGAATGACGCACCAGCGTCGCGCCGACGGGAACGCGCAGGATGCCATCGGCCAGGTAGGCGGTGCGGATGAGGATGGGTGCGTCAAGATCGTGCGTGCCAGGCGCGTCGGTGGATGGCGTGAACAGGGCCGCGACGCCCGAGTAGTAACCCCGTGCGGAGTTCTCGTGCCGGGCGATGACGGTGCAGGCGTTCTGCATCGGCGAGCCCGTGACGGTGGGGGCGAACATGGTCTCGCGCAGGATGTCGCGCGGGTCCATGGTGCTGCGGCCGCGCAGCACGTACTCGGTGTGGGTGAGCCGCGACATCTCCTTCAGCCGTGGGCCGGTGATGCGACCGCCGTCGCTGCAGACGGCCGCCATCATCTTCAGCTCTTCGTCAACCACCATGAACAGTTCTTCGGTCTCTTTCGTCGACGCGAGGAACTCGGCGATGTCCTCCTTGCTGGGGCCGCTGGCGGGGTGGCGGAAGGTACCGGAGATGGGGTTCATCGTCACGACGCCACCCGTCGAGGTGACGTGCGCCTCGGGGCTGGCTCCCACGACGAGGTGCCCAGGCGTCGAGACCAGAAACGTCCAGTACGCGCCGCGCTCGTGCTCGAGCAGGGCGCGGAACCAGGTGAGCGCAGAGGTTAACGGGTCGGCGTCGACGGCGGCGGTGAAGTCGCGACGGATCACGAAGTTCGCTCCTTCACCGCGGCCGATCTCGTCGGCGATCACACGACGCACAACCTCCGCGTACTCCTCGTCGGAAACCTCGAAGCCGGCATCCCGGAGCGGGATAGGCGTGGAGGGAAGGCCGGCGATGGCCTCGTCGAGCGGCACGGCGGTGTGGTGGTCGACGACGAGGCACCGCAAGGGGGCGTTGTCGTCGTGACAGGTGAAGCCGCGTTCCCCCACCTGGCGGTAGGGAACGAGAGCGAGAACCTCCCGTGGTGTGCCGGTGGTGTCGATCAGGGGGATGTCGGCGAGCAGGCCGACGTCAACGACGTCTCCCACGAGCACTTCCACGTGGGTTCCGTCGCGGGCGATGAGGGCAAAGGGGCGTTCGTCGACGATGTCGGCGATCAGAGAGGGGAGCGGTGCCATGGCCGGGTCTTTCTGGGTGAGCGGGCGGCCATGCGTCGCAGAAACGAAAAGACCGCCTCAACGGGCGGTCGATACAAAGGTTCGCAAAACACCGCCTCAGGGGGCGGGCCACCAGGTCTGGTTCGCGAACATGGCGTCAGGCTAGCAGAGCCGAGTCCTGATGCGAATAGGTGAAGGCCTGTGGTCAGGTCCCTGATGCGAAGTATGGGGGTGATCCCTTTGTCCGGTCCCTGACCGGGAAGTATGTGTGGGGGTTCCTGTATTCAGGTCCCTGAGGTGCCTTTCGAGGCTCGTTCCTCGCTCCTCAGGGACCACGAGCTTGCGAGCCTCGAAGGGCGTTTAACGTAAGTATGGGCACAGACTCTGCCCAAGGCTTCCGTTTAACGCCCTTCGAGGCTCCTCGCAGAGCTCGTCACACCTCAGGGACCGGAAAACGGGTTTACCCATGCTCACCTTCGCATCAGGGACCGGATGTTGAGTTTTGGTGGCTCGCTTTGCTGCTGCATGGTGGCCGGAACCGGCTAGGAGGCTTAGGTGCGAGGATCTCGAAGGGCACCTCAGGGACCGGTGATTGGGTCTTGTCTCCCTCGCTTTCCTGCACCACGGTGGCAGCGAAGCAACCCGGAAGCTGAGGTGCGACGGCTGCGACGAAGGGGCCGTAACGCAACCCCCGGTCCCTGATGAATAAGTGCGTTACGGGATCCCACTGTCCGGTCCCTGAGGTGTGACGAGCTCTGCGAGGGCCTCGAAGGGCGTTTGACTGGAACCCTTGGCAGAGTCTGTGCCCATAGTTCCGTTTAACGCCCTTCGGGCTCGCTGGCGCTCGCACCTCAGGGACCTGACCATGGGATCCCCTCACCTTCACATCGGGAGGCCAGAGGTGCTCCGTAACACGATTCAAGAAAGTACTTGCCAATCTGGAAAGTAGTTGTTAGTCTCAAGGTACATGATCTTCCCGCAAGTGAGGAGGCTCACCATGAGCGCTACTGTCAGCACCACCAATCAGGACCGAATCCGCAACTCCCTGAAGATGGTCTGGGTGGGGCCTGTGATGGGCATCGCCTGCATGATCGGCCTCTTCTCTTACGCCCTGGCCACCGGTTCAACGCAGATGATGGTGGTGGCGTCGTGCATCGCCGTGAACATGGGCGTCATCTGGGCATCCACCTACGCCGCTTTGCGCGCCCAGCTGGCCAAGGCGGTGCGGTCATGAGCACCGCGCCTACTCCCGAAGAGGCCCGTGCGCTGCTCGATCAAGCATCCCGCACCACGTCAGCGAGCAAGGTTGGCGCCAGCTGGCCGCATATCGCCGGGCTGCTGGGCATGGGCGGAGCCTCGTCGCTCGCCCTGCCCGCGCTGGCCTTCGTACCCGACGAACTGGTCCTGTTGCCGCTGCTGCTGCTCTTCGTCTGGATCGGTGTTCTGTTCATCTTCTCCAGGATCTTCGGCTGCTCCCTCAAAGAAGGCTTCGGGCGACGGTGGACCACCACCATCCTGATCTGGGGCGCCGTGTGGGTGCTGGGGATCTTTGGTACCTCTTGGTGGTTCCAGGGTGAGGCTTGGTTCCTTGTCGTGGCCAGCGTCGCGCTTACCTTGGTGACCCTCATCGGGGCTTGGGCAGAGGCTCGACGATGACCTCCACTCATCCGCGACACGAGCTAGTCGACGCTCTGACCCATCCGGTGCGCTTCTCGCTGGTCGCGGCGCTCAACGGGATGGAGAGCGCGGAGTTTGCCCTGATCAGGGATCAGCTCCAAGTCAGCGACTCCGTGCTGAGCCGCCAGGCTTCGCAACTCGAGGAGCTGGGCATCGTGGCCATCAAGAAGGGCTACGTCGGCAAGCGCCCGCGTACCTGGCTCAGTCTCACGGCGGAAGGTCGCCGGCAATGGGTCGCGCACCTCGCTGCGCTGCAGGCCATCGCGAGCTTGGGGGTTCCCTCGCCCCCGAGTTGACGATTCCGCGGTGGTTTGAGGCCAGTTTGGGGGCTTTTCGATGACCACAGCGTGAGTGGCGCGCATAAGAATGGCTATATGGCGCGGCCTGTGCAATAGGTACAGGCCGCGCCATATAAATAGCTGTATGCGTGAGCGTGGCTGGTAGTGCCAAGGTTCCTGGCTGGGAGCGTGGGTTGAACCCCTTGTCAGGTCCCTGAGGTGCGAGCGCCAGCGAGCCTCGAAGGGCGTAAACCGCAAGCAAGGGCACAGACTCTGCCAAGGCTTCCGTTTAACGCCCTTCGAGGCTCCTCGCAGAGCTCGTCACACCTCAGGGACCGGACAATGGGAGACGCCACTCACTTTCGCATCAGGAAACATGAGTTTGCGACCCCTTCGATTGGGGCGTTGGGCAGGAAAGTGAGACATCAGGACCCAATCACCGGTCCCTGAGGTGTGAGCGCCAGCGAGCCTCGAAGGGCGTAAACCGCAAGCATGGGCACAGACTGAGCCCAAGGTCCCGTTTCGCGCCCTTCGAGGCTCCTCGCAGAGCTCGTCACACCTCAGGGACCGGACAACAGGAATCCGCACATACTTTCGCATCAGGGACCACCTCGAAGGGCGTTTGGCTGGAACCTTTGGCAGAGACTGTGCCCACGCTTGCGTTTAACGCCCTTCGAGGCTCGTTCCTCGCACCTCAGGGACCTGAAAACAGGTGTACCCACGCTTACTTTCGTATCGGGGACCTGAATATGGGATCCGCCACCCACTCTCCTGCGAGTGATCCGAAACAGGGGTGGTCCATATGGGGCACCGACGGCAGAGCACTTCGGTACGAGGCCAGGGGCCCCGTCGCGCGGACGACCCCCACCCACCCCAACGCGGCGATTTGGCGTTGTAACGGGCCTCGGCCTGTGGGGGACCTCGGTGATGGGGCTGCGAAACGACGACGAGAGCCCTCCAAGGCCTCTGAATGCCATCCAGGGATGGGCCGACACCCGATTTTCGACGAAATCTAGTAAGATCGGGGAGTTGCTTTGGCGTCGGGCTTCCGGCGCCGGTTTTTCTGGCTAGGAGACTGTGCGTGGCTGAAGACGCGATGACCGTCGAAGAAACGGAAGAGGAGCTCGGTGAGCTGCTCGACCAGGGTGATACCTCGGTATCCGGGTCTTACGACGCGGATCAGATCTCGGTTCTCGAAGGCCTGGAGGCGGTGCGCAAACGCCGGGCATGTACATCGGCTCGACGGGGAGCGCGGCCTGCACCATTTGGTGGCCGAGATCGTCGACAACTCGGCTTCGACGAGGCCCTGGCCTACTGCTCCACCATCGAGGTGGAGCTCCTCGACGACGGCGGTGTCGGGTGAAGGACGACGGCCGTGGCATCCCGGTGAAGATCCACCCGGTGGAGGGCATCCCCACCGTGACCCTGGTGCTCACCGTGCTGCACGCCGGTGGCAAGTTCGGCGAGGGCGGCTACAAGGTCTCCGGCGGCCTGCACGGCGTGGGTTCGTCGGTGGTGAACGCGTTGTCGTCGCATTTCACCGTCGACGTGTTCCGCGACGGCTACCACTACCGGCAGAGCTTTGAGCTGGGCGTGCCCACGGGCGATCTGGAGGAGCTGGAAGAGAGCGACATCACCGGCACCACCATCACCTTCTACGCGTCGCCGGAGATCTTCGAGACCACCGAGTACAACTACGACACGCTGGCCACCCGGTTCCGCGAGATGGCGTTCCTGAACAAGGGCCTGCGCATCACGCTGACCGATCTGCGCTCGCACAAGCAGGCGCCCACCGGCGACGAGGGTGAGGTCGACACCCCCTACGACGAGTTCTACTACGAGAACGGTCTGATCGACTACGTGCGTTACCTGTCGGCGGGCAAGGACGTCATCCACCCCAGCGTGATCGCGGTGGAGGCCCACGCCCCGGAGCAGGGGATGGGCGTGGAGATCGCCATGCAGTGGAACTCCACCTACACCTCCAGCGTCTACACCTTCGCCAACACCATCAACACCCACGAGGGCGGCACCCACGAAGAGGGCTTCCGCGCCGCGCTGACGAATACCGTCAACAAGTGGGGGGAGAACTGGGGCCTGATCAAGAAGCGCGAAGACCGCGTCTCCGGCGACGACATCCGCGAGGGTCTCACCGCCATCGTCTCGATCAAGGTGGCCGAGCCGCAGTTCGAGGGGCAGACCAAGACGAAGCTGGGCAACACCGAGGCCCGTTCCTTCGTGCAGCGGGTGCTCAACGACCGTCTGGGCGACTGGTTCGAGCGCAACCCGGCTGAGGGCAAAGACATCGTGCGCAAGTCGCAGGCCGCGGCGGCCGCCCGTATCGCGGCCCGCAAGGCCCGCGACATGGCCCGCAGCCGTAAGGGTCTGCTGGGTGGCGGGGGTCTGCCGGGCAAGCTGGTCGACTGCCAGTCGACCGACCCCAGCGAGTGCGAGATGTTCATCGTCGAGGGCGACTCCGCTGGCGGCTCCGCCCGTGGTGGTCGTGATCCGCGCACCCAGGCCATCCTGCCCATCCGCGGCAAGATCCTGAACGTCGAGAAGGCCCGCATCGACCGCATCCTGGCCAACAAGGAGGTTGAGGCCATCATCAACGCCCTCGGCACCGGCATCCAGGAGGAGTTCGACCTCGCCAAGCTGCGCTACCACAAGCTGGTGCTGATGGCCGATGCCGACGTCGACGGCGCCCACATCCGCACCCTGCTGCTGACGCTGCTGTTCCGCTTCATGCGCCCGCTGATCGAGGCCGGCCACGTGTACCTGGCCCAGCCGCCGCTGTTCCGGCTTCGGTGGACCAACGCCCCCCACGAGCTGGCCTATTCCGACGCCGAGCGCGACGGGCTGCGCGAAGCCGGCCTGGCTGAGGGCAAGAAACTGCCCCAGGTCAACCCCATCCAGCGCTACAAGGGCTTGGGCGAGATGAACGCCGACGATCTGTGGGAGACCACCATGGACCCGGAGAACCGGATCCTGTTGCAGGTAACCCTCGACGACGCCGCCATGGCCGACCAGATGTTCTCGATCCTGATGGGCGAGGACGTCGAACAGCGCCGTACGTTCATCCAGCGCAACGCCCGCGACGTGCGCTTCCTCGACATCTGACCCGCCCCATGCGTTTCAGTTCGCTGATGCGGAATCCCTCTGCCAGGTCCCTCGCACGAAAGCAGGTGACTTGTCCTGTATTTAGGTCCCTGAGGTGCGACGAGCTCCGCGAGGAGCCTCGAAGGGCGTTAAACGCAACTGTGGGCACAGTCTCTGCCAAAGGCTTAGTCAACGCCCTTCGAGGCTCGTTCCTCGCACCTCAGGGACCGGACCAAGGGAATCCGCCACACACTTTCGCATCAGGGACCGGTGATTGGGTTCTGATGTCTCACTTTCCTGCCCCGCGCCCGTCTCGAAGGGTTCGCAAGCTCGTGGTCCCTGATGGGAAAGTGAGCATGGGTAAAACCGTTTTCGGGTCCCTGAGGTGTGACGAGCTCTGCGAGGAGCCTCGAAGGGCGCCAACCGGAACCCTTGGCAGAGACTGTGCCCATGCTCGCGTTTACGCCCTTCGAGGCTCGCTGGCGCTCGCACCTCAGGGACCTGAAGACAGGTGTACCCACGCTTGCTTTCGTACCTCAGGGACAGCCCTTCAAGACTCACTCTCGCCCGTCAACGACAGTTGAAAGGTAATCAATGACTGACACCCCTCAGGGTCCCAACGAACCGGTTGAACCCGTCGAAGAGGAGCCCACGGAACCCACCGAGTCGACGGTCGATGAGATCAAGGCCCCCGGCCTGGGTACGGTGAACCCCGTCGATCTTCAGGTGGAGATCCAGCGTTCCTACCTCGACTACGCGATGAGCGTGATCGTGGGGCGCGCGCTGCCCGACGTGCGCGACGGCCTGAAGCCGGTGCACCGTCGTGTGCTGTACGCGATGTGGGACGGCGGCTATCGGCCCGACCGCGGGTGGAACAAGTGTTCCCGCGTGGTCGGCGAGGTGATGGGTCTCTACCACCCGCACGGCGACTCGGCGATCTACGACACCCTGGTGCGCCTGGCGCAGCCGTGGGCGATGCGCCACCCGTTGGTGTCGGGCCAGGGCAACTTCGGCTCCCAGGGCAACGACAAGGCCGCAGCCATGCGGTACACCGAGTGCAAGATGGCGCCGCTGGCCGTCGAGATGGTGCGCGAGATCGAGCAGAACACCGTCGATTTCAAGCCCAACTACGACAACCGCGAGATGGAGCCCACGGTACTCCCCGCGCGTTTCCCCAACTTGCTGGTCAACGGCTCGACGGGCATCGCGGTGGGCATGGCCACCAACATCCCGACGCACAACCTGCGTGAGGTCAATGACGCGGTGCAGTGGGCGCTGCAGCACCCTGAGGCCACCCGCGAGGAGTTGCTCGAGGCCGCGATGCAGCGCATCCAGGGCCCCGACTTCCCGGGCGGTGGCCTGATCGTCGGGCGCTCCGGCATCGAGGAGGCCTACCGCACCGGCCGTGGCTCGGTGATCATGCGCGCGGTCATCGATATCGACGAGGACGCCAAGGGTCGCACCCAGCTGGTGATCACCCAGCTGCCCTACATGTGCAACCCGGACACCCTGGCCCAGCGCATCGCGGATCTGGTGAACTCCGGCAAGCTCACCGGCATCGCCGATATCCGCGACGACACCTCCGCCCGCACCGGGTTGCGGATCGTCGTGGTGCTCAAGCGCGACGCCCAGCCGCGCGTGGTGATGAACAACCTGTACAAGCACACCGCGCTGCAGGACACCTTCGGCTGCAACATGCTGGCCATCGTCGACGACGTGCCGCGCACGCTGCGCCTGGATCAGTTCATCTCGCTGTGGATCAAGCATCAGCTCGAGGTGATCCGCCGTCGCACCCAGTTCCAGCTGGAGGACGCCGAACGCCAAGCCCACATCTACCGTGGCCTGGTGAAGGCGCTCGACGCGCTGGACGACGTCATCGCCTTGATCCGCCGCTCGCCCAACACCGAGCAGGCGCGCCAGGGCTTGATGGAGCTGCTGAGCATCGATGAGGTGCAGGCCACCGCGATCCTCGATATGCAGCTGCGCCGCCTGGCCGCCCTGGAGCGCCAGAAGATCGTCGATCATCTGGCCACCCTGGAGTCGCGGATCGAGGATCTGAAGGACATCCTGGCCAAGGACGAGCGCCAGCGCGAGATCATCTCCACGGAGCTGCAGGCCATCGTCGACAAGTACGGTGACGAGCGGCGCACCAAGATCGTGGCGGCCGACGGCGATTTCTCCGACGAAGACTTCATCCCCGACGAAGACATGGTGGTCACCATCACCCACGGCGGCTACGCCAAGCGCACCCGGGCGGATCAGTACCGGGTGCAGAAGCGCGGCGGCAAGGGCGTGCGGGGCGCGTCGCTGCGGGCCGACGACGAGGTGGCGCACTTGTTCACCACCACCAACCACCAGTGGCTGCTGTTCTTCACCAATCTGGGCCGCGTGTACCGGGCGAAGGTGTGGCAGTTGCCGGAGGCGGGTCGCGACGCGAAGGGCGGCCACGTGGCCGGCCTGCTGAGCTTCCTGCCCGACGAGCAGATCGCCCAGGTGCTGACGCTGCGCTCCTACGAGGACGCCGATTATCTGCTGCTGGCCACCAAGCACGGCCTGGTGAAGAAGACGGCGCTGGCCGCCTACGATTCGCCGCGTCAGGCCGGCGTGATCGCGGTGAACTTCCGCGAATCCACCGACGAGCTGATCGGCGCCACGTTGTGTTCCAACAACGACGATGTGCTGCTGCTCTCCACCAAGGGCCAGGCCATCCGGTTCTCCGCCGCCGACGACCAGCTGCGTCCCATGGGGCGTGTCACCTCTGGTGTCACCGGCATGAAGTTCCGTCCCGGCGACGAGCTGCTCTCCATGGCGGTGCTTCCCGGCGGAGCCGACGAGTCCAACCGGTTCGTGTTCACCGTCACCGACGGCGGCTTCGCCAAGCGCACCGCGGTGGAGGAGTACCGTCGCCAGGGCCGTGGCGGCTTGGGTATCAAGGCCATGAAGCTCAACGAGGATCGCGGCTCCATCGTCGGCGGTCTGATCGTCGAAGAAGGCGACGAGGTGATCGCCATGAAGAACTCGGGCCAGATCACGCGCTCCGCCGTGGCGGATGTGCCGGTCAAGGGCCGCGACACCATGGGCGTGAAGTTCGTCGGCGTGAAGGGCGACGACGCGGTGACGGCCATCACTTTGTACCCGGAAACCAACGGCAATGGCGTAGTGGTCGCGGCTGACGACAGCGCCGTGGAGGCCGAACCGGGTAACGTAGACGCAGACGGTGCCCATACGCCGGGTGACGTCGTGAAGGAGGAGGTCACCCCCGATGAGTGATGCGCCACGTTGGCCCGGCCCCGAAGGTAAGCCAGGTTTGGTCTTCGAGCCCGAGGATTCGTCCACGCCGCGCACCCCGAAGTCGTCTGATGGTGCGTCTCAGGCGAAGGGTGATGCCACGTCGTCCAGCAAGGATGGCGTGACGCGGGCGACCACTCCCAGCGGCAACACGCCTCCTAGGCCCCGCAAGCCCCGGAACAAGAGGCCGCAGAACCGGCAGTCGGGCAATGCGGCGAATACGAAGCCACAAGGCCAGCAATCCTCCAGCCGTCCGGAGACGAAGAAGCCCGAGAGTCAGCCGGCGGGTGGCGCCGAAAGCGCGAAACCGGCAAGCCAGCCATCCGGTCGCCCGGATTTCGAGGAGTCGCGCACGGAGGAGACGGAGAAGATCCCCACCTACGCGACGAGTTCGGCCGGCAGTAAGCCGACGCCCCCGAAGAGCGGTATCGCCGCGGCTGTCGCTGCCGCCGCGAAGCGAAAGCCTGCGAGTACGGCCGAAAGCAAGACCCCGCGCGAGCCGCAGAAGGTGCGTCGCACTCGGAAGGCGCGCTTGCGCCTGGCGCGTATCGATCCGTGGTCTGTGATGAAGACCTCGTTCCTGTTCTCCATCGCCTTCGGCGTGATGCTGGTGGTGGCCGTGTTCGCTCTGTGGTCGGTGCTCGCCAGCACTGGGGCCATCGAGTCGGCCAACAGCTTCATCAACCAGCTGATCGGCGACGGCGACCAGCAGTTCAACCTTGAGGACTACCTGAGCATCAGCCGGATCATGGGGTTGACGGTGGTGATCGCGGCCATCGACGTCGTGATCCTGACAGCCCTGGCCACCCTGCTCTCGTTCCTGTACAACCTTGCTGCCACCGTGCTCGGGGGCATCGAAGTGACCCTCGCAGAAGACTGATCGACGACTGACGCTCCTCAAGCGACCGGCTCCCGCTGGTCCTTGAGGAGTTTGTCGTTTCAGCAGGGGAACGGTCCTGATCGCCTTTCGCGAGCCCGGCGACGACCAGCCAGCACACCCCTAACTGGTCGTCTCGCCATACGCCTCCACGCCACTGGCCCTGCTTGATCTCGAGCAGCGGCAGCTTTGTTGAGCTGTGAATCGAACCGACGAAGCTGTCGCAATCGGGGTCGGGTCCAAATGATTCGGCGGCCTTCTCAATGATCGGGTGAGGAAGCCCGCTCAACGGATGTAGCGCGATGAGATCGCCTTCCTCCAGCGACCGCTTGACGTGAGGCGACCTCCAGTCTGCCGCTAGATCCTCACGGAGGAGCCGGAGCGTGGGCCGAGCTCGTCGATTGTGCATGCCACCATTCTGCCCACTGCCTCAGACAGGCCGCGCGAGCTAGAAGAGATCGGCGATCTCGTCGTCAGCAGCGTTCGAGGTTTGTTGGTGGCGAGCGAAACGCTCGGCGAGCTCGCGGCGGTCGCGCTGGCGTTGTTCCTCGAACTCGATGATGTCGTGTAGGCGTATACGGCGATCGCGGCCGACGCGGTGGAAGGGGATCTCGCCGCGGTCGAGCAGTTTGTACAAGTGGCTGCGGCTCATCCCGAGTCGCGTCGCAGCTTGGTTGGGTGTCAAGGTCTGTGAGCCGTTAATGACGACGACTTCGTCTCCGTCGCGGACGCAGCGGCTCAGGGTGAGCAGGAGTTCGCGAAGCTCGCGGGGAGCGGCTGTGGCGTACTGCTCGAGCGCATCGAGCTGATCAGTGGGGATGCTGGAAGTTGCGAGGGTCTGCATGGCAAGCCTAGATGGTGTAGATGCAACAGATGGTGTAGATGATTCTAGCTGGTTGTGACATGAACCTCAACGGCACGACGAGACTCACGAAGGCTGATCGCGACGCTCCTAGCTGTAGCGTCCACCGAAGTGTTTGCGGGGTTGCGTGACGATGCTGACCGTAGCGACTGCGAGTATGGCGCCGGTGGTGTTGGTGATGACGTCGATGGGGTCTCTGGAGCGTGGTAGGGCGACCCGCCCTCACGACGTAAGACGCTGGGTCCGCCAGCGCGGCGGCGAGCTGCGGGAGGGGTGCGCCGGCCGCGTGGAGTGAAGCGGAGTTCGCAGCTCTTCCCGGAGTGCGTCTACCAGCGGATCGTAGTCCTTGTATCTCCGCACTCGCCGATTTACCACCCTTAGCTCGCCGTTTCGCCACCTTCTGCTCGCCGGATCTACCAGGCTCAGGTCGCCGGTTTGCCGGGTTCTCTGAGGGTCTCCCAGGTGTGGCGGTTGATGACGAAGTCGAAGTGGGGCATGTCGACGCCGCGGTAGTGCTCGACGAAGTGTCGACGCACCGTCGTCCCGTTGCGGAGGGCGACGTTCATTGATGCGATGTTCGTGTCGCGGATGATCGAGTGGATCGTGTCGGTGTCGATCACTGTGGCTGTGTGCGTCGGTTTCGCGGTCGGATCCGGTGTAGTGCGGTTGCTTACGTCGCTGTAGCGACGCATGCAGCCGTAGTCCGCGGGGAATCCCGGTTCTGGAGGTCAGTGAGGCTGGATCTGTCACTCATTTGGGCTTGTATGGCTTGCCCAGGCTGGATTCGTCAGCATGCTGACGTCCACAGCCTGGCTAGTGCCGATTTTGCGTGTAAGTGAACGGAATCAGCCTGGGTAGGGTGCACGCCCTCTGAATCAACCTCTCATGCCGAGTGGCTGCTGGCAGTGCTGATGATCGTCGCTGACAACGGCGGAGGTGTTCTGTTCACTGAACTTCGAGTTGCTTTTACACGAACCGCCACTGTAAATTACAGTCTGAATCTGTAGTAAGTGACAGTGTCAGTTGTAGTCTGACTCCCATGTCATGGAACGCAGACGCGGTGAAGGCTCTCTTGGAGAGTCTGCGAATCCGGCGGGGTGACTCCACACAGGTGGAGGTCAAGCGCGCATCAGGTGGCTTGCCGGAAAATTTGGCGACGACATTATGCGCATTTGCAAACATGCCCGACGGAGGCACGATCCTGCTGGGAATTGACGAGACTGATGATTTTGCGGTGACTGGCGTCGATAACGCCGCGAGCATGGAATCTGGGGTGGTCAACCAATCGAGGGCCAAGGTTGTGCCTGCCCCGCTGTTGCGGACCTCGACTATTGAGGTCGAAAGCAAGCAAGTCGTGGTGGTGGAGGTGCTGCCGCTTCGGCTGGTTGACCGGCCGGCGACTGTCGACGGGCGGGCGTACCTTCGCCAGGCTGACGGCGACTTCGTCATGCACGAGCACGAACTGCGCATGATTGAGGTTGAGAAAGTGCTGATCTCAACCCCTCAGGACTACGACCGGCAGGTTGTTGACGGCCTCACTATGGACGATCTCGTGCCTGAGTTGATCGATGACTACCTAAAAACCGCGCGGCAACGGGATCGTCGGCTAGCAGCACGCAGCGACGCGGAGATACTGCGACGCACGGGGGTACTCGTAGCTTCGGGAGCGCCGACGCTGGCTGGTCTGTATGCGTTGGGAGACTACCCGCAAGGCCAGTTTCCGAGCTTGACGGTGACCACCGCGGTGCAAGTAGCATCCGAGAATAGCGGGGCTCGGAACCGAGACTTGCAGCACTTCTCCGGACCGATCCCGGTGCTATTGGAAGAAACGATGGAGTGGTGCCGGCGAAACCTGGCCCTCGTGCGGGCATACCGACCGGATGGGCACATGGAGGAGCGGCCGGAGTTGCCGCTGTCGGCAGTGAGGGAAATACTGGCGAACGCGTTGGTACACCGTGATTTGAGCCCGAACACCTTGGGAACGGGCAAGAGCATTCAAGTGCGTTTGACGCCCACGAATCTGTTTATCCAAAGTCCTGGCGGCTTGCGGGGCGTGTCGATTCAGCAGCTGACAAGCGAAGATCACGCGCAAGCTGCGGTGAACCAACGGCTATACAGCATCGCGCAGAAGCTGCACACCTCCGATGGATTCCCTCTCATCGAGGGTGAAGGTGGGGGTATTCGCGAGGTGTTTCGCAGTGCCCAAGAGTATGGCCTACGCACTCCGACGCTGATTAACACGGGGGTGCAGTTCAAAGCACTGCTCTGGCGGCCTGCGTCGGCGACGGTCCGGGTTCCTGCGCGTCGTCATGATGAAAGCGACAGAATAGTCACCGCGCCAGTCGAGCGTAGAAGCGGAGAGCTGTCTAAGAACGAGCCCACGGTGCCGCAACTGCTAGATCTACGCGGCGACATGGCGTTTCAGGAGCCTGCGTGACGCATCAGGACTTAGCGGGGGCCAGTTGCGCTACGCGCTCGCGCGAGCGATGGAGAGGGGGACGGTTGAGATGGTTGGCCGTCAGGGTCGCAAAGATACGGTCTACAGATTGTTGCGGTAGAAGGCCACCGCACCACAGACTTCACAGTGCAAGTTCACACTGCAGATTTTCACTCTGAGTCTCGTTGATGGACTTCGATGAGGCCGCTGACGTGGTGTCTCAAGGGGTTCTGGAGCTTGGGGTTTGTGGTGGTTCCGTGAGGGGGTCACTAGATGCCGATGGTGAGGTCGTCGAAGTCGTCGAGTCCCCTGCCGCCGCCGACCAGTTGGCTGTAGCGTGCCAGCCGGGCGCTGTCGATCTGGGTGTTCGTGACGCCTCGTTTCCAGTAGCCGTACACGGCGAGGCTGGGCTTGCCCAGCCCCACGGCGGCGCGGAAGTGGAAACCCCGGATACAACGTGATGGGTAGATGTTTGGGTATTTCTGTCACCCTTGCCAGAGGGTCTCGATCGGCAGCATGGTGAATCGATCGCCGACGATGCGAGCCTGCGGTGCTGTGCAGGCGACGTAGCCGCCGACGAACCGATCTCCGAGATGGTTGCGCAGGAGGGATAGGCCGGCGAGATCCTTTCGCTGCAGGGTGGCAGCTGCCTTGACCTCGATAGCGACCACTCGTCCGTCGGGAGCTTCGAGCACGATGTCGACCTCCGTCTCCTGTTGACCCGGCAGTGGTGCATGGTGGCGGTTGATGGCGAAGTCGAAGTGGATCTTGTCGGTGCCGATTACTGCGGTTGCGTGCGTCGGATTCGCGGTCGGATCCGGTGTAGTGCGGTTGCTTACGTCGCTATAGCGACGCATGCAGCCGCAGTCCGTGGGAGATCCGGTTCTGGAGGTCAGTGAGGCTGGATCCGTCAGTCATCTGGGCTTGTATGGCTTGCCCAGGTTGGATTCGTCAGCATGCTGACGTCCACAACCTGGCTATCCCATGGGCTCGCGGGAACTGAACGTTTCTGACCTCGGTGGCGCGTGATCTGGTCGCGCGAGGGGTGTGCGTCCGCACTGGTGGAAAGCGTTGCGCCAGTTACCGACTAGTCCAGGAGTTCGACCAACCACCACGCTCCGTCAGCGAAGATGTGGTCACTTGTGTCCCCGACCATCACCTGCCCACTCTCCCAATCCGCTGCTGAGCGCGCGATAGAGTCTGAGAGAGTTGTGAGAGAGTGTCAGAGTTGAATCTGGGTGGGGTGATTGAGTGGCTCCGTCGCCTCGACGGCGACTGGCGCCTGAGCCGGTACGAGGTCACCCAGTTCTTGTCGAACCGTGGGCAGCCGCTCGACGATCAGGAAGTCGTGGCCAACGCCACTGTCGACGACCTCGACCCGCGTCTCGTCGAGCAGGTGCTACGTCGCGCGGCAGAAAGATCGCCTCGAGCCTTCGACGGGGTCGAGAACCGGAGCATGGTTGTTCCTACCCGGCCCAGGAGAAGTAGCAAGCAGAGTTACCGCATCGTCGGCGACTGACCGCGATCTGACACACTTGAAGGCGGTTCCCGGCTCTCCGGTTGGCCACCGGAAATTGTCGGAGTCCAAGACCACCGTCACGCATCTCAGCGAAGGGGGCGATTTCCTCGGCTTCCGCATCCAGTGGAGGTAGCGCCGGGGAGGCAAGTGGTTCTGCATGATCGTCACCCCCCACGACGTGTCCTTGCTCAACAACGCGCCCGTACGCACGCTTGAGCCGAGGAACGTGTGGTTTGTGAAAAGGATGGTACTGGTCGGTCCGAGCTGTTCTGCCTTGACGAGTTCGCGGAAACAACAACGAACGCCGGAAACCCTCTGTCCGGTCCCTGAGGTGTGACGAGCTCTGCGAGGAGCCTCGAAGGGCGTTTAACTGGAACCTTTGGGCTCAGTCTCTGCGCCTTCTTACGTTTTACGCCCTTCGACTGAGTTGCACACCTTTTGCGGTTTCGTGAGGAAGTGGTCAGTATCGGTGCTTGTCAGCGTGGTTTCGGTGGGGGCTGTGGGGCACTAATCACATCGGTAGAATCGGCGGGGTGAGCCTGTTCCCAGGTAAGTGCGCACCGCCTCGGGGCGACGGCGGTGCAGGTCGTGGAGAAGAAACACGGGCAGCGCAGGATTCTGGAGCATCTGGCTCGGCTCATAGCGAGGCCGAGTTGGCGGCGCTGGTGTGGAGATCGGCATCCAGAAACTGAATTCGGACAGGATCGTCTCCCTGATCTCGGTGCTGACGATCAGGGCTCCCCGAAGGCTGCTGGGGCGGTCACGCGGTCGGCGTCGCGACCGTTGGTCGATGTGGTGCGCAGGTCATGGACCGGCTCGGCTTCTGGATCGTGGATGATGAGGCGTTCTTCCACTGTGCTCGCCCGGTTGGTAGAGCTGACCTCGGTAAAACTCGACAGCCTCCGGGTGATCGGCGAAACCTGGGGCTACCGGTTCCTCACCGCAACACTTTCAACAAAGCACTACGCAGATGCGCGGACAGGCGTACCGCCAGCACATCAGCAAAGGCGTGTTTCGATCACGTGTGGACCGGTGCTGGTGGTGATATCAGCCTTCTGCTCTACGACGTGACGACCTTGTATTTCGAGGCCGAGAAAGAAGACGATCTCCGCAAGAGAGTGGTTATTCGAAGGAACGCAGGGTTGATCCGCAGATCCTGGTCGGCTGCTGGTCGACCGCAACAGGGTTCCCGTTGGAGATCGCCTGCTTCGGAAGGGTCCAAAGCTGAGACGTTGACGATCTTGCCGGTCGTGCAGCAGCCTCCAGGAACGCCACCAGGTGGCGGACATGGTTGTGGTGGTGACGTGGGAATGTTGTCGGCGAAGAACCTGCAAGACATCGACGAGGCGCAGTTACGGTTCATCGTCGGCTCCTGCACGACGAAGGCCCCGCATGATCTGGTCAAGCACCTCCACTGGCACGGGAACAACTTCACCGATGGGCAGATCATCGACACCATCACCTTAAAGCGTTGGAAGAGCGACCCCGAGGTGTTGAAGTCACGCTCGAGCCCGTCTGGGACCCGGAGGACGCGAACGCGTGGCGGGCCATATGGTCCTACTCGGAGAAACGTGCCGCGAGGGACCGGTACACGTTGAACCAGCAGCAACAAAGCGATCGGGATCATCGAGGACGGGAAACAGACCCGCAAGACCCGGTTCGTGAAAACCAGCGGCACGACTTCACCTTCGACGAAGCCACCTACCAGCGGAGGTTTCGGTCGGGCTGAAAGGCTACGTGGTCACCAACATCACGTACTGCCACGGTGATGCCCGCAGCCGAGGTCATCAGTAGGAAGTTATCACGACCTATGGCATGTCGAGCAGTCGTTCAGGATGTCGAAACACGACCTCGCCGCCCGACCGATCTACCACCGCACTCCGAGAAGCGATCGAGGCCCACCTCACCATCGTGTTCACCGCCCTCGCGATCGCCCGCGACCTACAGACCCGCACCGGATGGAGCGTCAGGAAACTCATCCAGACTCCGGCCACTACGCCACGTCACCATCCAGATCAACGGCCAAACGATCGAAGCCGCGCCAGGGATCCCGACCGATGTCCAGAGATCCTCAAACGCGCGGGGCACTAAACGTGTGCAACTCAGGTGTCGGAGTCCAAGACCACCGTCACGCATCTCAAAGCGAAGGGGCGATTTCCCCGGCTTCCGCATCCAGTGGAGGTAGCGCCGGGGAAAGCAGTAAGTGGTTCTGCATGATCGTCACCCCCCACGACGTGTCCTTGCTCAACAACGCGCCCGTACGCACGCTTGAGCCGAGGAACGTGTGGTTTGTGAAAAGGATGGTACTGGTCGGTCCGAGCTGTTCTGCCTTGACGAGTTCGCGGAACAACAACGAACGCCGGAAACCCTCTGTCCGGTCCCTGAGGTGTGACGAGCCTGCGAGGAGCCTCGAAGGGCGTTTAACTGGAACCTTGGGCTCAGTCTCTGCGCCTTCTTACGTTTTACGCCCTTCGAGGCTCCTTCGTCGCACCTCAGGGACCGGACAACGGGATCCCGCCACACACTTTCGCATCAGGGGTCGGACAACGGGTTTGCCTACGCGCACTTTTGCATCAGGGATCTGGCAGAGGGGTCTCTCTGCTGATTTCGTGTCATCGACCTAACCTCGGATACCTAGTCGCTTTCGCAGGCACCTGGGCGGGGCTGAGAGGAGCACTTGCCGGTGGTTCAGGTGATTGGTTCTATGAGTTCGGGGCCTTCGGCTGTGGTGGAGAAGGGGCGGACGGGGTGGTGCTTTACCCGACCGGCTATATCGCGCCCAGCGTCGACCATTTCGTCGATCAGGAGTGGGTTGTCGTCGGTGTGAGGGTTCAGCCAGGTATCCCAGGCGTCGTGGGGGAGCATCACTGGCATGCGGTCTTGGTTCGAGACGTCTTGAAAATCCGCTACAGACCGGCGGCGGTCCGGGCTTCCTCGACAAGCTCGTCGAGGATCGGGAGCAGGGAAGGGACCCCCATCGTCACCGCCTGCCACACGATCTCATAATCGATATCGCCATACTCGTGGGCGAGGATGTTCCGCATCCCGACGATCCTGTCGAGTTCGGGTACACGGGCAGCCGTGTCTGCGTCGTCTCTACGGAGTCGGTTTAGAGCCTCGCCGAGCACCTCAAGCTGACGCTCAATCGCTGAGCGGATGATGAGGTCAGAGGTGAACTCGGCCTCGGTCCTGCCCCTGGCGAAATCCTGGACAAGTTTCGCTGCCTCCGCCGCGTCCCAGAGATGAGCGCCCGCTTTAGGCTGCATAGATGTCCTGAGCGCTACCGAAAGCCGATGCTTTGAAGAAGGGATTCTTCACCGAGCGCTCTACGACGAGGTCTACTCCCCGACCAACGATGCGCTCCAGTTCACGCTTCAGATCGAAGTAATCGTGAAACACGTTCTCCCGGCCCGCCTGGAAGACAACAAGGAAGTCCACATCACTGGTCTCCTCACTAAACCGGTCGGTGAGCACCGAACCAAAAACGCGGAGCCGTTCGACACCGTACTGCTCGCAGGCGCGCCCAATCGCCTCAACGTCGAGTCGCGCCCTCATCTCCATGCACCTAGTCTTCCAGACCAGACCCGAACCCGCGAGACTCCGAGCAAGCCTTGGGCGCTATAGGCCTTACGGCCCACGTGCCGGTGGGTTCAGGTGATTGGTTCTATGAGTTCGGGGCCTTCGGCTGTGGTGGAGAAGGGGCGGACGGGGTGGTGCTTTACCCGACCGGCCATATCGCGCCCAGCGTCGACCATTTCGTCGATGAGGAGTGGGTCGGCGTCGGTGTGAGGGTTCAGCCAGGTATCCCAGGCGTCGTGGGGGAGCATCACTGGCATTCGCTCGTGGATCGAGGCCAGATCAGCGTGAGCTGCGGTGGTCAGGATTGCGGTGGTGAGCACCCATCGTTCGGCGTCGCCTTCTGGACGTGAAACGTCTTTCCACCAGGAGCACACTGCGGCGAAGGCCAGGAGGGCGTCGTTGTGGATGAAATGGGGTTGCTTCGCGCCCTTGGGGCCGGTCCATTCCCAGTATCCGGTGGCCGGAACCAGGCATCGGCGTCGGGTGGCCCAGGTGAACTTCTCCGTCAGGGTCTCCGAGCGTACGTTGATCAGTGGCGCACCGGGCTTGCGGAGCTGTTTCTGGCCGGGGCGGGCGAGGTCCCACCGTGCGCCAGTGAGTCGGCGTCCTGGCTGTGTGGCTGATTCCACCACGACGTGGATCGGCTCAGTGGGGCGCAGTTGCCAGGCGGCAGGCGGTGTTCGCTCGTCGAAAGTGTCGATCGCGAAGACGTCGGCCAGGTAAGGATCATCGACCGTCATGCTGAAGCGTCCACACATGGTTCGAGGGTAAATCATGAAGTGCTCGAAGTGGGGTACCGGTTGTTGGTGGCTCCGCCTCTAGTCAGACCGCTAATGTGCGCCTGTTTGGTACTCTGGACGTCACATCCCGTTTTTCGTATGTTAGGTGGATTGTTTTCATGTCGACGCGCCCCTACGGTAAGTCACGGCTCAATGATCGCGAGACCGAGCGTCGCATGTTGGAAGCAGCCATCGCGCTCGTCCATGAGCGTGGCATGTCGACCGGTTTGGAGTCGCTCTCCTTCGAGGATGTCATCAGGGATGCTCAGGTTTCTCGCACCTCCGCTTACCGACGGTGGCCGCGTCGCGAGCAGTTCTATGGCGAGGTCATGCTCGCGTTGGCCCGCGGCACGGATCTGCCCACCACGGCGGCCACCATGGTGGGGCCAACCAGTGAACTCGTCGAACGCAGCGGTGCCAACTTTTCCGATCCCCAAGGGCACAGGAATCTCGTGGTGGAACTGCTCCGCTTGTCCATTGACGCGGACTTCGACGCGATGCGCTCCTCCCGCCCTTGGAAGACCTTCAGTACTCTCATCGCGAGCCATCGTGGCATCGCGGATCCCGCGTTGCTCACCCAGGTGGCCGATGCGCTGGCCACCGTCGAGCAGCGTGCGGTGGAACTGCGAGCCCGGGCCTACGGCCAGTTCAGCGCGGCGCTGGGGTACCGTTTAACCCCGCCGCTCGCAGGCCCCGACGGTTTTGAGTTGATGAGCCAGTCCACGGGGTCCACCATGCTGGGCATGCTCATAAAGGAACCATTGCAGCAGGACGAGGAAGAGCCGTCGCGCAGTCTTCGGGCGTTCGGGAGCTCGGAACTCGCTGTGTGGAGGCCCGCAACCTATGCGGTCACCGCCATGGTTCTTTCCTTCATCGAGCCCGACCCTGGCATCGAATGGACAACGCAGCGCGCGGATGATCTGCTGGCCACCATCCGCTCCTACGCCCCCGCGGCCCAGTAATCAGTGTGTGGCGCGGTGGGGTGATCGGGCTGTGTCGACGGTGCGTGGGAAGAAGTCTTCGGTTGCCTCGCACCGCCGGTGCTGGCGGCGATCTCGATGCGGCGAAGCGGGCGTCAGGGGTGCTGGTCACGGTGAGCCGATGAGATGAGCATCTCTGCGATCCAGCGTCTCCTTCCTGCCACGGTCGTCTCTGCGGAGGAGTTCGGTGACGTGGATGCCCCTCTCTTTCCCGTCGAAGACCAGTACCTGGTCAACGCCATCGACAAGCGCCGCCGCGAGTTCGCGACCGTGCGCGCGTGTGCGACCGCCGTGCTCGCCGAGTTCGGGCTTGTGAGATCGGCGATGGTTCCTGGACAGCAGGGGGAGCCCTCCTGGCCGGAAGGCATCGTCGGCTCCATGACCCACTGCCAGGGCTACCGGGCTGCGGCGGCGGGCAGGGAAGACCTATGGCGAGCGATCGGCATCGATGCCGAACCGCACGAATCCCTTCCCGATGGCGTGCTGGAGTTGGTCGCAGACCCCGGGGAGCGTGGGGAACTGGCGAGGCTGTCGACGAGCTTGCCTCGCTATCGCTGGGATCGCATCTTGTTCAGCGCCAAGGAGTGCGTGTTCAAAGCATGGTTCCCTATAGCCAGGTCCTGGTTGGGTTTCGAAGAGGCCACGGTGTCTCTCGACCCCGTCGCCCTGACCTTTGCCGCCAGGATTCACTGTGCATCGAGGCCCATCAGCCCGATCGGTGAGACGGTCACCGGTCGGTGGTCGGTGTACGGAGGTTTCATCCTGACCGCGCTCTGCCTGCCCCGTCTCGAGAGGACCGAAGGCGACACCGAAACCTGACGGTCGTTTCTCAGGAAACTCCACGGCAGATGGTCCCGAAGCTGGCTTTACCGGACCCGGTGACAACGCCGTGGGTGGCGAATGTCAGACTTGTCTCGTGATCATGCTGGCGGCCAGCGTCACCGGTACTTCTCGCCGGAGCAGCAAGGTGTCGATCGAGCTTCGTTGAGCGAGTCTGTCCTCTGCTTCGCAAACCTGTGCGTCGGTTGTCCCGTTTTCCGGGCCATAAAACCTTTGTGACAAGGTGCTGAACGCCTCATGATCCCTTTTGACGCTCCGAGCGGTGCATCTTGAGGGCCCCTGCCGGGTCCTTCTCCACTCGGCTTCCGAGCGGCCTGGCTGCGGGAGCCATGGCCTTGTTCACCCTCGGTGTTAAAGGCTCGTAACACCTCCCGAACGCAATAACAGGGTGGTATTGAATCTCCCAAAATTGGTATATGGTACGTTAAGTTCCTAGTGTTACCTAAGAATCCCTCAGGATTTGTGCATGTGGCTCAGATCGTTCGGGGGACTCCTTGGAAGCACCGAAGACCCACGGATACACGTGCCGATACTTCAGGAGGACGTTCGTGTCAGGAACACTTGTTGAGCGGTTTCACGCGAAGTTCCAGTCTCGAACCGACGCGCCCGCGTTCAGGTTCCTGGTTGAAGACGGCTCGGCTCAGCTGCTGACCGCCGGCCAGACGGATACCCGCGTTCGGGCCGTGGCCGAGGCCCTTCTGGAGATCACGCCGCGTGGTAGTCGCGCTCTCATTCTCTGCCCGCCCGGCCTGCACTACATCACGGCGTTCCTGGGATGCGTGTATTCGGGCGTCGTGGCGGTGCCCGTCTATCCGCCTGACGGCGGTGCCCTGGCCAGAATGGTTCCCCGGCTGCTGGGCGCCATCAAGGACTCAAGCCCCTCGGTGGCGATCGTCACGGCATCAGTGATGGCGCAACGCGAGCAGATCGTACAGCTTGCTCCCGCTCTTGCTCGCTTGCCGTGGTTGTGATGTCGACGATGTTCCGGATCACTGGCCGGCCAATGGAACCCACCGCAGGCGAGACCCGATGATGTCGTGTTCCTCCAGTACACCTCGGGTTCCACCGGGCAGCCCAAGGGTGTGATGCTCACCCACGCCAACCTGATGGCGAACCTGAGCGCTATCGATGAATGCTTCTTCGACCCTGAGATCCCGGCGCCGCACCAGGTGATCTGGCTCCCGCCGTATCACGACATGGGGTTGATCGGTGGCCTCCTCACGCCGGCCTTTCGCGGACACGAGGCGATCGCTCATGTCGCCGCTCGATTTCGTCAAGCGGCCCCTCCGCTGGCTGCAAGCGATCTCCGACTACGGTGCGACGCACAGTGGGGCACCCAACTTCGGCTACGACCTCGCCGTGGCGAGGATCACGGATGAGGAGCGGACGAGGCTGGACCTGTCCGAATGGCGTGTCGCCTTCTCCGGCGCGGAGCCCGTGCGAGCGGCCACACTCGACCGCTTCGCCGAGGCATTCGGCGACTGCGGGCTGCGGCGCAGTGCCTTCCTTCCCTGTTACGGCATGGCGGAGGCAACCCTGCTCATCACAGGCTGTCACTTCAACGCCGAACCCTTGGTGATCGACGTCGATCGCGACGCGCTACAGGCTAATCGGCTGGTGGAAGCGACCCGGGCTGAGGACGCCTTGGCTCTGGTGGGATGCGGCGCACCGTCACGCGACCACCATGTGTGCATCGTCGATCCCCACACCGCGGAGGTTCTTCCCGACGGTGCGATCGGCGAGATCTGGGCCGATGGACCCAGCATGTCGCACGGCTATTGGAACAGGCTCGAGGAGACCGCTGAGCGTTTGCACGCTTATACCGCTAGGGGTGAGGGGCCGTTCGTCCGCACCGGAGATCTTGGGGTCTTCCATGGCGGCGAACTCTTCGTGACCGGACGGATCAAGGACCTCGTGATCATCGCGGGACGCAACCACTACCCGCACGATATCGAGGCCACGGTGGAGGCGGCGCACCCGGCCCTCCGCGCGAAGTCGGGCATCGCCTTCTCGGTGGAACACGCCGATGCCGAGAAGCTGGTGGTGGTGCAGACCGTCAGGGGCGGTGCTGCGCAGCGCAACGGCGACGAGGTATGCTCCGCGATCCGCGCCGCCGTGGCAGAGGAGCACGGAATAGAGGTCTACGACATCCTTCTGGTGGCTCCGGCCAGGATCCCCAAGACCTCCAGCGGCAAGCTCCAGCGCTCCGCCTGCAAACAGGCCTACCTTGCCGATGAGATCGATGTTCTCGCCCGGTGGACTGCCGGCCGTGCGAGCCGCGGGCATCCCGTGAAACCCGAGCGTGGCGCGCCCCGAACTCGCGGCCGTGCCCTCGGCTCTCCAGCAAGAGCTGGAGTCCTGGATGGTGGACCGTCTCGCCGAGCGCCTGACCTTCCGGCCGAACGCATCGATACCGGACGTGCGCTTGCCGGCTATGGACTGCAATCGGTCGATCTCGTGGGCACGATCGGCGATCTGGAGCGACGTCTGGGTCGCACCTTGAGCCCGACGCTCGCCTGGGAGTACCCCACCATCGAGGACCTCGCCCGGTACCTGGCTACCGATGATCCACACGACGCTCCTGCTGCGGCCGGACATGCCGGGTCGAACGAGCCCATCGCGATCGTCGGTATCGGGTGCCGGCTGCCCGGCGGCGTGACAGGCCCGGAAGACTTCTGGCAGCTCCTCATCCACGGCATCGACGGGGTGGGTGAAGTGCCGGCCAGCCGATGGAGCGCCGACCAGGCGCCGGTCGACGATCCCAACAGAACCTGGCTGGAGGGCCTGCGTTGGGGCGGCTTCGTCGATGACATCGACGAGTTCGACGCGGACTTCTTCGGCATCTCGCCTCGCGAAGCGGTGCAAATGGACCCCCAGCAGCGAATGCTGGCCGAGGTGGCGTGGGAGGCCCTCGAAGACGCGGGGCTTCCGGCTGATCGACTGGCGGGCACCGATACCGGCGTGTTCGTCGGCATCTCCACCAGCGATTACAGCCGTACCCACCTGGCCGGGCAGGAGTCGATTGACATCTTCACCGGCCTGGGAAACGCCTTCAGCATCGCCGCCAATCGTCTGTCCTATCTGCTCGACCTTCACGGCCCGAGCATGGCCATCGATACTGCATGCTCCTCCAGCCTGGTGGCCATCTATCAGGCATGCGCGTCCATCGGCCGGGGAGACTGCTCAGCGGCGATAGCCGGCGGCGTCAACCTCGTCCTCTCTCCCGACCTGGGTGTCGGTTTCGCGCGGGCCGGTGCCATGGCCGCCGACGGCCGGTGCAAGGCCTTCGACGCCCGCGCCGATGGTTATGTCCGCTCCGAGGGTGCCGGCGTGGTGGTGCTGAAACCGTTGAGTGCAGCCCAGGCCGACGGGGACCGTATTTACGCGGTGATCCGCGGGGGCGCGGTCAACCAGGACGGAGCCAGTAACGGCCTGATGTCTCCCAGCCCCCAGGCACAGGAGGCTGTGCTTCGGCGCGCCTATCGTGACGCCGGGGTCGATCCGAACCAGGTCGGCTACATCGAGGCGCATGGGACGGGCACCCTGCTTGGTGAGCCCATAGAGATGAGGGCGCTGTCTGCGGTGGTCTCGGAGTGCCGCGAGCCATCTGCCGCGTGTTTCGTCGGGTCGGTGAAGACCAACCTGGGCCACCTCGAGGCCGCTGCGGGCGTGGCGGGCCTGATCAAGGTCGCGCTGAGTCTGAAGCACGGCCGGATTCCTCCCAGCTTGCACTTCGAGCAGCCCAACCCGCACATCCCATTCGCCGCGATGGGTCTCGCGGTTCCCACCGTCGCCGTCGATTGGCCTGCGGCCGCGTCGCCTTTGCTGGCCGGGGTCAGTGCCTTCGGCTTCGGGGGCACCAACGTGCACCTGGTACTCGAGGAGTCCCCGGTGGATGAACAACCCACCGAGTCCGAGCCGCCGCCGGATGAGGGGCTGGTCCTCCCCCTGTCGGCCAAGAACGCCACTGCCTTGCGCCAACTGGCCGGGCGTCACGCGGCCCGCCTACTCTCTCTGCGAAGCCATCGTGATGCGGCGCGGCACTGCGCAGCCTCTGCGGTTCGTCGCGCGCACCATGATGAGCGGATCGCGGTGGTGGGGCGCGATGCCTCTGAACTCGCCGCCGCGCTGACGGCGTTCGTCCGGGGTGAGGAACATCCTGGCCTCGTCGTGCCCAAGACCCTTGTGGGCCGTCACCCCAAGATCGCCTTCGTGTTCTCCGGCCAGGGTCCGCGGTGGTGGCCCTTGGCTACCGATCTGCTGGACGTGCCGGTCTTTCGCGAGGTTCTCGACCAATGCCAGGCCGGCTTGGGGACCGACCTCGGGTGGTCGCTCATCGAGCAGCTCACCACCGAGGACTCCGAGGTGCGTCGCCTGGACGATCCGGGCGTATCGCAACCCGTCACCTGCGCGGTGCAGATCGCGCTGGCCGCCGTATGGCGCTCCTGGGGCATCGAGCCGTCGGCGGTGGTGGGTCATAGCCTCGGCGAACTCGCTGCCGCACATGTGGGCGGTGCGCTGGCCTTGCGGGATGCCATGCAGATCGCTCGGCACCGTGGAGAGGTGATCCGCGCCGCGATCGGGCTCGGAAAGATGGCCGTCGTGGGCGCGTCCTTCGACACCACCGCTACCCTGCTCGGCCGGTACGGTACCGACGCCGTCTCCGTCGGCGCCAGCAACGGCCCGACGACCACCGTGATCTCAGGAGAACGTGAGGCGGTGGAGCAGTTCGCCGAGCGCCTCGATGAGGAGGGTTACTTCTGCCGGGTCTTGGAGTCCGTCGACTACGCGTCGCACAGCCCACAGATGGAACCCCTCAAAACGCAGCTGACCAGCCGTCTCAACGGCCTCGCCGCACACCCCGCGGCGGCCACCATCGTCTCGACGGTATCCGGGGCGATCATCGATGGCGATCGTCTCGATGCGGCCTACTGGGCGGAGAACCTTCGCCGTCCCGTGCTGTTCGACGCCGCCATCGACACTCTGCTGGCCCAGGGCGTCGACACCTTCGTCGAGGTCTCACCGCACCCCAGCCTGGTCAACCCTGTCCGGGACAAGATCGAGACGGCGGGAACCGGGGTATGTACCGCATCGCTCAGCCGTGATGAGCCGGGCCACCAGAGGTTGCTCGCTGAGCTGGGCCGGCTGTACACGGCCGGATACCCCGTGGAGTGGGCCAAGGTGCATCCCGGCCCCGTGCCCCAGATTCAGCTGCCTACCCATCCCTGGCAGCACCAGAGGTACTGGCCGGAGCCGACACGCTCACCGTCCCGCGAGCCGCACCGCATGTCGCCAGACGACGACCCGTTCTGGACCGCGGTGGGAGCGGGTGACTCCGCAGCGCTCGCGCGGATCCTCTCGCTTCGCGACCCGCAGCAGCGTGCAGCATTGGAGGCTTTGCTGCCCGCCCTCATGGACTGGAACACCGACAAGGTGCACGCGGCCTCAAGCGCGGACTGGCTTTACCGGGTGGTCTGGCGGCGGAAGCGTCCGCCCGTGGCGCAGAGCCTGACGGGCAGGTGGCTGCTCGTCGCGCCGACCCGGATCGAGCGCGCCGCTGAACTGACGGAGGCCTTGAGCGCAGCGATCGCTCATCAGGGTGGAACCACGCTGACTCTCGAGGTGAATGGAGACCTGGACCGCGCTGAGTTGAGCGCGCGACTCCGGCTGCTGGCCGACGACGAACCTGTTGCGGGAGTGGTCTCGTTGGTCGCCTTCGACGAGTCGCCAACCGCCGCGCATCCCTCAGTGCCTCGGTGTGGTGCCGATGTGCTGACGATGCTGCAGGCCATGGAGGACACAGGCGTGGTCGCTCCTCTGTGGACACTGACGTCCGGCGCGGTCTCGATTGGAGTCCACGACCCCGCGGACCATCCGCTTCAGGCCATGGCCTGGGGGATTTCGCGCACCGCCCATCTTGAGGAGCCCGCCTTGTGCGGAGGGCTCATCGACATCGATGCCCGCCTGCCGGAGACGGCTGCCGCGTCACAGGTCGTCGCGATCCTGCGCGGCGAGGACTCAGAGGATGAAACGGCCCTGCGGCTGGACGGCAGCTACGTGAGACGGCTCGTCCGCGACGACCGGCATCGGGGAGGCCCCGAGTTCGCGGTTTCGGGCACCGTGCTGATGACTGGTGGCACCGGAGTGGTGGGGGCGCGGGTAGCGCGCTGGCTGGCCCAGCACGGCGCGGATCACATGATCCTTCTCAGCAGACGGGGCGAACGTGCGCCCGGTGTGCAGCAACTGGCCAACGACCTGATGACCACGGGCTGCCGGGTCACCGTGGCAGCCTGCGACGTCTCCGATCGCGAGGGCTTGCGGCGGCTTCTGGACGGTCTCGACCCCGCTCATCCCGTACGGCACGTGTTCCACCTGGCGGGGGATCTGTCTGTGCTCGATTCCGTGGGCGACACCACCCAGGAGCAGTTGGCCTCCGCGGTCACCGCGAAGTGCGCCGGCGCATGGAACCTGCACGAGCTGCTCGGCGACACCGTCGACTCATTCGTGCTGTTCTCGTCGATGTCGGGCGTGGGGGGAAGTCCCCACCAGGCCGCATACACGGGAGCCAACGCCTACCTCGACGCCCTGGCCGAGTACCGTCGCCGCAGGAACTTGCCCGCGCAGGCCATCCAATGGGGCGCTTGGGCCGGCGAATCCACCGACGTGTTCCAGCGAGGGCTGGAGCTGACCGGGATGCCGATGATGGAGGAGGTGCCCGCGCTCGCTGCCTTCGCCGAGGTTCTGCGTGGCCAGGCGACCAACACGGTGGTGGCCGACGTCGATTGGCGAGTCTTCGCCCCCGTCTACGAGGACGTGCCGTCTCGGCGCCTGCTTCGCGAGATCTCCGTCACCCGGAAGACGGAAGGAGCTGAAAGCGGCGACGAACCCGAGACCTGCACGACCGACCTCAGCCTCACCATGCTCGCCATCGAGCCGGGACCCAGGCGCCAGGCCGCGCTCGTGGAGGCCTGCCGTGAGGTCGTCGGTCGGCTCTTGGGGAGAGAGCCATCGCAGATCCCCGTCGACGCTCCTATGGTCTCGCTGGGATTCGATTCCCTGCTCTCGCTGGAGCTCAAGAACCGGCTCGAATCACTGACGGGAGTATCGCTTCCCACCACCTTGGCGTGGCGCTGCCCCACCATCGGCGCACTCGTGCCCTACCTGGCGGAACGGATGGGCATCCAGATCCACCCGGAACCCGTGGTCGAGGACGATGACCCGCTGCCGGTCCAACCACCTCCCTTTGATCCCGCACCTGCCCTCGACGTCGATTCCCTCAGCGACGCTGCGGTCGAAGCAGAGCTTCTGGCCCGGCTCGCCCAGATCGAAAGCCCACTGTCATGACTGAGATCAATGAAAGCTCGACCCCGCCAGCCACGCCCGACGTGCTCAAGCGCGCATTGGCGGCGATCGACCAGTTGCAACGCGAGCTGGAGGCCTCACGTCGGCGCACGATGGAGCCGATCGCCGTGATCGGCATGGCGTGCCGCTTCCCCGGAGGGTTGACGAACCCCGAGGAGTTCTGGGAGCTGCTGGCCGAGGGCCGAGACGCCATCGAGGAAGTGCCGCTGGAGCGGTGGGATGCCGCCGGCTACTACGATCCCCGATCCGGTACGCCCGGGAAGATGAACACTCGATGGGGAGGCTTCGTCCACGATCTCGATCAGTTCGACCCCGGCTTCTTCGGCATCTCGCCGCGCGAAGCGGAGGTCATGGACCCCAACCAGAGGCTGGTCATGGAGGTTTCCTGGGAGGCCCTTGAGAACGCCGGATGCCGTCGGCTCGCCGGGACCCGCACCGGTGTCTACATCGGCTCCATCGGCAGCGAGTTCGCACTGGGACAGTTCTCCCGCAATGCGGACAACGTCTCCCCGTACGCCACCACGGGCAGTGCCATGAGCGTGGTCTCCGGACGGTTGTCCTTCCTCCTCGATCTGCAGGGCCCGGCGTTGACCGTCGATACTGCCTGCTCTTCCTCCCTGGCCGCGGTCCACCTGGCTTGTCAGGGTCTCCGCTCAGGAGAGACCGATATGGCGATCGCCGGCGGCGTGAACATCCTGCTGTCCCCCATGAGCACCATTGCCGCGTCGCAGTTCGGGATGACCTCGCCCACGGGCAGGTGTAGGGCATTCGATACCGATGCCGACGGCTTCGTCCGCAGCGAGGGCTGCGGCGTCGTGGTCCTCAAGCGCCTCAGCGACGCGCAGAAGGCGGGAGACACCATCCTCGCGGTGTTGCGGGGAAGCGCTATGAACCAGGATGGACGCAGCACCGGTTTGACGGCGCCGAACGTCGAATCCCAGAAGCGCGTGATCCGCCAGGCTCTAGCCGGTAGCGGTGTGAAGCCCACCGAGGTCTCCTTCGTCGAGGCTCACGGAACGGGCACGCCGCTGGGGGATCCGATCGAGGCCGAGGCGCTGGCTGAGGTGTATACCGCCGATGATGAGGACACCTGGTTCCTGGGCTCTGTGAAGTCGAACCTCGGCCACACCGAGGGAGCGGCCGGCGTTGCCAGCCTGATGAAGGTGATCCTGGCCCTGCAGCACCGGGTCATCCCTCCCAACATCCATTTCCGTGAGCTGAGCCCCAACATCGACATCCCTGATCGTCCCTTCGAGGTGCCTACCGAGGCTGTCGCGTGGCATCCGCGCGCAGACCGGCGTATAGCCGCGGTGAGCGGCTTCGGCCTCAGCGGAACCAACGTTCATCTCCTCGTAGAAGAGGCTCCGGCCGTAACTCTCAGTGAGGACGGCGAGTCGCGCCCGGGATCGGTCCTGGCTCTGTCGTCGCGCACCACGAGCGGGCTGCGTGCGCTCGTAACCACGCATGAGGAATGGTTGAGCCGTTACCAGCCGCCCGCGGCTGATTACTGCGGCGCGATCAACACGGGGCGCATGACGCTGCCCTGTCGCATCGCGGTGGCCGGCCGAACCTCAGAGGCGCTCGCCGACTCGCTGCGCGTGCTCGTCGACGATCCGCTGTTCCAGGCGCAGCCGGTCAGTCAGCCCCCGCAGGTTGCGTTCCTCTTCGGCGATGCTCCCGACACCGTGATCGACCCCCAGCTGTACCGCCTTGTGCCCGCCTTCCGGGCGGCCGTCGATGAGTTGCGTTCAGAGATGAACGAGTCCCCCCAGCTCCTCCTCGATGCCGCATCCCCGGGGCGACGGCACAAGGCGGTCTTCATCGCCCAGTACGCCCTGGCCGGCATGTGGCGGGCGTGGGGCGTGGTGCCCTCGTTCGCGACGGGCCTGGGAACCGGTGCGATCACCGCCGCGTGCATGGCGGGCGCATTGAGCCTGCACGACGCTCTGGCCATCGTTGACGCCTACGATCAGATGGACGCGGATCCGGCCTGCGGTGCCGTCGAGGCCCTACAGGTGGTGGCCGCCGCGCCGCGCCTCCCGCTCGTCTCCGCGAGCACCGGTGAACTCTATGCCTGGGAACGTCCGCTTCCTCCCGCCTACTGGCAGTACTCGACCCTGCGACGCCGTCGAATCGATGCCGCCCTTCGTTCGCTCGCGGGCCTGGGTGCAGGTCTGATCCTCGACATCTCCGCCGCGAGGGCCGATGGCCTGCGTGACATCCAGGACACGCCTGCACGGGTGAGACAAGCGGTGACCCGGGACATCTCCCTGGTCGGCTGGGAGGCGCTGTGCGCGACCGTCGCCGAGCTGTTCTCCGCAGGGGTCGAGATCGACTGGTGCGCCTTCGAAGAAGAGGCCGGCGCGCCTCTGTTCGCACGCCCACCTCTCCTTTCTCGCGGTCGCGGTTCTGGCCGGATTCCTCTGTGGGGATCACCCGGCGTCTTCCGGTGATTCCCCGGCGGAGACGTCCGGGTCCACCGGCGATTCGTGGTTGAACCGGGAGCACGTGCTGCAAGCGGGGATTCCGAACGATTCGAGCTGCTCAGTGCCCAGCTGCGGCGAGGCGTGGAAGAGGTCCTCACACTGGGCAGCGGCCCGGGCGGCCGCGCCGATGCCCTGATGCTGTTCGCATGGACGTGGGGCTCGACCAGTCTCTCGTGGACATCGGCGTCGACTCGCTGATGGCCATGGGCCTCAAGAAGCAGGTTCGCGCCGTACTGGGTGTCAATGTGCCGCTCTCCGCGGTCTTGAAGGGCGGCACCGTACGCAGCCTGACCGAGTTGATCATGGAACGCCTGCAGGAGGAGCAGGCCGCCGCGGCTGCTGATGCAGTCGTGAAGAACGCGGAAACCACGTCCGCGGAGCCTGCCGATGACCTCCTGGCCCAGTTGCGCCAGTTGCCCGAGAGCGAAGCTCTGGCCCTCCTAGAGAAGGAAAGCCGATGACCATGGATCTGGCGGGCCGGCTGGCCCAGCTCACCCCCGAGCAGCGAGAGATGCTGCGGCGCGAACTCGCGCGGCGCGAAGCCCCTGCCGAGAAGGTCTACCCCCTGTCGTTGATGCAGGAGCGACTGTGGTTCCTCTGCAATTTCATGCCCGAAGCAACGACGCCTACTCGATGCCGGCTGCGCTGTGCTTCCGGGGCCCGTTGAACGTGGATGCGCTCCAGGGAGCGATGGAGGACCTGGTGGCTCGCCATGAAGCGTTGCGCACCACCTTCGCCGAGCGTGATGGCGAGCCCGTCCAGATCGTCGCGCCCACCCAGGAGGTGACGATCGCACGAACCGATCTCCGAGGCCTGCCCCCGGAAGAGGCCCAGGCTGCCGTTCACCGGTGGATCGAGACGGAAGCGCTGAGGTCCCCGGACCTCCATCAAGGTCCGCTGCTACGTGTCCGGCTGCTCCAGGTGGCCGACGACGAACATGTTCTCGCGCTCGTACAGCATCACCTCATCTCGGATTGGTGGTCTGTGACCACGCTGTTTGCCGAGTTCACTGAGCTCTACGAGGCCCGTATCCAGGCGAGGCGCCCGGCCCTGCCACCCCTGCTGTTGCAGTACGGGATTTTATTCGCGCCCAGCGCGACCGATGACGGCCATATCTGTTGCCGCCGACCTGGAGTACTGGACGCGGCGACTGGCCGGCGCCCCGCCGAGCCTCGAGATCCCCACGGATCATCCTCGTCCCGAAATGCAGAGCTTCCGGGAGCCTCCCATCATTTCAGGATCCCCGCCGACGTGGTGGATCAGCTGGCCGTGATCGGTCAGGAGCACGGAGCCACTCTCTTCATGGTCCTCCTGAGCCTGTACAAGCTCTTGCTATTCCGTCACACCGGACAAGACGACGTGGTGGTGGGGGTCCCGGTCGCCAACCGCGAAGACCCCGATGTGGAGGGTGTGATCGGGTTTTTGTGAATACGTTGGCGTTGCGTACGGGTGTGTCGGGTGATCTGTCGTTTGGGAGTTGCTCCAGCGGGTCCGCGACGGCGTCCTCGAGGACTTTGCCCATCAGGAGATCCCTTTCGATCGCGTGGTGGAGGAACTGAAGCCTTCCCGAGACCTCAGCCGGCAGGCCGTCTTCCAACATGGCTTCGCCTACCAGTCGGAACCCATGCCGACCATCGAGATCGGTGCTCTCGAGATCTCACGCCTCCCTGTGGACGCCCCTGCTTCTCATTTCGATGTGGAATTGCACCTCATCCGCGATTCCGAGGGGCTGAGCGGTGTTTTCGATTATCGACCCGACCTTTATGAAGAATCGACTATCACCCGCCTGGCGGAACATTTCTGCACGCTTGCCGCCGGTGTTGTTGGTGGTGGTGTTGGTGTGTCTGTGGGTGGTGTTGGTGTGTTGGGTGTGGGGGAGCGTTGTGAGGTTTTGGGTTTGGGTGTTGGTGAGGTGTGTGAGTGGCCGGGTGCGGGTTTTGTGCATGAGTGTTTTGAGGCTCAGGTGGATCGGTGTCCGGGTGGGGTGGCGTTGTGTTTTGAGGGTGAGTGTGTGACGTACGGGGAGTTGGATCGTCGGGCGAATCAGTTGGCTCATCGGTTGCGTCGTTTGGGTGTGGGGCGTGATGTGTTGGTGGGTGTGTGTATGGAGCGTTCGGTGGAGATGGTGGTGTCGTTGTTGGCGACGCTGAAGGCTGGTGGGGCGTATTTGCCGGTTGATCCTGGGTATCCGCGGGCTCGGGTGGAGTTTATGTTGTCGGATTCTCGGGTTCCGGTGTTGTTGGTGCAGCGTCGGGTGTTGGCGGGGTTGCCTGAGGTTGATGGTGTTGTTTTGGTGGTGGATGAGCTTGGGGAGGAGCTTGCGGGGGAGTGTGGTGATCGTTTGGGGGTTGTGGTTGATGGTGAGGATTTGGCGTATGTGATTTATACGTCGGGTTCGACGGGGCAGCCGAAGGGTGTGATGAATGTTCATGCTGGTATTCGGAATCGGTTGTTGTGGATGCAGGATGAGTATGGGTTGGATGCGTCGGATCGGGTGTTGCAGAAGACGCCGTTTTCTTTTGATGTGTCGGTGTGGGAGTTTTTCTGGCCGTTGATGTGTGGTGCTCGTTTGGTGGTGGCTCGTCCGGAGGGTCATAAGGATGGCGGGTATTTGGTTGATGTGATCCAGCGTGAGGGGATCACGACGTTGCATTTTGTGCCTTCGATGTTGCAGGTGTTTTTGGCTGAGGCTGGGGTTGAGCGTTGTGAGAGTTTGCGGCGTGTGATTTGTAGTGGTGAGGCGTTGCCTCGGGATGTTCAGGATCGGTTTTTTGAGCGTTGTGGTGCGGGGCTTCATAACTTGTATGGGCCGACTGAGGCTGCGGTGGATGTGACGTCGTGGGAGTGCGTGCGTGGTGGGGAGCCGGGGCCGGTGCCGATTGGGCGTCCTATTGCGAATACTCAGGTGTTTGTGGTTGATGGGTTGATGGAGCCTGTTCCGGTTGGTGTTGCGGGTGAGTTGTGTATTGGTGGCCGGAATTTGGCGCGGGGTTATTTGAATCGTGCGGAGTTGACGGCGGAGCGTTTTGTGGAGCATCCGTTTGATTCGTCGCCGGGGGCGCGGGTGTATCGGACGGGTGATTTGGTTCGGTTCCGTGGTGATGGTGTGATTGATTATTTGGGTCGGTTGGATCATCAGGTGAAGTTGCGTGGGTTCCGTGTTGAGTTGGGTGAGATTGAGCAGGCGTTGTTGTCTGTTGATGGTGTTGATGGTGCTGTGGTGGTCGCGCGTGATGTTGGTGGGGATACGCGTTTGGTTGGTTATGTTTCGGGTGTGGGTGTTCCTGCGGTTGGTGAGTTGATTGGGTTTTTGAGGGGGGTTCTTCCGGATTATATGGTTCCGGGGGTTTTTGTGGAGTTGGATGGTATTCCGTTGTCTCCGAATGGGAAGGTTGATCGGGGGGCGTTGCCGGAGCCGGGTGTTGTTCGTCCGGATTTGGGGGTTGTTTTTGAGGCTCCGGTTGGTGGTTTGGAGTCTGTGATTGCTGGTGTGTGGGCTGATTTGATTGGGGTTGAGCGGGTTGGTGTGAATGATAATTTCTTTGATTTGGGAGGACACTCACTACTCGCCACCCGTGTGGCGTCGCGTCTGGCTCCCGAGTTGAATATGGAGATCCCGCTGCGAGAGCTGTTCGAGTACCCCACGGTGCGTATGTTGGCGAACAGGCTTCGGGAGAAGGAACTCGGCAACGGAGACTCGACCCGGCACATGACGATCATGCGACGGGGCAACGGTGACGATGCGGTGCCGCTGACCTTCGCGCAACAGCGTCTCTGGTTCCTGCAGGAGCTTTCGCCGGAGATCCGGGCGTATCAGCAGGTGGCTGCCCTCAAGGTGGAGGGAAGAGTCGATGTCGAGGCGCTCCGGACGGCCATTGCGGCGGTGATGGCGCGCCACGATGCGCTGCGCACGGCTTTCATCGAGGTCGATGGCCAGCCCACAGCGCGGGTGAGGACCACTGCTCCCGATGTTCTTGACCTCACCGACCTCAGCTCCCTGGCTTTCGAGCGACGAGAGGGGGCCATCGCACAGCGCGCTCACGAGTTCTTCGGGCGGCCCTTCGATCTGTCCTCCGGATGCCCGCTTCGCATCGAGTTGCTCGTCACGTCAGAGACGGAGGCCACCATCCTGCTGGCGATGCACCACATCGTCTCCGACCAGTGGTCTCTCGGGATCCTGCTGCGTGAGGTGTTGGCAGTTTATGCGGCGCTGACCGATGGGCTGCCTGCAGAGCTGCCGGATCTACCTGTGCAGTTCTCGGACTATGCGGCGTGGCAGCGCGAGAGCCTGAGCGGTTCGCGAGCGGAGTCAGACCTGGAGTACTGGGTGCAGCAGCTATCCGGTGCCCCCACCGAGCTCACCCTGGATCTGGCCAAGCCTCGCCCGAGTGAACGCAGCTACTCGGGTGGTGCCGTGGAGTTCGAAATCCCTGCCGACGTGGTGGATCGGTTGCGCGAACTCTCGCGCGAGCAGGGGGTCACGTTGTTCATGACCACGCTGGCGGCCTTCCAGATGCTGCTGTCTCGGCTCAGTGGAACGACCGATATCGTCGTCGGCTCTCCCGTGGCGAATCGTCCGGCTCCCGAGCTGGAGGGTGTGATCGGGTTTTTTGTGAATACGTTGGCGTTGCGTACGGGTGTGTTGGGTGATCTGTCGTTTGGGGAGTTGCTCCAGCGGGTGAAGGACACCTGCCTGTCGGCATTTGAGCACCAGGAGATCCCGTTCGAGCGGATCGTCGAAGCGATCAATCCGCAACGTAGCGTGGCCGTCACCCCTGTTTTCCAGGTGGGCTTCGCTCTGCAGAACGTCCCGTTCCCCAGCTGGAACGGTGCCGGGCTGCGCATCGAGCCGCTCCTCGCTGATGCCGGCACTGCGAAGTTCGATCTCGAACTACTGCTGACCGAGCATGCCGATTCGATCCAGGCCCGGCTCGAGTACTCCTCGGACCTGTATGACCGGGATGCCGCCGAGCGTATCGCTCGCTACTACCGAAACGTCCTCGCCGGTGTTGTTGGTGGTGGTGTTGGTGTGTCTGTGGGTGGTGTTGGTGCGTTGGGTGTGGGGGAGCGTTGTGAGGTTTTGGGTTTGGGTGTTGGTGAGGTGTGTGAGTGGCCGGGTGCGGGTTTTGTGCATGAGTGTTTTGAGGCTCAGGTGGATCGGTGTCCGGGTGGGTGGCGTTGTGTTTTGAGGGTGAGTGTGTGACGTACGGGGAGTTGATCGTCGGGCGAATCAGTTGGCTCATCGGTTGCGTCGTTTGGGTGTGGGGCGTGATGTGTTGGTGGGTGTGTATGGAGCGTTCGGTGGAGATGGTGGTGTCGTTGTTGGCGACGCTGAAGGCTGGTGGGGCGTATTTGCCGGTTGATCCTGGGTATCCGCGGGCTCGGGTGGAGTTTATGTTGTCGGATTCTCGGGTTCCGTGTTGCTGGTGCAGCGTCGGTGTTGGCGGGGTTGCCTGGAGGTTGATGGTGTTGTTTTGGTGGTGGATGAGCTTGGGGAGGAGCTTGCGGGGGAGTGTGGTGACTTGTTTGGGGGTTGTGGTTGATGGTGAGGATTTGGCGTATGTGATTTATACGTCGGGTTCGACGGGGCAGCCGAAGGGTGTGATGAATGTTCATGCTGGTATTCGGAATCGGTTGTTGTGGATGCAGGATGAGTATGGGTTGGATGCCGGATCGGGTGTTGCAGAAGACGCCGTTTTCTTTTGATGTGTCGGTGGGAGTTTTTCTGGCCGCTGATGTGTGGTGCTCGTTTGGTGGTGGCTCGTCCGGAGGGTCATAAGGATGGCGGTATTTGGTTGATGTGATCCAGCGTGAGGGGATCACGACGTTGCATTTTGTGCCTTCGATGTTGCAGGTAGTTTTTTGGCTGAGGCTGGGGTTGAGCGTTGTGAGAGTTTGCGGCGTGTGATTTGTAGTGGTGAGGCGTTGCCTCGGGATGTTCAGGATCGGCTTTTTGAGCGTTGTGGTGCGGGGCTTCATAACTTGTATGGGCCGACTGAGGCTGCGGTGGATGTGACGTCGTGGGGAGGCGTGCGTGGTGGGGAGCCGGGGCCGGTGCCGATTGGGCGTCCTATTGCGAATACTCAGGTGTTTGTGGTTGATGGGTTGATGGAGCCTGTTCCGTTGGTGTTGCGGGTGAGTTGTGTACAGGATGAATTTGCTGGTAGTTGCTTAGAATTCCTGCTGAGCTGACGGCAGTGCGTTTGTGAGCTAACGCTGACTGCCGCCGAAGGCGGCATCGACGAAGACGAAGTCATTCCGCAGTAGCAGTGCGTGATTGATTATTTGGGTCGGTTGGATCATCAGGTGAAGTTGCGTGGGTTCCGTGTTGAGTTGGGTGAGATTGAGCAGGTGTTGTTGTCTGTTGATGGTGTTGATGGTGCTGGTGGTGGTCGCGCGTGATGTTGGTGGGGATACGCGTTTGGCTGGTTATGTTTCGGGTGTGGGTGTTCCTGCGGTTGGTGAGTTGATTGGGTTTCTTGAGGGGGTTCCGGATTAATGGTTCCGGGGTTTTTGGGTGTGGGGAGTTGATGGTATTCCGTTGTCTCCGAATGGGAAGGTTGATCGGGGCGTTGCCGAGCCGGGGTGTTGTTCGTCCGGATTTGGGGGTTGTTTTTGAGGCTCCGGGCTGGTGGTTTGGAGTCTGTGATTGCTGGTGTGTGGGCTGATTTGATTGGGGTTGGAGCGGTTGGTGTGAATGTGATAATTCCTTTGATTTGGGAGGACACTCACTACTCCTGGTCGAGGCCCGCAGTCGTCTCCAGGAACGCCTCGATCGTGAGATTCCACTCGTGGAGTTCTTCCAGTTCCCGACCGTCCGCTCGCTGGCCTCTCACCTAGACGACGCCTCGACCGACGAAGACCGTCTCACCGGCGCGAGACAGCGTGCGCAGCATCGCAGAGCTGCGCTCGCGAGTCGGCGCGAGCGCCATATCGAACGCACTCACATCACACAATCCCGCGAGGAGTCCACCGATGCTATCCATTGATCCCGTTTCCGAAGCCGACCGCATCGCCATCATCGGCATGGCGGGTAGATTCCCCGGTGCCGCCACCGTAGATGAGTTCTGGGACATGATCGTCGCCGGACGCGAGGGCCTCTCCCGGTTCGACGAGAACGAGCTGATCGAACAGGGCGTGGCTTCCGAGTTGGTCTCCCATCCCGACTACGTTCCGGCCAAGGGTGTCCTCGCCGAAGCCGATCGTTTCGATGCCGGCTTCTTCGGCATCAGTCCGCGGGAAGCGGACCTGTTGGATCCGCAGCAACGTGTCTTCCTGGAATGCGCATGGGAGGCGCTTGAATCAGCCGGTCACGATCCCCGCGCCTTCCCCGGCCGCATCGGCGTCTTCGGAGGCGCCAGCCTCGACAGCTACCTGCTGTTCAACCTGCTGGGCAACCCCGATGTGGTCAACGAGTTCGGCATGTTCCAGACGCAGTTGGCCAACGATAAAGATTTCCTCGCCACCCGGGTCGCCTACAAGATGGGGCTTCGAGGACCGGCCATCACCACCCAGACCGCGTGCTCAACCTCCCTCGTCGCCGTTCACCTCGCTTGCCAGAGCCTGCTGTCGGGCGAGTGCGACATGGCGATCGCCGGTGGCGTCTCGATCAACGTCCCGCTGAAGAGCGGATATCTCTTCGAGCCGGGGGGCATCATGTCGCGTGACGGCCACTGTCGTCCCTTCGACGCGGATGCCGGTGGAACCGTCGCCGGCAACGGGGTGGCGTTGGTGGTGCTGCGTCGCCTCGAGGAAGCCCGGATGGATGGCGATCTCGTGGATGCGATCATCCTGGGCTCCGCGATAAACAACGACGGCTCCGGCAAGGTGGGATTCACAGCGCCGAGCGTGGAAGGGCAGGCCGAGGTGATCGCCGAGGCGCTTGCCCTGGCCGATGCGCCCGCCGACAGCATCGGCTACATCGAGGCCCACGGCACCGGCACGCCCATGGGCGATCCCATCGAGGTAGCCGCCTTGACCAAGGTTTTCCGCGATCAGACCGACGCCACCGGCCCTTGCCTGCTGGGCTCCGTCAAGAGCAATGTGGGACACCTGGACGCCGCCGCCGGCGTGACCGGACTGATCAAGGCGAGCCTCGCACTCAAGCACGGGGTGGTGCCCCCACTCTCCATTTCTCGTCCCCGAATCCGGAGTTGAGGCTTGAGACCAGTCCCTTCGTCATCAACAACGAAGCCGTCGCGTGGCAAGGGCAGGGGTCTCCCCGGCGAGCGGGCGTCAGTTCATTCGGAATCGGCGGCACCAACGCGCACGTCGTTCTCGAACAGGACCGTTCCCCCATCGTCGTGGGCGAAGACGACGGCTGGCATCTGCTGGCCCTCTCCGCGCGAACCGCTGAGGCCTTGGCCCGGATGGCCGACCGCATGGCTGACCACATCGAGGCCCACCCCGAGCAATCCCTGAGCGACATCGCCCACACTCTCGCCACCAGACGGCATGCCTTCGAGCGGCGGCTCGCCATCGCGTGCACCCGGGACAACGTGTGTGATCGGCTGCGTCAAGCCGCCTCCTCCGGCCGGAACGAGACGGCCCGTGCTCATCCGAAGGTAGCGTTCGTCTTTCCCGGCCAGGGCAGCCAGTACATCGATATGGCTCGGGGCCTCTACGACGACGATCCGGTGTTTCGCCGGGAACTGGACGTCTGCCTCAACTTGTTCGCGCAGCATGTGGATCGCGACCTGCGAGAGATCCTGTTCCCCGCTGCGGACAGGGCGAGCGAGATGGCGCTGGCGATCGAGCAGACGGAGTTCACCCAGCCCCTCCTGTTCGCCGTCGAGTACGCGCTCGCGCGCACCCTGATGTCGCGGGGCATCGTCGCCTCTGCGGTGGCTGGGCACAGCATCGGCGAGTATGTGGCTGCGTGCCTCGCCGGGGTCTTCACCCTGGAGCAGGCTATCGAGGTGGTCGCCGCTCGCGGACGGCTCATGCAGCAGACGCCTCGTGGCACGATGCTCGCCGTTTTCCTTCCGGAGCAGGACCTGGCCGCGCGCCTGGTGCCCGAGGTGTGCATCGCCGCGATCAACTCACCGCGGCTGTGCGTGGTCAGCGGACCCACCGATGCCGTGGCGCGGCTCGAAGCCAGGCTGGGTGCAGAGAGCATCGGATGCCGGAGGCTGCACACCTCGCATGCCTTCCACTCGTCGCTGGTGGAGGGCGCGGTCGAGCCGTTCATCGCGCTCGTGGAGTCCATGGAACTGTCCGTGCCGACGATCCCGTTGTGTTCCAATCTCACCGGGACGTGGGCCACCGCCGACCAGGTCACCAGCGCCGCCTATTGGGGATCTCATCTACGGCAGGGCGTTCGCTTCGCCGACAATCTGTCGGCGCTGCTCTCGGAGCCCGGCATGATCCTCGTCGAGGTGGGTCCGGGCGAGTCGATGACGAACTTCGCCCGGGACAACGCCGCCTGGACAGACTCGCACGTGGCGACCGCCACGCTGCGCTCTGCGCGTGACCATCGCAGTGACCGGGATGTGCTGCTGAATGCCCTCGGCACCCTATGGGCGGCCGGAGCACCCCTCGAATGGCCGTCGGAATCCGACCCTGCGGAGGGAAGACTCGTTCGCCTGCCCGGCTACCCATTCCAGCGGGAACGGCATTGGGTGGAGGCTACGCACGACCGCACCCAGCCCACCCAACCCGAACCTGCCTCTGGCCGGGCCCCCGTGGAGCAATGGACTTACACTCCCGCGTGGGGACAGGTGTCTCCGCCCATCGTCGATACGGTCTCGACCGGACAGCGCTGGCTGGTGCTCGGCGCCGAACTCTCCTTCGGCGGCGCGCTGTGTGCTGCTGCTCGCGCCGCGGGTATCGAGGTGCTGGAGGTTTCAGCCGGTGAGGGGTTCGGCCAGCACGATGATCACCGCTTCGCCGTCGATCCGACGAGCACTGGCAACTACCAGGAACTGTTGAGAGGCCTTGCAGATGCCGAGCGGTGGCCCGATCGCATCGTGTACCTGTGGTCGCTCGACGCCCGAGGCACCGGGGTGGGGCCTACCCGCTCGGACCCGACGGATCGCGCGTTCTTCGACCTGCTCGCAGTGGGCCAGGCCCTGGCCCAAGACGCCGAGCGCCCGCCGGCAGAGGTGGTCGTCGTGTCACGGGACATCTTCGCCGTAACGGGAGAGGAGACGATCCGGCCGTGGAACGCCACGTTGCAGGGGCCCGTGACGGTGATGCCCCAGGAGATACCCGGTGTCTCCACCCGGCTGCTCGACCTGGACCGGGTCGATCTCGATTCGCGTGGAATCTCGGACGTCGTGAACTCCATTGCTGCCCCTGCGACCGAGCGTGTCATCGCCAGGCGCGGCCGGCGCTGGTGGGGCCGCTCCTTCGTGCATCGCGAACTGACTGGCGCCGCGGAGATGACGCGACTGCGCGATGGAGGCGTGTACCTGATCAGCGGCGGACTGGGCGGGGTGGGGCTCGCGATGGCCGGCTACATCGCTCGATCGGTCCGGCATCCCGTGATCGGCCTGATGGGCCGACGCGCGATCGCAGACGACGATGCGAGGCTCGTGGGGCTGCGGGAGCTCGGGGCTGTAGTAGAGGTGCTGTGCGCCGATGTCACCGACGTGACCCGGACCCGCGCGGCGCTCGAAGACTTCGAATCACGCCATGGCGCAGTCGACGGCGTGATCCACGCCGCCGGCCTGGAAGCGAGCGGCCTTCTCGCGGGGATGACCGCAGACGGCGCCCGGGCCGTGATGGCTCCCAAGACCATCGGGACACTCGTCCTCGATGAGGTGCTGCGGGAACATCGACTCGATTTCGTGTTGTTGTGCTCGTCGCGTACCGCGGTCCTGGGTGGGCCGGGGCAAACCGACTACTGTGGCGCCAACGCGTTCCTGGACGCCTTCGCCAGCGCGAAGGCCGCCCAGGGCGACGGCACCGTCTTGTCGGTGGCCTGGGACACCTGGCTCGACACCGGAATGGCCGATGGTCGCGCGGAACTCGATGTGCTGCAGAGCCAGGAAGGCACTCCCTTCGGGCATCCCCTGGCGCAGCGCATCGTCGAGCAGACCCCCGAGCGGGAGGTTTTCGTCACGAGGATCTCCACCGCGGAGAGCTGGATCGTCGACGACCATCGCATGATGGGCCACGGGCTGGTGCCGGGAACCACCTACATGGAGATGGTCCGCGCGGCCGTCGCCTCCCGGGCGCACGGCCGCACCATCGAGTTCGCCGACGTGCTGTTCCACCTGCCGGTGATCGTCCCCGACGGGCAGTGGCGTGAACTGTTCACCGAACTCACTCTCGGGGAGGACGTGATCGGCTTCCGGGTGCGCAGCCTCACACCGGGACCGTCGCAGCAGTGGATCGACCACGTCACAGGAACGGTGAGTCTGCATGACGCCACCGAGCATGCACCGGTCTCCCTGGAACAGGCCCTGTCGACATCCGAGCGATGGGAGGACATCACCACGGAGTCCGAGCTGCGCAGCCGGCTGCGTCTCGATGCCGCCGCGACCGGCGTCATCCCCTTCAGCGTCAAGGGACGCTGGATGAGCCTTACCAGTATCCACATTGGTGAGGACTCTGTGGTCGCCAAGGTGGATCTGCCCGACGAATACGCCCCCGACCTGGACACCTATCTGTTGCACCCGGGCCTGCTCGATGTCATCGGGGTTCCTCGCGCGTGTGGTCCGTCGAGGGCTATTACCTGCCCTTCTGGTACGGCCGTCTTCGGCTGCACCGTGGGCTGACACCGCATATGTTCTGCCACATTCGCATCACCCAGAGCGAGGCCACCACAGGAGAGACGCTCAGCTGCGATATCGATGTCTACAGCGACCAGGGCGAACTGCTGGCTCAGATCGAGAACTACATCATGAAGCGGATCCATGATCCGGATACGGTTCGGCAGCAAACAGAGCTGGCCGCCCAGGCCCCGGATGGCGGCGCCGCAGCCCCGGGGCGCTCGCGTCGCTGGCCGTGTTGACCACCGGCATGTCTGCCGCGGAGGGGACCGAGCTCCTGGGCCGGATCCTCGCCGCCCCGTCATGGCCCGCCGAGCTAGTGATCTCCACGGAGGATCTGGAACGTGCTCGTGACATCGCCGCGGCCATCGACCCGTCGCGCTGGTGGAGGAACTGGGGGCATCCGTGCAGCCGACCGACGTGCACCCCAGGCCCGACCTGGAGACCGCGTTCGTGGTTCCGGAAACCGATGACGAGGTGGTGGCTGCCTCGATCGTGCGAGACGTGCTCGGGATCGAGCCCGTGGGTCTGAACGATGACTTCTTCGCGCTCGGTGGCCATTCACTGGCGGCGGTTCAGGTGGGGGCCAAGGTTCGGGGCCACTTCGGTAAGGAACTCAACCTGAGGGACTTCTTCGACGAGCCGACGGTCGCCACGATCGTCCGGCTCGTCTCCGACGGTTCGCGTGATGAGGACCGGGTCCCTCTCATCGAGCGCGCTGATCGCGATCAGCCCTCCGGATCCGTCGTCGACGAACTGTCGGACGACGAAGTCGAGTCGCTCCTGCGCGAGCTGCTGGCGGGAAAGGACGAAGCCAACTCATGAGTATCGATCTGACGCAGATGTCCACGGCCGAGAAGCGCGTGCTGCTGGCGCAGCGTCTCGCCAAGACCCGCGGCGAGCGGCGCTTCCCCCTGTCGTTCTCTCAGCAGCGACTGTGGTTCCTCGAACAACTGGTGCCCGGCGGTGCCTATAACGTTCCCTCGGCCGTGCGCCTGAGCGGTCCGCTCGACATCGACCTCTGGCGTCGATGCTGCGAGGAACTCGTACGTCGCCACGAGAGCCTGCGCACCACCTTCGAGCAGGTCGGCGGGCACCCGATGCAGGTTGTCCATCCCGTGGGGAGAGTCGAGATCGAGGTGCTTGCGTGCGAGGGAAGCGATGGCGCAGAGCGCGAGGAGAGCCTCCACCGCCTGGTGAACCGGGAGTTGAAGCGTCCCTTCGACCTGCAGCAGGGTCCCCTGCTGCGCATCCAGTTCTTCCGTGTGGATGACGATGAGCATCTTCTCCTGCTGAACGTGCATCACATCATCGCCGACCTGTGGTCCATGGCCGTTGTGGTGCGAGAGCTCGTTGCCCTCTATCCGGTCCTACGGGCAGGGAAAGCATCGCACCTGCCCGAGCTCTCGATCCAGTACGTCGACTTCGCCCTCTGGCAGCGACGCCAATTCGACGGCGCCGCGACCGCCCAGGACCTGGACTACTGGAAGTCCGCTCTCGACGGAGCGCCTCCCACCATCGATCTGCCTCTCGACCGGCCAAGGCCGCGTGTGCAGACCTCCCGTGGTGCGTCCCACCATTTCTCGCTCGCTCCGGAGGTCGCCCGCCGTGTCGAGGACCTCTCCCGGCGGCGCGGCATCACCCCCTTCATGGTGATGCTCGCGGCCTTCTCCGGCGTGCTCCAGCGGTTCGCGAACCAGGACGAGGTGGTTATCGGCACCCCCATCGCCAACCGTTCCCGCCCGGAACTGGACAACCTGGTTGGATTCTTCGCCAACACCCTGCCCCTCAGGGTGGACATGTCGGAGGACCCCACCTTCACTGGCCTGCTCGAACGGGTCCGTGAGACCTGCCTGGACGGGTACGCCCATCAAGACCTCCCGTTCGAGCGGCTCGTCGAGGAGTTGCACCCCGTGCGGGATCTGTCTCGTTCGCCGATCTTCCAGGTCTCCTTCGTCTACCAGAACATCGAGATGCCGGAATTGGAGGTGGGTGACCTCCGGGTCAGCCCGGTGCGGCTCGAGAGCATCACCAGCCGTTTCGATGTGGAACTTCAGCTCTTCGAACGCTCCGGCCAGCTGACCGGATGGTTCGAGTACAACGCCGACCTGTTCGACGCCGAGACCATCCGATGGCTCGCAGACGGCTTCATGCGCGCCACGGAGCAGTTGGTGGGCAACCCGGAGATGCACCTGTCCGAGATCGACCTGCTCGACGAGGACGGCCGACATCGGCTGGCGAGGGAGACGAACCTCACCGCACGGATCTGGCCGGACGACGACTGGGCGCATTCCCGGTTCGCCCGGCAGGCCGCGCAGCATCCCGAGCGGGTAGCGATCCTTTTCGAGGACCGGGCCCTGACCTATGGGGAGCTCGAGCGGAGATCCAACCAGTTGGCGCGCCGACTTCGCGCTCATGGGATCGGGAAGGATCAGCTGGTGGGCATCTGCCTGGAGCGCTGCCCCGAAATGGTGACCGCCCTCCTGGCCACCTTGAAGGCCGGTGGCAGCTACGTTCCGCTCGATCCCGGCTTTCCGATGGAGCGCCTCTCCTTCATGGTGGAGGATTCCTACCTCTCGGTGCTCGTCACACGGGGTTCGGTGCGCGAAGAACTCGGCGACGCCGACGCCACGTCGTTGTGCCTCGATGAGCTGGCCGAGGAGCTCGACGCAGAATCTTGCGAGCCGCTCGATCTCCCCATCGCGGCGGAGGATCTCGCCTACAGCATCTACACCTCAGGCTCGACGGGACGTCCCAAGGGGGTTCAGATCCCGCACGGCGCGCTGGCGAACTTCTTGCGTGCGATGGAGGAACGACCTGGATTCGGGGCCGGTGACGCGCTTCTGGCCGTCACGACCTTCTGTTTCGATATCTCGATGCTGGAGTTGCTGCTCCCGTTGGTAACCGGCGGACGCGTGGAAATCGTTGCGGCCGACGTCGCAGCCGATGGCCAGCGGCTGGCGCAGGCTGTCTCGTCGTCTCGAGCCACCGTCATGCAGGCGACACCCGCCACGTGGCATCTCCTGCTGGAAGCGGGCTGGACCCCACGGCCGGACTTGCGGATCCTCTGCGGAGGCGAGGCGCTCCCAGCGGATCTTGCACGACGTCTCACCGCGCACGGCGCGGAGTTGTGGAACATGTACGGCCCCACAGAGACGACGATCTGGTCGGCCGTGGCGTTCGTCGATGCCGATGCGCCCATCGCGTTGGGCGACCCCATCGCCAACACCGAACTTCACGTGCTGGATATGCGTGGCAGGCTCGTGCCTCCCGGCGTCCCAGGTGAGTTGTGCATCGGCGGTGCGGGGCTGGCCAGAGGTTATCTCGGGCGACCCGAGCTGACCGCCGAGAAGTTCATCGCCCACCCGTTCCCGATCGGTCTGGGCGACCGGCTCTACCGCACCGGCGATCTGGTCCGCAGGCGCAATGACGGTGGCATCGAGTTCCTGGGACGCATCGACAACCAGGTCAAGTTGCGCGGGTTCCGCATCGAACTGGGTGAGATCGAAGCGGTGCTGGCCGAGGATCCGGCGGTGCGCCAGGCCGTCGCGATGGTCCGTGAGGACAGCCCGGGCAATCAGAGGCTGGTGGCCTACATCGTTGCCGACCGCGACCAGGCGGGAAGTCTGGGCGAGGAGGGCGTCGACCAGTGGCGGGCAATTTGGGATGAGACCTACCATGGCTCGTCGCCCGAGGCGGATCCCGCCTTCGACATCAGCGGCTGGACCAGCAGCTATACCGGAGCGCCGATCCCAGAGCACGAGATGCGCGAATGGGTGAACGCCACTGCCGATCTCGTGCTGAGGCGCAGACCGCGCTCCGTGTTGGATGTGGGCTGCGGAACGGGCCTGATCCTAGCGGCGGTGGCGCCGAGCTGCGAGGTGTACTGGGGAACCGACTTCTCTCCGGTGGTACTGGAGCGGCTCCGGGGAGCCTCCAGGACCCACGCCGGTTCCCGGGGTTGATCGAACTCCGCGAATGCGGGGCCGATGCGCTCGATGAGCTTCCGGACCAGAGGTTCGACGCCGTGGTGATCAACTCCGTCGTGCAGTACTTCCCCGACGAGGCGTATCTGCGCCGGGTGCTCGCCGCTGCCCTGCGGAGGGTGAACCCTGGTGGCGCGTTGATCGTCGGCGATGTCCGCAGCGCCTCCCTGTTGGAGGCTTTCCATGCCTCCGTGGAGTTGAGCCGAGCGGAGGATTCCTTGACGACGGACCTGTTGCGCGAGCGCATCCGCAGGCGCGTTGCGGAAGAGGAGGAGCTGGTCATCCAGCCGGGCTTCTTCCATGACCTCGGGCAGGATAGTCCGGCCGTGGCGAACGTCCGCGTGCTGCCGAAGTCTGGCTCCCATCTCAACGAACTCACGAAGTTCCGCTACGACGTGATCCTGGAGGTCGGCGACGCTGCGCCGAGCCATGAGCCGAGCTGGATCGGCTGGAGCGATGTCGGAGCCTCTCTGCCCGGCATCGAGGGCTTGCTCGGCGCGCGCCCGGATGTCCTGGCCGTGAAGGCGGTGCCCAACGCCCGCCTCTGTGTGGAGGCTCGCTTGTCGGACCAGTTGCTGACCCAGCACCAGGGCGTCGGGGAGCTGAAGGCGGAGATCGTCGGTGTCGAGGACGGCGTGGATCCGGACGCACTGCGCCGCGTGGGAATGAGGCTCGGCTATGCCGTGGATCTCGACTGGTCCCTCCACGGCGAGGACGGCAGCATCGATGTGGTCTTTCGCCGCTTGGGTGATGACTCGCGGCCCGTCGTGGCGCCCGCTCGCTCACGGTGGTTCATGGACGGGGCGGGGCGTGATTCGGTCCGGGTCGACGGGGTGATGCGCCATCAGGCCAGGAAATTGCAGCCGAGGCTGCGCGCACTCCTGCAGGAACAGCTGCCGGACTATATGGTGCCGTCGGCCTACGTCTTCCTCGACGCGCTGCCTTTGACGTTGAACGAGAAGGTAGACCGCAAGGCTCTGCCCGAACCTGAGCAGGCTTCGCTCGACACCCGGGCACACTACGTGGCCCCCCGCACTGACGACGAGGCGGCCATGGCCGAGCTCTGGGGGCAGCTGTTGCACGTGTCCGCCGTGGGTGTCGACGACAGCTTCTTCGAGCTGGGAGGGCACTCCCTGCTGGCCGTGCAACTGATCTCGAAGATGCGCTCCCTCCTCGGCGTCGAGGTGACGCTCCGGGACCTCTTCGAGCATCCCACCATCGCCGATCTGACCGAGTGGCTCGGTGCAGGAGCCGCGGTGATGGAGAACCCGCCGATTCCCGTGCCCACGGTACCGCGCACGGGATCCCACCCCCTGTCGCTCGCCCAGCGGTGGCTGTGCGAGGACTATCGGATCGGGCCGGAGGACCCTCGACAGAATGTGGTGACGGCCGCCCGTTTCCGTGGCCCGCTCGATGTTGGTGCGTTGCGATGGGCGTTGGGCCAGATGACGAGCCGACATGAATCGCTGCGGACCCGCCTGGTGCGCCGCGAAGACGGCAGCACGCGCAGTGGTTCGCGGATGCCCCGGGATGGCCGCTCCTCATCGATGAATCGCCGTGCGATGCCAAGGAGACCATCGATCTCGATGCTCTCCTCCGTGAGAGAGCAGCACGCCCTTCGATCTTGCTTCGGGCCCCCTCGTCCGGGGGCGTGTGGTACGGGCGAGTGCGGTGGACCACATCCTCGTCCTGACGATGCACCACCTCGTGACTGACAACTGGTCCTATGCCGTGCTGCTGGAAGAGGTGGGCGAGTTCTACCTGGCCCGCATCGAGAATCGTGAGCCGCGGCTCGAGGCGTTGGAGACGCAGTTCGTCGACGTGGCCCAATGGGAGTCGGATGCCTATGCCAGCGGCCAGATGGACGACGATATCGCCTACTGGCGCGAGCGGCTCGTCGGTGTTCCGGCACCCCCGCGGCTCGCTCTCCCCATCCGCGGCAGACGGTCGCATGCCGCCGCCACCGACTTCGTGCTGGGTGCCGATCGGCTTGCGCCCTGCACACGATGGCGGACCGGGAGGGCGCCACGCTCTTCATGGTTCTGCTCGCCGGTCTCGGCCTGCTCTGCGGGAGCGGGAGCGACTCCGGCCGGTTGGCCTTCAGCGTGCCGACGGCGGGCAGGCATCGTCGCGAGCAGGAGCGCCAGATCGGATACTTCGTCAATCCGCTCGTGCTGGAGGTGGATCTTTCGGGGAACCCTGCGTTCACTCAGCTGGTGTCCCGGGTGCGAACCGATGCGTTGGCGGCGCAGCAGCATTCCACCGCGCCGTTGCATCCGTTACGGCGCGAATTGGCGGCCCACTGCGAGCGAATCAGGCTTGGCTTCAATCTCCTCAACGCCCCGATGCCGACGCGAACCCTTGGCGAGGTGGTCCTTGAGCCGGTCAGTCGCGGTTCTGCGATGATCCACTTGCCGCCGGGCATGGAGCCTGGTGAGCCCGGCCGGGTCGAAATCGGATTGGTGATGATCGAGGAGGAAGGGCGCCTTCATGGGGCCTGGATGCATGATCCGAGTGCCGTCGATCCGGAGCAGTTCGCCTCCCTGGTAGGGGAGTGGGAGTCGCTGCTGCGGCGCATCGTTCAAGACCCTGGGCGCAGGCTTACGGACTTCGCGAAGAGACAAGCAGTGGAGGTGTTGTGATGAATGGATGGCTTTCCGGGAGGCAAACCCGACGCGGCGCCTTCGGCCGGCTCTTCTGTCTGCCGTACGCGGGCGGATCGGCCTCTCACTACTACTCCTGGCGCCCGTACGTGCCGCACGACCTGGAGCTGTGTCCCATCGAGCTGCCCGGCCGGGGCACGAGGTTCAGCCAGGCGCCGTTTCGCGAACTCCCGGCTCTGGTCGAAGCGCTGGCCGATGCCTTGGAGAACGAGTTGGACCTGCCGGCTTACCTCTTCGGCCACAGCATGGGCGGGGTGGTCGCGTTCGAGCTATGCCGTGAGTTCCGCAGACGCGGATGGCCCCTTCCCCGTCACCTCTTCGTCTCGGCAGCCCCGGTTCCCGGAGGCCCACCTGTGACCGATCCTCTGTATCGAGCATCGGACGAGAGGCTCAAGGAGCGGTTGCGGCAGCTAAACGGCACCCCGGCGGAGGTGCTGGATAATGACGAACTCATGGAACTGGTCCTACCGGGATTGCGTGCCGACCTCTGCGCACTCGAGACCTATCAGTGCGATGCAGAGCCTCCTCTGCCGATCCCCCTCACCATCCTGGGAGGCAACAGCGACCGTTCGGTGCCTCCCACGACCCTGAAACGGTGGGCGAACCATTCGACCGATTCCCGTGTGTACCTCTTCACGGGTGACCACTTCTATCTCCACTCGATGGCGCCGCAGGTGGTCGCGTTGCTGACCTCTCGGATCGGACTCCAGAGGGCTGCCTAGATCGGTGGATTCGGCGTCGTGATGGCGTCCCCGGGAAGGTGGCGTGAGGTTCGGCAGGGGTCCCGTCGAGTTGCTTCGAACGTCGGCTAGACTCTATATGGTATTAGAAGTCCCAAATATAGAATATAAAGTCTCGTTTAACGCGGAGGCTTCTGAGGAAGGAATCAACTCATGTTCGACCACTCGTTTCTGGTCTACGCGATGATCGTGGTCATCCCACTCACCGCCCTGGTGGCGCTGGCCTACGCCTTCCTGCGGGCATGGCGCAAACGCCTACGGGGTCTGCTGGTGCTGTTGACGGCTGCCGCCGTGGGGCTCATGGCCTGGGCCTCCAGCGAAGGCAGCCTCGCGCTCAGTTGCCGTCGAGGGCGAGGTAGCCAGGCCGAGTTCGCGGCGGCATGGTCCTACGCGGAAGCGAGCGCGAACGTGGCATACGCGACCATCGGGCTGCTGGTCGTGGTCCTGGTGACGGTGTGGTGGGTGCTGCGTCCCGATAAGGCTCCCACTCTCATGGGCCACGTGGCCGCCATCGTGCTGGCGCTCGCGGCGCTCAGTAACATTTGGGCTCTGTGGACCGTCGCCCAGGCAGGCTTCGCCGCTGCCGCTCTGCATTCCTAGCATCCTTCGCTTCTTCTGAACGGGAGACCGCCATGCCCATCGGCAAAGATTCCGTCCGCGACGACCTGCGCAGGCCGGCCCGAAGGACCAGCCGCTGCGCCGTCGATGGGTCGCCCTGGCCATTCTCAGCTCCACCGTGTTCATCACCTCGTTGGACAACTCGGTGCTCAACGTGGCTCTTCCCACGTTGGCCGGGGCCTTGGGCGCCTCGTCGATGCAACTCCAGTGGATCGTCGATGCTTACACCTTGGTATTGGCCTGCACCGTCCTGACTGCTGGCAGTCTGGTCGACAGGCATGGTCGCCGCCGGGGCTACTTCATCAGGCTGATCATCTTTGGCGCGGCATCGGCGGGAGCGGCATTCGCAGAGACGTCTCAGATGCTGGTCATGATGAGGGCCGCCATGGGACTCGGCGCCGCGTTCCTTGGGCCCGCGACACTGTCCATCGTGACCACGATGTTCGTGAAGAAGCGAAGGAGCGCAACATCGCGTTCGCCATCTGGGGCGGCATGGCAGGTCGGCCTCACCCTGGGGCCTGTGCTGGGTGGTGTGCTGGTAACCCTGTTCGACTGGAGATCGATCTTCCTGCTCAACGTTCCGGTGGCGGTGCTCGTGATACCGCTGGCCCTCTTCTTCGTGCCGGAGTCGGCCAGTCATGCACCGCGAGGCCTGGATCCGGTCGGTGCGTTGCTGTCCACCTTGGCCCTTGGTTGCACCCTCTGGGCCACCATCGCCTCCTCTGCAAGTGCGTTCTTGTCACTGAGGGTGATGGGGGTGCTCGTGGTGGGGTTGGTGTCGCTGGTGCTGCTCGTGCTCTGGGAACGCAGGGCGAAGGCTCGATGCTGCCTGCCGAACTCTTCCGCGACAACCGGTTCAATGCAGGGATCGCCGCGGTGAGCCTCATGATGTTCGGCTCCTCCGGTGCGTTGTTCATCCTCGCAGCAATTGCAAACGGTGCTGGGCTACGGTGCCCTCCGAAACCGGTTTGAGAGTCTTGCCGGTGGGTCTGCTGATGGCAATCGCCGCGGCTGGATCCCCAAGGGTCCTCGAGGTTCTTGGTGCGCGATTCACCCTGGTGATCGGGTTGGTGAGACTGGGCGTCGGGCTGTCGGCTCTGGCGATCGGGTCTGAGTACATGGGCTACGCCGCGCTCCTCCAGGGGCTGGTGTTGATGGCCGTCGGAGCCGGTCTGGTGATGCCCGCCGCGGAGAACTCCATCATGGCGGGACTGCCGGTGGATCTGCGCGGCGTTGGCTCCGCGATCAACAACGCCTTCTTCCTGATGGGGACAGCGCTGGGTGTGGCCGTGCTCGGCAGCATCTGGGCCTCCGGATATCGGCTGGCTCTGGTCTCATCCGACTCTTTCACGATCGCCGAGCCGGTGCGCTCTGAGATCCTCGAATCGCCCAAAGCGGCCTTCGACCTCGCTGCCGGTGATCCGGTGCTCGCTGAGATGGTGAAGGCTGCGTTCATCGATGGCGTGCAGCCGGCATTCTTCGTCGCCGCCGTATCCGCCGCCATCGCGGCGCTGGTGATCTGGCTGAAGTTCCCGGTGCCGACGAATAAGACGAAGGCCTCCTCGGGGGTGTCCTCGGACGCAAGCTGAAGGAAGGCCGCAGTCGGTGGTGGATCGCTTCCCAGTACTCATGCTCCCTGTGGAGTGGTGATAGTGATCGGAACTGGTTCCTTCTTGGGCTTGGGCTGTCCGATCCACCGCGCGAGACGGTGGCTCGGTTTCTCGACGAGGCGATAGAACACCTCGGTGAGCAGCGCTGTCGCAACGACGGAGGCGACGAGGAGCGGTCCCCGATTGCTCTGATCCAAGAACTGCGACGAGACCAGGATCGGCTCTTGGATCAGGTAGAGGCTGAAGGAACGGGTGCCCAGCCAGCGGAAGAGTGCTGAGCGAGCCGGAATCGCCGACGGCGACGGACGCGATGATGACGAGGGCGAGGGCGCCGAGCGCCGTTGTCGCCCGCAGGAGAGCCGTGCTGAGCCTGTCCTCCGGCCAGAGGCTGAACCAGCCGATGTTGGCTACCACCAGCGCGATGATGATCCCCATGGCCTTGCGGCGAGCGCGCCACTCGCGCAGTTTCTGCAAGGTGTCGGGAGGAAGGGCCGCGGCGAGCACGCCCAGGCCGAACAGGGGCATGTATAACGCGACGCCGTTGGTGGTCAGTGCACCCATCACGATGATCACGACGAAGACCGTCCCGAGGAGCCACGGCACACGACGGGCGACCCGTACGAGCAGGATGTAGACGGGCAGCAGCAGTGAGAACGCGACCTCGCACTGAAGAGTCCACAGTGGGGAGTTGAGCCAGTCCACGCGGAAGAGAGTGAGGTTGTTGATTACGCTCGACCAGTTCACGGGATCGGTGTGCTTCAGTGTCCACCAGCTCATCCCGGGGGCCGGTCTACGGGGAATGGCCATGGCCAGCACCGCGGCGATGGCCACGGCGCCGACGACGGGCAGGTAGAGCCTGGCCAGCCTGCTGCTGAGGAACCGGGGCCAGTTTGTTCTTCTGCTGAAGAGCGAACGAGATAGGACGAGCCCCGACAGCACGAAGAATATGGCCACCGCGAAGGGACCTTGCCACAGGAGGATCAGGATGGCTCGCTGTGCGACGTCGTACCCCGACAGCTCTGCGGGCGACGGGGCAAGGTAGGCGTCGGCGATCCACGGGGACAGGAGGAGGTAGTGGTGCACCACGACGACGGCGGCCGCGATTCCCCGTATGCCGTCGAGGGTGACGAGCCGACTCATCGACGGCGCCGATCGGAGGGCGCGGCCCTTGTTGCGGGGCCCCGACGCTGAAGGGGCATAGGCCCAGAGATAGGATTGCTAGTACATTCCATGGGTCTACAAGTACCATTATTCAAGGCTTCGCGGGATGAGTCCCACCGTCTAGTCGATGGAGCAACCGGATCAAGCGTCTCGTGCACGAGCGCGAGGAGCGGAAGAACACCGATTCGGGGCGGGTCATCGCTACACCGAGCAACAGGAGAGGCTCATGAAGATCACGATCGTCGGCTATGGCACGGAGGGGGATGCCCGCCCGATGGGCGCGCTAGCCCTAGGCCTGCGGGATGCGGGCCGCGGGTGGTCTTGGTGGGAGATATCAGCGCTCGCGACATGGCCGTGGGCAACGATTTCGGGATTCCACTGCCGCGAGGGCAGCATCCGGGGAGCTTGGCGCCCGGTGGAGCGTTGTCCCGGGTTGTGGAGAAGAGCCTTCAGCGCGCGTCTCTCCTCCAGATGGGGAGTGGAACGGCGAGGCGTGGTTGCGCACCATCATGGAGGCGGCGCGCGGTGCGGACGTGATGGTCGCGATGCCGATCGTCATCGTTCGCTCTGTCGCCGCGTGGTCCCTCGGGATTCCCGCGGTGGTCGGCCACCTGCAACCCTGTCGCCCACCAAGGCCTACCCTCACACTGCCAGGCTCGGGTTTCGTCAACGCGCCTGCCGTAATCAACAAGCCCATCAGGCACTTGGTCCGGATCGGCGGCTGGGGCATCATCCAGCGGAAAGCGCATCAGCCAGGTCCGTCGGCGCAATGGGTGAACCTGAGATCGAACCTGGCGAAGCGCGAACTTTGTGCGTGGTCGCCGACGTTGGTGCCGCAGCCTCCGGACTGGGATCCGTCGCAGACGACCGTGACAGGGCAATGGCGAGATCTCGATCCGGATGGGATCCCCCTCAGACCTGGCAGAGTTCCTGGATGGCGGCGAACCGCCTGTTCGTCGGACTCAGCTCTATTCCAACTTCACCGGAATCGAATCTCTGAGTACCGCGATCCTCGACGGGCTCGACGGGCGTCGGTGCTTGTTGTCGGGGGATGGAGCCGGCCTCGATGTGGAGCGGCTGCCGGACTCGGTGCGTCCCATCTCCTTTGCCCCGTTCGATTGGCTCTTTCCGCGGTGGCGTCTCGGTGCACCGCGGGAACGGGCACCGCGCACTTGGCGGCAGGCAGGCCATCCCCTCCCGTCACCGTGCCCATCGCGATGGACCAACCGTTCTGGGCCGAGCGGATGTCACGCGGTGGGAGTGGAGAAACGCGGCCGCTCGACGAACGTCGGGTGACGGCCTCCGCCGTGCGTGCCGCTCTGGATGAGGTCGCGAGCTCTCTCGTGTACGGAGAATTGCGCGCGTGTCGCGACTTCATGGCTGAAGAGGACAGCGTCGAGGATGCGGTGGAGGTGATTGAGAACCTCGGCTGATATTCGCGTTGACAGTGTACCCGATAACCAGACCCTTCAGAATTGCGCATTACCTTCCGCTGGATCGAATGAGCGATCACGCGGTGGCAATGCGTTATCGAGGTGTAGCAAGGCCGGTTCCTGTGATCTTCGGAATAAGTGCGAGAAGTTGCGCCGTATCTGATTTCTGAGACTTCGGCTCTTCTGAGGAGTTGCTCATCGGTCGAGAAAGCCGGGGGACGCCACGCCACTTCCTCCGAACGTCCGACCTGGAGGGCCCTTGCCGAGCCTGGATGGTTCTTTGGTGGCGGCGTGGAGATCAGGGTGCCGGTATCGAGCCAGGCTGTTCCTCGAGGAAGAATGGTAACCTGGGCTGATGAGCCAAGATACGTCTTATTGACGTCGGTGATCTCGTACTCTCCCCGTGCGGAAGGACTGAGGTTGGAGGCGATGTCGACGACCTGCTCGTCGTGAGAAATGCAGGCCGGCGTAGTGCGAGCGCGGTTGACGGTTTCTCCTCGATGGAAAAGGAGGCGTGACGTCGCGTCGAACCAGCGGCGCCGTACGCCTCCGGATGGGCTGCAGTAGCCGAAGTCGATGCGCCTGGACGTATGACGGTATCGCTGGGCCCCAATGCCCAGCCCTTGTCCGTGCGAAGATGTTGTCGCCGAGGACGAGGCGACAATCAGTGCCGATGAACTCGGCTCCGATGGTGAAAGCCTGTGCCGGAGCGCTGGGCTCCGGTTGGATGTGTGATGTTGATGCTGAACTGTGAGCCGTCACCCGGGAGGCGCACAGCTTCTTGTTCGTGAGAGTGTTGATCACCAGGATATGCGGATTCCCGCGGAGATGAGTGTTGATAGTGGGTAGTAGATCATCGGTTTGTCGTAAACTGGGACCAGTTGCTTCCGAGACGCCAAAGGTGAGCGGGTGAAGTCGGTTCGATCGCCGGCTAAAATGATTCCACGCGTGAAATCCAGTCTGACATGTCGTCGTAGACTCCCTTAGAATTGATTAGCATGTTTTCTTATTTGGTCACGGATGGTGCAGGGTTTATCGCGCTAACTGACGGAATATCTGCTGGACATACCAGTGCGCGTGTCACCGTCCTGGATCGCCTGACTTGCAGCAGGAGTGGCGTCGAAGGCTTGTCGGATTCGAGTTGGTTTCGTACGGGTCGGTGTACGTGCCGGGATGGTGGATGAGTTGGTGGCCGAGCACGATGTGACGGTGCACTTCCTGGCGGAGTCGCCACAACGACAACTCGCTATCGAATCCCTGGCCGTTCGTGGAGACAGATGTCTGGCCAGGAACAACATTCCGGTTGTTTGGGCGGTGCGGCGGCACGATCGTCGCTACCATCACGTCTCTGAATGAGTCTACGGGCAGCTCGAACTGGACAGTCCCCGCCAGTTCCTGGGCTACCCCCTAGTCTTCCAGCCCGTATTCGTCGACGAGGCTGAGTTTCCGGATCTGTTGGTGCAGGCCTGGTGCGGTCACTTCGGGGTGCGCGCCATATCAGCAATTGCTCAACTGCATTCCCTATCAGCACGTGGAGAAGTTCCATGCTCACGTCAGATCACCAACCTGATCGGCGGCGTGCAGCCGGCTGCGGCGCGGGGCTGAACGTGCCCACGACTGGATCCATCGGCGACACAACTCAGCCGTGTTGCGCATCATCGAGGAGAAGGGGCGGATCAGCGAGACCTGCCGATCAGGTGCCGACGGAGAGATGAGGACAGCAAGAGCGTCGTGGAGATGGTGCTGCGGCTGATGGGGTACCCGGAAGGATGCTTTGCCTACGATCATGACCGCAATCTGGCGTCGGCCGCCGATCTGCGCCGGCGCGATCAGCGCCTCGCTGTTGCGCGACGAGCTGGGATGGGAGCCTCGCTACGCGGGCTTTTGAGTCTGCGTTGGGCTGGCGGCGACGATCGAGGAGGTGGTGCCAGGCTAATGAGAACTGGTGGCGTCAGTGAAGCAGGCGACAGAGGCCAAATACGCGGCGGTGGGACGGTGAGCCGGGGCTGGGGGTTCGTGAGACGGAGATCCCTGGGCTGCTCATCGTCGATCTCGTGTGCCACAGCGACGAACGCGGTTGGTTCAAGGAGAATTGGCGGCGAGCAAGATGGTGGCTCTGGGCGCACGCCGATTTCGGCCCCGTCAGCACAGCGTGTGCTGTAACTGAGAAGGCCGGTGTGCTCCGAAGGTTTCATGCTGAAACCGTGGTTCAGTTGGTTTCGTCACGCAGAGGCTGGGTCTTCGGCGCGTGGGTCGACCTGCGTCCGGGCGAGGCGTTCGGACGTCTGATCACCGTCGAGATGGGGTCGGATACCGCCTGGTCTATGTGCCCCGCGGTGCCAGCAGCTATCGAGCACGGAGGACGGACCGTCTACTCCTACCTTGCCAACAATCATTGGAGTCTGGAGGCACGTTCGTCATTACAGCTACGTCAGCGTGGCAGACCGGTCGCTGGATGTCGCGTGGCCGATCCCGCTGCAAGAGTGCGGTGATCTCGGAAGCCGATATGAACCATCCGCCGTTGTCCGATGCGCGGCCGGTGGCTCCGCGGCGCAGTGTCATCGTTGGTGGGTCTGGGCTGCTGAGCCGTGCTTTGCGGGTGCTTCTTCCGACGCGGAGGTGCTGGGCGGCGACAGGTTGGACCTCTCGGACACGCCGATGCGGTTGCCGCCTATCCCTGGACGGAGGTGGAAGTCATCATCAATACTGCCGCCTATACCGCGACGGACGAAGCGGAAACGGAAGAAGGGCCGACGCCGGGCTGGGCCGTCAATGCACGGCCGTGCCGCTGCGCTGGCTGCGGCGGCACGGAAGAATCCGGTGCGTGCTGGTCCATGTTTCCTAGCGACTATGTCTTCGACGGATCGGTGGAACTGCATACCGAGGATGAGCCTTTCAGCCCACTCGGCGTCTGCAGCAACGGCAAAGCGGCTGGTGATGTCGCTGCCTTCGGCCCAGGTGACGTCACTACCATCGTGCTTGCCCGAGCTGGGTTGTGGGAGAGGGCCAACTTCCGTGCGCGCACCATGGCCGATCTGGCCAGACGTGGCATCTCGCCGAGCGTCGTTGACGACAATTCAGGCGCCTGACCTTCTGTAAAGGACCTGGCTGCCGGGATCGTCCATCTGATCTCCACGAACGCGCCCTACGGCACCTACAACCTCACCAATAGCGGGCCTGTGCAGTCGTGGTGGAACATCGCCCGCGAGGTGTTTGCATTGTGCGGTCGAGACCTCGACGACGTCATTCCGGTCAGCACAGAGGATTACGGAGGCGGCAAGATCTTCGCCCCCCGTCCTCGGCACAGCGCTCTGGCGTTGGAGAAGATTGTCGCCGCGGGCTTCCGATACTCGGCCCTGATGAGCGGCTGCGCACTCGTCGCAGGACTGAGTGCCCTGAACCCGGTGAGCCTCACTGTCGGTCCCTGACGTGAAAGTGTGCGAACGAGATCCCATGGTCCGGTCCTTGAGGTACCCTTCAGGGCTGTTCCTCGCTCCTCAGCTCCGGGCCGCTGTGCCGCAGGGCGGGAAAGTGAGGAAGACGAGACCCAATCACGGTCCCTGAGGTGTGACGAGCTCTGCGAGGAGCCTCGAAGGGCGTTAAACGGAACCTCTGGCAAAGTCTGTGCCCATCCTTGCGTTTCACGCCCTTCGAGGCTCGCTAGCGCTCGCACCTCAGGGACCTGAAAACGGGTTTACCCATGCTCACTTTCGCATCAGGGACCACCTCGAAGGGCGTTGACTAGGGCTTCGGCGGAGTCTGTGCGCAAGGTTCCGTTTTACGCCCTTCGAGGCTCACAAGCTCGTGGTCCCTGAGGAGCGAGGAACGAGCGTCTCGAAGGGCACCTCAGGGACCGGAAAACATGTGTACCCACGCTCACTTTTGCATCAGGGACCTGACCATGGGTTTGCCCACACCACACTTTCGCATCAGGGACCTGACGGTGGGAGACCTCAGTCACCGCCAGGCGAGGGCGTCGCCCTTTTTCAACCGCCGTAAGCGTAGAAGAAGGATTCGAGGTCGTCGTTGCGCAGGGCGTCGCGGAGTTTGTCGATGGCATCCCAGTCGACTTGGATGATCGACTGATCCCCAGCCCAACCGGGGCCGAGGTTGGGCAGACCCAGCGAGTGCACGTTGGTGACGGCGGCGGTGGATTCCCGTGCGAGGTCGATGATGACGTCGTTGGTGAATCCCTCATCGACGGTGAACTGGGGGGCCAGCGTGCTGACTACCTCGTTGAACTTCACCGGATTGGCCAGCACACCAGCGGAGGCGAGCTTCTTCACGATGGCCTGGATCACGTCGCGCTGACGCTCGGCTCGGTCGAAGTCGCCGCTCGGCAGGTTGTAGCGCTCGCGCACGAAGGTGAGGGCTTCGTCGCCGCTGAGAGTGATCTCACCCTCGGGGAAGGTGAAACCATTGCTGCCGGAAGCATGCTTGTTGACGACCGTGACGCCGCCGAGGGTGTCGATGACGTTCATGAACCCGTCGAAGTCGATGATCACGGTGTGGTCCATGGGTACCTGCAGGAGATCTTCCAAGGTCTCCACGGTGAGAGAGGGGCCGCCGAAGGAATAGGCCCAGTTGATCTTGCCCTCGCCGCGCCCAGGGATCTCGACCCAGGAATCCCGGGGAAGACTGAGCAGATAGGCGGCGTCGCGCTCGCCCGGGATATGGAGGAGCCTGCAAGCACGTCGGAGCGGCCACGTCCTCGCGGCTGTCCGAGCCCATGAGCACGATGTTCACCGGAGCGTGCTCGGAGCCCTTTGGTGGGCACGGGCTCGGGACGGTTCGACCGCTCGGGAGCGAGAATATTGGGGTCGCGCACCATGTTGTTGAGGGCGTTGTTCGCCGAACTGACGTAATACACGACGACGCCGACGATGCCCAGGAGTATCGCCAGCAGAATGGACAGCGTAATGATCAGACCCCGGCGACCGCGCCGCCGCTGTCTAGGCTGCTCGTCGGCATCAAGGATCGACAACGACTCATCACTCACAGCACGACCTTACATCGGGGGCCGGGAGAAAGCCTCACACCGCGGGCCCACGCGGCCGTGATCGTGCCCATCGAAGCCGGTTTGGCACTGTCGCCTGAGGTCCGCTAGAGTTACTCCTCGGTGACGGGCCTATAGCTCAGACGGTTAGAGCGCTGCCCTGATAAGGCAGAGGTCACTGGTTCAAGTCCAGTTAGGCCCACCAGCATCCTGAGCCGGGGTGATGTTTCCCTTGAAACATCACCCCGGCTCAGTTTTTATGAGCGCGCACAGGGGACTCGGAGCCTGGATTCGTGAGATCTTGCAAACTCTGCGACCTTCACAGACCCAAAGGGCGACACCGCAGCCTTCCGACCAGTGCTGGCCACCGTCGGGCGGGAAAGTGAGTGGAGGGAACCCTTATGAGGTCCCTGAGGTGTGACGAGCTCTGCGAGGAGCCTCGAAGGGTGGTCCCTGAGGTGTGACGAGCTCTGCGAGGAGCCTCGAAGGGCGTTAAACGGAAGCCTTTGGGCTCAGTCTCTGCCCCTCCTTACGTTTACGCCCTTCGAGGCTCGTTCCTCGCACCTCAGCTTCCGGGCTGCTTCGCTGCCACCGTGAGGTGGGAAAGCAGCGATACTTTCGCATCAGGGACCTGACAGGGGGATTCCGCCACACACTTTCGCATCAGGGACCTGACAATGGGAGACAACACATACCTTCGAGTCAGGGACCGGACAACGGGATCCCTCACACACTTTCGCATCAGGGACCGGTGGTTGCGTACCCTCGTTTCGCTTTCCTGCCCCACGGTGCCAGAATCGGCCCGGAGGCTGAGGTGTCAAGTGTCACAGCTCTGAGGTTCGTCCTTCGTCGGGACGGCGATATGGTGGACGATGTGAGCGACACCACCCAGGACCTGACCAACGAGATCACCCCTGAAGACCTGCCCGGAATCCGTGGAGCGTTAGTGCGCTATCGGATCATGGCGTGGGTGGTCGGCATCCTGCTGGTGGTACTGATCTGCGTCGGGATGCCGTTGAAATACATCTGGGGCAACGGCGCCGTCGTCACCTGGACGGGAGTGCCCCACGGTTGGTTGTACATGGTGCTGCTCATCACCGCCTACGACCTGGGTCGCCGCATCGGCTGGAGCATCAAGTGGTTCATCATGATCATGCTCGCCGGCACCGTGCCGTTCCTGTCCTTCGTCGCTGAGCACTATGCCACCAAGAACGCTCGCGCTGTGATCGCTGAGGTCGAGGCCCGAGCCTGATCCGATTCCTGCGCGTGGGGAAGTGAGGGGGAGATCCCCGTCATAGGTCCCTGGTGGGAGAGTAAGTGCGGGTTACTGTGCTCAGATCCCTGATGCGAAAGTGTGTGACGGATCCCGTTGTCCGGTCCCTGAGGTGCGAGCGCTAGCGAGCCTCGAAGGGCGTTAAACATAAGCATGGGCAGAGACTGTGCCCAGAGGTTCCGTTTAACGCCCTTCGAGGTTCCTCGCAGAGCTCGTCACACCTCAGGGACCTGAATACAGGAACCCACACATACTTTCGCATCAGGGACCAGTGCTTGCGTAACCCCAGGGACCTGAATACAGGAACTCACACGCACTTTCGCCTCAGGGACCGGACAACGGGATCCGTCACACACTTTCGCATCAGGGACCTGAATACAGGAACCCACACACACTTTCGCGTCAGGACCTGGGCGGGGGTAGCCACGGTGCTTTCGTAGGGAGGGTTAGGCCTTGGCCGGGGTTTTCTTCTTGCGGGAGGGGTCCATGCCGCGGGCGATGAAGATGCTGAAGGCGATGGCAGCGCCAGCGAACACCCACCACTGCATCGCGTAGCCCTGATGCGTCGCGGAGCCCTGTCCTTCGGGGAGCACGATTTGAGCCGGTCCCAAGCCCTGGGCGGCAGCATCAGCCTCTGACAAGGTGATATATCCGCCCACCAGGCCGGCCGGCCAGTCTTGGGCCAACTGCTGGAGCCGCACGCTGGCCAGATCCCCGACGGGTTCAACACCCGGCTCGCCGGGTGCGTCGCTCGCGAGGAAGACGCCAACGATGTCCTGCGTGCCCGCGGGGGGAGGGGGCACCGGCTCGCCTGGCGCGATGCTGCCGCGCACGACGGTGACGGTGCGCCCGTCGGGCAACTCGAAGGCGGTGGTCACCCTAGCGGCGCCTCTTCGCCGACGAGCACCTCGTACTGCGGAAGGAATTCGCCGGTGGCGGTGGCGTAGCGCCTGTAGATGTCCTCGACGGTGCCGTCGGCGCGCACGTTCTCAGCCAGGTCGACGGGTCCCATGGCCGCGCGCTGGGTGGCCACGTCGAGCGTCGACCGCTGAAACTGTGCCATCTGCCACAAGCCCAGGAGCAACATGGCCGCCGCCACGACGATGCCCACCGCGATGGTGAGGGTCTGTTTGACCCGCAGGTTCACTGCTCCGCGCTCGCCAACTCGATCAGCGACGCGAACACCTCTCCCAAGCTCAGCCCGGCGGCCTCGAAGGCCAGGGGTGCCAATGAGGTCTCCGTCATTCCCGGCGCGACGTTGTTCTCGATGAACACCGGTTCCCGGACTCGTCGACGATGATGTCGGTGCGCGAGAGATGCCGCAGGCCCAGCGCGCAGTGCGCGGCGACGGCCAGTTCCTGGGCCGCCTCTAGCGTCTCGGCAGGCAGTTCCGCCGGGGTGACGAAGCGCGTCGCGCCCGCGGTGTAGCGCGACTCGTAGTCGTAGATGCCCGACTGCGGGCGGATCTCCACCGCCGGCAGCGCTCGGCAGCCTCAGCATCGTCCAGCACGGTGACGGCGATCTCGCGACCCTCGATGAACTCCTCCACCACGGCGACCGGTCCGTAGGCGTAGGCCGCCACCAGGGCGTTGTGGAGTTCGTCGAGGGTGGAGACCGATGCGCCTAGCGCGGAGCCGGAGCGCGTGGGCTTCACCATGGCCGGGTAGCCGATGGCCTCGCCTAGCGATTCCATGATCATCGGCGCGCCCAGCTCACGGAAGATATCCGACGGCAGCGCCACCTGCTTGGGCGCGTCCGTAGGCCGTGCTCGCGCACCACAGGAGTGGCGATCGCTTGTCGAACGCCATCCGCGACGCCGCCCCCGTCGCGCCGACGAACGGCACCTCGAGGACGTCCAGCATCCTCGCGCAGCGCCCCATTCTTCCCAGCCTGCCGTGCAGCATGGGCACGACGACGGGGTCGGGGGTGCGCCCGATGAGGGGCAGGAGGTCGGTGTTGAGATCGGTCTCGATCACCTCGAGTCCCTGCTCCCGCAGCGCCGTGGCCACCCGGCGGCCCGAGCGTATCGAGACGTCGCGCTCATGGCTCAGTCCGCCGGCGATCACGATGACGGTCATTGCTGACTCCTAGCTAGTTGGGCCTTGCGGCCTGAAAGGACCTTGCCTCAAGGATCGGTTGTGAAACCATCATGTCAGGTCGGGGGCGGGAGCGCCGAGGCGACCCAGGGCGGATCCGGTGTGGAAGATGCCGAAGGTGTTGTGGATCTCCAGCTCGTTGGTCACCACATCCGCCAGACGCTGCACGCCGACGCGGATCCGGTCAGGCGGAGGGAAGCAGAACGACAAGCGCATGTTGCGCGAGCCCTGCCCGTCGGAATAGAAAGCGGTGCCGGGAACGAACGCAACCCGGGCATTCACGCCACGAGGAACCATGGCCTGCGAATCGAGGCCGTCGGGCAGGGTCACCCAGACGAAGAACCCGCCTTGGGGTTTGGTCCAGGTGACGCCAGGGGGCATGTGCTCGTCCGTACTCGAGCATCGCGTCGCGGCGCTCGCGATACATGTCGCGGAACATCACCACCTGACGCCGCCAGTCGGTGTTCGAGAGGTAGTTGGAGATGGCGAACTGCGAGAACACTGGCGGGCAATAACGTCGCCGACTCCTGCGCCAGCACCAGCTTCTCGCGCACGGCGTGCGGCGCCACCACCCAGCCGACGCGGAAACCGGGGGCGAACGTCTTGGAGAACGAACCCAGGTAGATCACCTCGTCGTCGAACGAGCGCATCGCGGGATGCGGGTCGGAATCGAGCGTGAGCAGCCCATACGGGTTGTCCTCGAGCACCAGCACGCCGTTGTCGTGGCACACCTCGACGATACGACGACGCCGCTCCGGTGGCTGGGTCACGCCGGAAGGGTTGTTGAAGTTGGGGATGGTGTAGAGGAACTTGATCCGCTTGCCCTCCGCGCGCACCCGCTTGATGGTCTCGAGCAGCGCGTCGGGATCGAGGCCCTCGTCGTCGCATGCGCAGTGCACCACCTCGGCCTGGTAGCTGGCGAAGGTGCCCAACGCGCCGACGTAGGACGGAGACTCCGCCAAGACCACGTCTCCGGGGTCGCAGAACACGCGGGTCACCAGATCGAGCGCCTGCTGTGAGCCCGCCGTGATCACCACATCGTCGGGGTGAGCGGCGACGCCCTCCTCCGCCATCACTTCGCAGATCTGCTCGCGGATCGCCGCCTCGCCCTGCCCGGAGCCGTACTGCATCACCTGGATGCCGTTGGTGCGGATCATCTCCGCCAGGTGATCGGCGATATCGCCCAGGGGCAGGTCTTTGATGTTGGGCATGCCGCCGGCCAGCGAGACGATCTCCGGGCGGTTGGCGACGGCGAACAGAGCTCGCACAGCGGAAACCCGCATGCCGTTGGTGCGCTCTGCATAGTTATCGACAAACCGGTCGAGCCGGGTGTCGCGTCGTCGCTGATTATTCACGGCTTCAACCTTGCCCCTAATCCGTGTCTCCGGTAAAGAGTCTCGCCGAATTGGGCCAGAACTATTTTTGGGTGCCAGGTGGTGCCGAGGTCAGATCTCGGACACAAATCTCGCTATGCGCCGAGGCCTTCGCCATGGGGCGAGGCCTGCGCGGATATGGAGATCTGTGCTCGGTGAGGGGTTACTCCGGCGGCTCTTGCTCGTCTTCGCCTCGGATGGCGACGATGAACTCATTCAGCAGCGGGCCGAGCGTGTCCTCGTCCTGCTCCGTCAACCCCACCATCAGGATCCCCGTCTCGTCGACGATACGTCCGCACACCATGAGGCCGGTATCGACGGAGGTTCCGCAGAGATCCTCTTCATTCTGCCCACTGGGAATGGTGTCTTCGACGCCGGCGTTGGCCAGGTACGCGGTGAGGTCGGTCTCGGGGCGCGACATCAGCAACGCGACGCGGTTCTGCCCGTCGGCGTAGCTGGCCCGCAGGATGCTGCGTTCCTCGTCGGTGGGCACGGGCGATTCCGTCACCGCGCCGGCGATGTAGTCGCCCACCTGCGAGGGGGCGAAGAGCGGCCACAAGGGTTCCTCGGGCTCCGGGCCTTCGGCCAGCGTGATGCCGATCCAGGCCGCCAGGGCGATCAATCCGGCCCCCGCCAACAGCCCGATGATCTTCACGGCCAAGGGCAGGGGGGGAGGCTGTTCCGCAGGCGGGCTTTCCTGGACGGGGCCTTCCGCCTGGGACTGGTCGGCCGGTTGCCAGGTGGGCTCTTTGGGCGAAGACTCGGACATCACAGCAACTCTTCGATGGCCTTCTTCAACGCCATCTTCGTCTTGCCCCCGGTCAGCGCCTTCACGACGCGGCCGCTCTGGAAGAACTGCAGCGTGGGCAAGCTCAGCACCCCCTGCTGTGCAGCGAGGTTGGGGTTGGTGTTGGTGTCCACCTTCACGAACTTCACGTCGGAATAGGAGCGGGACAGCTCATCGATGATGGGGGCCATCTGCTTGCACGGAGCGCACCAGTCTGCCCAGTAATCGACGACGACGAGTCCTGGAGACATCAGCACCTCGTCGGCGAACTGCTGCTCGTTGATGTCGGTGACAGCCATGATGCTCCTTAAAGTCAGCTTCCGATTGAAGAGATCCTACGGATGGCCGTCATCCACACCACCCCGCGAGTTCTCTCACTTACGCGCCGTCCAGAATAACCCCGCCCCCCATGCGGCTGTACCCGGTACCTGAGAACGCCGGTCTGTATGGGTCTTCAGGGGGCAAAAAGCTTCTCCGGGTCCCGATGAGAAACTCTGTGAGGATCCCGTTGTCCGGTCCCTGATGCGAAAGTGTGTGTGGGTTCCTGTGTTCAGGTCCCTGACGCGAAAGTGTGTGAGGGAAACCTTTTGTCCGGTCCCTGAGGTGCGACGAAGGAGCCTCGAAGGGCGTTAAACGCAAGTATTCGCACAGACTCTGCCCAAGGTTCCAGTCACACGCCCTTCGAGGCTCCTCGCAGAGCTCGTCACACCTCAGGGACCTGACAAAGGGTTCCCTCTGCTCGCTTTCCTGCCCCACGGTGCCGGCGAAGCAGCCCGGAAGCTGAGGTGCGACGAAGGAGCCTCGAAGGGCGTTAAACAGAATTTGGGCACAGATCCTGCGAATGCTCACGTCTACGCCCTTCGAGGCTCGCTGGCGCTCGCACCTCAGGGACCGGACAATGGGATCCGTCACATACTTTCGCATCAGGGACCTGACAAAGAGTTCCCTCCGCTCACTTTCCTGCCCCACGGTGGCTGGAACCGGCCAGGAAGCTGAGGTGCCCTTCGAGGCTCGCAAGCTCGTGGTCCCTGAGGTGCGAGGAACGAGCCTCGAAGGGCACCTCAGGGACCTGAAAAGGGTTTATTCACCTTCCCATGTGGGAGGGCGGGCTAGGGGTCGAGGAGGCCGCGGATGTCCTCGGCGGTCAAGGGGGAGGAGACGTTGGCGGTGCGACCCACCACGGCGTCGAAGAGGTCCCTCTTGCGCTCCTGCAACGCCACCACCTTCTCCTCGATGGTCTCCGCGCTCACCAGGCGGTAGACGTTGACGGGCTTGTCCTGGCCGATGCGGTGGGTGCGGTCGATGGCCTGGCTCTCGGTGGCGGGATTCCACCAGGGATCGAGGATGAAGACATAGTCGGCCTCGGTGAGGGTCAGGCCGAAACCACCGGCCTTCAGACTGATCAAGAAGACGGGGGCGTCGCCCTCGCGGAAGGCATCGATCCGGGATGCGCGGTCGCGGGTGCGGCCGTCCAGATACTCGAATCGCACCTCCTCCTCGCGCAGCCGCTGCTTCACCAGGGCGAGGAAACCGGTGAACTGGCTGAACACCAGCGCGCGGTGCCCGGCCGAGATCACCTCGTCCAGATGCTCCATCAGGGCATCGATCTTGGCTGACGTGGCGGGATAGCCGGCGTCGATGAGCGAGGGCGCCAGGCTCAGCTGGCGCAGCATCGTCAGCGAGCGCAGGATGGTGATCCGGTTGCGGTGCAGGTCGCCGACCAGCCCCATCACCTTCTGGCGTTCGCGGGCGAGATGCCGGTCGTAGAGCTTGCGGTGCGCAGGCGCCAGGGGGACGGCGATCACCTGCTCCTGCTTGTCGGGCAGTTCGGTGGCCACCGAGGCCTTCGTGCGGCGCAGGATCAGCGGCTTGATCCGACGATGCAGCCGGGCGAGCGCATCCGCGTCGCCGCCTTCGATGGGCTTGCGGTAGGCCTCGGTGAAGGCCTTCGGGTCGTGGAACAGGCCTGGTGCGGTGATCGACAGCAGCGACCACAGGTCCATCAGGTTGTTCTCCAGCGGGGTGCCGGTGAGCGCCACCTTCAGCCGGGCGCTGAGCCGGCGCACCGCCTGGTAGACCTTCGACGCGTGATTCTTGACGAACTGCGCCTCGTCGAGCAGCACGGCCGACCATGCGATATCGCGATACTCATCGGCCTCCAGACGCAGCAGCGTGTACGAGGTGAGCACGATCTGCGCACCGCGCACCGCGTCGGCCAGGGCCTCGCCGCGACGGCGCTGCGTCTCGGTGATGGCAACCACCTTCAGCCCCGGGGTGAAGCGCTCCGCCTCGGAGGCCCAGGTGCCCAGCACCGACGTGGGCGCCACCACCAGCATCGGGCGATCCAGCTCGCCGGCCTCGTGCGCCGCCTGCGCCATCGCCAACGACTGCACCGTCTTACCCAAGCCCATCTCGTCGGCGAGGATGCCGCCCAGCCGCGTCTGCCAGAGGAAACGCAGCCACGCGTAGCCGTCGCGCTGGTAGGGACGAAGTTCCGCGCGCAGGCCGGCCGGGGGATCGATCGCGGCCAGTTCCTCGTGATCGAGCAGCGCCCCGACGGCATCGCGCCAGGCGCCGGACTGCTCAGCGATCACGCCCAGCTCGACGAGTTCCTCCCACAGGCCGGCGTGTTCCGGACGCAGATGGAAGGTGTCGCCGTCCTGGTCGATGAGGAGCCTAGCCTCCTCGATGAGGGTCCGGAGCTGATCCAGCTGCGGCACGTCGAGGGAGAACCAGGTGCCCGAATCCAGGATCAGGTGTTCTTGGCCCATCGCCAGCGCGGCGAACAGCGGCCCGAACGGCACTTTCTCCTCGCCCACGGTGATGTTGACGTCGAGGTCGAACCAGTCCCCGGTCTCGGACTCCTCGATGCGCAGGGCGATCTCCGGAGCGTGCTCGGCCTCGTGGAACTCCGGGATCTCGTCGGAGAGTTCCACCTCTACGTCGTCGCGCTCCAGGAGCGCGGGCAGCACCTCTGTGGTGAACTGCACCATCCCGAAACCCGTCACATCCACGTTGCGGAGGCGGGGACGCTCGCGATCGTCGAGGTCGCGCCATGTGCCGGCGGGGACGGAGGCGGCCAGCGCGGTCTCCGCGGATTCCCGGCGCAACGGCGGATCGGTGGGCGCCGGCCCCAGCCCGACGTCGTGCACCGCCGAGCCCAGGCGGTAGCGGAATCCCCACCGCACGCCCAGACGACGATCGGTCACCTCGACGAGGCAGCGCAGCACGGGCGGCTGCGGTTCGGGGAGGTGCACGTCGGGCCCGAGGAAGACCTCCACCCGTTCGCGCAGTTGCGGCAGGAAGCCCGTCGCGAAGAGGCCGATGTCTTGCTCCGGAACGGTGAGCGCTCCGCCCGAGAACAGCCGATGCTCCTCCTGGTCGAGCGGACGGGCGAGCGGCGCGAGCAGCAGTTGATCGCCCGTGGAAAGGACCACGCCGTGTGCCGGTTGTCCGATGAGTTCCTTGCGGGTCAGGGGATGGCGGCCGCGCTCCAGCTTCACAGCGGGGGCGACGCGCAGATCCCCCTGCGCGTTCAGCACCATCATCTCCGGCTCCAGCGGTTCGTCCAGGAGGACGGGCTGGGGCAGCGGTGCCCGGTTGACGCCGGTGCCGGGTAGCAGTTCGACGCCGCGGTCGACGGCTTGGCGCAGCAGGAGCCAGGCGTCGGAGCGGGTTTCGTTCAGCGGCAGCGCGTCCACCCGGAACATGCCGTGGCCGTGCCGCCGGCTCTCCATCAGGGAGGAGAGGATCTTGCGCTGCGTCTGATCGACGTCGCGAGCGCGGTACGCCAGGTCGTCCCACGAGGCGCCCGTCTTGATCCACTTGCCTTGGCGGCCGCGCTTCAGGGGTCGCAGCGTGGGGCCATAGCCGCTGTCGTCCACCTGCAGGGCGAGGGCGGTGCCGTGGTGTTGGCCGCGCGAGGCGCTCAGGAGGGGGTCGAGGGCGCGTCGCCAATCTGGTGCCGATGCGGCCTGGCCCGTCGCCCTGGCGTGCAGCAGCAACGCGGCGGCGTGTTTGCAGCGGTTGCGCACCGGGCAGGTGCAGATGGTGTTCAGCGTCTCGTAGCCGCGTTCGCACACCACGGAGGTCTGGTAGACGTGCATTCCCGAGCCGCGCACCTGAGAGGTGATCAGCTTCGGCGTGGTGCGGATATTCACCAACCGGCCTCCGCTGACGTACTCCGCGGCCCGCTGCATGGTGGGGCTGCCGAAATAGGCCAGCAGGTCGTCGTGTTCGGGCTCCAGGACCCAGGCGGGGAAGCTGTTCATCGGTTGCCGTGAGTATTGCTGGTTATATGGCGCGGCGCGTACGCATTGCACGCCGCGCGCCGTATAGCCAGCGTTATGTCAGGCGTACGGGGGATGGATGCGATTCCCGGGGCGGTGAGGTACAACAGGCGACTACTTCTGGTTGGGGTCAGGATGGTTGAAGCCCGTCGCGGGGTCGGGCCTGGTGACGTGCAGCAGGAAAAGGCCGACGACCACCGCCGCCGCGCCGATCCACACGCTAACGGGCAGAGCGGCGTCGGGCTGGCGAGAGACGAAGGCGTAGGCGGCCAGGACGAAGCCAGCCACGACGGCCAGCAGGCCGACGATCCGCCATCCGGTCTTCATCAACCACCTCCAGTCGGCACGACAGCCGCCCAGTTTACTCTGCCGCCGACGCTTTCCAGGAAAATCGGCCAATGGCCGATTCTTCGGTGTCTACTCAGGAAAATCGGCCAATGGCCGATTTTCCGGGATTGGGGGCGGGGGAGGGAGCAGAGGGTGGACTAGCCGTCGGTGCGGGCGAAGGAGGTGGTGGTGAGGACCAGCTGTTCGGCCTCGTCGCTGGCGGGGAGGTCGACGACAGCGGTGATAGACCAGTCGTGGTTGCCCTCGGGGTCGGCGATGATCTGGCGGACGTGCCACTTGGCCGCGTACTTGTCGACGACGAACAGCGCAGGCCCGCGGGCGTCGCCGTCGAGGAGGATGTCGTCATGCTCATCCCAGTACTCGCCGAGTGCGTCGTCCCACGCGTCCACCGTCATCGGCGAGCCCTTGGGCTCCAGCGCCGCCAGCGCGTCCACGTCGTCATAGGCCGCCAACTCCACGCGGCGGAACATCGCGTTGCGCACCATCACGGTGAAGGCCCGGGTGTTGCTGGTCAGCCTGGGCACCTCCGCGACGACGGGCTCCTCACCAGCCGCCAAGGCCGCCAGGTTGGACCACTCGTCGAGCAGGGAGGAGTCGACCATCCGGGTGACCTCGCCCAGCCACTCGATCAGGTCCTCCACCTCGGTGGTGCGCCGCGATTCCGGCACCGTCTGGCGCAGGGCGCGGTACGCGTCGGAGAGGTAGCGCAGCACCAGGCCCTCGCTGCGCTGCAGCTTGTAGAAGGCGACGAACTCGCCGAAGGTCATGGCGCGCTCGTAGAGGTCGCGCACGACGGCCTTGGGTGAGACAGGCGTTTCCGCCAGCCAGGGGTGGGTCTCAGTCATCACCCGGTGCGCGTGCTCCAGCTCGTCGGCCATTGGTTTGGGCCAGGTGACCGACTCCAGGATCTCCTGGCGCTCGTCGAACTCGACGCCGTCGGCCTTCAGTTCGGCCACCACCTCGCCGCGTTTCTGGAACTGCTGCGCGAGCAGGATCTGGCGGGGATCCTCAAGGGTCGACTCGATCACCGAGACGACGTCGAGGGCGTAAGTGGGGGAGTCCTCGTCGAGCAACTCGAGGGCTGCCAACGCGAAGGCGGAAAGCGGCTGGTTGAGGGCGAAGTCCTGCTGCAGGTCGAGCGCCACCTGATACTTGCGCCCTCCGGGGGTGGGCTTGTCGAGACGGGAGACCACACCCGAAGCGATGAGGGAACGCCCCAGCGCGAGTGCCCGACGCAGCAGCGTGCGCCGCGTCTTCTCATCAGGCGTGGCGGCGTAGACGAGATCGACGACAGCCTCGGCGGTGTCCTGGTCTCGCTCCAGCAGGTTGAGCAGCGTGGAGTGCGTGATCCTCATCCGCGGCACGAGCTGCTCGGGCTCCATGTCGATGATCTTGCGGTAGGTGGCCTCGGTGAAGTTCACGAAACCGTCGGGCGCCTTCTTGCGCTTCACGCGGCGCAGCTTCTTGGGATCGTCGCCCGCCTTGGCCACGGCGATCGCGTTCTCGATCTCGTGGTCGGGTGCCTGGGCGACGACGTAGCCGACGGTGTCGAAGCCCGCGCGCCCGGCCCGGCCTGCGATCTGATGGAACTCGCGCGCCTTCAGCAGACGCTGGCGCCGCCCGTCGAACTTGGACAACGTCGAGAACAACACGGTGCGGATGGGCACGTTGATGCCGACACCGAGCGTGTCGGTGCCGCAGATCACGTTCACCAGGCCGCGCTGGGCGAGCTGCTCGACGAGGCGGCGGTAGCGCGGCAGCATGCCGGCGTGGTGCACGGCGATGCCGTTGTTCAGCAGCTTCGACAACGTCTGCCCGAAGCCCGACGCGAAGCGGACCTGCGCCATGGCCTCCTTGATCTGGTCGCGCTTGCTGCGGTCGAGCAGCCCGGCGCTGAGCAGGGCCTGGGCCCGCTCGACGGCCGCCGACTGTGTCGCGTGCACGATGTAGATCGGCGCCTTCTGCTCGCCGATCAGCACTTCGACCGTCTCCGGGATGGGCCGCATCGACCACGAATAATCCAGCGGCACCGGGCGCACCGCGCCGCCGATGACGGAGGTCTCGCGACCCGAACGCTTCTCCAGGTCGCGGGCCATCGACGTCACGTCGCCCAGGGTGGCCGACATGATGATGAACTGCGCCTGCGGCAGCTCCAACAGCGAAACCAGCCAGGCCCAACCACGGTCGGGGTCGGAGATGAAGTGGAACTCGTCGACCACCACCTGATCGACGGCGGCCGCCCGGCCCTCGCGCAGCGCGATATTGGCCAGGATCTCGGCGGTGCAGCAGACGATGGGAGCGCTGGAGTTCACCGACACGTCGCCGGTGACCATGCCCACGTTCTCCGCCCCGAAGATGTCGCACAGCGCGAAGAACTTCTCGCTGACCAAGGCCTTGATGGGAGCCGTGTAATAGGAGCGAGTCCCCGCCGCCAGACTGGCGAAGTGCGCCGCGACGGCGATCAGCGTCTTGCCCGATCCCGTGGGCGTGGTGACGATGGCGTTGTTGCCGCTCAGGATGTCGATGATCGCCTCGTCCTGGTGCGGATACAGCTCGATCCCGTCGGCAAGGCTCCACTCGACGAACGCCTCGTACAAGGCGTCGGGGGAGCGGTCGGTGGTCAGGTGATCGATCAGTCGCATGGCCCGACCACCCTACCCCGGCCGCAGTGAGTCGGTCTCTGAAGTGAAGGTGATGGGGTATCTCATGGTCAGATCCCTGATGCGAAAGGTACCCAACCACCGGTCCCTGAGGTGTGACGAGCTCTGCGAGGAGCCCTTCGAGACGGGCGCTGGGCGCCCTCCTCAGGGACCACCTCGAAGGGCGTTAACTGAGACCTTTGGGCACAGTCCCTGCGAACGCTTGCGTTTAACGCCCTTCGAGGCTCGCAAGCTCGCACCTCAGGGACCTGAAAACGGGATATCCCTCCCACACTTTCGCATCAGGGACCGCCCTTCGAGGCTCCTTCGTCACACCTCAGGGACCGGACCATGGAACTCCGCCACACACTTTCGCACCGGGCACCGGACAGAGGGATCCATCACACACCTTCGCATCAGGGGCCTGACTGACGGCTCCCCTTCTCACTTCCTTATGGCGGCCGGGATCCGCGATGTGGCAGGTGGACATTTGTGTGCGTCGGAATCGCCAGGGTGGTCGATTTCTCATTACCCGGCTCGGCGAGCTGATCGTCGCGTCCTGCGCAGGCTCAGAGCCTAGGGTCGGGTACTTGAGACTCAGCGGTGTGTCACCTCGAGGCCCAACGCCGTGTCGGGAGGAGGAAGAACTGTGCCGTTTGCCTTGGACAACGTCACCACCGAGTTCGGCTTGGTCGCCATCGCTTTCTTGCTGTGCAGCTGCATCGGGCTGGAACGCCAGTTCCAGCACAAGGCCGCCGGGGTGCGCACCCACGCCCTGGTGGGGCTGGGCAGTTGCGTGTTCACGCTCATCGGCGTCTACGGGTTCGCCGAACTGGTGGAGTTCGAGGCCGTGCGCGACCCCGGGCGCATCGCCGCGCAGATCGTCTCCGGCATCGGCTTCCTGGGCGCAGGCCTGATCTTCATCAACCGCGACGTGGTGCGCGGCCTGACCACCGCCGCATCGATCTGGCTGACGGCCGCGATCGGCATGGCCAGCGGAGCAGGCCTCATCCCCCTGGCGATCTTCGCGACGGTGCTGCACTTCGTGGCGGTCCTGGTGGTATCGCCATTGACCCAGCTGATCCCTCAAAGCGGCGAGCGCAACACCGTCGTCGTCACCTACCAGGACGGGCAGGGTGTGCTCCGCAGAGTGCTGCAGGCGGCCACCGAGCTGGGGTGCGAGACGACGCTGCTGGACACCCGCTCCCGTTCTAAGGACGGCGTCAGGTTCGTCCACGCTCATATGCGCTTCCGCAAGGGTCCTACCCTGCGCGACGTGATGGCGCAGCTGAGCGAGGTGCCGGGGGTGGAGGGCGTCTCGCAAAGCAACCGCGACGACGATCTCTGATCCGCGTGGCTCCTGCGGCCCCTATTCCCCGGTTCGCGGTGCGCGGACAGCTTTGACTTGGACGGCGTCGGTTGCGGACTATGGACCCCATGAGGAATTTGACGCGCTCGCTGCTCGTGCGGCGATATCACCTTGATTTCAAGCGCGTCGTTTCCGCTATGTGCCTGGCCTGATCGGCCCGGCACCGTTTTTCTCTTCCCGCCGGGCTGGTGTGGCTCGGCTTTCGTGTCCTTCGGGGCGTGCCGCTGCTGACCGGCCCTTACCCCGAAAACCGAGGACACCATGAGCACCTCTGCTACCCCAACGGGCGCGAGAGTTCGCCCGCCGCGCGAGGGCCGCAGCAACGGCCAGTGGCTTGTCGACGGAACCAAGCCGCTCAACGCCAACGAGGAGTTCAAGGCCGCCGACAATGGTCTGAACGTGCGTGAGCGGATCGAGCAGATCTACTCCCAGCAAGGTTTCGCGTCGATCGATCCGGACGACCTGCATGGCCGGATGAGGTGGTGGGGTCTCTACACCCAGCGCAAGCAGGGGATCGACGGGGCGCGCACGGCTCAGATGTCGGCCGACGAGCTGAGCGACGAGTACTTCATGATGCGCGTGCGCACCGACGGCGGCGCCCTCACATTGGACCAGCTGCGCACGGTGGCGCAGATCTCGGTGGACTTCGCGCGGGGCACTGCCGATATCTCGGATCGGCAGAACATCCAGCTGCACTGGATCCGGATCGAGGACGTGCCGGAGATCTGGCGCCGCCTCGAGACGGTCGGGCTGCAGACCACCGAGGCGTGTGGCGACACCCCTCGCGTGATCCTCGGCTCGCCGGTGGCGGGCATCGCGGCCGACGAGATCATCGACCCGACGCCGACCATCCGCGAGATCGTGGACACCTTCATCGGCGACCCCGAGCTGTCCAACCTGCCGCGTAAGTTCAAGTCGGCCATCACCGGGCATCCCAGCCTCGACGTGGTGCATGAGATCAACGACATCTCGCTGGTGGGCGTGGTGCATCCCGAACTGGGCGCTGGCTACGACCTCTGGGTGGGCGGCGGCCTCTCCACCGCCCCGCGGCTGGCCGAACGACTGGGCGCCTTCGTCGCGCCCGAGGAGGCCGCCGAGGTGTGGCACGGCGTGGTGCGGATCTTCCGCGACTACGGCTACCGGCGGCTGCGCAACAAGGCGCGCCTGAAGTTCCTGCTGGCCGACTGGGGGGCAGAGAAGTTCCGCCGCGTCCTGCAAGACGAATACCTGGGCTACGAGCTGCCCGACGGTCCGGCGGCGGAGCCCAACGGCACCCCCAGCGACCACGTTGGCGTGCACGAGCAGAAGGACGGGCGGACCTACGTGGGTCTGGCGCCGATCGTCGGGCGTTCGTCCGGCCAGGCGCTGCTCACGCTGGCCGACGCTGCCGAGGCTGCCGGTTCCGGTCGTATCCGGCTGACCCCCCACCAGAAGCTCGTGGTGCTCGACGTCGACCCGTCGAAGGTGGACGGTCTGCGGGAGGCCGCCGAGGGGATCGGGCTCACCGCCAACCCCGGCGCCTTCCGTCGCCACACCATGGCCTGCACGGGCATCGAGTTCTGCAAGCTGGCCTTCGTCGACACCAAGAACACCGCCACCAAGACCGCGTTGGAGCTGGACGCGCGATTGGAGGGCATCGAGGTGGGGGCGCCGATCACCCTCAACGTCAACGGCTGCCCCAACTCCTGCGCCCGCATCCAGACCGCCGACATCGGCCTCAAAGGCCAGGTTGCCAAGGGCGTCGATGGCGACGAGTTCGCCTTCCAGGTGCACCTGGGCGGCGGCCTGGCGTCCTCCGGGCGCGACGAGGCTGGGCTGGGTCGCACCGTGCGTGGCCTGAAGGTGACCGCCAAGAACCTGACCGACTACGTCGAGCGCGTCACGCGTCGCTTCGCCGAGGACCGCGAAGACGACGAGTCGTTCGCCACCTGGGCGCACCGCGCCGACGAGGAGGCGCTGCGATGACCACGGCCGTCGAACAGCGGTTTGCACCGCATGGGCCTGGTCGTCGTCGCAGTGAGGCGGAGTTGGAGGCCCTCGCGCAAGAGGCCTCCGCGCGCTTCATCGATGCGTCTGCCGACGAGGTGGTGGCGTGGGCGGTCGAGACCTTCGGCGATTCCCTGGTGGTGGCCTGCTCGATGGCGGCCGACACCGTCGTGGCGCACCTGGCCTCGACCCATCGTCCCGGAGTGGACGTGCTGTTCCTCGAGACCGGCTACCACTTTCCGGAGACCATCGAGACGCGGGCGGCACTCGCCAAGGCTGCCGACATCACCATCGTCGACGCGCTGCCGAAGCTGACCGTCGCCGAACAGGACGCCGAGTACGGCGCCGAGCTGTTCGCCCGCGACGCCCGCCAGTGCTGCGGACTGCGCAAGGTGGAGCCGATCAACCGCGAACTGGCCAGCTACGAGGCCTGGATCACTGGGCTGCGTCGCGAGGACTCCCCGCTGCGCGCCGACACCCCGCTGGTCGAGTGGGATTCCGCGCACAAGATGGTGAAGATCAACCCCATCGCTGCCTGGAGCTTCGACGAGCAGCTCGCCTACGCCACCGATCACGCCGTACCGGTGAACCCGCTGCTGAGCCAGGGCTACCCCTCCATCGGCTGCGCCCCCTGCACCCGCCCCGTCGCCCCCGGCGAAGATCCCCGAGCCGGCCGCTGGGCGGGCCTGGCCAAGACGGAATGCGGCCTCCACGTCACCGAAGACCATCCCGAGACCCTCGAGCCCCACAGTGCAGGGAGCGCCCCCTCCGCACCGGCCACGCTCGACGTTTCGAAGTACCTGAAAGGTAGCCAGACCTTGCCGATTCTTGACGCGCGAACCCAGATCAACCTGGACCCGGCCCCTGTCCCTGAGGATCGGACCGATGCGGAGCCTCGAAGGGAGGTCGACGCCACTGTCGGCAGTGATCCAGAGGGCGCAGCGGTGCCCGCGCAGGAGACTCTCACCCACCTCCAGGAGTTGGAGGCCGAGGCGATCCACATCATCCGGGAGGCCGTCTCCGAGCTGGAGCGTCCCGTGCTGCTGTTCTCCGGCGGCAAGGACTCCGTGGTGATGCTGCACCTGGCGTCCAAGGCGTTCTGGCCCGGCAAGGTGCCCTTCCCCGTGATGCACGTCGACACCGGGCACAACTTCCCCGAGGTGATCGAATACCGCGACCGCACCGTCGAGAGCCTGGGCCTGCGGCTCGTCGTGGCCTCCGTGCAGGACTACCTCGACGACGGCCGCCTCTTGGAGCGCCCCGACGGCACCCGCAACCCGCTGCAGACCCAGCCGCTGCTGGACGCCATCGTTGAGCACCGCTTCGACGCCGTCTTCGGCGGCGGCCGCCGCGACGAGGAGAAGGCCCGCGCCAAGGAGCGCGTGGTGAGCCTGCGCGACGCCTTCGGCCAGTGGGATCCGCGCAACCAGCGCCCCGAGCTGTGGAACCTGTACAACCCCCGTCACCGGGCCGGCGAGCACGTGCGGGTGTTCCCGCTGTCGAACTGGACCGAGCTCGACGTGTGGCGCTACATCGAGGCCGAGAACATCGAGCTGCCGGAGATGTACTACGCGCACGAGCGCGAGGTGTTCGAGCGCGACGGCATGCTGCTGGCGGTGGGCCCGTACTCGCAGCCCCGCGACGGCGAGACCGTCCGCGTGGAGCGCGTGCGCTACCGCACCGTGGGTGACATGAGCTGTACCGGCGCCGTCGCTTCCGACGCGGCCACCGTGGCCGATGTGATCACCGAGGTGGCCGCCACCCGGATCACCGAGCGTGGCGCCACCCGCGCCGACGACCGCCTCACCGAGGCCGCCATGGAAGACCGCAAGAAGGAAGGGTACTTCTGATGAGCACCTCCACACTCACCGCCCCCGAGACGACGGGAACCCTGCTTCGCCTGGCCACCGCCGGCAGCGTCGACGACGGCAAATCCACCCTGGTGGGGCGGCTGCTGTACGACAGCAAGTCGGTGCTCGCCGATCAGCTCGACGCCGTCGAGCGGGTCAGCCGCGACAAGGGCCTGGGCCACGTCGACTTGGCGCTGCTCACCGACGGCCTGCGCGCCGAGCGGGAGCAGGGCATCACCATCGACGTCGCCTACCGCTACTTCGCCACCGCCAACCGCACCTTCATCCTGGCCGACTGCCCCGGGCACGTGCAGTACACCCGCAACACCGTCACCGGCTCCTCGACGGCCGACGTGCTGGTGCTGCTGGTGGACGTGCGCAAGGGCGTGCTGGAGCAGACCCGCCGCCACCTGGCCGTCGGTCAGCTGCTGCGGGTGCCCACCATCGTGGTGGCGGTGAACAAGATCGACCTGGTCGACTACGACGAGGACACCTACCGCCGCGTGGCCGGAGAGGTGGCTGCCGTGGCCGAGGACCTCGGGGTCAGCGAACTGATCACGCTGCCGGTCTCCGCGCTGGTGGGTGACAACATCGTCGAGCACTCCGACAACACGCCCTGGTACGACGGGCCGTCGCTGCTGGAGCTGCTGGAGACCCTGCCCGCGGGAGCGGAGGCCGCCCGGCTGCCGTTCCGCATGCCGGTGCAGCTCACCCTGCGGCCCCAAGAGGCCGCGCTGGATCCGAAGTACCGCGAATACCGCGGCTACGCCGGTCAGATCTCCACGGGGCGCGTGAGCGTCGGCGATGAGGTGGTGGTTCTGCCGTCGGGCCGACGCACCATCATCGCCGGTATCGACACCCCCAAGGGCGAGCTGGAGACGGCGTACGCGCCCATGTCGGTGACCCTGCGGCTCGCCGATGAGATCGACATCACCCGCGGTGACACCATCGCCGCTGCCGAGCACGCCCCGGCGCCGGTGGAGGAGATCGACGGGATGCTCGCGTGGCTTGCCGAGCGGCCGTTGCGCGTCGGGTCCCGGGTGCTGATCAAGCACGGCACCAAGACTGTGCAAGGGCTGGTGCGCGATCTCCACGGACGTCTCGATCTGGATGCGCTGCGTCCTGAGCGCACCGAGGTGCTGGAGCTCAACGACATCGGTCGCGTCGGCATCAGGCTGGCCGCCCCCATCGCCACTGACGACTACACCGTCAGCCGCCGCACCGGCTCCTTCCTGGTGATCGATCCGCAGACCGGCGGCACGTTGGCCGCCGGCATGGTGCGAGGCTCCGACGCCTTCGCCGCCAAGGCCGCCATCGGCGAGGCCGACGTCATCGACTGGGTCATCTGAGATGCGCTCCGCGACCACCCGCCCCCGACAACCCACCCCTTTGCGGTGCCTGACTCGAAGGGGACTGTGACATGAGGCAGCTAGTCCTCTTGGCCCTGGTGGGGTTTGCGGCGCAGTTGGTGGACGGGTCCCTGGGCATGGGGTTCGGCGTCACGTCGACGTCGCTGCTGCTCATCGTGGGGCTCAGCCCGGCCATGGCATCGGCATCTGTGCACCTCGCCGAGTTGGGAACCAACCTCGTGTCGGGCTTCTCGCACTGGAAGCTGGGCAATGTGGATTGGCGTCTCGTCGCCCGCCTCGGCGTGCCCGGGGCGCTGGGGGCCTTCGCGGGAGCCACCTTCCTCTCCCAGATCTCCACAAACCTCGCCAAGCCGGTGATGGCGGCGATCCTGGGCGCGCTCGGCATGTACATCCTGCTGCGCTACGCCTTTCGCCCGCCCGCCGTCGCGCATGCCCGGAAGTCGCCGCACACCGCGAAGTTCCTGATCCCGCTCGGCCTCACCGGCGGGTTCATCGACGCCACCGGCGGCGGAGGCTGGGGTCCGGTCTCCACCACGTCGCTGCTGAGCGCCGGCAAGACGGCGCCGCGCACGGTGATCGGCTCCGTCGACACCTCCGAGTTCATGGTCTCCTTCGCGGCCAGCCTCGGATTCGTCGTCAACCTCGGCCTGCTGGGCATCGACTGGCGCATCGTCGTCGCCCTGCTCCTGGGTGGCCTAGTGGCCGCGCCGATCGCAGCCTGGCTGGTGTCGCGGATCCCCGCCCAGATCATGGGTGTCGCCGTCGGCGGCATCATCATCATGACGAACCTCAAGACGCTGTTCGATGCGAGCCAGCTCTCCAGCGAGCAGATCACCGTCGGGTTCACCGTCTTCGCTGCCGTCTGGGTGGCGATGACCGCCTGGACCGCCTGGCGCTACGAGCGCCGGCGCCGGGCCGAACGCGCTGCCAAGGAAGCGGCAGAAATGGAGTGGTCGATATGAGTGCCTCGCGCAACCTCGTCCTGGCTTGGCACGGCACGCGCCATCCCGATGGACCGGTGATCCCCGAGCTGGTGCGCCGCCGCGTCGAGAACTTGCTGCCTGGCACCCGGGTGGTCAACGGCTGGGTGGATCTGCTCGAGCCCGAACTTTCCGACGTGCTGGCCCAGACCGGCGACGCGACGGTGGTGCCCTGCTTCCTGGCCGCCGGCTACCACGTCCGCCACGACATCCCTGAGGCCGCGGAGGCCAGCGGGCACCACGTGGGGGTGACCCGTCACATCGGCGGCCTGCTCGTCGATGCCGTTATCGAGCGTCTGGCCGAGGCTGGGGGACCGGGCGACGCGGTGGTACTGGCTGCGGCTGGGTCCAAGCGGCCCAATGCGCTGGCCGAGATCGACGCCGTGGCCGCTGAGCTGGAGGAACGGCTCGGCGTGCCCGTGGTGCCCGGCAACGTGTACATGGCGCGCCCCTCCGTGGCCGATGCCGTCGCCCGGCTGCGGACCGAGGGCTACCGAGACGTCTCCGTCGCCTCCTACCTGCTGTCTCATGGGCTGTGGTCGGAGCGCATCGCGGGGCTGGGCGTTCGTATCGCCGAGCCGATCGGGGATCACCCCCTGATCCCGCAGGTCATCGCACGGCTCGCCGCGCCACGGGGTGCGACGGTTGGTTCGCTTGCCGCCTAGGAACCCCCTGCATCCGACGCGCCATCGCGCAGCGCGACGGCTCACGGCTTGCCCAAGGCCCTGCGCAATAAGAGGTTCCGCAGGTAGGTGGCACCTACTGCGGCGCACTGGATGGCGACCTGGCTTCGTTGTCGAACTCACCGGCATGCCCAATGCAGGTTTCGTTCTTCGCCTTGCCATGTCATCCATCCAGTACGTCCTTAGCTCACGGCACCACCTACCTGCGGAACCTCTAAGCTTGGCGTTTAACCTGTGTTGTTGTTGATCGTGGTGGTGTTCGGCGTGCCATAGCGTGGCAGTGGCCGCTGTTGGCGATGCTTCTTGGTAACCACACCAAATCGTCAGGACAGCGACCACTTCCATGATTATCGACCATGACAGCTCCACGAAGGTAGCCCGGTATCAGGCATTGGGCTTACTCAACGACTTCCGTGCCGGTCTCTACTCGTGTCTGACACGTCGGGCGGATGTTCTTTTCGAACTCACCGACGCGATGTTGTGCGCACCGGGTCGGGTCACCGACCTTGCCCACCTGTGTCTTGAACCCGTGCATCGGCGTGGTCACGGCGCTTTGTATGACGCCTTGAACGCCGGCCGGATGAGACACCGCAGAGCTGGGACAGCTCGTGGCAGCAACTCCGCTGCCACGCCTGCCGGGACCAGATGGACGAGACCGGATCGTGCTCGCGGTCGATGTGTCGAACTGGCTGCGACCCGACGCCGCTACCAGCCCCGAGCGATCGTTCTGCCATACCTATCCACGCGGCCGTGGGCACGCGCAAATGATCCCGGGCTGGAGATACCTATGGATCGCCGCACTTGAGCCGGGTACGACCTCCTGGACCGCACTGCTAGAGACCCGCCGACTGCACCCCGACGAAGACGAAACCATGGTGACTGCCGAGCGGCTCCGAACGGTCTTCGAACGCCTCCACAACGCGGGGCACTGGAAGATGGGTGACCCGGATCTGTTGGTCGTGATGGACTCCGGCTACGACGTGACCCGGTTGACCTGGCTGCTCAAGGATCTGCCCGTGACCTTGGTGGCACGAGTACGGTCCAACCGGGTGTTCTACGCCCCGGCCGGGAAACGCAAGGGGCCGACCAAGGGCCGTGGCCCACGTCACGGCCATAAGCTCACCCTGGCCGATCCCGAGTCATGGCCGAGGCCCACCGTGACCACGACGAACCAGACCACCAACTACGGTCTCGCGACCGCGATCGCGTTCGACCACCAGCACCAGCGCCTCGAATGCCGCGGCCCCTGGGCAGACCACCACGGTGAGGCACCGATCATCGAGGGCACCCTGATCCAGCTGACCGTGGACCACCTGCCCGGCGACCGCGCCCCTGCACCGGTATGGTTATGGTGCTCGACCACCGGCGCTACCACGGCCGAGGTCGACCATTACTGGTCAGCCTACCTGCGCCGTTTCGACCTCGAGCACACCTTCCGGTTCCTGAAGCAGACCCTGGGCTGGACCCGCCCGATGCTGCGCGATCCCGAGGCTGCCGATCGGTGGACCTGGCTGGTCTTGGCCGCACATACCCAACTCAGGCTCGCACGCCCTCTCGCTGCTGATCATCGGCTGCCCTGGCAACCCCCTCTCCCCACGACCGCGTTGACTCCAGGCAGAGTGCGCCGAAGCTTTCCCCGCGTCCACGCGTCCTGCGTCCAGCCCACGAGAACGCCAATAGCCACACAGGCCGGCCCCGGACGGCCCCCAGGCAGCCGAAACCACCGGAAAGCACCCATCCACCCCATCGGCAAAACCAGCCCAACAGGTTAAACGCCAAGCTAAGCGACATCGCGCCGTATACGTAGATATGTGCGTGCTATCCGACAGCGTCGGGGCCTTCCGCCGGGCAATACCCTCTGCATAGACTGACCGTGGGGAGGAGGCGACCATGTCCGATACGTCTCATACCATCGCTCTCGTCGCGCACGACAACAAGAAGGCTGAGCTCCTGCGCTGGGCGAGTTTCAACCGAGGAACCCTCAGCGCCCACAAGCTCTACGCCACCGGCACCACGGGCACCATGATCGAGTTTGAACTCGGCCTGCCCGTCACGCGACTGCTCTCCGGCCCGGTGGGCGGCGACCAGCAGATCGGCGCCATGATCGCCGAGGGGCACCTCGACATGCTGATCTTCTTCTGGGATCCGCTCGAGCCGCAGCCGCATGATCCCGACGTCAAAGCGCTGCTGCGTATCGGCGCGGTGTGGAACGTGCCCATGGCGTGCAACACCGCCACCGCAGACATGCTGATCAGCTCGCCCATGCTCAGCGAGCCGTGGAAGAACCGTCCGGAGATCACGCAGCGCTCCTGGGATTCCGAGCCTGAGTAGGAAAACGAGGAAAAACGCACGCCAGATGGCTCCAAGCCCGAATCACCATCTGGCGTGCGTTTTTCAGCGCTGCGGTGGTCGTGCGTAGCCTGAACACTCCCGGTGCGGTAGTCGCGCCGATAGATTGGGCTGCGTCTGACACAGAGGAGAGAAGATGTTGCGGGTCGGCATAGTGGGCACCAACTTCATCAGCGACTGGTTCGTCGCCGCGGCTCGCCGCACCAATGGGCGAATCTCGCCGGTGGCGGTCTATTCGCGCACCGACGAGGGTGCCCAGGCGTTCGCCCGGAAGCACGGGTTGCAGCGAGCCTTCTCCGACTACGCGTCGATGCTCGGTGAGGTGGATGCGGTCTACATCGCCAGCCCCACCATCGCGCACTACCCGCAGGCCATGGCCGCCATCGAGGCGGGGCGGCACGTGCTGGTGGAGAAGACGATGACCTCCTCGGCCGCTGAGGCCGAAGATCTCTTCGCGGCCGCCGAACGGCAGGGCGTCGTGCTGATGGAGGCGACGCGTCACCTTCACACCCCGACGCACCGATTCATCCGCGAGACTGTCGAGCGCCTCGGGGCGCTGCGCTACGCCCACATCGAGAAGCTGCAGTATTCGTCGCGCTACGACCGGTTCCGTGCCGGCGAGGCGATCAACGCTTTCGATCCGACGCTCGGCAACTCGTCGCTGGCCGATATCGGGGTCTACTGCCTTCAGCCGGCACTCGACTTCTTCGGTACCCCGCTGGATCACACCGGGCACAGCGTCCGGCTGTCCAACGGCTTCGAGGCGGCCGGCAGCATCCAGCTCAACTACGGGTCCTTGATCGCCGATGTGGTCTATTCCAAGGTCGTGATGGGGGTGGGGCCCAGCACCATCATCGGTGAGGACGCGACGTTGGCCATCAACGATCTCGCGGAGCCGTCTCACATCGTCTTGCTGGAGCGAAAGGGTACCTCGCAGGTGCTGCTCGACATCGACGAGGTCAAGCCCGTCGACACCATGCACCACGAGCTGATCGCTTTCGCCGAGCAGGTCGAGGCCGGGGCCATCGCTGCCCGTTGGAAGAACCTCACCATCGCAACGCGGCGAATCATGGACGAACACCTCGCGCGGGTGTGACGAACGCAGGGGCCACACGAGCCGTATCCGCTTGATCAGCGTCGGGTGAGACGGGCACGGACGCGACCGGAAGGTTGTCCCCTCCTATGGGCTCTTAGCTTCTTGGGCAGGCGTAGGGCGAGGGCGATATCCAGCTGGGCAGCGGCGAATGTGACGGGTGCGGGTGTGACCGGGGGTCGTCCCCTCTTGCGGATCCTTATTTCTTGGGTGGGTGCAGGGTGAGGGCGATATCCAGCTGGGCGGTGCCGGGTGTGACGGGTGCGACCGGGAGGTCGTCCTTCCTCGTGGATCCTCTACTTCTTGGCTGGGTGCAGGGTGGGGGCGATATCCAGCTGGGCGGTGCCGGGTGTGACGGGTGCGGACGCAACCGGGAGGTTGTCCCCTCTTGCGGATCCCTTACTTCTTGGGTGGGCGCAGGGCGAGCGCGATATTGATCGCGATGATGCCCGTCCACACCAGCAGCATGCCGGCGAAGCCGGTGATGCCTGCCGAGATGGCGGTCAGCGGAATGGCCATCACGAGGGAGACGATCGCGACGGTCACGCGCTGTCCGTTCGAGATGCCCTGCATCGTGCGCTCGTTGTGGCGGCTTGCGATCTCCGCCTCGTAGCGGCGACGCACCGTCGCCTCGACCTTCGATGCCAAGGAGTCGACGAGTCCGGGTTCGATGCTCTCCCCGAGTTCCTTGCGCACCTCGAGTGCCGCTTCGAGTTCGGTGCGGGAAAGGTCGTCGTTCATGAAACACAGCCTACCTACTCAACTCCCGCACCTAGGCCTCCGCTTCCGGGCTGCTTCGGCCACCGTGGGGCGAGAAAGTGAGGTGAGGTTACGCAAGCACCGGTCCCTGATGCGAAAGTATGTGCGGATTTCTGTATTCAGGTCGCTGAAGCGAAAGTGTGGGAGGGATCCCCTGGTCCGATCCCTGATGCGAAAGTGTCGGCGGGAAACCCTCTGTCAGGTCCCTGAGGTGCGAGCGCTAGCGAGCCTCGAAGGGCGTAAAACGCAAGCATGGGCACAGACTCTGCCGAAGCCCTAGTCAACGCCCTTCGAGGCTCCTCGCAGAGCTCGTCGCACCTCAGGGACCTGACCACGGTCCCTCCCACACTTTCGCTCCAGGGGCCGGAAACAAGTTTACCCACCCTCACCTTCCCACCAGGGACCTGACCATGGGTAAATCCCGCGCGTAGAGAACAGCGGGGGTGGAGGTCGGGGTAGCGGAGAACAGACGCATAGTATGGGGGCGCTGTTTATCGTCAGGAGGGTCATGTCCCAGGCAGAGGTACACGAGGTCATCATCGTCGGGTCGGGTCCGGCGGGGTATACCGCCGCGATCTACGCGGCGCGCGCCAACTTGAAGCCCATCGTCTTCGAGGGCGCGTTCACCGGGGGCGGTGCCTTGATGAACACCACAGAGGTGGAGAACTTCCCCGGATTCCGCGACGGCATTATGGGGCCCGACCTGATGGACAACATGCGCGCCCAGGCCGAGCGTTTCGGTGCGGTGCTGATCACCGACGACGCCACTGAACTCGATCTGACCGGCGAGATCAAGATCGTGCGCGACTCCTCCGGCGAGGAATATCGGGCGAAGACGGTGATCCTGGCTATGGGCTCCGGTTACCGCAAGCTCGGGTTGTCCGACGAGGACCGCCTGTCCGGCCGCGGCGTGTCGTGGTGCGCCACCTGCGACGGCGCGTTCTTCCGCGACGTGCCGATCGCCGTGATCGGCGGTGGCGACTCCGCCGTCGAGGAGGCCACCTTCCTGTCGCGCTTCGGCTCGAGCGTCACCATCGTGCATCGTCGCGACGAGCTGCGCGCCTCGAAGATCATGGCTGAGCGCGCGCACCGCGATCCCAAGATCGACTTCGCCTGGAACTCCGTGGTGAGCGCCATCAACGGTGAGAACAAGGTGGAGTCGGTGACGCTCACCGACACCATCACCGGCGAGCAGCGCGAGCTGCCCGTGAGCGGCCTGTTCGTCGCCATCGGTCATGATCCGCGTTCGGAACTGGTCAAGGACCAGGTGCACGTGGATGCCGAGGGCTACGTGCTCACCGAGGCCGGTACCACCGCCACCAACCTGCCGGGCGTCTTCGCCTGCGGCGACCTGGTGGACCACCGCTACCGCCAGGCCATCACCGCCGCAGGAACCGGCTGCTCCGCCGCTCTGGACGCGGAGAAGTACCTGCAGTCGCTGGCCGACTGACTCGACCTCTCCAAAACGATGCCTTCGCGGCTGCTGCCGTCGGGGGGGGTGTTGGTTATCGTGGTTGGTTCCGTCGGTTCTGGGGCGGGTTCAGGGGGAGTGGGGCTGCGTCCGTCGCTATAGCGACGGACGCAGCCATACTAGAGATTCCGCAGGTAGGTGGCACCTACTGCGGCGCACTGGATGGCGACCTGGCAACGCCCACGAACTCACCGGCATACCCAATGCAGGTTTTCGGATCTACCGCCTTGCCATGTCATTCATCCAGCACGTCCTTAGCCCACGGCACCACCCACCTGCGGAACCTCTAGTGCGGGCAGGGTCGGGGAGTGAACGGAATCAGCCTCGATAGATTTCGTGCGGGCCGCGCGATGGTGCCGTGAGTAGGGAACGACTTCGGCTAATACGATGGCGCTCATGACTGACATCCCCTTGATCCTGGTGGGCGACGCAAAAGACGGCACCATCTCCACGCTCCGCGTCGCGGACGGCACGCTCGAGCCGGTGGCACGCAGTGGTGTCGGCGTCGGGTGCGCGACGTTCGCCGTCGATCAGGAGCGCAACCTCGTTTACTGCGCGACAAAGGAGCCTGAGCCGGGCATCGTCACCCTCAGCCTCGATCCGGCGACGGGGGAACTGCGCGAGGTGTCGCGACGCGGCACCGGTCAGCATCTCGCCTACATCGAGCTGACGCGGCGCGGCGCGGTGCTGCTCGCCGCGTCCTACCACGGCGGCTGGGGACGCAGCTGGCCCATCGCCGACGGGGTGCTCGGCGACCCGTCGCCCACGATCGAGCACCGCAATCTGCACTGCGTGATCGCTGATGCCGAGGGAAAGCACGCCTATTTCGTCTCGCTGGGTGACGACCTGGTGGCGCAGTGCGCGATCGGCTCTGATGGCGGCCTCACCCCCCTCGACCCGCCAGTTGTGAGCGTTCCTGCGGGGGCGGGAGCCAGGCATCTCGTGCTGTCGTCGGACCAGAGTTCGGCCTATCTCGTCACCGAGTTCAGCGGTCAGGCCGTGCGCTTCGACCGGGAGCCGTCTTCAGGTGTGCTGAGCCGCGCCGAGAGCGTGGATATCGTCGATCCCTCCGCCGGGCTGTCCGTCAGCCGCTACGGCGCCGACCCCAATGCCGAGCGCCTCATCTGGGGTGCCGATCTCCATCTCGCCGGCGACGAGCGGTGGTTGCTCTGCTCGGAGCGCTCCGCCTCCACGCTCGCCTCCGTCGCCCTTGATGCAGACGGGCGCCTGGGCGAGGTCGTGGCATTCACCTCCACGGAGACCCAGCCCCGAGGCTTCGGCGTCGCGCCTGACGGCCGGCACGTCGTCGTGGTGGGGGAGGCCTCAGGATCTGCGACGCTCCACCGTGTGGAAGACGATGGCACGCTCACCACGCTTGATCAGATCGCCACCGGAGCCGGCCCCAACTGGGTGCGTTTCGTCGGCTAGTAGTTGGCTACCTGGGGCTCGTTCTCGCACTTCAGCCTCCTGGCTGGTTCCGGCTGCCATGAGGCAGGAAAGTGAGCGAAACGAGACCCAATCCCCGGTCCCCGCCGATGCGAAAGTGTGACGAATCCCTCTGTTAGGTCCCTGATGCGAAAGTGTGGGCGGGAAACCCTCTTTCAGGTCCCTGAGGTGCGACGAAGGAGCCTCGAAGGGCGTTAAACGCAACCTTTGGGCACAGTCTGTGTGGGTACTCACGTTTACGCCCTTCGAGGCTCCTCGCAGAGACTCGTCACACCTCAGGGACCGGTGATTGGTCCTGATGTCTCACTTTCCTGCCCCACGGTGTCAGCGAAGCAGCCCGGAAGCTGAGGTGCGAGAACGAGCCTCGAAGGGCGTAAAACGGAAACCTTGAGCACAGACTCTGCCAAAGCCTTAGTCAACGCCCTTCGAGGCTCCTCGCAGAGCTCGTCACACCTCAGGGACCTGAAAACGGGTTTACCCATGCTTACTTTCGTATCAGGGACCTGACAACGGATTCGCCCACGGTCACCTTCATATGAACAACCTGGAGTCGGGTATTAATCGAAGGGAACCTTTGACCTTCATGAGAGCCAATCGACGCGACCCTTGGCTCACCTGTACCGCAGGGGTGGGTCAGGGGAACAGGGCGTCGACCTCGGCGGGGGTGACGTCTTCGAGGCGGGCGTGACGCCACTTCGGGGCGTTGTCCTTGTCGACCAGCAGTGCTCGCACGCCCTCAGGGAAGTCGACGGGCAGCAGGGTGCGCACCAGGGCGAGGTCTTGGGCCAGCACCTCGGGCAAAGTCATGGTGGCCGCATTGCGCAGGGCACGGAGGGCGACGTGCACGCCCAGCGGGCTGCGGGCGCGGATATCCGCGGCGGCCTTATTCGCCTCAGGGTGCGGATGCGATTCCAGACGGCGCACGACCTCCACCACGTCCTCGCCTGCGTAGCATTCGGCGATCCACGCCTTGTCATCCTCGAACAGCGGCGCGGGCAGCTCGCCGTCAGCGGACTCATCCGCCAACCCGATCCGGATGGCGTCCCCGCCGGTGAAGGTGGCCGACGCCAGGGCGATGTGCACGCCGACGGCGCCGGCGCGAGAGAGCTGGTACAGGATGCCGACATCGGGGAAGAAGCCGATCTTGGTCTCCGGCATGGCGCAGAGCGTGTTGGCGTAGACGATCCTGCGAGGCGCATGGCCGGTGAGCCCCAGCCCGCCCCCCATCGTGACCCCGCGCATATGGGCGGTGATCGGCTTCGGGTAGGCGCCGATGAGGGCATTCATCGCATATTCCTGCTCGAAGAACCGGATCCAGTCGCCCCCGTCGGAAACCAGTGCGGCGAGTTGTCGGATGTCCGCGCCGGCGCAGAACCCGCGTTCCCCGGCGCCGTGCAACTCGACGGCGTGCACATCCGCCGATTGCGCCCAGGCGCTCAGGGCCTCGAGGAGATCGTCGATCATCGCCGGGGTGAGGGCGTTGATCGTGCGCGGACGATTGAGGGTGATCTTTCCGACGCCGTCGTGGGTGCTGATCAGGAGCTCGTCAACCATGGGCGGAAGGATACTCCGTCGTAGAGATTCCC
>JAWKJW010000017.1:0-107488 GCA_041393555.1 Tessaracoccus sp. | reverse complement strand
GTATCGGGAGTTCGATGGTGAACCCGCGGTGGTCGTCGAACGCTTCGATCGTGTGTCCGTCGATGGGATGGTGCAGCGACGGCATGCCGAAGATCTCTGCCAGGCGCTCGGGAACCAGACCACCTACGAGCATCAGGGAGGTCCTACCGCTCGCCAGATTTTGAGTCTGCTCGGCAATCATGCAGGGGAGCGTGCGCGACGTCGATTCGTCGACGCGCTGATCGCAACCTATCTCTTGGGATCGCCCGACGGGCATGCCCGCAACTATTCAGTGCTGCTCAAGGGCAGGCGGGTGGTCTTAGCTCCGCTCTACGACGTGGCCAGCTCGCTGCCATACGACGTTGATGGCGACGGAATCATGAATCTCCGCAAAGTTGCGATCTCCCTTGGAGGCGAGCGTCAATTCGGCATGGTAGGGCGCGACCAGTGGCGTCGCTTCTTCACCACGAACGGTCTCGATCAAGACTGGGGTCTCGAGAGGGTACGGTTCTTTGCTGAGCACCTCCCCGACACACTCGTAGATGTCTTCACGACGCTCGGAGATGTGCGTGGCGGGCAAGAACTAGCGGAACGACTCGTCGACGCAGTCGCCCAGTCTTGTCGGAGGATGCGGAGCGGGCTTCAATAGCCTTCATTTGCACAGCGCTCAGCTGGAAATGCGTGTAGAAAAGGCCATTCGGCGCGGCCTGTATCTCTTTCACAGGCCGCGCCGAATAGCCATTTTTATGTAGGGAGGGGCTACTCCGCGGTGGCGAGTTCCACGTCGACGGCGAGCGGCTGGTCCGCGTCAGTCCAGGTGATCTCGCCGACGAGGCGGCCCACGGCGCGCAGGTCGGCCTCGACCGCCTGCAAGCGGCCGATGGAGGCAGCGGGGCCGGCGAAAGCGGCGCGGGCGACCTCGGTCTTCATCGAGACCTTCGCGTTCGACTTGGCGCCACGCACCGCGATCAGCGCCGCCGCCAGGTCGGCCAGCAGCTCGTCGTTGCCATCAGTGGGCAGCTCATCGACACTCGGCCACGAGGCGCGGTGGATGGAACCCTCGTGGGTCCAACGCCAGACCTCCTCGGTGGAGTACGGCATGAACGGAGCCAACAGACGCAGCTGCACGTCGAGGGCCAGGGCCAGCGCCGCGCGGGCAGAGGCGTGCTCGGCCTCGGAGGAGTGGGTGCCGTAGGCACGCTCCTTGACGGCCTCCAGGTAGTCGTCGCAGAACGACCAGAAGAAGCTCTCGGCCGCCTCCAGCGCGCGGGTGTAGTCGAACTCGTCGAAGGCCGTGGTGGCCGTCGCCACCACCGAGCGCAGCCCGGCCAGCATGGCTAGGTCGAGTGGGTTGGTGACCAGGGCTGCGTCGCCGGGCTCAGGAGCCAGCGTCAACACGAACTTGCCCGCGTTGAGCACCTTCATCGCGAGGCGGCGACCCACCTTCATCTGGGTCTCGTCGAAGGGCGAGTCGGTGCCTGGGCGGGCCATGGCGGCGCGCCAGCGCACGGCGTCGGAGCCAAAGCGGTCCAGGATGTCGGTGGGCACCACCACGTTGCCCTTCGACTTGCTCATCTTCTTACGATCCGGGTCGGTCACGAAGCCAGAGATCGTCGCGCGCTTCCACGGCAGCGAACCGTGCTCGAAGTGCGAGCGCACCATACGGCTGAACAACCAGGTGCGGATGATGTCGTGGGCCTGGGGCGCCACGTCCATCGGGAACGTGAGGCCGAACAGCTCGGAATCGCGCTCCCAGCCGCAGGCCAGCTGCGGGGTGAGCGACGAGGTGGCCCAGGTGTCCATCACGTCGGGATCGGCCATGAAACCGCCGGGCTGGTTGCGCTGCTCCTCGGAGTAGCCGGCGGGCGCCTCGGTGACCGGATCGACGGGGAGCGAGGCCTCATCCGCCACCAGTGGATGCTCGTAGTCGGGTTCGCCGTCGGCATCCAGCGGGTACCAGACGGGGAACGGCACGCCGAAGAACCGCTGGCGCGAGATCAGCCAGTCGCCGTTCAGGCCACCCACCCAGTTCTCGTAGCGGTGCTTCATGTGCTCTGGCGTCCAGGCCAGCTCTTCGCCGCGGGCCAGCAGAGCGGTCTTCAACTCCTCGTCGCGGCCACCGTTGGAGATGTACCACTGGCGGGTGGCGACGATCTCCAGCGGCTTGTCGCCCTTCTCGAAGAAGTTCGCCTTACGCATGGTGGCCTTGGGATCGCCGTCCAAGTCGCCGGCGTCGCGCAGGGCGGCGACGGTGGCCTCGCGGGCGGAGAAGGTGGTCTTGCCGGCCAGCGGCTCATAGGCCTCGGCATTGACGATCCACTCCGGCGTCTCGCGCTGCAGACGGCCGTCGCGGCCGATCACCGTGCGGGTGGGCAGGTTGAGCTCGCGCCACCACTGCACGTCGGTGAGATCGCCGAAGGTACAGCACATCGCGATACCGGCGCCCTTGTCGGGCTCGGCGGCGTGGTGTGCCAGCACCGGGATCTCGACGCCGAACACCGGTGAGGTGACGGTGGTGCCGAAGAGGTGCTGGTAGCGCTCGTCGTCGGGATGGGCGATCAGCGCGCACACGGAGACCAGCAGCTCCGGGCGAGTGGTCTCGATGTAGACCGGTTCGCCATCGGGCTTGTGGAAGGCGACGCGATAGTAATGACCGGGGTAGTCGCGGGCTTCCAGTTCGGCCTGCGCCACCGCAGTCTGGAAGGTGACGTCCCAGAGGGTGGGCGTAGCTGAGGTAGGCCTCGCCGCGGCCGTGATTGCGCAGGAATGCGCGCTGAGCCACGGTCTGCGCCTCGCCGGAGATGGTGGTGTACAAGGTATCCCAGTCCACCGAGAGCCCCAGCTGCTTCCACAGCGCCTCGAAGGCCTGCTCGTCGATGGCCGTCAGCTCGTGGCACAGCTCCACGAAGTTGCGCCGGCTGATCGGCACCTGCCGCTTCGGGTCAGGCTTGGCCGGGGGCTGGAAATCGGGGTTGTAGGGGATCGACGGATCGCAGCGCACGCCGTAGTAGTTCTGCACCCGGCGCTCGGTGGGAAGCCCGTTGTCGTCCCAGCCCATCGGGTAGAACACATGCTTGCCCCGCATCCGCTGGTAGCGCGCGACGGTGTCGGTGTGGGTGTAGCTGAACACGTGCCCGACGTGCAGCGAGCCGGACACCGTGGGAGGAGGAGTGTCGATGCTGAACACATCGTCGCGCGAGGCGGGCCGGGTGAAGGCGTAGGTGCCCTCGTCCTGCCATACCTGGCCCCACTTGGCCTCCAGTCCTTCGAGCGCAGGCTTCGCGGGCAGGGCAGAAGTATGTTCAGCGGTAGTCATGGAAGGGGATTTTAGCCGCTTCTGCGTGATCGGTGGATCTGAGCGGAAGCGGCGGCGACCTGCCGCCCTCCGTTGCACAACCGGTTGCCGGTGTGGCGGTGGTCGGAGCTTTCTTTACGGTTGCCGCCGCTTCCGCTCAGACCCACTTCCCAGAGGCGTCTCGCGGACAAAAGTACGGGTAGAGGAATCAGCCCTGGTGGATGGCGTTGATCGCCGTCATCAGGCTCTCTTCGGTGGGCTGGATCAGCGGCTGGTCGGCCTCATCGAAGAACTGCAGCCGGGTGCCGTCCACAAGGTAGGTGGGGGTGCCAGTTACGCTGTCGGCCCGCATGGCTCCCTCCACGCCGTTGATGAAGTCCTGGTAGGCCTTGCCGTCGTAGAGCTGCTGGAAGCGGGTCAGGTCGTCCCCGGTGATGCCGGCCTGCTCCGGGAAGTCGACGCGCAGCTGCTGATCGGTGTAGCCGCTGCCGGTGAAGGCCTGGAAGATCGCCTTGTGGTAGGCGTCGTAGGCGCCCACCTCATCGGCGGCGGCGGCGGCGATCGCGGAGCGCACGGAGGAGTCGTTGCCAATGTTGGCATCCATGAAGTGCGCGGTGCGGAACTCAGCGGTGATGTCGCCCTTCTCGATGAGGCTTGTGAGAACCGGTCCGAAGCTCTGCTCGTAGCTGGCGCACGCAGGGCACTGGTAGTCCTGGTAGATCACCACGTGCGGGGTGCCGTCGACGGGTTCCTTGCCCGCGGCCAGGATGCCGTACTGCTCGGTGGCGTTCGGCGGGGTGAGCTGCTCGGTCGCGACCTCCTGCCGCTGGCCCAGGGTCTGCACGACCACCACGACGAGGATCACCACCACGGCTAGTGCGACGGCTCCCAGTCCGAAACCAAGGATGCGACGGTTGCGTGCCGCGCGCTCCTCTTGCTCCTGCTGCTGACGCAGTGCGGCTCTGCGACTCAAGGACGAGTTGTTGGCCATATCGACAAGGCTCCTCGATAGATCTATGCGGTGCTCAGTAGTCCAACGATCAACCACCCGGAATGATTCCACGAATCGCCGATCAGACCACACCACTCTAATGCCCCGTCTTGCGGCCGGTCGGACAGGACTCCGCGCGGTGCTGTCCACCGCCCGTACCGGTTAGGCTTGCGTCCACCATGACGAACGACGCCTACGTGCAGCTCACCCGATCTCTCACCAGCCGCTGGCCGGAGCACAGGGTGGCCCCCAGCCTGAATCGGATCTCCGCCCTGATGGAACTGCTGGGGGATCCGCAGCGCGCCGTTCCGGTGATCCAGGTGGCCGGCACCAACGGCAAGGGCAGCACCGCCATCATGATCGACGCGGTGCTGCGGGCTTCGGGCCTGCGCGTGGGGCGATTCGCCAGCCCGCACCTCAGCGACGTGCGCGAGCGCATTCACATCGACGGCGAACCGATCTCCCGGGAACGCTTCCTCGAGGTGTGGGGCGACATCCAGCCGTACGTCGAGATGGTCGACGAGCAGCGTCACGACGGCGTCGCGATGACCTTCTTCGAAGTGATCACCGGCATGGCCTACGCCGCCTTCGCCGATGCTCCGGTGGACGTGGCGGTCTTCGAAGTGGGGCTCGGGGGACGATGGGATGCCACCAGCGTCGCCGATGCGAGCGTCGCGGTGGTCGCGCCGATCGGCCTCGACCACACCCATATTCTCGGGGATACCCTGCCGGAGATCGCGGGCGAGAAGGCCGGCATCATCAAGCAGGGCTCGACGGCCGTGCTGGCCGGCCAGGACCCCGCGGCCGCCGCGGTGCTGCTGCAACGCGCCGTCGAGGTGGGGGCGAAGGTCAAAGCCGAAGGCCCAGACTTCGGTGTGCTCTCCCGTCAGGTGGCGGTAGGCGGACAGCTCTTGCGACTGGAAACCGAAGGCGGCCCGGTGGGCGACGTCTTCCTGCCCGTCTACGGCGAACACATGGCCCGCAACGCCGCCTTGGCCGTGGCCGCGGCCGAGGCGTTCGTTGGCGGCAAGCCGCTCAATCCGGAGATCATCGTGGAGGGGATCGGCGGAGTGGAGGCGCCCGCTCGTCTGGAGCGCGTGCGCACCTCACCGCCTGTGGTGCTGGATACCGCGCACAACCCGCAGGCCGCGCGGGCGACCATCGATGCCCTCACCGAATCCTTCGACTTCCGCCCGCTGATCGGCGTGGTGGCGATGATGCAGGACAAGGACGCCCAACAGGTGTTGGAGATCTTCGCCGAGCAGATGGACGAAGTGGTGATCACGCAGGTGTCGTCGAGCCCGCGGGCTCGCACCGTCGACGATCTCGCCGCGTTGGCCGAACAGATCTGGCCGGCCGGCCGAGTTCGCCGCGCCCAGAACATGGCCGATGCCCTAGACCTGGCGGTGATGCTCGCCGATACCTCTTCCGAACACGCCGGGGTGCTCATCGCGGGCTCGGTCATCGCCGCGGAGAAGCACGCGACCTCCTGGTCTCCCAGAAGGAGGACGAGCAGTGATCCTGCAGCCGCGCAACCCCATGATGAGCGCCTTGATGTCGGTGCTCATCTTCGAGGTGATCGTGTTCTGGTTGGCCTTCGCCGGGATGGTGCAGATTTCCGGTGTGGCGGTGGGTACCGCGGTGCTGTGGACCTCCGTCGCGTCCGTGCTGGCCATCATCGCAACGGGCGGACTCCGCAAGGGCTGGGGCTTCTATGCGGGCTGGCTGACCCAAGCCATCGCCATCGCCCTAGGAATACTGACGCCGTGGATGTATGCGATGGGTATCATCTTCGCATTGATCTGGACGACGTCGTTCGTGCTCGGCAAGAGACTCGAACAACGAAACGAGAAAGCGGAGCAGTGACGCAACACACCTTCGTCATCATCAAGCCCGACGCCGTGGAAGAGGGCCTTGTCGGCACCATTCTGGCCCGCTACGAAGGCGCAGGGCTGCGCATCGAGGCGATGGAAATGCGCACCATCGACGGGGCATTCGCCGATCGTCATTACGCCGCCCATCTGGAACGCGACTTCTATCCTCCGCTGCGCGAGTTCATGATCAAAGGCCCGCTGGTGGCGTTGCGCCTGTCCGGCGATGATGCGATCGCCACGGTGCGCGAGATCAACGGCGCCACCGACCCCTCGAAGGCCGCGCCGGGAACGATTCGAGCGGATTTCGCCTCCTCCGTGCGCTGCAACTGCGTTCACGCCTCCGACTCCGAGGAATCCGCGGCGGCAGAGCTCGCTCTCTGGTTCGGGTGAGTTCGGCCACTTCGCTTGTGGATTCGCCCCCTAGGCTTGGTCTGTGACAGATCAACAGCCCAGCCCGCAACCGATGCCGACGCCCCCGCCGGGATACGTATACCAACCGGTGAGGCAGAAGGCCCCGACGCTGCCCGTGGTTCCCACGCCGTACCACGCGTTCTGGCGCGCCCCGGGCCTCGCTTGGTGGCGTCCGCTGGTGGGCCTGCTGGTGGCGGTCGCCATCACGGTGGTGGGTCTGATCGTCTCGGTGATGGTCTGGATCGTGCTGGACCTATCGCTGGGCATCGACCCCTTCACCGACGACCTGATGGCGGGGCAACTCGGCGACGCGACGCCCGGGTTGTTCCTGAGCAACAACGTGATCCTGGCCGCGCTCATCCCCGCGGTGATGATCGCGGGCCTGATCGTCGGCCAGAAGATCGGCTACCTGCACTCTGTGCAAGGGCGAATGCGATGGGGATGGATGGGGACCTGTCTGCTCATCGCTGTCGTGCCCCTGGGGCTGGTGATCGGCGGAACCTATCTGTTCTCCTGGTCTGAACTCGGCCTTCAGCAGCGTCCCGAGACCTGGATGCTACTCGTCGGCATTCTGCTGACCACGCCGCTCCAAGCAGCGGGCGAGGAATACGCCATGCGTGGTTTGCTGCCGCGGGTCTTCGGCGCATGGATTTCCCATCGCGGCGTCTCCCTCGTCGTGGGCGTCCTCGTCTCGTCGGTGATCTTCATGCTGGTGCACGGCGCGGCCGACCCGTGGCTGAACCTGCTGTACTTCTCCATCGCCGTGATCTTCTCGTACCTCACCTGGCGCACGGGAGGCCTGGAGGCGGCGATCGCGCTGCACATCGTCAACAACCTCCTCAGCCTGCTTCCGGTGCCGTGGATGGGGCTGGAGGGGATCTTCGACCGCAGCGCGGGCGTGGCGGGACCGGAGGTGCTGTTCAACCTCGCCGCCATGATCGCCGCCGCCGCGGTGATCGACAGGATGGCGCGTCGCCGCGGCCTGCCGAGAGAGACGGCGCCCGGAACCCCGCAACCGGCCATCCCCGCGCAGCACGCCGGAACTGCGTAGACCCACTCGTTATCCTGACAGAGCCATGACCATGACGAATCCCATCGCCTTGCCGGAGCTGTCGATCTATCCGAGGCTGGAGCCTTTGCTGTCGCGGGTGTCCAAGCCCATTCAGTACGTCGGAGGCGAGCCGAACAGCGTCGTCAAAGAGTGGGATACCGCGCGCGTGCGATGGTGCCTGGCCTACCCGGATGCCTACGAGGTAGGACAACCCAACCAAGGCGTCGCCATCCTCTACGAGATCCTCAACGAGCGCGACTGGATCTTGGCCGAGCGCACCTACAACGTCTGGCCCGATATGGAGGCGGCGATGCGCGAGGAGGGGCTGCCGCAGTTCACGCTCGACGCGCACCGCCCCGTCAAGGAGTTCGACCTGTTCGGCGTCTCCTTCTCCACCGAACTGGGTTATACGAACCTGCTCTCGCTGATCGATCTGGCAGGCATGGCTCTGCACGCCGTCGATCGTGGCGACGACGAGCCCTTGGTGATCGCTGGCGGACATGCGGCCTTCAATCCCGAGCCCATCGCAGACTTCATCGACCTGGCCGTGCTCGGCGACGGAGAAGAAGCCGCGTTGCTGATCTCCGACATCATGCGGGAATGGAAGGACGACGGCCGTCCCGGGGGACGCGAGGGCGTGCTTCTCCGGTTGGCCGAGACCGGAGCTTTCTACGTGCCGCGGTTCTACGACATCGACTACCTCGATGACGGCCGCATCCAGCGCGTCGCGCCCAACCGGCCGGAGGCCCCGTTCCAGGTGCGCAAGCACACGCTGCTGGATCTGGACGAATGGCCCTACCCCAAGGCACCCATCGTGCCGCTCGCGGAGACCGTGCACGAGCGCTACTCGGTGGAGATCTTCCGGGGCTGCACCCGCGGATGCCGGTTCTGCCAGGCGGGCATGATCACACGCCCCGTGCGCGAGCGCAGCATCGACACCATCGGCGCCATGGTCGAGGGCGGCCTGCGCTCCACCGGGTTGGAGGAGATCGGCCTGCTCTCGCTCTCCAGCGCCGATCATTCGGAGATCGCCGACGTCACCACGCAATGGGCCGATCGCTACGAGGGCTCGAACGTTTCTCTTTCCCTCCCGTCGACGAGGGTCGACGCGTTCAACATCGATCTGGCCAACGAGCTCTCCCGCAACGGCCGGCGTTCTGGCCTCACCTTCGCGCCCGAGGGCGGATCAGACCGGATGCGCAAAGTGATCAACAAGATGGTCTCCGAGGATGACCTGATCAACACCGTCGCCGCGGCCTTCAGTTCCGGCTGGCGGCAGGTCAAGCTGTATTTCATGTGCGGGCTGCCCACCGAGACCGACGAGGACGTGCTGGCCATCGCGGCGCTCGCCACCCGGGTGATCGAGACCGGTCGAAAGGCCTCGGGCACGCGCGACATCCGCTGCACCGTCTCCATCGGCGGTTTTGTGCCCAAGCCCCACACGCCCTTCCAATGGGCGGCGCAGTGCGACGCCGAGACCATCGATCACCGGCTGATGCTGCTCAAGGACACCATCCGTCAGGATCGCAACTACGGCAAGGCCATCGGGTTGCGCTACCACGACGGCAAGCCAGGCATCGTCGAGGGACTGCTGTCGCGTGGCGATCGTCGCGTGGGCCGCGTGATCGAGCGAGTCTGGCGCGAGGGCGGCAAGTTCGACGGGTGGAGTGAGTACTTCGACTACGAACGCTGGACCACGGCGGCCAACGAGGAACTCGCGGCCTTCGGCATCGACCTCGACTGGTTCACCACCCGAGAGCGCGAATACGAAGAGGTCTTGCCCTGGGACCACCTCGATGCCGGACTCGACCGCGATTGGCTCTGGGAGGACTGGCAAGACGCCCTCGACGAGGTGGAGGTGGAAGACTGCCGCTGGACACCTTGCTTCGACTGCGGGGTGTGCCCGCAGATGGGCACCGACATCCAGATCGGCCCCACAGGACGCAACCTCCTTCCCCTCAGCGTGGTCAAAAAAGATCTGAGCTGAAACCGGCCGAGGACTCCCTCGGCCTGCCCCCTGATGCAAAAGTGTGTGAGGTTTCCGTTTGTCGGTCCCTGATGTGAAAGTGTGTGGCGGATCCCGTTGTCAGGTCCCTGACGCGAAAGTACTTATGGGTTCCTGTGTTCAGGTCCCTGATGCGAAAGTGTGTGCGGATCCCGTTGTCAGGTCCCTGAGGTGCGACGAGTCTCTGCGAGGAGCCTCGAAGGGCGCTAAACGGAACCTTGGGCACAGTCTCTGCCAGAGGTTCCGTTTAACGCCCTTCGAGGCTCGCAAGCTCGCACCTCAGGGACCTGACAAAGGGTTCCACCCACTCACTTCGGTGCCACCCGAGGCCGAGCTCGAGGGCTGAGCAGCAGGGACTGACAAAGGGTTCCACCCACTCACTTCGCTGCCACCGTGGGGTAGGAAAGTGAGGGCGAGACCTAATCACCGGTCCCTGATGCGAAAGTAAGTCTGGGAAAACCCGTTTTCCGGTCCCTGATGCGAAAGTGTGCGAGGGATCCATGGTCCGGTCCCTGATGTGAAAGTGTGTGGCGTTTTCCATTGTCAGGTCCCTGAGGTGCGACGAGCTCTGCGAGGAGCCTCGAAGGGCGTTGACTAGGGCTTCGGCAGAGTCCGTGTCCACGCTTACGTTTAACGCCCTTCGAGGCTCCTTCGTCGCACCTCAGGGACCTGACCATCGGATACCGTCACGCACTTTCGCATCAGGGACCTGAACACAGGAACCCATAAGTACTTTCGCGTCAGGGACCGGACCATGGGATCCGCCACACACCTCCGTATCAGGGCCTGACAGAGGGCTACCGCCGCTTACCGTCTTGTGAGGTGGCGATGGGCTGTCTCGCTGTCCTGCTCCACGGAGCCAGGTTGCGGGGCGGCGTTCAACCGGAACTGGCCGGGGCGTGGGCGAAGGATCTGCGTCGTCGCCACCATTCCGCCGCGCCTATGCCGAGAGCGATGCCGATCAGGTCGGCCAGGAGGTCCCACGGGTCGCCGCTGCGGTAGGGGATGAAGCGCCACTGGATCACCTCGCTGATCGGGGCGTGCAGGGCGAGCAGCCAGAGAGGCCACCACCGTGCCGTGAGAGCGCGTATCAGCAAGGCCGGCGTGGCGAAGAGGACGACGTGAACCAGCTTGTCGGTGTTCTCCGGGAAGAGGCTGGCGAACCCCGGATCGGGACCGCCGGGACGATACAGCGCGTAGGCATGCGCCACCAGGGCTGCTGCCAGGAGCCACTTCCAGATCGTCATCGATATCCAGGGTAGTAGGCATCTCGCTGACCCCCTGCGCGTAGGTGACACCTCTCCTAGGATGTGGTGTCGTGGGAAAGCGTCAACCGGTTCAGCAACCACCGCCGGTGCAGAAGGTGAGGCTCCGTTACACCAAGCGCGGCGCCGCCCGGTTCACCTCGCATCGCGACTTCGGGCGTGCCTTGGAGCGGGCGCTTCGGCGCGCCGAGGTACCCATGGCCTATTCGTCGGGCTTCTCGCCTCATCCCCGCATCTCTTACGCCAACGCGTCTCCCACCGGTGCGGCTTCGGAGGCCGAGTACGTCGAACTGGGTCTGAGTGAGCAGTGCTCGCCAGAGCGGCTGGCCGAGGCATTGAACGAGGTACTGCCCTCAGGATTCCTGATCGCCGACGCGGCAGAGGCGCGCAAAGAATCCCTGGGCGAGCTGCTGCAGGCCTCGGACTGGACGATGGTGTTGACGGCAGACGAAGGAGTCTTGTCCCGAGCTGCCGACGCACTGCTGGCGATGGAGCGCTGCGACGTGGAACGCATGACCAAGAACGGCCTGCGCACCTTCGACGTGCGAGGCAGCCTGGTGTCATTGCGTGTTCTTGATCAGCGAACTCTGGCGGTGAGGCTGCGGCACGGCATCCCCCTGGTGAGACCCGACGACGTACTCACGGCATTACGCCACGTCGCGCCGGAGGTACCGCCGAGCGGGCTGCTCACGCGGGTCGCCCAAGGACCCTTGGAGGGTGAGGAGATCGGCGATCCGCTGCGCTGATGGGCTCCTCAGACGGTGAACCATGCCCTGGTAGTTGACGGGATGTGCGACAATAACGATTAGGTCACGGCGCCGCCGGCGCCACGCGACCTGAGAGCTGCACCGCGACGATGTACCGACCGCGACTGTTCCGGGTTGCCTGATCGTCAGTCTTGAGCACGGCTCGCGCTGTGCCGATCCGCGCGTTAAGCGCGTACGTGAGGAGTCGCATGTCCGACATCGAGAGCACGCCTGTTGAAGCTGAAAACACCCCGACCCCGCGCCGTCGTCGCGCCGCCGGGCGCAAGGCCGGCCCGCCCGTCGCGGGCAGCGAGCAGGTGGCCCCGGAGACCACCCGCACCCCGCTGACGACGCTCGCCGCTGAGGTTCCCGCCGCCGTCGCGCCGGTCGAATCCGCGGACGGCAGCGCGGCGGAGGCCAAGGCGCCGACCCGCCGCCGGGCGACCCGCAAGGCCGCCGCCCCCCAAGCCACCTTCATGGCTCCCGCGATCGAGGCCGCGGCTCGGCCCGTCGTGCGTGAGCTTTCTTCCCCGAAATCTTCTCCCGAGCTCGCTTCTCCGAAGCCGGCCAAGGAACTGTCTTCCCCCGAGCCGGTCGCGGAGGTCTCCCGTCCGGTGACCGATGCTCCCTCCGGCGCCGAGGATCCCGCCGATACCCCGCGCCCGGCACGCCGTCGTGCATCGCGCAAGGCCTCGCCGGCGAAGGGCAAGGCGAAGAAGGCCGATAAGGCTGAAAAGAACGCTTCGGCCCCCGCCGTCGACGATGAGCTGGAAGCGGCGCTGCGTGCGGCGGAAGAGGCTGCCAACGCGCGCCGCGCGTCGGAGTCGCAGGACACCCCGGATGCCGCGACGCGCGCCGCCCAACTGGCAGCCCTCGCCGGTGCCATCGCGGGAGACACGGACGACGAAGACGAGCGCGCTGAGGACGACGAGAGCGACGACACCGCGGAGACCCCGGATGACGATGCCGACTCGGACGACACCGAGGACGGCGACAATCAAGACGACACCGAAGACGAGGACGACTCGGATGACGAGGACGATGCAGAGGGAGACTCGCAGCCGCGTCGCCGTCGCCGTCGCGGGGGACGTCGTCGCCGTCGCGGCTCCAAGGAATCCGGGGACGATGAGGCCGAGTCGACGTCCGAAGAATCGTCCAGCGAATCGGAGGCTTCGAACGAGGAGTCGTCGGCTGACGGAGAGGACGCAGAGTCCGGCACCGTGACGCGCCGTCGTCGCCGTCGGCGTCGTCGCGGCGATTCGGACTCTTCTTCCGGCTCCGGTGACGACGAGATCACGGGCATCGAAGGCTCCACCCGAATGGAGGCCAAGCGCCAGCGCCGCAAGGAATCACGAGCGGCCGGACGCCGTCGCGCCCCGATTCTGAGCGAGGCCGAGTTCCTGGCGCGCCGCGAGTCCGTCGATCGCGCCATGGTGATCCGGCAGGGCGACGAGTACACCCAGCTCGCGGTGGTCGAGGACGGCATCCTCGTCGAGCACTACGTCGACAGGGATTCCGCCACCTCGCTGATCGGCAACATCTACCTGGGACGTGTGCAAAACGTGCTGCCCAGCATGGAGGCCGCCTTCATCGACATCGGCCGTGGCCGCAACGCCGTGCTGTACGCCGGCGAGGTGGACTGGGACCACTTCGGCGCCACCGGAGAGGGTCGCAAGGTCGAAAACGTGCTGAAGTCGGGCCAGATGGTGCTCGTTCAGGTCACCAAGGACCCGGTGGGTCAGAAGGGTGCGCGGCTCACCAGCCACATCTCGCTGCCCGGCCGCTACGTGGTCTACTCGCCCGGCGGTCATCTCTCGGGCATCTCCCGCAAGCTGCCGGACAACGAGCGCCATCGCCTGCGCGACATCCTGAGCAACGTCATCACCGAGCAGGAATCGGTCATCGTGCGCACCGCCGCCGAGGGCGCCAGCGAAGAAGAACTGGTCCGCGACGTCAACCGTCTGAAGGCACAGTGGGAGGTCATCGAGAAGCGCGTGGCCAAGGGCGGTGGCCCCGCCTCGCTCTACACCGAGCCCGATCTGACCCTGCGCATCGTGCGAGACCTGTTCACCGAAGACTTCGGCACGCTGGTGGTGCAGGGCAACGGGGGGCAGGATGATGCCTTCGACGCCATCTCCGCCTACGTGCAGCACGTCGCCCCGCACCTGGCCGAGCGCTTGACGCGGTTCGACGTGGGTGAGGACGGTCGCGACGCCTTCGCCAACTACCGCATCGACGAGCAGATCGCCAAGGCGCTGGACCGCAAGGTCTTCCTGCCCTCCGGTGGATCCCTGGTGATCGACCGCACCGAGGCGATGACCGTGATCGACGTCAACACCGGCCGGTTCACCGGCTCGGCGGGCAACCTCGAGGCCACCGTCACCAGCAACAACCTGGAGGCGGCCGAGGAGATCGTGCGCCAGCTCAGGCTGCGGGACATCGGCGGCATCATCGTGATCGACTTCATCGACATGGTGCTGCCGAGCAACCGCGATTTGCTGTTGCGGCGGCTCGTCGAGTGCCTCGGCCGCGACCGCACCCGTCACCAGGTGGCTGAGGTCACCAGCCTCGGCCTGGTGCAGCTGACCCGCAAGAAGATCGGCACCGGCCTGGCGGAGGCGTTCACCGAGGAGTGCACGCACTGCGCGGGCGCCGGGTACCTGAAGTTCGACGAGCCCGTCGAATCGCAGGCCCAGGCCGATGGTGGCGAGCGCAAGGGCGGTCGCCGCGGAGGCAAGAAGCGAGGGTAGCCGACGAGACGCTCGGTCCTTGAGGGACGGCCCATCTGCGGAGCAACTGGGGTCATCGTCTCGAAGGGTTGGCGATTCGGGGCTTGGCACGTTATTATTCTTCGGTTGTCTACGGCCGGTTCGGCCTGAGACAGCCCCTCAAACCGACCAGGCGCGAGATTCGTGTCTGGGATCTGCAACAAGGAGATTCCGATGGCTGCCGTGTGTGACATCTGCGCCAAGGGTCCCAGCTTCGGGCACAACGTGCCTTGGTCGAAGAAGAAGACCAACCGCCGCTGGAACCCCAACATCCAGCGTGTGCGTGCGACCGTGGAGGGCGCGCCCAAGCGCCTCAACGTGTGCACCTCGTGCATCAAGGCAGGCAAGGTCACCCGCTGACCCCACCCGCCCGATAGGCATCCAACCGGCGGCTCGCTCAGGCGAGCCGCCGGTTGCTGTCTGTGGGGCTCGATAGGGTGAGAGGTATGTGGCGCACTCCCATCTATCGTGAGCTGAATCGCCGCTTGCCCGACGTGGTGGGGGCCAAGAGCGCGACGGAGCTGGCGAAGCTGGGGCTGGAGACGGTCGACGATCTCGTGCGCCACGTCCCGCGGCGCTACATCGCGGGCACAGAGATGAGTTCTTTCGCCGACCTCCAACCGGGCGAAGACGTGGCCGTCGTCGCGAAGGTGAGCGACGTCAAGGTCAGGCGCGGCAGGGCCACCCGCGTCGAGGCACGGATCACCGACGGTGCTCGTCACTTGGGGATCACGTTCTTCGCGCCCAAGGAATATCTCGTCAACTCTTTCGTCAAGGCGCTCAAGCCGGGGGACCGGGGCATCTTCATCGGCAGGGTAGGGGAGTTCCAGGGCTATCCGCAGCTCACCCATCCCAAATTCGTGATGCTCGACGGGCCGCGTGTGCGGGGCAAGAAGGCCGCCGACCGGCAGGTGATGGGCCGCCAAGTGCAGCGCGCCGGGCTGGTGGGCATCTACCCGGCCACCTCTTCTCTGCCGACGTGGAACGTGGCGGAGGCCATCGAGCTGGTGCTCCCGGGCTTGCGTCACCTGGGCGACACCCTGCCCACCTGGGTCGTGCAGGCGGCAGGAGTGCCCAGCCTCCAGGCGGCGCTCACCTCCGTGCACGAGCCCACCGATGCGAGGGAAGCTGAAGAGGGCATCGAGCGCCTGCGTTTCGATGAGGCCTTCGGCATCCAGCTGGCTATGGCCCGGCGACGGGCGGAGCAGGCCAAGCAGCCGGCCACTCCGCGGAACCGTACGGTAGGGGGCATCCTGGACGCGTTCGACGAGCGCCTGCCCTTTCCCCTCACCCGCGGTCAGGTCGCGGTGGGCGAGGAGATCTTCCAGGAGCTGGCCGGATCATCCCCGATGCACCGCCTACTCCAGGGCGAGGTGGGCTCCGGTAAGACCATCGTGGCGCTGCGAGCCATGCTCGCCGTCGTCGACAGCGGCGGGCAAGCCGTGCTGCTCGCACCCACCGAGGTGCTGGCCAAGCAGCACCATCACACCATCACGAATCTGCTCGGCGACCTGGCCGACGGCGGCACGTTGGGAGCCCATCCCGCAGCCACGACGGTCGCCCTCCTCACGGGCAGTGGGTCGGCGGCCGCCAAACGGGATGCGCTGAACAGGATCGTCACCGGGGAGGCGGGCATCGTCGTGGGCACCCATGCCTTGCTCAGCGACCCCGTCGAGTTCTTCGACCTGGGACTGGTGGTGATCGACGAGCAGCATCGTTTCGGCGTCGAGCAACGCGCGGCGCTGGCCGCCAAGGCGAAGCAACGCTCGCACGCCCTGGTGATGACGGCCACCCCCATTCCGCGTTCCATCGCGATGACGGTGTTCGGCGATCTGGAGGTCAGCGAACTGCGGGAGCGCCCGGGCGGCCGCGCGGACGTGCAGACCGTGCCGGTCAACACCGTCACCCACCCGTCCTGGGTGGAGAGGGCGTGGAGCCGAATCCGCGAGGAGGTGGCCCAGGGCCGCCAGGCCTTCGTCGTCTGCCCGGCCATCTCCGGAAAACAGCTGGAAGCGGGCATGGAGCCGGGTGCCGACCGAACACCCATCGCGGTGACGGAGCTGCACGAACAACTGGCCCAGGGAGCGCTGGCCGGCCTCCGGCTGGGCGTGGCGCACGGCAAGCTGCCCACGGCAGAGCGCGACCAGACCATGGCACGCTTCGCCGCCGGGGAACTGGACGTGCTGGTGGCCACCACGGTGATCGAGGTGGGGGTCGACGTGCCCAACGCGTCGGTGATGGTGGTGGTCGATGCCGACCGCTTCGGCATCTCCCAGCTGCACCAGCTGCGCGGCCGGATCGGACGTGGACAGTGGCCGGGCCTGTGCCTGCTGCTGGCTCCGATAACGGAGGAGGAATCGGTGGCTGCTCAGCGGTTACGGGCGCTGGCTGCGTCCACCGATGGCTTCGAGCTGGCCGAACGGGATCTGGTGCTGCGCCGCGAGGGCGACGTGCTGGGCGCCGCGCAGTCCGGCGGGTCCTCGCTGAAGCTGTTGCGAGTCCTGGAGGACGAGGGCATGATTCAGCACGCCAAGGAGCTGGCCGAGCGTGTACTCGCGGATTCCCGCGCCACCGATGACCCGCTGCTGGCCGACCTAGTGGAACAGGCGGAACTCTGGGGCAGCGAATGGGCCGAGAAGAGTTGAGGGAGAACTGATGGCCAGAATCATCGCGGGCTCGGCCAAAGGGCGACGGATCGTCGCGCCCAAGGGAGACAAGACCCGCCCCACCACAGACCGGGTGCGCGAGGCGCTGTTCTCCGCGCTCGCCTCGTGGTTCGACACCACCGATGCCGATCCCGCCGACCAGCTCGCAGGGCTCGCGGTGCTGGACCTGTGCGCCGGCTCCGGCGCCATCGCCTTGGAGGCCGCCAGCCGGGGTGCCCGTCGGGTGGTCGCCGTCGAGCACGACCGGCCCACGGCGGCCGTGATCGAGTCCAACGCCAGGGACACCCGGCTTCGCGTCGAGGTGCGCACCGGCCGCGCGGAGCAGGTCGTCGGCGCTCCAGGGGAGGCCTTCGACCTGGTCTTCCTGGACCCGCCCTATGACGCAGACATCGTCGACGAGGTGCTCGCGGCCCTGGTGCAGCACGGCAGGCTCGCTCCCCGGGCGCTCGTCGTGGTGGAGCGATCCTCCCGACGACGCGCTCCCGAATGGCCCGCCGCCTTCACAGACGTGTGGGAACGCGGCTACGGTGAGACGGTGCTGTATTTCGGCGCTACCGACTAGACCGGGAAGAGATCATGCCAAAGGTGCTGTGTCCGGGGTCCTTCGATCCGATCACCGTCGGCCATGTCGACGTCATCCGTCGCGCGCACGCGTTGTTCGGCGACGTGGTGGTGGCCGTGGGGCGCAACTCCCAGAAGAGGTACCTCTTCGACTTCGACGAGCGCACTGAGCTGGTGCGCGGCGCGCTGTCGAACCTCGACGGCATCACGGTCGAGCCCATGGGGGGCCTGCTGGTTGACTTCTGCCGCGAGCGGGGCATCACCGCGGTGGTCAAGGGGTTGCGCTTCGGGGCCGACTTCGACTTCGAGGTGCAGATGGCGCACATGAATCGCGGCCTCAGCGGGCTGGAAACCATCCTGTTGCCCGCCGCGCGCGAGCACCTCACCCTGAGGCTCCACCATCCTGCGCGAGGTGATCAAACTCGGCGGCGACGTCACCTCCTACGTACCCCCCAACGTGGCCGTCGCGGTGGAACGGATCCGTTCCTGATGCGCTCGATTAGAGGTTCCGCAGGTAGGTGGTGCCGTAGCGAGGACGTGCTGGATGGATGACATGGCAAGGCGGAGAACGACACTGCCATCGGGTCATGCCAGTGAGTTGGACAACGAAGCCAGGTCGCCATCCAGTGCGCCGCAGTAGGTGCCACCTACCTGCGGAATCTCTTACACAGTGGTCTTGCCAAAAGGCGCCGGCCGGATCTATATTTCGGTCTAGCTTCGGGCCTGTTACTCCTGGTGAGGCAAGAACCCGAGCCGGCATCGCGTGAGGCGCTACGTTGCGTCTCATAAGGGATGGTGCGCTCGTCAGGTTCGATGATCGTTTCCTTCCGGATGCCGTATTCAGATCCCTTCATCCCGGGAGGAAGCTATGGCTGAGCCCGTACGCAATTATCCGAAACTAGCGCTCCAGATTCTGGAGCAGGTGGGTGGCGAGAAGAACATCGTCAGCGCCACCCGCTGTGCCACCAGGTTGCGCCTGGTGCTGCGAGAGACCCCCGCCGGCGCCAAGGAAAAGGTCGGCGAGCTGCCGGGTGTCATCACCGTCGTCGAGAGCGGTGGCCAGTTCCAGGTCGTCATCGGCGCCCACGTGGGTGAGGTGCACGAGGCCCTGCTGGCCAACACCAATCTCTCCGCCGACGCGGAGAACCTCGAGGCGCCGAAGCAGTCGATCATCAACCGGCTGATCGCGACGATGTCGGCGGCCTTCGCCCCCTTCGTCTACATCCTTGCCGGCGCCGGCCTGTTGCAGGGCCTCCTGATCGTGATCAAGATGATCTGGCCGGCATTCGAGGAAACCAGTACCCACGACATCTTCTCGATGATCTCCTGGTCGCCGTTCCACTTCTTGCCGATCTTCATCGCGATCACGGCCTCGAAGCACTTCAAGACCAACACCTTCGTCGCCGTGTTCGCGGCCGCCGCGCTCGTCAACCCGGACTGGTCTGTCATGGCCGCCCGGATCGCCGACGGCGAGATCGTCGACCTGTTCGGCATCGCGCTGTCGCCCACCACCTACACCTCGACGGTGATCCCGCCGCTGTTGATGGTGTGGGTGCTGTCCTACATGGAGCGCTTCCTGAACCGCTACCTGAAGGGTGCCTTCCAGGCCCTGTTGGTGCCGTTTATCAGCGTCGTGATCATCGTGCCCTTCACCCTGTTGGTGATCGGCCCGCTCTCGGCGATGGGCGCCAACGGCGTGGCCAATGGCTACAACTGGCTGGTGGACGTGGCTCCGGTGGTTGCGGCCGCGATCATCGGCGGCGTCTGGCAGGTGGCCGTGATCTTCGGCATCCACTGGGGCATCACCCCCGTCGTGCTGGCCAACTTTGCGCAGTACGGTTACGACTCCTTCCAGGCCTTCCAGACCGCGGCCGTCGTCGCCCAGGTGGGTGCCGCCCTCGGCGTGTTCTTCAAGACCCGCAACAAGGAACTCAAGGGCGTGGCCGGCTCCGCCGCGGCCACCGGTGTCTTCGGTATCACCGAGCCCACCATCTACGGCGTCACGCTGCGCCTCAAGCGTCCCTTCCTGCTGGCCTGTATCGCGGGCGCAGTAGGTGGCATCGTGATCGCGCTGTTCGGCACGCGCCAGTACGCGTACGCGGGTTTGCCGGGCATGCTGACCATCGTCAACGCGCAGAGCGACAGCAACCCCACCTCGCTGATCGGTGCGATAATCGGCAGCCTGGTGGCCTTCGTCCTCGCGGCGGTTCTGGTCTACGTCGTGGGCTTCGACGATCCGGTGGAGAAGACCTCCACCGAAGAGGTGGTTGCCGAGGCCGAGGAGCAGCTCAGCGAGGCCGGTCGTGAGTCCTACGACGCCGCGCTCGCCGCCGCCGAGTCCACCGCCATCGTTTCCAGCCCCATGGCGGGACGCGTGCTCGCGATGGCGTCGGTGCCCGATCCCGTCTTCGCCTCCGGTGCCATGGGCAATGGCGTCGCCATCGATCCCAGCGAGGGCAAGGTGTATGCCCCCTTCGACGGCAAGGTGTCGATGGTCGCCAAGACCAAGCACGCCCTGGGCCTGATCTCCGAGGACGGCGTCGAGCTGCTGATCCACATCGGCATCGACACGGTGAAGCTCGAGGGTGCCCCGTTCACGGTGCATACCGAGGCGAAGACCGAGATGAAGAAGGGCGACCTCCTGGTGGAGTTCGACATCGCGGCGATCAAGGCCGCGGGCTACTCGACGATCACCCTGATCATCGTGACGAACTCCAAGAAGTTCGGACAGGTTCTGCCCACGCCGATCACCGCGGCGCAGCCGGGCGAAGACCTGGTTGCCGCGGTTCGGCTGCCCGTCGCTGCTGAGTAGTGGTAACCCTGTAGGTACGACCCTGTGGGAGGCGGCGCACCGCCGCCTCCCACACCACCCAATAAGAAAGGGAAACTGATTCCGATGAGCAGACTGCCTGAAGGATTCCTCTGGGGCGGCGCGGTGGCCGCACATCAGTTGGAGGGTGGCTGGGACGCCGGCGGAAAGGGCCCGAGCGTCGTTGATGTCATGACCGCGGGTGCGCACGGTGTGCCGCGCCGGATCACCGAGGCCATCGAGCCGAGCGAGTTCTATCCCAATCACACCGCTATCGACTTCTACCATCGCTTCCGCGAGGACATCGCCTTGATGGCCGAGATGGGTTTGAAGTGTTTCCGCACCTCCATCCAGTGGACCCGGATCTTCCCGAAGGGCGACGAAGAGCAGCCCAATGAAGAGGGTCTGCGGTTCTACGACGAGATGTTCGACGAGCTTCTGGCGCACGGCATGGAGCCGGTGATCACGCTGTCGCATTTCGAGCTGCCGCTGCACCTGGCGCGTGAATACGGAGGGTTCCGCAACCGCAAGGTGGTGGACCTCTTCGCCCGCTTCGCGAAGGTGTGCTTCGAGCGCTACCACAAGAAGGTCACCTACTGGATGACCTTCAACGAGATCAACAACCAGATGGACACCAACAACGCGTTGTTCTTCTGGACCAACTCGGGAGTGGTGCTGACCCCCGAGGACAACCCGCGTGAGGTGCTGCTGAAGGTCGCGCATCACGAGCTGCTGGCCAGCGCGCTGGCGGTGAAGATCGGGCACGAGATCAACCCCGACCTGATGATCGGGTGCATGGTCTCCCACGTGCCGATCTACCCCTTCTCCTGCAACCCCGATGACGTGATGGCGGCTCAGATCGCCAACCGGGAGCGGTTCCTGTTCCCGGACGTGCACGTGAGGGGCCGCTATCCCGGCTACGCGCGCCGCGAGGTGGAGGCCAACGGTTACGACATCGGCTGGCAGGACGGCGACGACGAGATCCTGGCCGCGGGCACCGTCGACTACATCGGCTTCAGTTACTACATGTCGACCACCGTCAAGGCGGATGCCTACTCGGAGGGGCCGCGTAACGACGGTGGGCTGCCGAACTCGGTGGCCAACCCGCATGTGTCGGCCAGCGATTGGGGGTGGACCATCGACCCGGTTGGCCTGCGCTACACGCTGGCGACGCTGACGGAGCGCTATGAACTGCCGTTGTTCATCGTGGAGAACGGCTTCGGTGCCATCGATCAGGTGGAGCCTGACGGCAGCATCAACGATGACTACCGCATCAGTATCTGCGCGCTCATATTGAGCAGGTGAAGCTCGCGGTGCTGGAAGACGGCGTGAACCTGATGGGATACACGCCATGGGGAATCATCGATGTCGTCTCGTTCACCACCGGCGAGATGAAGAAGCGGTACGGCATGATCTACGTGGACCGTGACAACGAGGGCAACGGCACCATGGCCAGGTCGAAGAAGAAGTCCTTCGACTGGTTCGCGAGGGTCATCGAATCTCGCGGTGAACAGCTCTGACGGATAAGGGGATCGAACGTATGCCTCGGCGCGAAGGCACTCTGATCAGGGTGCTGAACAACAACGCCGTCATGGTCGAGCGCGATGGCGCTCGGGTCATCCTGCTTGGGCGCGGGCTCGGATATGGGCGCAGCCTGGGAGACCCGATCGACTACGCCGACGCGTCCGAGGTGTTCACCCCCACCAGCCCGGAAGGCTTCTTCGAGCTGAGCGAGTTCGTCTCGCAGATCCCGTTGGAAGTCTTCCGGGTTGCTCGCGGAGCCGTGAACCTCGCGGCGCAGCGATCGGGAATCAGGGGCAGCCAGGCCTTGCTGCTGTCCATCGCCGACCATCTCAACTTCGCCGTGCAGCGCGCTGCTGAGGGGATCACGATCGATTTTCCGCTCAGTTGGGAAGTGCGCCAGCTCTACCCAGGGGAGGCGGCGCTGGGCGAGGAGACGGTGGCCGCGGCCCAGGAGGAGCTGGGTGTGACGCTCGACCCTGACGAAGCCACCGCGTTCGCGCTGCACTTCGTCAATGCCCAGTTCGCCAGCCGCGACATGAGCGGTACCGTCGCCATGACGCGGCTGGTGCAGGGGGTGTTGCAGGCTGTCAAGACCGGTCTGGGCGCCCAGGCCGTGTCGGATCAGATGGCCATGGCGCGGTTCGTCACCCACCTGCGTTATCTCTACGCGCGCGTCGCGGACCAGAAACAGCATCGCGACGACGGCCCGGTGCTGATCAACGCCACCTATGCGCCGGAGGTCGAGGCCACGGCTACCCTCGTGCGTGCTGTGCTGGAACAAGACACCGGCCCGCTCACGCAGGCCGAGCTGAGCTACCTCCATCTGCACCTGGCGCGGCTGAACGCCGGTCACAGGGATCGTGGTGCCTCATTGTCAAGTCCCCGGGAAACGGGGTGCGTGCCTCACATGGTTTTTCCCCGCGTAGAGGTTATCCGGCGTGGAGTCGGATCCCGGCCGGGTTGGGTAGCTTCGGGCGGGCTTGTTCTTCGAGGCGGCGGGTCTTATGGCCGGCGAGGCGGGTGAGTTCTTGCTGGAGTTGGTGGATCTGGTCAGCGATCTGGGTCGGTCGCAGGCTGGCTTTGTAGGTAGCCAGCTCGGTTTCCTGGGTGGGGCTGAGGATGCCGGCGGTCAGGAGCCGCTGGTAGGGGTGCGTGGTTTGTCGTAGACGCGTTTACGTCGCCCGATGCGGTCGGTGGACCAATCGACGGGCTTCTTCGTTGGGGTGAAGAAGTTCAACCGGTCGTTGACCAGCGGCCAGAGCCGGTTCAACAGCTCGAGCTCGAGCGGTGTGTCGTAGCAGTGGTAGAAGCCGTAGCGGCGCACGAGGTGGTTGTTCTTCGACTCGATGGTGGCTTGGTCGTTCTTCTTGTAAGGGCGGGAGCGGGTGAAGTAGACGTCTCGTTCAGTAGCCCAGCCGACGAGGTCGTGGTTGATGAACTCGCCTCCGTTGTCGCAGTCGATACCGGTGACCAGGAACGGGATCTGGTCGACGAAGGTGTCGAAGACGCCTAGGACGTGGATGGCGGCGTTGTTGCGGATCGCGCGGGTGAACACCCAGCCGGTATGGACATCGGTGTAGTTCACGGTGCGCGCGAACTCGCCTTTCAGGGTGGGGCCGCAGTGAGCCACGGTGTCGATCTCGAAGAACCCTGGTTCGGTTTCGACTTCGTCTCCGGCCTTGCGGATGGTGATCGAGTTGCGCAGCGAACTGCCTGGTTTGGTTGTGGTCTTGCCGCGGATCGGGTCCTTCGCCCGTGCGGGAGTGAGATAGCGGTCGATCGTGGCTGGCGACATTTGCTCCAGTTCCGAGCGCACCTCGGGGCTGTAGCGGCCCTGGCCGGGGATGAGGGAGCCTTCGGCCTCCATCGCGTCCAGCCAGTCCGACATGGACACGGCAAGGTATTTGCCGCAGATCCCGCCCGCGACAGACCACACCTTCTGGAGCGTGAGGAGCGCGTCGTAGGAGTATTTACGTGGTTTGGTGCGGCGCCGGTCGATCACAGCGATCGTGGCGGTGGCTCTGCCCTTGGGCTGGGCCAGCCGGCCCCGGGTTGTTGGCGGGCGTGGTCCCGGTTCCAACCCGTGACCGCGACCACGGTGTCGAGGATCCGGCTCTTGTCCTTCTTCGACGCTGCCGCGTGCGCGGTGGCGTACTTCTTCGTAACCTCAACCCTTGCTGCCAACGACATGCCCTTCGTGCTCACACCCATCGTGGCCGTCGCCTGGCTACGCGGGGGAAAGTGTGTGAGGCACGGCCCCTGGCTACGCGGGGACTTTACGTGAGTCTCGTCGGGGATTTGGGAAACGAGACATCCCACCGGTAGAGTAGGCGGTCGGTCATGACGAGATCAGGCTCGGCTCTGGAGAAGGGATTCCTGCCATGAGAACCGAACATCGCCAACCCGACCGCCGCTCACCGTTGGTCATCGAGATCCACGATGTGAAGCGCCAGGCCGGGTCGATGAAGGAACTCGCGGCAGTCGTACCAGCTCCCGCCGATCTTGGCACCGCTGTGATCGGAGTACCTGAAGACTCGGATATCAGCTTGGCTCTCAAGCTGGAAGCCGTGGTCGACGGGGTCCTTGTGGGGGGAACCGCAGACGTGCATCTGCACGGCTCTTGTTCTCGCTGCTTGGGCGACATCGATTACGATCAGTCGTTCGTTCTCCGAGAGCTCTACTTCTACCCTGGCAAAGAGGTGGAAGAAGACGACTCTCTGGTGGTCGACGAGACGATCGATCTCGAGGTCGCGCTACGGGACGCCGTGGTGCTTGAGCTGCCATTCACGCCGCTGTGCGACGAAGATTGTTTAGGACTGTGCCCCGATTGCGGGTTCGTCCTGAACGATGATCCGGAGCACAGCCACGGGGAGAAGACCGATCCCCGCTGGGAGAAGCTCACCGGCTTCACCGGCGTGCAAGACAACTGATCTAGAAGACGAAGACCTCTCGTAAGGAGAAGACCGTGGCCGTTCCGAAGCGGAAGATGTCGCGTAGCAACACCCGTTCCCGCCGTGCGCAGTGGAAGACTTCCGTGGTGCCCACCGTCACCTGCGTGAACCCCGCCTGCCGTGAGCAGCACCTCTCGCACACCGCGTGCCCCAGCTGCGGCCAGTACGGCCCCCGCGGCGCACGTCGCCAGGTGCTTGAGGCCTGAATTGCCCAAGGCCGGCACCGCGCGGCTGATTACACTCCAACACCGGCTTGATGAGCTGGGCGTCGAGGTCGACGCCCAGCTTTTCGAGTTGGCATTGACCCATCGTTCGTATGCGTTTGAAAACGGGGGCATCCCCAGCAACGAGCGCCTCGAATTCCTGGGCGATGCCGTGTTGCAGATCGTGGTCACCGAACACCTTTTCCATTCGTTCCCAGACTTGGCAGAAGGACAGCTGGCCAAGCTGCGCGCGAGCGTCGTCAACACCCAGGCCTTGGCCGGCGTCGCGCGCGGGCTGGGGATCGGGTCGTTGATCAGGTTGGGCCGTGGCGAACAGCTGACAGGGGGCGCGGACAAGGCATCGATCCTCGCCGACACCACCGAGGCCATCATCGGCGCCATCCACGTCTCCGGTGGCGCTGAGGTCTCCCACCGGTTCGTGCATGCGCTCTTCGATCCGCTGATGGAAGCCGCGGAGGCGCGCGCCGACTACCTCGATCACAAGACGGCGATCCAGGAAGCGTGCGCCCGGCGCGGCTGGGCTCCGCCGCGCTACGTCGTCGACGGCACCGGCCCCGACCACATGCGCACCTTCACCGCTGAGGTGATCATCGACGGACGAACGCTGGGCCGCGGGGTCGCGTCGTCCAAGAAACATGCGGAACAGCTCGCCGCGCGCGAGGCCTACCGGGAATTAGGCGATGCCTGAACTCCCCGAGGTGGAGGTCGTCCGGCGCGGTCTGGCCACGCACCTGGCTGGACGCACCGTCGTGGGCGTCGATGTCCTCCATCCACGCCCGGTGCGTACTCATCCCGGCGGGCCGGCAGGTTTCGTCGAGAGCCTGGCGGGACGTCGCGTCGACGAGGTACGGCGCCGAGGCAAGTACCTGTGGCTCGCGCTCGACGACGATGCCCTGATCGTGCATCTCGGCATGAGCGGGCAGTTCCGGGTCAATCGGCCTGGTGACGAACTGGTGCGCAACACCCGGGTATGTTTCCTGCTCGACGACGGTGCCGAATTGCGCTTCGTCGACCAGCGGATGTTCGGCGGGCTGGAGTGGCGCCCGGGCGAGGCATCTTGTCCCGTGCCGCACATCGCGCTCGACCCCTTCGATCCCGTTTTCGACGCGACCGCCGTCGCCCGGACGCTGCGCGCGCGTCGCACCACCATCAAGCGGGCGCTGCTGGACCAGCGCCTGATCAGCGGGATCGGCAATATCTACGCCGACGAGACCCTCTGGCGTACCCGCGTGCACTACGACATGCCCACCGAGCTCCTGGGTCCGCGAAAGGCCGTGACGGTGGTGCGTACCGCCGCCGAGGTGATGGCCGAGGCACTGGAACAGGGTGGCACCTCCTTCGACTCGTTGTACGTCAACGTCAACGGCGAATCCGGCTACTTTTCCCGCGCGCTCGACGTGTACGGCCGCGAAGGGCTGCCCTGCAGCCGGTGTGGGAGCCCCATCAAGCGTGTCGCGTTCATGAACAGGTCGACGCACTTCTGCCTGGTCTGCCAGCGAAAACGGTGATCGGCCGTGATGCCGACGACGTTCACCTTCGAGTTGCCGGACTCAGCGCCAGTCGTCTAGTCATCACATGAACGTCAACGGAGAGTAACTTTCTTCAACCGTTCCGGAGAAGATGCCGGATTGTCCACTGAGGCGCGCGGGGGCGGTCGTCGTGCCGACTTCCGACAGTCTTTTCGCTGATCTAGTGGCGTTGGCGACCACGACGATCGCTGAGCTCCACGAAGCCGCTTCAAGAACGCCCTCGACACGTGTCGGCATGGCTTGAATCGGAACTGACGGTCTACTCCACGTCCGCGACGGCCGGAGCAAACGCGCACTGCGGTCACGCCATTTCTGTTGCTCTCACCGACCAGACAACTCGGCTGTCAACACGCGGGTGCTGCGGAGAGTTCGGAGTCGGCCAGCACGGCAGACGAGTGAATGTCGGTGCCTCGACGCATACTTGGGGCATGTGCAGCGGTCGTCGTTTAGCCGTCGCTCTTCCGGGAAGTGTAGGACCGGGAGGTTCCGCCCGGACGCACTCCCTGCGACCGCGACGATCGGAACGACATGACGGATGAACAGATGGTGCCTGCCGCCGACCCTTATCTTCTCGCGCAGGTGCGCGAGGCATTCGGGCGAGTGGTCTACAGCCACAAGACCCAGGAGAAGCAGGCGGACATCTGCTTCACCAAGCACAGGTGGCAGCAGGGAGCCCTCATCGCACTCACCGCCGTCAGTTCCGGCACGTTCCTGGTCACGGTGCTCGGATTGCTCGGCAATGCCGTGTTGACCAGCTTCGTGACCTCGTCCATCGCGCTCCTCGTCACCTGGATGAGTCTCGGCACGAAGACCTTCAAGTTCTCGGAGGAGGCCGACGCACACCGTGGCGTCGCCTCCCGGCTGTGGGATGTCCGGGAGTCCTACATATCCCTCATCGCCGACCTGATGTCCGGCACCGTGTCTGACGCCGGAGGCAGAGAGCGACGGGATGCTCTCCAGCAGGCCGCACGCGCCGCGTACGCCGACGCGCCCCGGACGAGCACGAAGGCGTTCGAACGGGCGCAGGACGGACTGAAGAACAATGAAGAGATGACGTTCACGTCGCACGAGATCGACCTCTTCCTTCCGGAGGCACTCCGACTCGAGGAAGGCGAGGGGAGGGCGTGAAGACGTCCGAGATCTTCGATGCGCTGCTGACGAACCTCAAGGTGGGGGAGACCGCGGCTGTGGTTGCCTCCCGCCGGGACGAGATCACGAAGGCGCTCAACAAGGACTTCCGAGCCAAGGACGCATGTACGGACTACAAGCTGATGGTCGGATCTTTCGGCCGGCACACCGCGATCAAGGGGGTGTCCGACCTCGACATGATCTTCATCCTGCCGCCGGGGATCTGCTCGAACTACGACGGCGAGACTGGACCACGCAGGATGCTCGAGCGTGTCCGCGACGATCTCAAGGCGCGGTACCCGAACACATCTGTCCGCGTCGACCAGTGCGTGGTGCGGGTGCAGTTCACGAGCAACGCCTTCAAGTTCGAGGTCCAGCCCGCCTTCGAGAACGCCAACGGCAGCTTCGACTACCCGGACACGAAGGCAGAGGGCTGGAAGGTCACCAAGCCGCGCGAGGAGATCGCGGCGACGAAGGAGTGCAACGACCGCACGTCGAAGAACATGCGGCATCTGGCGAGGATGGGTCGGGCGTGGAAGAATGCGAACGGCGTCGTGATGGGCGGACTGCTCATCGACACGCTGGTGCACCGCTTCTTCGCGACGACCGACGAGTACGACTCGGCAGGCACTGGTTCGTTCGATCTGATGGCCCGCGACTTCTTCGAGTTCCTCAAGGACGAGCCCGACAAGGACTACTACCTGGCGCTCGGCAGCCACCAGCGGGTGAAGGTGAAGAAGCGCTTCCAGCCGAAGGCGAAGAAGGCGTACAACCGCTGCCTCGAGGCGATCGAGGACGAGGGCAAAGCGTCCGCGAACAAGAAGTGGCGCGAGGTGTTCGGGACCGCAGTGCCGCTGAAGGCCAGCGAGTCTGCCCGCGCGTTCGATGACACCGAGGAGTTCATCGAGCAGAAGTTCCCGGTCGACATCCAATACACGCTCGCGATCGACTGCACCGTCACCCAGAAGGGCTGGCGTCCGGCCACCCTGAGGGAGATGCTTCGGACCAGGAGCTTGCTCCTGGCCAACAAGGAACTGGACTTCGCCATCACCTACTGCGATGTCCCCGGCCCGTATGAGGTCCGTTGGAAGGTGCTCAACCGGGGTGACGAGGCCGAGCGCCGGAACAAGATCCGCGGGCAGATCGTCAAGTCGAACAGCACAACCGGCAGGCACGAGCGCACCGAGTTCCGCGGCGACCACGTCGTCGAATGCTATGTCATGAAGGAAGGCATCGTGGTCGCGCGTGACCGCATCGATGTTCCGATCAGCGCGGCACCGGTCAACTCCGTGCAGCCATCGCCAAGTCGGTGATTGCGAATCCAGTGCGATAGACGAGGAATCAGGTGTGTTCCTCAGTCGCTGTACGACGATGATGCATAGTCACTGACAGAGGGCCGCCAGTGCATACCGCTGTCGACGGCGGAGGGGCTATCCGAGGGACTTCAGTCTGGGACTAAGGGGCCGCGAAGTAATTAAGTGTGCGTGTCGGGGTGGAGGGTGTAGTTCCATTCGCCGTGCCAGTCGTGGCGGGTCAGTATGTTGTCGTCGAGGAGTTTCTGCATCTGTGTGTCGGGGATCTTGATCCCGGCGGGATACTGTGCGGTATCGAGTACGGCCTCGACTCGTTCACCGGAAGCGGTCCGGGTCGCGCCGATGCTGTTCACGACGACCTCTCGGCTGGTCAGGGGGTGGGCACGCCAGTTGATCGAGATACGGGAGAACAAGCGGTGCTCGATCTTGTTCCACTTGCTCGTTCCTGGCGGGAGGTGGCAGACGGTGATGGTCAGGCCGGTCTCGGTGGCCAGTTGGGCGAGTTCGGTCTTCCAGAGCCTGGTGCGGTATCCGTTGGAGCCGCCGCCGTCGGCAGTGATCAGCAACCGGGATGCGCCTGGGTAGGCGCCACGGCCGACGGTGTTCCACCACGAGCGGATCGTGTTCACCGCGAACGCGGAGGTGTCGTGATCGACGCCGACCGACACCCAGCCGGTGTCGGCGGCAACGTCGTAGACCCCGTACGGGTTCACCTTGCCCAACTCCAGGTCCTTGAAGTCGTGCGCATTCACCGCCCGCGGCGCACCCCTCGGATGCCACTCTCGCCCGTTGTTGCGGAACTCGCCGATGAGTTCCTTCTTCTTCGTGTCCACACTGATCACCGCGTCCCCGGCCATGATGTGATCGCGGACGTGGTCGTTAAGGTAGGAGAACTGGGCGTCCCGGTCCGGATGCTGACGGCCCTCGATCTGCTTGTTGTTGGCCTGCAGGCTGAACCCCTGCTCCTTCAGGAGCTGCGCGACTTTCACCGAGCTGACCGGATGCCCCGACGCCGTCAGGTCGTCGGCGAGGTTCTGGGTCGACAACGTCGTCCACGACAGCGCTGACTCTGGATCCTCCCGACGGGTCGGCTCCACCAGCGCCAACAACGCCTCTACGATCCCCGGATCGGTCTGGGTGATCGGCTTGCGTCCCGCGCCAGGCCGGCGCACCCGCCCCAGCGGCTCCACCCCGGCCTCCAACTCCGCGACACCCCTGCTGCACCGCGACCTCGACGACCCCGACGACCCCGACGCCCGCGCGACCGCCGCGATCCCACCATGACCCAACGACCGCGCCTCGGCCGCGAGCGTCAGCCGCTGCGCCCGCTCATCCAGATGCGGCAGCAACGCATCGAACTTCGCCCGCAACGCGACAACAGTCTCGAGAGGAATAGCTATACACCATTGTCCCACGCCAACCAGTATCAGACGTGATTATTTATTAGCGAGTCCTAAACGGGGTCCCCCCAACGTGCAGTGCCGTGCGCTCCATGGATAAGTGAACAACGCAATTACCATGTAGCCATGGTGCAGCACTTCTCCGTTGACCTGACCGGGCCTGGCAGTCACTCGGTGACCCGTGAGCTCGGCAAAGGTTGGCTGTCTATCGGGCCGACCAAGAGCGATTTGACTGTTGGTGAGCACGAACGGATCAACTGGAGAGCCCTTGACGCCCCCGACCTCAGTGCCAATGATTGGCCGGACCGTGTGCGGTACGAGGGCGCAGATCCGGCATTCGCCGCTTGGGTTTCTTCACGACGCGGGTTGAGCAGCGTGGAGTTCGTTGCAACCAGCGATACGAGGCTCGATTTCACGGATGCGGATCCGACGTACATCACCTTGGAAGCGCGTGAGCACGTCATCACGGTTCAGCTGCCATCTGCGGCGCATATACGCCACCTAATTCTGGTGGGTCAGCCGGATCATTTCGTGATTCGACTCCATCCCGATGGTGAGGTGCCCGGTGTTATTCTCCAGCTGCCGCGTGATCCCGTGCCTGACCGGAGGGTGCTCCCGGCTGACGGTTCGCAGGGGACGAGAACCATCGCCCTGCCACCCGCACTTGAGGCGACCTCGGATGTGGCGATATACAGTAATCCTCTTGATGTGCCATTCGATGCGCGCTCGCTGTCTGGCTGCTCCATGCTCAGGAGAGTGGAGATCCGTGGAGCTGTTGCGCATCTCGAATCGTTGGCAGACGCAGACCTGAGTGCGCTCGAACTTCGTTACGTTCCCGATCTCCGCGGTCTACCTCCGCTGTCCAGCTGGCCCAGCCTGGAGACTGTCATCGTGTGGAATTGCGATGAGAAGGCGACGAAGACGACCCGCAGCGAGATCCGTCGTATGCCCGAAGGCCCGGGTTTCCGGTCGGCCTCGAAGGGGCGTGATCTGGCGTGGTTCGCCACCGAGTACGGGCTGCCGTTCAGTGGATGGCCGAAACGCACTGCCTCCAAAGCAACCCGAGCCTTCGCAGCCGCTGCGAAAGCGATCAGAAAGGCTGAGACCCCCGAAGAATGCCTCGAAGTGATCGACGGATTCGTGGGTGTCGCGAACGAACTATCCGGTATCGAAACTGCTGAACGTGAGGATCTCGCAGAGGCGGTGCAGATGCTCGCTGATCTCACTGTGCATCTCGATGAGGAGAACGCTGATCGGCGATTCGACGAGATACGCGAATTCTGAACGGCTCAGCCTCCGAGCTGAGGAACAGGGCGGTGCAGCGCTCGACTCATGCCTACCTCCACCAACTGCAACAGTCGCTTGACGAGGCGGCAGGGCACTCATGCTCATTCGACGAGTGGTCGGAGGGCGGGCAACGTGACGTCGTTATATAATCGTTCATATAACGAGCCGGAGGAGCGCATCATGGCATTGACGAGCGTCGACCTGGACCCGCAGTTGATCGAGCGCGCCCGCGCGCTCACCGGGGAGAAATCCAACCGGGCCGTGCTGGACCTGGCGCTGCGCCGGCTGATCGCCGCCAAGCAGAAGGGCGCGATGATCGACGGCATCGCGGAGCTGTCCCATCTGCCCGACGGGCTCGGCGCGCCGGTCGTCACCCCCGAGGCTCCTGCCGCCTCGTGACCGACTACCTGGTCGACAACTCTGTCTGGGCGAGACTCGCCACCGGGGACCCGGCGATCACCACGCGGCTGCGAGCCATCGAGCGAGCCCCGGCGGACCTGTTCGTCACCTGCCCGCCGCAGGTGCTGGAGTTCTGCCACAGCGCTCGCACGCCCGAGGAGCATGATCGGTACCGGGAGAGGATCTCCATGGGGTTCCCGCTGGAGCACGCTCCCGACGAGTCGCTCGTCCTGGACATCCAAGCCGCGCTATGGCACGCCGGCCTCGTGCGCGCAGCGGGCGCGGTCGACGTCCTCATCGCTGGGTACGCACTCGTGAACGACGCGACCGTGCTGGCGGCGGACCACGACTTCGATCACATCGCGCAGGTCACGCGGCTGCGGCACGAGTACATTGCACCGTCATCGTGACGACCTGTCCGACCACCACGTGCGCACGAGGTATACCGTCGTCCTGGCCCGCGCACGTTTGCTGACTGCGAGGTGGTGGTCAGTTGGATGCCCGATGCAGAGGCGACAGCCTTCCGCCGTTGGGGTTGGTGGTGATGCGTTCCTCGGCATCGCGCAGATACGCGATGAAGGCCTCGCGGACCAACTCGTCGAACAGGTCGTCCTTGTTGAGGAACTCCAGATAGAAGGAGCCCTTGGATACGCCGGCGCCCCGGGTGATGTCCTCGATGCTCGTCTTGCGTAGGCCATGCCGGGCGAAGAGTTGCGCGGCTGCGTCGAGCAGATGTGCCCGCCTGCTGATCATGCGTCTCCTGCCGGATAGCAGTCTTCCAGGAACTGGAGCAGCACGCGGTTGAGGAACTCTGGGTTGTCTTGATTCGCATTGTGAGCTGCATTGGGCACCACGTGGTACTGGCAGTGTGTTTCCCGGGCAGCCCAGGCGGGGGCGGTCCGGGCGATGTTGCCCGTCCGATCGTGCTCGCCGTGGGTGAGCAGGAATGGCACCGGGACCCGATAGGAGGGATCGGCGTGCAGGGCTCGGGTGACTCCGCGCCAGACCTCGACGAAGTATCTCTTCGACATGGTGACCATGGCTTCCTCGGCGTAATGGCGGATCTCAGGGCGCAGGGCGGTGGTGTTGGCCATCATGCGCCGCAGGTTCCGCCATGGCCAGGCCGCGAACCACCAGGGCGAGGACCACAGCGCCTATCGCTCCCACCGCGCGATCGGCCACGTGATGCAGGTGGAGCCGATGATGACCATTGCCGCGACTCTTCCTGGCTCCCGGTAGGTCATCTCTTGAGCCACGTAGCCGCCCAATGACTGCCCGCCGACGCAGATCGGTCCATCGATCCCGAGTTCACCGAGTATCGCCAGTAGGTCGTCTACCATGTCGCTCACGTCGATCGGGATCTCGCCCAGCGGTTGTGAGCGTCCGTGGCCTCGGATGTCCCAGGTCAGCACCCGGTATCCGGCATCGGTGAGTAGGTGGAGCTGCGCGTCGAACATCCGATGATCCATTGACGCGCCATGAGTCAGTACGACGACCCTGCCGTCGGCTGGCCCACTTAGCCAGTAGTGCACGCGAGATCCGCCGCGCTCTATTATGTGCCCGCTGCGCCTGGGTGCTGCCTTATCGCTCATGGTCCATCTTGACCAAGCTCGTCAAAATGGTCAATGAGTGGGTACTGACGAGAAGCCAGCACTCTTACGGAGCGTGGTTCTCTTTCCGGTGCGTCATACGACCACTTTGGAGTTCGGAATCCCGTTGTAAGGCACACCGGAGATAGCGGTTGTCTGCAGCATGAGCGATGTGCTCCGAAGCCTTGGCTATCCCAGGAGCAGGACGCGCTCGGAGTGGGTTGCTGCGAGAGCCTTGTCGAAGGTTGCCAGCCGAGCGTCGTGAGCGGTTGCCAGCGCAACGAGGTACGCATCGGTCAGCTGCTTGTGGCCGCGCAAGGCCGTCAGGTCCACGTCCCTGTAGGACAGGGCGTCCGCGCAGAAGGCCACCTTCGGGTGAGTATGCAGTCCGGTCAGGATCTTGGCTGCCACCCCTGAGGTCTCGCCCACCCGCACCAGGAACCGCAGTAACGCGCCCTCGGTGATCGGGCAGAGGTGGGCTGTGTCGACCTCCTGCGCAAACCACTGGGCCGACCGCTCGTGATGCTCGTGTTCCTGAACCACCAGTGCGATCACGACGTTCGCGTCGAGGAGGTATGTGCTCACCGGTCTTCGTCGATCAGGCTCGGCGACCTCAGCCGCTGTGACCTTTCGCCCGACCGAGATGACGGGCAGGCCGGTGGTCTCGTCCAGTTCCAACTGAACCGGGGTGTCGAGCTGAGCTAGTCCGCGAACAGTGAGTTCCGCCACCATGGTCGACAGCGAAACCCCCCGCGATTCCGCAAGCTGCTTGGCTCGAGCATGTGTTCGGGGCGGAAGATCAACGGTGGTGCGCATATCTGCATCATACCTGATGCACTTGGACCAGCGGGCCGCGAGCCGCCAATCCTCGTAGCGCGTGCCGGGGAAGTACGGGAACGCATCGCCGCAGCCCATGGTGATTACCACGTCGGACTCCTGAACGGCTTCGGCCGTCAGAATCTTGGGCTGCTCGGCGGTGATGTCGATGCCTTCTTCTGCCATCGGCATCGCCCCGCATATACGAGCCAGATACCAATTATTGGCACGATCTTCCTATGGCTCAGAACACGTCGATCGGCTTGGACGATCACTTCTCTGACTTCCTCGCTCGGGAGGTCTCCTCGGGTCGTTACCGGTCGGCCAGCGAGGTCGTTCGCGCCGGGTAGTAGTCCTCCGGGAACTTGAATAGCAGGTGTGTGAGGACTCGGGGTTCCTGCGGGTACGCGTGCCACGTCGACGTAGTTGGGGAAGCCCAGGTCCATGGGTAGTTACGAAGATGAGAATCGCCATATCTATCGGTTACGAATAACATAATCGTCATAAGGGAGGCGTGTGCCATGGCTGGATACCGGATCGACCGAGAACTCACCGAGTTCGGCGAGCACGTGCGCGGCTGGCGCATGGTCCTGGGGCTTACGGCACAGCAGGTGTCTGAGCGCGCTGGTATCACCCGCGATACTCTGCGCAAGATCGAGTCCGGAGACCCCGGCGTGGGCTTCGGCAACGTCGCGCAAGTTCTTCGCGCCATCGGCGTGCTCGATGAGGTCATAGATGCGGTGGACCCCTTGAAGAGCGATATCGGCCGTCTGCGTGGCGAACCTGACGAAGAAGCGTGCGCGGTGACCACGATCGATGCGCCGATGGTCATCGCGGCGATCGTGACGTGCGTCGTTCTGGCCCTCGGAGCTAGCGCAACAACAACCTGGCGATCGGCGAGAGGCGGGTGACAAGGTATTTCGTTATCGAGGTTGGATACGTTCAGTCGCTCGGGAAATCTGAACTAGTGAGGCTGGATCCGTCAGTATACTGACGGATCCAGCCTCACTAAGCCGTGCAGACCCCGATACGTGACGGATTCAGCCTCGCTGACCGTCGGCCCTGACGGTTTCAGCCCCGATAGGGGCTTCCTGCCCGTGATCGTTTGGTCTGGGGGCAATCCGTCCATCCGAGTTGTCACACCCCAAGGTGGTGGAGGCCGACCTGGTGCGGAGGAGAGCTTCCGCGCTTCCCGGCAAGGCTGAAAGTTGAGCGCCGGGTTACTCGGAGCGTGGATACGGCTGCGGAACATGCCTCTAGCATGGGCGCATGACGATCGAACTTCGCCCTCTCACCCATGAGGACGCCGAGGCTCACTGCACCGGTGAGGACGAGGAGACCGTGCGATGGCTCACCGGCGATTACGGCACGGTTGAGGGCACCCGCGCGTACTTCGATGTTCTGGCAGAGAATGCAGCGGCAGGCAGAGGGAAACGCGGGTTCGGTGTCTGGCGTGACGTACGTCTCGCCGGGTATGTCGATTTCGATCCCGCCGGTGACCTCGACGGCCTGGAGCCAGGTGATGTGAACCTCGCGTATGCCGTCCATCCCTGGGCTCGCGGCTCGGGCGTTGCCTCCGAGGCCGTGCTCGCGGTCTGCCACCACTTGCGTGAGCACGCTATCGGTCGTCGGGCCGCGATTCGTGTCGAGCCGGAGAATCTCCCGTCGGTGCGTGTGGCCGAGAAGTGCGGCTTCCGTTACGTCCGCAGCGTCGCGTCTTCCGAGGACACGCACGCCGACGGATCGCCGGTCATCATGAGCGTCTACCTTCTCGACCTCTGATCGCTGAGCCGAACTCGAACGGATCCGCGAGCTCGTGAAGCAAGTGGTGTCAGATCCACAAACGAGAGATCGACGCTCGTCGGCGGTAACGATTTGCGCGTCGTGGTGTCCCCATCTCAGACTGCGTGTGGTTCTACCGGTTCGCCGCGGACTTCGCGAGGGTCGAGCGGAATGACAATCGGCGTGCCTGTGACCGGATCGGGTATCACCATCGAGCGCAACCCGAAGACATCCCCGATCAGGTCGGCGGTGATGACCTCATGAGGAGCTCCGGTGGTGACGACATCGCCCTCCCTCATCACAATCAGGTGCGTGGCGTATCGAGCTGCCTGATTCAAATCGTGCAGGACGGCGGCTAGCGTCTTCCCGCCTTCATGCGCGGTGCGGAAGAGTTCGAGCAGTTCATACTGGTGGGCGATGTCGAGGAAGGTGGTCGGCTCGTCGAGCAACATGATCGGAGTGTCCTGGGCGAGCAGCATTGCCACCCACACCCGCTGCCGTTGACCGCCGGAGAGTTCGGAAACCAGTCGCCCCGATAGTTCGGTCAGCTGGGTTGCCTCCAAGGCTGTAGCCACTGCCACCTCATCCGACGGGCGCCACTGGTGGAACAGATTCTGATACGGGGCGCGACCACGGGCAACAAGGTCGGCGACGCGGATGCCATCCGGTGCGAGCGAGGATTGCGGGAGGAGACCTAGGAGGGTGCTGAATAAGGCGTGGTCTGGCGGGTGTGATGGTGTGACTGGCCGGGGGAAACGATTCCAAGGCCCTCGAGGGTGTGGTTGAGTCAGTATTCGTGAGCACGGCCGTGGGGTTGGTCTGCCTGTCGGTGACTGCCTTGCGGTCGGCTGGCAGGCGGTGCGGGCCGGTAGCTGGACCCGTTCAGGCGATGGCCCAGGCTCCGTTCTGGATGGTGAGGCCCATGGCGCGAGCAGTCGACGCAGGTTGAGGGCCGCGACACGGTGGAGCCACTGGTTGTTCTTCTGACACCGCGGTAGAACGCGGCGGCGCCTGGTGAGCCAGGCGATGGCGCCTGACCATCGGGCGGTACTGGCGGTAGACGGCTATAAAGGCCTTGTCGGTAGCTCGTTGGCGGTGCCTTTGGTGAAGCAGATCGTGCTCGTGAAGCACCAGTTTGCGTCCCCTCTTCGCGGTAGTGCATCGTGCTCGGAGTGGGCAGCCCGTGCAGACCGTTTCGAAAGAGACCGTGTTGTTCGGACTCACTGGGCGGGTATTCCCGGCCGGGCAGGTCACGGTTCCCGCATCGGTGTCACGGATGAAGTCATCGAGAGTGAACCCATCAGGAACAGCGGGTCGTAGTGGCCAGGGCTTAATCACTGGACGTGACCCTTCTGATCGAGATCATGGAGCATCTCGCCGGTGCCGCAGGCCGAGTCGGCCAGTACCTCGACGGACTCGCTCTCGACGATCGTGACATCTTGTGTCACCAGTCTCGAACCGACCGCTGCGTCCGCGTTGGCCGCACCAGCAGCCTTGGTAGCCTCACATTCAGTGGCCAGTCCGGTGTCAGGCTCGACCACCACATGGGCCTGAACCCGTCCTGGCGGCGTTGGCGGGTCTTGTGCGCGTGCCGGGCGTCGGGATCCACGGTCGAGATAACTCCGGTCTGGAGCGGTATTGCGCGCGATCCTCCACCGGCCGTCAGTGCCATCGGAGTCCTCGGCCGGCTCAACATCCTGACCGGCCACCAGCGCCATCAGGCGATGGCTTCGGCAGGCTTCCCACCCGCCTCAGTGATCGCCCGGACATCCAGCGCGGCAAGCAACGCCAGCGCGTCACCGACCAGCGCCGAGACGAGCCTCATCGCGGGCTGCCTGATCGTTCCACGCGATTCGCGGCTTCCCCGCAGAGTCGTAGCCTTGCCCGGGTCAACGCCTCAAGTCGGGTACACACAGCGGTGATGAGGATCCTTCGCGCCAAGCACCTCTCGGCCAACCCGGCGAATCTGGGCGATCAGCTGGGTCACAGTGTCCTGACGGGCGACCGCGTCATCAAGGACCGTGGAATCCAGTGCGCGTCGAGTCTTGCCCGCCACCGCGCCGGTCTCGACGATCACCTCGCGGACCACATCGAAGATCCGCTGCGGCCGGTCGCGCTGGCAGCCAGCCGAGCCCGCCAGTACGTCAACGTCGAGGGATGGAAACTCCTTCGCGTCGATCGCATACCCGCACGCTGCCTTCCACCGCAGATCGAAAGCGAGCGCATCGACCGCTTCGACGGTCCGAGTGCCCGTACAACACCTGAGCACGATCACCGAGGTGACCACCTCACCCGGGATCGAAGGCCGCCCCCGTCCCGAGGGGAACAAGTCGGCGAACAACTCACCCGGAAACAACCGATCACGATGCCCGGCCAACAGCGCATACACACTGCCCGGCTCAAGCAGATGCCCGGCCACCGACTCCACATCCAGCAACTCACGCGCGTTGCCGATCAGCCTCACCCTGCACACCCACAGGATCTCAAGACCCACCGATCAGCGCACCACGCCGCGCGGATTATTCAGCAGGCTCCTAGGCGCCGCGCGACCTCCTTTGATCCGTACTGGGCGATCTGCTTGCCGTCGAGCAGCACCTGGCCCTGCGTAGGAGCCAACACGCGTGCGAACGCGCGCAGCAGTGTCGACTTCCCGCAGCCGTTCGGCCCGATGATCGCGGTGAACGACCCGTCCGGGATTCCCACATCCAGGTTCTTGGAGATGATCCGCTGGTCGTAGCCGATCGTTGCATTCTTGACCCGCACGCGACAGCCGTCGGTGACCACCGGTGGTGCGTCGTCGAGGTTGGTGGAAGAGGTGCGATTCCACATTCTTGGGCTCATGCCAGGACTCCAATCTGACGTCGGGATTCACGGATCAACAACCAGATCAGGTACACGCCACCGACGCTCACTGTGATCAGGCCGACAGGGATCGGCCGGTACTGGTGGGCGATGACGAGGCTGAGCAAGTGCGCGGCCGCGAGCAGTGCTGAGCCGGTCGCGGCGGCTGAGAGCACGCTCACGCCGGAGGAACGGGTGACTCGTCGTGCGATCTGCGGTGCGGCGAGTGCGATGAAGCCGATCGGCCCGGCCGCGGCGGTGACGAGAGCGCCGGTGGCGACGCCGATCACGATCAAGGCGAGCCGGACCGGCCCCGGACGCAGCCCTTGCGTGACCGCGGCGTCATCGCCCAGCTCCAACCGTCGCAGCGAGGGAGCGAGCAGCATGACGCACAGCGCCAGTACCAGCGTGATGATCAGCGCCGGGATCATGCTGGCCCATGTCACCCGGTGGATCGACCCCGCCGCCCAGAAGCCCACCACCATCGCATCGTCCACGTCAGCGCGCGTGATCAGATAGCCGTTGAGCGCGTTGAGCATGGCCGCGACGGCGATTCCCACGATGATCAGCCGGAAGCCCTGGATGCCACCACGATAGGCGAGCAGGTAGACGACCAGAGCGGTGAGAATGCCGCCGATGACCGCGGCTGTGGCGAGGTTCCAATAGTCGCGCGTGCCGACGATGAGGATCATGGTGGCCACGGCCGTGAACGATCCGGCATCGAAGCCGATGACGTCGGGGGAGCCGAGAGGGTTGCGAGTCAACGACTGGAAGATGGCCCCGCCGATGCCGAGCAGCGCACCGAAAACCAGCGCGGCAACAGCCACGGGCAGGCGCCACTCCACGACCACCCGGGTATGGAACTCATCGGCCCGCCCACCGAGGGCACGCAAGATTTCACCGAACGTCAGCGGTGTGTCCCCGATCCCGATCGCGAGGAGCGTGAACCCGATCGCGAGTACGAAGAGGATCGCTGAGACGAACACCAGCCGCAGCGGTATGCGTCCGGAGAACAGCGGCGTGCGGACAATGTGGAGACGGTAGCCGAAGTCGACCTGCGCGCGCCCACCCTGAGAAGTTTCCACCATCACAGTCCACTTGCCTTTCGGCGCCGAACCAGGGCTATCAGGAGAGGCCCTCCGATGAGAGGCGTGACCAAACCAACCTGAATCTCACCGGCACCACCGGCGATGCGGCCGAGTACATCGGCGACGACGACCAGGACCGGCGCGGCAAGGATGCTGTAGGCCATGATCCAGCGCTGATCAGGTCCGACGAACCACCGCACGATGTGCGGCACCATGAGCCCGACGAAGGCGATACCGCCCGTCAGCGCGGTGGCGCCGCCGGCGAGGATGGTCACGGCGATGATCCCGAAGACACGAGTCCGGAGAACATTGGTGCCCAGCGAAGCCGCCAGGTCGTCACCGAGCGCGATCGAGTTCAGCGACCCGGAGAGCGCTATGGCAAGAACCAGGCCCGTGACGATGAACGGCAGGATCGCGAGCATCTCTGCGCTACTGGTTCGGGCGACCGAGCCCAGACCCCAAGCGCGGACGGCGCGGAAGGTCTCCGGATCCATGAGCGTCAGCAGTTGGGTAATACCGAGGAGCACAGCCGCCAGCGCCACGCCCGCCAGCACCAGCGTGATCGGAGAAGCCGAGCTACCCGCGGCTGAACCGATCAGATAGACCACGATTGTTGTGACGGCGGCGCCGATGAAGGCGAACCATACGTAGCCGGAGACGGTGGTCACGCCAAAGAATGCGACCCCGAGCGTGACCGCGAATCCGGCACCCGAGTTCACGCCGAGGATGCCCGGGTCGGCGAGAGGATTCCGGGTCAACGCCTGGATCAGGGCACCGGAAACCCCGAAAGCCGCTCCCGCCATCATCGCCAGCAGGAGCCGGGGGATCCGGACATCCCAGACGATCAATGAGGCCACTGAGTCATCTCGGACGCGCAGGCCTTGCCAAGCTTCGCCGAGCGAAATCGGGTTCGATCCCACAGCCAGCGCGGGGATGCACACCAGGGCCAGGGTGGCGAGAATGATGATGAGACCGACGGCCCGTCGCCGGTATAGCGACGGGGCCGCCGACTCTGCGGTTACTTCCGCGGTTCCGGTCACGAGCAGAAGTCAGGACTCGGTAATGCCGGTGAGCCACTTGTCGGCGAGGACCTCTGCTGCCCACGGTACGCTCAGCGCGCTCGCGCCCCGTCGGTACACCCAGGTGGCGTTCATGCCGGTCTCGGTGCGCTCCTCGTCCCAGACGTCGGCATTCATGCCGAGGTAACGGCCGTCGGCAACGGCCGGGATGGCCTGGAACAACGCGGAATTCTCGATGTCGGCCTTGTTCGCCTCACCGTCGAACAGCACGATGAGGTAGTCGGCGTCGAGCTTCTGGAAGTTCTCCTCGGAGACCGACCTGTTGTTCTCGACGTAGCCGGGCTGCTCTTCGAGCTCCTGCGCAAGCGGGTTCGGGACGAACCCAAGATCGAGGAGTGCGGCCTCGGCAGGGCCGCCGGGGAAGGTGTAGTAAGACAGGCCCGCATCATACTCGGTGGCGATGGTGACGGTCTTGCCCTCGAACTCGGGATGAGCGGCCGCGATCTCGGCGACCCGCGCATCGGCGTCGGCGATCACCTTCTCGGCTGCGGCGCTCAGATCGAGCGCTTCGCCGATGAGGCGCTGATCCGCGCGCCAGTCGAGGGCATCGCGGTCGCTGACGGCATGGTCGAGCACCGGTGCGATGGTGGCAAGCCGGTCGTAGTCGGCCTGATCGCCCAGCCAGTTATGGATGACGATCAGATCGGGGTTCGTCCCGGCGACGCCTTCGAAGTTGATCGGGTCACGCCTGGTAGCGGTGTCGGTGAACTCCACCGCGTCCAACCACTCTTGGCTCTTCCACTCGAAGTCGCCGTCCTCGGTCATCGCGTAGACCGGGATCACATCGAGTGCCTGAAGGACATCGCTGTTACTTGAGAATCCGAGGACAGCGATGCGTTCTGGGCGTTCCTCAAGGGTGGTCTCGCCCCATTGCGTGGAGATCACGTAAGGGTAGGTGGTGGTCCCCTCGGCTGCGGGTAGCAACTCACCCGTGGGCGACGCGGAGGAGGGGGTGGAAGTCGAGGGCTGCTCAGTGCTGGAGGTGCCGTTGTCATTCTCGGTGGCGCAGGCGCTGAGCGCCAGCACGGTGGCAAAGGTGACGGCGACGAAGCCACGGAGGCGTCGTATGTGCATGGTGTCCTCATTCGGTTGAAGGTGTGAGAAAGGTCTACGGGCACGGGGTAAGAATGAACTAGATCCCGGCTAATAATATAGCTAAGGAAAGCCTTGCCTATTTGAATCGTGACCGATGGGTGGGCTCTAGAGACTCGCCGTGCCTTTCTTGCTAAGGTCCCGCGCTGGGATGTCGTGACAGGGAGGTCCGCCGGTTGTTGTGGGAGATCGGGTCGTTAACCGGTCTCGGCGCAGCCACGATGCTTTTCGTGTTCTGATCAACGGTGACTAATATTTCAAGGTGTCCGACTAGCGGTGCCTCGTTGCGTCGTGGTGTCGTAAACCGCAGCTCTTACCTGTGCCCGCGGTACCAAAGGATCCCGAGGGGGCAAGAGATTGAGTGCATTCCTGGCCAAGTACGGCAACTCGATGCGCCAGTTCGTGAAGTTCGGCATCGTCGGCGGCTCCGGAGTGCTGGTCAACATGGTGGTCACCGTGGTGATGAACAAGCTCAATGGCGGAACCATCAACGCCCAGAACATCCTCTTCTCGATCCCCGGTACACCCTTCAACGTGCGCTTTACGGCGCTGGTGTGGATCGTCGCGTTCCTGGTGGCCAACCTCTGGAACTTCCAACTGAACCGGGGCTGGACCTTCCGGTCGAGCAAGGCTGCCGGGTGGTGGAGCGAGTTCTGGCCCTTTTTGGCCGTCGGTAGCGTCGCCGCGGCGGCGGGCCTGATCATCAAGATCCTGCTCACCAATCCTGCGAGTCCGGTGTACCTGCCCGAGCCTTACTTCCACGAAGAGGCCGGTATTGCCTCCCGCGAGTACCGGTCGCAGCTGATTGCGATCGTGCTGACCATGCCCATCAATTCCCTTCGTGGTCAACAAGCTGTGACCTGTGCCGTACGCGCCTGCGCTCGCGGCGGCGAAGGAGTTTTCAGGGAAGACGCCACCCGCTAGTCATGTACCAAGAAGCTGACGCTGCGCGGACGCCAAGTCGTCCGCCTCCGCGACGACATTGGTCTTCGAGCCTGGGATCACCTGCGTCGTCGGGCCGAACGGATCCGGCAAGTCCAATGTGGTGGACAGTCAGTTGGGCGATGGTGGGGGAGCAGGGCGCCAGTCGCTGCGGGCGCAAGATGGAAGACGTCATCTTCGCGGGCACGGCCACTCGTGCACCGCTGGGCCGGGCAGAGGTGGAACTCACCATCGACAACTCGGATGGTGCACTGCCCATCGAGTACACGGAGGTGACCCTCACCCGCACCATGTTCCGCAGCGGCGGCTCCGAGTATGCGATCAACGGCACCACCGCCAGGCTGCTCGACGTGCAGGAGCTGCTGAGCGATTCCGGGATCGGCCGCGAGATGCACGTCATCGTGGGGCAGGGCCAGCTCGACGCGATCCTGAGCGCGACGCCGGAGATCCGCCGCGGCTTCATCGAAGAGGCCGCAGGCGTGCTGAAGCACCGCAAGCGCAAGGAACGAGCCCTGCGCAAGCTGGAGGCCACCAAATCGAACCTGGAACGGATCAACGATCTGGTGGGAGAGCTGCGGCGTCAGCTGAAACCACTCGGACGGCAGGCCGAGGCTGCCCGCAAGGCGGCAGTCATCCAGGCCGAGCTGCGCGACGCGAAGGCCCGGTTGCTGGCCGACGACCTCTCACACGCTCGGCGCGAACTGGCTGATGATCTGGCCGACGAGCAGACGCAGCTGGCGGCAGTGGCGCGGGCAGAGGCTGTGCTGAAATCGGCAGTCGCGGCGGAAGAGGAGGCCGAGGCGCGCCTGAGGGAGTCCGCGCGGGAGTTCGATCGTGCGCAGGAGAGCTATTACGCGCTCGCAGGTCTCCGCGAACGGGTATCCACCACCAGATCGATCGCTGCCGAGCGTGCACGGCTGGGTGCGGAGCCCATCCCAACTCATTCGGGCGGGCGCGATCCCGAAGCGCTCGAACGCGATGCCGCAGAGATCAAGGCACGTGAGCGGGAGCTTCAGGCCACAGCCGACGAGGCGAGGCAACGACTGGCACAGGCCGCGGAAGCCAGGGCTGAGGCTGAGCGAGAGCATTCCGTCGCAGAGGCCGCGTACAACGCCGCTCTACGCGCAGTGGCTGACCGACGAGAGGGGCGGGCGAAGCTGGCGGGCCGGGTGTCCTCAGCCCGGTCCCGGATGGAGGCCGCGGAAGAGGAGATCGGCAGGCTACGGGAACGCCGTGGGGAGGCGATGGATCGGGCCGCTCAGGCCGCAGATCGTTACCGTGGCGCCGAGACTTCCCTCGCCGACCTGGGACACAACGAATCCAGTCTGGACACGGACTACGAGGCAGCGCTCGCGAGGGTCGAGGGTGTTGAGGGAGAACTCAGCGAGCTTCGTGCGGCGGAGGCCGACGCCCATGGCGCCATGGCGGCCCTCGACGCGCGCATCGACGCATTGCGCTTGCTCACCGAACGCCGTGACGGTGCGGCAGCGCTTCGGGAACGGGACGGTTCTCTGGGCGAGTTGAGCGAGATGATCTCCGTCGAAGAGGGCTGGGAGGCAGCTGTCGCGGCGGCGCTGGGGGCGGCCGCGGAGGCGGTGGTCGTCGGCGATCTGGGAGGAGCCCGTGCCGCCTTGCAGGAGTTGTCGGCGGAGGACCTCGGCCGAGCGACCCTCTTGGTGTCGGGAGTCGGCGATGCTCCGGGCGAGGCCCGTGGGCAATGGCGGTGCGCCCTCGATCTCATCTCGGCTCCCGACGAGCTGCGGGGTGCGCTGTCGTGGCTCCTGCGCGACATCGTGCTGGTGGAGGACGAGGACGCCGCCGTGCAGGTGGTGCAACGTCATCGGGAACTGACCGCCATCACCCGCTCGGGAGAGGTCTTCGCCGCGTGGCTGGTCGCCGGTGGCTCGGCGGAAGGACCGTCGCTGATCGAGGTGCAGGCGCAGCTCGCGGCCGCGGAGGAGGAGCGCGAACAGCTGGGGCACGAGCTGGATCGGATGCGGTTTGCGGGTGAGCAGCTGAGTGAGCGCCTCGGCGTTGCCCGCGATGAGGAGCAGACACTGCTGGCCCGCTTGCATGCCTCCGACGCCGAACTGGCTGCCGTCGCCGATCGGCTCAATGCGTTGCGGCAGGCGCAGGCTGCAGCCGAACGGGAGGCCGACCGGCACGCCGCCGCCATCGAAGCCGCGGAACGAAACCTGGCCACCGCGCAGGAATCGCTGACGGAATGGGAGGCGAGACTGGCAGAGGTCGAGTCCGAGGGCGAGGTGGCCGAACCCGATGCCTCTGAGCGCGACGCCCTGGCGGTAACGGCGCGCGCCGCACGCCAGAAGGAGATGGACGCGCGGTTGGCCGTCAGCGCGGCCGAAGAACAGGCCAAATCGCTCACCGGGCGTGCCGAAGCGCTCCTGCGCGCGGCCCGCCAAGAACGGGATGCCCGAGAGAAAGCCAAGGCGCGCGCGGCCCGGCGCCGGGCAGAAGCCGAGATCGCGGGTGCCGTGCGCGACGCCGCCGCCGAACTCGCGGCGCACGTCGAAGCCGCATGCGAACGCGCACAGACGGAACGCAACGCCGCCGACCGGGGGAGAAGAGCCGCGGAATCAGCAGCCGCCGACGCGCGAAAGGCCGCCAAGGCCGCCACCGGGCAGCTCGACGAGCTGCAGCGAGGCGTGCATCGCGATGAGATGGCTCGTATCGAGCGCCGGATGAGGGTGGAACAGCTCGCGGAGCGGGCGATGACCGAGCTGGGTCTGGAGCCGGAGGCCCTGATCGCCGAGTACGGCCCGGAGTTGCCGGTGCCGGTTCTGACCGGGCCGGACGGCGCGGCTCTCACCGAGGACGATGAGACCCCCGAGCCCATTCCTTACGATCGCGCGGAGCAGGCCGCCAGGTTGCGCCGCAACGAGAAGGCCCTCGCGCAACTCGGGCGGGTCAACCCACTGGCGTTGGAGGAATACGACGCCATGTCTGCACGACACCAGTTCCTCGCCGAACAACTCGACGACCTGCATCGCACCCGCGCGGATCTGATGGACATCATCGAAGAGGTGGATGCCCGGGTGCAGGAGGTCTTCGAGACCGCGTACCGCGATGTCGAGCGCGCCTTCGGCGAGGTCTTCTCTCGGTTGTTCCCCGGGGGCGAAGGACGCTTGGTGCTGACCGACCCGGGAGATTGGCTCACCACCGGCGTCGATGTCGAGGCCAAGCCCGCGGGCAAGCAGGTGAAGCGGTTGTCCCTGCTCTCCGGTGGCGAGCGCTCACTGGTGGCCGTCGCGTTCCTCTTCGCCTTGTTCATCGCCCGGCCCAGCCCGTTCTACATCCTCGACGAGGTAGAGGCCGCGCTCGACGACACCAACCTGGGGCGCCTGCTCACCATCTACGAGGAACTGCGCGAGAACTCCCAGCTGCTCGTCATCACCCACCAGAAACGGACGATGGAGATCGCCGATTCGCTCTACGGCGTCAGCATGCGAGGCGACGGGATCTCGACCGTCGTCAGCCAGCGACTCTGAGCCGGGGGATGCCGGCGGGCAAAATATCATGCGGAGCGGCGCGCGATGTGTGGTTTGGCGAAAACTGCGGCACAATTGTCAGTGCTGATCAACGTTTCAGCTTCCACACTAGGAGTGAATGTTTTGTTCGTCGTGGCCCTGCTTGCCCTGACAATCACCGTCGTCATCGCGCTGGCCCTCATGGCCGTGGTGGCGATCTCCGCCGGCCAGTTCACCCCCGGTAAAGCGAAGTGGGTGAAGGTCGCCGATAAGGCGAACGAGCACCTGAACGCGCAGGGTGACACCCCGCGCTTCCTGGAGCCCCTCGACGCGGTGCGCTCGCACCGTCGCTGAGGTCTCGCCCTGCACCGACCCTCCGATCTGGGGTGCGGATCGACCCTCTACACGTAGCTATACCTGGTTATACCTGGCTAGAGAGCGCGCAGCGTGAAATACGTACGCCGCGCGGGCTCTAGCCAGTTGTATGTTGCTTATTGCAGCGCTATGGCGTCGCGCGGGGTGTACTCAGGGCTGCGGAGCGGTGCTGCGGGACGTGGCGCGGGCGATCATGCTGGCCGGCAGCCAGAAGGGCTGCGCCTCGATGGGGTGCGCGTGCGCCTCGAAGCCCATCCACCAGGAATCCGCGTGCGCCGGTAGCGCGCCGGTGCGAGATCCGGTGACGAGCTGACGAAGCTCCCGCTTACGCCGGCCCAGCTCCGCCAGCGTCTCGGGGGTGGGGTCGAGGGCGTAGAGCTCCTCCCACTGCACGCACTCCATGCGGTTGCGGGTGATTGCCGCGTGACGCTGACGCTCATCGTCGCCCAACCCGAGCATGCGCTCGGCCGCACGCATCCAGCCGTAGTCGCGGTTGATCTGAATCAGCGCAGGGTGCACCGTCATCGACGAATGCACCGTGAACTCCGGCCTGATGACGATGGCGCCCGCGGAGTAGGCGTAGGCCGTCTCGTCGCGCCCGGCCTCGTCGATCAGGATCTCGGTGGAGCGCATCACGATGCTGAACAAGTCGGCGTCGGCCATGGACTTCCCCCGGTCCACGCCGATGGTCTGCGAGGAGATGACGTAGTTGCGCGACGCTCCCAGGTGGCCGATCGCCAATTCCGCAGGAAGATTCTCGCGGGCTCCGCCGTCGACGTAGGTCTCGTCCCCGATGGGAACCGGACGAAACACCGCGGGGATCGCGCAGGAGGCGAGAACGCCGGTGGTCAGCCGTTCGGTGTGCGTGCCGTGCGGCTGATTGTGACGATCCACCAGCGCCCCGGTTTCTGTCATGAACCGCAGTTCGCCGGATTCCAGGGCCACCATGGCCAGGCGCAGCGTCATGCCGGAGGCCTCCACCTTGGCCTGGTCGAAGGTATCGGGCTCCAGCAGCTTGGTGAGCACCGGTCCCGGGCGATACAGCGAACGGGAGCGCTCCGCCCCATGCCAGATGGCGTTTAAGTCGGTGCCGATCCGGGGCAGCTTCCCCAAACCGCTCATGAGCGCCGTCAGCGTCTCCAGCGACCATTCCGCGCGGAGTTCTTTATCGGGAGACAGCGCCCATTCCCAGGGATCCGTCGGCGTCTCTGGCGAGAGAACAGCCGGGGAATCTGATTTGAGAAACGGCAGACGCGCCTTGGTCGGAGCTTTCGCAGGCTCCGATGTCTTCTCCGGTGTTTTGGGGGTCACGATGTCCAGCCACGACGGTCCCTCGGTCTGGAGTTTGGCGAACCACGGGCGTGGGGTGAACATGTCGTCGGCTGAGGTCATGCTCGACCACACCTGGTCGATCCGGTGAACCCAGCCCAGCTGCTGCTTCCGCGTGCCGTACTGGGAGAGCCCTGCTGCCAGGATGGCGCCGGCGGAGGTGCCGACGAAGACGGTGGGGGTGAACTGCGGATCGTGCCGGTACAGGTATTCGAGAGCGCCGATCTGGAAGCTCGCGCGAGAACCCCCGCCCGACAGCACGCAGGAGACGACTTCCTCCTGGGGCTTGACGCCGAACCACGGCAGCCCGAACCATCCTTGCCGGTGATCAGTAGCCATACGCCGAGTCTATGTGCTGGCCCTGATGTGCTCGGAGGCCGACGCCCCTGCGCCAGGTCTCGGCAAGGCTTGCCGAGCGGCAGGGAGGTGCGCGAGGGTTGAGGGGTGACGCAAGCCAAGTCGGGTATCGACCTCACCAAGTTCGCGTGGCTGTCCATCGCCACCGCCATGGTCACCATCGTGCTCAAGACCGGCGCGTGGTGGATCACCGGATCCGTGGGCCTGCTATCTGATGCGGCCGAGTCGCTGGTCAACCTGGCCGCCGCCATCATGATGCTGATCGTGCTGAAGATCGCCGTTCGGCCCGCGGACAAGAACCATCACTTCGGCCACACCAAAGCCGAATATTTCTCCTCGGCCATCGAGGGCGGGCTGATCTTCGTCGCGGCCATCTTCATCATGTCCTTCGCGATCCAGCGCCTGCTTTCCCCTCAGCCCTTGGAGCAACTGGGGCTGGGCATGCTGATCTCGCTGCTCGCCGCCGTGATCAACGGAGCCGTCGCGTTGGTGCTGATCCGAGCGGGGAAGAAATACAACTCGATCACGCTGCGCGCCGACGGCCACCACCTGATGACCGACCTGATCACGTCCGTCGGGGTGCTGGTCGGCATCGCGCTGGTGGCGCTGACGGGATGGGACCGGCTGGATCCGATCCTCGCCATCCTGGTGGCCGTGAACATCCTCTGGATGGGCTGGAAGCTGCTGCGCGAATCCTCCGAGGGCCTCATGGACATCTCGCTGCCGAAGCACGACAACGATCGGCTTCGCGAGATCCTCGCAGAGCACAGCTCGGACGAGATCCAGTTCCACGCCTTCCGCACTCGCGAGAGCGGGCGCTGGCAGTTCATGGAGATGCACATGCTGGTGCCCGGCAGCTGGACCGTGCAGCAGGGGCACGACGCGATGGAAGACCTGATCGACGTGATCCACGAGGAGTACCCCGACCTCAAGATCTCAGGGCACCTCGAACCCATCGAGGACCCTCGCTCCTACGACGACATGCACCTATAGGCGATGAGCCGCCGGGCCGGGGCGGGTGACCAACACGCTGGCGCGGGCACGGTGCGCGGGGAACTCCGCCTGGTAGGCGGCCAGCCACCTCTCGGCGAAACCATCGGCCTTGTCGGTCTCGATCAAGGCCCACACGGAACCGCCGAAGCCGGCACCGAAGCCGGTCGCCGCGTGGGCGCCCAACTCGCGGGCGAGGGCCTGGAGCCGATTGGTTTCGGCGATCTGATTGCCCAGCGCGGCATCGGCGTTGCGGTGGGAGAGGTCCGCCGCGTCGCCCAAGGCGGAGAGATCGCGAGCCTCGAAGGCAGCCATCGCTCGGGGGATCACCACTTCGGATTCCGTGATGAAGGCATCGAGCCGTGCCACGAAGTCGGGATCGGACGAGGCGACGGCCCGCAGCCCTTCGAGGCCGTCCTCCACCGCGAGGGCATCGGCCAGCACCGCGTCGTCGCGTCCCGTGGCCGAGTTCCATTCCTCGACGAGTTCGCGGGCCAGAAGGGAGGCGCTGTTATAGGCATCCAACGCCGCGCCCGTCTTCTCCGCCAGCACGCCGGAGACCGCGACGACGAAGCTCCACTCGGCGGGGAATGCCACCGTCGAGCGCTCCTCGATGGGGCAGAAGCTGAACTCCGAGAGCTGATCGGCGCGGCAGCAGAGCATGGCGGTGTGATCCTCTGATCCGCCGAAGGTGCCCACGCCCTTGAAGCCGGCCAGGTCCTTGAACGGCAGCCCGTTCTCGAAGCAGGCCATATATCCGGCCAGGTCGGCGTCGGTGGTGACGTTGGCCAGCCACCGCGCGTCCTGCCGGAGCGCGTTGTGGTCGATCAGCGCGAGCGCCACCCCCACCACCAACGCTGAAGACGAGCTCATGCCTGAGGCCAGCGGCAGCGTGGAATCGATGACGATCCGGGCGGGCTTCATCTCGCCGAAATTCAGCGTCAGCCGGTCGACGACCGCCTTCACGTAGTGCCCCCAGTGGCCCGGTGACAGGTCGAGGTCCCGATGGGAGGACACGGCGATCTCTCCAGGCACCGCGGTTGACGAGGCGAGGACGCCATCGCCGTCGTGGTCGGTCAACTCGACGGTCACCCCACGATCGACGGCCGCCAGGATGGAACGACCGCCCGCGTAGTCGGTGTGCGTGCCGAAGACCTCGAGGCGACCGGGAACGAACCAGCGGATCACAGCACCACGTCCTGGCCGCCCAGAGCCTCGGCCACCGACGAGATGTCGCCGCGGTTCGACATATCCAGCACGCCGACGGCGGCCCGCACCACCCGGTAGGGGTCGCCCGCGGCGATGGCGGCGCGCACGGCGTCGGTGATCTCGTACTCACCGCGCGCCGACGGTGGAATCGCCCGGGCGGCCGGGAAGATCGCCGGCGTGCACAGCCAGCAGTTCATGGAGATCACCGCGTCCTCGCCGAGGCGCTCGATGGTCGCCTGGTCGGGCTTCTCCACGAGCTCATCGAGGTTGCCCTCGGCATCGGCCGTGGCCAGGGCGAAGGCCGCGATCCTGTCGGGAGCGATGTTGGACTTCTCGAGCATGGCCTCGCGCTCGAAGCCGACCAGCGCGGATCCCGGCACGTCGGCCAGCAGTTCGAGGGCCTGCGTCGGATAGAAGTTGTCGGAGTTGATCACCAGCACGCGCTCGTCGCCCGCGAAATCCTCGGCGGCGAGGACGGCATTGGCGGTGCCGAGCGGCTCCTCCTGGATGGCGTAGCTGATGGTCACGCGAGTCTTGTCCGCGGCGTCGTAATAGTCGCGGATGAGATCGTGCTCGGGGCCGATCACCAGGCAAATATCGACGAAGCCGGCATCGGCGAGGGCCGAGATGACGTGATCGAGGAAGGGACGGCCGATGGAGATCATCGCCTTGACTCCCGCGTCGGCGGCAGCGGACTGCTCGGCGCTGAGGGAGACGCCCTCGGCCTCCCTCCGCATCCGAGAACCGAGGCCGCGGGCCAGGATGACGGCCTTACGGGGCGTGCCATACACATTGCTCATGGGATCACACTAGAGCCGTCGAGCCCGTCCTTACGAAGCCGGAAGGGACAAATGAACGCTGCGAGTGATCAGCGCAGGCCGCTGAGGAAATCGTCGTCGTCATCCGGGGCGCGTCCTCCGGGCGGGGTTTCGCGAACCGGGCGGCCGGCGAGCAGCCAGCAGACGGGGCCGATGACGGGAACGGCGATGACCGCGACTGCCCACAACCACTTCGGCATCGCGCGGACGGCATACTTGCGTGACTGTGCCACCTCAACGGTGCAGTAGATCGTCAACATGACGACGGCGAGGATCAGCAAGACGCGGGCCATACCCCGATTCTAGCGAAGATCGACAAAGTCCCCCGTATGAGGCCCCGCGGATGGCGCGGATAGGCTGGGCGGATGCTCTCCCCGGATGCTGTCGACCGCGCGGTCGCAGAGATGCTGCGAGGAGGTGCCGGCGTGTGGCTCGCCGACGGTCCCCGGCCCGACCACGTGGACTCCTTCGGTGCGGTGGTGCAGACCTCGGGGTCGGCGGCCGGGAAAAAACTCGTCGTGCTCTCGCGTGAGGCCATGGTTGCTGCGGCCGACGCGACGAGCGCCTGGCTGGGCGGCCCCGCCACGTGGCATCTCGCTGTGGCGCCGCAGTACGTCGCAGGGCTGATGGTGCTGGTGCGAGGCCGACTGGGGCGGGGCGTACGGCTGGCCTCGGCCGACCTCAGCACGCTGGAACCGGCCAGCGGCATCAACGCGATCTCCTTGGTTCCCACCCAGTTGTATCGCGCCGTGCGCGACCGGAAACTGGCCGCGTCTCTCGCCCGTTTCGACGCGGTGCTCGTGGGAGGCGCGGCGCTCGCGCCCGATCTTCGCGCTGCCGCCGAGGACTCATGGATCCGGGTGGTCGAGACCTATGGCATGAGCGAAACCTGCGGGGGAGTGGTCTACGACCAGATGCCCTTGCCCGGGGTGAGCCTGAGGATCGAGCCGGACGAACGAGCGCCTCAGGGACAGGGGCGCGTGGTCCTGGGTGGACCGACGCTGTTCGACGGATATCTCGGGCGCGACGACCTGACCGCGGAGATCCTGACCGACGGAGAACTGCGCACGGGGGATTGGGGGCGCATCCTCGACGGACGGTTATGCCTCGGCGGGCGGTTGGATGACGTGGTCATCACCGGTGGGATCAACGTTGACCTCGCGGCGGTCAGGGCAGCGGCGCAGCGCATCGAGGTAGACACCGACGTCATCGCCGTGCCTGATCCGGAATGGGGAGTGCGGATCGTGCTGGCCGCCACCGAGGGCGACCTGCAGCGCTGGCGCGACGATCTGGCGCCATTCCTCCCCAGGGCCGCCTTGCCCCGGCAACTCCTGTTGCTGCCCGCGCTGCCCCGCACCGCGGGCGGGAAACCCGACCGGGGCGTGCTGCGAGCCCTGGCCGCGAGGCGATGATCGTCGGCAGTCAGTAGAGTTCTCCTGCCATGTCTGAAACCATTCGCCCCTGGGTGATGGGCGCACGCCCGCGTACCCTGCCCGCCGCCGTCGCCCCCATCCTCGCGGGCACCGCCATCGCCGCTCTGGCGGATTCCGTCGACGTTCTCCTGGTGGTGCTGTGCCTCTTCGTGGCGCTCGCTCTCCAGGTGGGGGTCAACTACGCCAACGACTATTCCGACGGGGTACGCGGCACGGATGACCAGCGGGTGGGGCCTACCCGCCTCGTGGCCTCGGGCCTCGCCTCGCCCAAGACAGTCAAGATCGCGGCCTTCCTCAGCTTCGGCCTCGCGGCCCTGGCAGGCCTGGCCATGGTGGTGCTGATCGGGCAGTGGTGGTTGATAGCCGTCGGTGTGGCCTGCATTCTGGCGGGCTGGTTCTACACCGGCGGCAGCAGGCCCTATGGCTATCTCGGCCTGGGGGAGATCTTCGTCTTCGTGTTCTTCGGGCTGGTGGCCACGGTCGGCACCGGATATGTGCAAACCCTGAGCGCGCCGCCGCACGCCTGGTTGGCGGGTGCCTCGGTCGGTGCGCTGGCCTCCGCCATCCTGGTGGCGAACAACCTGCGCGACATCCCCACCGATCGCGAATCGGGCAAACGCACGTTGGCGGTGCGCCTCGGAGACCGAGGAACCCGGCTCCTGTTCGCCGGCTTGTGTGCCCTGGCGGTGCTCGGTGTCCTGGGCGTCGCCGCATTGACGAGTTGGTGGTGCGCACTGGGTCTGATCGGCTGCGCCCTCCTGGTCGCTCCCCTGCGCATCGTGCTCGGCGGCGCGAACGGGCGCGCCTTGATCCCGGTGATCCAAGCCACGGGCATGGCTGAGATCGGCATCGGCTTGGGTCTGCTGGTCGGGGCACTGATCGCATGATTCGCGACCTGCTGGTCTACGACATCCCGCTGCGCGTGCCGTTCCGGGGGTTGAAACGCCGCACGGGCCTGCTCTTCCGGGGCGACGCCGGTTGGGCGGAGTGGAGCCCGTTCGAGGAATATGCCGACGATGAGGCTGCCGCCTGGTTGCGGGCGGCGCTGGAGGCTGCGCGGGATGGATATCCCGACCCGGTGCGCCAGGAGGTGCCGGTCAACGCGATCATCCCGGCCCTGGCTCCGGAGGCGGCGGCGCGGCGCGCCGTGGCCGCGGGGTGCCGCACCGCGAAGGTGAAGGTGGCGCAGGCCGGGCAGAGCCTGGATGACGACATCGCCCGGGTTGCCGCCGTGCGCGAGGCCTTGGGCCCGGGTGCTCGCGTGCGGGTGGACGCCAACGGTGCCTGGAGCCTCGCAGAGGCGACGCGGGCGCTGAGAGAGCTTTCGGCCTTCACCCTCGAATACGCGGAACAGCCCTGCGCCACCGTCGAGGAGCTGGCGCAGTTGCGGCGCGCTCTGAGCACGAAAGACATCCCCGTGCCGATCGCCGCGGACGAGTCCATTCGCCGAGCCGAAGATCCGCTGCGGGTGCGCGCGCTGGGCGCGGCCGACGTAGCCGTGCTCAAGGTCCAGCCCATCGGGGGTGTGCGTCGCTGCCTGGAGATCGCCGAGCAGCTCGCCATGCCCGTGGTGGTCTCCAGCGCCGTGGAGACCTCCGTGGGCCTGCGGGCCGGCGTGGCCCTGGCGGCCGCCCTCCCCGAATTGCCCTTCGACTGCGGCCTGGAGACGGGCGCCCTGTTCACCGACGACGTGACCGCCCATCCGCTGCTGCCCGTGAACGGCACCCTGCCCGTCTCGCCACTGGCCGTCGACGAGGACAGGCTCGCGGCCGTGTGCGCGGGCGAGGCGACGCGAGCCCGATGGCTCGCCAGGCTCGCGCGCGTCGCCCGTATCCTCGGAGAGGAGATAGAGGGGGAGCAGGGGTGAACAGTCCCACGATGGCGGCGGTGGTCGTCGAGACCTTGATCGGCTGCGGCATCACCGACGTCGTGGCCTCGCCCGGCTCGCGCAATGCGCCCCTTCTGCTCGCCGCCCACCACGCCGCAGAGAACGGACGTCTCCGCCTGCACGTGCGGGCTGACGAACGGGTCGCCGGCTTCCTCGCCCTCGGCCTCGCCAAGGCCTTCGAACGCGCCGTGGCGGTGGTGACGACCTCCGGCACCGCCGTGGCGAACCTGGCCCCCGCGGCGATGGAGGCGCGGGCCGCCGGCGTGGCCTGGCTCGCCCTCACCGCCGACCGCCCCTCCTACCTGGTGGGCACCGGAACAAGCCAGACAGCAGACCAGGCGGGGGCTTTCGGCCCCTCAGCGTTGGGCCTGGTGCGGTTGTCGTCCGCATCCGGGAGCGAGCGGGCATGGAGCATGGGGGTGCAACGAGCCGTGGCCCTGGCGGAGGGGCTGCGCACCAGGCAACCCGGTCCCGTTCAGCTCAACCTGGAATTCGAGCCTCCGCTGGCCGGTCCCATTCCTGAGGTGTCGCCGCGGGTGGCTCCGATATCCCGCTCCCAACCCGGCGACGTCGTCACTCTCGACGGCAGCCCGCGCACGGTGGTGCTGGCCGGAGACGCGCCTCCCCGCGTGGGCGCGGAGGCGCGTGCGCTGGCCGAGATCAACGATTTCCCCTTGCTCGCGGAACCCTCGAGCAACGCCCGGCTCGGCGCCGCCGCCATCGCAGGCTATCGCCGGCTGCTCGGCGGCGAGCTGGGACGCCGCATCGAGCGCGTCATCTGCTTCGGGCATCCGACGCTCTCGCGCCCGGTTTCCGCCCTGCTCGCCCGGCAGGACATCGAGCTGGTCGTGGTCTCGGACCACGCCCGCTGGCATGATCCGGGGCTGAACGCGTCTCGTATCGCCGACCGGGTGCTGGCGGAGCCCGGTGACCCGGGATGGCTCGATCGATGGCGCGAGGAGGACCGTCTCCTTGCCGGGCGACGGGACCATGCGCCCGAATTCGACGGCTTCGCCGTCGCGGCCCAGGTGATGGACGCGATGGAAACCGGAGACAACCTGGTTCTGGGCTCCAGCAACTGCATCCGCGACGCCGACCAGGCGCCCCTCCCTGAGCGTGCCTTCCCCGTCTACGCCAACCGCGGCCTGGCGGGCATCGACGGCGTGGTTGCCACGGCGGGCGGGATCGCGCTCGCGACCGGCAGGCGCACCACCGTGCTGCTCGGGGATCTGACCATGCAGCACGACCTCGGTGCCCTCGTCCGCCCTCCCCTCGAGGATCGGCCTCGTCTGCGCATCGTGGTGCAACACGACGATGGCGGCTCCATCTTCTCCTCCCTGGAGCAAGGAGCGCCGGAATACGCCGACGCGTTCGAGCGGGTCTTCGGCACGCCACAGGGGCTGGATCTGGCAGCCGTGGCCCGTGCGCTCGGCTGGGATGCCGCTGAGGTCCGCGACGAGACGGCGTTGGCGCGGGAACTGGCGACCGGCCGCGAGTTCATCGTGGCTCGCATCCTCGCTCACGGCGCCTCTGAGGCGTCTCCCACGACGGCGTCTCCGTTCAGGGCCGGTCATCTCGCGGTGAAGGTCGATGCCCGTTCCTGGTCGGCTCGCTGTTGAGTCCCCGCATCGAGACGGTCGAACCATTCGCGCAGGGCGAGCGTGGCGCGCACGTCATCCTCGTTGTACTGCAGCACCCGAACACGAGCGGCCTCGCGGACGGTGGGATCCTCGTCGGTGACAGCCTGGGTGAACCACATGATCGACGCCAGGCCGCCGGGCTCTTCGTCGCGCCAGCGAAAGCCGGCGCCCTCGGTGGCGACCACCTTGAGGCCCAGGCCGTCGACGCCGACGAAGTTCTCCCGAGTGAACCGGAATAGATCCACGAAATGATCGGGGATGAGGTCCACCGTCTCCTGCAGCGCCGGACGGCTCGAACGGGAGGCGAGCCGGCGCAGATGCACGGTCTCGTAGTCGGAGTAGTGGTACACCAGCACATCCGGATGCTCCGCGCAGAGCTCTGCGAACCACGCGGCGAACTCCTCCGCCAGGCTCAGCTCCTCGGCCGGGCCGAGCGGCTCGAATCGCGAGAACTGCACGTATCGGGGTTGTTCCCCGCGGAACGACACCAAAGCGCCCCACAGGTAGACCAAGCCCTCCTCACTGGTCTCGATGTCCAGGTCGACCTCGACGGGTGCACGCGGCACCCCGATGGGCTCCGTGGAAATACGTTCCAGCGCGACGTTGTCGGCCAGCATCCGGGCGCGGCGTGCCGCCTGCCGCAGGCGCTGTTCGGAACGATCCCGGTGCGTGGTGAGCGGCAGATAGTGAGGCAGGATCTCCTCGACATCGGCGGCGGCGAGGTGGGAGACGGTGTGGATGCCGAGTCCGGCGAGGGTCTGCAACTCGCGCACATCGAGGGGTGCCTTCGAGATCCGCAGCGACAGGTCGTCGCGGTCCATCTTGGGCAAGCAGACCTGCCACCACGGGCACCACTCGCACTCCTTCACCCGGATGGGGCGCACCACCGGGGGAGACGTGTCGCCGGGGCGGCGCTGCGATGCGCTTTCCGCCACGTGCAAGCGGAACTTGAACTCGTGGTCGTAGCGCTCGAGCGCCGAACGTAGCTTGTACCCGGCCGTGCGGGAGAAGGTGCGAAGGAACTTGGTGGTGAGCAGCAACCAGGTGCCGCGCGGATCGGCCTCCGCGTTCCGCGATTGTCCGACGACGCACCCCCATGGCGCGGCCGCGGCGTAGCCCAGGCTCTCCAGCATTCGCCAGTAGTGAGCCAGCTCGAGCAACACGCCTTCGCGGTAGGCGCGGAACCGCAGCCCCGGCAGCGTGGACCGCCGGCCGATGTCGTCGACGGGCGAGGAGAGAAGCTGGGTGGAGCCCGTTTCCTTCTCCGTGACTCGATACGGCTTGACCTTGAGCGGCCAATAGCCGGGGTGCGCATCGGGGGAGTCGGCGTCTCGCACGAGGGCATCGGGCTGCCCCGAGCGTCCTCCGACGGCATCGCGCGGCAGCCGTGGCGCCACCACGACGCGCGCCCCCTGGGCGAGCGCCCTCAGCGTCTCGGCCTCGCCTTGACGGGGCTCCATCGCGCGCAGATCCACCGCGGAATCGCCGGCGGCGAGCCTGTCAAGAACCAGCTCGCGGTAGGCGCGGCCGCCCTGGAACGACTCGCGCAACGACTCGTCGTCGGGCACCGCGGGCTGTTCGACGAAAGGATCGAAGGCGTTATGGGTTTTGACCGGGCAGCTCCGAGCCGCATAGGCGTCGAGCACGATCTCTGAAACCAATGCTCAGCGCTTCCAGCCGCGATGCAGTGCGACGATGCCGCCCGAGAGGTTGCGCCACTCGACCCCGCTCCAGCCGGCCTGGGCCATGACGGCAGCCAACTCGGGCTGGCTCGGCCAGGCGAGGATCGACTCGGCGAGATACTCATACGCCACCCGGTTGCTGGACAGCTTGGCCATCGCGGGCAGTGCGACCGGCAGGTAGTGGTCGTAGACGTAGCGAAAGGCACGATTGGTGGGGGAGGAGAACTCGTTGACGACGATGCGCCCGCCGGGCTTGGTCACGCGCCGCATCTCCTGCAGCGCGGCGAGGGTGTCATCGATGTTGCGCAGCCCGTAGCTGATGGTGACGGCATCGAAGGTGTCGTCGTCGAAAGGCAGCGACAGGGCGTCGGCGTTGACGAAGTCCAGGCCCGGGAACTGGGTGAGGCCCTCGCGCAGCATGCCGTACGACAGATCTGCCGCGGTGACCACCGCGCCCTGCTCGGCGATGGCGGCCGACGACTTGGCTGTGCCCGCCGCGAGGTCGAGCACGCGCTCGCCCGGAAGCGGGGAGATCGCCTCCACCGTGGCACGACGCCAGGCACGATCCTGCCCGGCGCTCATCACGGAATTCATGAAGTCGTAGCGCTTGGCAACGCCGTCGAACATCCGCTGCACGTCACCGTGGCGCTTCTCCAGGGTCGCCTTCGCCTCACTAACCATGGGGAGCAGCCTAGCCGCCGCCACCGACACGGCGCGCGTCCGGTTCGTCAGCCATTGAGTGATGGGGGACAATAGGGCGCGTGGCTAAGAAAGACGTCGTGCTCGAGGTAGAGAACCTCAAGAAGGCCTATGGGCCGGTAACCATCGTCGAGGGATTCACCCTCACCGTGAAAGCAGGAGAGGCGGTGGCACTGACGGGACGAAACGGCGCCGGTAAGTCCACCGTGCTGCGATGTCTAGTGGGAGCCGATCGTCCGGATGACGGCACCGTCAAGGTGTGCGGCAACCGGATGAACGAGGCCAACCCGCAGATCCGGCAAGACGTGGCCACCGTGATCGACGATCTCGACTTCTTCCCCGACCTCGCCGTGGTGGAACACCTCGACCTGCTGGCCCGTGCGCACGGTTTGGAGGATCCCGACGCGCTCGTCGACGAGGTGCTCGACGAGGTACAGCTCGTCCCGCAGGCGGGGCAGCTGCCCACCACGCTGTCGTCCGGTCAGCGCCGGCGGTTGGCCCTGGCCACCGCGCTGGTGCGGCCGCGCCGCCTTCTGGTGCTCGACGAGCCCGAGCAGCGGCTCGACGTCGAGGGCGTGGAATGGCTCGGCCGTCGCCTCAAGCAAGACATGCGTGAAGGGTTGGCGATCGTGCTGGCCAGCCATGAGCCCAGCCTCATCCGGGCCATCGGCGCTCGCGAGGTGAGGTTGGAGGGCGCGCAGTGAGCGACGACCAACTCGATCAGATCTCCGACGCCGAGCGGTTCGGCCCCGTCGGGGAGGTGCACGAGAGGGAGCTGAAGCTCCTGATGCGGGATTGGCGACGGGGGCGTGCCGACCGCTCGATCTGGCAGGCCCTGTCCGACGGCTACGTGATGGCGTTCTCCGTGATCGTGCTCGGCGCGATGCTGATCAACTCGATCTGGCAGGCGCAGAGCAACGCGGCAGCGTGCGCTACGGGTGGCTGCCTGGCCGCGCGCGGCCTGCTGCCCTGGGCCGCCGTGGCGGCGGTTCTGGCGATGACCCTGGCTGCCTGTCACATGTTCGGGCCGATCCTCGCCAGCGCCGCGGAAGGCTTCTGGCTGATGGACGGCATCGCCGATCGACGGCGCCTGCTGGCGGGCCGGCTGGTTTCCGCCATCATCGTCGCCTTCATCGGCGGGGCGCTCCTGGCCGCGCTCGTTGCCGCGCTCGTGGGCTCCGCCCTGCCCCAAGTGGGTCTGTGGGCGCTATCCGCAGGACTGGGCGCGGCGGGGCTTGCGGCCCTCGCTGCCGCGGAGCAGGGATTGGAGCGACGCTGGGTGGTCCGGGCGCTGCAGTGGCTGCTCGGCCTGCTCGTGGTGGCCACCCTCGGCTTGCTCGTGCTCGCGGCCGCCGGCCAGATCGAGGCCGACCAGCTTCCCGCGCTGAACGTCGAACTGGCGTTGATCGTCGGCGCCGTCGGGCTGCTGCTCCTGATCCTGGGCAGCATTTTCGGCTATCTGCGGTTGCGCCGTATCCGGCGTCAGCGCCTCACCTCGGGCGGCGCCCTGCTCAGCGGCATGCAGGGCGCGGCCTTCGCGCTCGAGTTCGCGCTGATCCGCGACATCCTGGTCGAACACCAGTCGCGCGAGCGCGGCCACGTGCGCGCCACCCGGGGTGCGGGAAGCGGCACCATGGCCCTGGTGATGCGCGACGTGCAGCGCCTCTGGCGCTACCCCAAGCCCCTGCTGATGCTCGCGCTGTCTGCCGTGGCGCCCTACGCCGTGCACGCCTTGGGGATGACGACGATCAACGTCACCATCTCCGCCATCGTGCTGATGGTGGCGCTGGTGCCGTTCATGAACCAGCTGCGCGTGATGAGCCGCACCAAGGGACTCCAGCGGTGTTTCCCGTTCTCGGTGTCCCAGATTCGTCGGGCGTGCATGGTGGTTCCCGGGGTTCTCGCCCTGCTGTGGGGGGCGGCGATCGTGCCGGCCTTCCTGGGAGTCGCCGGAGGAGCGCAGGCGTCTGCCTACGAGTCCATCACCTCGGCCCTGGTGGCCGCTCTGGGTGGCTTCCTGGGCGCGGTGCGCTGGATCTCGGCCAAGCCCGCTTCCTACCAGGGCCCGCTCGTCACCACGGGCTTCGGTGCCATGCCCCCGGGGCTGATGTTCTCCATGCTGCGCGGCATCGACATGATCGCGCTGGTCACGCTGCCCCTCGTCCTGGGTCTCCCGCTGTGGGTCAGCCTGTTGATCGCCGCGATCGCCTTCAGCCTGCTCAGCAGCGGAATGGATCGCGAGTCGATGATGGATCAGCAGGCCGAACAAAAGCGCCTGCTCGAAGAGCAGAAGGCCGCCCAGGCCGGGCTGGGGAGCAAGAAGAAGATCCAGGTGCAGCGCAAGAAGCGCTGACCTACACGCCGCTTACCGGGCCGCTATCCAGGCTGAATCCGTCAGCTATCGACATGTTTTGGGTGTAGCCAGGTTCTGTACGTCAGCATCCTGACGTGCAGAACCTGTCTAACGCGAAGTCAGCGGGAGACTGTACGGATTCAGCCTCGATAGGCGATTCGCCACCTGTGGGACGGCGGTTCTGGGGCGAGGCCACGGCGACCAGCCGTGCTAGGGAGCCAGGCCGAGGGCCTGGAGCATGGGGATCAGCTTGGCGTTGGTCTCCGCCACCTCCGCGTCGGGACGCGAGTTCACCACGATGCCGGCGCCGGCGAACAGCCGGATCTCCTCGGGGCTCTCGGGAAGCACCTGACCACCGCGCAAAGCGATGACCCATTCGCCGTCGCCCTGGAGGTCCATCCAGCCGACCGGGCCGGCGTAGCGGCCGCGATCCAGGCCTTCGAGTTCGTTGATCAGGTCCAGCGCGAGATGCGTGGGCGTGCCGCAGACCGCGGCGCTCGGGTGCAGGGCGCCGGCGAGGGCCAGCGAACTGACCTCCGGCGTTGCCACTCCGGTGATGTCGGTGGCCAGGTGCAGCACGTTGGGCAGGGGGAGCACCGAGGGGGTCTCCGGCACGTTCATCGCGGGGCAGAACGGGGCAAGCGCCTCGGCCACGGACTTGACCGCGAACTCATGTTCGGCGATGTCCTTTTCCGAGCGGGCCAGTTCGGCTGCCTTGCGGAGCGCGTCGGTGCGCTCGGGCTCGACGGAGATGGTGCCGGCGAGCACACGCGAGGTGATGAGGCCGCCGATGCGGCGCACGAGGAGCTCCGGGGTGGCGCCGATCATCCCGTCGATCAGGTAGGCCCAGGTGGTGGGATAACGCTGGAGCAGGCGCCGGTAGGGATGACGCAGATCGATGGGAGCCTCCGCGCGCGCCAGGAGGTCCCGGGCGAGCACCACCTTGTGCACCTGAGCGTCGCGGATGCGGTCGATCACGTTGGCGACGATCTCGCCCCATGCCTGCTCGGAGAGCGAGCCCTCCGCCAAGGCGATACCCGTGGGGGCGACGAGGGGCTCGCCCGGTGCCGGCAGCCGGACAGGCCCTTGCGGATCCATGACCGTGATCCACGCCTGGCCGTCCCGCTTGCCGACGATGGTGTGCGGAATGGTCAACGCAGAACTGCGCTGCGAGCGATCCGGGTCGAAGGCGAAGGTGCCCAGCGCCAATGGACCGGTGCCCGTGACACCCGGCAGCTCGGAATCGTGATCGATCTGCTGGCTGATCTCGCTCCACCAGACGTCGGCGGCCGCGGGGAAATCGGTCTCGAACCGGGCGACCTCGCCCAGCGCCACGAAGCCCTCTCCTCGGCGGATGAACGCCGAGTACGGCCCGGACTCGGGCAAGAACCGCTCGAGGGGGCCAGGGTCGTCGATCGCTACGGTGGTGGCACGCACCCGAGAACTGCCGAACTCCAGAGTCACCTGACCGACTTTAGCCGTCGACCCGAGAGCGCGCACCCTTGCCCTCTCTAGGGCTAGCGACACGCGGAGAGTTTGGTCTAAAAAATAAGCAAGGAAAATGTGGCGAAAAGATCCCTTCCTAGGTATTCAGAGGTGGGGTGTCTGGCCTAGTCAGGACGAATTACCCTATTTCTTCGTCGGTTGGCTGATTTCATGGTCGAGCCCTAGACTGAGGGCGTCATCGCTAGTCACTAGAGACGCGTTTGTAAGGAGTCTGCATGTCCAACCCCAAGGCATCGGCCGGGGAGACGACCGAAGCGGACGTCGTGATCGTCGGAGCGGGCCCGGGTGGATCGACCGCTGCCTCTTATCTGGCTCAGCGCGGTGTTTCCGTCGCGTTGCTCGAAAAGTCTCATTTCCCTCGCGAGAAGGTATGCGGCGACGGACTCACGCCGCGCGCGACGCGCGCGCTGACCAAGCTCGGTGTCGACACCTCCGTCGAGGCCGGTTGGTTGCACAACAAGGGGTTGCGCATCTACGGCGGCCGCGAGGAGCCCTTCGAGCTCGAATGGCCCGAACTCACCGACTTCCCCCCTTACGGCCTGTGCCGCAACCGCGGTGACTTCGACAACCTGCTGGCCCAGCACGCCGTGACCTCGGGCGCCACCCTGTATCAGGGGGCCAACGTCACCGAGCCCATCCTCGACGAGCGCACCGGCCGCATCGTCGGCGTCACCACCAAGGACGGCGCCCAGTACCGGGCTCCCATCGTGGTGGCGGCCGACGGCAACTCATCGCGGCTGTCCGTGGCGATGGGCGTCAACAAGCGTGAGGATCGCCCCATGGGCGTGGCGGTGCGCACCTACTACACCTCTCCGCGCCACGACGACGAGTACCTCGAGTCTTGGCTGGAGCTGTGGGACGGCAAGCGCGGCGAATCCAACCTGCTGCCCGGCTATGGCTGGATCTTCCCGATGGGCGACGGCACCATCAACGCGGGCCTCGGCGTGGTCAGCACCTCCACGGGGTTCGGCAAGACCGATTACCGCGCCATGCTCAAGCAGTGGCTCGACGGTACCCCCGAGGAGTGGGGCTTCCGCGACGAGAACCGTGTCGGCAAGGTGCAGGGCGCCGCCATTCCGATGGCCTTCAACCGCAAGCCGCATTACGGCCGTGGTCTGGTGCTGGTGGGCGACGCGGGAGGCATGGCCAGCCCCTTCAATGGCGAGGGCATCTCGTCGGCGATGGAATCGGCCGAATACGCCGCAGACGCCATCGCTGAAGCGCTCTCGCGCGGCGTGAACACCTCTTCCGCGGAGCGAGCGCTACAAGGCTACCCCCGACGACTCGAGGATGAGCTGGGGGGCTACTATCGGCTGGGCACGATTTTCGCGAAATTGATCGGGGAACCCAGGATCATGAGTCTTTGCACGAAATATGGATTGCCTCGTAAGACGCTGATGCGTTTTGTGCATAAGCTGTTGGCCAACCTGACCGACGCCCGCGGCGGCGACGCGATGGACCGGATTATCAATGCACTGTGCAAGGTCGCACCGTCGGTCTAGCTGGTTGTTTCAGGGAAAGGTGTGAGCGACGTGAATCTCTACATCCCCATCGTGGGAATGGTGGTGCTGGCCACCGCCTTCGTCGTCGTGTCGATCATTTTGAGTGTGAACGTCGGCCCGGCCCGATACAACCGCGCCAAGTACGACACCTACGAGTGCGGTATTCAACCCACGCCCCAGCCGGTGGGCGGCGGTCGTTTCCCGGTGAAGTACTACATCACCGCGATGCTGTTCATCATCTTCGACATCGCGCTGGTGTTCCTGTTCCCGTGGGCGGTGGCGCACAACCTGCTGGGCACCTTCACCGTGCTTTCCGTGCTGGTGTTCATCGTGGCGGTGTTCGTCGCCTACTTCTACGTCCTGCGCCGCAACGGCCTCGACTGGGAATGATTCTTTAGGAGTATCTGATGGGACTCGAAGACAAAATTCCGCAGGGCATCCTGCTCACCACCGTCGAGGGCGTGGCCGGATGGCTGCGTAAGGCGTCGTTCTGGCCCGCGACGATGGGCCTGGCCTGCTGCGCCATCGAGATGATGGCCTACGGCACGCCGCGCTACGACGCCGGCCGCTGGGGCCAAGAGGTGTTCCGCGCCTCGCCGCGCCAAGCCGACTTGATGATCGTCTCCGGCCGGGTCAGCCAGAAGATGGCGCCCGTCATCCGCCAGGTCTACGACCAGATGCCCAACCCCAAGTGGGTGCTGTCCATGGGCGCCTGCGCCTCCTCGGGCGGCATGTTCAACAACTACGCCATCGTGCAGGGCTGCGACCACTTCCTGCCCGTCGACATGTACCTGCCGGGCTGCCCTCCGCGCCCGGACATGCTGATCGACGCGGTGTTCAAGCTGCGCGAGATGGTGCAGCACGATCCCATCGGCGGCCACCGCCTCGATCTGCAGGAGAAGGCCGAGCAGGAGGCTCTGGTGGCGCCCGCCACCATCGAGATGAAGGGGCTCATGCGATGACCGAACAGAACCTTCCCGACGTATCCGGGGCGGGGGAGTCCCGTCCGGTCTTCGCCCGCAAAGAGGGCATGTGGTCGCGCGGCAGCGGCGACACCTCCGGCTATGGCGGCCTGCGGCGTGAGTTCGTCATGCCAGGCCGCACCGAGCCGCCCTTCGACGAGTCCTCCGATGCCGTCTACTCGCGCGCCCTTGAGGTGGTTCCCGGCCTCGAGGAGGCCCGGGTGCTCTTCGACCGCGGTGAGCTGACCATCTACGTGCCCCGCGAGCACCTGCTGGAGACCGTGAAGCAGTTCCGCGACGATGCACACCTGCGCTTCGAGGTGTGCGTGTCGGTCTCCGGCGTGCACTACCCGCAGGAAACCGGGGCAGAGCTGCACGTCGCCTATCACCTGCTGAGCATCACTCACAACCGCCGCGTGCGCCTGGAAGTGACCTGCTCCGACGAGGATCCGCACGTGCCCTCCGTCGTCTCGGTCTACCCGATGGCCGACTGGCACGAGCGCGAGACCTGGGACATGTTCGGCGTGCTCTTCGACGGGCACCCTTCGCTCACCCGGATCCTGATGCCGGACGACTGGTCCGGCCACCCGCAGCGCAAGGACTACCCCCTGGGTGGCATCGACGTTGAGTACAAGGGCGCCAAGGTGCCCGCTCCCGACAACCGGAGGACTTACTCGTGAGCACCGACGCCAACACCGCCGCCGATCCGTTCGCCGCGCCCGGTGAGAAGCAGGCCGATCACGTCTACTTCGCCCAGGGTGGCGACTGGGAAGAGATCACCCACGAGCAGGCCGAGCGTGGCGACGAGACCATCGTGGTCAACATGGGCCCTCAGCACCCGTCCACCCACGGCGTCTGCGCTTGATCCTTGAGATGGACGGCGAGACCGTCACCTCGATCCGCCCCGGCATCGGCTTCCTGCACACCGGCATCGAGAAGAACATGGAGTACAAGACGTGGACGCAGGGCGTCACGTACTGCACTCGCATGGACTACGTGGCCCCGTTGTTCAACGAGGCCGCCTACTGCCTGGCCGTGGAGAAGCTGCTGGGCATCACCGACGACATCCCTGAGCGCGCCAACATCATCCGCGTGCTCGTGATGGAGCTCAACCGCATCGCCTCGCACCTGGTGGCCATGGGCACCGGCGGCATGGAGATCGGCGCGCTGACGGTGATGACCATCGCCTTCCGCGAGCGCGAGATGATCCTCGACTTCCTCGAGGCCCTCTCCGGTCTGCGCATGAATCACGCCTACATCCGCCCGGGCGGCGTCGCCAACGACCTGCCCGACGATGGCATCTCCCACCTGCGCAGCGTCATCGACTGGCTGAAGCGCCACCTGCCGGAGTACACCGCCTTCTGCAACCAGAACCCCATCTTCATCGGCCGGATGAAGAACGTGGCCAAGATGGATCTCACCGGCGCCATGATGCTGGGCGTCTCGGGTCCGCCCCTGCGTTCTACCGGCTTCCCCTGGGACCTGCGCAAGGCGCAGCCCTACTGCGGCTACGAGACCTACGACTTCGAGTCGATCACCTGGGAGGGCAACGACGCCTACGGGCGCTTCCGGATCCGCCTGGCCGAATGTTGGGAGTCTCTCAAGATCGTCGAGCAGTGCGCCGAACGGCTGGAGAAGACCCAAGGCCAGCCCGTCATGGTGGGCGACCAGAAGATCGCCTGGCCCGCGCAGCTCTCGCTGGGTGCCGACGGCCAGGGCAACAGCAACGAACACATCAAGCACATCATGGGCGAGTCCATGGAGGCGCTGATCCACCACTTCAAGCTCGTCACCGAGGGATTCAAGGTGCCGGTCGGGCAGGTGTACCAGGCCATCGAGTCGCCCAAGGGCGAGCTCGGCGTGCATCTGGTCTCCGATGGTGGCACCCGTCCCTATCGTGCGCATTTCCGCGACCCGGGATTCAACCATCTTCAGTCGGTGCCCTACATGTGCGAGGGCGCCATGATGTCCGACGTCGTGGTGGCGGTGGCCAGCCTCGATCCCGTTCTTGGAGGTGTCGACCGATGAGCGGTCATTTCGAATCCCATTTCCCCGATTCCGGCGCGGTCGACTACTCGGATCAGTCCAGCAACATCGACGACGTGGCCATCGCGGAGCTGCAGGAGCTGGCGGGACGCTACCCGCAGGCGCGCTCCGCGCTGCTGCCGATGCTGCACCTGGTGCAGTCCGTCGACGGGCGGATCAGCCCCCGCGGCATCGAGGTCTGCGCCGACATCCTGGGCATCACCACCGCCCAGGTCTCGGGCGTGGCCACCTTCTACACCATGTACAAGCGCCGCCCGGCCGGTAAGCACCACCTCGGCGTGTGCACCACGGCGCTGTGCGCCGTGATGGGCGGCGATGCCTTGATGGAGCGGGCCAAGCAGCGCCTCGGCATCGACGAGAACCAGACCACACCATGCGGCAAGGTCTCGTTGGAGCGCCTCGAGTGCAACGCCGCCTGCGACTACGCCCCGGTGATGATGGTCAACTGGGAGTTCTTCGACAACATGGACCCCGCCAAGACCGACGAACTGATCGACAGGCTGCTGAACGACGAGGAGGTCGTCGCCTCGCGCGGCGCCGTCCTCACCTCCTGGCGAGAGGCCGAGCGCGTGCTGGCTGGCTTCCCCGACGGCCGCGCCGACGAGGGCCCCTCCGCGGGCGTCGCGTCGCTGGCGGGCGTGGAGATCGCCCGCGAGAACAACTGGGGCGCTCCGGATCCGGTTGCGGTCAAGGCCGCCGTCAAGGAGGAGGCGAAGTGACCGACCTGCTGACCCCCGTCCTGAGCTCCCAGTGGGGCCAGGACAAGAGCTGGAAGCTCTCCCGCTACGAGGCCTCCGGCGGCTACCGCGCGCTGCGCAAGGCGCTCGCCATGCAGCCGACCGATGTGGTGAACCTCGTCAAGGACGCGGGGCTTCGCGGCCGTGGCGGCGCGGGATTCCCCACCGGCATGAAGTGGTCCTTCGTACCGCAGGACAACCCCAACCCGAAGTACCTCGTGGTCAACGCCGACGAGTCTGAGCCGGGCACCTGCAAGGACATGCCGCTGCTGCTGGCCAGCCCCCACACCCTGGTGGAGGGCGTCATCATCGCCTCCTACGCCATCAACTCCAACCACGCCTTCATCTACTGCCGTGGCGAGGTGCTGCACGTCATCCGCCGGCTGCAGCAGGCCGTGCAGGAGGCCTACGATGCCGGCTACCTGGGCAAGAACATCCAGGGCACGGGCTACGACCTCGACGTGATCGTGCACGCCGGCGCCGGCGCCTACATCTGCGGTGAAGAGACGGCGCTGCTCGATTCGCTGGAGGGCCGTCGCGGCCAGCCGCGCCTGCGTCCGCCGTTCCCGGCCGTCGCCGGTCTGTACGCCTCGCCCACGGTGATCAACAACGTGGAGTCGATCGCGTCGGTGCCGTGCATCATCGACAACGGCAAGGAATGGTTCCAGGCCATGGGCACGGAGCGCTCGAAGGGCATGACGCTCTACTCGCTCTCGGGCCATGTGAAGCGCCCCGGCCAGTACGAGGCGCCGCTGGGGATCACCCTGCGGCAGCTGCTCGAACTCGGCGGCGGTGTCCGCGACGGGCATACGCTCAAGTTCTTCACCCCCGGAGGTTCCTCCACCCCCATCCTGGTGGAGGAGCACCTCGACCTGCCGCTCGACTACGAGGGCATGGCCGGCGCCGGCTCGATGCTCGGCACCAAGGCCTTGCAGGTCTTCGACGAGACGGTCTCCGTGGTGCGCACCACGCTGCGCTGGGTGGAGTTCTACAAGCACGAGTCCTGCGGCAAGTGCACCCCGTGCCGTGAGGGCACCTGGTGGCTCACCCAGTTGCTGATGAAGTTCGAGGCCGGCCAGGCCGAAGAGGGCGACGTCGACAAGATGCTGGATCTCTGCGACAACATCGGCGGGCGCTCCTTCTGCGCTCTGGCCGACGGCGCCGTCGCCTGCGTCACCAGCGCTGTTCGTCACTTCCGCTCCGAGTTCGAGGCGGGGTACCACACGCCGGCCTGGGAGCTTTTCCCCTACGAGAAGAGCGCCCTCTGGGCCACCGAGACGGAAGGAGCTGAGCGATGAGCGTCGACACCAGCAAGTCCGCCGGCGAGGTCGCGCGCAAGCCCGACCTGGTCTCGCTGACCATCGACGGGGTCGAGGTCAGCGTTCCGAAGAACACGCTGATCATCCGGGCGGCCGAGATGATCGGCACCGCCATCCCGCGATTCTGCGACCACCCGTTGCTGGATCCGGTGGGCGCCTGTCGCCAGTGCCTCGTCGACATCCCGGATGCCGGCAACGGCCGCGGCTTCCCCAAGCCCCAGGCCTCCTGCACCATGCCGGTGGCGGAAGGCATGGTGGTCAACACCCAGGTCTCCTCGCCCGTGGCCGACAAGGCCCAGAAGGGCATGCTGGAGCTGCTGCTGATCAACCACCCGCTGGATTGCCCCATCTGCGACAAGGGCGGCGAATGCCCCCTGCAGAACCAGGCACTCAGCCGCGGGCCCAGCGAGACCCGCTTCCAGGGCAACCTGAAGCGCACCTTCCCCAAGCCGGTCAACGTCTCGGCGCAGATCCTGCTCGACCGCGAACGCTGCGTGCTGTGCGCGCGCTGCACCCGCTTCTCCGAGCAGATCTCCGGCGATCCGTTCATCGCGCTCGTCGAGCGCGGCGCCCTGCAGCAGGTGGGCTTCTACGAGCAGGACCCGTACGACTCCTACTTCTCCGGAAACGTCGTCCAGATCTGCCCCGTCGGTGCGCTCACCTCGGCGGCCTACCGCTTCCAGTCGCGTCCGTTCGATCTCAAGTCGACCACCACCACGTGCGAGCACTGCGCGGGCGGCTGCGAATTGCGCACCGATCATCGTCACCACCAGGTCAAGCGCCGCCAGGCGGGCAACAACCCGGAGGTCAACGAGGAGTGGAACTGCGATAAGGGCCGCTTCGGCTTCATGTACGGCCGCGGCGAGGACCGCTTGACCCGCCCGCTGGTGCGTCGCGACGGCGTGCTCCAGCCGGCGAGCTGGCCCGAGGCCATCGATGCCGCGGTGCGCGGCCTGCAGGCGGCGGGTTCCGCCGTCGGCGTGCAGACCGGCGGCCGGCTGACCGTCGAGAACGCCTACGCCTACTCCCGCTTCGCACGCGCGGTGCTGGGCACCAACAACATCGATTTCCGTTCGCGCCCGGGCTCCGACGAGGAGGCCCAGTTCATCGCCGCGCGCGTGGCGGGCAAGGAACTGACCGAGTCGGTCACCTATGCCGACCTGGAGAGGGCCAAGCAGGTCGTTCTCGTGTGCTTCGAGCCCGAGGATGAGGCCGGCATCGTCTTCCTGCGGTTGCGTAAGGCCGTCCGCAAGGCCGGGGTCAAGGTGATCACCATCGCGCCGTTCTCCTCCCGGGGTTCGGACAAGCTGAACGCCACCCTCATTCCGGCTGTTCCAGGCGGTGAGGCCGAGGCGCTCGCGGGAGTGGCGGATCTCGGTGCCGACAGCGTGATCCTGGTGGGGGAGCGGGCCGCATCCCTGCCCGGGCTTTTGAGCACGGTGGGCGAGGTGGCCGACACCACGGGCGCACGCCTGGCGTGGATGCCCCGGCGCGCCGGCGACATGGGAGCCATCGCGGCCGGCTGCCTGCCCAACCTTCTTCCCGGTGGTCGTCCCGCGGACGCCGCCGACGCCCGGGTTGACGTGGCCTCCCATTGGGGCCTGTCCGCACTCCCGACCGCGCCCGGCCTGTCGGCGGAGGAGCAGTTCCGCGCCGCACGACGCGGCGGCATCAAGGCGCTGCTGGTTGCGGGCGTCGAGCCCGGCGATCTGGCCGATCCCGCGGCGGCGCTCGCAGGACTTGAGGCGGCCGAGTTCGTGGTCAGCATCGAGCAGCGCGCCTCCGAGGTCACCGAGCGGGCCGACGTCGTCTTCCCCGCGGCCCTGATCGAGGAACAGGCCGGCCACTTCCACAACTGGGAGCACCGTCAGCTGCCCGTCCGGCTCGTCACCAAGGCCAAGATGACCCCGATGACCGACCTGCGCATCCTGGCCGCTCTGGCCGACGCGCTGGGCTCGGACCTCGGGTTCCGCACCCCGGTGGCGGCGATGGCAGACCTGGACGAGCTGGGCATCTGGGACGGCACCCGCGCGGCCGCGCCTCGCGTCTCGGCACAGGGAGCCGCCGACGGCATCGTGCTGGCCAGTTGGCGTGAGCTGCTGGACGACTCCCGGGGCACCGACTACGAACTGGCGCTGCGCGCTACCGCCCGTCCCGCCATGGCCAAGCTCAGCCAGGCCACCGCGGACAAATACGGCATCACCGACGTGGTGCAGGTCAGCGCCGGCGGCCGCACGCAGCTGCTGCCGGTCGGCATCACCGAGACCATCCTCGACGAGGTCGTCTGGGTGCCCACCAACGCGGGAGGGGCCTTCGGGCGTCCACCCGCCGCCCCAGGCGCGAGCGTGACCATCGCCGCCGTCGCCATCGATGAAGGAGACCAGGAATGAACATCTTCTTCCAGGACCCGTGGTGGCTCGTCCTGATCAAGGTCGTAGCCCTCTTCGTCATCCTGCTGGTCTGGACGATCTTCAACGTCTGGTACGAGCGCCGCCTCGTCGGCAAGATGCAGCACCGGCTCGGCCCGATCATGAACGGCCCCTTCGGTCTCGGTCAAGCCCTGGCCGACGGTGCCAAACTGATCCTCAAGGAGGACTTCCGGCCCGCCAAGGCCGACCGGTTCGTCTTCAACCTGGGGCCGATCCTGACCGGCGCCGCGGCCTTCACCACCTGGACGGTGATCCCGTTCGGCGGCGAGGTGACGCTGTTCGGCGTCGAGACCCGGCTGCAGACCACCGACCTCCCCGTCGCCGCCTTGTTCGTCATGGCCATCGCCTCGATCGGCATCTACGGCATCGTGCTGGCCGGATGGGCGTCGTCGAACACCTACTCCTTCCTCGGCGCCGTGCGCTCCACCGCGCAGATGATCTCCTACGAGGTCGCGATGGGTCTGTCGATGGTGGGCGTGTTCCTGATGGCCGGCTCCATGTCGACCTACGAGATCGTCGAAGCCCAGCGGATGACCATCCAGGGGCAGATCCCGTTCACCGACATCACCTTCAACACCGGGTTGCCCGGGTGGTACGCGCTGCTGCTGTTCCCCGCCTTCGTGATCTACTTCATCTCGATGGTCGGCGAGACCAACCGCGCCCCGTTCGACCTGCCCGAGTGCGAGTCTGAGCTGGTCTCCGGTTACCTCACCGAATACTCGGGCTTCCGCTACGCCATGTACTTCCTCGCGGAGTACATCAACATGGTCACCGTCTCGGCGCTCTGCGTCACGTTGTTCCTCGGCGGATACCTGATGCCCTGGCCGCTCAACCTGATTCCATTCCTGGACAACGCCTGGTTCGGCCCGATCGTCTTCGTGGTCAAGGTCCAGCTGGTCTTCTCCGTCTTCGTCTGGCTGCGCGGCACGCTGCCTCGCTTCCGCTACGACCAGTTCATGAACCTCGGCTGGAAGTCGCTCATCCCGATCTCGCTGCTGTGGATTGTGCTGGTGGGCTTGGCCCCCGACTTCACCATGCCGATGGCGATCATCCTGATCCTGGTGGTCTACATCGTGGTCGGAAGCCGCGAGCCGCAGGAACTCGAACCGGAGGCGCCGGTCTACGACAACGAGACCTACGACCCCTTCGCGGGCGGCTATCCCGTGCCACCACGGCCGGGGCAGGTGCTGCCCGAGTTCGCGGGCGTGGTCCGAGGAACACACGATGAATCCGAGGCCGCTGCCGTCTCCGATGGGAAGGAATCCTGATGGGACTCTTCGATCCGTGGGCCGGATTCGGCGTCACGCTGAAGACGATCTTCCGCAAGCCCTTCACCCAGGGCTACCCGCAGAAGGGCAAAGAGAAGGTCACGATGCCGCGTTTCCACGGCCGGCACCAGCTCAACCGCTGGCCCGACGGCCTGGAGAAGTGCGTGGGCTGCGAGCTGTGCGCCTGGGCGTGTCCTGCCGACGCCATCTACGTCGAGGGCGCCGACAACACCGAAGAGGATCGTTTCTCTCCGGGGGAGCGCTATGGCCGCGTCTACCAGATCAACTACCTGCGCTGCATCTTCTGCGGCTTGTGCATCGAGGCCTGCCCGACGCGCGCCCTCACCATGACCAACGAGTTCAAGCTCGCTGATACCACCCGCAGGGACCTGATCTACGAAAAGCAGGAACTGCTGGCGCCGCTGCTGCCCGGCATGGAGCAGCCGCCCCATCCCCGCAGGCTGGGCGACGACGAGAAGGACTACTTCCTCGGTCTTCCCGCCACCGGCGAGCCCGACACCCGTAGCGCCACCTCAGGAGCGACGAAATGACCTCCCTCATCCCGCTGGTCACCGGCGCCGACGTGGCGTTCTGGGTGACCGCGCCGATCATCGTGGCCTGCGCGCTGGCTCTACTGCTGTCGCGCAAGCCCGTGCACTCGGCGATCGCCATGGCCGGCGTCATGGTGGGCCTTGCCGTGCTGTACGCGGCCCAGGATGCCCCGTTCCTGTTCGTGATCCAGATCATCGTTTACACCGGCGCGATCCTGATGCTGTTCCTCTTCGTCGTGATGCTGATCGGCGTCGACGCCACCGACTCGGTGGTCGAGACGATCAAGGGGCATCGCCTCGCGGCCACGCTGGCCGTGGTGGGACTCGGCATCCTGCTGATCGCCGCCGTCGGCCAGCTCGCGGTGCACGGTGAGCCGATCGGCTTGACCGAGGCCAACGCCGAGCATGGCGGAAACATCCCCTCCATCGCGGCGCTGTTGTTCACCGACTACGTCATCACCTTCGAGATCAGCGGTGCGCTGATCATCGTCGCCGCCGTCGGCGCCATGGTGCTGGCCCACGGCGAGAAGCTGAAGCACAAGAAGACGCAGGAGGACCTGGCTTCCGAGCGCAGGGAGGCCTACGCGGAGCGCGGCGAGCATCCCGGCCCGCTGCCCAGCTCCGGCGTCTTCGCCCGGCACAACGCCATCCACGTGCCGGCGCTACTGCCCGACGGCTCCGTCGCTGAGAAGTCGTTGTCGAAGACGCTGCTCGCCCGCGGCGTCGTCGTCGACGTCGACGAGCTGCGCGCGCCCACCGAATCTGCGATGAAGGCCATCTCGCAGGCCGACGCCGACGCAGAAGGAGAGCAATCATGACCACCGGATCCCTGCTGGTGCTGTCGGCGATCCTGTTCGCCATCGGCGTCGCCGGCTTCCTGCTGCGCCGCAACGCGCTGATCGTGTTCATGAGCATCGAGATGATGCTCAACTCCGCGAACCTCGCCTTCGTGGCCTTCGCACGCCAGCACGGCAATCTGCACGGCCAGATCGCGGCCTTCTTCGTCATGGTCGCGGCCGCCGCGGAGGTTGTGGTGGGCCTGGCGATCATCGTGGCGGTCTATCGTGCGCGCCGTACGGCTTCGGTCGACGACGTCAACCTGATGAAGTACTAAGGGGAAAACTCCAGTGCATCTCCTCGAAACCATCGCCGCCGCGACTCCTGCCACCGGGCTGTTCAGCCTGGCCTGGCTGATGATCGCGATCCCGCTCGTCACCGCGGGCCTGCTCCTGCTGCTGGGCAAGTCCAGCGACGCCTGGGGCCACCTCCTCGCGACCGCCGCCTCGATCGCCTCCTTCGTGATCGGCGCGCTGCTCTTCCTCCAGATGCTCGGCGCCCCGGAAGAGAGCCGGGCGGTCTCCGTGCCGGTCTACGAGTGGATCACCACCGGAAGCTGGACCTTCCACGTCTCCCTGCTGGTGGATCAGCTCTCGATCCTGTTCGTGCTGCTGATCACCGGCGTGGGCTCGCTGATCCACATATACTCGATCGGCTACATGGCCCACGACGAGCGTCGTCGCCGCTTTTTCGCCTACCTCAACCTGTTCATCGCCGCCATGCTGCTGCTGGTGCTGGCCGACAACTACCTGGTGCTGTTCGTCGGCTGGGAGGGCGTGGGTCTCGCCTCGTACCTGCTGATCAGCTTCTGGGCGCACAAGGACACGGCGGCCGCCGCGGGTAACAAGGCGTTCATCGTCAACCGCGTCGGCGACCTGGGCATGGCCATGGCCGTGTTCACCATGCTGGCCTGGTTCGGTTCGTCCTCGTTCGCCGATGTCAACGCCGGTGCCGCGTCGCTGACCCCCACCTGGGCCACGCTGCTCGGCCTGATGCTGCTGCTCGGTGCCTGCGGCAAATCCGCACAGGTGCCGCTGCAGTCCTGGCTGCTGGACGCGATGGAAGGCCCCACCCCGGTCTCCGCGCTGATCCACGCCGCCACCATGGTCACCGCGGGCGTCTACCTGGTGGTGCGCTCGCACGCCATCTACGCGCAGACGGAGGTGGCGACCACCGCGGTCGCGATCATCGGCACCGTGACGCTCCTGGCAGGTGCCTGGATCGGTACGGCCAAGGACGACATCAAGAAGGTACTGGCCGGTTCGACGATGTCTCAGATCGGCTACATGATGCTCGCCGCGGGCCTCGGCCCGGCCGGCGCGGCCTTCGCGATCTTCCATCTGATCACGCACGGCTTCTTCAAGGCCAACATGTTCCTCGGCGCCGGCTCCGTCATGCATGGCATGAACGACGACGTGAACATGCGACACTACGGTGCGCTGTCGAGGTCTATGCGCGTGACCTTCCTCACCTTCGCCGCCGGCTACCTGGCGATCATCGGATTCCCGTTCACCGCCGGCTTCTACTCGAAGGACCACATCATCGAGACCGCGTTCAACCAGAACACGACGCTCGGCGTGCTGGCCTTGATCGGCGCGGGCGTCACGGCGTTCTACATGACGCGACTGATGATGATGACCTTCTTCGGCGCGAAGCGCTGGGAGGAGGACGTCCATCCCCACGAGTCGCCTCTCGTGATGACCGTGCCGCTGATGATCCTGGCCGCGCTGTCGCTGCTCGCCGGTTTGTTCATGAACAACTGGATTCAGGGTTGGCTCGCCGCGCCCACCGGTTCGCACCCCCACGAGGCCAGCCTGCTGCACTTCACGCCGGTCGGCCTGTCCGCCCTGGCTGTGGTCGCCATCGGCGTCGCCCTGGGCTGGTACATGTACAAGGGCACGATCGCTCGCCGCCCACCGCGCACGAGGAGCGTCCTGGTGCTCGCCGGCCGCAACGACCTGTACGGCGATGCCTTCAACGAGCACGCGGTGATCCGCCCCTACAAGGGGCTCGCCGCAGGGCTCGCCTGGACCGACCGCAAGGCCGTCGACGGCATCCCGATGGGTGGCGCGACGCTGGCGGAGGGTCTCGGTGCCTACCTGCGCAAGACCGAGAACGGGTATGTGCGCAGCTATGGCCTCATCCTGGTGCTCGGCTCACTGGTGCTCGCCGCCGTGGTTGCGCTCGGACAGCTGGTCTAAGGAGTAATTGACGCTATGCCTCTATTGACTATCCTCGCTGTGCTCCCGATCGCGGGCGCGCTGCTGCTGGCTTTCCTGCGCGGCAATACGGCCAAGCTGGTGGGATTCGGGGTGGCCCTGACCACGCTGATCCTCGGCGTGCTGGCCTTCTCCTTCTCGGTCACCGGCGCCAACCTCGCCGAGGGGGTGCCGTGGATCGGCGCGATCGGCGCGCACTACGCGCTGGAGCTCGACGGGATGAGCGCCATCCTCGTCCTGCTCACCGTGATCTTGGTGCCCATCGTGATGATCGCGGAATGGGGCGTCGGCGACCAGGAAACCGCGCGGTGGGGCACCCGCACCTTCTTCGCCTTGACGCTGCTCCTGCAGGGTTTCGCGTTGTACGTGTTCATGGCCTCCGACGTTCTGCTGTTCTACATCGCCTTCGAGGCGACGCTGATCCCGATGTACTTCCTGATCGCCGGGTACGGCGGCGCGAAGCGCAGCAAGGCGGCTATCAAGTTCCTGATCTACTCGCTCGCCGGCGGTCTCGTGATGCTGGTCGCGGTGGCGGGGCTGTACGCCGTCGGGGTGCAGCAGGGACAGGTCAGCTTCTTGATCAACGACCTGGCTGGGCTCGACCTCGACTCGGGTGTGGGCAAGTGGCTGTTCGCCGGTTTCTTCTTCGCCTTCGCGGTGAAGGCGCCGATGGCGGGCCTGCACACCTGGCTGCCGGATACCGCCGAGCAGGCCACGGGCGGATCCTCGACGCTGCTCGTCGGCATCCTCGACAAGATCGGCACCTTCGGCATGATCAAGATCTGTCTGCTGGTGTTCCCCGAGGCCACCCAGTGGGCGGCTCCGGCGATCCTGGTGTGGGCCGTGATCTCGGTGCTCTACGGCGCCATCATGGCCTTCGCCTCCACCGACATCATGCGACTCATCTCCTACACCTCGATCAGCCACTTCGGCTTCATGGTGTTCGGCATCTTCGCTTTCACGCAGGCCTCGATGAGCGGCTCGATCTTCTACATGATCAACCACGGCTTCTCCACCGCCGCGCTGTTCCTGATCGCCTCCTTCCTGATCCGGCGGCGGGGCAGCCAGGACATCTCGGCCTTCGGCGGGGTGCAGAAGGTGGCCCCGGTGCTGGCCGGCACCTTCCTGATCGCCGGGCTCTCGGCGCTGTCGTTGCCGGGACTTTCCACCTTCGTCAGCGAGATCATGGTGCTGGCGGGCGCGTGGCAGACCCATCCGGTGCTGACCGCCGTCGCCACGCTGGGCATGGTGCTGGCCGCGGTGTACGTGCTGCGCCTCTACAAGCGCACCATGACCGGGCCGGTGACGGAGCAGACCTCCGCCCACATCACATCCGACCTCAACCCCCGCGAACGTGCCGTCGTCGCGCCGCTGATCGTGCTGCTGCTGGTGTTCGGCTTCTTCCCGAACCCGCTCCTGGAGCAGGCAAACGATACGGCCAACGCGTCGCTGGCCGTCGCAGGCATCGAGGATCCCACCCCGCAGGCTAAGGAAGGCGGACGATGATCAACCTCCTGGAGATCGCAGCTCCCACCCTGGAGTGGTTCCAGCTTGCGCCGCTGCTGATCGTGTTCATCGGCGCCGCCGTCGGCATCGTGGCGGAAGCCGTGGTGCCGCGCGCCCTGCGCTATGTGATCCAGTGCTTCGTGGCTGTGCTCACCGTGATCGTCGCCCTGGGATTCACCGTCCTCGCGGGCATCGAGTTCGAGGCCGGCCGAGTGATCGCCATGGGCATCATCGCCCATGACGGCCCCACCCTGTTGTTCTGGGGACTGCTGTTGCTCGTCGGTCTCGGCGGCATCGCGGTGTTCGCGGAGCGAGGCGTGGGCGACGGTAGCTCGGCCTTCGCGGCGTCCGCCGCCACCGTGCCGGGATCGCCCTTGGAGCGCGAGGCCGTCGCGCTGAAACGCGAGCACACCGAGGTCTTCCCCCTCCTGCTGTTCTCGCTGTTCGGCATGATGGTGTTCGCCTCGTCGAATGACCTGATCACCATGTTCGTCTCGCTCGAGGTGTTCTCGCTCCCGCTCTACCTGCTCTCGGCCATGGGCCGTCGCCGTCGCCTCCTGAGCCAGGAGGCCGCGCTGAAGTACTTCCTGCTGGGTTCGCTGGCCTCGGCCTTCTTCGTCTACGGCGTCGCGCTGCTGTACGGCTTCTCGGGCGGCTTCCGCTTCGTCCAGATCGCCGAGACCATCGACGCCGGCACCGGCAGCAACGTGCTGCTGCTGACCGGCCTGGTGATGCTGGCCGTCGGCTTGCTGTTCAAGATTGGCGCGGTGCCCTTCCACACCTGGGTGCCGGACGTCTACACCGGTGCGCCCACTCCCGTGACCGGCTACATGGCGGTGGCCACCAAGACGGCGGCCATCGCGGCACTGCTGCGCGTCTTCTTCATCGGCCTCGGCGGAGCCCGCTGGGATTGGCAGCCGCTGATCGCGGTGGTCGCCCTGCTCACCATGCTGGTGGGCGCCACGATCGGCCTGCTGCAGACCGACGTCAAGCGGCTGTTGGCCTACTCCTCGGTGGTCCACGCCGGATTCCTGCTGGTCGCGGTGACCGGTGCGGTGGCGGGCGCCGATCTGGGCGTCACGTCGGTCAGCGCCATCGTGTTCTACCTGATCACCTACGGTCTGGCCACGCTGGGCGCCTTCGGGATCGTCACCATGGTGCGTCGTGCCGGCGGCGAAGCGAACAACCTCGACGCATGGCGCGGGTTGGGCAAGTCGGATCCGCTCGTGGCCACTCTCATGACGCTGTTCTTCCTGAGCCTCGCCGGCATCCCGCCGACGGCCGGCTTCATCGGCAAGCTGACCGTCTTCCAGGCCGCTGCGGCCGGGGGATACGGCTGGCTGGTGTTCGCGGCCGTGGTCTGCAGCGTCGTCGCCGCCTTCTTCTACCTGAAGGTCGTCGTCACCATGTGGTTCAGGGATCCGGTTCCGGAGACCGCGGCTACCGTGGTCGCGCCCTCACTGTGGACGTGGACGCTCATCATCGTGAGCGCGGCGGCTACGCTTGTGCTTGGCCTTCTGCCCGGCGGGTTGCTCGACCTGCTGGCGGGCCTGTCGCCGTTCGTTCGCTGATCCCATAAGGAGTGTTCGTGGGTAACGCCCACCTGTCAGAGCGCATTGACGCTCTGCTGGAGACCTTCGAGGTGCAACTGCTGGAGGCGGCCCAAGCCGATTCCGAGTTCGTCACCGATGCGGCGAGGCATATCATCGCGGCCGGCGGCAAGCGGTTCCGGCCCATGCTGGTGTTCGTGGCGGCCGAGTCTGCCGAACGCGAATGCGACCGCACCGACCTGCTGCGCGCGGCGATGGTGATGGAACTCACCCACGTGGCGAGCCTCTATCACGACGACGTCATGGACGAGGCCGATGTGCGCCGCGGCACCCCGTCGGCGAATCGTTATTTCGGCAACTCGGTGGCCATCCTGGTGGGCGACTTCCTCTTCGCCCAGGCCTCGAAGATCGTCGCGCTGCTCGGCGTCGACTACATCATCCTGCAGGCCGAGACCTTCGCCCGGCTGGTGCAGGGGCAGATCGCCGAGACGCGCGGCCCAGGAGAGGGCGAAGATCCGCTCGCGCACTACATCCAGGTGATCGCCGACAAGACCGGCTCGCTGATCGCGGCGTCCGCGCAGTTCGGCGCCATGGTGGGAGGGGCCTCCGCCGAGGTCCGCGCCGCTTTGGCCGCCTACGGCGAGGAAGTGGGGCTGGTGTTCCAGCTCAGCGACGACCTGCTGGACATCCTCTCCGACGACAGCGGCAAGACCCCCGGCACCGACCTGCGCGAGGGCGTCCCCACGCTGCCGGTGCTGATGCTCAGCGAGTCCGAGGATCCCGCCGACCGTGAGCTGCTGGCCCGCATCCAGGGCGATCTCAGCGACGACGCAGTGCTGGCGGAAGTGCTCGGAGAGCTGCGCGCGCATCCGGTGATCGACCGTGCCCGCGGGGAGGTGCGCCGCCGGGCCGACGTCGCCAAGGCACATCTGGCCGCCCTCCCGGATGGCGAAGCCAAAGACACCTTGATGGAAGTGCCGGACACCCTCGTCGACCGCACCACCTAAGAGGTGCCACCTACCTGCGGAATCTCTAGGTACACCGGCATTCTGCTGCGACGCGTGGAGACAGAAGCAACAAGCACAAAGAGCCCGTCCCGACGTATCGGGACGGGCTCTGCGCGCGGTCAGCGGATGAAGAGCATCTCGCGGTACTTCGGCAGCGGCCAGGCGCTGTCGGCCACGTGCCCTTCTAGGCTGTCGGCGTAACCCCGTGCGCGATCCATCAGCGGGCGGATCGTCGCGGCACAATGCTCCATGTGGGCCGCCACGCTGTCGAAGTCGTGCGTGTTCAGCTGGGTCTCCAGCTCGGTGACGGTCGCCAGCAGGGCGTTCGCCTCAGAGGCGATCGTGGTGACCGTCGTGGTGTCGAAGTCGGCCCCGAACTTCGCGGCCGCCTCGTACGTCGACGCCAGGTCCGATAGGTAGCCGAGCGCCGCGGGGTAGATGACGGTCTTGGCCAGGTCGATGACCAGCTTAGCCTCCACGGCGATCGAGTTGATGTACTGCTCGGCGTACACCTCATAGCGGCTTTCGAGTTCCAGCGGCGACAGCACGCCCGTCGACTGGAAGAGCTCGACCACCGCGGGTTCGGTGAACACGGGCAGCGCGTCGGCGCTGGCGGGTAGGTTGCGCAGTCCACGCTCCTTCACCGCGGCCTCGTGCCACTCGCTGGAGTAACCGTCGCCGCCGAAGACGGCCGCGCCGTGCTCCTTCATGATCTCCTGCAGGATCGTCGCGATGGCCGCGGGCAGTTCCGTGCCCGCCGACAGGTCGGCCTCCAGCTTGTCGGCGATCCAGGCCAAGGAGTCCGCCAGAATCGTGTTCATCGCCACGAGCGGCCCGGACACCGACTGCGATGAACCCACCGCGCGGAACTCGAACCGGTTGCCGGTGAAGGCGAACGGGGAGGTGCGGTTGCGGTCGCCCGGGTCGCGCTCGAAGGGCAGGATCTGAGCCAGCCCCAGATCCATCAGGCCACCGTTGCTGGTTGTCGCGACCTTGCCCGCCTCGATGTCCTTGAACACCCCCTCGAGCTGGTCGCCGAGGTACACCGACATGATCGCCGGGGGCGCCTCGTTGGCGCCGAGCCGGTGATCGTTGGAGGCCGTCGCCACCACCGCACGAAGCAACGGGCCGAACAGGTGCATACCCCGAATCACGGCCGCGCAGAAGACGAGGAACTGAAGGTTCTCCGCCGGCGAGCTCCCCGGATCGAGCAGGTTGCCCTGAGTGCTGTTACCCACCGACCAGTTCACGTGCTTGCCCGAACCGTTGACTCCGGCGAACGGCTTTTCGTGGAGCAGGCAGACGAAACCGTGTTCGGCGGCGGTGGCCTTCATGGTCGTCATCATCAGCTGCTGGTGGTCGGCGGCGACGTTGGCCGCCTCGAAGTAGGGGGCGATCTCGAACTGGCCCGGGGCCACCTCGTTGTGGTGCGTCTTGGCGGGAATGCCGAGGCGGTAGAGCTTGTCCTCGAAGTCCTGCATGAAGACCTGGACCCGCTCGGGAATCGCGCCGAAGTAGTGGTCATCGAACTCTTGCCCCTTGGCCGGCGGAGCGCCGAAGAGCGTACGCCCGGCGAGCAGCAGGTCGGGGCGCGCGGCGACGAAGTGCTGGTCGACCAGGAAGTACTCCTGCTCGGCGCCGCAGCTGGAGTTCAGCGGTGCCACCTCCGTCTCGCCCATGAGGGTCAGCACCCTGCGGGCCGCCCGATCCATCGCCGCGTTCGAGCGCAGCAGCGGGATCTTCTTGTCGAGCGCCTCACCGGTCCACGACATGAACACGCTGGGGATCATCAGCGTGGCGCCATTCTTGGTCTGCATGATGAAGGCCGGGCTGGTGGGATCCCACGCGGTATAGCCGCGGGCGGCGCTGGTCATGCGCAGGCTGCCGTTGGGGAAGGAGGAGCCGTCGGGCTCGCCCTTGATGAGCAGGCTCCCGGTGAACTCGGTGATGGCGTTGCCGTCGGGGTTGGTGATGATGAAGCCGTCGTGCTTCTCGGCGGTGATGTTCGTCAGCGGGTAGAACACGTGCGAGTAGAACTTGGCGCCCTTGCGGATCGCCCAGTCCTTCATGGCCGCCGCCACCACGTCGGCCGTGGCGGGGTCGAGCGGCTCGCCGGTGTGGAAGGTGCGCCTCATCGCTTTGAAGGCGTTCTTGGACAACGCTTCCTCCATTGCGGCGAGTCCGAAGACATCGCTGGCCCAAATCTCGTTGAGCGGGCGGATCTCGGTGGTCTCCACCGGCGGTCGGCCGAGCACCTCGGCGATGGTGTTGCGACGGACGTTGTTTTCGGTCATGGCGTTATTTGCCCTTCATACGTAGTAGTCCGTCGCCACAGTATGGGCCGCCCATTTCAGCGGGGTTTCGTCGCGGTTTCGGTAGCCGCAGAAGGCACCGGAGACGGCAATGCCGCTCAGATCGTCGGGGCGTGGGCCGTTATCCAGCTTTAACAATGGCGGGGTCAAGCCGATACAGAACGTCACCGCTGTTTTACAAGGCCTTCACAATTGGCGCGAAGAATGACTGACCAGTGCAAGGCGCCGGGACCGATCGAGGTCCGGCCTGCCAGGAAAGGACTTCTCCATGAAACGACCTTTAGCGCTGTCGGTGCTTGCCGCCGCCGCTCTCGCGTTGAGTGCCTGCGGGCAGACGGTGGACGCCGGGACCCCGGCGGGGACGGATACCGGGGCCACGCAGTCTGGTGCGCCGAGTTGCCTCGACGTATCCGGCGACTCCGTCAAGATCGGCTTCGTCAACTCGTTGTCGGGAACGATGGCCATCTCCGAGAAGACGGTGAACGATTCGCTGCACCTGGCGGCAGAAGAGATCAACGCGGCCGGTGGCGTGTTGGGCAAGACCCTGCAGATCGTCGAGGAGGATGGGGCCTCCGAACCCACCGTCTTCGCGGAGAAGGCCACCAAGCTGATCTCCCAGGATTGCGTCGCGGCCGTCTTCGGTGGCTGGACCTCTGCTTCTCGCAAGGCGATGCTGCCCGTCTTCGAGGAGAACAACGCGCTGCTGTTCTACCCGGTGCAGTACGAGGGCCTGGAGGCCTCGCCCAACATCTTCTACACCGGCGCCACCACCAATCAGCAGATCGTGCCGGCGATGGACTACCTCGCCTCGGAGGGCGTCACCGAACTGTTCCTCGTCGGTTCCGACTACGTCTTCCCGCGCACGGCGAACAAGATCATCAACTCCTATGCCGAGGCCAACGGCATCACCATCGTGGGCGAGGAATACGCCCCGCTGGGCCACACCGACTTCTCCACCATCGTGAACAAGCTGCGCTCTTCCGGCGCAACGGCGGTTTTTAACACCCTGAACGGCGACTCGAACGTCGCCTTCTTCAAGGAATACAAGAACGCGGGCCTCTCGGCGGAAACCACCCCTGTGGTGTCGGTCTCCATCGCTGAGGAGGAAGTGGCCGGCATCGGTCTCGACAACATCGAAGGCCAGCTCGCCGCGTGGAACTACTTCCAGACCGTCGATACGCCGGAGAACACCACCTTCGTCGAAGCCTTCAAGGCCAAGTACGGCGAGAACCGGGTGACCTCCGATCCGATGCAGGCGGCCTACGTCTCCCTCCACATCTGGAAGCTGATGGTGGAGGCCGCCGAATCCTTCGCCGTCGCCGATGTGGTCGCCGCGGCCGATGGCGTCACCTTCGAAGCCCCCGAGGGCACCGTGGTGGTGAACGGCGACAACCACCACATCTCGAAGACCGCGCTGATCGGAGAGATCCGCGACGACGGCCTGCTGCACACCATCTGGAGCTCCGAGGAGCCGATCGAGCCCGATCCGTTCCTCGAGGGCTACGACTGGTGGTCGGGCGAGTGATCTCGCTTCTCTGATCGTCCGTGGAGTGGTGCCGCACGAGCCAGCGGCGCCACTTCGCGGGCCGAAAGACACGTCAAGGAGACACCAATGGATGTCGTCATCGCACAATTACTGGCCGGAATCTCGCTGGGATCCGTGCTTCTCCTCGCCGCTCTCGGGCTGTCGCTGACCTTCGGCCAGATGGGCGTGATCAACAACGCCCACGGCGAGTTCATGATGGTCGGCGCCTACTCGGGATTCCTCGTCCAGCTGGTGATCTCCCAGGCGGGCCTTTCCCTCTTCGTCTCGCTCATCCTCGGATTCCTGCTCGGCGGGTTGCTGGGCCTCCTGCTGGAGATCGCGCTCATCTCGCGGATGCGATCCCGGCCGCTCGACACCCTGCTCGCCACCTTCGGCGTGGCGCTCGTGCTGCAACAGCTGGCACGCGACATCTTCGGCCCCCAACCGGTTTTCGTCGCGGCGCCGTCGTGGCTGTCCGGGCCGGTATCCATTCTGGGGGCCGACGTGCCGGCCGCGAGAGTGTTCATCTTCGCCATGAGCATCGCCTGCCTGATCGGGCTGCACCTGGTGCTGCAGCTGACCCCGCTCGGCCGCCAGATCCGCGCCACCATGCAGAATCGCGATCTCGCCGAAGCCTCCGGCATATCGACCCGCACCGTCGACCGCGTGACCTTCTTCCTGGGGTCCGGCATCGCCGGCGTCGCGGGAGCGGGACTGGCCCTGCTGAACTCGATCAGCTTCAACTTCGGGGCCAACTTCATCGTCGGCGCCTTCCTCGTCATCGTGGCGGGCGGCGTCGGCCAGCTCAAGGGCACAGTGATCGCCGCCTTCGCCCTGGGCATCTTCAGCGCGGCGATGGAGTACCTCACCTCCGCCTCCATGGCCAACGTCCTCATGCTGCTGGCCGTTGTGCTGCTCCTGCAGTTCCGGCCTCAAGGCATCGTCTCCGTTCGCACGAGGAGCCTCGCATGACCCAGAAGATCTCCCGATTCACCATCGACTCCTATTTCGTGCGCCGGCACCTGGTGTGGATCGGCGTGCTCCTTGCCATCGCGCTCACCTTCCTCGCGCCCCTGTTGTTGAGCGACTTCCGCCTGAGCCTGCTGGCCAAATACCTCTGTTTCGCCATGATCGCGGTCGGCATCGGCTTGGCCTGGGGCCAAGGCGGCATGCTGACGCTGGGCCAAGGGCTGTTCTTCGGCCTGGGCGGCTACATGATGGCCATGCACATGAAGCTCGCGGACGCCGGTCCCGGAGGCGTGCCGGATTTCATGATGCTCTACGGCACGGGAACCGTGCCGGTGTGGTGGGAGCCGTTCCGCAGCCCGGTGATCACCCTGCTGGCGATCCTGGTTGTTCCCGCCCTCGTGGCGATCGTGCTGGGGTGGGCGCTGTTCGTGCGGCAGGTGCGAGGAGCCTACTTCGCCATCCTGTCCCAAGCGCTCGTGGCCGCCTTCGCGATCTGGTTGATCAGCCAGCAGCAGACCACAGGAGGCACCAACGGACTCAACGGCTTCAAGGGCTTCTTCGGATACTCGCTGGTCGACCCGGTGAACCGGCGGATGCTGTTCTTCATCTGCGCGTTCGTGCTGATCGCCATGGTGCTGATCGTGCGCCAGGTCATGCGCTCTCGCCTGGGCGAGTTGCTGATCGCGGTGCGCGACCAGGAGAACCGCGTGCGATTCCTCGGCTACGACCCCGCCAAGATCAAGGTGTTCGCCTACGCCCTGGCGGCGGTGTTCGCGGCCATCGGCGGAGCACTCTTCGTGCCCGTCGTCGGCATCATCTCGCCGGCGAACGTGGGCGTGACGCCGTCGATCCTGTTCTTGGCGGGCGTGGTTCTCGGCGGACGCGCAACCCTGCTGGGGCCCGTGCTCGGCACCATCGGGTTGCGGATCGTCGAGACCCAACTCTCCGAGACCTATCCCGCTTTCTGGACGTACTTCCAAGGCGCCCTGTTCATCCTGGTCGTGGCCTTCCTGCCCGCCGGCCTCGCCTCCCTCGGCCCGTGGATCTCCTCGGGTTGGAGACGCCTGCGGAGTCGTGGCGCCTCGCCGCAGGGTCCCGGGCCTTCGGTGCAGAGCGACGAAGAACTCGCTGACGTGAGGAGCCACGCATGACCATCGAACCCGACCTGGTATCGCTCGAGAAGGCCATCGAGGCCGATCCGCTGGAGTTCCGTCAGGACTACCTGGAGATCAAGAATCTGCGCGTCGAATTCGACGGCTTCGTCGCCGTTCGCGACGTCGATCTGGTGGTCACCTCCGGGGATCTGCGGTTCCTCATCGGCCCCAACGGCGCCGGCAAGACCACCATCATCGACGCCATCACCGGGGTGGCCAAGGCCACGGGGTCGGCGCGCTTCGGCGGCGTCGAACTGCTGGGCCTGCCACCCCACAAGATCGTGCGCAACGGCGTGGGGCGCACCTTCCAGACGGCCAGCGTCATCGAGAAGCTGACCGTGCTGCAGAATCTCGACATCGCCGCCGGCCTGCACCGCAAACGAGGCAGCCTCCTGCGTCGCCGCACCTCGGTGCCAGAGGAGGTGGCCATCGCCCTGGAGACCATCGGCTGCACCGATCTCGCCAATCGGCCGGCGGGCGTGCTCGCGCACGGGCAGAAGCAATGGCTGGAGATCGGGATGCTGCTCGTGCAGGACGCCCGCCTGCTGTTGCTCGACGAGCCCGTGGCCGGCATGAGCGCCACCGAGCGGGAGCACACGGGTGAGTTGTTGAAACGAATCGGGGCGCAGCGCACCGTCATGGTGGTCGAACACGACATGGAGTTCCTGCGTTCCTTCGCGGATTCGGTGACGGTGCTCCATCAGGGGACGGTGCTCACGGAGGGCACGGTGGCCGAGGTGCAGGCGAATCCCGCCGTGGTCGAGGTGTACCTGGGATCGCACGGCGAGCACGACGATACGGAAGTGGAGGCCCACTGATGCTTCATCTGGATTCGGTGACCACGGGCTACGGGAAGGTCTCCGTCGTCTTCGACGTGAGCCTCGATGTGCCGGAGGGGGCTCTGGTGGCGGTACTCGGCGTCAACGGCGCGGGCAAGACCACCTTGCTGCGCGCCGTGATGGGCCTGCTCCCGGTGCGCTCGGGAACCATCACCTTCGACGGTTCCGACATCACGCGACTGCGCACCAACCAGCGTGTGCGTCGCGGACTGGCGTACGTGCCCCAGGGCCAGCAGTCCTTCGGCCAGCTCACCACCAAGGAGAACCTGCTCCTGGTGGCCGATCGGTACGGCACCCAGGGGGCGAAACGAATGGACGATGCGCTCGATCTGTTCCCTGCGCTGCCTGCTCTGCTCTCGCGCCGCGCGGGGCTGCTCTCCGGCGGTCAGCGTCAGCAACTGGCGATCGCGCGCGCCCTGATCACGGGGCCGAAGCTGATGGTGCTGGACGAGCCCACCGAGGGCATCCAGCCGTCGGTGGTCGCCGAGATCCAACGGGCCATCCGGGCCATGTCGGAGGAGGCCGGGATGGCGGTGCTGATGGTCGAGCAGCACGTCGGTTTTGCCGTGCGGCAGGCAGAACGCTACGTGGTGCTCGCCTCGGGTCGTGTCGTCGACGGGGGACAAGGCGGAGCCCAATCTCTGGCCGGTGTCCGGGCGGCGATGGCGCTATGACGAGCGAGGTTCGCTGATGCACATCACGCCGGCCGAACAAGAGAAACTGCTGCTCGCGGTGGCGGGCATGGTGGCGCGCGACCGGCTGTCTCGCGGCGTGCTGCTCAACTATCCCGAGAGCGTCGCCCTGCTCAGCACATGGGTGATCGAACGCGCGCGGGAGGGCGCCACGGTGGCCGAACTCATGCGCGACGGGCGCGAGGTGCTCACGAGCGACCAGGTGATGGAAGGCGTCGCGGAGATGCTGCCGGACGTCCAGGTCGAGGCCACGTTCCCCGATGGGCGCAAGCTCGTCACCATCCATCAGCCGATCGCCTGACGAGAAAGGGTCTCACCGATATGGCACACGCATCCACTGACGGCCCGGGGGCCGTGCGGGTCCGGGAAGGCTTCGTCGAGCTCAACGCGGGACTACCGCGCCGCACGCTGGTCTTCGAGAACACCGGAGACCGGCCGATCCAGGTGGGCTCGCACTACCATCTCCCCGACGTGAATCCCGCGCTCGCCTTCGACCGCGACCTCGCCCAGGGCCATCGGCTGGACATCGCGTCCGGCACCTCCGTGCGTTTCGAGCCCGGAGCCTCTCGTGAGGTCGACATCGTCGCGTTCGGCGGTCGTGGTCGTGTGCCCGGGCTGGGCCTCGGTACACCCGGCGAGGACGGGGTCTGATATGGCACGGATCTCGCGCGAGCGTTACGCGGCGCTGTACGGAGCCACCGCAGGAGACCAGATCCGCTTGGGCGACACCGACCTGTGGATCGAGGTGGAGCGTGACCTGACCGTCGGGGGAGAGGAGGCGGTCTTCGGCGGTGGCAAGTCGGTGCGCGAGTCGATGGCTCAGGGTATGGCCACCTCGGCCGGCGGCGCGCTCGACACCGTCATCACCAATGCCGTGATCCTCGACTGGTGGGGCATCGTCAAGGCCGATGTCGGCATCAAGGGCGGCCGCATCGTCGCCATTGGACGCTCCGGAAACCCAGATATCGCCGACGGCGTGCACCCGCAGCTCGAGATCGGCGCCGGCACCGATGTGATCAGCGGAGAGGGACGAATCCTGACGGCGGGCGGCATCGACACCCACGTGCACCTGATCTCGGAGTCTCAGATCGCCGAGGCCTTGGCCACGGGGCTGACCACGATCATCGGTGGGGGCACCGGGCCCTCCGAGGGGACGAAGGCCACCACCGTGACGCCCGGTCCCTGGCACCTGAGGCATGTGCACCGCTCGCTGGATCATCTTCCGGTCAACCTGCTGCTGCTCGGCAAGGGCAACACCGTCAGCGCCGAGGCCCTGGCCGAGCAAGCCTTGGCCGGTGCGGGCGGATACAAGGTGCACGAGGACTGGGGCTCCACACCGGCCGCCATCGACGCGGCACTGACCGCCGCCGAACGCTGGGGTCTCCAGGTGGCGCTGCACTCCGACTCCCTGAACGAATCCGGTTACGTCGCCTCTACGCTGGAGGCCATCGGCGGACGTTCCATCCACGCCTTTCACTGTGAAGGCGCCGGTGGCGGGCACGCGCCCGATATCCTGACCGTCGCCTCGCACCCCCACGTGATCCCGGGATCGACCAATCCCACGCTGCCGCACACGGTGAACACCGTCGCCGAACACCTCGACATGCTGATCGTGTGCCACCACCTGAACCCGAACGTGCCGGAGGATCTGGCCTTCGCCGAATCGCGGATCCGCGGCACCACCATCGCCGCCGAGGACATCCTGCACGACATGGGAGCGATCTCCATCACCTCGTCCGATGCGCAGGCGATGGGACGCATCGGGGAGGTCATCACCCGCACCTGGCAGGTGGCGCACGTCATGAAGCATCGCCGCGGTGACCTGGATTCGGCCACGCCCGCGGATAACTTCCGGGCGCGACGCTACGTCGCCAAGTACACGATCAACCCCGCCATCGCGCACGGCCTCGACACCCAGCTTGGTTCCGTCGAGCCAGGAAAGCTGGCGGACCTGACGCTGTGGCAGCCCAAGTTCTTCGGTGTGCGGCCCGACGTGGTGATCAAGGGCGGCGCTCTCGTCCACGGTGCCCTCGGCGATCCGAACGCCTCCATCCCCACGCCGCAGCCGGTCCTGCAGCGCCCCGCCCTGGGATATAGCGCCGGGGCTGATGTGAGCGTGAGTTTCGTCTCGCCGGCTGCCCTCGAGGATGGGTTGGCCGACTGGCTGGGTCTTCGCCGGCAGTTGATGGCTGTGGGGGATACCCGGGACGTCGGCAAGGCCCAGATGAAGCTGAACGACGTGCTCCCACGCATCGATATCGACCCGGAGACCTTCCGCATCGATATCGATGGCGAGACCGTGCAGCCCGCTCCCGCCGAACGCCTGCCCCTGGCCCAGCTCTACACCCTGATGTGACCATGATGACCCCCGATATCGCGCCTGATCCCTCGCGGACGTTCTCCGTCGAGCTGCTCCTGATGCTGCTCGCCGACGCGAGGCTGCCCTCGGGTGGGCATACGCAGTCGGGAGGCTTGGAGCCGGCGCTGCGGGCGGGGCTGACGCTCGACGAGGTGCCCGACTATCTTTCTGCCCGGCTGGTCACCGTCGTGCCGATTGCTGCGGGTGCGGCGGTGTTGGTGGCGCGCGCCGCCACGCAGCCGGCGTGGATCGTGCGGATCTGGCGCGAGTGGGAGGCGCGGACCCCGAGCCCGGCGCTTCGGCAGGTGGAGCAACGCCTCGGCCGCGGCTACCTGCGTCTCGTCGAGCGTCTCTGGGGGTACACCGCGACCGCGGCCATGCGGGAGGCCGCGCGGACGATCGCAGGCTCCGGCGCCGCTTTGCCGACGCCGCCGCGGCCGATCGTGATCGGGGTGCTGGCCGGCCTCGTCGGCCTGGCGCCTGAACAAACGGCTCGGCTGATCGGCTATGACGACGTGCAGACGGTCGTCGCGGCGTGCCTGAAGCTCGAACCGCTCGACCCTGCGGATGCCACCGGCTGGACGCTGGCCCGCTTTCCTCAGGTGGATGCCATGGCGCGCCAGGTGGCTTCCCTCGTCGAACCCGGCGACATGCCCGCCGCCGGGGCGCCCCAGATCGATCAGTGGGCCGAAGCCCACACGGAAATGAAAGCGAGGCTGTTCAATGCCTGAATTCACATGGCCCGAGGCATCGGATCTTGACGTGCCCAGGAGACGAACGTTGCGGCTTGGCGTGGCCGGACCCGTGGGGACCGGGAAGTCGAGTCTGATCGCAACGCTGTGCGCCGAGTTGGCTACATGGATGAGTGTGGCCGTCGTCACCAACGACATCTACACCGACGAGGATGCGCGCTTCCTCCGTTCGGCCGGGGTTTTGGATCCGGAGCGGATCCGCGCGGTCGAAACCGGTGCCTGCCCGCATACCGCGATCCGCGACGACGTCACCGCCAACCTGATGGTGGTGGAGGACCTGGAGCAGGAGTACGCGCCGCTGGATCTCGTGCTGGTGGAATCTGGCGGCGACAACCTCACCGCGACCTTCTCACCGGCCTTGGTGGACGCGCAGATCTTCGTGCTCGACGTGGCCGGCGGCGGCGATGTCGCCCGCAAGGGCAGGCCCGGTATCGCCCGCGCCGATCTGCTGGTGATCAACAAGACCGACCTCGGTCCTTACGTCGGGGTCGACGTGGAGCAGATGGTGGCCGACGCCCTGGAAGCGCGCGAAGGCCGCAGCGTGGTCGCGCTCTCTCGCCACGATCAGGATTCCGTCGCCATGCTGGCGAACTGGGTGGTCAGGATGCTGGGAACCTTCCGTGCCGGACAGCACACGCCCCGCGACCCCGGCCCCATGGCACCTCACTTCCATGCCGAAGACGCAGAAGGACATAGTCATGCTCACGGTGAGGAGCATGTCCATGAGGGCGGCGCGGTCCCGCATACCCATGATGCGCGGGGACATGTTCACTCGCACGGGGAGCCCGCCCATTCCCACGGGTGATGTCTGACCGCATGGGGGAGGTCAGGTGCTTGACGCTTCGCACCGAATGGCAGCGCGGGCGGGTTCGCGTCACCACGCCAGGGCCTGCGCGAAGGCCTGGTGGTGAGGACCTGGTCGCGCCATTCGATGTGCGTGTGGTGTGGCGGCGGGATCGTGAGGTACATGTGGTTCTGGTGCCGACCATGGCCTTGCTTCTCGACGGCGATCGCATCGAGCTGCGGATCTCGGTCGGAGCCGGCACGAAGCTGCGCGTGATCGAGGTCTCAGGCACCGTCGCGTACTAGGGGCCGGGTGCAGGATCCTCTTATAGGACGGACATCGACGTCGCGAAGGGCGCGGCCCTGGTCTGGCTGGGCCAGCCCTTCGTGGTGGCGGCTGGGGCGGTAGTGCAGAGATCGACCGTGGTGTCGTTGGCGCCCGGGGCCGTGGCCTGCATCAGGGAGACGCTGGTGCTGGGCCGCACGGGAGAAGGCAGCGGCGTCGGGCAGATCGGCATGCGGATCGAGGATGAGACAGGCCCCTTGTTCGTCGAAGAGCTGCACGTGGGGGACACGCACGCGCTGCCAGGCATCCTTGGCCCCGCGAAGGTTCTTGACCAGGTGGTACTCGTCGGGACGCGTCCCACTGAGCCACACCCGGATACTTTGCATCTGGCGGGCCGCGGGGCGATCAACCGCCGTCTCGCAGGTTCCGCTCACGTCGCCACCGACGATGCCCTCGCGGAGTGTTGGGCCGACCAGGCCTTCGGGGCAGTCCTCTCGCCGGGTTCTCCGGAGGAACAGCCGAAGTAGGGGTTTCCAGTGCGGACAGTGGAAACCCCTACTCGTTCTATTTCGGGTCGTGGCTAGATGTCGAGGACCTTCTTCCAGGCGCCGATGTAGGCCACGGGCTGGAAGCCCATCGCCTCGTTGACGTTCAGCATGTGCCGGTTCTCCTCGGCGTTGTAGGTGAGCACCTTCTGTGACCGTGGGGCGATCTCCTGCCATGCGAGCAGGTTGGCGCACTTGATCCACTGGCCGAGTCGGTGACCGCGATGCTCGTTCACCACCAGGGTGTCGATCTGGTTCGTCGGCCCTGTGACGTCCTCGCCGATCGCCAGCTCCGTGAACGCCACCAGGTCACCGGTGGCGTCGTGTCGGGCGGCGGTCACCAGTACGGTATGCCCGCCGTCGAGCCAACGATGGTCGCTGCGGGTGACGCGCTCGGCGTCCCAGGTCTCCTCGTCGAACTCCATGCTGCCGGCAGGAACATCGGTGGACATCCTGCTCTTCATCCAGGCGTACCCGTCCCTGTGCTCCGGCGGCGTGGGTACCATCCAGCGCACCAGTGAGTATCCAACAGGTTGTGCCGTGGCCAGTAGCTGCTCCACCAACGACAGTGAGCCGTTCAGGGCCAGAGCGCTTTTGCGTTCGATCTGGCCGAGCGTGTAGCCGTGCCGGAGGTAGAACCTGGCGATGTGGTCACGAGGGATCGTGCCGAAGCCTGTGGGAGAGACGAGACGGTCGGATGCCGTCTCATCCTCCTGTGCTGACGGTTCCCCATGCTGCGCCCACGATTGGACGAGGCTGCGACCGTGCTCCCGAGCCGTCTGCTCGACGATCCGCAGAGCGGCCGTGCCGATTCCGAGGCTCCAATGGGAACGCAAGATCTCGATGATCCAGTACGCGGTGCGGGAACCGTCCTCAAGGGGGATGTCGATCCCCAGGCGACCGACGGGCTGTCCGTCGGCAACGATGAGCCAGACGAGGTGGATCTCATCGGGGTCGGGCTGCAAGTACGGCAGTAACTCCGCTGCCGTCATGGTCTCGTCGTCGTTGCCGTTGATCTCGCGGTAGATGGCGTTGCGGATATCAACCATCGTCATGAAGTCTTCGGCGTCGGTGGAATGGATGCTCGCCGGGATGGCGAGCGCGCGGAACTCAATATTGTCCATTTCTCTTTTCGATTTCTGGTGAGGCTAGTTAAGGGGGAGGCGAAGGTGGCGAAGCTGCCATTCGCTTTCGCGGGATTCACGTTCCTGTTCGTGCAGGATGCGTTGGCTCTCGGTGCGATAGGACGGTGTCTGCACTCGGGTGCTGCGCATGAGTAGCCAGAGCGCTACGCGCAGGGTGATTCGATCGATCAGTGAGGTGCGTGGCACGCGCCCAGGAGGCAGCGACGATTCGTCGATGGTGGTTCGCTGGGGAGCGATGAGGGTAGGCATGATGCGGCTTTCGCTGTGTGATGTGCTGAAGATGCATCGGTATCCCCGGTGTCGTGCCTTGTCATCGGCCAGATATGGGCCGATACGAGTTCGTGAGGACAGGGGAGACCGGTGGGGAAGAGCGGCTCTGCTCACGGACATGCGTGCGCAGGAGCCGATCAGCCCAAAGGATTCACAAGGGGGTGCCCGGAGAAGGGCGGAGTTATCCCGTGAAAGGGATCAAAGGTTCGCGATGGTGCGATTGACGGCCTCAAAGGAGACGGTCCCGCCGCGCACGGTGGTATCAACCGCAGTGATATCCATGACTTGAATCATTTCGGGACCTCCTCTCTCAACTTCGAGTTCCAGAATTGAGGGTAATGAATCGACCAGCAGAAAGTCAAGGGCTCGGGGATATCGATCCGGTATCCCGGTTGTGCCGACGCGGATGAAGGTCTCTGCTGTGCCCGTGGCGGTCTCGCCGCGGAAGGTCAGGAGAGCGAGTCGATGCGCTCGATGGCCGTGACGGCTGAGGTGTGGCGAACCGAGCAGATGTAGTCGTCGACATCCTGGTGTCGAGGTGCGTCGTCGCCGTAGAAATAGAAGAGAGCACCGCGGTTGTCGCGGAAGGCGACCCATCCGAGCACCGGAATGGGCTTCGTGTCGCTGCGATGACCGTCGGGTGCCGCGTCGTGGCTGCGCTGCATCGTGGTGGTGCCGGCTTCCGATACATCGACACGGTAGATGCTGCCATTGGCCGTCGTGATCAGGTAGCTGCCGGGCGCGCAACTATCACTATCGAGGTACTCGTATGTCTCAGTGCTAAGCATTTCTGGCATCCCTTCCGGATGACTGGACCTTAGAAGAGAGCACTGACAATTCTACCGCCGAAACCGCGAGGAGGCACGGCGTTCCGCCGCGCGTCCCTATGGCGACATGTATGTCGACAGAGATGTCGACGACTGTGTATGGTGGAAGTCGCTGCACGAGGTGGTGTGGCTGGCGAGGGTGCACAAGGAAGGGATAAGGGACATGGTTGCCTCTGTTTCGAACGGACATGAAGCGGCGAAGGCGAGGAGGGCGCTCTTCTCAGGTCTGCTGGGCACGACCCTGGAGTGGTATGAGTTCTTCTGCTTCGGAATCGCGTCCGCGTTGGTGTTCGGGAGGCTCTTCTTCCCATCTGAGGATCCACTGGTTGGCACCATGCTGGCGTTGTCGACTTTCTCGGTAGCTTTCATCGTTCGGCCTATAGGTGCCGTCGTGTGTGGTTATCTCGGGGACAAGTTCGGCAGAAAGAACATCCTCGTGATCACACTGATCACCATGGGGGTTGCGACCTTCGGGATCGGCATCTTGCCCACTTATCAGCAGGTTGGCATCCTTGCTCCGGTTCTGCTGATCGTGCTACGCGTGTTTCAGGGGCTGTCCCTCGGGGGAGAATTCAGTGGTACTGTCTTGATGAGCGTCGAGCATGCCAAGCCGGAGAGGAAGGGGTTCTTCGGTGCACTGATGAACGTCGGGATCCCCGTTGGCTTGTTCCTGGCGAACGGCATCTTCTTCCTCGTGTCACTGGCTGACGACGGATTCCTGATGACTTGGGGGTGGAGGATCCCGTTCCTGGTGAGCGTCATCCTCGTGGGCGTTGGGTTCTACATCCGCATGGGGGTCACCGAGAGTCCCGAGTTCTCCGAACTCAAGGAGAGCGCGGAGGTGGTTGAGAACCCGAGCAAGGAAGCGTTCCGGTTCCACTGGAAGAGGATCCTGTTGGTCGCGTTCACCTACTTTGGGTGCGGTGTGGCGTTCTATGCGTCGAATACTTTCGTCATCACCTACCTGGAGACCTTCGTCGGGGTGAACGAGAGCCTGATCCTCTCGACGATGATGATCGGATTCGAGTTCCTCGCTGTCTCGATCGTGTTCTTTGGGTGGCTGTCGGACAAGATCAACCGTCGGCTGCTGTTGGCATCGAGCTTTGCCTTGTTCATTCCGGCATCCTTCCTGTTCTTTCACCTGATCGAGTACGGGACCCGGGGAATGATGCTGCTTGGTTTCGTGGTGTTCTTCATTCCGCAGGGCGTGAACCTCGCCCTGATTCCAACCGTCTTCTCCGAGACCTTCCCTGGCAACGTGCGCTACACCGGGATGGCATCGGGTTACACGTTGGGCACGATTCTCGGCTCTGCTCCGACACCCGTGCTGCTGATCATGCTGGCGACCAACACCTCGGGTTCATGGGCCATCGCGGGCTACATCGCGGCCGCCTGCCTCCTGTCGATGCTCACGGGCCTCACCCTGCGTCCGGCGTCGGAGATTCCGGCCCGAAATGCCGCACCACGCATCTCGGGGTGAGTGGAGGATGGACGGCCAGAGCCTGGTGCTGTTCGCCTTCGCGGTCTTCCTGGGGGCGTCCACGCATCGGCTGACGGGTATGGGGTTCAGTCTGGTCTCGAGTCCACTGCTCGTCATCGCTGTGGGGCCGCACGATGCCGTCGCGGTCTTGCAGATCTTCGGCGTCCTCATGTCGGTGTTCATGCTCGTGCATGTATGGCGCGACGTGGACTGGGGCGTGCTCTGGTGGCTGACGATCCCGGCGCTGGTTGGAATCATCCCGGGCGTGCTGGTGGCCCGGCGGCTCTCGGTGCCGACGCTCGAGGTGCTGGTGGGGTTGTTGGTGGTGGTCGCCTTGTCGATCACCGCGATCGCCCCTCGGTGCCGCGTCTTCAAGGGGCGGGCCGGTGCGAGCGCGGTGGGCGCGATGTCAGGCTTCATGAATGCCACGGCGTCTCTGTCCGGGGCACCGCTCGCGCTCTACCGGGTCTCGGCAGCTTGGGATCACAAGTCCTTCGTTGCCACCGTGCAGGTGTATTTCGTCGTGGTCTGCGGGGCGACGCTTGCGGCGCGGGGCCTGCCCGGCTTGGCGGCGACAGCGTGGGGGGTCAGCGTCCTGGCCGTGCTCGCCGGGATCGGGTTCGGCTCATTGCTGGTGGGTCGATTGTCGGAGTCCAGGGCTCGAACCCTGGTCTACCTCGTGGCGCTGGCCGGGGGGCTGGTGACCCTCGCAAAGGGGCTCTCTGCCATCTGAGAGCCCCCGCCCCAAATGCGATTTGGCAGGCGCAAACTCACTCGGATTAAATGTCGACAGTGCCGTCGACAGTAAGGTCGAGCAACGATGTCGTTGTTGGTGGCGGGGTGAGCCCGCGATCGTCGAGGCGACGTCTGGTCAAGAGCATCGAGAAAGGGAAGCGAGCAATGGCGAACGGAATGGAACAAGGCGGGGCCCGTGCGAGGCGCGGGATCGCCGAGTCGTTCAATGGTGGCGTGATCATGGACGTCGTCACCGTCGAACAGGCGCGGATCGCAGAGGCAGCCGGAGCAAGGGCTGTTATGGCGCTGGAGCGAGTTCCCGCGGACATCCGGGCTCAGGGTGGAGTGGCTCGCATGAGTGACCCGGAGCTTATCGACGAGATCATCGCCTCTGTGGCGCTTCCGGTGATGGCGAAAGCGCGAATAGGACACTTCGTGGAGGCCCAGGTGCTCCAGGAAGTCGGTGTGGACTTCGTGGATGAGTCGGAGGTGCTCTCGCCTGCGGACTATGTGAATCACATTGATAAATGGGAGTTCTCCGTACCGTTCGTGTGTGGTGCGACCGGGCTTGGCGAAGCGCTACGTCGTATCAACGAAGGTGCCGCGATGATCCGGTCTAAGGGGGAGGCTGGTACGGGCGATGTGTCCGAGGCGATGAAGCACCTTCGCAAGATTCGCGGGGAAATTGCTCTGTTGCGAGGTCTTCCGAGGGATGAGCTCTACGTGGCGGCCAAGGAGTTGCAGGCCCCGTACGAACTCGTGGGTGAAGTTGCTCGCACGGGGAAGCTGCCAGTGCCGTTGTTCGTTGCTGGTGGTGTTGCGACCCCTGCTGATGCGGCATTGATGATGCAGCTCGGTGCCGAGGGTGTGTTCGTCGGTTCGGGCATCTTCAAGTCCGGTGATCCTGCGGCTAGGGCTGCGGCGATCGTGCGGGCTACAGCGAACTACAACGATCCCGCGGTGATTGCGGAGGTGTCCCGTGGTCTAGGCGACGCCATGGTTGGCATCAATGTGTCGGATCTCCCTGCTCCACACCGACTCGCGGAGCGCGGCTGGTAGCCCTGTTTCTTGGGGACTCGGATGTGGATCCGCAGGGGCACCGCGCTGTCTTCAGCCCCTGCGGATCCATTTTTCAGTTTGACTATCGCTGTCGTCTTAAGTACAGTCGTAATTGTCGACAGAGGTGTCGAACACACGATAGACAGTGTGGTACGCAGACAGCGAGGAGCGTCACAATGGTGCAAATGAGTCCCGAAGAGATGCAGGATCGGTTCCTTTCGGACCGAGCGAAGACCCTTCTGCATCACCCGCAGGGGATGGGCAATTACTTCACTTTCAAGGCCGGCGTCAAAATTCTTGGCCTGGATATCGAGGACGTGGCTCCGGATGGCGTATACAACGCCATCGGTGAGGGGTACTACGACATGGGCTACATGGCCAACCACATTGGCCCGCCCGAGAAGGCCATCCAGGTGCTGAAGGATGCGTCGAACAAGACCAACGTCGCGACCTACCCGCCGGACTGCACCAAGGAGATGAAGGCCTACGTCGCGGAGCACAAGTTCCACCGCGAGCTCGGCCCCGACTTCGAGGTGATGGGGGTCGAGGGTGCCCAGGGTGGCATCGGCTACGTCTACCTCACCTTCCTGAACCCGGGCGACGAGATCATCGTCACCAATCCCGGCTATTTCCACTTCGTGCCGGCCGCCGAGTCAAGCGGTGCGAAGGTCGTGCGCATTCCGCTGACCGCCGAGAACGACTACCGCCTGAAGCCCGCCGAGGTGGAGGCCGCGATCACCGACAAGACCAAGCTCATCGTCGTGTGCGACCCGGTGAACCCCTTCGGCACCGTGCAGACCAAGGAAGAGCTGCTGGCCATCGCGGACATCGCCCGCCGCAACGGGGTCATGGTGTTCAACAACATCACCCACAACACCCACCACACCGACAAGTCCGTCCAGCAGATCCCGATGGCATCGCTGCATTCCGACGAGACGCCGATGGATCACGTGGTCTCGACCAGCGGCACCTCCAAGGGCTTTGGTATGCCGGGGCTGCGCGTCGGCTTCCTCGCCGGCCATCCGGCGCTGCTCCGTGGTGCTTTCCTGACCAAGATGGAGATCACCAAGATCCACATCAACTACCCGGGCCAGTTCGCGGCCTTGGCGGCCATGAAGGATCACGACTATGTCGATGAGAGCGTTGCGATCATCCAGCGGAACCTGGCCCATATCGAGGAGACAGTTGCTCAGACTGATGGGGTCACCATCCCGGTGCGGCCGAGTTACGGCTTCTGCATGATGATCGACGTGGGTGGCACCGGTGTGACCGCGCAGGAGATCACGGTGGGCTTGATCAAGCACAAGATCGCTGTCACCCCTGGCGATGGTCTTGGCGACCTCGGCGCCACCGAGTACATCCGCTTGAATTACTCGCATCCCGACATCAAGTGCTTCGAGACCTTCCGTGACGCACTGCCGAAGGCGATCGAGGAGGCCAAGAGCGGCATGTACAAGCAAGGTGTCATCTCGTTCTACGAGGGCATCGGAAGCACCCGCGGCGCTGAGATCATCGAGATCATCAAGGCACGTGGCTGAATAGGTCCGGCCGGTTGGGGCAGTATTCCCGAGATCGCCCCAACCGGTCCTCTCAAGGCACTGGCACCGCCTCAGGGTCGACGGCGACCCGCGCGTGCCTCCTGGGCATAGACGCCCTGCCTTCACACGTACTTGGCTACCGAAGGAGCGAGCCAAAATGTCAGTTATCAATACCTCAGTTGCACCAGCGGCCATAGGTCCGTATTCGCAGGCTATGGCAATCCCCGAACTGAAGCTGGTTTTCACGTCCGGGCAACTTCCACTGGATCCGCAGTCCATGGTCTTCGCGGGCGATGACATCAAAACCCAAACGAGGCAGTCGTTGGAGAATCTCACCGCGATCCTCGAAGAAGCTGGAGCGAGCCTCCAGTCGGTGGTGAAGACCACCTGCTTCCTGGCCGATATGGCCGATTTCGCTGATTTCAATGAGGTCTACAGCGAGTTCTTTTCCGGTTCGGCCGCGCCCGCGCGTTCCTGCGTGGAGGTGGGACGTCTGCCCAAGGATGCCCTCGTTGAGGTCGAGGCCATCGCGGCTACTACGTGAGCTGATTTGAGGGCGACGAGGCCCGGTAAGGAAGAACAAAATGGAACAGCGAGTTAGTTGGAAAATGGTGATCATGCTAGCGGGCGCGTTCTGCGCCTTCTGGATTGGCTCCGGCTTCGCAACCGGACAGGAAGCACTGCAATACGCTGCAGCGCATGGGTGGGCCAAAGGCTGGGCGACAGCCTTCTTGTACACCGCGATTGTATCCTTCTATCTGTACGTGCTCTACGGTGTGGGTCAGAAGATGCAGTTTAAGAATCCCTACAATGTGATGGAATACTACTGTGGTAAACCGCTTGGTGCGGCTTACACCTGGTTCAGTGTGATCCTGACCTACGGAACATTCATCGTCATGCTCGCGGGCGGAGGGTCAGCGATCAGCGAGTACTACGGATTGTCGCTGCCAGTGGGTACTGGCATCATCGCCTTGCTGGCATTCGGCACGGCGGTGCTCGGTGTGGAGAGGTTGCTGAATGTCATTGGCCTCATTGGCCCGGTAAAAATTGTCTTCATCCTAGCTATCGGCCTCCTTGCGCTCGGCCCGCTCTTCAGGGACCCGTCGATACTCATGGAAAACAGCCGCGCAATCCAGGAGGCTGGCTTCATCACGATGTCCGGCAGTTGGGTTTGGTCAGCAGTCCTGTGGGCGATGCTTGGCCTGATGTACGGCGCGGTGTTCTTCGTGATGAATGGCGCGACTTGCGCGACGCCCAAGGAAGCTAAGTTCTCGGGCATCCTGGGCATGGTCGGGGTCCTAGTTGTGAACCTAGTCCTGGTGACCTCGGAGATCGTCAAACTAGATGTCATTATCGGGCAGCAGGTGCCGATGCTGGCTATCGCTAGAGATGTGGCGCCGATCTTGGCGGCAATCTTCGCGCCGATTCTGATCCTATGCATCTACTCGGCTGTAGCGTCACTGTTGCTTGTGGCGACTCGTAAGTTGGCTGTCGACAGGACGCCGAAGTTCAACATTCTCGCGTTGGTGCTCGCTGTGGTCGGGTTCGGGGTCAGCACGCTACTTCCCTTCGACCGGCTAATGAACATCCTCTACCCGATTTCGGGTTGGGTGGCGATCCCGCTGATCCTCCTGATCATCTACAAGGAGTTCATCAACAAGAAGGCATTCCCATTCGTTGAGAAGGTGGACGAGACTGCGGTAGACGGGGCAGTGTCCGACGGCACGGTCACGAAGTAGATGAGCACCGATATAGGTGAGCACTGATGCTTGGGGGCGTCTCCTGTGTCTAGGGGTGCCCACCTAGGATCTTCTTTACCCTGGCTCGCCGTCACAGGGTATTGGTCAACCGTCGATCAAGGATGGCATAATGGCGGACGTTGCTCCGTTGCGGTGTACCTCCGTGTTCGTCGTGGTCGGCAAAACGAGATCTCATAGGGGAGATCTTTCAACTACTTATCGAAGGAGTGAATATCATGGCGCTTTCTCAGTTACGGGAGTACAAGAATTTTGGGTGGTATGACCCGCGTCACTCGCATGGCAACGTGCAGATGAACTACCAGCAGATGACTGCTGGGTTCCCGGTCGGTATTGTCTATATCGATGACACTAACTATCCAATGCCTCCGGGTAACGTAAATAATGCCAGTACGTATGATTTTCCGGTGATTCTTCGTACGATCCCCAACCTGACTCAGGAGCGTGTCTTCGCGGGCGATCCCACTATTGCCGACGACATCATCAAGATGGCTGAGTATCTGTCGCAGAAGGAAGGAATTCGCGCTTTGAGCTCGGGGTGCGGGTTCTTCGGCAACTTCCAGAAGGAGGTCTCGGCGGCAGTCGACATCCCGGTCGCGCTTTCCCCGCTGGTGATGGTTCCGTGGATTACCCAGCTGATCAAGCCGAATCAGAAGATCGGTGTTCTCACCGCCAACGGTAGAGCACTCACGCCCAAGTTGTTCGATGCGTGCGGCGTTGCGGACCCGGACCGCCTTATCGTCCGGGACCTCTATGACGAACCCGAGTTCTCCTGCATCATGACCTACCGTGGCCATTTTGACAATGACGGGGTACGGGACGAGGTAGTTGGTAAAGCCATGGAGATCATGACCGAGGAGGACGAAATCGGAGCCTTCTTGCTCGAATGCTCGGACATGCCGCCGTACGCTTATGCGATCCAGGCTGCGACCCAGCGACCGGTGTTCGACTTCATCACCATGATCCGGTTCCTCTGTAACAGTGTCACAAACAAACCGTACTGTGGCTGGCTCTGACAGGCCTACGCTCGCCGCTGGCGGCTTCCTGGTTCCAGGGCTGCCAGCGGCGACATCGTTTACTCCGCCATGCCCCTCAGCTTCTTCGGCGGGGTGGCCCCTCGGGGCCGGACGGTCATCGACAGGAACCATCCCCTGCAGTGGCTGCGTCGCGCAGGAGAGCCCCGCAACGTGAAACAGGAGATTTCAGAGGAGGGAAGATGATGAAATTCACGAAGATGGTGGCCATCGAGCCGACGAAGCTGCTCCCGGAGTGGGATGAGCGCCTGAAGGAGCTCGCCGACGAGGCCGTGTTTCACGACGACATTCCGGAGAACCCGACGATCATTGCCGAGCGAATCGGTGATGCTGACTGTGTGCTCCTGAGCTACACCACCCAGATCGGGGCCGAGGTTCTCGAGGCGTGCCCTGGCATCCGCTACATCGGGATGTGCTGCAGCCTCTATTCACCGCAGAGTGCCAACGTCGACATTCTGCGGGCCAATGACCTCGGCATCGTGGTGGAGGGAGCCAGAGACTACGGCGATACGGGCGTGAAGGAATACCTCATCCACGCGTTGGTTGGGCGCCTCCAAGGGCGAGGTGCGCCGATGTGGAAGTCGGATCCCATGGAACTCACCGGTGTCAAAATCGGTGTCGTCGGTATGGGCACGCTGGGCACCCTGGTGTCGGAGACCCTCCGGTTCTTCGAGGCGGACCTGCACTACTACAGCCGGACGCGAAAGCCCGAGATTGAGGAGAAGCTCTCCTGTACCTACCTTCCACTGAACGAGCTTTTGGAGACCGTTGAGATCGTCGTCACCTGCCTGCCCAAGAACGTCACTCTCTTCGGTGAACAGGAGTTCGGCTGCTTCGGCGCGGGCAAGATCTTCATGAACGTCTCCATCGCGCCGGGACATGAGATCGGCGCGTTGAAGAAGTGGCTCGATCTCTCTGACACGTTCGCATTGAGCGATAGCGTCAACGGTCTTGGTGCGGAAGTGGCAGGGTTGCCCAACGTCATCGCAGGCGAGCGAAACGCGGGACTCACCTGCCTGGCGAAGCATCGCCTGGGGCAGATCGTCGTAGCGAACGCGAAGGATTTTCTGGCTCAGGCCAATACGTCCGAGTAGATTCTGGCGAGACCCTCTTGGAGGTTGTCGATGAAGTTGCTGGAGTTCACTTGAAGGTGTTTCTCCGTCAGAGCGATGGCGCGTTCGGTATCTCGTGCCTGGATCGCGGCGATGATGTCGTCGTGCTCGCGGATCACCTCCTTGCTTCGATCGCCTTGCTCCAGTGTGATTCTGCGGACGAACTGGATACGGTGGTTGATGTTCTCCAAAACCTTGACCCGCTCGGCGTTGCCGCTAGTGGCGGCGATGGCGAGGTGAAACTCCTCGTCCAAAGCGACCATCTCGTCAATCGTCATCGTCTCGGGGTCGATGCGGCGCTCTTTGCTCGTTGCTGCTAGTTCCTCAAGCTGCTCATCGGAGGCATGCTGGCACACTCGTCGTGTGGCTGAGACTTCGAGGTCTGACCTGACTTCCATGAGCTCTGCGAGTTCTGTGGCACTCAGCTTGCGTCCGAAGAAGCCTTTTCCGCCTTCCGACCTGACCAGGCCCTGGGTGACGAGCCGGTTCAGGGCTTCTCGAACTGGTGCCCGGCTCATGTTCAAAGCAGCGGCAATTTGTACCTCGTTAACGCGGTCCCCTGGACGAATGCCAAAGGTTACGGTCTGCTGAAGCAAGTACTCGTAGGCGCGGCTTGCTGCATTCTGCGTACTCGGATCGAGTTCGCGCTTGCTGACCATAAAAAGACCTCCACTTAGCTGCTGACAGTCACCGCTGAACCCTCAAGACAACTGCCCGGGCGCCTGAGATGCTATCAAGGTTACGAGCCGGCCAAGTCTCAACAGGGAGAGTGGGACGGTCGTGTGACCGTCCTTCGTCGGCCCCCCCCGTTAATGACGCGCTGGGTGGAGCGTGGTGTGAAGAGGGGGTGGCCAGCGATGACGCGGGAGCGGCAGTCTCATCGTGGTTTGGCAATCAGGGGTCATCAGACGCCCGGGATGACGGGACGATCGTCCCGTCACCCCGGGCGTGTCCGCTACCCGTTATGAGGCGAGCAGTACCTCCACGAGGTTCTCGGCGACGTTGTCGCACTGAACCCCGAGCTCCTTCAGTTGTTTGGTGACATCCACGGGAAGCTCGCTACCTTCGAGATTCTCATTCAGTAGTCCCCCCATGACGATCGTGGCGGACAGATTTCGTTCGCGCAGCCCCTTCACCAGCTCCTGCGCATAGCTGAGTGCGATTCCGTTGAAGGTGCTGATCACGATGTGCCGGCTCTCCGTCTCGATCATCGTTTCGAGGATCTCAGTCGTAGGTACGTTGCTACCCAGGTCGAAGATCGTCGCGCCGGCCTTGAGCATGACATTCTTGACGATCTCCTTGCCGAACTCGTGCACGTCGGTGGACGCCACGATGACGCGATGCCCGTCGAGACAGCCTTCCAATACGGGCACCTTCACCTTTGCACAGACGTCGTCCTGCTTCTTCATGATGGTCGCCACGATGTTGGTGGGACGAACGGGCCAACGGCCGCGCATGGCTTGCTTGTCGGCTTGGCCGACGCCGAAATGCTCTTCCAGCTGCTCGGCGCCGATCGCTTTGAGAGCACCGAAGACTTCTCCGGCATGAGTGATGTCGATGCCGAGATCGTCCAGACCATTGAGAACTCGCTCGAAGAAGATTTTCCCACAGGCCACGAGGATGTTCTTTTCTGCTTCAACTTTTTCCCAGTTGATGAAAGGCGCATAGAACCGCGCTTTCTCGAACATCATGTCGACGGTCATGTGACCTTGGATGATTTCCTTAACCGACGGAACTCGTGCGGCCTCAGTGACCGGGATCACGGTGACGGCGTGTCCGCTCGGCGTGTTTAACCCTGCAGTCGGCCAGGGTGAATGAGGATAGTGCCCCGAAGTTGCGATCGTAATCGAACCCCGAAGTCGATGGTGTTGCCGTAGATCATGGATCCGGGGTGTCAGTGTTATTGATCTCCGACATCGCCCTGTTGAAGATGATCCGCAGATCGGGTCGCTGAAGAGGTTGCCGAAGCAGTGGCTGAGGCCTCCGCCCAGGAGGTCCTCGACGAGATAGCGCTCCATCCTCGCCCAGCCGACTAGGTTTGCCAGGTCGTGGTACTGGGCCCCAAAGCCATCGTCCAGGTTGGAATGGATGATGGTGCCTTGATCGCGGAAGTTGCCCATCACTGCTATGGCCTTGAGCATGTCGATGACGCGCTCCCGCTCCATCTCCACGCCCGGATATTCGTAGGTGTAGTAGTGGGAGATGTTGCCGATGGTGGTGATGCCCGCGCTCAGTCCGAAGCGGGTATTCTCCAGTGAGTTGCAGGAGGCGATCATATGGTCGCCGAAGTGGGGCTGCACCGGGACGACTTGGCCAGCGCGCGCCCATTCTTCAGGGCTGTTGAAAGTGAGGCCCGTGCCGACAGCGAGGAGATGTCGTTTGTCGGCTGGGACTCCCATCACCCAGTCGAGGCAGTAGCCGTATCGATCGATATAGCTGCCGCGGCGCTGCAACTCGTTGTAGATCGCCTCGACGCCGCGTGCCGTCTGATCCCAGCTGTTCCAGCCGATATGGCTGTGTTTCATGACGTGGCCCTGTTCGGCCATCTTGCGCTTGTACTCGCCTTCGGACTGCACACCGTGTTCAGCCATGAACAGGGTGGTGCCGATTGTGATCTCGGAGGAGATCTTTGCGGCGTCGGCCACGATCGAGGCCATGTCTGGGAGATCCTTGTAGTCGAACCTCTTCTTTTGTTGAATGTCCCTCACAGTAGGTCCTCTCAGCCTTTGTGCCATCGCGGGGTCAGGCAGGGCGTGCAGGCTAAAAGCCGGACACCCCTATCGTGCACGTCACCGTGCGACGAGGGTGAAGCAATCGCTTGAGTCATCTTCGTCCTCCTCGGCGAAAACGCTTCTGTCTACCGAGCAACCGACAGCTCTGTCGACATTGATGCTACGATAGCTCCGCCATTATGTTTAGTCAAATCAACGCTGATCGGATCGAGGGATCATGGGGCACGTCATACTGATCGATTTCGGCAGTACCTTCACCAAGGTCGCTGTTGTGTCAGTGGCGGAGAAGGCGGTGGTGTTTGCGTCCAAGGTTCCGTCGACGGTGTCAATCGATGCCACGGTCTGCTTAGACGCGTGCCTTGAGCGAGTGCGTGCCCATCTTGGGGATACGACGACCGCGAGTGCGGTGAGGCTTGCGTCCAGCAGCGCCGCCGGAGGCTTGCGCATGGCTGTGTGCGGATTGAGTCCATCGCTCAGC